>CAYOJJ010000052.1:0-1538 GCA_964404255.1 uncultured Alphaproteobacteria bacterium | reverse complement strand
CTGACTGTCCCATTGGCACAGATCGACCAAATAGGGAGGGTACTCGGAGAGGTCGTAGTGATAGTGGTGGTGGGGGGCATAAGGGATATCACCCCATCCCCTACACTCATCAGCGGACAATTTTCCGGGGGGATAATCACAGAGGTCACCCCATTAATGGCATCAATAGAATAAACCCCTCCATTCATACAGGAGGTAATGAAGAGGGATCCTTGGGAGAGATAGACTGAGGAGGAGGACTGGTCGATACAAGGGTACATAGACTGGTTGGCTATAAGAGTACTTTGATAGGAGAGGAGGGTAGAGTCTGCGGAGACGACGAGGAGGGTAGAGTAAGTACAGGGGAGGAGGAGGTGGCGACGGGTATCCATAGAGATGGAGAAGGGGGAGAAGGTGGGTGAAACGTAACATTGGGAGGAGGAGACGATGGTGGTTGGAGGTGAGGGGATAAGGGGGGTGAATGGAGAGGAGGGATTCACTGAGATCCCCACCAACGACGACGACGTCATAAAGGTATTCGTGACACATTGCCCTATAATAGAAGCCGTCAGACTGTCATAAAATGAGGGGGAAAACACCGTATTACATAGGGTGTTGGGGGATAATAATACGGAGATTTGCGTATGATTAGTGATGTAAGCGATACCCCCTTGAGAGGATTGGATAAATAACCCCCCTCTAGGGGAGTTATATCTATCGGGGATGAAGAAATTCGGGAGGGTAAAGGGGGCTGTGGCTAAGGGATAGGGTATTGAGGAATTTAAAAATCCCCCATTCGCCCAATCAAAAGAGCTTATATTATAAGCCGTCCCCATATTATTATTAATATTCCCTCCATTCATCCAGTATAATATGCCAGTTATAGGGTCTATAGAGAGGGTAGAGGACTGATAGAGAGGGCCTTGGGATCCACTGATATAGAGAATATTCCCTAAGATATCGAAGGAAATGAAGTTTTGAAAGCCATTATTCGCGTTACATTGGGAGTATATGCGGAGGGTAAGGGGGTCATAGAGGAGGTTGTCTGAGGAGAGGGTGGGGCATTGATTGCCTATGTTAGTGAGGGTAAGGGTGTTAGCTGTTTGAGTTAGGGTAGCCATATCTATCTTAAATATACTCCCAGGGATAGCGGCACATTTATACAATAAAATATTATTCCCCCCCCCTTTAATAGCGGCAGTGTTTTTAGAGGTGATAATACATGAGGGATTATTCGTCGTGATATTTTGAATATTCCCCGTGGACATTTGAAGGACGGATAATTGGGAATTGATAGTGAAGAATAATAGAGTATTCGGGGTGGTTGTATTAGGGGCAGTGAAGAGGGTGCCGTTAGGGAAGAGGGTGGGGATAGAGGGAGAGACGGCGAAAAACACGGAATTCACGACGGGATAAACGGTCTTTGAGGGGGCTCTCCCAGTGAGGTGAAAGGTCGTCGGGATAATCCCTTTAGGGTCAATAGTAATGATGACATCCTGACATAGGACATATAGTATCCCTTGAGTATAGTAAAGAGGGGGCACTGGACAATACACATT
>CAYOJJ010000051.1:0-1542 GCA_964404255.1 uncultured Alphaproteobacteria bacterium | reverse complement strand
TGCTGATCCGCACTTTCGCAATGCAGGAAGTGCTCCGCAACGACGGCATCATCAATTCGGCGCTGCAAATGCTGCATTTGACCGACCAACCGGTGCAGTTCATGTACACGAATTTCGCGGTCCTGCTCGGCATGGTCTACGTGTTCCTGCCGCTGATGGTGCTGCCCCTCTACGCCAGCATGGAGAAGATCGACTTCCGCCTGGTGGAGGCCGGTTACGACCTCTACGCGACACGGCTCCAGGTGCTGCGGCATGTCATCGTCCCGCTGGTCACCCCCGGCATCGTTGCGGGCTCCATACTCGTCTTCATTCCCTCGCTGGGCGCCTATGTAACGCCGCGTGTGCTCGGCGGCGGCACCAATCTGATGATCGGCAACCTGATCGAGCTGCAATTCGGTCAAGGCCGCAACTGGCCGCTTGGCGCGGCACTGTCGATTGCGCTGATGGCGATCGTGATGGTTGCCCTGCTGGTCTACGTCCGCAACACGAGCAGAGCGGGCGGCACCCATGGCTAGGAATTTCGACGTACGCAAGCAGACCGGCTTCGCCTCCATAGCGATGCTGTGCTTTTTCCTGCTTTACCTGCCGATCGGCGCGCTGGTGGTCTATGCCTTCAACGACAACGATTCGCTGGCGATCTGGAAGGGCTTTTCGCTGCGCTGGTTCCATGTCGCGTGGAACAATACGCTGGTGATCGAGTCCTCGATCCGTTCGTTCCAGATAGCCAGCGTCGCCGCCGTGCTGGCAACGATCGCCGCGACGATGGCGGCCATCGCGACGACCCGGACCAAGCCCTATCGAGGGCTGACATTCAAATACGCCTTCATCAACCAGCCCTTGATGGTGCCGGAGATCGTCACCGCCGTGGCGCTTCTGATCGTTTTTTCGCGCATCAAGATCTGGACCGGCTATTCGGGGCTCGGCTACCTGATCGCCGCGCATACGGCCTTCTGCGTACCGTTCGCCTATCTGCCGATCCGGGCGCGGCTCGAAAGCATGGACCTGTCGCTCGAGACGGCGGCGGCCGACCTCTATGCGACTGGTTGGCAGGCCTTTCGGCACGTCACGCTGCCGCTGCTCTGGCCGGGCATTCTCGCGGGGCTGATACTCGCCTTCGTCGTCTCGCTCGACGATGTCGTCATCACCGAGTTCATCAAGTCGGGTGGCCAGGACACGCTGCCCACATACATGCTCGGCCAGCTCCGACGCACCGTGACGCCCGAGGTGAACGCGATCTCGACCGCCTTCCTGGCGCTGTCGATCGGCATCGTCACAGCTTTCTTTTTCATCAGCAGGAAGCGGACCTGAGGACGTTTCACCTCGGGTCCCAACATCGGGAGGAAAAAGCATGAACAGGAAACTGACTGCTACGGTCGTCGGATTGTCGCTGCTGGCCGCGACGGGCGCGGCTCGCGCCGATGGCGAACTCAACATCTACAATTGGGGCAACTACACCAGCCCCGACCTGATCAAGAAGTTCGAAGAGACCTACAAGGTCAAGGTCACCGTGACCGATTTCGATTCCAACGAAACCGCGCTTGC
>CAYOJJ010000050.1:0-1551 GCA_964404255.1 uncultured Alphaproteobacteria bacterium | reverse complement strand
TTCTAAGGAATCAAAGTCCTCCTCTGCCTCCCTCTCCGATGAGATCACTGCGGACTCCTATGGTGAGGAGATGATTGGATTAGGCCTTTTATCCGTCATCGATACCCTCTCCAAACGTAAATTTAAGGATGGGGATATTAACCCTGATATGTCTATAATTAAGTCTACTTTAGAAGAGACTATTACTAGACTCTCTACCTTTGATTTATATTCCTCTGAGGTTCGTAGCGGGAATCTCTCATGGACCCCCGTCCATAAGAATGAGGTTTTTTGGAGAGAAAATATCGCTAAATTTGAACATAAAAATTATTATTTAGTTGGACGTTTAATTGAATTATTAGTAGATCCTGATGATACTGTGAAAGAAGTCGCCGCATTTGATATTGGGGAATTCGCAAGGTTTCATATGGATGGGAAGAAAATTATTAGTAAATTAGGGGGGAAAAATAAATTAATGGCGGTCCTCCAATCGGCGTCTCCAAAAGTTCAAAAGGCTGCGTTGTTGGCGACTCAAAAGATTATGGTGAATAATTGGGAATTCTTACAAAAATCATCTGCTGGGGGAGTGGCGGCGTTGGTGGCGAAAGGAAAAGCGAATTAAAAAGAAAAAAAATAAAAATTCCTTTCATTCAACTCACACTCTGAGTGGTTTTATTGGATGGAAATTACTATTTTCTCTTTCTTTTGTTGCGCTTTTTACTTTAAATTCGTCTGATATATTTATTATTATTAATTATTCACAAAATATAATTTATATTTATATTTCTCTTTTTGTTCATTCTTTTTGTTTGGTTTTATTTTTCGGAGTTTTTGTGAAGGAATACGTAAAAATAATAAATATTTTTGAATTAATCATTAATTAAATGGCGATGAAGTCTTTGAGATGAAGATGCAACAATTAACAAAAATTGAATTCGAATTGATTTTGTATTCAATAACGCCGTTACGGAAATGAGCGGAATGTGAATGATACGATACGGTGTGCATGTGTTACAGCATGAATATACTCATATGAAATTGTGTGCGATGCGATGCAAGGGAACTGTGAACTGACAGAACAAACGAACAAACAAGGAGAAAGGATCAGAAGAGAATTGGGAGATTATGTGACATGATAGATATAAGATGACATGACATATTGATTGCATGTATTCATCATGTTGTTTAATATAATAAAATTTGAATTTAAAATCGTCGAAATCATTCAGAAGGGAACGGTGAACAACGGGGGGGAAAAGAGGGGAGGGGAAGGGAAGGGTAAATATGAACATTTCAAAAAATAAAAAAATCCAAAGAAAATAATACATTTTGTAATGTTTATTGCATCATTTCTTCATCCTCATCATCCATATTTGGAGGGGGAAAAGTCATTCCCTCCCCTGATTGTGAGGGAATTCTTTGAGAAGGCGCAGTCAATGGGGACTCATCGATTTCCTCCACTTGGAATGTATTCTCAGAATTATTATTATAAGAGGATGAATGAATGGATTGATATTGAGGATGAGGATGAGGAGCAAAGAAAGGGTGTTTTCTATATCTATCATCATAGAG
>CAYOJJ010000049.1:497-1955 GCA_964404255.1 uncultured Alphaproteobacteria bacterium | reverse complement strand
CGGACTTACAAGGCAAATCAATCTGAGGACCGGCCGGTTGGCCGGTCCTCTTTTTTGCTTCTAATGGCATTGTGATGCGAAAAGGGAACTCGTTCTTCCGTCAAAGGCATTGGCGAAGTTTCTGCCGGCGTTAGCTGTTTACGCACAGCCGCGCAAAAACTATGATGGCGCGAAACAAGGTGACAAAGTGAGAGTATTCCACTTCAAGTCTTGCGGGCGGCTCGCCGGCAGGGTGATTCGGCTGGATCGGTAAGCGATGTCCGAAGTCATTGATCTCATGACCAAGCGGTTCCGTATCCGCCCAATCACTCCGGACAAGGTGAGCGAGGACTGGCTGAGATGGACGCGCGACCCGGTTATGATGGCGCAACTCAATGCGCGTCCCGCCAAGGTTACGCGAACGGATCTTCAGCGGTATGTGGATGTTTCCTGGAAGAACAAGCGGGCGATCCTTGGCATCTATGGGCGCACCAGCGGTGATCATATCGGCCTGTATGAGGGCGTAATCGATCCGGGCAATGACAACGTCACGCTCGATGTTATGATCGACCAGCAACGCTACGGCTTGTCTAACGTCTTGGCCGAGACGGACCCCGTGCTCCTGAAATTTCTCGCAACGAAGCGCGGCATCTACAAAGCGATAGCCCAGATTATGGAAACATATACGCCCGCCATAAGGCACTATGAAGCGACGGGCTGGCTGAAGGAAGGTGTTTTGCGGAAGGAACATCCGGCGGCAAGCGGCAACGGCCGTGTCGATGTCGTGCAATTCGGCCGGATCCTGGATGAGTTCAGGTCGTAAGGACAGGCTTGAAAATGGCGCTCATGCTACCCTCGTCCATTGAGATATTGACGGACAATTTCCTGATCCGTTCGATGACCCGCGACGACGCCAGCCCGAAGATGGCGGCATGGATTGAAGATGAAATGGCTGCGGCAATGCTGAATACGCCGCGCCGCAGCTGGACTGTCGAACAGCAATTGAGCTTTTTCTCACAGCATGAAGGGCGCCAGGAAAAGGCGCTTCTCGGGATATTTCCGAAAGAGGAGAAGGAGCCCATCGGCCTCTTCATCATCAAGCTGAAGCGGCTCCAGGATGTGCTGACCATCTCGCATCTGATCGGCGACAAAGCGTGGCGCGGCAAGAATGCGACTTTCGAAGCGTCTGAAGCCGTCTACGACTATTTCTTCAATCGTTTGGGGTATGCGAAAGTCAGGTGCAATGTCCGCCCCCAGAACAAGCCCATGTTGTGGCTGATCTATACTTACATATGGCGCAAAGAGGCGTTGTTCATCAAGCATCTGCGCATGCCCGATACCGGGGAGCGATCCGATCTTCTGGCATTCAGCATATTGGCCGATGAGTGGCGCGCACGGCCTGAGAAATTCAGATTCAAATCGCGCGGCTCCGGCGACGCGGCTGGTTGAAAGTTCGCCGCCTATGTGACGAGTGCCAGC
>CAYOJJ010000049.1:0-487 GCA_964404255.1 uncultured Alphaproteobacteria bacterium | reverse complement strand
AATGTCTTATAGGGCGTCCTCGTCCCAAGGTAAGATGAATTGAGTTGACCCGCATCATGCCTTATGACCGCTTCCCATGAAATCCTATCAGCTCCATTCGGCGGAAAACCGGCATGCCGTGTTCAGGGAACTTTCGCCCCGCATCTGGCTCGAAAACGAGCTGCTGCGCATGTGGGTTGTCGCCGATCCGGCTCTGATCCTGCAGATTCTCCGCAGCCCTTTGACGGCGATATCGGACCTGAATGACGTCCTGGCGGCCGTGAAAGCGAAGCATGGCGTTCACTTTCCGAATGTGGATTTTGCCTGCGGCGTCCTTCCGGTGCTGGTGCGCGACGATGTGCATCCGCTTGTCCGAAAACGTTTTGCGACCTTTCTCGCCGGCCGGCTCGCGGAACTTGACGCCCAATTGCCGTCGATCATCAAATCGTCTCTTGCCCCGCTGACCCGAAGCGGCAGGATCGACATCGTCGCGCAGGTGATCAACCCT
>CAYOJJ010000048.1:0-2055 GCA_964404255.1 uncultured Alphaproteobacteria bacterium | reverse complement strand
TCGCCGAACTCGCAACGCGGCGAGAAGACCGGCTGGATACAGGCCACCGCCGCGCTCGGTTTGCTGCTCTCGCTGCTCGTCATCCTGCCGACGCGGCTCCTGCTGGGCGAGGCGGCCTTCGGCGCCTGGGGCTGGCGCGTGCCGTTCCTGGTCTCGATCTTCCTGCTGCTGATCTCGATCTGGGTGCGCATGAAGCTGCACGAGTCGCCGGAGTTCCTGCGCATGAAGCGCGAGGGCAAGATCTCGCATGCGCCCATCACGGAAGCTTTCGCGCGCAGGGACAATCTGAAGCTGGTGCTGGTCTCCGTCTTCGGCATGGTGATGGGTCAGGCGGTCGTCTGGTACACTGGCCAGTTCTACGCGATGTTCTTCCTGTTGCAGACGCTGAAGGTCGAGCCGCTGACCGCCAACGTGCTGGTGATGATCGCGACCGTCGTGACCACGCCGTTCTATGTCCTGTTCGGCCGGCTCTCGGACAGGATCGGCCGCAAGCCGGTGTTCATGACCGGCTGTCTGCTCGCCGCTGTGTTCTTCTTCCCGCTGTTCAAGCTGCTGACGCATTACGCCGCGCCCAATCTGGAGATCGCGCAAGCGCAGGCGCCTCTCGTGATCCTGGCGGACCCGTCGGAATGCAGCTTCCAGTTCGACCCGACGGGCACGACCAAATTCGTCACCTCCTGCGACATCGCGCGCCGTCAGGTGACCAAGGCCGGGCTCAATTATGTGGAGCAGCCGCTGCCCAAGGGCGAGACGGCGCAGGTGAAGATCAAGGACACGGTTGTCGCCAGCTACGACGGCAAGGCCGCCAACGCCAAGGCGGAAGGCGAACGTTTCACTTCCGCCTTCGCCGCCGCGCTCAAGGCGAACGGCTACGAGGTCGGCCCCGGAACCTCGGCCAATGTCGACAAGCCGATGACGCTTCTCATCCTCATCGCATTGATGCTGTTCGGCACCATGACCTACGGCCCGATCGCCGCCATGCTGGCGGAATTATTCCCCTCGCGCATCCGCTACACCGCGATGTCGCTGCCTTATCACGTCGGCATCGGCTGGCTCGGCGGCTTCCTGCCCGCCGCGGTCTTCGCGATCTCGGCCGCCACCGGCAACATCTATGCGGGCCTGTGGTATCCCGTCGTTCTCGCCGCCGCCTGTTTCGTGATCTGCCTCGTGTTCGTGCGCGAGACCAGGGGCGTCGACATCTACTCGACCACTTCGCTCGACGAAGCGCTCGAAGAAGGCTGAGGGAGGATCGCGTGAGCTTCGTCGACTCCGCAGGCGTCCGGCTCTACGCCGAATCGACCGGGACCGGGACCCCGATTGTCTTCGTGCACGAGTTCGCGGGCGATTGCCAAAGCTGGGAGCCGCAAGTGCGCTTCCTGTCGCGGCGCTATCGCTGCATCACGTTCAACGCGCGCGGCTATCCGCCCTCGGACGTTCCCGAGGACCCGGCGGCTTACAACCAGGCCCAGGCGGTCGAGGACATCGCCGCGGTGATCCGGCATTTCGGGCTGGAGCGCGCCCATATCGTCGGCCTTTCGATGGGCGGCTACGCGACGCTCAATTTCGGGCTTACGCATCCTCAGATGGCGCGTTCGCTCGTGGTCGCGGGCGCGGGCCATGGCTCTGATCCGGCCTTGCGCGAGAAATTCCTCTCCGACAGCGGCGCGCTCGCCACCCGGCTCCTCGATCTCGGCATGGCCGAGGGCATCGTTCATTACGCCAACAGCCCGATCCGCCGCCGCTATACGGAGAAGGACCCGCGCGGCGCCGAGGAGTTCAACCGGCATTTCGCCGAGCATTCCGCGCTCGGCAGCGCCTTGACGACGCGCGGCGTCCAGATGCGCCGGCCGACGATCTACCAACTGGAAGCGCAGATGGCCCGCCTGAACCTGCCTACCCTCGTCGTCGCCGGCGACGACGACGAGCCCTGTCTCGCGCCCGCTTTGTTCATGAAGCGCACGATCCCCGACGCCCGCCTCTGGATCGTCCCGCGCACGACCCATTGCGTCAATCTCGAAGAGCCCGACGCCTTCAATCGCGCCCTGCTCGATTTCT
>CAYOJJ010000047.1:0-2111 GCA_964404255.1 uncultured Alphaproteobacteria bacterium | reverse complement strand
AAGAGCGGCGGTCCTGATGAAGGCGCCGTGTCACGCGCTAAGGAAGAGTTGCTTGACTCACTGTTGCGTCAGTTTTTCAGCTTCTTCCAGTTGACCGCCAATGCCAACCCTGCCGCCGCCGAGGCGATAGTGCTCAGCGCTGGCTTGCAGGTGAAAAGCAAAGGCGTACGCAAGGCTCAAACCTCTTACGCGAAACTCACCGGAAACCCCGGCGAAGTAGAGGTATATCAGAAAGGCACCGGACGCTGCACGTTCGAATTCCAGATCTGCACTGACCTCACCAACGAAGCCAACTGGGTAACGTTTGAGGTAGGCACTCGCGGACGTGTAGTGAAAGGTGGTCTTCTGCCCAACACACGGTATTACTTCCGCGCTCGGGTGATCGACAAAAACGGTCGCTCGGCGTGGAGTGATGTGCGCAGTGTGTTTGTGATGGAGTAATCCACACGCTCCGAAAAACAAAAGGCTTCCCCGACGACGGAAGCCTTTTTCTTTTTGTTATTAGTTATAAGTTAATTGTTAATCGCGTGACCCGATGACACCGATAGTATCGTTTACTCAGTACTACGATTAACGAATAACAGATAACAATAACCTCTTCAGCCGAAGTGCAGTACTTACCATTACCCCGTCACACCGGACGGAAGGTGCGAGAGAAAGCGCGTGTTCCGGTGTCCCTTTGAAGATGCTATCGGTTAATCGTTAATTGTTAATCGCGCGGATAACAATTAACAATTAACAGATAACACGGTATGACCCCTGCGGGGTCTAAACAATGACCGAATTTGTGGATGAATGACTGTTGAATGATCGAGTAAACCTGAAGTGCGGATTGATAGAGTAAACAAGGGCGTGGCTTACTCCGTATTACTATCTACTTTCTACTTTCTACTTTAAACTTTTCACTTTTCACTTTCAGCTTTCTACCTTCTACAATTCCATCTCCTAACTACTATCTACTAACTACTATTATAACTTATAACGAATAACATATAACTTACTTCATGGTTACTCCATTCATCAGTCAGAAGTTTAAGTTTTGGTCGTTTGTGTCGATGGTGCTGCTGGTATTTGTGCACGCCTACAACCTGGACGTCCGCTACCTTCAGCCGTGGACGGCGCCAATGGAGCCGCTCACGCCTACTACGTTTATTGAATACTTTCTGGCCAACGGGCTTTTCCGATTTCGCATTCCTATGCTCTTCATTATCTCCGGCTACCTGTATGCCCTGCACGATACGAAGCCTAACAAAGAGCGCATCGGCAAGCGCCTGCGTACACTGCTGGTACCGTATGCGCTGTGGAGTGCGTTCGGACTGCTGCTCACCTACGTGCTGGAGTTGTTTCCTTACACCCAACACCTGGTGGCCTCTTCGCACGTGGTGCAGATCGACGACGCACGAATGCTGGTGCACGACTATCACTGGTATGAAGTGCTGGCGCGGTGGGTGTTCTTTCCTGTGTCGTACCAGCTGTGGTTTATCCGCGTGCTGCTGATTTATAATCTGGCGTATCCCGCCATTCGCTGGTGTGTCACACATCGCACCGCACAAAAGATATTTTTTGGTGTCGCCTTCTTCCTGTGGTTAAGTACCTTCGGACTGATCTTGATTGAAGGCGAAGGGCTTTTGTTTTTCTCACTCGGCGTGTGGATGCAAAAAACTAACTTCAACATTGCGTCGCCGCAACGCTGGCTCAACCCCGTCGGATGGGGTGTAGTCTTCCTGCTCTGTGCGGCGGGTAAAACCGTACTCGCTTTTAAAGGACAACCGTTGCTGGGCAACGCAGTGTTTCCTGTCATCACCGTACTTCACAAGATCACCGTAGCCAGCGGACTGATTGCCTGCTGGTACGGACTCGATAAACTGGTGAGTTACGGCATGAGTCGCGCGTGGTTTGTTTCCTTGTCGGCCTTCTCGTTTATTATCTATGCAGCACATGCGCCGCTGGTAGCTTTCCTGATCGACGGCATGTTTGCATGGCTTCACTTTGCCGAAGGCTATCGCCTGATGGCGTTTGTATTTCTTCCGCTCTGCATTCTTGTGCTTTTGATTTCTTTAGGCGCCACACTGCGAAAGCTGACTCCTAAGGTGAATGTTGTACTTACGGTA
>CAYOJJ010000046.1:0-2560 GCA_964404255.1 uncultured Alphaproteobacteria bacterium | reverse complement strand
CCCCATACCCCACCATGGAATGTCCTCCCCCGCTTCGCGGTTGGTAATTAAAATCTCTAAAGGTAATATGAAACTGACGCGACGTTCTTTTCTGATCGGTTCTGCCGCCGCAACTGCTACTTCACTTATTGGTGCCAGCAGCTTTGCAAGCATCCTCAATACTACAGCCGCGCCGAGCGGCAACCCGTTGAAAATTCCTTCAACGATCCCCGGCGGTACTCTTGCAATTTCAGCGACAAGTACTTCTATATTGAACGGCGGGCTGACCCAAATACTTTCTATCAATACTGCCTTCCCTGCCCCGACGATCCGAGTAACCAAAGATACTACTTTTACAGCTCATCTATTAAATGGCCTGAGCGATGATGTCGTATTTCATTGGCATGGGCTCCATGTTCCGGATACTATGGATGGGCACCCGAAGTATGCCATTAAACCTGAAACGAGTGCTGATATTACCTTCCCCATTATCAATCGCGCCGGTACCTATTTCTACCATGCCCATACCGACATGAAAACCGCCGAGCAGGTCTATCGCGGTCTCGCCGGATGTTTTATTGTAGATGATCCACTGGAAGGAGGGCTCAATCTTCCCGATGGCGATTTCGATATTCCGCTGCTTATCTCCGATAAGCGCTTCGATACCAACCATCAATTGGTCTATACCCTGAGCGATAACGATATAATGAATGGCTATCTCGGAGATACGATCCTCGTTAACGGCACACCCGACCCCTATTTAGAAGTATCGGGTACGCTCTACCGATTTCGAATCGTTAATACCTCAAATGCCCGTACTTATAAATTAGCGCTGGACGATAATTCTGAATTTACCATCATCGGCAGCGATGGCGGTTTGCTTACCGATCCGGTTAAGACCCGTTCCTGTTTTTTAGCGCCTGCAGAACGTATCGATATTATTATTAATTTTCTGGGATATTTAAATGGCTCGATTCTTACGTTAAAGAGCTTACCATTCTTTGTAGATGAAACACCACCGCCCTCTCCTATTCCTGCCAATGGAGCCGAGTTTCCTATCCTGCGCTTTATTGTTTCAAAATTTCAGGTAAATAATGCTTCTATCCCGAACAAGCTTTCTGTTATCACCACCTATAATGAAGCCGATATAAAGCAAAGCAGAAGTTTCAGGCTTGGTGTCGATGGTATGATGCATACCATCAATGATAAAACATTCTCTATGGATCGGATCGATGAGACCATCCCCTTCGATCAATTAGAAAAATGGACGTTCGATAATTCTTTTACTACCGACATTCATCCGATGCACGTCCATGGCACCCAGTATCAGGTGCTGCGCCGCAGCAGCGGAGAACTGCAACCGAATGATCTTGGCTGGAAAGATACGGTACTGGTTAAGGGTGGAGAGCAGGTCGAAGTCTTAGTGAAGTTCAGCGATTACGGCGGGCTGTATCTCGTGCATTGCCATAATCTTGAGCATGAAGATCATGGTATGATGAGCAATATTATGATCGAAGGCGGGCCGGATAGCGTCTCCGAAAGACAGTCGGGAAATATACTGCAGGTATATCCGAATCCCGCTTCTACTACAGCAACCGTCAGCATACCAGACGGCTCCGATAAGCTTTGTGTCTATGATCTCAATGGTAAAGAAATGATCCGGCACCGGGTATTTTCGGGCACTACTTCTTTCGAATTACCCGTAGATCGTTTGCCTATTGGGAAGTATATTCTCGTTTGCGGCGAAAAACGAGCGTTATTATCGGTTGTCCGATAAACTCAGACCGCTATATCTTCTGCGGGACGATAGGCATGGGCAATATCATATCCCCGCTCTTCCTGCACAAGCCGCCAGATACTTTGCTGTAATTTCTCGATCGATTCGGCCGCATCAAGCACAGTTATGCGTTCGGTATGCCGTTGCGCCTGATGCATATAGCCCTGGATCACCCGATTAAAAAACAACTCCGATTCCGCTTCGATCCGATCTTTGCCCGAAGAGGCCCGGCGTTTCGATGCCGTATCGAGATCGATATCGAAAAGAAACGTAAGATCTGGTTCGACATCATCGGTAGCGATTCTATTGACCATCTCTACAAAGCCGATCGGGATACCACGGCCAAAACTCTGGTAAGCAATTGTAGAATCAGTAAAGCGATCGAGGATAACGACAATATCTTTTCGCAGTGCAGGTAAGATCACTTCCCGGACGATCTGCGCCCGGCTGGCAGCAAATAATAACAGTTCGGTTTCCGATGCAAGAGGATGAGAGTATTCTTTATTAAGGAGGAGCGTTCGGATGGCTTCGGAGAGTTCGGTACCCCCGGGTTCGCGCAGCAGCAGTGTTTCAATACCTTCTGCCGTAAGTTTTTCCGATAATAATTTTGCCTGAGTGGATTTCCCGCAACCGTCAATTCCTTCGAAGGTGATGAGCATAATTGTACGATTAGTTACTACAAATTATCTTACAAACTTACGCAGAAGTAAGCGATATAAATCCCGCCAAGATAAAAATTAATATTAGAATTTAGGGAATGGAAGTTGATGCTTAAGATGATGTTTAGGACATTATAGGGATTCC
>CAYOJJ010000045.1:0-2731 GCA_964404255.1 uncultured Alphaproteobacteria bacterium | reverse complement strand
TCCCTCGTAGGGCGAAGGAGATCTTATTTTACGGGACGCTTAAGACGATTCGTGAGGACATTATAGGGATTCCTCCCTTCGGTTCGGAATGACAGGTTTAGTAAAGGCCTTGAAGAAGAAAGGATAATCCCAGCTAATCCCATAAATCCCATTAATCCCGGTTCAGACAAGAACCACACCCCATACCCCAAACCCCAGCGAAGCCCACGCGGAACAAATCCCACCCTATCTCCCTTATACCCCGCGCACGTTTTAGAAAGAGAATCATGGGTTTACAATGCGGTATCGTGGGGCTGCCGAATGTGGGCAAATCCACGTTGTTTAATGCAATTACATCGACGAACCTTGCGGCGGCGGCTAACTATCCGTTCTGCACCATCGAGCCGAATACCGGCGTCGTGGCAGTACCGGATCCGCGTCTGAAAGTACTGGTTACGCTGGCCGAACCGGATAAGGAAGTCCCGGCGACGATCGAATTCGTCGATATTGCCGGCCTCGTAAAAGGCGCTGCCTCCGGCGAAGGGCTCGGCAACCAGTTCTTATCCCATATCCGTGATGTCGATGCCATCATGCACGTCGTGCGCTGCTTCGACGATTCCAATGTTATCCACGTCGATGGCTCCGTTGACCCCAAGCGCGACATCGAGATTATCGATTCCGAACTGATCCTCAAAGACCTCGAGACCGTCGAGAAAAAGATCGATGGCGCTGCCCGCAAAGCCAAGACCGGCGATGCCAAAGCAAAAGCCGAAGCTGAATGCTACGAGCGCATGAAAGCGCATCTCGGCAGCGGCAAGCTCGCGAGAACCTTCGAGTTGCTTAATGACGACGAAGCGATCTGGATTCGCGATATGCACCTTATCACGCGCAAGCCCGTGATGTATATCGCTAATACCGATGAAGCGGGAGTGCAGAATGGCAATGCCTATATTGATATCGTAAAGGGTATTGCAGCCGGTGAGGATGCTCGCGTGGTGGCGATCTGCGCGAAGATCGAATCGGAATTGGCCGAACTGCCGCCCGATGAGCGCCAGGCATTCCTCGAAGAACTCGGCATGAAGGAGCCGGGTCTGAATGTGATCGTGCGTTCGGCGTTCGATTTATTAGGACTTCAGACGTACTTCACCGTCGGTAAGCAGGAAGTCCGCGCCTGGACGGTACGCAAGGGCGCCAAGGCGCCGGAAGCCGCCGGGGTGATCCATACCGATTTTGAAAAGGGCTTTATCCGCGCCGAGGTTATGAAGTACGACGATTTCGTCCGCCTGAAGACCGAAGCCGCTGCCCGCGAGGCCGGCGTGCTTCGAAGCGAAGGCCGGGAATACACCGTCGCCGATGGCGATATCATGCACTTCCGGTTTAATGTCTAAGTAATGAAAAAAAGGCGGCTGTAGGCCGCTTTTTTTATGTAAATTGAGTGTTCTTGGTGTAGAACGATAAAGGAGTCGTATTTTAGAAGTAGTGGCGTTGCCGGTATTTAAATATAACCTGACTTTTCTGAGTCGCGCTGAAGCCGAGCGGCTGCTCAAAGACCGTGATTTTACCGCTGTCGATATTAATCTTATTATAGGCGCTTACGATATGGCCGAAAGCGTCCATGAAGGCCAAAAGCGTCATGATGGCACCCCGTATTTCTGGCATCCGAGCCGCGTAGCCCGTATTTGCATCGAAGAACTCGAGACCAAGGACACGCAGGTAATCTGTGCGGCCCTGCTGCACGATGTGCTCGAAGATTCGCAGGTTATTACTGCCGAAGTGATCAAATATAATTTCGGCGAGTACACGAGCTACCTCGTGCAGATGCTAACCAAAGATATTAAGGCTGAAGGCACGCTCCGTGAGATGGTGGAGCATAACTACGTCGAACGGCTCAAAGGCGCGAGCGAAGATGCGAAAATGCTCAAGCTCATCGACCGCCTCGATTCCTTCCGCTGCCTCGAATTCAACGTCAAAAAGAACCCGATAAAATACATCATCGAGACCACCAAGTTCTATTTCCCACTCGCCAAAAACTCCACCGACCCGAGAATGGAATACCTCATCAAAGAATTACAAGCAGCCAGAAATAAGTTTTTAGGGTGAAAAGAGAATTTATTTTTGATTACACTTGATCATCTGAATCGTTAGGGAGCTACTCCAATTCTATCATCAAGTTCACCACTTTGATCTCCCTATAGTTTTTTTGTAGCGCTTTATAAACAAAGGTCAGGTTATATATAACGAAAACGTTAGGTAAAATTTTACTGCAAATAATAAATCTCCTAATCCATTTATAATAAACAACTTGCAAAATATCAAAACATAAACAAAACGTTATTTTATTTTCGACCTCTTTGCATTAACTTTGCAGGGATTATAACTATCTCTGTATATGAGAATCCAACAGATCGTGGGTGATAATATCCGGTTTTATCGCAACCAGGTGGGGTGGTCTCAGGAGAAACTGGCTGTGCGGTCAAGACTGAGCATGAATTATGTGTCGGCCTTAGAGCGCGGCACGGTAAACATTAGCGTCTATAATTTAGAAAAGATCGCCAACGCCCTGAAGATCGAACCGGCGGTATTGTTCGTTAAAGATGTGCATATTCTCACAGAAGAACAATTGCAGATCTTGAATGCAATGCTGAAGAAGCAAGATGTCGGTGTATGACTAAAGAGCCGACATAACACCATATAATAAGATCTCCTTCGCCCTACGAGGGACAAGGACAAAGGATGAGGGTGCGACGCTTGT
>CAYOJJ010000044.1:0-4403 GCA_964404255.1 uncultured Alphaproteobacteria bacterium | reverse complement strand
ACATAGCCCCGTGCGTAAGCGCGGGGTTAATGTTTGCATTCAATACCTCCAATAATTCCTTCGGGAGTGTTGATGCCTCTTTAACGAGCAATACCGCCGGTTCGATCTTTAAGGCTTTAGCAATCTTTTCTAAATTATGAACGCTGATGTTAACGGTGCCGCGCTCTAAGGCCGAGACATAATTTGCGCTGAGCCGTGATCGGATAGCCAGTTTCTCTTGTGGCCACCCTACCTGGTAGCGGTAAAACCGGATATTATCCCCGACGATTTGCTGGATAGTCATAAGCTCTCCTTATCTGACTCTTTATTCAATTGTGTAAATTACAAATATAAGCATTTTTTATGCTTTTGCATAAACTCTTTTCTTTACCTTAAGGGGTAAATTGGATATATATGAATATCCAAAAAATTGTAGGAGAAAATATCCGGTTTATTAGACAAAAACGCGGACTTACACTTGAAGCGTTAGCTGGCAAGGCAAAAACGAGTTTTTCGCATATTAGCGATATTGAACGAGGTATTAAGGCTCCAACCATTATTACTATAGCCAAACTTGCAAAAGTACTTCAGGTTACCCCTGCCATACTTATGACTCCTGATGCCTATAAACAAATTGAATAATAACTGCGCTGGAATGAAATCCGCCAAGGCGGACCACGCTGAATGAGGAATCCCTGACCTCCTAACAAATCGTCTTAAGCCTCAACCCAGCCCGCAACGCGGGCGGCAGCTACATAGCCCCGTGCGTAAGCGCGGGGTTAAGGGTATATTATAAGAATTCAAGCTCCGTAGGAGCGGCACAAAAAGATAGATCGAATCGACCTGTGAATAACAATATGTCGCTCCTACGGAGCTTTATATTTTAAAAACATCCGTTACCCCGCGCTTACGCACGGGGCTATGTAGCTATAGCCCCTACGGGGCTTGGGATAGTATGTAGTCTGTTTTGGTGAGGACGTCAGGGGATTCCTCTCTGCGTTCGGAATGACAGCTTTAGTAGGGGACAAATAAAAAAGGCTCCGAATCGGAGCCTTTTTATTACAACATCAATATTGTATTACGCTAATCGCGCAATAGCTACTTTCGCCGTTAGCTCGCCGAGATCGATGTCGGAGCCTTCGACGCTATCACCGTTGGCTGTGATCTTCCCAGCCAAGGTTTCCTGAGCAATGTAGCTTTCATGTCTGGCGATTGCATCTTTGAGCACATCCGGCGCTCCGCCGACGGCGATCGTGATACGATCGGTCACTTCAAAGCCTGAATCTTTACGCAGGTTCTGAATGCGATTAACGAACTCGCGCGCAATACCTTCCGATTGTAATTCCGGCGTGATATGCGTATCGAGTGCAACCGTAACTCCGGCTTCGCCCGAGACGAGCCAGCCTTCGACATCCTGTGCGGTGATATCGATCTCGCCGCGTTCTACGCGGACGTTCTCGCCCTCGATCATGAATTCGATAAAGAGCTGCTGTTCGTAACGGGTGATCTCTTCATCGTTCATCGTCTGAATGCGGGCAGCAACAGATTTCATCTGCTTACCGAGACGAGCGCCGAGCGCTTTGAAATTTGCTTTGGCTTTACGCTTAATGACATCGCTATCGCCGAAGAGTACATATTCCACGCGCTTGACATTTACTTCATCGAGCACGATCTCTTCCACCTTGCGCAGTTCTTCAATGTCATATCGATTTGCGCACGGAATTAGCAGGCGCTCAAGCGGCTGACGCACCTTTATCTTTGCACGCTCACGCATCTGGCGAACGAGCGAGGAGATCGTCTGTGCTTTTGCCATGCGTGCTTCGAGTTTTGTATCGATGAGCGCAGCATTAATTTCCGGATAGAGCGATAGATGCACCGACGAACCTTCGGCACTCTTGCCGCCGATAGCCGAGAAGATCGTATCGGCCATGAACGGCGCGATCGGAGCCATGAGCTTGGCTACGGTGAGCAAACATTCTGAAAGTGTATCGTAAGCCGCTTGCTTATCAGCATTCATTTCACCTTTCCAGAAACGGCGACGGCTGCGGCGAACGTACCAGTTCGAGAGTTCTTCGATCACAAACTCTTGAATAGCACGAGCCGGCTTCGTTAATTCATACGCATCGAACCAGGCCTCGCAATCTTTTACCAATGAGTGCAATTTCGAAAGCACCCATTTATCCATCTCATTCAATGCTGTCGAATTCGCCTCACCTCTGCTATAGCCATCGATGTTAGCATAGAGCGCGAAGAAGCCATAGGTGTTGATGAGCGTACCGAAGAACTTACGTTCGAGATCGCCGATGTCATCGGGGTTAAACGCTTTCGGTTTCCACGGCACACTCGATGCAAGGAAGTACCAGCGCACGGCATCGACGCCAAACATTCTGATTACTTCGAACGGATCGACCGTGTTGCCTTTCGACTTCGACATCTTCTGTCCGTTCTTATCGAGAATGAGATCGTTGACGATCACATTCTTATACGCCGGCTTGCCGAATAAAAACGTATTGATCGCATGCAGCGTATAGAACCAGCCGCGAGTCTGATCGATACCTTCGGAGATATAATCGGCCGGGTAATTCGGCGGCGGAGGGATGCTGCCGGCTTTGCCTTCGCCCATGTAGTGGTGCTGAGCAAATGGCATGGAGCCTGAATCGAACCAGACATCGATCACATCCGGCACGCGGCGCAGATACCCGTTCGCCGTTTTGAAGGCAAGCTTATCCACGTTCGGCTTATGCGGATCGAACGTCGCTACATCTTCGGCTGCAAAGATCTTGCCGGTTGGTGAACCATTCTCATCAAGCCATTCGGCGCCAATGAGATCGTTAAACGAACCCACACAGCGCATCTCTTTGCCATCTTCCGAAACCCAGACGGGGAACGGTGTGCCCCAGAAACGCTCGCGCGAAATACCCCAATCTTTTAATTCGGAAAGCCAGTTGCCGAAGCGGCCTTCACCGATCTCTGGCGGATTCCAGTTGATCGTTTTATTCTGCTCGAAGAGTTCTTCGCGGTAATCGGTAACGCGGATGTACCAGGAGTTACGCGCATAGTACATGAGCGGTGAATCGCAACGCCAGCAGAAGGGATAGGTATGCTCGATGGTCTCTTTGCGATAGAGTAGGCCCTTCTTTTTCAATTCATCGATGATGGCGGAATCTGCATCTTTAAAGAAGATGCCATGAAACGGAGAAGAAGGTAATTGAATATTGCCAGATGTAGTAACCGTAAGAATTACTGGGAAACCGTACTTCTGCGAAACTCTATAGTCATCTTCACCAAATGCAGGAGCTTGATGTACAATGCCCGTGCCATCTTCGGTGGTCACATATGTATCTGCAACAATGACAAATGATTTTGCTAATGCAGCTTGATAATTTGAACTGCCATGAGTTTTTATCAGGTAATCAAACAGCGGCTCGTACTGCAAGCCTTCAAGGTCTTTGCCTTTGGTTTTGGAAAGTACTTCGGTTTCGCCTTCAAGCTTACCGAGCAATGCTTCGGCAAGAATAAGACGCTCGGTTTTATCTTTACGCTTATTGATGACGGTTACGTAATCGACATCGGGATGCACGGCAAGAGCAACGTTCGCCAGTAGCGTCCAGGGCGTTGTTGTCCAGGCAAGGAAATACTCTTCTTCGGCAGTGTCTTTGCGTTTAAATTTCACAAAGACCGAGGGGTCTTTTGCTGTATCGTAACCAAGCGCTACTTCATGCGAAGACAGTGCTGTTTCGCAACGCGGGCAATAGGGCTGGATCTTATAGCCTTTATAAATTTTCTCTGCATCCCAGAACTTGCGCAGTGCCCACCAGATCGATTCGATATAGGAAGGTGTGCAAGTTATATACGGGTGTTCCATATCCACCCAATAGGCCATACGCTCGGTAAGCGCCTGCCAGCCGCCTTCGCGGGCAATGTTCTCATAGACGGAGTCGCGGCAGAGTTCGTTGAACTTGCCGATACCGTATTCGATAATCTCATTCTTATGGCGGAAGCCGAGCTGCTTTTCGATAGCAAGTTCTACCGGAAGACCATGCGTATCCCAGCCGCCTTTGCGCTCGACCTTATAGCCACGCATTGTTTTGTAACGGCAAATCGTATCCTTGAGCGTACGCGAAAAGACATGGTGAATGCCGGGCATACCATTGACTGTTGGCGGCCCTTCGTAGAATGAAAACACCTTGCCACCATCGCGCTCATCGACCGAGCGGCGGAATATATCGGCGCTCTTCCAGTGGCGAAGCACCAGATGCTCGCGTTCATCGGCCGATACAGAAGTACGTAGTTCAGGATACATCGAATTCCGTTAAAAAATGATAGTTTTTAATAACGCTGGTGGCGGCTGAAACGTCTCTGGCTGGTTGGGGTTCGGGGTTCGGGGTTCGGGGTTCGGGGTTCGGGGTTCGGGGTTCGGGGTT
>CAYOJJ010000043.1:0-6353 GCA_964404255.1 uncultured Alphaproteobacteria bacterium | reverse complement strand
ACTCTATTAATTATTGAGGAGCCAACAGCTCCGTCACTAATTTTCAAACGAGGCAATAGCAATATTGCCTCGTTTTTTTATTGTCTGAACCGGGATTAATGGGATTTTTGGGATTAGCTGGGATTAAAATAGTTCTTCTTCTCGGCCTCCACTAAACCATGTCATTCCGAACGAAGAGAGGAATCCCTATAATGTCCTAACCAACCGTCTTAAGCATCCATTGTCTGAACCGTGATTAATGGGATTAAAGGATTAATTGGGATTAGATTATTCCTTCTTCTCGGCCTCCATTAAACCATGTCATTCCGAACCGAAGGGAGGAATCCCTATAATGTCCTAACCAACCGTCTTAAGCCTCAATGCAAAGCCCCATAGCGGACGAAATGTTGGTAGCCCCGGGCGTAAGCGCGGGGTTAATGATTTTTTAAAGAACTAAGCTTCGTAGGTGCGACATGTTATCTCTTCACCATGACATTTAAGGCCTGCAATTGTTCTTTAGAAAGTTTATAGGCATCCTTAATCAATAGTATCGCAGGCTCAACTCCTTTCCAATAGTAGTGTATAAATAATTCGAAAGCCCAACTTTAGTTGACCGCGAATATTGTATTGCCCTCTATTTTTGTATCAATGGACATCAAACAAATCATCGGCAACAACATCCGGGGCTACAGAACAAAAATATCCTGGAGCCAGGAAAAATTGGCCGTCCGGGCTCACACCCACAGCAACTACCTCGGCACCATAGAGCGCGGCGTACAAAACGCCAGCGTTGATATCCTCTATAATATTGCCAAAGCCTTAAAGATCGAACCCTTTAAATTGTGGATCGAGGATTCTTATAAGGAATGAAGCTAACACAGCTCCGTTGGGGGTGGCCTGTACATAGCCCCGGGCGGAAGCCCGGGGTTAATGATTTTAAAAAGATTTAGAGCTCCGTAGGTGCGGCCTACTCATTTAGAAATGCTTCGATCTTTTCATGAGCACGACTCCAAGAGAAATACCATGAAGGATGTGTTAAACGCAGAACATCCGATACTACACCAGAGCAATTTATTGTAAAACGGTCTCCTAAAGGCTTTCCTTCTCTGTTACGTAAATCGTCAAATGCTTGGGCAGTAAAAAATATGATACTAGTCGGCTTTAATTCACTGACGGCCTCTCTAAACATCTTATGCGCATTCGTATAATCTTCTTCATTTGCTTGATGCAAGCCTGGCGCTTGAATCCGCTGGATGTAATTAATCAATGCATAATTATCCCAATCTTGGCGAATTACCAGATCGCTAAAATTTGAGCCTCTTATTGCAGAAAGCATATTAGACCAATATTTATAAGTAAAGGTATTATTGCGTACCTTTTCTGTATCGTCACTAAGCCATGCCCGAATCTCATCGTCAGTATAATCATTGGGATTTTCTATGTATGTTGAATGCCCAACTAAAAGAATACGCTGATCCAGTTTTTCAAAATTATTTCCAACCCAAGGCGCCACCGTAAGAAAATGCCATCGATTTAATTCTTGTTTTGTCATATTATTTATTCCTCTTTATACAAACCTTCTCACCTTAATCTAAAAATAGTCTTTAGCTCGTGCCGGATTTGTTTATGCACTTTGCACAATGGACATCTTTGAGTATATTTTGCTTTGGCAGGAAGGTATTTGTTCCGTGATGGTTCAAAATGATGTCTGGCTAGACATTCTAATTTAGGCGTATGGCTTTTTGACCTTGCAGGGTAAATATCTATACGTGTTACGGAGCCAAACCAGTGCTTTTCAAAATGGTTTATTGGGCGGCTCCCTCCACGTCCAGTCCTTCCAACATAGATGCATTTCCTTTTTGACCAGAATACATACACTAAGTGGTCCTGATTATGAAATACACTGTTATACCATTGTTTAAAAAGTGTTTTCTTTTCTTTTACACCCCTACCTTTTATTTTGCGTTTTCTTTTTTTTCCAGCATTCTCTTCAAATTCTTCTTTTGCTAACTTGGGTGCTAATATAGTAGATGCTATTTCTTGGAGTTTTTTTATAGAAGAATCAACCTTCTCCCTACTTATCTCTGGATTTGGGCCTCGTGTTTTATCACCGATTGAATTATAAAGCTTGTAAGTTCTTTTTTTGAATAGTTGTATAAGCTCTTTATGAAATTCATTTTTTTTAGACATAATCTTGATGGATGATGTAGAAAATTCCGTAAAGGCATAATAGAAATACCATTATAAGAATTCCCCCCCGGAGCCTCCCTCTCACTCCATCGCCAGCTTTTCTAATTCCTTTACTTGCTTTACTGTTTCGAGGCTGACGGTTATTACTTGTTTGATAAGACGAAGGACATACTGGCCGTCGTCTTCACGGTTGGGATTGTTGGTGTGTCCAAACGGTTGCCTCCTTCCTTAAAAGGAGAAGGATATTAATTGTCTTCCCTCGCCCAAAGAGGGAGAGGGACCGAGGGTGAGGGTGTACCCTTGAAGACACAAAGTAGCTGGATGTCTTAACCAACTTTGTATTCCCAGAGGCAGAGATTGCATAGTAACCATTGCACCCTCATCCTTAATCCTTCTCCCTCGTAGGGAGAAGGAGATTGTTTAACTTCCCTCGCCTGAAGATTTTTATTTTGCAGTGAAAAATTCTTAATGAATTATTAGGGGGGCTTTGGAGTCTATAAATATCTCACCCCGAAAGCCTTCATATTTTTTTATACTCATGCGAGCGCTACTGTTTATTCTTGGCTTTGGCTGTGTGGTTCTTTGCTCCTGTTCTTCTACGCCTGAAGTGGCAAGTGTCTGGCACCGGCCATCGCAACCGGAAAGCACCTCTTCGTTTCAATACTTCGAAAAAGAGAAGATCGGCATCAGCGTTTCTAATGATAGTGCGCGGCTTCATATCGTAGTAAAAACGATCGATCGCGATACCAGAGCAAAGATCGTCCGCGCGGGGATGACGCTCTGGTTCGATTCGACCGGGAGCGAGAAAAAGATCGTCGGTATTCATTTCCCGCTCGGCCTCGAAGCCGAAGGGATCGCCGCGCCGACTCATACCCGCGGCAGCAAAGAAGAGCTCGACCCTTCCAACGATTTCTCCGGGTACGAAGCGAAGATGCATACCATCCTTCAGAATGCAGAGATCATCGGCCCCGGTCCGCTCGATAAAACAAAGTCATCGAAAAGCTCGCTTGCCGAGACGCGCGATATTCATCTTACTATGAGCGATACGCTCTCCGGCCTGACGTATGAACTCGATCTTCCGCTCAGCGCCATTGGCGCTTTTCGTTCGCTCGCTTCGGCGAGCAGCGGGCCGATAAGCCTTGGTATTCTTACCGGCGAACTGCACCGGCAGATCAGAGCTTCCGGGAATCCCGAAAGCGGCCCCAATGGCGGCATGGGGATGCGGGGTTCGCGTGGAGGTAGCAGAGGAGGATTTCGAGGCAGCGGTGACAAAGAAAATATCGAGCCCATCGAATTGTGGATGAAACTATCGCTGGCGCGTAACCCCTAATCCTACAGCCGTTCTCTTATCTCTACTTCCCCGCTATAATTATTAGCGGCGCCGGGCTATTGCTACGAAGGCCGTTCATTAGCTGCACCTATTGCCATCAACATTGTTTTAAAGAGCAGATTAATAGGCACCTATTGTAACCACCATGCAATATTTACCGATACTGCTGCTTGCAGTTTCTAATATCTTTATGACCGTCGCCTGGTACGGGCATTTGAAGTTTACTTCCAAGCCCATCTGGCTCGTGATCTTCGCGAGCTGGGGCATTGCGTTTTTCGAGTACTGCTTTCAGGTACCCGCCAACAGGATGGGGTATGAAAGCGGCGCTTTTACAGCCACGCAGTTAAAAATTATTGCCGAAGTGCTTTCGCTTACGGCGTTTCTGATCTTCTCATTCTTCTATCTTGGCGAGCCGATCAAATGGAATTACGTGGTGAGTTTTATTTTCATTCTCGGAGCCGTAATCTTTGCATTTGCGTTCAAATAAGTAATGCCGGCACGTAACCAATCTACTTCCAGCGATCGCTTCGAAAGCGATCTCGATCACTCGCTCCGACCAAAAGGATTCGATGAATTCGTCGGCCAGCAGAGTATTGTAGAAAATCTGCGCGTCTTTATCGAAGCGGCCAAGCGCCGCGGCGAAGCGCTCGATCATGCCCTCTTCACCGGCCCTCCGGGTCTGGGTAAGACGACGCTTGCGAATATTATCGCCAGCGAAATGCGCTCGAACATTAAGACGACCTCCGGCCCCGTGCTCGAACGCCCCGGCGATCTGGCAGGTCTGCTGACGAATCTTGAAGAAGGCGATGTGCTGTTTATCGATGAGATCCACCGCCTCTCGGCTGCCGTCGAAGAGTATCTGTATTCGGCGATGGAAGATTATACGCTCGATATTATGATCGATTCCGGCCCGGCAGCGCGCTCGGTGCAGATAGAGCTAAAGCCGTTTACGCTCGTCGGCGCTACCACCAGAGCCGGCCTGCTCTCTGCTCCGTTGCGTTCACGCTTCGGTATCACGAACCGCCTCGATTATTATAATGCGGCGACCTTACAAAAAATCATCGAGCGAAGCGCCAGAATAATCGATATTAGTATCGATAGCGAAGGCGCTGCCGAGCTCGCCCGCCGCTCACGGGGCACTCCGCGTATTTCGAATAGATTGCTGCATCGCACTCGGGATTTTGCACAGGTCAAAGGCTCCGGCGTTATTACCAGAGACATTGCGCTTATGACGCTCTCGGCGCTGGAAGTCGATGAGCACGGATTAGATGAAATGGATAAGCGCATTCTCCTTGCGATCATCGAAAAATTTGCCGGCGGCCCGGTGGGTGTGAATACGATCGCGGTGAGCGTCGGAGAAGAAGGCGGCACGATCGAAGAAGTGTACGAGCCGTTTCTTATTCAGGAAGGATTTATCAAGCGCACCCCGCGCGGGCGCGAAGTAACCGAGTTAGCCTATCGCCACTTCGGTATTCCGATGAAGAAAGATCGTGATTTATTCGATATAGGCTCCTAAATACTATACCATAGCCGACATAATCTTATTCCTTTAGCAATCTTATAATATTGCTAAAAAATATTTTTTTATATGCTTTATGTAACATATGATATTTTTTTTGTGTCAATGTGATAGACTATAGGAATGGGCCTCATGAATCCACTCCCTATAGTAGTCCTTACGAGTGGACTTCGAGTGAAAAAGACGAGTGAATACGGCGAGTGATCCTACACTCACGAGTGAAGACAATTAACGAGTAAAGCAACTCACGGTGAAAATTCACGGGTGAATCTCCATTCACCTCTATTCTACTACATTACATTTTGTTTATGAAAAACAAATACCAATTACTGTTGAGTATATTGGCAGTGATATTCTTTGCCGTTGCGAAGGATGCCGTAGCCCAATACACTACAGCAAGTTATTCCTGTCTTGCCAATGGCGATCCCTGGGTATCCTATACCGGGAATGAACTTACGGAAGTAGAGTCCCCACAGTTTACTTCGGCGACCTTTACTTCTCCGCAATCTTCGGCCGCTGAAGGATGCGCTGTTTCCAGTGAAATTGCCATACCCTTTAATTTCCGTCTGGCAAACCTTGTAACCAACAAGGTGAAAATTGAAGGCACTGGCGCCGTTATCTGCGGTGGCTCGGCTTCCTGGTCGGATCAGATGCAGTACGATCTCAATGCTTTTAGTTATGGGGACGCTCTGTCCACCTTCCAGGGGCCATTCCTCTTTACCGGAACGACGTATTATGGCCTTTGTCCGAATAATACCTTGTTCCCATGGTTAGGCTTTTATACCATGCAAGAGCCAGGTAGAACCAAAATTTATACCCAGGTAGTGGGCTCTGCTCCCTTTAGAAAATTCGTGGTGCAGGTAATTGATGCTACCGATTATAATGGGTTCATTGCGTGGGAATTCGGGCCGAACATGTTCAATAGTGCGGCTACGGTTGCTTTCTATCAGCCCTATACGGCTTATCTGAGCTACCAGACGGTGATCTATGAAGGAAGTTCTTTCATCTCTAAGATCCAGTTCAACTACGGCCCGCATGCCCAAGGTGGCGCTCAGTCGAATAATCAGTGGTGGTGGTTACAACCGGGAAATAGTATTCCAACCTATATTGGTATGAGAACAACTTCGGTAGGTAGCGGCTATAATCTCTGTATCGATAACTTTAATAGCTGTAATCTTTCCCCGGGTTCAACGCTGGCGTTCTCTACAACTGGCAGTGTGTATTCCCAGCCCAATCCAAGTCTTGGTATGCCATTCCCGACGGTTAACTACCAGATAGCTATCCGTTACGATTACCAGTATGCTCAGTCCACGATCGTTTCACCGGCCGATCAGT
>CAYOJJ010000042.1:0-8378 GCA_964404255.1 uncultured Alphaproteobacteria bacterium | reverse complement strand
TCGTTGCATCACCGGACATGGTCGTGGATGTCCACTGATTGGTAGCATTCGCTACAAGGATATTTCCAGGCGTTGCCGTCGTCGTTCCAAGAGCAGCACCATTGATCGCTGCAACCGTCGGATTCGGATAGGTACCACTCAGATCGCCACCGGCAGCACCGCCAGGCGATGTACCAGTGATTAGCACACTGCTTGCGGCCGTTAAGCGGCCTTTCGAATCGACCGTGAATGCACCAACGTGAGTAGCATCACCAAACGAACCCGGTGATACTGCGGTGTTAGCAAGGGTTAAAGCTCCGGCGTTATCAATCGTTGCATCGCCAGACATTGCCGTCGATACCCATTGACCCGTATTACCGATAAGTAAGTTGCCATCGGTGGCAGTGGTTGAACCAAGAGCAGCTCCATTAATTGCAGAGACTGTCGGGTTCGGATAGGTACCGCTAAGATCCCCACCGGCGGCACCGCCAGGGGTTGTTCCAGTGATCAGCACACTGCTTGCGGCCGTTAAGCGGCCTTTCGAATCGACCGTGAATGCACCAACATGTGTTGCATCACCAAACGAACCGGGTGATACTGCCGTATTAGCAAGCGTCAAAGCTCCGGCGTTATCAATCGTTGCATCACCGGACATGGTCGTGGATGTCCACTGATTGGTAGCATTCGCTACAAGGATATTTCCAGGCGTTGCCGTCGTCGTTCCAAGAGCAGCACCATTGATCGCTGCAACCGTCGGATTCGGATAGGTACCACTCAGATCGCCACCGGCAGCACCGCCAGGCGATGTACCAGTGATTAGCACACTGCTTGCGGCCGTTAAGCGGCCTTTCGAATCAACCGTGAACGCACCAACGTGAGTAGCATCACCAAACGAACCCGGTGATACTGCGGTGTTAGCAAGGGTCAAAGCTCCGGTATTAGCAATCGTTGCATCGCCACTCAAAGCCTGCGGCTCCCAATCGGTATTGGTCGAATTATAAACTAACAAGTTAGCATCAGCTACCCCGGCCATCGAACCAAGGGCTGAACCATTGATCGCTGCAACCGTCGGGTTTGGATAGGTACCGCTGAGATCACCACCGGCTGCACCGCCAGGGGTTGTTCCAGTAATGAGTACACTCGAAGCAGCCGTTAAGCGGCCTTTCGAATCGACCGTGAACGCACCGACGTGAGTAGCATCACCGAAAGCTCCGGGTGATACTGCCGTATTAGCAAGCGTCAAAGCTCCGGCGTTATCAATCGTTGCATCACCGGACATGGTCGTGGATGTCCACTGATTGGTAGCATTCGCTACGAGGATATTTCCGGGTGTTGCTGTCGTCGTTCCGAGAGCAGCTCCGTTGATCGCTGCAACCGTCGGATTCGGATAGGTACCACTGAGATCGCCACCAGCAGCACCGCCTGGGGTTGTTCCAGTGATCAGCACACTACTTGCCGCGGTCAACCGGCCTTTCGAATCGACCGTGAACGCACCAACGTGAGTAGCATCGCCAAACGAACCCGGTGATACTGCCGTATTAGCAAGCGTCAGAGCTCCGGCATTATCAATCGTAGCATCGCCGGACATAGCTGCCGAGGTCCATTGATTTGTAGCATTCGCTACTAAAATATTTCCAGGTGTTGCTGTCGTCGTTCCGAGAGCAGCTCCGTTGATCGCTGCAACTGTCGGATTTGGATAGGTACCACTGAGATCGCCACCGGCAGCACCGCCAGGTGTTGCTCCAGTGATTAGCACACTGCTTGCGGCCGTTAAGCGGCCTTTCGAATCGACCGTGAAGGCTCCGACGTGAGTAGCATCGCCAAACGAACCTGGTGAGACTGCCGTATTGGCAAGGGTGAGAACTGCAGTATTATCGAGCGTTGCATCGCCGGACATTGTCATCGATGACCATTGATTCGTGCCATCGGCAACGAGAATGTTGCCAGGGGTGGCCGTCGTTGTTCCAAGAGTTGCACCATTAATTTTGGAAACGACTGTTGCCGATTGTGTCCCGGTAACATCTCCGGAAAGCGGGCCGCTAAAATTTGTAGCCGTACCATTAAGCGTTGCCGTAATGGTGCCGGCACTGAAATCGCCAGAGGCATCTCTGAGTACCAGGGTATTTGCCGTATTGGCAGAGGTACCGGTTGTTGCACTATTTGCTACTTTTCCGGCGGTCGAGATCGTAGCCAATTTTGTATCTGAGATATTAGCGCTTCCGCTAATATCGGCATCTACAATGAGCGATGAACTCAACGTCCCGGTAACATCACTTTTAACTACACCAGTAGAAAATCCTGCAACCACCAAAGAACCGGTAGAGGTGATCCTCAACCATTCGGTACTATTGGTCTTGAATAATAAATCGGCGGCATTTACCGTCCCAAACCATTCTGTCGGAGATCCAGGCAATGTTCCCGTGAGGGTATTACCGTTAAGCGCCCATGCCACACCGGACAAAGAAGCTGTAGTTACCAATAAACCACCGGCAGGTGGGAAGGTAAAAGTAGTAACTCCGCTACTGAGTCCGTTTGCCGAGAGGACTCCGTATGCCCCGGTACCATCATCGAATTGAAGTATATGCTGTGCTGATGCCGCGATAGCAAAGAGCATTGCGAGGAAGGTAAGTACTAACTTTTTCATCGATCTTGTATGGGTTAAAAAAATTGCTCCATTGAGAAACGGAAACTTAATACCCTTTTTTGGGGTATGTATGTCTAAGATTCAGCCACGGAAGTACAAGCAGGTCGTAAACACAAACTTTCTACGACTGTAGAATTTTCCCCCGGAGTGCTTCCCTTAGTCAAAATTTGACGATGATCATTATGCAAAAAGCATATAGTAAAGCCACGGAATGGTGCTATGGATACATCAGTACTACGCATATGCTGTTGCTGTCATCGAAATATAAAATCTTAGCTACTAATGTAGCTAAGTATGCCACCCTATTACATCCATCCAATACCACAAACTATTACTGGTATTGAAAGAGATAGGGCATTTAAATTCAGTACTCTTTTATACTACACGGAGTCTACTTGACTCCATTTTCTAATACAAAAATAATATAAAAACATATTGAATCCAAATTATTTTGGTATTTTTTTGTATTAAAAAGAGTAACTAATTGATTCTATTGTAATTAAAAAATTGATTTTCAATGAAAATCAATGGTGATTTTTACGTTTTTTTTAGCCATGGGATGAAGTTCTCGGAAAATTTAAGGGCTTGGATGGACTATAAAGGTGAGACCATCGACACCTTGGCCAGAAGTTCTGGACTAAGCCGAAGCGCTGTTGCAAATATTCTTACCGGGCTTTCTTCTTCTCCCCGCGGGACGACGAAGAAAAAGGTTGCCGCCGCCTTGGGAATACGTCCCGAGGATCTCTCAAGAGCGCCTCTTATCCATACAAAGACTAATGGTAATATTCGCTCGCTCGATGAATTGCGCGAGGAGGTACTCTCTTTTATTGAACACGGTGAGTGCTCGTTTGAAGAATTAGAAACGACTCTTGTCGAACTCCTTCAGACCATTGGGATCGACAAAATGAAACGGATGAACCGAACTCAGCCCTCCTGAGCGCATCCGATGTTTTCCAGCCTGAAACCAACATAAAACTATCTAAGTTAGGAGCACGTCGTTCATCTGAACGATGTTGTGTTTTATATATTCACCCCTAATTATAATTCATGGATCTTGCCGAGTCGTTAGCCCATCGTCTGCCAGACGATGAACGCCACCCTTGGGAGCAAGTTCGTTTCGAATTTATACATTCACTTATTCGGCAATATTGCCCGTTAGCTGCCGGAGATACGATTTTGGATATAGGCTGTGGCGATGGGTATGTAGTAGAACAATTTGCCAGGTGTTACCCCAATTGCCAATTTATAGCCGTTGATCCAGGCTTTACAGATGAACAACTTTTACGGCTGCCTGCAATAATACCGGCAAAAAATGTACAGTTTTTCAAAGAAATACCAACGGCTATTTCTAATTCAGCCATAAGCCATATTTTATTAATGGATGTTTTAGAACATATTGATAATGATATCGAATTCTTAAGATCGCTTACCTCTCTCCCTGGAGTTACACTTGCTACCTCATTTGTAATCACGGTACCGGCTTTTGAATTTTTGTTTATTCAACGAGATCAATCTCTGGGGCATTACCGACGATATACACATAAAAACCTTCACTCGCTATTACGAAATACCGGGTTAATTTCTATTACGAGCGGCTATTTCTTTTTACTTCCTTTTTTATTTCGAACCATGGAGGCCTTCCGACAAAATATATTGCATATCGGGAGAAAAAAGAGCCGACGCCTGCTTCATTGGAAGGCAAATATTCTTTATTCTGCCATAGCCCGTACTATCCTGCGCTTAGATACAAAATCTACGGAGGCCTTAAAAATAGTCGGGCTAAATCATATTGGATTATCAAATTATTGTATAGCCAAATTACACTCTAAGTAGCTGCCCCATTTAGTAAAAAAGTATTCGCAACTTCTGTAGGAACAGGGGGTTAGAAGAGGGTGTTGCGAATCGGAGTTATTATAAGCAGCGTTACTTTCCTATCGTAAACCTATGAATCTATCCGAAGCAATTTCTACTAAAATGCGGTGGTTACCGTATGTGATTTTTGCAATAGCAACCTGTATATTCTTCGGCGCCCAGCTTTTCGGTCATGCATATTTTTGGAGCGATTTTGCAGAATACGTATTCCCCACAAGAGTTTTTGCAGCTTCTCATATTTCCCATTTCCAACTTCCTTTTTGGAATCCTTATTCTTTTTCGGGTACTCCTTTTCTTGCCGATTTACAAACTGCTGTATTTTATCCCCCTTATCTCTTATTAGATTTCTTTTCCGGAGGGCACCCTTACCCTATTGGCGCTTTACAGTTTGTCATTATCCTTCATTTTTTCCTTGCCCAGGTTTCAATGTACCTGCTTTGCCGATACCTGAAGATTTCCCCATTGGGGGCAATGATTGCTGCTATCGGCTATGGGTTCTCTTCTCCTCTTACGCTTCATGCCTTTCATCCAATGCAGGTGTTCCATCTGGCATGGTTTCCATTGATTTTCAAACATTTCCATGAAGCAATAACTAAACGAAAACTTCTTTCTGCCTTACTTGGTGGGTTGCTGCTTGGAATTACGATGCTCTCCGGTTCTCCTCAAATGTCTTTGTATATAGTATTCTTCCTTGGTTGTGCAATCGTTTGGTTTACAATTGATGCCCTGCTCAAAAAAACTTCAACTCCAGCGCAATCGGCTATTTCTGTGGGATTGGGGGCCTTGGGTATACTTATAGCTATTGGGTTGTTCTGTATTCAATTGTTCCCCTCAAAGGAATTTGCTTCTTTGAGCGAGCGGAATGAAATAAGCTATGAAACGGCTTCTTCAGGTTCTTTCTCCTTCAAGCAGCTTATTACCGCCGCTGTTCCAAAGGCATTTGGTGACGAATATAGCCCTGACGATCAGGAGCACCAGGACACGTTCTTTCTTAATTCCACTGCCCGAAATACCTCCGAATATTACCTATACTGGGATACCGCCTTCTTTTTCGGCATAACGACACTCCTGCTCGGAATTCTGGGTGCTATGAATATCTGGAAAGCCAGCATAGGGAAATTTTTTTTAACAATGGCAGTATTTGGATTTTTATTTGCTTTAGGATCGAATGGTTTGTTATTTAGAGTATTTTTCTATCTTCCCTTCTTCAGTTCTTTGCGTGTTCCTGCGAGAATGATGTGTTATGTTAGTTTTGTCTTTTGCTTGTTTGCCGGGTTTGGCTTTGATGAATTATCACGGAAATTAGGGGATAATACAACCCGATTGCAATTAATACGAGCATTTCTGGTCCCATTAATTATCTGTATCGGAATACTGGCGGGATTGCTTGTCGATATTCCACAGGAATTTAAGAGTAGTGTGCAGAGCCATACAACGCTTATGCTGGTATTACTGGGAATGGGCATTACTATTTCATTTCTCCTCCATCGTAAAATTATTTCTTCCTCCATCGCCGGATTACTTTTTATTGTAGTAATATTTTCCGACCTCTTTTTAGCCAACGGTACCTTTAATGCTAATAAAACGAATCCGATTGACGATTACAATAACAATTTCTCTTCCCCACTTCGCGAAACTCTTACGGCCATCCCTCCTTCTAATATTTTTAGGGTATTAACCCGCGTGGGACAAATAAACGGAGTCAAACGTAACCAAGGTATGGTCGATCACATAATGATGTTCGAGGGATATAATCAACTACTATTATCACGTCGATACCCAAAGATTCCGTCCAGTGCGAGAATGAAGGATGTCTTAAATATAAAATATGAATTTAAAGTAGATACGGCAAAAAAAACGGCTGATTTTTATTTAAGGCCGAATTTCTTTCCGAATGCCTGGATGGTATATGCCATTATAGAAAGTAATGGCGGCGCTATCGAGCAGGTAATGCAGGATAGCAACATCCTCTATAAAGATATAGCTGTTACCGAAGAGCCCTTAGAGTATCCCCTTTCAAATAAACCGGCCTCTATTGTCAACCATGCCGTAACCTGCACCTTCTACGACGATAATGCTATTACATATTCCACCTCAAGTACACATACTGCCTTACTCTGTACCAGTGAAATATTTTATCCTGCTTGGAAAGCATATATCGACGGTAACGAAGCTCCCATTCACCGAATTAATTATTGCTTCAGGGGTGTCGAGGTCCCGGCCGGCAATCATACCGTAGAAATGAAATACCAATCAGCGACATTTGCGATGGGTTCGAGAATTAGTATCGGCACACTCTTGATAACAATAGGAGCAATAGGTTTGATAAAAAAGAAAGAAAAAAAGGAAGTGCCAAAAAAGAAGGAGAACGAGTGATCTATTTAGAGTGCCCAGAGTCGGACTCGAACCGACACACCATTGCTGGCGGCAGATTTTGAGTCTGCTGCGTCTACCAATTTCGCCATCCGGGCTTTTAGTTATCGTAACCGAGGATACTGTATCTCGGTTAATTTCAGAGGCTTTGTAACTATGAAGCTTACAAAGAAATTTCCAAAATCTCTAATTCGATCGTACCGGCAGGTACTTTTACCTGCACGGAATCGCCAATGACTTTCCCCATAAGTGCCTTGCCTATGGGAGAGGAAACCGAGATCTTTCCTCCTTCAAAATCGGCTTCTTCGGCAGAAACCAACTGATAGGTGTTCTCCTTTTTGGTTTTTTTATTGACCACCCGGACCTTTGTCATCATACCGACTTTATCGGTTGTAATCTGAGTCTCATCGATAATAGTCGAATTCATAAGCGTCATTTCCATCTTATGAATACGAAGCTCTAATAATCCCTGCTCTTCGCGCGCAGCATCATATTCTGCATTTTCACTGAGATCACCTTGTGCTCTTGCTTCTGCAATTTTTGCAGCTATTTCACGACGAGCGACCGTCTTCAGATGCTGAAGCTCTTTCTCGATCTCGGCTAACCGTTCTTTGGTGACGTAAACTTTTCCCGACATAACAGCCCTCTATAAAAGAAAGAAGGCATCCTGTCGTCGATAGACAGGATACCCTCCCGTAATGCAGATCCTTAACGAACATAGTGGTAAAAAGTGTTCCGTATTTTAAGCTAATCTATCAGCCTTTAACTTCCGATTACTCATTGAAAATGTATTAGTTACTGAGAACTTGACCATAGAACAAATTGTAGTAAGTTACCACGTCACGAGCTATCTATGATACTGAAAATCTTATCGTGCTTCCTGCTTCTTTGTTGCAGCCTGCCGGCTTTTGCCCAATTGCATTTGGACTCTCCGAATGGAGGTGAGACGGCAAAAGCAGGGGGTAAAATGACTATCCGCTGGTCTGGTATCCCTGCTTCCGATATTGTTACCCTGGAATACAGTACTGATAATGGAGTGAACTGGAATATCATTACTTCGACAGCCAGCGGCCTACAATATACCTGGTTGAACATTCCCAATACGATCAGCAGTACCTGCCTGCTAAGAGTATCTCATTCTACAACTGTAGTACCGGGAGAAGTCAATCTTTTCGGCAACAGCGATTACGAATGTGCAACATTCAGTAACGATGGAAATTATGTTCTTTGCCCCGGTTCCGATGGCAATTGTTATATCTGGGATTCTCACTCTGCTCAATTGCTCCACACGTTTCAAACAGAAACGGGTGCCGGCGTCAAACCATTTTTTGCATTGAATCACTGGGCTGATTTTAGCCCCGATGGTAAGACCTTTGCTGTCAGCTCTATTACCGACGATACCGATAAGGTAAACGGCTTGCCTTATGGCAATTGGATACGCATTTTCGATGCCAATACCGGGACCAAATTAAAAGAATGGAAACTGACTTCCGAACCAGGCCAAAGCTTT
>CAYOJJ010000041.1:0-9353 GCA_964404255.1 uncultured Alphaproteobacteria bacterium | reverse complement strand
CCAGTGGCACCTACCTCTATGAGGTCAGCTTCACCAACGCCAACGGAGAAACCTCTGTCGAGAGAATGAAGATGAGCCTCAGCAAGTAAGCTAAGTATAGCTTATCAAGCTTAAGGCACCGCCCCGCAGGTTTATACTGCGGGGCGGTGTTGTTTTAAAGGGGTTGGTGAATAGTTGGGTATCGGATGTTTTTAGTAAGAGGGTTCGGGGTTGAGGGTTCAGGGTTCGGAACTGCACTCTTCCTGTATGTCATCGCGAGGACTCCGCGCGGCAGACGACGTGGCGATCCAAGGCCTTGAATAAACCTGTCATTCCGACCGCAGGTGGTATCATCCGCCGTGGCGGGGAGGAATCCCTATCATGTCCTAACCGGTCGTCTTAAGCATTGTTTGAATTAGATGTCGCTCTTAACCCCGCGCTTACGCACAGGGCTACCAACGTTTCGTCCCTCCGGGACTCTACTGTTCAGGTGTAAGATAATTTGTGAGGAGGTCAGGGATTCCTTGTCCGCCGTGGCGGACGTGGCAATCCAAGACCTTACATTGTATATCCGTGCCGCCTTGGATCGCCACGTCGCCTACGGCTCCTCGCGATGACAATGGTGGCATATACTTAGGGGATACGCGACTGCGAACCCTGAACCCCGGCCCCCGAACCCATTTCAAAAAACCGGCCGTCAAGTACACACCCAACCCCCATACCCCACACCCGAAACCCCATACCCCAGCCCCGTTGTTTCCATAAACCTTGTAATGGGAAGACCGAAAACCATAGAGACCATTGGCAGCGATGCGCTGACCGATCGGCAGCGGGAAATCCTGCGCCTGATCGTGCAGCAGTATGTGCTTACGGCTAATCCCGTTGGCTCAAGATTTATCTCGCGCATTAGTTCGCTCGGACTTTCGGATGCTACCTTGCGTAACGTGATGGCCGATCTCGAGTACCTCGGCTATATCGATCATCCTCATACGAGTGCCGGTCGCCGCCCGACCGATAAAGGCTACCGCCTGTATGTCGATAACCTCATGATGCTCGAGCATTTGAGCGAGACCGAGCGCGCCGCGATCACCAGTTCTCTGGCCGCAGCGATAACGCCGGAGGAGATGATAAAAGAGTCGGCAAATATCCTTGCGAAACTCAGCAAGCAGCTTTCGTTACTCGTCTTGCCGGCATTGCAGGATGCCATCTTAGAGCGCGTGGAGATCGTACCGATCGGCTCGAATAGAATTCTGATCGTTGTTGCAGCGCGTGGCGGAAGAATACGTACGGTGACGCTGGAAACCAGCTCCGACCTTGAGCGCAACCGCCTCGGAGAACTCGCTGCTGTTTTAAATGAGCGGCTCTCCGGAAAAACCTTTCGCGAGGTGAAAGCTATTTTCAGCGAGAGCATTGCCGATCTATCCGAAGCCGATAGATCGATCCTACGAATTTTTCTCGATTCACCGGAGCGCCTCTTCGACGACCCGGGAAGCGAGCGCGTAAAAATATCCGGGGCGAATAATATTCTTACCCAGCCGGAATTCCAGCGCACCAAATTCAGCGACGATGAAGTACAAAGTATCATCGAGCTAATTGAAAATGAGGAAGTAGTGATCCACGTCCTCGAACGAAGCAAGATGGCGGAGGCCGGCGTTTCGATCAAGATCGGTAGCGAGCTTGACGATCAGTGGATGTCGAACTATAGCATTATTTCGACTACGTACCGCACAGGCGAGCAGCATGGCACCATTGCCATCATCGGGCCGAAACGAATGCCCTACGCGCGCGTAACACCCCTGGTGCAATATGTTGCCCAGGCTATGAGCCAGGCACTTGCCTCATAAACACTAATTGTATGTTAGGAAAATCAAAAAAAGAACCAGAGATCCCCGAAGAAGCAGAGCAATCCGAAGATCTGACTGCATTGCAGGATCATGTAAATGTACTTGGCGAAGAGCTATTGCAAACCAAGGACATGCTGCTTCGTCGCACCGCTGAATTGGAAAATATGCGCCGCCGCCATGAGCAGGAGCGCTCGGTGCTAATCTTCGAAGCCAACAAGCGTCTGGTGACAGAATTGCTTGGCACTGTTGACGATCTCGAACGCACGCTTGCTTCGATCAAGCCGGAAGAAAAAAATCCGGTGGCCGAAGGCGTGGAGCTTGTCTATAAAAATTTTATCAAGGTGCTCGAACGCAATGGAGTATCGCCGATCGAATCGGTCGGTACCCAGTTCGATTTTAATCTGCACGATGCGCTGATGGAAGAACCGCGTACCGATATAGAGCCCGGCACGATCACGACGGAAGTCCAGAAAGGATATAAAATGAATGACACGATCCTTCGTCATTCTAAAGTGATCGTTGCAAAATCCCCAGACACGGAATAAGAAATGAAAAGAGATTATTACGAGATACTCGGCGTCGAGAAAGCTGCTTCGGCAGACGATATTAAAAAGTCGTACCGCAAGCTTGCTATGCAATACCATCCGGATAAGAACCCGGGCAATGCCGAAGCCGAAGAAAAATTTAAAGAGGCAACTGAGGCCTATGAAGTCTTGAGCGATACCGATAAGCGCGCGCGCTACGATCGCTTCGGGCATCAGGGTATGCGCAATAATGACTACGGTCAGTACCAGAACCCGCAGGATATTTTCAGCCACTTCTCCGATATTTTTTCGGGCATGGGTGGCGGCAGTATCTTTGATTCGTTTTTCGGTGGCGCTACCGGTGGTCGTACGCAGGCTGGCCCGGAGCGTGGATCTGATATTCAGATTCGTTTAGGCCTGACGCTTGAAGAGATCGCGGTCGGTGTAGAAAAAACGATTCGCGTAAAACATTTTCAGCGCTGCTCAACCTGCAGCGGTACCGGTGCGAAAGAAGGCTCCGGTGTGCAGACCTGCCAAACCTGTAACGGTGCCGGCCAGGTACGCCAGGTACGTTCGATGGGTTTCGGCCAGTTCGTAAATGTCGGCCCGTGCCCGACGTGCGGTGGCAGCGGCACGATCATCAAAGAGAAATGTAATGTCTGCTCAGGCGAAGGACGCGTACAGCAGGAATCTACGTTGAAAGTAAAGATACCTGCCGGTGTAAGCGATGGAAATTACCTGACGATGAATGGCCAGGGCCATGTCGGCCGCAGAGGCGGCCCAGCGGGCGATGCGCTGGTCGTGATCGAAGAGCTTGAGCACGATATCTTCGTGCGTGATGGCGACGATGTTATTCTCGATCTCGATATTACCTTCCCGCAGGCAGCGCTCGGTGCAGAAGTAGAAGTACCGACGCTTACCGGAAGAGCATTGCTAAAAATTCAGAGCGGCATTCGCTCTGGGACGATCTTACGCATGCGCGATAAAGGTATTCAGCACCTTAATCGCAATGGTAAGGGCGATCAGCTCGTACGAGTACATATCGTGACTCCGACGAAGATCAGCAAGAGCGAAAAAGAATTGATCGAAAAACTTTCGCAGTCGGAAAATTTTAAGAGTACCGTCACCGAGAAATCGAAATCCGGAAAGAAATCCGGCGCGAAGAACGAACATGCCGGAATGTTCGATAATGTAAAGTCAATGTTCTCTTAAGCGAGAGAGCATCATGCAAAAGAGCGGCATTGCCGCTCTTTGCTTTTTAAAAAGTATATTTGAGGTATTGAGTTACACTAAGTAATGCTTAAGCGCCAACGAGAGTGGCTTTCCACGATAGCCCAACGCTACTTTACTCCGAAGGAGTATAAAGCGGCGCTGCTGTTTCTCGGGCTTGGGTTGGCGGTTGGTCTCGTTCGCGGCGGGAAGTATTTGTGGAATGAGTGGTTTCCTTCGGCTCGCTCGGCGGCTGAGATACAAGTACAGCGCCATAACGATAGTGTCTTCGCCGAGCTATCTCGTGAGCGCGAAACGAGCGAAAAGCATCAGTTTTGGATGCCGGAGCAAGCGATCGATTCCAGCGAGCAACAGCATCTTCATACCGCTAAGAAAGGCGAAGGACTTGCCGAGCATTCGCTTAGCATCAATAAAGCCGATAGTTCGGCGCTGACCCAACTTCCCGGAGTAGGGAAGGTGATGGCCTCTCGTATTATAGCGTATCGGAATGAACGCGGTAAATACCGCTCGCTCAATGAACTGATGAATGTCGAAGGCATTGGCGAAGCGAAGTTTAAGAAAATGGAGCCCTTTATCAAGCTCGATTAATGCGCATCATCTCAGGCAAGCATAGAAGCAGGATCATCGAAGCGCCAAAGGGCGAGAAAACACGGCCGACTTCGGACCGCGCCCGCGAAAGCCTCTTCAATATCCTCACTAATCTCATAGACTTAGAGGGGGTCTCCGTACTCGATCTCTTTGCCGGGAGCGGCGCGTTTGCCTTGGAAGCTCTGAGCCGGGGAGCAGGGAGCGCTACCGGGGTCGAAGCAAACCAGCATGCCCTTAATGCCATGAAGGCAAATGCGGCAGCCCTAGGTGAGCCGCTAAAAATTGCAAAGGCCGACGTTTATAAGTATATTACTTTGCAACAAGATAGCTATGATATTATCTTTGCCGACCCTCCATACGAAGACCCCAACCTGCCGGAAGTTTTGCTAAAACTCATCGCCGGCTCGCGGCTCTTAACTCCTGATTCTATTGTTATTATCGAACATCGCACCGGCAGCGACCTCACGATCCCGCCGAATCTGGTGGTGATCCGCGAACGCTCTGCCGGGGAAGCGACGTTCACTTTTTTACAGTTACGAGCACTACCGCATGAGCACGACACGACGGGTGATCTACCCGGGGACCTTTGACCCGATCACGAACGGGCATCTCGATGTGATCGGCCGTGCCAGCGAACTCTTCGATGAAGTGATCGTTGCTGTAGCTACCAATAATTCGAAAACAACGCTCTTCTCCACGGAAGAACGAGTCGCTCTTTGCAGAGAAGCTGCCAGTCAAACGCTTTCTGCTGCTAATGTGATAGTCGATTCGTTCGAAGGATTATTGGTTGATTACGTGCATCGCCAGCAGGCTGTTGCCGTGATTCGCGGCGTGCGCGCGATCAGCGATTTCGATTACGAATTTCAGATGGCATTGATGAACCGCAAACTCGAAGATATCTCCACGATCTTCCTTATGCCCCATGAGCGGTACACGTTTCTGAATTCTACCATTATCCGGGAATTGGCCAGATATGGCCGCGAGCTCGATGATTTTGTACCCTCTGCCGTACAGCGCGAGCTTAAGAAAAAGTTTGAGACCTCTAAACGCTAACGAAGGAAAGAACAGCGAGCAATGGAAATGATCGAGACAAATATGATGGTACGATTAGCAAAACGCTTAGAAAATGTCGAAGACTCTCCAACGCTCAGAATAGCGGCCCGCGCTACGGAATTGCGCAAGCAGGGTAAGTCGATCGTCAGCCTCTCGACCGGCGAGCCGAACTTCCCGACGCCAGAGAATATCAAAGAAGCAGCTATCAAAGCTATTCACGATAATTTTACCAAGTACACGCCTGCTGAAGGATTGCCGGAGCTTCGCGAACTCGTCGCCAATAAATTTAAGAACGATAATGGCATCCAGACTTCCGCCGATCAGATCATCATTACGTCCGGTGGTAAGCATGCACTGAGCAATACGCTCTTTACCGTGTGCGAAACCGGCGATGAAGTATTGATCCCTTCGCCGTTCTGGGCAAGCTATGAAGCGATCGCGCGACTCTCGGAAGCAACGCCGGTAACGATCAAGACCGAGCAGGATGAGAACTGGCTCTTAAAGCCCGAAGCATTAAAGAATGCGATCACGTCGAAATCGCGGTTATTACTGCTCAATACACCGGTCAACCCCACGAGTTCTATCTATACCAAGAGTGATCTTGAAGCATTGGTACCGATCATCAAAGAAGCCGGGCTTATCGTACTCGTCGATGAACTCTACGAGAAGTTAGTCTATGACGATAACAAGCACTTTTCGCTCGGCGCTTTCAGCGATATTGCCGATCAGGTAGTTACCGTTAACGGTCTTTCAAAAGCCTATGCCATGACGGGCTGGCGCCTTGGCTATGCCACGGGGCCGAAGTGGATCATCGATGCAATGATCCGGTTGCAATCGCAGGCGGTTTCGCATCCGAGTTCGATCAGCCAGAAAGCGGCTATCGAAGCGATCAGTGGTCCGCAGGAATCGGTTGAGATGATGCGCCAGGCATTTCAGCGCCGCCGCGATCTTGTCTGCAATTTGCTTGCCGAGATACCCGGTATCTCGTTCACCCATCCGCAGGGTGCCTTCTATATCTTCTTTAATATTTCTTCGTACGTCGGCAAAGAAACGCCGGATGGTACGTTTATCAGTGGCGGGTATGCGTTGTGCGAATATCTGCTCGAGCATGAAGGCCTGGCACTGGTTGCCGGCGATGCGTTCGGCGATGCGCGCTACATCCGCTTATCGTTTGCCGCTTCCGATGAAGACATTACCGAAGGTGTGCGCCGCTTAAAGCACGGGCTTTCCAAGATTTCTTAAGCTATCTTACGTTATATCGCATGCAGCTTCCGGGCGAATTGCACTTGCCAGTCGAGCAGACGCTTAAAGTGCTCGACACGTTTATTCAGGATGAACTGCACCGGTTCGGTTTTTCAAAAGTAGTCCTCGGTCTTTCCGGTGGTATCGATTCCGCACTCTCGGCTTTTCTCGCTGTTCGCGCACTCGGCAAAGAGAATGTGCATTGCGTGATGATGCCATATAAAACTTCCAACCCCGCCAGCCGTGGCGATGCTGAAATTGTACTCGCGCAACTTGGCTGCAGCAGTGAAGTCGTTGAGATTACGCCGATGGTGCAGCCCTTCTTTGATGCGAACCCCGATATGAGCGCTTTGCGCAAAGGCAACATCATGGCGCGCACGAGAATGATCGTGCTCTATGATAGATCGGTAAAGCACAGCGCGCTCGTGCTCGGCACCTCGAATAAAACCGAAGGACTCCTCGGCTACACGACGCAGTTCGGCGATAATGCCAGCGCGATCAACCCCATTGGAGACTTATATAAATCTCAGGTCTGGCAGCTCTCCGAAGCGCTCGGTATTGCAGAAGCTGTTATCAAAAAAGCCCCAAGCGCCGATCTCTGGGAAGGGCAGACCGACGAACAAGAACTCGGCCTCACCTACCTCGAAGCAGACCGCATCTTATTCTACATGGTCGATCACCGCGAAACAGATGAAGAGCTTATCACCAGAGGCTTCGCCAAAGAACGCATCGTCAAGATCCGCAAACTCATCCAGCACAACCAATACAAACGCCAACCCCCGGTAATAGCCAAGATCGGCATGCGCACGATCAACACGGATTTTAGGTATCCGCGGGATTGGGGCGGGTGATTGTCTGAACCGGGATTAATGGGATTATTGGGATTTGCTGGGATTATGTTTTCTCATCGCGAGGAGTCCGCCGCGGCGGACGACGTGGCGATCCAAGGCCTCTACTAAACCTGTCATTCCGAGCGAAGGGAGGAATCCCTCGAATGTCCTAACGAATCATCTTAAACCGGAACAATAGAGTCCCGTTAGGGACGAAACGTTGGTAGCCCCGTGCGTAAGCGCGGGGTTAGGATTCGTATTTTTGTTTAGAGCTCCGTAGGAGCGACACGTTATTAACATAAGTATTTGTCGTCATGCCAAATTCTTTTTCACAACTCTGTATTCACCTCGTTTTTGCAGTTAAATATAGATCGGCATTGATACCCTTGGATCATAAAGAAAATCTTCATAGATATATCACCGGTATCATCACACACCATGATTGCAAACTCATAACCATCAATAGTGTAGCGGATCATATTCATATCTTTATTGGCTTGCATCCGAAGATTGCATTATCGGATCTGGTGCGTGATGTTAAATCAAATGCAACGCTCTACATAAAAGGGAAGACAGGAATGTCAAACTTTGCCTGGCAAGAGGGCTTCGGGGCTTTCGCTCATTCTCATTCACAAAAAGATGAAGTGGTGCGATATATTCTTAATCAAGAAGAGCATCATCGACAGAAATCATTTAAGGAAGAGTATATTTATTTCCTGAGATCGAATAATATTGAATATGATGAACGGTATATTTTCCATGAGCCGATGTAACGTTTCGCTCCTATGGAGCTCGGGGCTTTTTAAAAACAATTAACCCCGCGCTCACGCACGGGGCTACCAACGTTTCGTCCCTACGGGACTCTAAAGATTTTTCACCAATCCACAATTTATCATCAAAAAATGACCCTCTTTTTGATGGGGTGGTTATCCGCCATTTTCCACACAAAAACAGAGAATCTAATAATTTTTGAAGTCCTTGGCTTTAATCCGATTAAAGCTTAAAATACCCGTAACTTCTAATGTTTTTATACGTTTAAATGATTTAGTTGCAAAGGGAAGCTGCGGCTCGACCGTGGGTAAAAAGTCATTTTTCTTTGAGCTGGGTTAAAAATTTCGTATATTTGTATTCTGCGCTTTGTGGATAACTTCGGGGTAAGCACTCCCTTAAGCCCATAAGGCCAGCCAAGTAGAAAAGAGGCGTTTTTCGCTGATTTTCGAAAGGAACTGGACAAATATACTACTTTTTGGAGACAGGCCGTGGCAAAGACAGCAAAAACAACCGAAGAAAAGCCGAAGCGTACTCAACGCGGACGCACCCGTCGCCGGATGAAATATATCACCGGATTGCTTTTATGCTCGGACTGCACGAAGACCGCGCGTAAAGAGATCGTCGGTGAAGCCCGTACCCAGGCTGCCGGTGAGGCTCCGCAGCCCATCGATCCGGTTACCGGAGAGCGCCAGAGCGATAACCTCTGGGTCCGCTGCACCAAGTGCCATAATACGATGCTCGTGAATTTGGCAGCCATGTTCGACGAAAAGCCGAAGGCCCATGCCAATCTCACGGCTTCCGAGTGCACCCACTACACCCCGCAGCGCATTTATGCCATCGGGGAAGCCGTCTATCATAAAGAGTGGGATGATATCGGCTCCGTCGTTTCCAAGGAAGTGACGGCCAGCGGCCGCCATGCTATTATCGTTAATTTCGATAAGGTTGGCGAAAAGAAGCTGCTCGAAAATTTTATACTTCAATAATTCATTCATCTTAAAGAACCCGTAAAGGAGGGATATCTTAGTGGTAGGAATCATCATTCAGGACAACGAACCGATCGATCGTGCCCTGCGTCGCTTCAAAAAGAAGTACGAACGCGCCGGCATTTTGCGTGAGTTTCGTAGACGTATGGCTTACGAAAAGCCGTCGGTCCTCAACAAAATGAGACTTCAGCGTGCGGCTCGTCGCCAGATGCGCGTCCAGGAAGAGATGAATTAAGAATCTTTTTATCATCGATTCAATAAGCCTCCGGTTCGTGAAAACCGGGGGCTTTTTTATTTTGGGGTCCGGGG
>CAYOJJ010000040.1:0-10910 GCA_964404255.1 uncultured Alphaproteobacteria bacterium | reverse complement strand
GGATACCGTGGCGGCGGCGGTGGCGGTGGATACCGTGGCGGCGGCGGCGGATACCGTGGCGGCGGCGGTGGCGGTGGATACCGTGGCGGCGGCGGCGGAAGCGACCGTTATTAATACCTAAAAGCTATAAAAGAAAAGCGGCTCGAAATTATCGAGCCGCTTTTCTTTTATAGTCTATCTTTACCAGTTAGTGTCGGACAACGATCTGATGAAGTTCGCTATGCGTGCCGCATTCCACACGGCAATAGTACGTCCCCTCTTCCAGATCATCCGTTTTCGCTTCGATGTACGCTATTCCTAAACTGTATGGTGTAGGTGCAACAGCTAAGCGTTCGCGGCCTAAAAGATCGAAGATTCGAATTCGAATAGTCGAAGCCTCGCGAAGCTTAAGCATAATGGTCAGCTTTTTATCGGCTGGGTTCGGGTAGCATTCGAAATCCGGCTCACTGGCTGAGGTTTTTACATCATCGGTTTGCTGGATCGTAGTAAATCGCCAGACATCCGACCACGGGCCCGCTCCTCCATCGTTCTTTGCAGCAACCCGCCAGTAATATTTACTATTATAATCGAACGATTGCAGCCATTGATATTTAGAACTGCTAATGGCCGAATCGTCTATTATAGTTTTAGAGAAATCGGGGTCTTTCCATACCTGCAAGTGATAAGTTACTGCCGCTGGGACGGGATTCCAGACGAAGGGGTGTGTCAGCGAAACATTCATCGAATCGAGCGTCGGTGAAATAAGCGTCGGTACTCCCGGAGCTATCGCTACAGTGACAGTCTTAAATTTCCAGACGGTTGACCACTGGCTTGTCCCTTGGTCTCCGGAAGCTTGTACCCTCCAATAATAGATGTTATTGGCCGCAAGACCTTTAGGTGCACAGGAAAGCGAAGTTACTGAGGTATCCAGTAGTACTGTCGGGAAGAGTGTCGGCGATGTCGAGAGCTGAACCCTGTATGAGGTCGCTCCATTGGCTTTCTGCCAAAGAAGCGGATGGCTAAGCGGCATCTCCGAAGTATCATTTGCGGGAGAATATAAGACTGGAATATCCGGTGGAACCGGCGAAGCGCTGGTCGTAAAGCTCCAGATATCAGACCAGGGCCCCGGGCCTCCATCTCCTTTTGCACTCACTCTCCAATAATACTTTGTATTATATTCCAAGCCGCTTACCGTATGGAACGTGGCCGTCGTTGCGGTATCGTTAAGCAATGGGAAGGTCATAGCAAGGCTCTTCGAGAGCTGTACATGGTAACTCGTTGCACCAAGCGCATACTTCCAGACGAGCGGATGCGAAATCGTAACGCCGGTGGAATCATAAGCCGGAGAGACAAGGGCAGGCGCAGGTGGTGCGATCGGCGTATGGTTTGCCTTCCAGTATTTCAGCAGTGTTCGAAGCGCTTCCGGTTTATTTTGCGGCGCAGGATCGAGGTTTGTTGTTGCTTCGTCGTTCGTTCCATGGCAAGATGCACAAACCCTGATCTCACCCGGCTGTGCTGTGATCCAGTATCGCTCTCTTACGACAGCATTGAAATCGCTATCGACAACAGCCCAGGTTATCGGCCGCCTCGTCGGTACGAACGAGGCTACCGAACCATCGGAAGCTACTTTGACGGTGTACGGTTGTTCCCCGGCTGTTACCGGATTATGAGCAATGGCAGCATCGTGCATAAATACCGGAAGTACTCTGCGGCCGGCACTTGGTTGGGTGCTCCCAAAGAAATGATAGCCACGCAGATTATCAGCCTGATACAATTGTAAATGTGCCGCATCGTACACTTTGCCGCTGGAGTTTGGAGTCTGTGTCGTGCTATTATGAACTTTAAGATAGAATGGCTGCTGATGATCGGTTTTATCGCGATGCGTTACATTTCGCGAAACGATAAGCGCCATTCCTTTTTGCTTCAGATCATCTCTGAATACCGCCTCATCGATCCCCTCCTCGGCGAAGACTTGTGCCTCGGGCGATGGAAGCGTAGATACTCTTCTTAAGGGAATGCTTCTCGGGCGAACTTCCACCGGATCGATCTCCCAAAGTGCGCCATTATAGCTTACATTCTTATCGGGATCCCAATAGGTAATGAGCTTACTAAAACCCGGGGTGATCAGTGAATCGGGTATCCATACTCCTCCAACCTGCTTCAATGTCTTTAAACGGAAATCAAAACGCGATTGCGGTGCAATTGCCGTACCGATATTTCTATCATCGAAGGTATTCGAGGTATGCGCTGCAATAAGTTTACCATTAGAAAGCACGAGTGGGTTCCGGTATTTTCCACTATTGGCTGCCGCCGGCGCCTTTCCCTCTTGTGTTGAGCTCGAAGTTGTTTTATCGGTGATATAGGTTAGGCTCATCTGACCCGGATCGAGTGTCGGAGCTCCGGATATTTTTAATATCTGTCCCGAACCATGAGTACCGAAATCACCGCAGTCGATACCATAATAAGTGCCGGCATGAGTAGGGTCTTCCGAGATTTGGATAAAATTCGAAAGAAAGGTACTGCTATTCAATCTTCCGGCAGTTGCATAATTTAAGTTGACGACATTCGGATCGTCATTGATCGAAGCGCCGATGCCAAAACGAAAGTCATGGCGGCCGCTATGGTTGAGCGTTTCTTCACTGGTGCCATCTTCATTAATTTGCCAGGGGAAGAACTGGTTAAATTCCATGCCATTGATATTGGTACCCGCTAAAAGGTCCTGGCGCTGGTTCTGCGGCTCGGGGAATACTTCCGTAACTGAACTGGTAACCGTTGCAGCAGCAGATTCATCGGAATAATTAAATGTCCCGTTATGAGTCTTGCCGAGCGCATCGGCGTCGGCATTTCCATCGCGCTGTAAATGATCCCACCGGGTAAAAATAAGGCGGCCATAACTATCGATGAAAGGGGTAAATGCGCCGGAAGGGGTATTATTGATCTCGAAGATATCGCCGCTTGAAGTATCAAGGCTCCAGAGCCCGGTTACCGATTGGGCGCCGCGGTATTCATCCAGTAACGGATATAAATGTGAGCGTCCGGCATGCGGCATATCGCTGGTAAAAATGATCCTGCCATCGGTACCATAGATCGGACTAATGTTATTGTAGGTCGCCGGCTGTTTGGCGACCTTTGTGATCACCGGATTTTCATTCTTCCCCAGACCGGAAACCTCATAGATCTGCCAATAATACTGCCCCTGAGCCCCGATCGATGCCGGACCTCCGATAACCATACTGAAGAGAGCTTTTTTACCGCTCCAATGGACGCACGGTTGCCGCACCGCAATGGAGTTTGCACCCTGGGCTCCGATCGAACCATAGCCGGCCAGTTGGGTAAGATTCTTTGTCGTACCATCGGGGTAAATAATCCAGAGATCTCCGCCGCGAACCGCGCTAAAGATACTTGCCTGGTGATTGCAAAATACCGCCGTACAGGTACTGGAATCGAATGGCATAGGTACCTGGGTACAAAAAATAATGGGGTTCGGTATAATGGCTCTTCCCTGTGCAAATACCGATACTGTCGATAATAATAAGAGGCAATACACTCCTATTATATAGTGGGGTCGTTTCATATCTGAGGTTACTTCAGTCTGGATTAGCAAGAAGCCTACTAACAGTTCGGGGTACAGAATATCTCCATCGTTCTAAAATGCAATACTGCCCCGGGAGTTACAATCCTGCTGTTTGCACAAGTGGGAAAAAGTCCATTTTCGGGGGGTATAAGTATTTGGAAATGAAAGATATTTTGCTTATTTTTGGAGCATCATTTCACCACTCTAACGATAAGACCTATGAAAAAAATTATCATCGCCAGTATTCTCGGAGGATTAACTATGTTTTTATGGGGGGCTATTTCCTGGACTGTGCTTCCCTGGCATAAAATGACCATGCACTCTTTTTCTAACGAAGATGCGGTCGTATCGACTATTAAATCCGGAAATGCTGCTTCCGGTGCTTATACGATTCCGGGAATGAGCGATCCCGAAACTCATATGGCTAAAGCGAAAGTGGGCCCGGTCGCAATGGTATTTTATTCCGCTGAAGGAGACGACATGATGAACCCGATGTTTTTTATCAAGGGTATTCTCCTCGATATTATCGTGATGGTCATTGCGGTATCGATGCTCTCGAAAATATCCTGGTCTCTTGCTACCTATGGTAATCGAGTACGTTTTATGGTAATGATCGGCTTGATCATCGCCCTTATAGCCAGAGTCGGAGATATTCTTTTTATGCATGCTCCGGTAGATTTCAATCTCATCTTTGCAGCCGATGAAGTAGTCACCTGGACATTGGCAGGGCTGGTAGTAGCAAAATTTACCAAGCCGGATTTGAAAAAAGGGTAAGAGCCCATCTAATAAGAACGGGGCCCGAAGGCCCCGTTTTTATTTTAAAGATGTACTTCCGCTTTTACCATCAAACTCCTTGGCTCTTCCCAAGCCGCGCCACTAAAGAACGAGCCCTTTATCAAGTGAATGTTATCGAATATATTATTCATAAACAGCGAAAGTTCGAGTTCACTGCCTTTTAATAAGAAGGTATATCCAAGCGAGGCATTGACGATCCATGAAGGAGTGGTATGAGCGCCCTGGTTAAAATCGAATAATCCGGTCTTATACTCATAGCCTTCAGTACCATTGGTCAATCCCGATCCGTAAATAGTGGTAACCGTTGCATACCAATTCGAAGGTTCATAGGTTAAGGAGCCTACCAATGAAAGACGCTGATCGTGGTCGAGATCGGTTGCAGCGCCCGCATTATCAACGGGCAGGAATCCGCCGGTAATAGCGCCGGAGCCATAGGCATGAGTAAGGGAAGCATTGATATAGCCGCTCCAGGGTACGTTCGGCTCACTATAAGAGCAGCCAACTTCAACACCGCTAATCGTCACTTTCGCAATATTGACCTGTGCTTCAATTGAAGTTGAACCGATCACCTCATCATCGACACCCGGTAGCTGCACTTTATGGAATACATCCATCTTTGTATGCAATCCGAAATCGAACGCATGTAAGAGGCCGATCTCATAGGCATCGTCCCGCTCGGCAAGAGTGGGAACAATCATCGCATCGCTGACAACCGCAGCATTGGCAATGCTACGCAGTTCTTCGATATTCATTGGAATAAAATATTTTCCATAGGAAAGGTATAGACTCGTCGCATCGTCCGGATAGATATTCCATCGAAATCTTGGGCTTAGTGCCGTCTGTAGTGGTTTATCTGGAGCTACCTGCTGGTCGTAGCGCAAGCCGATATCGAAACGCATCCATTCTAACGGATGATATTCCGTTTGAACAAACACACCGAAATCGGTACCGGTAAAATCGGATGTTATGGTTTTCGGATGTAATTGTAACGAATCATTCGCTATATACTGGCCGGAGCCCGACGTAGAAGAAAGATTCAAACCGGTAGAGAGTAGCAGTTGATGAGAAAAACGGTTATTCCATTTCGTACGAATGCCATAGGTAAAATAATCGCGATCTTCCCCGAGGATATAACCGGTGGAAGTATCGTCGGCAAAGTAAAAACTATGTGGATCGATAGTACCCGGTGCAAAGTGTAAACTACCTTCACGAGCAAAGGCACCGATAAATAGATCGCTTTCTTTATCGGCTTCACGGCTTATAGTATGATAGAAAGATAACGTCTGAAAGGAATTCATCGTATTCTGGCGGTCGTCTTTTATGCCTTCTTCGACAGGGTCGAACGGCAATTCAGTTACCGTCTTGCTCCAATTGATATTGCTCGTGATATAATCATTCTCCCCGAGAATATAATCGAGCTTACCATAGAGAGAATAATCGAACCCATGATCGTGATAAATATAAGGAAGCGGCGCATCGATTCGACGGTCGGTTTCCTGCCGGTTGCCCGAAATAAAGACGCCAAGATCCCCGAAGTGATTACTCATGGATATTGTCTGACCGTTCATATTGATAGGTTTTAAAACAGGCGAGGATATTCCAAGATCAGAAGGAGGTTGATTATTTCGCTCGAGGTAGCTACCGGCATACGTCTCGACATCGAGCCGCGCCGCGCCGCTCGGAACGCGGTTCTGCAGATCGATAACGGCAGCGGTCGGGCCGCCATATTCGGCCGGTAAGGCACCGGTGTAAAATATAGCTCGGTCGATAACCTTATCCTCTACTACTTCATTAAAGCCACCGAATACGCCGGGTTGAATAAGGATACCATCGACATAATAAGAATACTCGGCGTGCTGGCCTCGGATATGTATTTCTCCTGTCGGAGCACGGCTGGCACCGAGAATATTTTGCTGCAGCACACTGATCATTCGTGCCGAAGGCGAACCATGGGCATTTTGAATATCGGCAACTTGTGCCCCATTCTTGATATCGATACTTTGTACTTCTTTTTCCGGTTCTGCTCCTACAACTACTTCGTCCTGTGTGATCGTAGAAAGCAGGATCGTATCGCTCGTATGAACATCGGAAATCATCACCGTTTTTTGTGCTTTGTAATAATCGACAAGGCTCACCGTTACAGTATAAGTGCCCGGCTCAATATCTTCCATTTCTGCTCTCCCGAGTACATCGGTGATCTTACCGGCAATAAGGCGGCTGCCTTTTCTTAGCGCCACTCGCGCCTGCTGCAACGGTAGCGCTCTGGCAGAATCCAGCACTAATATGTGATAATGAAGATGATCGAGAAGATTTGCGGCTGAGGCCTCGGTAACGTACGCAAATGAAATAATAAACAGTACGCAGAAAAAAGAGTATACAATCTTATAGTTTTTCATAACCAAGAAAAAATAATTATTAGAAATACCTTCTGCCCGGGCATAGCGGTGCAGAAACATAGATGGCAGGGATGGTTATGAAAGAACCGGAGGGCCTCGTAATAAAGCGGATAAGGTTTCCCCGGTTGTCGGGGTTTCGATGGTCTTCGGGGTAACGATCCTAATATCGGGAAGCCGTTTCGCCTCCAGCGTTATAGCTGCAGATGCTTCCAGCGCCTGGGTAGATTCGAATTCACAAGCAGCACAAGGGGCAGAGATTTGTACCGCACCTGTGCCATGGCGCTCGATATGAGTATGAGATAAGGGCGAAAAAAGCCGTAAAGCGAGAAGGATAGCGCTCACTAAAAGCACTATCGGCATCGAGGTCGCACACTTTCTCGCCATAGTCACGGAGTGACAAAGAGAAATTCTATACGGTTAGGTTCCGGGAGCGCAACATCCTGAGAAACGGTTACTATAGCTCTATTAATGCTATCTTCTATGCGTACTTCTTTGTTATTGTTACTTGCGAGCGCCTGCTTAATATGCTCCTGCAAAAGAAAAAATTCTTCAAGCCACGAATTGCGCGAGGGCAAAGGTGGAAAAAAATTAGGCGGTACGCTGAATGTAAATGAGACCGGCGACCTTCGCTCGCTCGATCCACCACAGATCAACGATGCTACCAGCCGTCATATCGGCCAGAATATTTACGACCAGCTTCTTGAGTTCGATAATGAGTTGAAGATTCGTCCGGCTCTTGCCAAAGGATTACCTGATATTTCGTCGGATGGAATTACTTATACTTTTCATTTACGCGGGGATGTCTATTTTAACGATGATGCCTGCTTCCCGAATGGCAAAGGTAGGAAAATGACTGCAAAGGACGTAGTTTATTCCTGGACCCGTGCTGTTGATCCGAGCACAAACACCCTTGCACTCCCCTATTTCCAAGTAATCAAAGGTGCAAAAGAGTACTTCGATAGTAAAGCTACGTTGGCAGGTGGTGTAATGGGGTTACAAGCCCCGGATGATACCACCTTTGTTGTCACCTTGGTTAAGCCGTTTTATCCTTTTGTTAATTATGTTGCATTAAGTAACACATTTGTTTATGCACATGAGGCAGTAGAAAAATATGGTAAGGATTTTACTCATCATGGTGTAGGTACAGGGCCGTATCGCTTTGTAGAGTATAAAGAGGGTCAATATTGTATTTTGGCTCGTAACGAGCGCTACTGGCAATTTGATGATGCCGGGAATCGACTTCCTTACACTGACTCAATTCATTTTTCGTTTATTCAGGACGATAAGTCAGAGTTCTTGCAATTTAAATCTGGCCATTTAGATCACCAATATCGTATTCCAAACGAATTCTTTCCTGATGTAATTGATGAGGGGTTAAATCTTAAGGGGGATTATAAAAAATATCAAATGAAGCATATTGCTGCACTTGCAACTCAATTCCATGGCTTTAATTGTACACTTTCACCCGTTTCAAATCTCCATCTTCGCCGGGCTATTAGCTTTGCAATAGATCGGAAGAAAATTGTCAAATATATCCTCAAAGGACAGGCCCATGCACCCGGGGAACACGGCTTAGTACCTCCGGGATTTCCCGGATACCCCTTCGAAAGTATTAAGGGCTTCGCTTTCAATCCCGACAGTGCAAAAGCAGAACTCGAACTGGCTAAGAAAGAGCTTGGCGGGACTATTACCCTGCCTACGTTATATATAAATAAAGGTGGTGGTCGTAATCAGGACGTTGCTCAGGCTATTCAGGGCCAGATCAAAGAGAATCTTGGCTTAGATGTTAACCTGGAAGTGAAAGAGTGGGCACAGCTTACTCCGATGATCGATGACGGTAAAGCGGCATACTTCCGTCTTGGCTGGATCGCTGACTATCCCGATCCGCAAAATTTCCTGAATATTCTCTACGGCAAAAGTATTCCAAAATCCGGCCCAAGCTCGATCAATCAGACGCGCTATAATAATCCGGAATTCGATAAACTCTATGATCTGGCCATTAACGAAACAGATCATGCAAAAGAAATGGCGCTTTGGGCGCAATGCGACCAGCTTGCCATCAACGATGCACCGCAGGTTATTATTTATTACGATGAAGATTATCACCTCATGCAGCCCTGGGTAAAGGATTTCCCCATTAATGCTCAGGATGATAACTGCTTTAAGTTTACCTGGTTCTCGGAGTAAGAGCTTTGGACGGTTTCTAAAAAGGGCGCCAGATGCGCCCTTTTTTATTACTTCACTTTTAGCGGCCATTTGTTGTTTACCCCGGCAATAATTTGAAAGAACCAGATGACTTCAGGATTTGCAACCGCAGAAGGTACACTTCGCTTCCGTGAGAAAGAAAGTACGATCGTAAAGCAATTCAATACTCTCGGCAGAACCAGGCTTCATGTCAGCCAGGTTGGTTTCGGTTCCTACCGCGTGGATGCACGAGTACTGGAACACCGCAATGCGCTTACTAAAGCGATCAGGATGGGCGTAAATATTATCGATACCAGCGCTAATTATGCCGATGGGAATTCTGAAGTATTGATTGGTGAAGTATTACAAACCATTTTCTCTACAGGCGAATTGCAGCGCGATGAGATCGTGGTCGTTTCTAAAGGCGGGTATATTCAGGGACAGAACTTTGAACGAGTCTCGAAGCAGGTCGGCCATTCCAAAGCGGAGTATGTTATCGGTAGCTTCGAATCGGAGCTTGTTCGTTACGGGCAGGGTCTCTGGCATTCCATCCACCCGGAGTTTTTAGAAGATCAGATCACTCGTTCACTGGAGCGGTTGCAGCTTGAAACGCTCGATGTGTACTTACTTCATAACCCGGAGTATTTCATTCAATGGGCTATTAAGGAAGAAGCTATTCCCGAGGATGAGATTCGGGATATGTACGAAGAACGAATTGCCAGAGCTCTTGCCTATCTTGAGACCGAAGTGGAGCGTGGGAGAATCAAGTGGTACGGTATCAGCTCCAATACATTTCCTAAGCCGGAAGAATCGATCGACCGTACCTCACTCGAACGCATTTGGAAAAATCTTTCTGCTTCCGAACATCATTTTGGAGTGATCCAGCTTCCAATGAATCTCTACGAACGTGGTGGTATTCTGGAAAAGAATCAGGTCAGTTCATCAAAATCGGTTATTGAATTTGCTCGCGAGCACAATATAGGGGTACTTATTAATCGTCCGCTTAATGCGATCAAAGATGAAATTCTCATCCGCCTTGGCGATTACCCGGACCGCGAATTTCCACCCGAAGACGATATCAGTATGCTCGTCCACGATCTTAAACTCATGGAAGATGAGTTTAAGAATGGCGCGCTGAAAGATATTGCATTAAATCCGCAGGCCTATGATGCCATTAAAAAAATGCTTTCGGTCGGTGAGTGGCTCGATAATAAACGCTGGAGCGCTTTTCACTCCTTCGAAGAATGGCGTGATCTACTATACTCTGTCTTGCGTCCGCGCCTACAGTATGTCTTCGATCTATTGAGAAATACTTCGCTCGAGCATAAAGACATATTTAATGAATTGCAGGAATATGCGGAGTCGGTGGATGAAGTGATCGATCATATTACCAATTATTATCTGACGAAATCAAGAGAACGTGCACTCTTTATCCATTCGAAATTACAGGAGGTATTACCGGCAGAAGCAGAAGGGTTATCGCTTCCACAGAAATCGATCTTGATGCTTCGCTCTATTCCCGGTGTTTCCTCGGTATTGATCGGTATGCGATCGGAAGATTATGTTGAAGATACGCTCTACGGCTTACAGGCTTCTCAGCTTGAGAGTGCCGAAAGCAAATGGGCTGAACTTACATTATAAGATTAGGAAATATTTAAAATAAAAAGAGCGGGTAAAACCCGCTCTTTTTATTTCTAAGAAAAACTCTTAGTTAGGATAGACGCAAACGCGCTGACGGTTCAAGCGGAAGCGCTCGAATTTTACCGTACCCTCAACTAACGCAAATAAGGTATCATCGCTACCCATGCCGACACCAACGCCAGGATGGAATTTCGTACCGCGCTGGCGAACAAGAATATTACCGGCAAGTACATGCTCGCCGCCATATTTCTTTACACCAAGTCGCTGAGCATGTGAATCGCGACCGTTCTTAGTACTACCCGCACCTTTTTTATGTGCCATGACTCTGTTCTCCTAAACCT
>CAYOJJ010000039.1:0-11563 GCA_964404255.1 uncultured Alphaproteobacteria bacterium | reverse complement strand
GGGTGTAGGGTTTGGGGTATGGGGTGTGGGGTATGGGGTGTGGGGTATGGGGTTTGGGAAATGCGGGTTGATGCTTAAGACAATTTGTTAGAACGTCAGGGGATTCCTCCCTTCGGTTCGGAATGACAGGCTTAGTAAAAGGCCCCCTTAAAAAATAATCCCAGAAATCCGTTTAATCCCATTAATCACGGTTCAGACAGTTTCCCCATACCCCATACCCCATACCCCATACCCTACACCCCAAACCCCAGCCCCTCGCGAACCAAGAAAAACAATATTTCGTTAATAGCCTAACTATACAGTTCATTTACATAAAAGGGAAGGGAATAACGAATGACAGAATCACTGAAAGACAAGCTGCAATCAGCACTTAGCGAGAGTTTCGACCGCGCCCAGGACGAGAAGATCGAAGAATTGAATCGCCTTTCGCGCACCGGTAGAAAGATCACCCGAAAAGATTATAACTCCCGAAATCTCGCCGATCTTTATAGTGAACTTGGCCTGGAATACCCCTCCGGTAAACCGGCAATTGCGTAAGCAACCAGATTACTTTTCCAAAAGCCGCTATTCATTTTGAGTAGCGGCTTTTTTATTGCCGTTATATCGTTCTCCCTGCTTCATGCTTGCAGTTCTGCGCCATCACCGCGTTCTTATCTTCTTCTACCTTGCCGTAGCGCTTGGCATTATTCTCTTTGCCAGCCCGCTCTTTCGGGTCCTCGGCTTTGAGTATTCGGCCATCTCGGCGCTGGCAGTAAGTCTCGCTACCATGCTCGCCGTGCTTCGCTATGAACGCACGAGCGGAGATATTCTGCGCGCGCACGTGGTGCTGCATCTGCTCTCGCTTATTCCACTGCTCGTCTCGCTCGCCTCGCTGCTATTTATTCCGAACTGCGCGCTCGGCGATGGCATCGTTTTTTATTTTCAGATCGTCCCGTTCACGACTGAAATTGCTATCCTGCTCGGCTTATTCATCGGTGCGACTGCTCCGAGCAGGCCGCTTGCTATTCTTGCCGTGATGGGGAGCTGGCTCCTCTGGCTTGGTATCAGTTTTATACCGGGCTATTGCGGGCCGCAGATCTTTATCTATGGCTGGCAGTACGGCTATTTCCCCGGCTTTGTTTGGGATGAGGCTATGGAGCTCACACACGGCTACTGGTTCTCACGGCTTATAGTTTTTGCCTCGCTTGGCATGAGCTTCTGGTGCATCCGGCTTCCGAAGAAATGGTATTCGCTGCTTGCCGCAATACTTATCCCCGCCGGTGTTGCCGCACTCGATACGTATCTGCTTTCGCAGAGCTATCCTCAATGCGATGTCATCGAAACCGATACGATGGTTCGCCGCGAACTAAGCAAGACATTTACTTCCGGCCGTGCGACGATCCATTACCAACAGCTCTCGCTGACAAAGGATGAGATCGAATACCTGCGCTATTCCACTCGCGTGACTCTCGATTCGATCGCCTCGTTCTTCGCTCTCGGCAGCGATACCTCGGCTGTCAATATCTATCTCTATCCTTCGGCCGCGGTGATGAGCCGCTATGTCGGCACGCAGAATGCGAGTGTCTCGAAACCGTGGCGAAGCGAGCTGCATATCGCAAAAGAGAATCTCAGTTCGCTGCAGCATGAACTGGTGCATGTACTGTTGCACAAGCAGGGAAGTTTTCCCTTCTCGGTAAGCCATAGCACCGGCCTGACCGAAGGCGCGGCCGAAGCATTCGATTCGGTGTTCAACGGCATCCATACGATCAACGACGTTGCCGTTACTATTTTACAGGATTCGCTTGCTCGCGGGGTGAGCGGCATCATGGGCTTTTTAGGTTTTGCCTCGAATGCTTCAGGCAAGAGCTATGCCCTGACGGGATCGTTTTCGTCGTACCTGCATTCGAAATACGGAGCGGCCGCGTATCTCAGCTTATACGCAACGCGCGATTATCAATCGATCTATCACCGCTCGCTCGAATCGCTCGATAGCCAGTGGCAGCGTTCGCTGCTCGCCGGCGCTTCGCCGATGAGCCATGACGATTCGCTTCGCACCAATTATTATTTCAATAAGCATTCGATCATCGCCGATCCCTGCCTGCGCCGTATCGGAAAGATGATGAAGCAGGCCAGAGCAGTATTGATGGCAAAGCAATACCGCCGTGCCGATAGTTTATACGAGGTTGTGGCAAATGAATCCGGCCGTACGGATGCCATCGGCTGGCGAATGTATTGCCATCTCTATATGAACGATGCCAAAGGAGCGCTCGCTATTCTCGATACCTCTACAGGCACGCGATCGGAAACAGCGCGGGCGCCCTATCACCTGATGCGCGGCGATCTGCTGTATCTGACAAACGACACCGTCGCGCTTGCCGAAGCCGAGTGGGCAATAGCCGAACGCTTAGAACTGACAGCCGATCAGGTATGCAATGCCGTGGTGCGGCTCGTTTGTTTTACCCAAGCGAGTAACCGGCCCGCCTGTATCGATTTTATTAAAGGGTATTATAACAATAGCAGGAGTTCTGAACTCGATACGCTGTTGTCTCGCATTATGGTTACTTCGCCCTCTGCTCAAGGCGTGCCCAATATGTTGTTATTTGTTTCGTTGCGCTCGTTCGAATTAGCCCGGCTTGCCGAATTCAGAGGAGAGCTTCGTCTGGCGATGAATAATTATCAGGTTTTTATCAACATACCCTGCGAAAATACCTTACCACAAAACACCCGCCCGATTCCATTGCTTACTAATGAAGCAATGACGATCGTTACTAAATATGCAATAGAGCATTATAAGCGGTACGAGGAAGCCTTTGGCAGCGCAGAGCATTAGAATACTTTTACTCGGCCGAAAAACTTCTCCTGAATCTCATCTTTCAATGCCTCGGCCAGCGAACGCCTGATCTTTACTTCTACTTCGATCGTATCGCCATAGATAGCTTCGCCGCGATCGAGCTTTTTCTGGGCGATCAATCGCTCGAGTGCCGGGAGTTCATCGTAGCTTGCATGAAGATGAAGGGAAGTCAGAAGAAATACTTCTTTGATCGTTGCTTCGCTAACAGCAAGCTGTGCCGCATCGGCATAAGCGCGGGCGAGGCCGCCGGTACCGAGTTTTGTCCCGCCGAAATATCTTGTTACGACGCAAAGTACATTCGTTAATTCTGCGCCTGCCAGTACCATTAAGATCGGCTTACCTGCCGTGCCCGAAGGCTCGCCGTTATCGGCAGCACGTTCCTGTTCGCCAAGATTTCCTAGGCGGTAGGCGTAACAGTGGTGCGTGGCATCGTAAAACTCCGTGCGAATACGATCGAGGACGGCTTCGACTTCTTCTTTGGAAGATACCGGGGCCAGATCGGTAATGAATCGCGAGCCGAGCACTTTCAACTCGGGCGCGCGAAGAGCAGCAGCGATCGTCAGGTACCGGTCGTGGCTGAGATTCATACTAAGACGTTCATAACGACTGCTTAACAGTTTCTTCGTAGTTTTGAGCGCAGTATTGCAGTATTTATGTATAGGCTATAGCTACCATTGGCTATGTATTGATGATGAACGGCCGACCGTCTCGGCAGAATAAGGTGTGGAACAATTGATAAATGAAAACTATGAACATTGGCATTACCTGCTATCCGACATACGGAGGCTCGGGGATAGTTGCTACCGAGCTTGGTAAGTCGCTTGCCCAGCGCGGGCATAAAGTCCATTTTATAACCTACGCGCTTCCGATGCGCTTAACCGGGATTGGCAATACCGCCGATGCCGAGTACATCGATAATATTTTTTATCACGAGGTGGAAATGTCCACCTACCCGCTGTTTGAATTTCCATTATACGAACTCGCGCTGGCGAGTAAGATGGTGGAAGTAGCGCGCTATGAAAAGCTCGATCTCATTCATGCGCACTATGCCATACCTCATGCAACGTCGGCGCATCTGGCAAAGCAGATTCTTGGTGATGGAATAAAGATCGTTACCACCTTGCATGGGACCGATATTACACTCGTTGGTCTCGAACCAAGCTTCGAGCCGGTGATGAGATTTTCTATCGAAGCTTCGGATGTGGTGACCTCCGTCTCGGAATTCCTACGCAACGAGACGATGATTAATTACGGCATTAAGAAAGATGTCATCGCTATTCCGAATTTTGTCGATACCGATGTCTTTTATCCTGTGCCGACGGCAAAGAATTTAAAGCGTCTTATCGCGCAGAACAATGAGAAGCTGTTGGTGCACGTCTCGAACTTCAGGCCGGTCAAGCGCGTGGGCGATGCGATTAAAGCATTCAAGATACTTATTGATAGCGGGGTAAAAGCAAAATTTCTGCTCGTTGGAGATGGCCCGGATCGTAATGCCTGCGAAGCGCTTTCGCGTGAACTTGGGATCTGGAATCATACGCGCTTTCTCGGCAAGCAATCGGAGCTGGCCTCTATTCTTACGGCAAGCGATGTCTTTCTTATTCCTTCGGGTAATGAAAGCTTTGGCCTTGCAGCGCTCGAAGCCATGGCTTGTGGAGTGCCGGTTATCTCGAGTGATATTGGCGGATTGCCGGAAGTGAATGTCGATGGTAAGACCGGTTACATTGTAAAGATGGGTGATGTCGATGCCCTCGCCGATAGAATGAAGACGCTACTTACCGATGAGCCGCTTCGTGCGCAAATGGGAAAGAATGCCCTCGATCATGCGCTCTCCAATTTCACGAAAGAGCAGATCGTCCCGATGTATGAAGCAGCCTATCAAAAGGCGCTCGAAGGCTGAGCCGCTATCGCTAATAAAAGCTAAAAATAGATAACGTTAGGGCTGAACGATTTGCGTATCTGCGGCATTGTAGCGTTCTCATATTATGATCACGCTTCTTGTGGGGGTACGAATGAAAAGCCTTCGTTTCTTTTTAGCAGTAGTAAGTATTATTCTCATTGCCACTACGGCATTCGCAAAGACCGGCGATACGACCCGTGTCCCGGTAGTCGATAAGCACCTATGGAATAATTTTCCCGGCACCGTCGATAGCTGGGGAGTCTTTCCACCGGCGGGGAAGAAATACGAGAAAATTTTATTACGCTACCGCCTTACCTGCCCAAGTCCCTCCTGCGGACAATGGGACTATACCACCAAAGTTATTCTTCGTAAGCATACGGGGATCATCGATTCGGTATTAAAGGATGCCCCGAATTTTACGGTCGGCACTTCCACGGTCGATAGCTTCGCCTTCAGCCACGATACTACTAAAAAATATTCCTATAATGCTACCAAGAAGACAACCGATTCATCGGCCAATGGCCCGACTATCATTTATTTTTACAACGACCCTGCTCATCCGTTTGCAATAACCGATTCGGCAATAGTATTTCGCGCCGGCTATTGGAATTATAAATATGATAATACCGGCAAGGCGATCGACTCATTATATGTTTCACCGGATTCTGTCTATCACGTCACAAAGATTCAGGCCTATTATCATTACGAGCGTATCATTCCGTATGAGATCGGCCGCCTGATTACTCCCTACGGACAGGGTTTTCCGAAGAACTGGACGAACCAGTGGACGATGGATGTCACTGACTATGCCTTCTTATTGCATGATAGCGTCGAATTCTATTCCACGTACGACGGATACACCCAAGGCTCACTGTATTCTTTAGATTTCGATATGATCGAAGGTACTCCGGTCCGTGAAACCTACCGCATCGATGTTGTCTATGATGGGTATTATCCCTGGGGTAATGCTGCCGATCCGATCTCGAATTATGTAAAGCCGAAACGCTTCTGGCTCGATCCGGATGCCGGTGTTATTACGTATCGCACCTTCACTACCGGTCATGGTGGTGCGGGCCCGGAGGTTGCTGCTGAGTTTACCGATGAGACGCATAGCATCTGGGTTGATGGAGTAAAGAAGTACGATCAGCATCTCTGGCGAGACGATTGCGGTGCAAACCCTGTCTATCCGCAGACCGGTACGTGGACGCTCTCTCGCGCCGGCTGGTGCCCCGGCGATAAAGTCGATCCCTGGGATTTCGATATGACCACTATGGCAAAGCCCGGCGATTCGATCACTGTCGATTATCGCTTTGCCGATTATTCTCCTTCGATCTCTGGTGCGGGCTATGCGGTGCATACTCAAATGATGTATTCTAAAGGCCCGCAGTTCAATACCGATGTGGCGCTGATGGCAATCAAGGCACCGACGACTGATACCTCCTACAAACGTACGAATCCGATTTGTTCGCAAATGCCGCCGATGATAACGATCCGCAATAATGGGAAGAGCGATCTTACGTCGTTAAAAATAAGGTATGGTATTGATGGCGCAACCGATAATCTTTATACTTGGACGGGCACTTTAAAATATTATCAAAGCCTCGACATTGCACTGCCGGGAATCGATCTTGGCACCGGAAGCCACACGTTCAACCTTGTGCTCGATCAGCTAAATAACACGGCCGACGAATATCCGAATAATAATACCGGCGTGACGCCGTACACGATGCCGAAGAGCTATTCCTATATTGTTGTGCTGGCATTGAAGGTGGATGATCTATCTGCTGCAGGTATCAGTAATGGTATTCGTTATGAGGTACTCGATGCAAGCGATAAAGTATTGTATTCGCGCAGCGATATGGATGACGGGGCTTCGATTAAAGATACCTTCACCCTTGCCACCGGCTGCTACCGTTTTATAATTTATGATGAGAGCGAATTGCCGGAAGGGTTGTATCCCTGGATGATACAGGGCGCGAAGTTCGGTTCGTTCTCGCTCAAGGACGATAAAAAAGCAACGATCTGGAATGCAACCAGCGGTAATAATCTGGCGAGCTTTGGCCCGAGAGAGATCGTACCATTCATGGTGATTAGCCCATTATCGGTAGGGGATGAGCAGCCGATCCACCAGTTCGATCTTTCGCTCTATCCTAATCCTGCAAAAGATCGTCTTTCGGTACAATGCCAGGGGTTGAGCAGCGGTAGTGAGGTACAGGTCTCGATCTTCTCACTGCTCGGCCATGAGGTGCTGACCAGAACCGAACGCCTCGGTGCTACCGAGACGCTCGATCTTGATCTGCAATATCTGCCTGCCGGTGAGTATGTTATTCGTCTCGAAGCTGGAAATAAAAAGATTTCCAAACGCTTCATTAAAGAATAATATTACTTCCAGGAATAACTTACGAGATCGTCATACGTCGATCCATCGGGGAATGGGCTTTGATCGGAATTACCTTTAAAGGTGACCGAACGAGCCGTAAAGAAACCGATCTTGGGCGCATAATGATAAATGGCCGTTACGAGCTCGGTAAAGTGTTGGTCGATGACAGGAATATAAAAATCGACCAGTACTTTTTTCTCGAATACCTGCGTCTGAAATTTTTCAGAACCGATCGTTGAGCTATCGGTTTTATCATATTGATAGTCGATAGTAATAGCGATCTTCGCATCGGTCCCGCTTACCACCGCATCGATAGAATCGGTATAGATAGTTTTTGATCCGGCATGGAATACACACGGTACCCAGGTTTGTGGGATTTGCACCCCATTCATAATAGTAATAGAATCTTGTAATACATAGACCACCGAGTCACTTGCTCCTGCAATGGCACTGGTATCACGAGGTGAAATAATGATGGTTGCATCCGTTCGGCCTGCTATTGTAATACCGGTTGCTGCCACGGTAGCAGTCACCGTTGTATCGGTACCATCGATAGGCTGATCGTTCCCATCGGTTTGATGCTCATGATAAGTAAAGGTATCTCCTATCTTCAGGGTATGGTTGCTTTGAACGGGGGCATCGGTGCTGCTGCTCGAACATCCCGAGATCGTTATCATGGCAGCCAAAGCGATGGTAGAAACAAAGAGTAGTGAAGTTTTCATACGTGATTGTGAATGGGGTTAAACAATTATTTGATGAGCTGCTCAAGGCGATCGATGTAGGCCTTGAACGCAAGCTGTCCCTTCTCGGTAAGCTTATAATGAGAAATGGGTTTTTTATTTAAGAAGCTTTTCTGTACTGAGATATACTCCGCTTCTTCCAGCTTTTTGAGATGGATACTTAAATTTCCATCCGTGGCACCGACCTTTTCCTTGAGGAAAGTAAAGTCGGCCTGAGCCATCGAGGCAAGTACCGCCATGATCGCGAGCCTGATGCGCGAGTGAATTATATCGTCGAGCTGCTGGTAATCGAAATTTTTCACGATTCGATAGCGCCGTTGCTTAGTGCTTGTTTTGACTGACGATATAACACGATACCGGGTACCAGCTGAAACAGGATCAGCATTACCGTATAGATACCGAGTACATGAACCGTAGGCCACAAGAGCATTCCAATAGCTCCGAGCCACCATCCAAGAGAAATATACCGTACCCAGGTTTTGCCATAGACGACCCCGGTTACAAAATATGCCATACCAAGCATAATAGAGACGATCGAAGTGATCGCCACAGGATGGATAACCCATTCACCGGAAACGTGGGGGGCTACAAAGACTAAGGTGATCGTTAGGCCGATACAAAAACCACAGGCACCCCAGATAGAGCCAATAATCTTGCCGGCGAGCGTTCTCATCCGGTCCTGTTTGATCTTTTTTGATTTATACCAGGAGATATATCCCCAGCCAAGAACGGAAAGTCCTATCCATAACCAGGAAACGTCGAATTCAAAGACACCGAGGCCTACTAAGTAGGTAACTGACATCCCGATGGAAACAATGATCGCCCAGGCGATGCCTGGCTTTCCGTCATCAACGATGATGGTTTGGCTATCGGCCATTACCTTACGGATAAAGGCCAGTTCTTCTTGCGCAGTAGTAGTCATAAAGTAATTGTTTTAATAAAGTACTTTGTTTTATAAAGTGAATTCGCTGCTCTTTCGTTCCGTTGTTTTTCAAATACTTTTTACTATGAATAACGTATCTTCAGCGCTAGCAAATATTCTTTCGGGTGGCGATCTCCGGTCGAAAGGCCGGTCGGAAGAAATCGTCGCTAAAGCAGTAAAGGATAAAGCGGTATTTTTAGAGACCCTCGATTGTTTGTTCCTGCCCGATCTCATCGTTCAGACCCGCGCCGCCGATGCTATTGAAAAGATCACTTGCATGAAGCCCGAATGGCTTTCCGATGTTAAAAGGAAGATTATTCTCTCGCTTTCATAATTCGAAGGTATTAAAATCCTACAAATGCACATTGCAATGCTGCTTGGAAGGATGGCCTATACTCCGAAAGAACTATACCGGATATTTCCGGTAGTAAAGAAGTGGGCATTGCACGATCACTATACCTTCACCCGCGTTGCCGCTCTTCAGGCTTGTTTCGATCTATCGAGGCATCATCCCGCCTTAGAGGAAGAAGTGAGAACGATTATTACAACAATGATAAAAAAAGCGTCGCCGGCAATAGCGTCAAGATGCCGTAAGTTATTGGCGCAATATGCTTAAATGGGAATATCAGGGGATAATCACAAGGGTGGGGTAACACACATAAATCCCCACCCCCCGAATATTCACGATAAGAGGGGAAATTTTGTATCCAATATAATATTTATGGGTGCAAATACATTCCGAATTTATTTTAAAAAAAAGATTTTTTTCTTGTCACAAATTCTCGCTTTTTTGTGTCTTACCTGAACTGAAGTGGCTATAGGTAGTACTACTGTTAGTAATTCCTATAGTTTGTCCCCATACTTCATTCTTCCCCACATCATAGGAATAAATAGGCACGCCCTATAGATAAAAGGTCTGTAGGGGCTTGACTCGTATTTATTAACACCATTTCTTCAATTATGCGAAACAATTACAGATTATTGCTCGCGGTACTGGCAGTATTCTTTCTTGCCATGGCAGGGAAGGTATCGGCCCAGTACACAACAGCAAGTTATTCGTGTATAGCGAATAACGACCCGTGGGTGTCCTACACCGGAAATGAGCTTTCGGAGGTGGAGTCGCCAAACTTCACCTTAGCGACCTGGACCTATCCCCAGGCCTATGCGGCCGAAGGATGCTTAGTCTCAAGCGAGATCGCACTTCCGTTCAACTTCCGCTTGGTTAACCTTGTAACCAACAAGATAAAGGTAGAAGGAACGGGTAACGTTATCTGCGGCGGTTCGGCCACCTGGTCGGATCAGATGCAGTACGATCTCGATGCCTATTATTTCGGCAGCGCCCTGAATACTCAGCAGGGACCTTATTTATATACCGGTACTATCTATTATGGATATTATCCAAATAATACCCTGTACGGATGGATGTGCTATGAGGTCATGCAGGAACCGGGCAGAACGAAGCTCTATACTCAGGTTGTCGGCTCTGCTCCATTCCGAAAATTTGTTGTTCAGGCAGTCGATGTGACCGATTATGCCGGTTTTATTGCCTGGGAATATAACCCTAATATGTATAACAGCCCGGCGACGGTTGCTGCTTACCAGCCCTATACTGCGTACCTGAGCTATCAGACGGTGATCTATGAAGGAAGTTCTTTCATTTCAAAGATCCAGTTCAATTACGGCCCGCACAGCGGCGGTACTTCCTATAATAACCAATGGTGGTTGTATGGTCCGGGTTACAGCATGCCGACCTATATTGGTATGAAGACGACTTCGGTTGGCTCCGGTTATAACCTCTGTATCGATAACTACAATAGCCGTAACCTGCCGGCTGGTTCAAACCTCTATTTCGCAACGACGAGTACTTATTATTATCAGGCGAACTCGAGCCTCGGCATGGATTTCCCGAACATCAATTACCAGTTGGCGATCCGTTACGATTACCAGTATGCTCAGTCCACGATCGTTTCACCGGCCGATCAGTCGATCGTGCTCGTGAATGCTCCGCTAACCCCTTCGACGTATCTGACGAACGAAGGCCGCTTTAACGGCAGCACGCCGATCCAGGTCCGCTGCGTCATTCAGCGTGTGGGCGATATAACACCGGCTTACGATCAGACGATCACCCTGAGTGGTTCTCAGATCCCGCTGGTATCGGGCAACCGTGCCGGCGATCCGTTCTCGATGCCGAGCTACACGCCATTGTCTTATGGTACCTATACCATGACGTGGACGTTAAGCAACTCGCAGGATCTCTATTCGCCAGATAATACGTACACGAGTACGTTCATTGTCAGTCCGCCGAATAACATCTCTGGTATTTCGGTATCGGCTCCGGCCAATAATTCTTCGCAGCCGATCGGCTTCAATGTACCGGTAACGATCCGTTTCCGTAATATCGGCGCGTTGGGCCAGACGAACGTACCGATCTCAACGTACATCACGAACCCGTTCGGTCAGGTAGTATACCGTGATACGCTGCTTGTCGGTACTTGGCCCAGTGGCTACACTGTCGATACGACCTTCTTAAAACCGTTCGTTCCTAATCTGAAGGGTGCATATAAGGTCTATGGTGTAGCGATCATGGCTACCGACCAGAACCATTCGGATGATACGACGAAAGCAACGTTCAATGTCCGTTATCTCTCCGATGTCCGCGCTGCCATGATCACCGATCCTGACGATCAGCAGGAGAAGCCGGAGAAAGTAGGCTTCCAGCCGACGGTCTATTTCCAGAATGTCGGTGCTCAGGATCTCTTTGATGTTCCGGTTAAAGGTCAGATCCGCCGTTGTG
>CAYOJJ010000038.1:0-13699 GCA_964404255.1 uncultured Alphaproteobacteria bacterium | reverse complement strand
CGCTCGAAGGCGGAAAGAAAATTGGTAGTCATTCCGGATTTTGCCGCAAGCGCCTCCTGCGTCAGCCCCCGCAATAGCCGGAAGCCCCGGATATTTTCACTCACGATTGCTTGTAATATCATATCTCCCTTTTATAATACTCCGCAATAAGCAGCACCTCCGGCTGCACACCCAAAATCCCTGCCAGCCGTGTAAGCCGCTCGATAGAAATAGTCTTCTCAGCCCGCTCCACTTCACCGACGTACGCCCGGCTCATCCCGGCATCGAGCGCCAGTGCCTCCTGAGAGATATTGCGCTGCTGCCGGATAAAGCGAATATTATCCCCCACGATCTGCTGGATGGTCATATCTATTATTGGTAACAGATGTTACCAATAACCTAATAAAAGACAACAATAGTTCACTTTTGGTAATAGTTGTTGCCTCAAAACCTACTGCTCACTATCTACATTTGTGGCAATGGATATAAAGCAGATCGTCGGTGACAATATTAGATTTATTCGTGAGAAAAAAGGCTGGATTCAGGAAGACTTGGCTATTCGCGCCAAAGTAAGCCGTACCTATATCGGTCAGGTTGAGCGCGGCGAAAAACGGCTATCGATAGATATACTCGATCAGATAGCGAAAGGGCTGGGGGTTGAAGTTGCTATATTGGTTACGAAAGATGCCTATAGGAGTTTTGAGCCTTGAAGGCCATTGCTTTAACTTATAAGTTTATGGATCAATATATAGTATTAATCACTAAGGCTCTGTTCAGCGAATTCAAGAATGGTATTCACGGCGCGGGCTAATAAAGTGGATGTCTTCCCTTTTGCCTTCAAGTTTTGTAGTGTTAACGAAATAAGGGTGCCGTTCTTTTTATCAATACCGTCGTGGAGTGCATATTCAGTACGAACCTCTTCACGTGCCGTTGTCCAATCATCACCAAATTCATTCATAACGCAATCGCCTATAGTAGGGGGCCAGCAAATATAATTTGAACCAAATACAGGGTTTGCAGATGTATGTATATTTTCTAAATTCTCTTCGGATTCATTTTGCAATCGTAAAAGGCATAGATTATTTTTCCTCTCATTAATAATATGATCATCTTCTTTAATATCTAAATCAAACATTACAAAGGTAGGAAATTGTAATGAGATAGCTACAGTAAGGGGCCTGCTCATTTGGCTCTTGCCACCACCCACAATTAAATGGCAGCCGAATCTTCTAAAATCATCAACTTTGTTTTCCAATAGTAGCGCTGATGCTAAAAACGCAACATCTTCTACGCCTTCAACGAATATTGGTACACGGCAAAAGAAAAGTTCATTAATTGAGGGTTGCATAATCTGCTCCAATTTCGCAGTTATTGAAGCATCATTTGAACTCCTTTCACGCAATGCAGTAGCTAAACGATTTGATACATCTGCCACGGATGAATGATAGACACTTGCTTTACCATTACTACTCTTTAAAAGTCTTCGGATCTGATTAAAATTTCTCGCTGAACAAAAATAAGGGCTATGAGTGGTAAGCAAAATTTGCGAATTGTCACATGATAACTTCTCCAATACTGTATGCATATAACGTGCTTGAGGAGGGTGTTGATATAATTCCGGCTCTTCAAATCCTAAAAGAAGAGTAGGAAGGTTTTGATTATCCGGTGAAGATGCTAGTTCTTGTAGAAGTGCAACAATCAATGAACGCTGCAATCCATGGCCCATTTGAGAAATATTTCCCATATAATTTCCTTCCCCTATTCTCATTTTGGCTAATGGTTCTACAACCGAAACTCCTTTCTCTTCATCATGATGCCAATATAAATCAAGATTAGCATTTGGATTTGACCACTCTTTTAGTTTCGCGTCTAACCTACTCGATAGTTGTGACAAGGAAGATGCATTTTCATCAATTAATGTTTTTACTTCTTCTGCAATCCGCGCCCGTATTTCGCTAATTCGAGTTTTAAAATCAATAGTTTTTCTCACCGAACGAGATAATAATTCTCCTAATGCTGTATTTTTCCCTTCATCCTCTTCTGAAGCTGCATCTTTTACGGCAGGAATATGAACCCATTGAATATGAGGAGCCAGACGGTTCTTTCCCCTAGAAATTCCATAGAATTCGTCATTACTTCGCGTATACTCGCAAAGCTCTGGGTGAGCACTCTCAAATTCTCGAAGTGACGAGGTCATTCCAGTTTTCGTCTTAATATCTGGTAACTCCGTATACTTAATACGAATTCGTTGGTAAATCAGTCTTAATTCTTCCACTCTTTCCTCTATTTTTTCAAAGTACGGAGCGAAGTCAGTCATAACTTTACGCTCGCCATATTGCGTATAAACGATACCATCTGTCGAGTTTTTTATTTCAGCACAAACAACTAATTCACCTTGCCTATAATAATCGCTAAGATCTTGCTGTGCTTGTGCTGAAAGATCGGTAAAGGTTAGGGTGATAGTTATAGGGATAGGGGTATTATGATTATGAAAATCATCTGCCGTAACAATAGGTCTTTTAAAAAATATATCAAGAGCACTCAGTACTGTTGATTTACCCGAGCCGTTTGCCCCTACAAAACATATATAATTTGAATTTAAATCGATTTCTTCACATTCAATCGCCTTGAAATTTTCGATTTTAACTTTTGAAAGCTTCATAGCATAGATGATAAAAAATTAAATACAGAAAATATTACGATGCTTAAACTTTATAATTGTAGTTGAGAAAGCAATTATACTTTCATCAATGAGGTATCAGATGCAGTAACGGATGCTTCGGCGGTACTGATACGCAGTCTTTATTCGGTATAATACTTTTAGGTTTGATGGTCAGGAGCGGTTTCCACTTTGGGTCGGCTTTTTTGAGGGCGTTGCTTAGGGCGGTATCTTCCGTGCTCGCTTTGCTGAGCAGGTCGGATTGTATCGGGTCGGATTTAGCTGCGGTAATAGCGCTCTGGGCATCGCGGGGGTTCGTCGTTACTTTGCGGATAAAGGCGGCCTTCGCTGCCTGAGCTACGGCGCTATCGGCATCGCCCGACATTGCCAGTAAAATATGCGCCGCTATGGAATCGTCGCTCGGTGCAATATTGCCGAGTATGACGCTCGCGATACGCCGTTCGCTCGGGTTCGAACTGGAAAGCGGCCCGATCAATTTCGTATACTGATCGAGAATATAGTGCTGGTTATTGGTGCTTTGCTCGAGCTTATAGCGCCGGTCGTTATCTTCCTGCTGTCTGGCAGTATAGCATTGGCCTAATAAAAAAATTACCAACGGTATAAGGAGCTTGCTCGTAATATCGAGCCAGTGCACTGCTTTATCTTTACCGGTTTTCTGTGCGTCGGTCGTCATAGGATAACGATCTGAGAGTAATGGGCAAATATAGAATTTCTGTTATTACTAACAAGCCTCTAAAATACACCAAAAATAGGGTAGTGGTAGTAATACCGAAGATTCACAAGCACCATTCTATAGCCGATACCGAAAGAAGCCGTGGGCGCCTCCAATACCCATTCTCGGAACTTAGAGCCTTCAATTTCGTAAATTTGTAGGAAATACTTCTGTAATTATGGCATATATTCCGAACAGAGAGCCCGTTGGGTCATGGTCGAAGATCATGATGGCCTACAAGCGCGATCCCGGTGCCTGGGCACACGTCCTGCATCGCATCAGCGGTATCGGGCTGACCGTCTATCTGATCGTTCATATTTGGGCGTTATCTTCTCTCACGAAGGGCAGGGCGGTGTTCCAGCATGAAATGGAGCTCTTTACGACGCCTCCGTTCAAAGTATTAGAGTGGCTGCTCGGAATTCTGGTGATGTTCCATGCTTTTAACGGCGTGCGCATTGCCATAGTCGATTTCGGCGCCGGCGCCAAAAAGCAGAAAGCGCTTCTGCGGCTGGCTTATGCGCTGACGGTGATTGTTGTTGTTCTGATGTTCTTCCTGATCTTCCAGGAAAATCTCTTCGCTAAATAAGGAGCTCTATCATGGATGAATCGGTAAAACACTTACGAACCTACGCCAAAGGCAGAGGCGGCGCTAAAGGCTGGATGATGCAGCGTATCACGGGCGTGGCGCTGGTGGTACTGACCGTCGGCCACTACATCCTCATGCACTATAACCCGAAGAGCGGCCACGATTACGGCACTACTGCCGATCGCCTGGCGAACCCACTCTTCAAGGGCTTATACCTTGCGTTTATTACTATTGGTATGTATCATGGTATGCAGGGCATCTGGAATATCGTCCGCGATTTTAAGTTCAAACCGGCCGTTACCTATACCATCTTCGGTACGATCGTCGTTGTTGCGCTCGTCTTCCTCGGAATTGGCTGGAATACGATGCTGACCTTCGATCCGAACAAACCCTGATCTGAAGCTGGTTTGAGTTGCTTGTTTCTGATGAAAAAGGCGATCTTGCGATCGCCTTTTTTTATTTGCACAATGTCCGCTTATTTTCTATTGTTGCCTTTCCACCAGGAGAAATCCAAGGGCTTTCCGGTTTCGAGCATCGTCTTGAGGCTGCTGATGATCGCATACCAGCCTTCGCGTACGGGGATCGTCTTGCTATCGGGTAAGCCTTCGTGGATCACATTGAGCCGTACCTGGGAATCGAGTAAGGGGATGATCTCGAAGCTTACTTTCGTCGCGCTCGTGCCATCGCTGCCAAGTCCGCTATAAGAGAGCAGTTTATAAGGGTTGTAGTCGATAACCGTCCCTTCGAAATCGGTACCGCCATCGCCGCGTACCATCTTAATCGGTGCGCCGCTTTTCCATTCTCCTTCGAAGCGGCGGGTTTGCCAGTACTGCACGGTGAATTCGGGTGAGGTAAGTGCCTGCCAGAGTTGCTCGGGCGTTGTTTGAATATAAGTGCTATAGGTAAAGGTGGTCGTATCCATTGCAGTGAGATTCCTTTCTATTTTTTTTCAAGATTCTTTTTGAGATCGCTTATCGCTTCGAGCTTCAGGTGTTCGTATTTCGAGATCCACCGTGAAGCAATTTCATGGATCGGCATAGGATTGAGATAATGCAGTTTCTCACGTCCCTTCCATCGGACGAGCACCAGATCCGCTTCTTCGAGAATGGCGAGATGCTTGGTGACCGCCTGGCGGCTCATTTCGAGGCCTTCGCAAAGCTCGCCGAGCGTCTGCCCGTTCTTCGAACGGAGCCTATCGAGCAGCTCTCTTCTCGACGCATCGGCCAGGGCTTTGAATACTACATCCATATCTTATATAATTCAATAGGCAACTAAAAGGTTGCATATTATTTTAGTCTTTATTCACGATTCGATCATCGAAAGTTTTTTGAAAAATTAGAGGTATCGCCGGTTCTTACAATTTTATTGATATATCACTACAGTAATTTTGCGGGCGCTTGATCGTTCGTTTACGGCTACCTAATTCTTTGAAATTGCTTTCTCTTACCGGGAGAATGAAAGAAAATTCATTCGGCGTAACTTTTATTATCGGATGGCCGTAGCTCCCGTTCTTCTGTTATTTCTTCTATCTTGCGGATGAGAGTTTTGGTACTGGTTCTATGCGTGCTTGGTTTTTGGGGCAGGGTTCTTGCGGCCGATTCTACCTTCGTGCCACAGGTGCATCCGTGCCTTGAGGTATCGCGCTGCACAAGCAGCATAAAAATAGATGGCGAGATCAATGAAGACGCCTGGAAGTGCTGCAACAAAGCGAGCCATTTCACCGCTGCGATGCCGATCCCCGGAACAAGGCCGCCGGTCGAGACCGATGCTTATCTTACCTATGATGACAATTACCTCTATGTGGCCATGATCGCCCATGATCCGAACCCGAAAGAGATCCAGGCGCCGCTCGTACCGCGAGATAGAATTTTCGATGGCGATTTCATGGGGATCATTCTCGATACCTATGGCGATGCTTCGCGGGCATTCGAACTCTATGTAAATCCGCGCGGCATTCAGGGCGATCTCTTTTGGTCGAGCAATGGCAATGAAGATGGTAGCTACGATATGGTCTTTGAATCGGAAGCGAAGATCACCGATAGTGGCTGGCAGATGGAAATGAAGATACCGTTTCGCAGTTTGCGCTTCCCAGATAAACCAGTTCAGAATTTTCATTGCTGTTTTTGGAGAAGTTACCCGCGCGATGTCGTCTATAAATCGGGTTGGTCGTCGATCAATCTTTTTATTCCCTGTGCGTTTTGCCAGCTCGGTTCGATCACCGGTATTCATGATATTCATCCTTCCGGCGCACTGGAATTACTGCCGGCTGTCGTTGCTTCGGAAAGCGGGAGTATTGCCGATGGCGAAACCCACTTTAAGAACGATCCGCTGAAAGTAAGTCCCTCGCTTGGTATCAGGTATTCGCTCGGTACGGCGACGGCGCTCGAAGCCGCTATTAATCCGGATTTTTCGCAGGTCGAGGCCGATGCGCCACAGATCAGCGCGAATAACACCTTTGCACTCTTTTACCCGGAACACCGACCGTTCTTTCAGGATGGCAGCGATCTTTTGAATACCAGTATTCCTGTGGTATATACGCGCTCGATCAATTCGCCGATCGTTGCCGGGAAGGTCATTCACCGCGATGCGCTCAATAGCATTGCCTATATCGGTGCGGCCGACGAGAACTCGCCGATCATCCTGCCGCTCGAAGAAAAAAGTATTATTGTCTCCGATGCCGGAAAAAGTATTTCAAATATTTTGCGTGCTACTCATTCCTTCGGCGATAATTTTTATATCGGCGCCATGGCAACCGATAGAAGATATTCGCACAACGGTTCGAACACCGTGCTCGGAGTCGATGGAAGAATTCAATTCCTGGAGAATGTCGAGTTCATCATGCAGGGGCTCTATAGCATGACTAAAGAGCAGAATGATTCGGCACTCGTTACCGATACCGATCGCTTCGATAAAGCAATGCATACCGCCGCCTACGATGGGGAGTATTACACCGGTACAAAGCTCTTCGCTTCGCTGCAGCGCTTTACGCCGGGTCTCGATGTGCAGTTGAATTATGGCGAGACGACACCCTCGTTTCGCGCAGGCAACGGATATATTTTTACCAATGCAACGAGAGCGCTGTTCAATTTCACCGGTTATAAATTTCCGCTCGAAACGCGCCCCGCCTTTTTTCAATGGCTCATTGAGATCGATGGCAGTATCTCGCTCTATGAAAGCTGGAATTTCGATAGCTGGGTGAAACAGCGTTATGTGAAGCCGGAGATCGATCTGAGCCTCGTCGGCCAGACCAATCTTCACTTCTATTACCAGCCAACGTACGAGCGCTTTCATAATGTGAACTTTCCGCATCTTTATACCTGGAATGTCAACGGCGAAACGCGGCCCTTCGAATGGATGACCTTCGGCGGCAGCGTTAATATCGGCAAAGGGATCGCCCGATTTCTCGATGTACCTGAGCAGGGAAAAACGACCGATCTTTCATTCTATGCACGGTTCAAACCCTGGGCAGGGTTACTCGTAGAACCCTCGTATTCATTTTCACAGTTGGATTCGGAATCTGGCAGCGGGCACTATTATAGTGGAGCGGTGTATAGAACCGAGTTTACGTATCAATTTACCAGGTCGCTCGATCTTCGGTTGATCGTACAGTACGATGGCTTTGCCGGTATCTTCGAGTTTGATCCGCTTTTAACCTACAGGATAAATCCGTTCAGCAGTTTCTTTATCGGCTCGACGCATAATTATCTCACACCACTCGATAGCTTCTCACCGAAACCAACCGAGCGCCACTTCTTTGCGAAGATACAATACTTATTTCAGAGTTGATAATTAGCGGCTGAAACCGACGACTACGGTCGTGCCGTCTTCGCTAAAATTGAAATCGACTTTATCGGCAAGCGTGCGGATGAGATAGACGCCGCGCCCGTTGGGGATGAATAAGTGCTGGCCCTGTGTCGGGTCGGGAAGAGAATAGGGATCGAAGCCGCTGCCGCTATCATGGACCTTGATCGTGATGGAAGCCGTCGTGATCTCGACTTCGATATCGACCAGCTCGTCCGGCTTTTCCGATGAGCCGTGGCGAATGGCATTGGTTACCGCTTCGCTTAAGGCAAGCATAATATCGAATCGTTTGCTTTCTTCAATATTACTGGCGATGAGCTGTTCTTCTGCCCACGAATAGACGTGGTGCAATTCCTCCAGCGAGGCAGGAATTCTCAATCGGTCGTGATAGAGCGGCGTATTCATGTGCGGGCATTGATCCAGTCCTTAAGGATCGCCAGATCCGCTAAGAACGATTGCAAACCGTTATTGCTCAGGATATCCATAATGGCCTGCCGAAGCTCCGGTTCTATACTATCGATAATAGTACTAATCTTTCTTACGGATTCTTTGAAGGACTGTTGCATCTGCTCGTAGCCTTGCGCGTTCGGGCCTTCGCGCTGGAGGATAAGAAATACTTTTGCGGCAAACGAACCATAGAAGGTCAGATCGTAGAATTCCTTGCTGTCTTCTGGGTAGCGCTCAAAGAGCGTCCTGATAAGTGCAGGGTGCGTAAGGGCTTGCGAGCGCTCGCTTGCGAAGAATGGTTCTGCCGGCGGCTGGTTCATTGCAGAATAATATATCCGTAATACCTACTTAAAGTGCAGGGGGTAGCTTTGTGGAAACAGTTTCCACGACACAACATACTCTCTCACCGTTTATGGGCAGAACATTCCCGTCTGCTCGTACTGATAACAAGAAGACAACGATTCGGTAAACCCCCGTGTGTTCCCCACATGGGGGTTTGTCGTTTAAAAGTGCTCAGGCGGCAGCACCGGCGGCCAGCAGGCCGAGCAGTTGGTTGCCGTATTTCGTAAAGAGCTCGTCACTCATATCGGCGGTGATCGCCTTGAGGCCTTCAAGCGCCTCGGGCGGCGTCTTGACCATATCTTCAAGCTGTTTATTGTTGAAGAGAATATATGGTTTTACTTTTTCATCGCGCGCTACCTGATTGCGCCATTTCCTGACGTTCTCGTAGAGCGGCATTTTATTTTCGGGCACATCGGGAGGGGCGGTGTGCTCGATCGGTTTTGGCTCCGGCCGTGCGGCGCGGCGCTGATCGTTCTGACGGTTTTGCATTCCGCCGCTCTGCCGGCGGTTGCCCATATCACCGCCATCGCGGCGGTTATTCATGCCGCCTTCTTCATAGGCGACAAATACATTCCAAATGCCGAGCGAGGGATCGCCGCTATAATTGGCTTCCCAGTGGTGGACTCGTTTATTGTGTAAAAAGGTATTAAGGGCTTCTTCGCCGGCAGCATCGCCGATGCGAAAGGTTTTGATCTGAAGTGCCATGTCTCTAATTGAGTTGTGGTTGTATATGATCTGTAGTTGTTGGCCGCACTGCTACCATCTGCTTTAGAGTTCACAGGCCGGCAAGCACACCCGCGATATACGGAAGTGTCGGAATACAACAGCACAACGGAGCGACAAAAATCCCGCAGATTTGGGTATCAATCGCGCACCAGCAGTTTTGTGCTGAGGCTGAAGCCACCAGCTTCGGTAAGGATGGCATTATAGAAACCATCGGGCAGAAGGTTTATCTCGAAGAGAAACCGGTTGCCTGATAGATGCTCGTACCGGCGGACTTCTCTGCCGGTAACATCTTCAATAGTAAGGGTAGCGTTGAAGAACATTCTATCGGAGTTGATGACGGCCGAGGAATGCACGGGGTTCGGGTACACCCGAAGCGGCTCTTCGCTTACCATAGCAGGCATCGGCTGTACGGCAAGCGGCGCGGCATCGAATTTTTTCAGGTAGGCATCGTAGCGCCAGGCCGTGGGCAGCGTCGTATCGTATGAGTAAGAAAGCACCGTCAGATAGATGGCGCCGTTGTGATACTTGAAATCGCCGAACGAAGAATACCCGGAATCGAGAAGCCGGTTCGTACCGGAGAATGTACAGCCTCTGCCATTGCAATTCCAGGCGTCGATAAATATCCTGCTGCTATAGGAGTAATCGCTGCGCAAGGTATAGAGAAAGCCGTTATCGTCGAAGGTCGCACCATAAATGGATGGGCTGTAGGAGGTCGTGGGCAGGACGATAAAAGCCTGCGAATCGAGCTTCGGGCTGAAGCGGCTAACAAAGGTCGAAAGATCAGCCGCGGCGGTATTGGCTCCGCAAACCATCACCGCCGAATCTTTTGCAGTAATGAGCGAGGGGATGTATTCCGAAAGCGGGCGCTTCTTTGTAAAATAAAAACTATCGATCATCGCACCGCTCGAAACCGAATATGCTCCGACGAACCCCGAGCCTTTATCGTACGGAATGAATTCGTTGTAGCGGCTGCCACCGACATAGACCAGTGAATCGGTTACGACGATATTTGTCTTAAAGCTTTGGCTGAACGGTTGCGTATACATCGTTCTCCAGACTTCGCGGCCGCTGGTATCGAACTTTGCAAGAACCATCGAGTACGTATAGATATACGGGTCGTACTGATAGGTGGTGGCATTCGCCGTGATATAGATACCATCGGCAGTAGCGGTGATGTTCGAGCCGGTATAGGTAGCAAGCGGATCGGGCCGCCAACGGACCATCCAGAGCGAATCGTGCGACGCCCGCTTATATGCAACGATCAGAATACTTCTGCCGGTATCGAGACTGTAGGAATTGCCCATCCAATAGACATAATCCCCGTAGCTCGACATCGACTCATAATAGCTGTAGCCGGAAGGAGTCGTGTACTGGAAAAGCGAAGCAAGCAGCGGTGATCCCGAAGGGCTGACGCTGAACGAAGTAAAATTATTACTTGGGTTCGCACACGACGAGCGGTTACGATAAAGCCAGGTGATCGAAGAATCGGTATTAAAGGTGATCGGCCCCGGATAGATATAGCGGAGCTGGTTAGAATCTTCACACGGTTGCACAAAGCTTGGCACCGACCAGACGACACTTTGAGCCTGTGCGCTCAGGGAATAACAAACCACAACAATAACGAGAAAAAGTGTCCGCTTCACGATCGCCTCCATCTACAAAACACAACACTCGTCGGAACGTAGCAGGTGATGCTATAATTCAGGCCGGGACGATCTCGGACATCAGCCGCTGGATAAGCAATTTATGATCTACGGCAGCGCGGCGTGTCTGGTGTTCGGCACGCAGGAGCGCTTTCGTGGCGGCATCGATCTTTGCGGCCGAGCCGTAGCGCGAAGCGGCATTGATATAATCTTTTACGAAGTACGCACCGCCGCCGAATAACTCTAATGCTTTGGCAATGGCTTGTTCGCTCTCGCGCTTGGCGGCAAGTTCGCGGGCGATAGAGACCTGCTCGAAGTAGCGGCCAAGCATCACGAACATCAGGAAGTACGAACTCTTATCTTCTTCAAGCATTCGCAGAGCGATCTCGCTTGCTTTAGCTTTATTGCCCGCGCCGATAGCTTTCGTGAGTTCGAAAATATTATAGGTTGGCGAAACGCCGATCGTTGCTTCGACATCGGCAACGGTTATTTCATCGGCCGAACCGACATAGGTAACGATCTTCTCCAGTTCGCTCGAAAGCAGGCGCAGGTCACTGCCGAGCAGACCCACGAGCATCTGTGCGGCGCGTGTTACAAGATTCTTTCCGTGCCGTTCGGCGCGTTCGACGATCCACTCCGTTGCTTCCGAATCTTTCATGGCGGCAAATTCCACCGCCGTCGCATTTGCATGCAGGCCCTTCCAGGGATGCGTGTTCTTCGCGCCGGGTTTGCCGCTATCGAGAATGAGCACGGTGGAGCGGTTGGGTTCGTCGAGGTATTCGGCGAGCGGGTTATCGTCGCCCGTTTTCTTTCCGCCGCGGCCGCTGAAGAACCGCTCGAGATTTTTACAGATCACCAGGCGCACCTCGGCCATCACCGGATACGCTTTCGCCGCGCGAAGCACATCGCCGAGTTTGCACTCGGCCGCATCGAACTGATCGAGATTGAAGGAGCGCAGCGAAGCATCGGGCAGAAGGAGTTCTACCGACTTACGGATCAGCTCATCGCGCAAAAATTCTTCTTCGCCATAAAAAAAATAGACAGCATCGGCACGACCGGAGCGCCAGTTCTTTTCGATCTGCTGGTAACTAAGCGCCATTATTTGATAATGGCCATCGAGGTGTGGAGGATCAGATGACCCGCCTGCAGGACGACCGGATACGAACCTGAGCTTAAATCTTGGGTATTCATCGATATTTTCTTCCAGCCGGCAGCGGGGCCATATTCCGAATAAAGCGTCCGGATAACGCGGCCCATCTGGTCGTACACCGTAAGCGTCACGAGCGAATATTCTTTATCAAGGTAGAAAGAAAAATTGGTGGTGGAAGAGACCGAGCTAAACACCGGATTCGGGACATTTTGCTGTAACTCCAATTTCGGAATAACCGGCACGGATATACTTTTTATATAGATCCTATCGTCCGGCAATCTATCGGTTGTATCTTCGGTAATCTTTATATCGGCCGCATCGTCGGCAGCCGAGCCGACAACCAACGTACCATTAACCGTGAGGCAGCCTTTAATAACGGTCAGCGAATTGACATGTAATTCCTCGCCCTCATTTATGGTGATGGCACTGCCATCGTCAATCGTAACATCGGAGTTGCGGTTATGCCGCTCGCCGGGGAAGACGCCATCCTGCGGAATAAGCCAGACGCCGTTCTCGCTCGTCACCCAGTTGCGGTTATCACACCAGACACCGCTGCCGGAAGCACGAAATTCATGCTGGGCAAACACCAACGCCGGAAGCGAAAGCGCAACCAATACAAGCAGGATGAGGGGGCGTTTCATTGCTTTATCAGAGTTGTAAAGACAACTTGAGGGGGGGTAGGGGTGGTTCCTTGAGCTGGGGGATGGGGTGTAGGGTATGGGGTATGGGAATTGGGTTCGGGGTTGGGGGCTCAGGGTTCGATGCGTTTATATCATTTGTCATCGCGAGGAGTCCGCCTCGGCGGACGACGTGGCGATCCAAGGCCTCTACTACACCTGTCATTCCGAACGAAGCGAGGAATCCCCTGATGTCTTAACGAATCGTCTTATGAAGTCCTTCTCCATACGAGGGAGAAGGATTGAGGATGAGGGTGCACCATTGAAGAAGATCAGAAACATCATATCCTAACGACCCCGCGCCCACGATTGAAATCATTGGCTATGATGTTGCCGTCCGCCCTTAGTGGACTCAATACCTTTTAAAGGCCTTACTACACCTGTCATTCCGAACGAAGAGAGGAATCCCTCTAATGTCTTAACGAATCGTCTTACATATAAACCCTATTTCAATATCGCCCTTTCAGGGCTTAGCTATTTAAATAAACCGTACCAGGGGTTACGCTTCGCTCCACCCCTGGCTACAGGTATTTCACCCCTTCGGGGTTTGTGCCGATGCAATAGTTGAGAGTGCTTCCTATCCTAATTTTTTAAATGCACTTTCGCATTCACATCTTAGCAATTGCTTCTTATTGCACAGATATAGTCCTGAAAGGACGGCATAAGGTAGCCAGGGGTGGAGCGAAGCGTAACCCCTGGAAGAAGTAGTAAAACAAATAGAGCCCTGCAAGGGCGATGTTACGGATTGAAAAATAAAATCCACATTCAAACAGTGGTTTGAACGGATTTTCTATAAGAGCTGGTAATTTTCGGCATAGTAATAACAGTACTACTATGATCTTACAAGCAATCGTTAGCGAAAATATCCGGGGCTTTCGGCTGTTGCGGGGGCTGACTCAGGAGGCACTCGCGGCAAAATCCGGAATGACTACTAATTTTCTTTCAGCTTTCGAGCG
>CAYOJJ010000037.1:0-15766 GCA_964404255.1 uncultured Alphaproteobacteria bacterium | reverse complement strand
GGTAGCCAACGGTACGGTAACAACTTCGAAGATGGCCGATAGCGCTATCAGCGGATTGAAACTCTTAAGCCATGCCGTAACCCCGAACCACATGGATATGACTGGTTCATCTAACGGACAAGTCTTAACCAATGTCGGTGGTAATGCGGCGTGGGCTGCACCGGCCAGTTCAACGGTAACGACGAATGCGACCCTTTCCGGCAACGGAAGTGGCGGCTCACCGCTCGGTATCAATCTTGGTAATAGCAATACCTGGACGGCTAACCAAACCTTCGGTGGTACCTTCCTCATCACCTCGAATTCAAGAATTGCTATGACCAATAGCGATAACAATTCTCGCGATCTCAGATGGCAAGAGCCAAGCGGTACGGGATCGCAGTATATCGGTATTCGTGCTCCAAATCTTTCCAACAACGGTAACTATGTCTGGCCGGCTGTCATGGGTTCGGTCGGGCAGGTCTTAGCTCTCGGCACTTCCAATGGTGTCGACTCCGGTTCGATGGTCTGGACGACTCCGTCGGCAACGCCGACCGGTGCTGCCGGTGGCGATCTGACGGGTACCTATCCAAACCCCGTTATTGCTACAAGCGCTGTTACCTCTGCAAAGATCGCCGATGGCACCATCGTCGATGCCGATGTATCGCCGACTGCCGCCATTGCTTACTCGAAGCTCAATCTCGTTAATAGTATTCAGAATGCCGACATTTTCCCAAGTGCGATTACAACTTCGAAAGTCGCCAATGGTACGGTAACCACGAGTAAGCTCGCCGATAGTTCTGTAACCTCCTTGAAGATCCTTTCTCGTACGGTTACGTACAATAACATGAGCTCGTTCGGCGCATCCAACGGGGATGTGCTTACAAATGTCGGTGGCAATGTTGCCTGGGCTGCTCCGTCCGGTGGTTCGCCGACTGGCGCTGCCGGTGGCGACCTCACGGGTACTTATCCGAACCCGACGGTCGCTGCTAATGCTATTACTTCGGCAAAGATCGCCGATGGTAGCATCGTCAATGCCGACGTTGCTCCGGCTGCTGCGATCGCTTACTCGAAGCTCAATCTTCTAAATAGCGTTAATAATGCTGACATCGTTACCGATGCGATCACTACTTCGAAAATAGCCAACGGTTCGATAACGAATTTTAAGATAGCCGATAGCGCCGTCACCGGTTTAAAGATCATATCCTTTACTATACAGACGAATCACATTGCCAGTGGTGCCGTAACTCCGGCTAAGATCAGCGCTACCGGTTCTTCGAATGGTAATGTACTTACCTCGAATGGCTCGTCGGTCAGTTGGGCTGCTCCGGGACAGTTTACCTTCTTCGGTGGTAACACCGGCGGTAACAGCACCAATGGCGATTTCTCGCAACCGTTCGATCGCGGTAGCAATGCTGCTGAGAATATTGCGCAGGTTGTTTGTACCCGTAGCGGAACGCTGAAGAATCTCTATATCCGTTGCACTACTGCACCAGGTACCGGCGATTCAAAGACAGTGACGGTCCGCGTCAATGGCGCTAATACCACACTTACTGCTACGATCTCCGGTAATGCCGCAACAACGGCAAATAATACTGCCAATACCGTATCGGTTTCTGCCGGCGACCTAATCTCGATCCTGGTTACCCATAGCGGTACCCCAAACAACTCCATCGTTCAGTGGGGCTTTGAATTGAATTAAGGAGTTCGCTTAAGTAAGCAACTCTTAAGTGAGAAATGGCGTCCGCTTCGGCAGACGCCATTTTGTTTTTAAAAGGGTTCGGAAAGAAGTTTAATATCTTCACTATGCCTTCATTTGTCTGAACCGTCCCGCCACGGCGGGGATAGATTTATGGGATTAACTGGGATTATGTTCTTTCTTCTTCAAGGTCTTCAATAAGCCTGTCATTCCGAGTGCAACGAGGAATCCCTAAAATGTCCTCGCCAACCGTCTTGCGCACCCCATAAAATAAGATCTCCTTCTCCCTACGAGGGAGAAGGATAAAGGATGAGGGTGTATCGCTTACTAAGCAATCTCTGCTTATTGGAACAGCACAACGCCGGTTAGTGAGGACATGAAACAGAGTTGCCTATTCAAGGCTGCACCCTCACCCTTAATCCCTCTCCCTCTTCGGGAGAGGGCGTGATTAGTATTGGGTTGTTAGGACATAAAACAAAGCCGCCTTTGCAGGCGGCTTGTTCGTATTCGACATACGCTAAGGGGAGGACGGAGCCATCTTCCTTTTAGGAAGTACTATCCACAAGGAACGGTTGTCTTAACTATATTCAGCCCCGTGGCAGGAGCTGCGCACCCAGACAGATTCATAATTTCGGTGTCCATTTCCGCTTCAAAAAAGGCAGTTTAGTGCTTTTTTATTAAATCGGCAGTATACTGCCGATTGATTCCCTGTAAATATAGGTAAATTTTCCCCGTGAATATTAAGAAGATTATTGGGGGAAATATCCGGGGTTTCCGGCGTAAGCAAGAATGGACTCAGGAGAAATTAGCAGCGCGATCAAAGCTCAGTGTAGAATTTATCGGCAGGTTAGAGCGGGGCCTTTTAAATGTGAGTGCAGAAAGTATGGTGAGGATCGCAAAAGCGCTGAAAGTAGAGGTCTATAAATTTTTTATAGAGGATTCCTATAAAAAAGATACCTGAACACGGGGCTTTTTTATTACTATTGGTTCAACCAGGCGGACGAATACTTACCTTTATCGTTTTAATACATTGGTTGTAGAGATGCCGCCGTTTGCCGATCTAATATAAAGAATATAATTCCCCTTCGGCCAGCCCGAGGCCGGAAGTTCGATGCTCTGTGTTGCTTCGCCGCTATAGACCGTACCGCCGAACGGCGAAACCACTTCGATATGCAGCGCTTGGTTGCCGGCGCCGGCAATCGAAACCTGTAATCTATCGGTGAAAGGATTTGCCAGTACGCGCACGTCAAGCTGTTCGCGGGTGTGATCGTCGCCATAAAGATGGCGGTTCGTCTCATCGCCGGGATCGGGCATAAGGACATCGCCGCCGCCATTCGCGGAGTATTCGATATTTATTGTCGAATCGAATTCCCAGGGACCGCCATCGTAGGCAATACCATCGATCGTTGGGTCGCTATTGCGAATATCCGTGCTCTGGTGCTCAGACTCGGCTGGCTGCGCTGCTTCGCTCGCCGCATTCTCGGCTTCATCGTCCGACTGTGTATCGATACCATAGGTGATCGTATCGCCGGGATATGGCATGATAACATCTCCGCCGGGTTCGATGCGAAAGGGATCGCTTCCCCGATCGAAGGAGATAGAGAACACGACGGTATCGAACGATACAGGATTCTCAGTAACAAACAAGTGCAGGGAGGAATCGATCGCAACGATCGTACCCTGCTGTGCCAAAGCAGGTACCGAAGCGGCAACAGCCATCAGGAGAATGAGATAATATCGAAGGAGCGGCAAGCGATTCATAACGATCCTTTCTTTAGTAGAAAAACACTCGTACGGGAAGTTTGTTACAGCGGGTTGGTGGGATTGGGGTATGGGGTTTGGGAATGCGTGCCGGTGCGTAAGACGATTAGTTAGGACGTCAGGGGATTCCTCCCCGCCACGGCGGGTGATACCACCTGCGGTCGGAATGACAGGCGAGTAAAGCTCTGTTAAATTTGTATTGAGTCCCGAAGGGCCGGCAACACAATAGCCCACGATTTCAATCGTGGGCGGCCAAGACGGCACACCACTTCTTCTTCAGTACCTTTTTACCCTCATCCTCAATCCTTCTCCCTTAAAGGGAGAAGGAGATCTTATCTTATTGGATGCTTAAGACGATTGGTTAAGACATGATAGGGATTCCTCCCTTCGGTTCGGCAGTGACAGGCGTAGTAAAGGCCACAAATTCATTCTTCCCGAACCCCAGCTCCGCCCCAGTTAATAAAGATTCATCGAAAAGACCATCCACGCCGCAACCGCTTGCCGGTCTTATTTCGTTTAATGATATTCTATGCAAGCCTCTACTACTATATTAGCCGGATCGTTCGCTATTGAAACTCACCAGCTTACCCGTGTCTTCGGCACGTTCACGGCCGTCGATCATATCGATCTGCGCATCCCTTATGGTGCGATCTTCGGCCTGCTCGGTCCGAACGGTGCGGGCAAGAGCACGACGATAAAAATGCTCACTACTATTCTCCCGCCGACTTCCGGTACCGCCAGCGTTGCCGGTTATGATATTACGAAAGAGCCGAAGATGGTACGCCGCGTTATCGGCTACGTGCCACAGTTGCTTTCGGCCGATAGTGCGCTGACCGGCTATGAGAATCTTATGCTCTCGGCAAAATTATATGGGATGCCAAAGAATGAGCGAAAGCCGCGCATCGAAGAATCGCTCGAGTTCATGGGGCTTGCCGAAGCGGGAAAGAAGATCGTCAAGACGTATTCCGGCGGAATGATCCGTCGCCTCGAACTCGCGCAGGCCATGCTGCACTACCCGAAAGTGCTTTATCTCGACGAGCCGACGATCGGCCTCGATCCGGTTGCCCGGCATTCCGTCTGGGATAAGCTGCATCAACTGCGCGACGAGTATAACATGACCGTGCTCATCACCACGCACGACATGGAAGAAGCCGAAGAACTTTGCAGCGAACTGGCAATGATGCATCGCGCAAAGCTCGCCGCTATCGGCACGCCCGAGGCGCTCAAGGAATCCGTCGGCCCCGAAGCGACACTCAACGATGTGTTTATCCATTACAGCGGTGTAACGATAGAAGACAGTGGAAATATCAGAAACGTCCGTCAGGCACGATCGACTGCAAGCCGGCTTGGATAAGCCGAATGCGGTCGTCGAATTTTTTACGCAATCGCTGGCGATCAGCCAGGTAGAATTCCTGAAGCTCTCGCGCGATTTCACCGAGATCTTCTCGCGCGCTGTGCAACCCGTGCTCTGGCTTGCCGTCTTCGGGCAGGTCATGGCAAAGGTGCGAGGCATCTCGACGGGCGGCATCAGCTACGAAGAATTCATGACGCCCGGCATTCTCGCGCAGAGCGTTCTTTTCAGCGCGATCTTCTACGGTATCTCGGTGATCTGGGAGCGCGATATGGGCGTCGTGCATAAATTACTCGTCAGCCCGGCACAGCGTGCGGCGCTGGTGATCGGTAAAGCGGTTTCAGCAGGGTTTCGCGGCATCGTACAGGCGGCTATTATTTATCTTATTGCTATCGTACTCGGCGTTGGTATCCGGCTCGATGTGCCGAGCATCTTCGGAGTCTTCTGTGCGGTGATCCTCGGCTCGGCGATCTTTTCGACATTCTCGCTCGTCATTGCCTGTATCGTCAAGACGCGCGAACGCTTCATGGGTATCGGCCAGGTACTGACGATGCCGCTCTTCTTTGCCAGCAGTGCGCTCTATCCGGTGGAGCTGATGCCGTCGTGGCTGCAATTCTTTGCGAAAGTAAATCCGCTGACCTATCTCGTCGATTCCCTGCGCGTCATGATGGTGCAAGCCTATAGCGGCGGCCACAATGTGATCTTCGATTTTCTGGTATTAAGTATCGTCTTCCTCGTGCTCGTAGTAACCGCTTCGAAATTGTATCCGACTCTCGTTCAATAATCTTAACCAGTACTGCTATATTAATACGGCTCTGCTTGTGCAAGGGGGGAGGCAAAAAAACAGGGTTGGGTACCGGACATTCGCTGCTAATCACAGAACATACTATAGTATAGCAACATCACAACACCCAACCCAGCATCGGGGGAAAATCAAATGGTATCCCATACTAATAAAAAACCGCTAAAAGAAGTTCGCTATGCGAGGCCGCCGGAGCGCCCTCTGGCTACCATTAGCGCGGCATCGAGCGAGCCGGTCACCTGCTCGCTGCCGAGGCGATCGAGAAAGCCCGATTGCTCCAGAGCCACGAGTGGCTGGGAGTGGATCTCGGCGATCAGCAGCAGGGCTCCTCGCTGCTGAAGTTTTTTGCGAAGATCGTCGAGCACTTTAATTCCGGTCGCATCGATCGACAGAACGTTACGCATTCTCAGGATGAGCACGCTCGGCGCTTCGTGCAAATCGCGGATCGTCTCGATAAATTTTTCCGCCGCGCCGAAGAACAACGGCCCGTTGATCTCGAAGATATGCACGCCCGCCGGAAGATCGGAGATGGCGAGCAGATCGCCTTCGCTATCGTTCTCCTCAGTATCCGCGCTGAGCACATTCACGCTCGTTGCCGAAGCCATGCGGCCGATGAAGAGAAAGGCCGCCAGCACCATGCCTACTTCAATAGCAACCGTAAGATCGATCACGACGGTAAGAACGAAGGTCACCAGCAGCACCGCCACATCGCCTCTCGGCGCTTTGAGCATCGAGCGGAACGTACGCCACTCGCTCATATTATAACTGACGATAACGAGGATCGCCGCGAGCACCGGCATCGGGATCATCGCCGCATACCGGCCGATGGCCAGCACCACCAGTAATAAGAACGCCGCATGAATAATACCCGCGATCGGCGTACGGCCGCCGCTCTTGATATTGGTTGCCGTTCTGGCGATCGCCCCGGTGGCGGCAATACCACCGAAGAGCGGCGAAACGATATTCGCAATCCCCTGCGCAACGAGCTCCATATTCGAGCGATGCTTCGAGCCGAGCATTCCATCGGCGACAACGGCTGAGAGCAGCGATTCGATAGCGATCAATAACGCCATCGTTATGACCGAAGGAAAGAGTTCTTTGATCGACGCAAAGGTGATCGCCGGTACGCTTGGCGCCGGTAAGCCGCCGCCGCCAAGATGAAATTTAGTGCCGATGGTCTCGACCGGCAACCCGCTCAGTTGGACGATCGCCGTACAAACAATGAGCGCCACGAACGGCCCGGGAACACGGCTCAGCAGTTTCGGCGAATAGATAATGATCGCAAGCGTCAGCGCTGCCAGTGCGGCGGCATACCAATTGAGCCGCGAAAAGTATTCTCCGTACGCAGCCCATTTCTCGATAAGATCGGCTGGTACCGCTCCCATCGGCAGGCCGAGCAGGTCTTTTATCTGCGAAGAGAAAATGATGATCGCAATGCCGGAAGTAAAGCCCGTGATTACCGGTGCGGGAATAAATTTTATAACGCTGCCGAGGTTGCATAGCCCCATAATAAGCACCAGCACTCCGGCAAGCATCGTTGCGATAAGCAGGCCGTTGACGCCGAACTTCTGCACAACGCCGTAGATGACAACGATAAAGGCGCCGGTCGGCCCGCCGATCTGGACGCGGCTGCCACCGAGCGCGGAAATAATAAAGCCGGCAACGATAGCGGTGATAAGCCCCTGCTGCGGGGTAACACCGCTGGCGATACCGAAGGCGATCGCCAGCGGCAAGGCGACCGTCCCGACGATAAGCCCGGCAATAAGATCGTTAAGAAATGCTTTTTTGTGATAGCCTTCTTTGAGGGTGGTAAGAAGCTTCGGAGTAAATGCGGTTGGTAGTTGCATGGTAGTCTAAGCCGCAAAACTAATACTATTTGCCGGAGGATGTTTAAAAACCTATAATACCCAACGATGCAGCGAAGCGAGGAATGACAGGTATAGTAAAGGCCTTTTACATTTGTATTGAGTCCGAAGGGACGGCAACATAATAGCCCATGATTTCAATCATGGGCGGCAATTAACTATCACTTGCTTATTTCTTAATCGTCGTCGAATAGATCGACTTCCCTTTTTGATCTATTGCTTCTACGCTGCAGGTGGTTGCCGTCAGGCTCACGGCCATAAAGCCGGCGGTGGCGGAGCTGAATTTTGTCATGGCTTTTTTTGGGCCGCTCGGGCGGACTTCGGAGCCGGCGCCGCTGATAAAATAATTCACGCTGCTGCCATCGGGCTTCTGATGCTGCAGATCGTGCTCGTGGCCGGCAAAATAGATATCGACATGATATTTTTCGAGCACGGGTTTCAGGCGCTCGATGAGTTCGGGCTGATCGCCATGCTCGCCGCCGGTGGAATAGACCGGATGATGGCCGCAGACTATTTTCCAGGTTTCTTTCGAAGAGGCCAGGACGCTATCGAGCCACTGCAATTCTTTCTGCCAGCTCTGCGTGGCAATATCGCCGTACGAAGAAGCATTCTTAATATACTTATCGATGAACGGATCGGTATCGAGAAAGACGAAGCGCACCGATGAACCACTGCCGATCTTTTTAACAAGCGTATGATAACGAGCCGGCAGTACCCAGCGGCGGCTCTTCTTCGAGTAATCGATCTCGGCCTGCACGTTGCCGTGATAATCGTGATTACCGATCACCGGATACCAGTCGATCTGCAGGGAATGATCTTTATAGACGTTCTCGAAGGAGGACATCCACTGCGGATCGTCGGCGCTGGCGACGCCGCAGCAATAAAAATTATCGCCCATCGAAAGCACGCACTTGCCATCGAAATTGCGGTTATACTTGCCCATGGCATCGGCAACATCCTGCTGGTTGTACTGCCCGTTACGGCCCCAATCCCCGATGACAAGAAACTTGTAAGCCTTATCTTCATCGTCGGCCTTCGCCGTATTTTTTTGGGCGAAGCCGGCCGCGGAGCAAAGAAGGAAAGCAAGCAGTAAGAGAATGTTCTTCATCGATGTGCAGAGGAAAAATAACAAAGCCTCCGGAAGCATACCCGCTTCCGGAGGCCGGTGATAGAATACTTAGTGTTGGTTGCCGGTGGCGTCGCTTTGATAGGCACCGATATCTTTACCCGGAGGCGTGATCGTCGGGCCGAAATCGCCGGAGACCTGCACCGAGTGCATCGGCGTGAAATCGGTCTTTCCTTTATTGACCGCCGGTGACGACGATTGCAAATGGAAATCGTGTCCGGCCATGAAGCGCATATCGGGCGTCATTTGATCGACCGCTATCGGAATTGTAAAGAGCGAGAAGTCATGAGCATCGACATCGAAGTTGGCGAACTGCGGATTGTTCGTCTTAGCGGCATCGGTGCGAACATCGTGCGGCTGCGTCACGGCTACACCGGCGGTAGCGTTGAACTCCGAGACCAGAACACCGGCGTTACCATAATAGAATGTATTATCGTAACGGATATTGGCCGTATCCGGAATGTCGGCGCCGCTGACAAGGCGGATACCAAAACGGCAATTGACGATCATGTTATTATAGATAAGTCCCTTCGCGCCTTTTTCGACGTTGATCGATCCGCCGCGTCCGCTCTTTACCTGGCGGAAGCCGCAGTTGACCATCGTATTATTATAGACAACGCAGTTCGTCTGCACCGATGTACTGCCGGAATTCGACCACTTGATGCCGTTCGTACCGGCGCCGATGATCATGTTATAAGCAATATCGCCGACGGTGCCGGATTTGATGTTGATCGACTCGCCACCAATCTCATCGGTCGATTCGAAGGTGTTGCGCATCATGCTGATGCGTCCGCCGACAACGCGGATGCAATCGTCCTTTGCACCGTAGAACCAGCAATCTTCGAGCACGAAATCGCCATTTACGTTTCCGAAAAGAATGCTATAGCGGGCATCGCCGGCGGCATAGATCGCCGGATCGTTGGCCGGGCCTGCCGGACCGCCGCAATATTCGATATGCGTCCATTTCAAGGTAAGCAGCGTACAGGTCGGTCCGCACTGAATGCCTCCCCAATCGGCATCGAATACATGGCTCTGTCCGCGCCGGCTTTCGGGGACGGTGATAAAATTCGGTTTATCTTTCGTACCGAGCGAAATAAAAACACCGTTCACCGTGATCTGCGGTGTGGTCTCCGAGGCACCCGGCGTACCAAGGGCAATGAGCGTAACGCCGCTCTGCATTAACAAGGTATCGCCGGCATTAACGGTAATATCGGATTTGAAATAGTAGGTCTTGCCCGATACCATCGTGCCTTTTACATTGCCGGATAACGTATCGGAGTTGATCTCCTGGCCGACCTTTACTTCCGGTTTGGAAATAGTGACGTCGGTCGAATTGTCTTTACACGAAAGCAGCGTCAGTGAACCCAGGGCTGCTATCGCAATGAGTACTTGTCGAATCTTCATGGTAATTGTTTTTTGGAAAAGCTCATGGTTTGTAGCGGACGCCGATCTGGAAGGTGCGGTCGTAAATATCGCGGCGGATAAGTACGTTCTGCCCGATCTCCTGATACGGAATGCCTTCGGCTTCCGCGCCATTAGCATGTTTAATAAAAACTTCGCTTGCGGTATTGAGCAGGTTACTCGCCTTTACATACAGCGAGACGTTGCCGGCAATACCCTTCTCGGCGGAGAGATCGAGCTGCACGGTGCCCTTTTGCCAATAATCGTTGCCTTTGTAAGGCGAGACGGTCACAATACGCTCGCCGGTATAGACAAGGCCGAGCTGGGCGTTGAGATCGATGTCGTAATCCTTATATAAGAAAGAGAGATTACCGATATGCTCCGATTGCCCTTGCAGCGGGCGGGTTTCGGGCTCGATGCGCTGAGAAAGCTGGCCCGAGCCATCGCGGAAGCGCACGAGCTTATCGGTCGTGATCTCGGATTTTGTAAAGGTGTAATTTGCCTTGATGCCGAACTTCTGGATGTACTTTGTGAAGTCGAGCTCAACGCCGTAGTTCGTTGCCGTGCCGAAGTTATCGGGGATGTAAAAGACATTCACGCCTTTTTCTTCGAGAGCATATTCGATCGGGTTGACAAGCCGCTTATAAAAGAGGCCTGCCAACACCTGATCGAGTGCCATCGGAAAATATTCGTACCGCAGATCGATATTATCGGCCTGCACGCGTTTGAGATAGGGGTTGCCCTGTTCGTCGTAATCTTCGCCTTTGATCGTGAACGGCACAACTTCGAAAAACCCGGGGCGGCTGATCGAGGCATAATACGAGAGGCGCCAGTTCTGATTGTAGGTCGGCATGAACTTGAAGTTGATCATCGGCAATATATCTACATAGTCGATACTGCCCGATTTGCCGACGACGGTTTCCGGTGCGGCCGTCAGCCAGCCGAAATCGGTATGCTCGATGCGCACTCCGCCGGTGGTAAGGACGTCACCGATCTGGAATTTTACCTGGCCGTAGTAGGCGAGAATATTTTCATGCGAATCGTAATTGAGCGCATCGGTGCTCGTGCCGAGCGGATTAAAGATGACGAAGGTATTATGCGAAATATCGCCATCGTAGATCTGCGGGCTGGGGCTCGGGCGCAGGTTGTAGTCGTCGTAAAAACTGGAGCGGTTCTTTGCGCGGTACATTCCTCCGGCGGAAAATTCCACGGGCAAGGAGAACAGTGTCGGCGTAGAATACAGATTAAGGTACCCGGTCTTATCGTTATCGGTATTATGCTCCCACCGGCGCGAAGTGCTCAGGTCGAGATAGGATGGGCTCTGGATCAGATTCCCGCTCGCATCTCTATCGACGCCGGTAACAATATCGAGCGTTACGCGGTCGGGCTGATCGAAGGAAGCTCCGGAAAGAGCGCCGGACCAACTCAACCGAAGGTCTTTGCCGAAGATCACATGATCGCCCGAGAGCGTAATGTTCTTGATGGCCTGCAGTTCTTCTTCGGCACGGCGCGAATAGGAAACGCGCCCGGTGCCCGGGCCTTTTCTGCCGAGCGAAAGATTGGTATCGGAGGCATCGCGCTGTTCGTCTTTTTCCAGCGATACCCAAGCGGCATAAAGATTAAGATCGTTGAGGTTATTGAAGCGGTAATCGAGCTTCGCGTGCAGGCCGCCGCGAAGCTGTTCGTCGCTGTAGCGGCGCTCCTGAATACTGCCGAGCGCCGGGGCATTGGTCACGCGGTCGGTCTCGGCGGTGAAGAAGATCGTATTGGCGCCTCGATAAGAATGCTGGTACGATCCCGAAAGCATCACGCCAAGCGAACGATCTTCGAAGAACCGGTCGCCGAGCGTCAGGCCAAAGAAGGAATTAGCCGGCGCCTGTTTCTGGATGAAGGTTGCATTGGCATTCGGGAAATCGGAGATAGCAGCAGGCACGCCGCGTTCGCGCGGAGATTGCAGATTGATCGAAGAATGATCGAACCAGTTGTATTTATGGTCGAAAAATAACTGGCTGTATCCTGTCCCCGCTGTTGCCTGGATCGTAAATTCCTGCGGCGCATCTTTCATGATCATGTTCATTGCGCCGCCGATGGCATCGCCTTCCATCGAAGGCAGGAGCGATTTCGTTACTTCGAGCCGGTCGAGCAACTCGGCCGGAAAAATATCGAGCGGCACATAGCGGTTTTTGTTATCGGGACTCGGTATCTTAATGCCGTTGACGAGCGTGTAGTTATAGCGTTTATCCATGCCGCGGATGATGGCATACTGGCCATCGCCATTGGAGCTGCGCTCGATCGAAACGCCGCTCATGCGCTGGGTAACATTGGCAACGGTAATATCGGGCGAGACTTCAATCGAACGCGCCGAGACGGCATTGACCAGTATATCGGCCTGTTGCACGGCTTTTACTGCCGAAGCGTCGGAGCCACTGCTAAGCGTGCTCTGCACGACGACATCTTCCGAGCGGCCGCTTAACGGTTTTAATTCGAAATTCCTGGTAAACTCATCGCTTATTTCCAGCGAATCATGTAAAGTGATATAGCCGCTATAGCTCAGGCGCAAATGATAGAAGCCTTTCGCAACACCTTTCATGCGGTAGCTGCCATCGAGGCCGCTGCGGCAGCCGGTATGCAGTTCGACAATTTCGAGGCGAACGCCGGTAAGCGGCTCACCGGTGCGCGAATCTGTAATAGTACCCTTAAGAACCGAACCGAATACCAGCGCGGGCAAGAGAAAAAGCGTACTTATAACAACCGAACGAAGTATCAACGAAGTACTGCGCAGAATTAAGAAGGGGCAAACCTACGGGAGCGGTATTCCTAAATCATTATTCGAATGTTTCCAGAGTATTTACATGGAATACCATTTAATTAACTGGGGTGTGGGGTATGGGGGTTGGGGTTTGGGAAATGCAAAAGATGTATAAGACGATTGGTTAGGACATTATCGGGATTCCTCGTCCGCCGTGGCGGACTCGGCAGTGACAGTATATTGAAGGTCTTTAAATCTTATTCCGAACCCCGAACCCCATACCCATTGTAACGTTGCGGCTCCTGTTTCGCTTGCGATATGCCCGCTTGGTGCAGGGTCTTTTTTATTAGAGGAGCGATGAGACCTCTTTAAAATTTCTGCGCTTCGCTGGTGGCCGTGGAGCTGTAATGCACCGTCAGCGCTTCGAACTTGATGCTTGGCTCGTTGAAATATGTCACTTCGATCATTGTCTTGGGGAAAACCCATATCCAGGTGCGGTTCGTGGGGTCGGTTTCTTCTTTATCGGTCGGAGCGCCGTATTTTTCGATGAGCAATCGGCCGACGTTCTCGAACAGTTCTTTCGGGCTCTTGCCGAGATATTTCATTACTACTCCGTGCAGCGATTTTGTTGCCGAATCCATCTGGAAGCTCACGCGAAAATGCAGAGAGAGCACTTCGTAGTCCGGAATAGCAAATGGCGCATACAGATTTCTGCCATAGATCTCCGGCTTTTCAAGCAGGCGCGCCTCGGGCACGGCCTTGACAAGCTCGGCCTCTTTCATTCCCCAGGTAGCTTTCTGCCAGCCATTGACCTCGGGCGTAGGATGCACCGTAAAGAATAGATACGAAAGTAAAAGCGAAAACAGGTAGTGCATGATCGTGAATGCTAATTATCGAAGGAAGAATAACAGCAAATACCCCGCTATTTGTTTTCGAAGATAAAGAATGTACTACAAACGCTTACAGCACTGCTGAACGAGTGCTGTAAGCAATTTAATAACTGCAAACAGTACGGACGGTTCTGGCAAGCGACCCATCGGCCGCCTTTACTGAGAGAGCGGCAACAAATACTTCATGCGGCGGCAGTTCGAGCGAATAAGCCGAGCTGAGGTTATCACTGCTATAGCGAACTCTGCCAAGTAAATCGGTAACGACGATCGAGGCGCTTGCTCCGGGCTCTACCGCTATACGAAGCCGCCTGCCATCGAAGGTCATCATGGTAGTCTGATGATCGTCTGCGGCTACACTATTGATCTCACGCGTATCTAATACCTGATTTGGTATCTCTGAATAACCACGAGACGAACTTACTCCACTAAACACATACAATTTATGGTCGAGGCAGATAAAGGCAGCCTCTCGGCGGGATACGCCATTGGTTGCTTGTATCTTCATTCCTTTATTAAAGGCGGGATCGTAGATAAGCAACGTATCGAGATAGGTATCGGGGATGATATAAGCGAACCGTCCATCGGTAGCACAATACTGATATTCGTAATACATGGATAAAGGCATCAGAATATCGGTAAGAGGAGATTCCATTATCTGAACCACCTTAGATACCGGATCGAGGAGACCAACCTTTGTAAATGGAGAAACGATACAACCCTGAACATCAGAACCACCCAGCACTACGATCTTATCATTATAACGATAGGAATAATGATGCGATACCTCCGGAGGGAGCACGGCTTCTTGATACGCTTTATCCGGTATTTGAAACCATGAATGAGTAAGCAGATTTAATCCAAATACATTGGTGCAGGAATTGAACCCATCATTGACGTCATTATCGTATCCAGGGGGCGGCGGTATTTCGCCTGCTACGAAATAAATAGTATCACCAAGTACATTAACCGCAGAAAATCTACGGTAAGGATACTTGCCTGTAGTAGTAACCGGAGTAAATCCTTTTTGTGGAGTGGTCAGATCTAAACAAAGGATAGTCAGATCAGCATGAAACAGATACCATTTGCTTCCGGCCAAAACCATCTTATCCCCTTTAGAAAAGTCATAGGCCGTAGTATCATTTTGAAGCACAGTGCTCCAGCTATCGGTAGCAGGATTATAGCATTGCAGAGAATAGGCATAGTAATTCCCATTAGTCCCACTGCATCCATAGAGATAGATATTGCCCTCATAGGAGCATACGGCTGGTTGTTGAACATGAGTAAACCCAACATGAGAAATATTCTGCCACGTTTGGCACTCGCCGCTACGGGTAAGAAGGGCGGTAACAATCATCAAAAAATAGACCTGTACTTTCATAGCGCTTTCGTATAGATACACTACAATCTCCGTAGGGGAAATTGTTTCCATGAAGGGACTCTTACCGTGCAGTGGTCTCGGCAGGACTTGAACCTGCGACATTCAGTTTAGGAAACTGACGTTCTATCCATCTGAACTACGAGACCGGACGGCCTTGCTAACAGCGGCCAGTGTAGTGGGGTTCGGGGTTCAAAGCTGGGGTTTGGGGTATCGGAAGAATTCTTCAAGGCCTCTACTAAGCCTGTCATTCTTTGAATCGGATTCGGGGGTCCGGGTCGAGGGTTCAAGATTTTTACTAAGCCTGTCATTCCGAACGAAGATGGCACATCCGCCGTGGCGGAGTGGAATCCCCTGATGTCCTAACCAACCGTCTTAAGCATCGTATTGCATTTCCCATACCCCATACCCTACACCCCATACCCCAACTTAAAGGGTGCGGCGATTACTACGCAATCTCTGTTTATTGAAACATCGCGAAGCTACTCGATGAGTGTGTGAGTGAGGGCATGAAGTATCGTTGTGTCTTTGAGGCTGCACCCTCACCCTCGATCCCTCTCCCTCTTTGGGCGAGGGAAGTCTTATTTAATTTACTTCTCGGAGATTGGTCTAAGGATAATTTTTTACAAATCATCCAATATTGGATGTCGCAATTATTGGTATGTCTGGTAATTTGCAGGAGCTGTCATTACAATACTGTGAATAATGAATATCAGGCAAATCGTCGGAGATAACATTCGCTTTATCCGGCAGAAACGAAATATGTCTCAG
>CAYOJJ010000036.1:0-16762 GCA_964404255.1 uncultured Alphaproteobacteria bacterium | reverse complement strand
AGTTATGTAAAATTACCACCTTAACTACTGGTCCTAAAGTTGGGGAGCAGCATAGTAAAGCATAAACGCTAATTGCAGAATTTGGTGGTAACAATAAGTCACAATTAATGACAATTAATCACAGTTTCAATCGCGCAAAATTAACCACTTAATCGCGCAGATTTACAAGGGTGCAACAGTGAAGAAGATCAAAAGTACCATATCCTAACCAATCGTCTTACGAATTTGCCAGAGTCCCGTAGGGACGGCATATACATAGCCCCGTGCATAAGCGCGGGGTTAGGGTATTAAAAATATATAAAGCTCCGTAGGAGTGACATGTAAAGATAGGATGGAAAGACCCATCAATAACAACATGCCGCTCCTACGGAGCTCTATGTTTTAAACAACTCTTACCCCGCGCTTATGCACGGGGCTATGTATATGCCACCCGCTACGCGGGCTCCATCTCTATATACGAGATAAAACAGTTATTGCCTATATGCATCTTTAATAAGCAAGACATTCGGCTCCACCTTCAATACCTTCGCTATCTTTTCAACGCTCCTGAGCCCCAGCCCCGATTTCCCCCGCTCGAAAGCTGAAAGAAAATTAGTAGTCATTCCGGATTTTGCCGCCAGCGCCTCCTGCGTCAGCCCCCGCAATAGCCGAAAGCCCCGAATATTTTCGCTTACGATTTCTTGTAGTATCATGGTGCAAATTAATTGAATTCGTACAAAAATGCTTTGACCCGCAGATCAAATAGGATGTGAGTAATTCTAAAATGCAAAGATAGGTGGGAAAGTGATATTTAAAAGACCGCCATGTCGATCAAAATAAATTAATTATATAGAAGGTCAATCAAGAGTCCCATAGGGACGAAACGTTGGTAGCCCCGTGCATAAGCGCGGGGTTAACTAAGAATTCTCGGACATAAATCGATCATGGTAAAGATTGTTGATAAGCAATCTTTGAGTGTTGGTTTGTCCGTGAACACTATTGTTGGTGACAATTTTTTCAAGATAGTGCTCAACTCTAGCATTCGCAAATCTTAATTTATTATATAGTATGAAATTCTCATATCTTGATTTTATCGTCTTGTTTTTATCATCAAGACAGATTATATCGCAGCTTTTAAGATGAGCATTATTTAGAATAGATGCTTTTAGTAAATACTTAATGTAAGCGTCATTTTGAGGTAAAGAATAACCTAAAAAACGAATGTGATTTGCTCGTGAAAGTAAATTGTATGCTAGTTTCCACTCTTGCTGAATGTGGGAGTTTATAGTTTTATTCCATGTGGGCGGAATAATTTCTTTGGTGTCCATACTGCCATGAAGTTTAGCAAGATAAGTTATATTGTCATCTAAGTCATGATCGTTAGCTCGACTGAATAGAACAGATTTATTTTCGGTTCTCTCAAGTATTAGTTTGATAAACATTTCTATGATTAGGTCATAATTCAAAGATATAATAGAATAAGAAAATTCATTTCCTTCCGATTTATGAAAAGTAACAATATTATGGGGTATAGCTATTGTAAATGAGTGACTCCAGGTAAGCCCCAAAGCCGCCGAGATGAATTTGCCATATATTTTTTCTTTATCACCCTGCCAAAAAATGCTCATCCAGTTTTGATCGTTTATATTGAGTGGTGGATCTTTCAGAACAGGTGAATAATATTCAATTACGTCGCAAACAAAAGAAATAAAATCTTTTTTATCGGAGTCACTTGAAAGACTATTACCCATTTCTAAAATTGAGAGTATTTCTTCAATATTAGTCAAGTCAGTGTCATAATATGTCTTTGCAATATGCATTTCCTTAATACTTTCAAAGACTTTAAGAAAATGATTGTATTTGTCTCGATTGTTAGAATGATAATATATATCTTTTGCCTTTTCAAGGAAATTACTTACTAAAGGTAATCCAAATGGCTGGGAAAACCCTGCCCCAATAATGTAAACTACTCTTTCCATAATTATTGAAAAAGAATGGTAAATAAAAATGAAATTATTTCATTTAGAGTTAAAAGGTCAAATTGAGATCTAACTTTTCAACATAGTTATTTACTTAAATTGTAAGTTTCTCAATTTATAAATCTAAAAAAGCTTAGATTACAAATTAAATAGTTAAATTGGGGCCTTAAAATACTAAAAAATGTCAATTAAAAGGTGAATTAGCCAATTTAAATGGTTTAAATATTGCTAAAAATGCTAAATATTACATTTAATTGTAATATTTGACAATTAAATGTAAAAAAGTACGGAATTTTTCATTCGTAAATTACGTAAATAAGTTTGCAACTTTCTACCAAGAAAGTTATAATTATTTTATAATAAAGTTTACATTTTCTTAGTACTTAGTCTAGGAACTAAGAAAATAATGTGAAACTTAGTTGCTCAGTCCTGAATCGGACAGGCACTACCCAGTTTAGGAGACCGGCGTGCTACCATTACACTACTGAGCAAAGCGGAAAGGGAGGGATTCGAACCCTCGAGCGCACTTCCAATACGCTTGGCAGGTTATAAGCCCGCTGCTGTAACCACTGAGCCACCTTTCCAAAAAAACAAAAAAAATGAACGGTCGACTTCACTAAGGTGAAGACGATTCGCTAAAAACGAATGGCCGAACTACGCTGTCCCCAAGATAGTAAGTTCGGTTTTTCGTTGTTATAAAAACCTAGAGAAAGTTAACGGAAGTTATAGCGGAAGGTTCCTGTATTAGGCTTCAAATAAAACATTATTTTTACTTCTTCACCACACCCATCATCATCCCGTCTCCGATGGTAACGAAAGAGCTGAACATCGCTGGTGTGCCCATAAACTTCTTATTGAATTCGCGGATGGAGAGGACGTTGTTGAAATCGGGGTTGTTGGCGTTGAGGCCTTTATCGGCGACGAAGCCGAAGGCCATCGCATTATCGCCGGCGATTACGCCGCCGTTGCGGATGATGCGTAGTGCTTCGGTGAGGTAGTTCGAGTAATTAGCTTTATCGGCATCGATCATGATAAAATCGAAAAAGCTATCGGGCATGGTTTTCATGTGCTCGAGTGCCGGGCCTTGCAGGAGCGAAATATTTTCGAGCTGAAGATCTTTAAATAATTTGCGGGCTACCTGCGCATGCATCGGTTCGAATTCGAGCGTTACTACTTCGCCATCTTCACCGACGGCCTGCGACATGATCGCCGCGCTATATCCAAAAAGTGTACCAATATCGAGCACGCGCTTTGCCTTGATCGAGCGCAGGAAAAACCCGAGAAAGCGCGCCTGTTCGGGGCTTACCATTATTTCCGGGATACCCGCCGCATCGGACTTTGCCTTCATGACGGCAAGCAGCGCTTCCTCGTCTTTGGCAACCAGTTCGACAATATAATTATAGATATCCTCGTTTAAGGGCGTAGCTTTCATAAGTTATTGTATTATAATAGATGTAAACATCAGGGCGCGAAGGCCGGATTCATCTATTTTACTGCGTAGTTTACTATCCCACAAAATGAAAGCAGCAATAATTATACCATCGCGTCTGGGCTCGGTGCGCTTAGAGCGCAAACCGCTACGCCAGATCGCCGGCGTTTCGCTTATCGAGCGCGTCTATCGCAAGTGTGCGCAAATTCCGGATGTCGCCGTTTTGGCCGTGGCAACCGATAGCGAAGAGATTGCAAACCACGTCACTTCCTTTGGCGGGCAGTTTATTATGACGCCGAGCGAATGCGAGAACGGCACCGAGCGTATCGGCGTCGCGGCTCGTTCGTTGCCGGAAGACATTGAGGTGATTATCAATGTGCAGGGTGATGAGCCGCTCATCGAACCCGATGTTGTCACGAAGCTAATCGATCTCTTCGCAACAAACCCCGGCATTCGTATTGCAACGCCCATCACTCCGCTTGCGAATAAAAATGATCTTAGCGATCCGGGCGTAGTGAAAGTAGCACTCACGAAAGATAAGCGCGCGCTGTATTTCTCACGGGCTGCTATTCCATTCGATAGAGATGGTAATGCTGCGATGAGCATGTACTGGCAGCATATCGGTGTGTATGGTTTTCGCAAAAAGAATTTGCAGCAGGTGTTGGAGTTGCCGCCTTGCCCGCTCGAACTTACCGAGAAGCTCGAACAGCTTCGCTGGCTCGATGCAGGGTATAACATTCATACGGTGGAAGTGCAGTATGAATCGGTTGCAGTCGATGTCGAGGCTGATATTGCAAAAGTAGAAGCGATCCTGAAAGCAAGAGGGGAAGCATGACAGTAGCTGAAGCCCGCCGCCAATTCCCGCATACCTGGACGGACATGGTGTATTTCAACCATGCCGCCATCAGCCCGGTAAGTTTTCGGGTACGCGAAGCGGTAGCCGCCTATCTCGAACGCCGCTCCCTTAAAGGCATTGAGCCACTGCCCTGGGCGGTAAAGATGGGCCATGAAGTGAAGAGGGTTCTTGCGTCGCTGATGCATACCACTCACGATAGAATTGCATTTTGCTTGAATACTTCCGATGCGCTAAGCATCTTCGCCGATGGGTTTCAATGGGAAGAAGGCGATCGCATTCTTTTATATAAATACGAATTTCCGTCGAATGTCTATCCATTCTTAAATCAGGAGCGCAAAGGAGTCGTTGTCGATTTCTTCGACGCGCCCGATGGCAGGATCACGGCTGATGTAGTGCACGATCACTTAACGCACGATACGAAAGTCTTTTCGCTGAGTTTGGTGCAATTCTTAACGGGCTACCGTGCCGATCTCGAAGCTATCGGGAAAATGTGCCGCGATCATGGCGTGATCTTTTGCGTCGATAGTATTCAAGGCTTTCCGCATATTCCGATCGATGTCGAAAAGATGAAGATCGATGTGCTGGCCGGTGGCTCGCATAAATGGATGATGTCGCCGGAAGGTGTTGCGTACCTCTATATCAATAAAGAAACGCAGGCGAAAGTTAACCAGCCGACAATGGGTTGGACGAGCGTTAAAAATCCGTTCCAACCATTCAACTACGAAGAAGCCCGCTTAAAAGAAGAAGCTTCGCGCTATGAAAACGGTACGATGAATTTTCCCGGCATTGCGGGTATGCAGGCCTCGCTGAATTTCTTCGAGGAATTCGGCATCGAGCAACTGTATCGCCAGACGCTCGATCTCTCGGGACTGATGATCGACTTGCTGGAGCGTCATGGTGCCGATATCGTCACACCGAAAAATGAAATAGAACGCGCCGGTATCGTGACGATCAATATGGAGAATGCGAAAGAGGTCTTCGAGCGCTTGGAAAGCAAGAATATCATTATGTCGTTACGAGCCGGGAAATTACGCTTCTCGCCTTATTTTTATTGTACCGAAGAAGAGGTGAGGAAAGCAGTCTCGATCTTGTTTGAATGACCATGCTTAGCGGCAAGAAAATTATTTACGGTGTAACGGGGTCGGTAGCGGCGATTAAAGCGCCCATCATCGCGCGCGAGTTAATGCGGGCGAATGCAACCATCTATCCGGTGATGACGCCATCGGCGGAGCAATTCACGACGCCGTATGCGCTATCGGTGCTGACGCAGAACGAGACCATCCGGAGCATTTTTCCAAGCGCAAATAATTCTTATACTGCTGCAACGTGGCATGTGCATCTAGGCCGTTCGGCCGATGCAATGCTTATCGCGCCGTGTTCGGCAGCAACGCTCGGCAAACTGCGCTATGGCATCTATGATAATGCTGTGCTGCTTGCCGCTTCATCGCTTCGTCCGGGTACGCCACTTGTGGTTGCTCCGGCAATGGATGAAGAAATGTGGCTGCAACCGGCCGTGCAGGAAAATATCAATTGGCTGCGCGCTCATGGTGTGCGAGTGATTGAGCCGGTTAGTGGTGCGCTCGCCAGCGGACTCAGCGGCATGGGCCGTATGAAAGAGCCGGAAGAACTAATAAGCGAGTGTAGCTCACTCATTGAAAGTGCACCGCAATTCGCAGCGAAAGAAATTCATCTACCGCTTGAAGGTAAACGCTTGCTTATCAGCGGCGGCCCGACGTATGAGCCGATCGATCCCGTGCGTTTTATCGGTAACCGCTCCAGCGGCAAGATGGGCGCGGCACTCGCAAGTATTGGCTGGGGAGAATTCGGAGCATCGGTTTCGCTCGTGATGGGTCCGTCATCGGTTACTACATCTGAGACGATCAACCGCATCAATGTAGAGAGTGCCTCGCAAATGCACGATGCCGTGATGCAACAGCTTCCAGGCGCCGATATTATCATCATGAGCGCTGCCGTGAGCGATTACCGCATGAAGCAGTACTCCGATGCAAAGATGAAAAAGAATGGCGCCGATGGAGTAACGCTCGAACTTGAAACGACAACCGATATTTTAAAAGACATTGCTAAACATAAACACGAGGGGCAGATCGTGGTCGGCTTTGCACTTGAATCAAAAGAGCGCGGCGAAGAATATGCAAAGCAAAAACTCGCTACCAAGAATTTAGATATGATCGTGCTCAATCATTTCGATGAAGCAGGCGCGGGCTTTGCAACCAATACTAATAGCGTGACGATCTATATGAAAGACGGGCGCCGCAAGGAAGTCTCGATGACGAGCAAAGCAAACTGCGCGCGCGAAATTCTTACTCTTATTGCAACTCTATGAGCGAGCGAAGCTATAGCGATATTGTTGCCGATCTTGAAACCTGGGCAAAGCAGCGCCAGGCAGCGGGGGAAGAATCGCTTATCGTAGAAGTACTTGGTAAGCAAGCTACCGTGCCGACTACTGCGCCAAGTATAGCACCTAAGGCAACACCGCCTGTTGCAGCCGAACAAAAATCAGTACCATCACCTTCGGATATTTCCCAGACTGAACCAATGGCCAAAGCCAAATTACCGATCGTTGAAGCCTGGCAGGATGCAAAAGATCTGCCGACCTTAAAGAGTATGATCGAACACTGTACGAAGTGCCCGCTGCATCAAACGCGGACCAACTTCGTCTTTGGCGTCGGTAACCCGAATGCAAAAGTAATGGTGATCGGTGAGGCGCCGGGCGCCGATGAAGATAAAAAAGGAGAGCCGTTTGTCGGCCGTGCGGGTCAGTTGCTCGATAAGATGCTGCTTGCTATTAATTTTCCGCGCGAAGAAGTTTTTATTGCGAATATTTTAAAATCCCGTCCGCCGGGCAACCGTGACCCCCAACCCGCCGAAGTAGAAGCCTGCGAACCCTATCTCTGGAAACAGATCGATCTTATCAAGCCGAAGATGATCCTCTGTGTCGGAAGAATTGCCGGTACGAATTTATTGAAGAACGGGATCGATACGCTTGCTAAGCTGCGCGGCAACGTCTATGACTTCCGTGGTGCAAAGGTAATGGTCACCTATCACCCGGCAGCATTATTAAGAAACCCGAATTGGAAAGTAGGCGCCTGGGAAGACTTGCAGAAGTTTAGAAAATTGTACGATGAGTTAGTTGGTTGATTCTAACTCCGCATTCATCTTATAACTAAGCGCTCCCGACGGGCAATCTTCTACCTGCGTTTTGATCTGCTCGGTCGTTGCACCTTCCGGGTTAACCCACGGGCGTACTCGCGGATTAAAGACTTCCGGCAAACCGCGGGCGCAGTTGCCGCAATGGACGCAGAGATTCGGCTTCCAATAGATTGTTACTTCGCCGTTCGTATAATGTTTATCGAAGTGTGACATACCACACCTCTAACCTCACATAAAGAGGTAAGGCTCCCAGGACTTATCCACGGTCCCGACGTACTGCCGCAGGAATACCACATGGTTCGGGCGGATGGGCCGGTGAGCAAGCTTCATATTTGCATCGTCGAGGCTCATATTACCTTTGCGGTTATTGCAGCGAATACAAGCGGTTACCAGATTCTCCCAGCTATCTTCCCCTCCGCGTGATTTTGCGATCACGTGATCTACCGTCAGCGCAGTCTTCGCTCCGCAATACTGGCACTGATGCCCGTCTCTGCGAAGAATATTCTTACGAGAGAGTATTACGCGTTTAAAGGGAATATGGATGTAATTCGAAAGGCGGATCACACTCGGAAAGGCCATCGAGGCATGAGCAGAATGAATGCGGCGCGTGGCGCTGGTACTTACGACTTCTGCCTTGTCTAAAAACAATAAGACTATTGCCTTCTGCACGCTGCAGATCGTAAGGGGTTCATAATTGCCGTTGAGGAGTAATACTTTGCCGGAGAGAGAAGGAGTCGCGGTCCCGGTTAGTTCGGGACTATCAGAGTTGAGGACGGCATTCGTAACATCGTCTTCTTCAAACAAGTATTGAAGACGATACGAGTTGTTGTTAATGCTACTGAAGACAGTATTCTCCTTTCCTTAGCACCGGTCTGCCAAACCGGAGATTGATACATATAAAGCAATCCCTTTTAGCGCAAATCAATTCCCGGTGGTTTTTATGAAATTGTTATAAAACCGAACGCCGGGTATTACCCGCCATAGATGCCATGACGGAATATATTCGAGGCATGTACATCGGGTATTCGCTCGATGGTGGAACTGCCGCTGGTGCCCGGGTCGAACTGCAGATCGAGCTGATGGAGATACTTGTCGAGATCGAGCTCTTTTTTACCCGCGATATACTCTTTATAAAAAGGTATCAGATCGAGGCCGACGATCTTCCCCATCTGCTTAATAAGATCTTCGTCCTTAAAGAACTGTTTCTTTTTGGCCTTTGCATATAAGGCGGCCATTACATTATCGAGCGATCTACTGTTTTGGGTTTCCTTGCGGATATGCAGATCGAGCATCAGCGCAACGAGCGGCGCCTTGGTATAGAAGGCATAGGCTTTTTGCAGATCGAGTTCGCTTTCTTCGATCGATAACTGCTCCAGCGTCTCGTTCGCCGTTACACCAAGGGTCTTCATGGTACTGTACCACTCCGTGATCTTGCGTTCGAACTCAACGGCAGGAAGGATGCCGCAGCGCGAGAGCAGGGAATTGGCATAATAATCGGTAATGCCTTCGGAAAGCCAGAGCGAAGTGGTCTTGACGCGATGAGCATAATCGAAGGGACCGAGCTTGGTCGAATGAATACGCTTGACGTTCCATAAATGGAAGAACTCATGCGAGAAGACGTTGAGCGCATTCTGTTTGAAGACCGGCCACTCGGCATCGAAGAGCAGATAGGCGCTGGAATTCGCATGTTCGAGCGCACCCAGGCCATTCTGCACCGGCAGCTTCGTAAAGTTTGGAGCGTTGATAAGAAACTGGTAGCGTTTAAAGGGTATATCGCCGAAGAAATCGGTCTGGCATTTAATGACCTGCTTGAGCGATTCGGTAAGCGAATCGATCGGGATCAGCTCGCTATTGACGAGTGCCACTTCATACTCAGCGCCATCCTGCTCGAACGAGCGGAATTTGATCCCAGTACCACCCATAACCGGAGCATCGACCAACTCATCGTAATTGACTGCTTTGAAGGTGAGGTTATGTCCCGATTTATATTCCAACGAATTTACAGTGCTATCGAGCGGGCAATAGAGCTTCCAGCTCAGAACGGCGGGAAGCAGATACGTTACCGTGGAATGAATATTTTTCTTATCGTTCACATAACCAAAGAGGGCCGTTGCATTAGCAAAGAAATAATTAGTATCGCTATGCAATAATGCAAAGTACAAACTCGTCGAATCTTTATAGGAGTTGACGACACTGTAGCTTAATCTCGCAACTTTCTTTCCATCGGCTACTTCCCAGCGATTGTCATCGACTTTCGTCGTGGCCAGCTCATTATCGCCCACATCATAGGCCCTGAAGTTTTTTACAAAGCGGCCATAGTTAGTAACCGAGTAGGCGCCCGGAGCCCAGACCGGCATCTGATACGTAAGCTTCTTTCCCTTAAAGCCGTTTGGGAAGACCCGCACTTCTACCTCATGGCGTTCGGTATGCCAGAGATTCACGCTATAGGTTAGGGTCTCGGTAGCCGAAGCAACAGAATAACAGCAGAGCAGGGCTACAAGGGCAAGCAGGGTCTTGGACATGGCAACGAAAAATAAAGGAGGGTATGCGCAAAAAGCGCCGGGGTGTTTCACCGGCGCTGTTGTATCACACTAATTTGGAATTGATGAGCGTCATAAATTCCTGCCTCGTTCGAGGCTCTTTGAAGGCCCCGAGCATGGCGCTCGTCGTCGTTACTGAATTTTGCTTTTCCACGCCGCGCATCATCATGCACATGTGACGAGCTTCGGTGACGACGGCTACACCGAGCGGATTGAGATAATGCATGATCGTATCGGCGATCTCGCGCGTCATGCGCTCCTGCACCTGTAGGCGGCGCGAAAAGACTTCTACGATTCGCGGCAATTTCGATAAACCGACGATCTTCCCGTCCGGGATATAAGCGATATGCGCTTTGCCGAAGAAGGGCAGCATGTGGTGTTCGCACATCGAAAAGAAGTCGATGTCTTTTACGATCACCATTTCATCGTACTGCTCTTCGAAGATAGCGCCGTTGAGTACTTTCTCGATATCCATCTCGTAGCCGCTGGTAAGATATTTCCAGGCTTTCGAGACGCGATGCGGTGTGCGCTTGAGGCCCGCGCGTTCGGGGTCTTCGCCGATCTCGACGAGCAGCGAACGCGTAAGCGCCCGTATCATCGGGTCGGATTCAGAGCCTTCCTTCGAATAGGGCACTTCATCCGGCCCATGTTCGAGATCCTTCAGTTCTTCTTCGCTTAATCCATCCGGTGAAGAGGTTCTTCCGGGCAGTGTAGTAATGGGTGTCATGATGATTATACGAATTGAGGCGTGGCCGATGCGGGATGTTCCGATCCCTCGGAAAGAGCATAGGTAATAATCTTACCTACCGGCTCGCCTTTATATTCAACAAAATTATTATCGCTCTCGAATACTTTGATCGAATAGAGCTTGCCTTCGCTGATGCGCGGTTCGAGTAACTGCCAGAATACGATCGCAATATGCTCGGCCGTCGGGATGATACCACGAAGTTCGGGTACATCGAAATTCAAATGCTTGTGATCTACTTTATCGATGATGTATTCGTCGATCATCGAAGCAAGTTTTTTCAGATCGATCACATACCCTGTTAAGGGGTCCGGAATACCGGCCACGGTTACTTCGAGCGTATAGTTATGTCCATGACCGTGAGGGTTATTGCACTTATCGAAGACGGCTTCGTTGCGTTCGTCGCTAAAGGTGGGGTTATAGAGCCGATGTGCTGCCGAGAAATGGGCTTTGCGTGTAACGTAGATCATTGTGGTTCAGGCTATTAAAAGCTAACGGCTTCCGTCGATCCCATAAGATCGGCGGCAAGGGCCGCACGCTGTTCCTGTGTAAGAGTATGCGAGGCAGTATAGTTCGGATGTCTAACCTCGATTGAAACGGGCACCGAAGCATCCGAGAAACGCCGGGCGTCCGTATCCGAGAGTTTCCATTTGATGTACTGCACGGCGCTGATGCCATCTTCATCTTCCTGGCTGGCATCGAACGTTGCAACGGTGGATGAATTGCCGATCTTCAGATAGACCGAATCCTTCGCTAGTCCTTCGAGCGATTCAAGCGTCGGCTTGATTTCCGATTCGATATTAATATCGATCAGTAGCGTTGCCGAGAGTTCATTGTCGCCTGGCACGAGCATGTTATAGGTATCGATCTCATGCTGCATACCCTCATCGGTAAAGATCTTCTCGGTACGGATCATCTCTTGTATCTGAAACAAAACGGAATTTCTGTTCTCGAAGACGATCGTCATTTTATCACCGATGGGGAAGCGGCGGTTCTTCTTTGCAGCGATCACTTTCTCGCGAAAGGGCTTGCGCACTTTCTCATATTCATAAATATTCTTAACCTCGTCAAACGTTATCGCTTTCATGATCTTAATTCAAATGTTTTGTAAAACCCATTGCTTTATAGACGATCTCGATCGGATGGACGGCATCTTTATGCGCGCCCTGATCGATATGTAAATGCGCGAGCGAACAATCGCTCGCAACCATAGCCGCCGGTTCTTTCTCGATTGCCTTGAATAATTTCTTTCCGGCATCGAGCGAGATCTGATAATACTCTTCTTTCATCGAGAACGAGCCATCATGGCCGGAGCACTGCTGAATGGCCGTTACTTCAGCACCCGGAATAAGCTTTAATAAGTCACGCGTCTGAAAGCCAATGTTCTGCACTTTCAAGTGACAGGGAACATGATAGCTGATCTTCATCGAAGCGGCAGCAGGAAACTCCGTTTTCAATATATTCTTACGCTTAAGCTGCATCAGGTATTCGCAGGGGTCGAGCGTCGCTGCCGCGATCTTCTTCGCTGCTTCGGTATTAGTAGCATAATGCTCATACTCCTGGCGCAGCATCAGGGAGCAGCTCGGGCTCATGGCAATAATTTTATATCCGGCCTCAACGAAGGGCAACAGTTTCGCTACGTTGCGATCTACTTTCGGATAGACGCGCTCAAGTTCACCTGTCCCAAGCTCCGGCATGGCGCAACACTCCTGCGGCGGCACAGTATAGTGAATGTTATGGGCCTCGAGTATCTCCGCGAACTGTGATGCAACCCACGGACGATTATTATCTATTAAGCACGTATAAAACAGCGCGACTTTATCGACCGGAGCGCTTACCGAATCTTTAGTTACGGTATTCGAAAATTTCTTCTTATAATAATGCGGCAGTTTTTTATCTTTATGTACTCCAACGGTTACCTGCATGAGCGAGCGCATAAATGGATTATGATTCGCCCAGTTGAACAAACCATTAAACATTGCTGCGATCTTACCAGTCTTATCGGCATCGCCGAGAAAGGCGTCGCGGAGTTTATGCTTGAAGGATTTGCCGTTGGTCTTTACATCGATGGCCTGAGCACGTAATAATAATCTCGGAAAATCTAATTGGTATTCATGCGGCGGTACATATGGGCACTTCGGATAGCAAAGCTTGCACTGGTAACAGACATCGGTGACGTGCTTGTAGTCGGCAGCCGTTAGTTCATTCACGGGATTGTTCGATCCCTTGCCTTCGGCGGTAAGTTTATCGTCGATGACATCGATACGGTCGAAGAGATCGACGAACGACGGACAAAGGTTATCGCATAAGCGGCAGCCATTGCAAATATCGACAACGCGATGATATTCGCTGTCAAGTTCGGCTTTATCCCAATACTTCGGATCGTGGGGGTCGAATCTCATCATAACGGCAACCTATAGTATCAAAATACTTTCTTAAAAACACCGCCCCGCATCACGTTGCTTCGGTTTCCCTCAGCGTTTCACGGCGCAATACGAGGCGATGACGTTATAGTATTTAATAATAGTGGCTCATCCTTGCGAACTTACCACAGTACGGCTAACTTTGGCCAGCCGCACACTTGTGTTTACTGACCCAGCGTATCGTGGGCCTTCTGGAAGCGGCCGGCATGAGATTTCTCGGCGCGAGCGAGCGTCTCGAACCACTCGGCGATTTCATCGAAGCCCTCTTCGCGAGCCGTACGGGCAAAGCCCGGGTACATTTCGGTGTACTCGTGCGTCTCACCGGCAACAGCGGCGACGAGGTTCTGCTTTGTATCGCCGATCGGCTTTCCGGTTGCCGGATCGCCGACTTCAGCGATGAATTCTAAATGACCGAATGCATGGCCCGTCTCACCTTCAGCCGTATCACGGAAGACACCGGCAACATCCGGATAGCCTTCGATATCGGCTTGGCGAGCGAAGTATAAGTAACGGCGGTTAGCCTGCGATTCGCCGGCAAATCCGTCTTTCAAATTTTGCAATGTTTTGCTATTATCAAGAGCTGGCATAATTGTTAGTCTATAATTAAGTGAAAAAATCAGTTAGCGATCTTAAACTTTTTTAACAGTTCGTAAATACCATACGCTGCAAATGGTATCATCATGCCCGATAGCAGTATCTGGAATCGGGGCAGGGGAAAAAAGATCATGACAACGAGCGTCACTACCGCACACCAGGCACCGGTAAGTACTCGTATGCTATACATACTCGAATTCCGGCTTGCAGGTTTTGAACGGATCCATCCATAGATACTCACGCAAAGCAATAGGCCATAGCAAAGTATATAGAGCGGCTGTTTACCTTTAGGGCTGTTTAGATCAAACATCCAGAGGCGCAACAGTTTTTTCCCATCGTTAAGGGCAGCTTGCGTCGGATGTTCGCTTACCCATTGCAGGGCAGAACTCCGGTATAAACTATCGAACGTAGGTTCGAAGCCGGTGCTATCGTGCAGATGCTCACGCAGTTCGAACCATAGTTCATCGGTCGTCCAGATAAGCGCCCCGTGTTCATCCCAGGCAGAGCCGGCGGAATAACTATTGTTACCGCGCCAGAAATTTAATCCTCCGTTAGTGCTGGTAATGACTGGCTTATGAAAAACAAGCTCATTGCGGATGATCCATGGTGCCGCGAAGAGGATAGTAATAGCAGCGACTTTCACTACTGTGAAAGCAGCTTTTGTTAGGGAAGCTCTTCCTAACCATACCAATAGCCCGACCAGCACTACTATATATAGTAGTGCTTCCCCACGAAGCAGGTAATAACATCCTGCTGCTATTCCTAATAGATAGATCGCTTTCGTATTACTGCTCTTACCGGTACTGTAGTTGAGTACTCCGATAGAGAGCAGGATAATGGCCGATTGCAATAGCAGCGCCAGCGATTCGATCCCGAACGTTAGCGAAGCATAGATAAATGGGGGGTACAGTGCTGCAATCCAGGCGCTAAGCGAACCGACGAGCACCGAACCATTGGATAGTTCTTTGCCGATCTTTGCTGCTACTATAATAAAACAGGCGGCAAAAAGAATATGAAGGAGTAAAATGGCAATGGTCCCGGCGCCAGTAAATCCAAATAGTCCGTATCCTATATAATGAATAGCAACTTCCAGCGGCATCATGAAAGCCGAAGGAAGAGTATAGGTCTCGGCCCTATCTACCCAGCTATAACTATATCCATTACCAGCGAGCAAATTCTTCGCGATCATAGAATATTCTATGAACGGAGGCGTATTGTCAATGAACAATAAGGCGATAAGCCGTATCAGGACTCCGGCCCCCAGGGCTGCCTTTAGCCCGAAGCGAGTCAGAAGGTCGGCCGCTCGCAATCGCCGCATAACCCGTAATAGGTTAAACTATAAGCAGTTACGTTAAGATGCCGGACATCCGGATTTGTCGATGCCAGGTATTTCAGCGTTGGGGTGGGGTTAATATCGAGTACCTTGCCACAGCCGGTACAAATAAAATGCTCATGATTATGAGTGACTCCGTCGAAGCGGATTTTCCCCGATTCGAACTGTACCTCATTGATCTTTCCTTCCTCTGCCAGTAGCTTCAGATTCCGATAGACAGTCCCGAGAGAAAGCGAAGGCATCGTAAGCCGGGCGATCTCATAGACTTCTTCCGCACTCGGATGTGTCTTGACCGAGCGGACCACCTGATAGATCAGGTCCCGTTGTTTGCTTTTACGGCGCTGTGCTACTGATTGGGCGGGGTTCATATTATCAGTAATAATTACTGTTACTGATAATAATTTTTATTCCGAGTTTGTTCCTCTTTTTTTCTTATTCTTTAGATTATTTCGTATATTTGAAAGACTATTCTGGGAAAAAATCTCTTTTCCCGAAGATTTTTTCGATTATTAATGTCACACAGGACATAATCACTGTGTCTCCCTTAATGATCGGGTATAAAAAGCGGTAGATGTTTCTCATGGCATGTACCCTTGCTATAGAGTTTTTTGTATAGCAATTAATTAACACACAATCCATAATAATCAGTATGCGTAATAACTACAGATTACTGTTGGGTCTTCTGGCGGTACTCTTCTTTGCCATGGCAGGGAAGGTATCGGCACAGTACACAACGGCAAGTTATTCGTGCCTTGCGAATAACGATGCGTGGGTGTCCTACACCGGGACAGAACTCACGGAAGTGGAGTCTCCGAACTTCACTTCGGCTACGTTCCAGTATCCTCAGGCCTATGCATCCTACGGATCATTGGTCTCGAGTGAGATCGCGCTTCCGTTCAACTTCCGCCTGGTTAACCTTGTAACCAACAAGGTAAAGGTAGAAGGAACGGGTAACGTTATCTGCGGCGGTTCGGCCACCTGGTCGGATCAGATGCAGTACGATCTCGATGCCTATTATTTCTATGATGCTCTTAGTTCCCAGGCTGGTCCGTATTTATATACCGGTACCATCTATTATGGATACTATCCGAACAATACCCTCTTCCCGTGGATGTGTTATTACACCATGCAGGATCCGGGTACGACGAAATTATATACCCAGGTAGTCGGTACGGCTCCGTTCAGAAAGTTTGTTGTTCAGGTTAATGATGCCTGCGACTATGCCTGCTGGATTAGCTGGCTCTATGGACCGAATATCTATAACAGCCCGGCGACGGTTGCTGCTTACAGCCCGTATTCTGCTCACCTGAGCTACCAGACGGTGATCTATGAAGGAAGTTCTTTCATCTCTAAGATCCAGTTCAACTACGGCCCACACACCGGTGGTACTTCTGCCAATAACCAATGGTGGATGTATGGCCCGGGTTATTATATGTACACCTACATTGGTATGAAGACCACGACCTATGGTTCTGGTTATAACCTCTGTATCGATAACTATAATAGCCGTAACCTGCCGGCTGGTTCGAACCTCTATTACGCAACGACCAATACTTATTATTACCAGCCGAACTCGAGCCAAGGTATGGATTTCCCAACGATCAACTATCAGTTGGCAATCCGTTATGATTATCAGTATTCCCAGTCGACGGTGGTCACACCGGCCGATCAGTCGATCGTGCTCGTGAATGCTCCGCTAACCCCTTCGACGTA
>CAYOJJ010000035.1:0-21678 GCA_964404255.1 uncultured Alphaproteobacteria bacterium | reverse complement strand
CAAACCCCAAACCCCAGCCACCCAGACCCAGGGCACAAAGCCGCCACTTGCACTGTTTAAGTCCGCCCAAAACGCACCTAATTTTATAAAGGCATTTTCATGAATATTATAGTCTGTGTAAGCCATGTGCCCGATACTACGACCAAAGTGGTAGTGGGTGGTGATGGCAAGAATATCGATCCGGCAGGAGTTAAATTCATCTTAAATCCGTACGACGAATTTGCCGTCGAAGAAGCGCTGCGCCTTAAGGAAAAGCATGGCGGCGAAGTGATCGTCGCTACCGTTGGCGCCGACGCTGCAAAAGAAGCGCTCCGCCAGGGCTTAGCAATGGGCGCAGACAAAGGTATTCTGATTAAAGCCGATAAAGGCGATTCGTATGCAGTTGCCGAACTGCTCGCCTCGACGCTTAAGGGCCGTAATGCCGATTTAATTTTACTCGGCAAGCAATCGATCGATTTCGATGGCATGGAGATCGCTCCGATGCTCGCCGAATTGATGGATCTTCCGGCCGCGACGGTCGTCGTTTCAATGGCGGTCGATGGCTCGAACGTCACCGTTGAAAAAGAAGTCGAAGGCGGCAAAGAAAAGATCGCGCTTACGATGCCTTGTATCATCGCTGCACAGAAAGGGCTTAACGACCCGCGCTATCCTTCGCTGCCGAATATCATGAAGGCTAAGCAGAAGCCGATCGAAGAAGTTGCTGCAACGGCCCCAACACCGCGCACGAATATTGTTGCAATGGATAAGCCGGAAAAGAAGCGCGTCGGTAAAGTGCTAAAGGTCGATGGCAATGCCGCTTCGGTAGCTACCGAACTGGCAACGCTACTCCACGAAGAAGCAAAGGTCATCTAATCACTCACCTACTTTATAAGATTTGCATATGAATATCTTAGTGTATTTCGAAGAACGTAACGGCGCCGTTCGCAAGCCATCCCTCGAAGCCATCGAAGCCGCTAAAAGCCTAGGTGCTTCTGCTATCTCTGCGGTGATCGTCGGCACAGCCAGTGCTTCTGCGCTGAGCGATGCTGCTAAGAAAGCCGGGGCTTCCACGATCTATACGGTCGATGATGCCCGCTTCAGCGAATACTCTTCCAAAGCCGCCGCCAAGGCTATCGCAGAAGTAGCAAAGACCTGCAATGCCGATGCGGTTATTATTGCTGCAACCGGCCGCGGTAAAGATCTTGCTCCGCGTGTCGCTATCCGCCTCGAAGCGGGATATGCACCCGATGTAACGCAGCTTGCGGGTTCCGGGAATACGCTTCGCGCGACCCATCCTGTCTATGCCGGCAAAGCGAATGTAACCATCGAGATCACAACCAAAGTAAAAGTTATCTCGACGCGTCCGAATCTTTGGAAAGCTCCGAAAGATGCTGCTGCCGATGCAACGGTAACCGCAGCCTCCGTCAGTTTTAGCGATAGCGATTTCAGCGACCGCACTAAAGAGCTGATGCTCTCACAAGGTAAGCTCGACGTTGCTGAAGCCGATATCATCGTTACCGGTGGCCGCGGCCTGAAAGGTCCGGAAAATTGGGGCCTGATCGAGAATCTTGCCGGTGCTCTCCATGCTGCAACCGGCGCTTCACGCGCAGTAGTCGATGCCGGCTGGCGTCCGCATTCCGAGCAGGTAGGCCAGACCGGTAAAACCGTATCACCTACAATGTACGTTGCTGTAGGTGTAAGCGGTGCTATTCAGCACTTGGCGGGAATGTCAAGCTCTAAAACAATTGTTGCAATCAATAAGGACGCTAACGCTCCGATCTTTGCAGTGGCCGATTATGGTATCGTCGGTGATGCTTTTGAAGTGTTACCTGCGCTGACCGAAGCCGTAAACAAGATCAAGAATCACTAACTTTAAGACCGAAGGTCAGACATGGATAAAGTGCAGGTAGAAATTCTTGGTATTTCCACGAGTCCCTCGTCGAACGGGGCCTATGCACTTGTCCTTAAAGAAAGCGAGGGCACACGCCGCATCCCCATCATCATCGGTGGCTTCGAAGCGCAAGCTATTGCACTCGAGATGGAAGGCATCCAACCACCTCGCCCACTGACTCACGATCTGATCAAGAATATTCTTGAGACCCTTTCAATGAGTGTCGTCGAAGCATCGATCAGCGAATTAAAAGACGGCGTCTTTTTCGCCACGCTGACACTCTCCGACGACACTGAAATCGATGCCCGACCGAGCGATGCCATTGCCGTTGCTGTTCGTTACGGCGCACCGATCTATGTATCGGAAGATGTAATGAAAGAAGCAGGCTTCATTCCGGAAGATGATGATGCCGATGGCCTCGAAGCCGGCGAAGCCGATACCGAAGTAAAAGCCGAATCAAAAACCTCCACTACTCCACCGCGCCAGCTCACCAAATTAGAGCAATTACAAAAGGACCTCGATAGCGCAATCAAAGAAGAAGACTACGAAAAAGCCGCCAAAATCCGCGATGATATCAATAAGATGAAGTCGGGAAATATGAACTAGGGTTTGGGGTATAGGGTCTGGGGTTTGGGAATTTGTATTAAGGCATTTATACTATACCTGTCATTCCGAGTGCAGCGAGGAATCCCCTGACCCCCTAACTAACCGTCTTAAGAACCCATAAAAAAATCTCCTTCTCCCTTTAAGAAAGAAGAATTAAGGATGAGAGTAAAATCTCGAATAAGAAAAGATGCCTAATTTTTACCGATACCATTCCAATACTATCAACCCCGAGGCATCAACCCATTCATCATCTTAAAGAAAGTTTTTTCCGGATCAAGCGAGCCCTGATACATCCGCTCTGCCCGTTCGACGAGCGCTATTTCTTTGCCACTATTGATAAGTTCGATCGCTATCTTCGCGCATTCCACTGCTGAGATTCCCTTATCGGTGATACCACGCTTATCACGTTCGCCTTTATCGAGATCGGTATCGACGATCGGCGGTACGATCTCGATCACTTCGATCTTCGTATTGCGAAACTGCACCCGCAATGTTTCCGTGAATGAATGTAACGCCGCTTTAGTAGCACAGTAGATCGGCATCAGCGATCTCGGTACAAACGCAAGACCAGAGGTCACATTCATGATCGCGGCCGCAGGCTGCTTATTAAAATGCTCATAGACCAGCGAGCTAAAATGAAACGGGGCCGCAAGATTCGTCGCTAGTTCATTCTCGATCTTTTCGACCGACACACTACTTGTAAAATCAAGATAGTATTGAATACCGGCATTATTGATAAGTACATTCCACGACGGAAACTGCTCAATCATCTGCGAGACCAAATGCTCACGCTCAGCAGCAACGCTTACATCACAGGCAATAGTATGCAGCTCCGGACAGCGTTCTTTCGCACTCGTTAATTTAGATTGCGTTCTTCCGCAAATGATAACGGTATTGCCCTGCTCACTTAATAAGCGTGCCAGTTCAAAGCCGATTCCTTCTGAGCCGCCGGTGATGAGAATGGTTTGGTTTTGTAAGTGCATGGTGGTGTAAAAAGATTATGCTTAAGACGATTGGTTAGGAGGTCAGGGGATTCCTCACTGCGTTCGGAATGACAGGTTTAGTATAGGCCGAATAAAAAAAGTATTTGAGTCCCGAAGGGACGGCAACAACATAGCCCACCATTTTAATGGTGGGCGTCTCTAAAACTTACCAACTTGCCAGCTTTCTCGCCGCATCCGCGATCTTCTCCGGACTCGGTAGAATAACATCTTCATAGCTCTTAGCAAAACCTACCGGCGTAAAGAGCGAGCCTACACGCTGCACCGGTGCATCGAGATACTTAAAGCCTTCGTTGCTAATATGCGCGGCGATCTCGCCACCGAAGCCGCCCGTCACTTTATCTTCATGGACGACAAGCGCACGGCCCGTCTTTTGTACTGACGCAAGAATAGCATCGGTATCGAGCGGATAGAGCGAACGAAGATCGAGCACATCGCACTCGATGCCTTCGGCCGCCAATGCTTCGGCTGCTTTGAGCGAGTGGTGTACGGTGTTGCCGTAGGTAATAATCGAAACGGCAGAGCCCGCGCGGCGCAGGCGTGCTTTGCCGAACGGCACGAGCACATTATCGCCGAGCGTGTAGCTCTTGGCAGCAGCCGCGTTATACAACGCCTTCGGTTCGAGATAGAGCGTCAGCCCGCGCGTACGCATTGCCGTACGCAGCAAGCCCTGTGCATCGTCTGCAAACGATGGCACTACAATTCTCACACCCGGAATAGAAGTGAACGTTGCTTCAAGATTCTGCGAGTGATACAGGCCGCCCTGGATATAGCCGCCGGAAGCCAAGCGGATCACGATGTTCGGGCAGTACTGGCCCTTCGTGCGCCAGTATTCATGCGTAAGTTCGATGAAGCTTTCCATTGCCGGCCAGAAGTAATCGGCAAACTCGGCGCCTTCTACCACACACCAGATATTTTCCTGATCGACGCGGCAAAAACCATCGGCAGTACCGACGATAAAATCTTCGGCGATGGGGCCGTTGAATACGCGGCGTGGGCCAAACTCCTGCTGCATCCCTTTCGAGACGTTAAAAACTCCGCCCTTTTCTTTATTGGCCATGTCCTGCCCCCAGATAAAGGTATTCGGGTTCAGGCGAAATTCTTCTTTGAGTGTGTGATTGATCGCATCGATAAACTGCAAGCCTTCTTCTTTTCCTTTCGGCGTTACGAAGGGCTCGAAGGAAGTCGAGAGATGATCCGACTGGAAGGTGTATGTTCCCGGGCGGACGATCTTCGAATCGGCAACCACATATTGCAATACCGATGACGGATCGGCAGGCGGCGCGGCTTCGGCTTTATCGGCCGAAGCGTAAAAATCGGTTTGGTTTTGTGCGTGGATCTTTTCGATCTCGGCGCTCGTGAGTACGCCTTCGCGCATGAGCCAATCACCAAAGAGCACGACGGGGTCGCGCTTGGCGGCGTTAGCTATTTCTTCCGGCGAGCGGTAGAGCGTGTGGCGGTCGGAGTTGGAGTGCGAGCGCATACGAACGCAATCGGCATGCACCATAGCGGCGCCTTTGCCGCTGCGAGTCCACTCGTAGGCTTCCTGCATGGCGCGATAGGAATCGAGCACATCCGTGCCGTCGCAATAGGTAATTAATAAATTGGCAAAACCGCGGAAGTTATCGGCAACGCGCGGGTTGGCTGTTTGGTCGTACACCGGTACGGAAATGCCGTACTTGTTATTTTGAATAACGAAGATGGCCGGTACCTGCTCATGCGTCGCGCCATTGACGGCCTCGTAGAAAAATCCTTCCGAGCAGCCCGATTCACCGCCGCTGAAAATTGCAACGGCATCGAGACCGTAATACTTGATCGCACGGGCACATCCGGCAGTATGCTGCGAGTGGTTATTCGTCAGCGATGAGCCGTTCTGAATACCGACACTCATCTTGGCGAAGTGGTTGGACATGTGGCGTCCGCCACCCGCAATATCGGTCTCTTTGGAGAGGCCGTTCAAAATTATTTCTTCGACGGTGAGGCCTGCGGCAAGGCAGGTCATTAAGTCGCGGTAGTACGGAAAAAGGTAATCGGTCTTTTGGCGGAAGGAGACGCCCATTGCTAATTGGATACCTTCATGCCCGGCACACGGAGCGTGGTAGCTCCAGCCCATGGCTTTCTTGAGGTAGTTGGCGGCAGCATCATCGCAGATGCGGCCGAGGTGCATCAGGCGGTACCAATCGGCAAGGGTTTCTTTGGATAGGCCGGTCTGTGCAAGGGTACCGGAAAAGGTAAAAGATTTATCTTCGCGCGGGCCTTTTAAGGTAGCCCCGAGCGGTACGGCTTCGAGCGATGGCGGTATGACCGGGAAGGCGAATTCCTGCTCAAGATCGGTAGCCGTAATAGGCAGATGATATTCAGGAGCAACCTTCGAATGGCCATTAGTAGAAGCCGTTGGAATTGCAGAAGTTACACCCTGTTTCGTTTTCGTCGCCATATAGAATCCGTTAGTAAGATAGACCTACTAAAACAGGGATGGACGGCGTTTGGTGCGAATACAAACGGCAGGTAGTATCGCGTATTTTCTGTCAACTTATTAGATACTTATGTAAGAGTAGTAGTATTACCATTCATTGATGGAGTACACCCTACTTTATTATATCTCCTAACTGATGCAATCTATATAAAAAGTACCACCTCTGCATAACCGCAGAGGTGGTACTAAAGAAACATTTACCGCTGTACATGCACAGGTAAAGTAGTTACGTTATTTCCTATCGTTACTTTCAGGAAATAAACGCCACTAGCTTGTGGAGCGGTAAAGGATACTAATTGTGTACCAGCAGCATTACTGGTTATTACTTGGGGTTCTATAATAGCACGTCCAAGCATATCGTAAAGTGCGGCTGTTGCTGCACCTTCAGAAGGAAGTGTCACAAAAAACGAGAGGTTCTGATCTTTCTCGGTTATAGGATTCGGGAAAACAGCAGAAATACTATTTTCCGAGGGTTTATTTACCCCTTCAATGCTAGTGCCCGTAAAGATCAACGAAGTATCTTTCAAAAAATCATAAGGCCCATCCTCCTTATAAATTAATTGTAGAATACCTTTTTCCGTGCCATGCTCGGCATTAGGGTCCGTTTCATTAATACATTGTAAATGTACATGTTTACGTGAACGGCCAGTATTGATAATATGAGTATGTTTTGGTACATCGCTATTCGATGCATCGCTTTTAGCACGTTCAAGAAGAATCTTAGTCCCATCTTCCAACACAAGATTTACCGAATAGGAAGGTGTCTGCATTCCCGATTCCTTCAGTGCATAATTTGGATTACTTTCGGTTGTCAGTAGATCGAGTATGCGGGCATAAGAGATGGTTTCACCCGTATTCCAATCGAATTCATCCGAACTAAGCACCCGGTCACGAGTCGTTTTATAGGTGGTCTGCGAAGGTGAGTCATATGGGTAGGCCGCACCTATTTCGTGAGAGGAGTGGGCATTTGAAATTGTTAATTCTCCAAAAGCAAATCTGGTGTGTGCCATTGAAGTATGTAACACTTCAGCCCGGTACTCGACTTCCGGTACTTCAGCTGTATCTTGAGGAGACAAGGTTTTATATGCATCGAAGCGATAATTAAAGAATTGCTCCTGAATTACATCACTACTATTCACAGTATTAGTCAACTCCAAAGCAGAGCCGGGATCGGCATTAGGTGCATTTGACCATCGCAACGATGGAGTTCCCCCACCATCAAAGAATCCAGGATACCATAATGGAGAATGCTGTCGGGGAGAATGGGAAAGTTGTGTATTCGCTTTCCTACCTGTATGATAAATATCAGTTATATCTCCTGCCGGATGGCCTGGCCTATCATCCCAATTATTCTCATTTGCTATTGGCCAAAGTCCACTGGAGTTTTTATCGGTAAAGGCTACCCCCGTACCAATGGTAGTTGGATGTGGTGCGGGAACGCCTTCTGAGGTAGGTGGGGTGCCAGTGGTTATTCCATAAAGCAAGTTATATAAATTCCCTTCCCAAGAGGCTATATCAAACTGTGGCAGTTCAAAATAGTGTCTCGCCCGGATATCGAATCTCGTTGAGTTACCGTTTAATTTACATGCATAGAGCAGTTGTACTACTCCTAGATCACGATCGTTCTGGGAATCGTCGCCTTGCGAATGAATAAAATTCAACGATCTAGTTTTTGGAAACGCTGTGATACTCGGGTTATTTAACCAAAGCGTCCAGTCTGAAGGCATGTTTGTAGAAGTGCCATAAAAGAAATCGCTGGCACTTGGATTAAACATTTTTCTTTCAATTACGGTTTGTACGCTCGAAAAAGAGGTAGGTGCGCTGATTGGTGTATTGGCGATCCTGATTTGGGAATACCAAAATCCCGAGGTACTTACGCCCACATCGTGACGATCTGCTATGTCAGTGCTTCGGCGCATAGATTCCCAGGCAATAAATACCTGACCGGAGCTATTGATAGTAACACATGGATTACGATCACGCTCTATTGCAAAATCCACACCGCCGCCGGTAAGTCCAGTTAATTCAATAATTCCTTGCTGTCCAATCAATGTGCCAAATACCGGGCTGCCGGCGACACGCTGATACTTTGGTGCGGTATGAAATACATCAAACCCCCGGTTAGGAAATATTCCATCGCTTGAAAAAGCTACCTCTATGCGGTAATTATCGTTTGTAGTAGCACGATCATCCCACCATCTCCATTTATTTTCCGAGCTGGTGGTCGATGGGAAATCTACAATATGCCCATAGGTGGAAATCCCCCCCGGGGTGGATCCATCAGCCGGAAAAAGATCTGTAAACTGTTTGCTCTGAGCCGCCAAAAAACTATTTTGTAATAGGTTATTAAAAGCCCCATTGGCAATATCTGGCACTAACATTGGTTGGGTAGGTGTGCCCGGTTGAAGTACCGGATGGAAAGTCCCCCAGGAGGCATTGTTGGTAATTTGAAGATCGCCTAAACTCACCCTCATCCAGTTTCGAGAATATAAGCCAGTGTTAATTACATCAGCATTAGCACCGACCATTGCAAAAGTTGTAGTCGATTCAGCATCTACGCCGGTTGTACCTCCTGAGCAACTGACTCCGACCGTCATTTGGGGTCCTGTCCAAGTGATCGACCAACCGAGCAAGAAACAAGGTGTACCTGCATCCGGATGATAAGCTTGATCATCTGATTGAGGTTTTGGAGTGTACCCATCTGGCAGCGTTGTAGCCGCTCTTGTTACTATCGGTGCTATTACCGGCCTGGTATTATCGGGCAATGCTCCGGTTGCCGAAGCATCGTAAAAATGCGAATGAACTGTATAGACATCGCTCCAGGAATAGGTACCGGTGCACTCATTAAACTCATTGATTCGTAGTTTAATTTTTGTAAGGATACCTTCATGACCGGTAATGGCACAGGTCATTGGTTGTTTTTCTACCCAGGTAACTGCCACACTTCCCTGGCCGGAGCATCCTCCTCCATCTCCAGTTAGAGCATAACTAAGATATTCTCCTGCTTGATATACTCCTATAGCAGGATTCGATTGAGTAACACCGGAAGTGGTCGTTTCTATTTGAACGGGTTGGGTCCAGGGAATTTGATCAAACAGATTACTATTATTCGGTGAACCTAATGCCCCTTTTTCTAAACCCATCGATTGCGTTAGAAAAACCTTCCCTGTTGCGGGATCTTCTGCAACAGCGAATGTGACATTCCCAACCGTAACTGCTTTCCGTTGATCGCTGTAATTTATCACCCCAATATTATTGGAAGTAGGTTCGAACACCCCATAAAATAACCCGCTCCCATGAGAGAGGCTACCGCCTTGAATAAATGTCGAAGAGGGCGCCCATGTCCACGTTCCGAAATTAGATCCTAATGCCGGGGTGATGGTCGAAGAAGTACCAGTAACAGTCGGTGGTAGAAGCGTCGGATCAAATTGATATAATTCAAATGTCGACCACGTACCTGTAGAGCTTTCGGTAAGGGGTAACGGAGAAACTGTAGTTGGATAAGCAGAGGGATTGTTTCCAGGCATTCCTTTAAGAAGTGGTTTTACTATAGTCGCACCTGCCCCATTCATTGCCAACACATCGGGAGCATTGCTTAGAGCCTTGCATTTATGCCAAACCGGGAAAACACTCAAATCTCCGGAGAGTCCTGCTATATCTATCTTTGTACCATATTCTGCGGCATAACTATTACATCCGCTTTCTGGATACCCATCGGCCGTTTGAAGCGTTGAGTTTGAATGTAGATCGATAAACGTAGTATTATCAAAGGAAAAGCCCGTCATGCAAGTCACGTTATCGAAAGAGCTCCCCGGAGGCGTTGCTCGCATATAGGCTAATATAAAATAACTGGGATTGAAACCGGAAGCAATTCCATCCTTGATCTTATATGTAAGGACATTATCAGTAGCTTCGGCATACTTAAGAACGGGGAAATAGCGCATTTTGGTATCGGGTGCTTCCAAAGTTGCCGTTTGCCATAACACACTATTTAATATAGTAGCCGTTGAACCCCAAGATAGCTTCTGCGTAATAGTGGTTACCCCAAGATCGGTACTCGTCGATGAGGTAGAAGCGCCAAGGGATGAAAAAGCATATCCGAAATGGTAATCCGGTTCGCAATTGAACTGCGCTTGATCACAAGCAAATTGGATCGAAGGTCCCGATGCCAGATCCCACTGTCCGCCAAAAAAACTACCCATCGTGCTATAAAGATACCCATTGGCGCTAACAAAACTCCCCGAAAGTGATTTATGGTTTGCAATTTTTTTACCGGTGCTATTTTTTAAATTATAGGCATAAAAATCCGCCCACGGTCCTCCGGCGCTTCCACTAATGTCATAGTTACAGCAATAGTACCCAAGCCAGGCAGCTCCATCGGGCGAAATAGCTACCGAAGCACGCTCAGGACCTGAAGTACCGGAGGTACTCGATAATGATGGTGCAGCATAGGTGCCTGCCCAAGCGCCAAAAGCACTTGCAGGATCCGCATTACCGTAAAAAGTAGAATAGCCGATCGAGGCTGCTACGGCTGTATAACCACCAGAGCCAGGGGTAAAAGTTTTTTTCGTCCAAACAACATATATGGGTCCTTGGGGAGGCAACTGATCCGTTTCACGACCACCGCCACTTAGAGTAGCTCCGGAAAAGACAACTGGTAAGGAGGAAGTATTGGTTTCAATATCGTTACCGGACGCTCCCGGTTGGATAGCTTCGAGCAACATATCACTTCCGGATATTGAGGCTCTTGCGAATGGGTTTGGAGTAACAGTAGCAAAGGAATAAGCAGATCCCGAACCGGCTCCAAGTGTAATTGCAGCAGCGAGATTACTAAGAGAGATTGGCAAGGTAGCTCCAATTTGAACATGGTTGGCCCAAATATTGACTAAAGAAGCATCGAATTGATAATTAATTCCCCCTATTCTTACAATATCCATATCGCTAAAATTAGTAGCGCTTCCTGACGGCGATAATGTTCCAGTCGCCGATGTAACTCGATCGTAAGGGTAGGAAATTATGCCGGCGTTCTTTCTATAGGCAATGCGTGGCCATTCAAGAGTCGTGTGGTCAGTTGAAAAATTCGAAGGGTTGTTTTCAGATACAATCATCCAATCACCAGCCGAAAAAATCCCGGATACGGGAGCGCCCCAGGTCGCACCTCCGTCGGTAGAAACACATAAGTAAATTCCTACTTTTTTATAAATGGACTTGAGTTGTTCCTGCGCGATACCGCCTTCACAGAAGCCGGAATTGGAAGCCCAGGCACGAACGACCAGTACCAGATTCGGGCCGTCACAACTTATGATCTGCGCATCGTCCATATTATCGATATCGTTATCGGAAGTATTGGCACCGTAATGAGGAAAGGTCAGTGCGGTGCTAACAGTCCAGCTTACCCCTTTATCAGTAGAAGTTGAAACTGCAACCCTTCGCTTAGTACTGGCATATTTATACGAGTAAGCAGTTGCCAGTTTAGTACCTCCATCGTTGAACGATGCTATACTCGGAGAAAAGCCGCTGCCTCCGCTGACTATATCCGATGGCATATCAACCGGTAGTATCGTAGTCTGCGACCGGGCGCCGGAAAGAGGAATGCATAGCTCTGCAAGCAATAGCAGCCATGCAAAAGCTGATAGTATTGATTTCATAATGTTATTTCGAAGATAAGTGATACACAATCCAAAGTGAACCATTTACACACTATATAATAGCGTGCCGACGATATACTTTGGTCTAAATGAAATTTGGCATAGGCACTTATAAGCAGGAAAAACCATCTTGCTCTTGCCTATTCTATAAGTCTTAGATAGACAAATTGTCCGGAATTATTATCCGTACTTCCTATTCTTAATAGTAGTAAGATAGAAAATTCTGACCTTCACTATTTTGTTAATGAAGGATAGTTGTCATTGCTGAAGCTTTGTTCATTAAAATGATAATTACATTGTAACGAACCAGTTTAAACAAATATATAAAATATTTTTTCAAAAACCAAATGAAAATTCTATTTTTTTAAAAATCCTATCGCGAAGCACGTTTTTTAGTTCATTATTACCGTTCTACTCTTATCGATGCTGTTGCAGCCGGCAAACCTGGCTCCGATATTTTCATAGTATAGACTCCGGATGGCAGAGTATACAGTTGCAGATCGATAAACCCGCTCGATTGGAGGCATCCATAATTGGAAGCATAAACTATCCTACCGAGCGCATCGGAAAGTTCTATGCGTAACGGTACTGCGATCTCGGGCGTTTCGAACTCGATCCGGGTAGCAGTCGAAGCAGGATTCGGCGTAATGGAAACGATTCGTAACCGCTCCCCCCGTAGAACCCCACTGAGAAACGGCGATTGGCAGGAAGCGCCAACCGTGATACTAAGGCGATCGGGTATAATGGCTGAATCGCAATGGCTCAACAGATCGGTTCCCTCTGCGCTACCGGCCGTTACATCTATAGTCCCGATCGAATCACGGGCAACCATCGTGCGATACGAAATGGCAGCCAGCGCAATAGTACCAGTGATCGGTTGGCGGTTTGCTCTCGTAAGATCGATGGAGGCAAGTGTGCCATTATAGGTGTACGATACAATCGACCACGGAGCTGCGGCCGTAGCGCTTGATAGATCGATAGCATCGGAAGTACGAAGCTCTGCATGCACCAGATTGTTAGTAAATATCGCTTGTGGATCAACAGACGCAAGCGAAAGCATAATAACCCCATGCTGATCGAGGCTATCGTGTTCCTGTATAGTGCCACCCGCTAACCGTAAGATCGGAATAAACGACGGAGTGGCCGAAGCAGGAGTCCCGATAAGCGTAACTGTTTTATCGATCGTTCTTCCGGCTACCGTGTACTGTAATTGAAGCCGTGCCGTATCTTGCCCCTGAGCGCCCGGCATATACCGGAACCTGAGCGAATCGCTGCCGGTAAAACTATGAGCTTGAGTATTCCCGGTAAGCAAAAATTGCCCCGAACCCGAGAGCGATGCCTTCACCAACGATGCCGGAAAAGGACCGCAGAGATCGCGAGCCACAAACAGTACCGATGAATCCTTCGACGAACAAGCCGAAGCGCCGATGCGTAGGGTATCGACCGAAAAAGCTACTGTCGGTGCTATATCATTCGTATCGAGAAACCATAACCCGCCTGTTCCATCGGCTACATACAGCCGCCGGTCATGCTGATATAACGGAGTACCGATATTCGGGAAATCACCTAACGTAAGAGAAAAAATAAATTTATCGGGATCGTTTCTCGAAGGCCCGCAGATCGAAGTCCAGCTCAGGCCCTCATCGACCGAAGTAAATACGCCTTCGGTCGTTTCCACATACAAGCGGCTTAAATCTCCTACCAAAAAATTAACCGGATGTAACTGCTGGGGTATCTGCGAGATCAAATTCCAGGTGACTCCGGCATCGTCACTACGATAAACATTCCCATATGAACGGAATATCTCATTTCGTGCCATCTGAAAAAAAGTAGAGCTATTGGCGATCGGCAACACTTTATAGGTAAGTGCTCCCGAACCGTGCTGATAATCAGGGGGTGTAATTATATCCCAGGTCATCCCTCCATCGGTCGTTCGGGAAAAATGGGTGCAAATATCCCTAGTTGTTGAACCATAACCTATTTGGCCGGTCAAAAAAGCCGGGATGCTACACTCTGCGCCATTTAATAACGCCTGAAAGGTTACACCATCATCTGTTGAGCCAATTTTAGCACTATATTGATTCGTAACAACAAAAAAATTATTGCTCTTATTATAATAGGGGAAAGGATTTCCTTGACCTAAAAATCCATGCCCATCCACCCCCTGCCAGGTTTTACCTGCGTCATGGGTTACAAATAGAAGAGTACTATCGATAAAGGCAGGAAACCCGAGGCGGCAGGTATCGGCCCCGAACCACCCGGTCAAATGATCCTTAAAAGTGAAATTAAAATTGAATAGATGCCCCGGGCAAACCGAAGGGTTCCAGGTTATCCCGGTATCGCTGCTATAATAGACTGATCCCTGATGGGTAACCGTATCGAATAAATCCAACACGCCCCATTCCGGGTGACCTTCTTCATCCTGGAAATAAATACTGCGGATCAGTTTACCATCGAACTGCACCAACTGCTTCCACTGAGCCTGTAATTCTGCAGCACCTCCTAGCACTATCAAAAGGCCAATGAGAAATCGGATAACTATTTTATATCCATCTTTCATTTATTGTCTATGTTCAATAAAACACTTTCTGACTTAGATTACCAATTAACAGACAGAATATTACCTCTCATATTACAATACTATTCTCAAATTCATTCACTATAATCACCACCAGACTATATAGTAATATTAGGTTATATTTATCAATATCTTTCAAACGCACCCACATGCTCTATGGCAAAGGAGAATCTCAAGATAAACAAGGATTGTAAGATAATACCGGTGTCCTATAGCCGGGATCAGTACCATCAAATAGAAGGGCGCTCATAGTAAGCGCCCTTTTTTGTTGCTTGTAGCTTCTATTACCTCAACTGGGTGACTTTCCCATCGGCGGTATTATAGAAGGCCTTGAAGACGTGGATGCCCTGCGTGTTGAAGGTGCGGTTTACCTCAGTGGCCGTGTAGGTGACGTTGGTCTGGGCAACGGCATCGACGAACTTCGCATTGGTCGAGACATAGGGCTTGAGCTTGCCATCTTTATCGGCAGCGATCGTCGGCCGTACGGCATGAGTAGCAATTCTTGCCAGGATAGCCGTGAGCTGCGGGCCGGCTTTTACGGTATCGAACGTGCCATTGTAATAGTCAACCGCACCACCAACCGCGCCGCAATTGGCATGGCCGAGCACTACTATACAGGTCACGCCCTTAAAATTCACGGCATACGAAAGGCTGCCCGTGATATCGCCAGCCATCATATTGCCCGCCGCGCGGCCGGTAAATATTTTGCCGATCGTCTGCTGAAATGCTAATTCCGGAATGACGCGCGAGTCGATACAATCGAGCACGAACGCCTTCGGGTGCTGGCTGGACGCGGTCTCGGTGAATAGCTTTTTTAATCCCTTAAAAAGTACGCTATCGTTGGTGCGATAGGCCTTATTAAGCGTAAGGAAGCTATTGAAGAGTATCGAATCCGCCGTAGCACTGCCCCCGCCGGATGGCAGAGGTTGTATCAGTTCTTCGCTCGTGTGTGAATATCCGGTCGTGATATGACACAAACACAATACTACTGCTGCGAGTAAATACAAGTATTTTTTCATAGGAATAACAAGGTTACGTGATGGTACATTGAAACGGTAAGGGCAAAGATACGGCGGTTGGGGTGTGGGGGTAGAAGAATAAATGTTAATCTGCGCGATTAAATCGTGAGTTTTGCGCGAGATTCTCACGTAGATATTCGTCGCCTAATTCAAAATCCACAACCATTCAAAGACCGTGCACGCCTATCGATTCACGGGCATTCCTTTCTTTTTCCTGTTTAAGGGCAATTTCAATATATTCAAGTTGTTCTCGAGCCCATTGAGCAATCTTAGGATAGGCTGTTAGTTGGGCTAAAATTTGCTGTCTCGTAATATATTTTGGAATTGGCGAGCCAGTCCATCCGAACGAATAAATATTTCTACTTAACTCATCCTTGATCCCATCCTCGTCGGCAAAGGTAAGGATAAATTCCTTTGCAAAAGGGTGAATTTCTATTGTATTATCTGTTCTTTTCACAAGTGGCAATGCCCCGGCTAGCCACCATCTAACTTCTTGAGGAGACGCCTTTGCCCAATCGATGAGAGCAGCAGATGGAAGATCAAATAAGACTCCATACTTTTCGTCGTCATCGTCGCTGTCTGTTAAAAAGCTGAAGAGAGAGTAATTCCCAACAATTGCTTTACTAAGGAGAGCCCAAGAAATTGTTTGATAATCTTTCAAAAGTAACAGGAGCAGCGAATGCTCTGCATAATCCAGAAGTATTCTTCTATGCGAATGACTTAACGCAATAAGTTCATTTACAAGATTCTCAGCAACAGCATTTAACTTTTGTTGAGTAAGGAGTTCCTTAGATTTCTCTTCTACGTAATATGCAAGTCTACTTCTATCCCCATAATCATTATTAAGAATACCTGTTGTAGAAAGCATGCTAATAAACTCAACTTTACAGTCGTTGTTCTTTTTTTCATCATGAAGACAGTACATAAAGAGAATCGAAAAGGCAATTGGCAATGCATTTTCATTTTCCGTCCAAAATTCATGAATAAAATTTACAACAACCGGTGGTGGTAAATGAGATAATACGGAGCCATAGCTTAACTGATTAAATTCCTTCGGTTCGATTTTACCTGATTTTACAGCAGCCAATAACCGTTCTAAATCTCCCTGATCCATCTTAATCGAAGCCGTCAATGGTAAGAGATGTTGAACGAGAGAGCCGGACGCAAATAGATTTTCAAGCAAACTCGTGACAAGTGAAGGATCAATATTTTGAACAGAACGCAAAAAACCGGATAGAACCGATAAATCTAAAGTATCTTTAGGGATTGTAGAAATTATCCGAAGCGACTCATCAATGAAGTTCTGCCTATCCTCTACAAGAGTACCTAACGCCTTCCCAAATGTATATCCTCGAGCCTGACGGTTTGTAAAAACACGCGGTAACTCTTTAATGAAATCTGGGTATCGCCGCACAACTTCGTGTGCAAATTCAGTGGCTTTTCTGTCGCCAGAATCTTCAACCTCATCCCCGATAATAGTAGGGTTAGGATCCCACCACGGTGATTCAGTAACAAATATGCTGATTCTCTCCGGTAAATCCGAAGGAATCAGTTCTACTTGTAATTGCTGAAGAGTTGTCTTGTCTTCGGGGTTAATTTTAGTAATATCAAAATTTAAAATATCCTGTACCTTTCCCGAGGCTTCGGGCCAGAAGCTTCCCAAAAGAGCAATATTTTGCCTGACAATAATTGCAATCTCGGCAAGCATCCCAAGGCGGTATATATCTCGAAAATGGGAAGCAAGTTCATGGCGAGCATATTCACAAAATGGGTTTTCAGGAGAGACATACTTCATCAATCGCTTGATAACCTCACGAAAATAGTCTCTAACTTCCCCATAATCTTTGGGGACGTAATCCGGAATAGCAAACTTTCCACTTTGAGCCTGAATATCTGCGGTCCCCACGAAATGAGAATTGTTGAGCGCTTCGCCAAGAGCTTCAATAATTAATGGTTGATCTTCGGGTACTGGCCTTGATTGTATCTCGTCAAAGATAGAGAGCCTCTTCAAAAGTGGGACCGACGTTCCAGACAAGAAAATGTGAAAGAGGCCAAAAAAATGACGTTTTGCACCATTATTCCATCCAGAATCTTCAGCTCTGGCGAAATAAAGAAGCAAAGGTGTTGCATCAAAAAAATATTTCTCATGAACGCAGAGTTTTTTAATTGCTTCAACTAAGAAATATACCGAGCGATATCTCTGTCTTAATTCTTGCGCAGAAACATTTTCGAGTACTCTCTTGAGAGCAGCAAGGCATGCGGATGGGTTCACTTCAACAAACGAGCAGAAGAGCCGTGAGCCCATGTCTGTTAGGAGCACTTCTGCATTACCGAAAGGGCGGTCAGTCTCCGTCAAAGATGCTACAATGTCGTTCCCTTCATCGAATAATCCCAAATTAGTGAGTCGAAGACTCATCGACGCTTTTGCCCGAGCTAGTGACTCTACATCCGCAAATATGGAAGCAACTTTGTCGCTTCCCACTAATTCATAAAATTGTTTTGCAAGTTTCGCCGCTAAAGGGGGAGGAATAAGACGTGCATATCCTCCACGGTGAACAACTCTTTTTCCCAGTTTACGGATGGCAGCACGGAAGGAGGTGATATCCATTCCATACTCAAACTGCTTTAGCATGATTTCCGCCTCACAGTTTTTTCCGTAGATTTGAATTTGATCGAAAGCCGCTAGGAATCGAGCGGCTTTCATGACTTCGGAATCAGTCCAGTTGCTTTCACCAAAAATTTTCTTAAATACCACGTCCTTTAGGTCTGAAAGCTCACCTCCTGGGTTTCTATTATACTCTATGCTAAAAGCCTCTACTAACGCGGGAAAGCCGTCTGCAACTCGAGCTATTTGTCGGTAAATCATTTCGGAAGTACCTTGTGGTATAATACTCTGGGCAATTGTTATGGACGTATTTTCATGTAATTGCTCAATAAGGATTTTCCCTTCTGCTTCTTCATCGTCTCCAATGGTGATAAGTGAGAGCGTGCTTGCAGCACCTTCAATTTCTTTTTTTAGACTCTCATGCAACTGTTCGTCACAGTTGTCCACTATGACAGTTCCGGGCAGTCGTTCGTTAATCCACAGACGAACAATTTCCGAAATATTTATCCTTCGATCCTCCTCTAAATCGATGTAAACTGCATTCGCATTCTGGGGGCTTTCTTTAGTATCATTTGAATTCTTCTTCATTGCCTCAAGGACAATACGTGTTTTTCCAATCGTGGGGAGGCCGACCACACGCCGAACCCTTTGTGCTCCTTCAGTAACGGAACGAAGTTCAGCAATAATATCCTGCCGTTTCTTATCAGTAACAAGAGCCGTAGGAAATTTTTTCAGCATTTCAGTTATGCTCTGAAAACCTGAGGTTGGTTTGCCCAGAATTGCTTTTACGGATGCCGAACAGGATGGATAACGGTTCGTGAATTTGCATAGTGTTTTTGCATCGTAAATGCGAATGTTGGCCGAACGGTATTCTGCTGGAAGCCCTCCCCGCATTTTCTTTTCACGTGCCTTCAGTTGTCTATCGGTAAGGTCATCTTTTGTACAAAATAAAACATAAGTGCCTGTTTCAAGCATCTCTTTAACGCCCGGTTTCAGCGTTGTTCCATCTACTTCAAAAAGCTCTTCGAGACAATCTTTTGGCCCCATTGAAGTAGCTTTGAACTGCCAGCCACTGGGTGAGGGTGGTATAAAATCATCTACCCCAACAGTGGGATCACCGTGCCATGTAATTCTTCCATCAAGCCCACCGTCTGCGGCATTCTTGTTATCGGAAATGGTAATTGCGCGCGCTGGGATTCCTTTTTCTAGGGCATATTGGAAAAGCACACTTCTAATTTGCGCACGAGCCGGATCTTCGCTTAAGTCTTGTATTTCCTTAATTGTAACTTCAAGTGGGTTTGGCATATGTACCGTGGTTACTTAGCGATGAAGAAAACTCAAAAAAGATGCACAATAATTCAAAGGAAATATAAGCCACCCGAATTGCTCCTTGAGGTATTATTCCTACTTGGTATCCAAAAATTTCTAAATGCAGAATTTTGGCAAAATCTCTCCAAATGATCTGCTAGGCTATTTACAGTATCTCTGATTTAAGTAAATAACAGATTCAAACAATAATCAAAATAAACGAAGCTATAGAAAAGGCAAAAGTAATAACGGTGCTCTTATGAGTGCTCGTCTTATTGTAGTTTCTTAATTAAATGATAATAAAAATAAAGCTGATTCTTTTTCGCGGCTTTTTTAGATTCAACAATTTTTTGTAACGCACCCGCACTTGTACCTATTACAGCCCCAAGTGCAGCCATAGTCAAAGTATCAAGATGAGAATATTGTGAAATGAATCCCCCTACAGAACTTGGTATGGTTGCTGCGTTTATAAGGTCTTTGGGCTTTGCCAAAAAAGCCATGAGAGACTTGCTAGTTCTAATTTGCTCCGATATTTCTAAAATGGCAGGATCAATAATTGATGTTTTTAATAGTTGGACTTCTTTTGGAAAATCCTTATCCCAAACTGCGCTACTTACAGAATTAGACATCTCAATCATTTTAGAGCGGAAATTCAGCAAGTACTTCTTAAGTTCTTCTCTAATATCTATTACTTCATCTAAAGTGGCCGTACTTAAATCAGGGAGAAGATGGAATAGATTATCGGCCAAATGGATATGCTTGATCCGTTTCAAATCTACTTCTGAGGTATTACCCTTTTCCTTTTCAAGCTCTTTTACTAACCCCCCTGAGTCATCATCAAATAGTGGGTAGGCTGTACCATCTGCAATTACTCCAGCAGTAATGGTGACAAACTCTTCAATCACTGAATCCATATCATTAGCAGCAAATTGATGCAATTTTATATGTCCGGCTTCGATCAGTTTATGTAGTTGGGTGTTCCCAGAGCTTAAATTGAATTCCTGAAAATTTTTAATCACCTGTTTATACCCACGGAGTATTTGCTGTTTAGCTATGTTTTCTCGAGTTGTGAGTCTTTTCTTTTTAAGTAATATTTTTGAATACCCAGACACCATTGATGACATCTCCGCAGTCGGACCGGCGGCGGCCTGAGGCGATGAAGATAAGATATGGGTGACTAATTCAAACATTTCATCAATATTCATCGATGCTAATGGTCCCAATCCCTGTATTACCCACGCGCTTGGACTGCATAGTGTTACTTGGTCGCCATAAAGTAGGGCAGATTTAAGCAGGCTAAATTCATGGTCCATTGAAATACTTCCCGAGGGGCCTGCTAGTACCATTATATTTAGTGCCATATTAGTTTTCTAAAAATATTTAATCGCTTGTCCCCGAATTACTTAATTCCACTTACCCTCTTATTAACAATATAATTCCTATGAAATCCTATGGGAAGGCAATTTTATACATCCTCTAAAATAATTAAGTTTCTGCATATGCAGTCTACCTTTTGAAGCCAGAGCAAAGAATTCTCCTGCAAGTAACTTTATTTTATAATATAAAGAAGGTCGTTTATAGAAATGCTTCCGCTCGTCATTCCAGCATTATCAACATATAAACGCCAACTAATGATCTGCTTGATCTTAGCTAGTGTATCTTTATTAAGAGCTGTTGTCAATTCAATTTTCCAAATTCGTTTTCTTCCCGCTAATATAGGGGCATACCAAGAAGTTCCATATATGGGTAATGAACTGAAATCGTCTCCCTCATAACTAATGATATCTCTCTGAGTATTATCTCTAACAACTATTGTGATTTCAGAATTATCATTTCGCAGTGAACCTGGGAGTAAAATAGAGGGAATTTCTAAGTCTATATTTACATATTGTGCTAATACACCACCAATATTCATAGCCTCAATGACTAACTCAATAGAACGACTACTTACGCTATAACTCGATCTGGAAGAAATTGGCTTTACTGTTGTAATGTCTTCAATAAAAAATGATAATTCAAACTTAGGAAAATGCTGACGAGAAAGAATATCTAATACTTCATAATGCTCCATAGGAACACTCTGAAAGTTGTATCTTTTATAATATTTTTTATCTAAAGCCTGATGGGCGGTTGTTCCTTGTGGAATCTCAACAACATAGACGCATTGATTACTATCATCAGTTGAAGTAGTGATCGGCGTAATAATAATATTTGGTATTTTTGGTTGGATGTTGCTAATAATTTGTTCTATCCATTCCTTGGAAGTGATCTTTCTGTCAATGGAATCCAAAGTGCCCGGAAGATGTCTCAATTCTGAATGCTCGTTGATTCCATAAATTATTGTACCACCTGCCGAATTTGCCATTGCAGAAATATCTTTGGTAATTTCTTCCTTTTTCCCTTTGTCTAACGCCTTAGAACTTTTATATTCTAATGTGAGACTTTCTTCAACTTGATCTGCCAGCAATTGATTAATTTGTATTATGTCCCAGTTCGAGGCCATATTAGATCTGTATGCTGCTCCCCAACTTTAGGACCAGTAGTTAAGGTGGTAATTTTACATAACT
>CAYOJJ010000034.1:0-22596 GCA_964404255.1 uncultured Alphaproteobacteria bacterium | reverse complement strand
AGTTATGTAAAATTACCACCTTAACTACTGGTCCTAAAGTTGGGGAGCAGCATAGATTTCTAATTTTGAGTCCATTAACAACTTTTGACCAGGTAATACCGTGATCATCTGATTTATACATATATTGTTGAGTAACTGCCAATAATAGACCTGAAGGAGTAGAAGAAAATCCCATAATACTTCCTATTAAGCCCTCTGCTTTTATTGTATCCCAAGTTTCACCTTGGTCCGAGGATAATAATGCCCTTGGCAAAAAAGATATTTCATCATAATATAGTGAGAATAGATCACTATTCCCTCCTTGCCAAAGTTCGTAAATTTTCTCTGGAAGTTGTTTCCAGTGATCTCCATTGTCATCAGACACAAATAAATTATTAGTAGAACGATCTCCGGGCTTATTATTATGACAGGCAATAATTCTTCCACTACGCCCAATAATAACTTTTGATAGCTCCCAGTTAACAGTTCCTGTCGGAAGTCGCACCCAGGTAGCCCCGCCATCTGTCGAGCGGTTAAGACCCCGTGACGTAGTAAATATATCGCCTTTTGCATTTACAGCGATTGAGGTAATACCATCACCACCCGGACCCGTAGTTTGTTGCCAAAGCTGCGCTTGACTTATACTTGGAATACTGAGCAAGAACAGTAAAATGCCAATATAAAACCATTTGAAATAAATTGTACGAACCATAACCTGACCTTCCTCCCGGCTACTATATCTTTACCAGTAAAACGCTCGACCCACGGCGAGGTTACAAAGGCTATCCTATTAATACCACTAATTAAACTCAAAAAATACGTAGTCAGTACGTAGTATCATTTTTCTCTCTAACTGCTATTTTCGCGATTCAACTTCCATTTTTATTAAGGAATATATTATGTGTAGTACAAAACACTCCATTCTAAAGAGTTTAGCATTATCATTTTTGCTTTTCTCTTTTTTTCATACTGTGACGGCATCGGCGTCTCCGGTGGCTGATAGCTGCCTGCGATTATATTGCGGCAGCTTAGTAGATACTCTTGGCGGAGATTGTATAAATTACGACTCGGTTAGAGTTGATACATGTGTCCTATCGAGTACTTATAGGCAATTATTTGCAAAGCAATGGTTTTATTTGCGATTCGATCACTATGTTATTAATGTCCCTGCAGCTCCGGCAGATACTGTGCTTGAAATGTCCTGGACAGCCATAGACACTTCTTACTCGGCTTTGAGGGCTGAATTTTCAGCATTGGAGGCTAAATATGGCACCATTACATTAAAAAAATATGCTCCAAGCTGGGCCGATTCTACCGATGCCATTTCTAACATTTTCTATCTGAGATTCGCTAATTATGCTTGTATCGATTCGGTCATGGCTGATTTAGCGACATTTTCCAATGTGGCAGAGTATCATTATAGCGGATTTCCGAAATATTTACAATATATTCCCAATGACCGGGGAATGCAGCCAAACCTGCCTATTACTTCATTACAACCGGCCGGTTCCGATGTGACTCCCTGGGGGTTCTTTTGGCAAAAATTCTACCATAAGCGCGGATGGCAATGGAATCTCTATAGCATTAATTGCCCAATGGCCTGGGAAATTTCACAGGGAAATACCGGAGTGGTAGTGGCCGACCATGACTATCTTGGTACAGGCGAACTGATCATCAACCCGGATATTACCATGCGCACTCATAGTGGCGGAGCCGGAACACCTACTGGCAACTGGATGCTGCTCGATGCGAGCGTTACTACCAATAATGACCCCCAATTTAAAGGTGACGGATTGATCGCTTCCACGGCAGGCCTGACCAACTCACACCTAAGTGTGGTATTACCGATCGTTGTCGCAACAAGTAACAACGACAATGGAACGACACCCCCAAGTGGTGGAATGGTTGGGGTAGCACCTAAAACCCGAGGCGTTGCTTTAGACTGGAATATTGATGTCTCAACAATTTCCTCCCTCGATGTTGATAATAAACGTGATAATGTAATTACTCCGGTTGATATAGTTAATTATAGCTATACCGGAGGGACAAGTGGTTACGAGAGTCTCACTAATGCTGGCATCATACAAGTAGCCGCAGCGGGAAATGGGAGACTTAGTGGCACCAACCCCGGCGCCGCTTTTCCATCGGCACTGGTATTTTCTGATCCGAGCAATTCAAGCGATGGCACTAAAGACGTTAAAATTTTATCGGTAGCTGCACTCGAGGATGGCTTAGTTCGCGATGATAAATGCCATAGTTGGTGGACGCCAGGGGGCGATGGAATGTTCCCCCATTATACCGATAATGAATGCTTCATTCGTGATTGGAATTTTAGTCCGGGTACTGATAAATTCAATAATAATACAAATCCAACCACCCGTATCGCTGCGAAAGAGCAAGCACACGTCGATGTGGTAGCTCCTTCCGGTGCAATTCTCTGTCCTTCAACCACCGATGTAACCGACCCAACGGAAAAAGCTCGTATCCTTTCTCAGAAATACAATCCGAACCTCTATGGTACCTCTATGGGCTCGCCTACAGTAGCAGGCGTTGCCGCTCTGATGACCTCGGTGCAAAAACAATTGGGTGAAAGCGGCCGCAATGTGCAGAAGAAGGCCTACGATATCATTACATTCACTGCGGATAAAATACCGGACGTCGATAATATTTCTTCGGGTTTATCGAAACCCAGTACATTCGATTATACCGAACAAACAAACGATCCGCTCCACCGGTGGTGGGAACAACGTATGGGCTTTGGAAAGGTAAATGCCTACAGAGCCGTTGCACAAACTATCCCAAAAAAAGGTGATTATGAATATACTTCTTCTCAGACACTTGCCTTCGATAACTCGGTTAAAAATGAGAATGGGTATCGTCTAATGCACTTCGGCTCCTGGAAGGATGCCTCTAATAAAGTACTCGATGCTGGCGGCAATAGCCTTCCTGGTGAATCCTATAACAATCAGGGTACGACGCTCTTAAACAGCGCCAGTGGATCACCTACCGTACTTACCGTTGGAACCAGCACCGGCAGCAAACCTGATATTTTAGCAATCGATGGTATTGTTTCACAGACGGATGCAACAAAGCATGCGAACAAAATCACAACAAACGGTGGGCTAATCTTAGCAACCGGTATGCTTCAGGATGTCACATTGGAAGGACATGTTAAAGTATCCGACCTTATCATCGATGGTTCCGATGATGGTCTTGCCGGTATTACTTCCTCATTTACTGGTGATGTAAGTACCGAGATCTTTGGAGCAGTAACTTTAAAAAACAAGGCTGAACTAAATCTCAATGGCTTATATAGAGTGGCAAAAGTGCAACCTGGTGGTTCGATTCACCTTGCCGGCGATAAAGATCTTGTCGTCACCAACGGTGCCTTTTTGTCTCTCAATTCCGGTTCATCGGTCGTCTGCGATAACCCTGCTCGTAAAATCATCATTGGCAATAATTCTAAATTATATATCTATCATGATGTCGATGTCGAAGTAGATGGAACGGTAGAAGTACAAAGTGGTGGCGAATTATTTATGGATACCAATTCCGTCCTTCGCATCAAGCATTTTGTCATTGATAAAGGCGGTAAATTGACCGTCTTCAGAAGCGGGAGGATCATCCTTACTGCCGATGGAGATAATCTTTGTCAGGGCGTACTAAGCTTGCAAGGGTTATATGGCTCCGAAATTAATATCACAGCACGAGAAGGATGTGATAACCCGGTCGGTGATGATGTCGTCGGTACTGCTTCTATCACCATTCAGGGAGATCTAACAATAAACCCCGATCCGGCCGAAGCCTGGATCAAAAATACTCATTTTGAAAACGTATCGGTCTCGGTGATCGATGCTATTAAATACGATTACGAAAACAACTGGTGGAAAGCGAATTCTTCGTTCGTCCCATCGTATGGACCATTCGCGCTGGTAACCCCGATGTTCAATATTACCAATACATCCAATCTCGCTGGGCTGCCAACAGCGATTACCAGAGCCCATATAGTTAACTGCTGGTTCCATGCCGATGCCTCTGTTGCAACTGGTGTTTCCGGATTATATCTTGAACGCATAAGCGCTCCTGGGATTAATTTATCGGTAGATCGAAGCGTCAAAGTAGAAGGTTGCATCTTCGATAGCATGATAAATGGCATCTGGGCCAACGTACTCGGAGGCCTTCTGGTATCGGGGTCAACGTTCAATAATAATACCCTTAACCTCTATGGAGGCTCCTGGGGTGTTGCCGTTGGTATTTATACCTACTCATCATTCCCGAGGGTCTGTTCTTCGCTGATCAATGGATATGGGTATGGCGGATTTAATCTTACGGATGAAAGCCAGTATTTCGATAATACCATTTCTAATAGCATATTCGGAACGTATGGCTTAAACGGCATCTGGGGACATTTCAGGCATAATAGCTTTACCGATAATCAGATAGGTGTAACCGCTGACGGGATGGTGGATTACCTTACCACTACTAACGTCGGTGCAACAAGCCAATATCTGGCACTTGGTAGAAATACGTTCGATCTATTCAATCCATTGTTAATAAATGCCGGATCGTCGGATCTCCAAATACTCAATACCGGAAATATTTTCGTACAATGTGGTTACAATAATATGAATGCGGCTCCGCCTGCCTTACATATTACTGCAAATAACCCCAAGACGGTGAATATCTCCTTTAATAACTGGAGACCGGCAGCTGCTATCAGAAAAACACCTAATGTCGCAACTCCCGGCGGTCCGCTCAATATAACATTACCTGCCGGCCCTGTTTGTGGTGATTTCCAGGTCAATACGAGCTGTTATAATGGTAATATTTCAGAGGCAAAAGCAAACGATAATTCTATCTCCGATATAGAAACTTATCCGGACCTTGTCGATTTTAATTATTCGACGGCTCTCAATGGATTACTTGATGAACATGCTACCCCGGAAAGCCGGCAGGAACAAGCTCGATCATTGGTCACTTTTGCAACAGGCATTACTAATGATTCGATAAAACTGCAAACTCTGAACTCACTCAGTAGCATCTTCGATTCATTAACGAGGACGGCTATTCCTGCTTCCTTATCTAAGGATCTCTATACGTTCACCGGACTTATTAAGGAAGTAGCAGGCAATTATAATGCAGCAATCGATCATTTTTCGAATACTGCAACTCAACCGGCAACCGCCTTAGATTCTCTTAGCAGGCAATGGCATGTGCTTCTGGATCAAGCTCACCTGACAAAAGGTGCTTCTGATTCAGCGCGCAATCTATATATGCGAAAAGTTCTCATCGATCTTGCTGCTAATTTGCCAAATAGAATTACAAGCGAGGACGTAAATACTACTGTACCCGCTGGTGATTTATTCCAGAATGTCACTGTCCATCATAATTCAAATTCGCAAGTATTGAACGTGAAATATGAACTGATCAGCTCTGCAGATGTAACCGTTGAGTTGTACTCTATCCTTGGAGAGCGACTCTATACTTCTGTTGCAACGCTACAACGTCCTGATGAAAATTCTATGGATATTCCATTATCCTCGATTTCCTCAGGTATTTATTTCATTCGTCTTAGTGATGGAAATGGCAACGTAAAAACTGTCAAAACCTCTATTGCTAAGTAAATGAGGAGGAGAAAGCCGGGGACTTAGTATATCCTAAGTCCCCGGCTATTTTTTTGCCGCCTCTACAATATCCAATACTTCTAATATCTTTTTCGGAAAACCCTTAAGGGTTACATTGATCATGGCCTCCCCTACCTCTTTAAGAGTGCAAGCACTGGAAGGAAAAAGCATCCGCATTGGCATATATAACCAGGAAACGTATTTATAAAGCGATAAGGTGTTTTTTAGTCCCGGCGTTGGCTGCATATAACCTGGCCGGAAAGCAAAGCACTGTTTGAAACCGAGTTTGAATAAATCGTTCTCGGTCTTTCCTTTTACTCTTGCCCACATTTGCCTGCCTCGTTCGGTGCTATCGGTTTTAGCTCCGGAAACATAGCAAAAAGTCATCGAAGGATTTTGCTTAACAAGCAGGGTCGCAAGATTCATGGTCAGATCGTAAGTCAAATGTCGGTACTGTTCCTCCTTCATCCCAACCGAAGAAACGCCGAGACAAAAATAGCAGGCATCATACCCTTTCAACTGATCGGCAACTGAAGAAAGATCAAAAAAATCTTTTACAATAAGCTCTTTGACTTTCGGGTTTTCGATACCGCTCGGTCTTCTGGTCAGAATCAGCACTTCTGTGACTTCCGGTCTCAGCAGACATTCGTGCGCAACTCCTTCGCCCACCATGCCGGTAGCGCCTGTGACTATAACTTTTATCGACTTCATTGTCCGATATTTGTTATCACTTCGGTTTCAAGTTTGGAGGGATCGGTATTCCATACAATATATCTCTCAAGTGAAGGATACAATCGTTCAATGCCGCGTGCTTCCAATTCTTTGCTCAGCTCGTCGTGGATCTGCCCTAATTGCTCATACGGCCCAATATGTTTGTACAGAGCATATCGCGGTAAATCGACCACTTTATGTTCCAGTCCGCTTTCGGCAGGTAATGCAGAAGCAAAAACAAATCCGGTGAATATCATTTCACCTTCCTCGTAAATCCACATACAATCTCCGGAAGGAGTATAACTGCCGGCCTTCATTTTAGCATCCATCTGCTGCATAAGCCGTTGGCCCGTAGGGCCATAGGTGTAATTTTCTACATGGCCAGATAGACCATACAACTCTATATGAAGCGGAGTATCTATTATTGAAATATTCATCGTCTGTTCTTAGATTATAAGACAAAAATACTATAAATTCATCCCATCTCAGTGACGTACCACCACGGTAGAGATACTTTCTCCTGATGCATTGCTGATAGTCAAAAAGTATGGCCCATTTGTCAGCGAATGGACGTCAATTACCACATGGGCGTCTTTTTTAATTGACTGTACTTCATCATAAACTGTATTTCCGGAAATAGTAGTAAGGGTAATATGCGCCTCTGCAATGTCCTGATTTGCATCGAGTAAAATAGCAATACTTGCCGGGTTCGGAGATATCTGAAATTGGGGGAAAGTACCTCGCCTCAGAAGCCGCGAAATAGTCGGAATACCGCACCCGGTTGGTACAGAAATAGTACTGGTTGCTCCTGCAGTATTAATCTGCAAGCCGCAAGGAAGGATACCATTTGCAAATGTTGCCGGTATAAAATGGACTTGCGGTTGTGGGTTCGATTCTGGAAAGACCCTGAACCTTGAGTAGCCAGAAATGACATCATTCTGCTGAACCGGAATGCTCAACGAAGCACGATCTTTAGTCTGAGTGCCCGTTATATCCAATGGCTGGCCCGTCGGAGAAAAGCTGCCCCGATATTCCAATGAAGAATCAAAAAGAACCAGTACATCGACGGTTCGGGGCTTATCCAGTTTAGAAATGATAATAGGTAACGAAATATCCTGACCAATGGTATCGACCGTTCGATCTTCGGTTGAAATAGTTATGTCACTATTTATCAGGGTAACCAGACTATCGCCACCGCTATTGAATGTCATCCAAACCGAACCGAACGTGTCAACAGCAGCAATAATATTATCGGAGATCGGGCAAATAAGATGAGAATCGGAAAACCCGGGCGGCCCGCCGATAGAACGCCAGGTATTCCCATGATCGAGCGAACGAATAACCCCATCCGATAGCCGCGATTGAGCATATAACGTCCCGAGTGGGGCACAAACGATCGAACCGCAATAGTACTGACTATTACTTTCATTATTCGATACAAAGGAAGCGCCGCCATCAGTCGTATTAAGCAAACGGGCAAACCGGTCGGCGGCGGTAAAAAGCGTCGCTTCATTGACGACATGAAACGTTAACTCATTGCAGGAATCAAGAGTAACTCCATAACAATCGTAATAAAAGGAAGAAGGGGTACGTTGCCAGGAATTTCCCAAATCGGCACTAAAGAATAAACATGATTTATCATCCGGAATAGCATCGAGCAACACAATCTGGTTATTGGAGTGACGGACTGCAATATGGTTGGTGCTTTCTACTGGTATACCAGCGGGAGTTACAGAGTGCCAGGTCTGCCCGGCATCGGTCGTCACTAAATCACCCGCCAGTTGATCGGAAACAATAAACGTAAGCTCGTTCGATACAAATTTTGCCTGATTGATAATGGAAAGCCCGCCACTAAACCAGGGAGGAAGCAATTGAACCCAGTTCAATCCGCCATCTGAAGTCAGTAGTAGTCCATGCTCTCCGGCAGCAATAACGCCATGCGATTTATCGAAGAAGTCGATATCATAGATAATAAGATTAGACTGATTCGAAACGGGGGTCTGTACTACTTTCCAGGTCTTCCCGCTATCCGGGCTTTGGCAAAGTTGGTGGGTTACCGCTACCCAAAGAACACCATCATGATAGGTCATCGCCCCACCCCAACCAATGCGATGATCGTTACCCGTCATAAGGTTCGGCGCAACGTTACGCCATTGCGCTTCGAGATCGGCAACCAACACAACGACGATGCTTACAACCAACCAAATACTTCTCATATATTAGCGCAGATAGTCCTACCCTTCTGCCTGTGTGTATAACACGGCAATATATCTCAAGTTGCGAATACCGGACTACACGGCGATACTCAAAGTTCTTCGTATATTCCCTCTCGTTATTCTTGCATCTTTCTCTATGACAATGCAGACACCGGCAGGATATAACCGTGAAGCATTTATTGCAAGGCTCAAGGCGGCGATGGAATTTGTCGAACGCCGGGTCATCAACCGCTCCGAGGTTGTCGAACAGGTATTTCTTGCTCTCTTAGTGGGCGAGCATGTACTGATCGAAAGCCGCACCGGCGTGGGAAAAACGCTCCTGGCAGACCAGGTCTTTGCTATGTTTTCCGATGCGAGGATCTTTAAAGTCCAGGCTTCAAAAGAGCAGCAGCCCGATACCTATTTCGGCGGCCTTGACATCGAACAGCTTAAAAAAGGACTTATTGTCCATAATACCGAGGGTTCGCTTATCGAAAGCGAATTCGGCTTTATCGATGAAATCTTCGATGCTAACGATTACACGCTGCGCGCCCTGCTATCGACTCTCAATGAGCGTGCCCTTATTCGTGGACGCCAAACCAAACCGGCAGCTATTCATACGGTTATTGCCGCAACGAACTACCTTCGAATTTCCGAGATCACCGAAGCCCTGCTCGATCGCTTTCTCTTTAAATCACTTGTCATCCCCGATAAGGACCCCTTTGTCCAATATCAGATCGGTGAGCAATACCTTAAGGCATCCGGCAAAGTGATCGAACCCGCAGAGAAGGTTTCGTTCGAATGGCTGCAGTACTCGTCGTGTATCATCAAGGGCGCCATAGAAGCAGAACAAATAACGATCAGCCCCGAATACCTTTATTTTACAAATCTGGTGATCCGTCATTACGAGATCCAGCGTAACCGGATGCTCCAGGAGCGGCCGCATGAAGAACGGATACGACACAAAGATTATTATATTTCACCACGTACCCAAGCTAAGGCACTCGATTTGCTGCGGGCGCTGGCGTTTCTGAAGAATAGAACGGCTGTCGACCTGACCGATATTCACCGGCTTCATTATCTGCTATGCACCGCCGGTATTCCTGCTGAAAAAGCGCTCTTCCTTAAATCGTACGATACGATGCAGCATTTATATGGTGCCTCGGGCGGATTTGAACAGTTATCACAATTGCTCACCATCGAAGCTATTTTACGGGATCTTCGTTCGGACCCCAAGAAGCTTCAACTGCCGATTTCCTCACTTGAAGGAGTTGCCACAAAACGCTCGCTGCTCGATTGGGCCAAAGAAAAATTCGGTTCATCAGACCCTGATGCTGCTCAAAAACGCCGCCAGTTCGAAGCGATTCTTTCCGGCATTCAACCGCTCACCGAAGATCTTAAACAATTAAAACTTCATTTGGAAAAAGAAGTACGGCTTGCTTTTAGCAGCGACGGAGATCACTTCCAATAATTTTTTTAATTTTCCCGGTATTTTCATAAATCCATTTTGCTTCCGATGGATGTATAATTCTTTATACCGTTAAAAGCGGTATCGACGTTTCTTGCTATAGCGTATTGCCTGCTCCAGACCAGACCGATACAGCAGAAGAGGAACAGCTAAGTATTTCGGTTATTTAACTCATTATAATAATTAAACTTATGGAATCCTATGGACTTCATAAGGTGCTGGATTATACCAAAAAAGCTTCTCTCTCACTCACAAGCGTCATTCCCCTGCTGCTCTGGGGATGATGATGATGGTAAAAAAGAAAGCTCTTCCTCGTCCGCGATGAAGAGCTTTTTTATTTCTATCTTCTAAAGAAAATATTATTTCGACTCGTGGATAATACCTAAATCGATAACGGGAAGCGATACCGGATGTAATCTCAGATGATAAGAGCCCGAGGGCAATGCAGAAAGATCCAACGAGAAAGCGGCAGAAGTAGATATGCTCCCTTCCTCAGAAATCAGTGGTTTTCCCAACTCATCGAAAAGGGTAATGGTGATTTGCCCTTCGAAATAATCAGAATATATAGTAGCATGGTCACGAACAGGGTTCGGGACTACCCGAAAAAGGTCGGATGAATGCATGGGGTTAACCTCGGCGCTTGTACCAGGAAGATCGATACAGGTACTGATAGTTGCTACTATTCCTTCGAACGATTGGCCGTTATAATCCGAAGGAGCGCCGCAAGAAACGGTGATCGGCTCACTCGAACGGATGGAATCGTATTGCACATGAGCACACTCGGTTGAAGAGCCGATCCATCTAAACAACGAATAACCGATAGCCGATGTACCCATAGAATCCAACATTCCGGACCGAATGAGTAATTTCGACCGGCCGGGTACCGGATGAGAGGCAACATCGATCGGTAGTCCGCCCGTTAAGTAACTGCCCTGATAACTTAATAATGAAGCAGGATAGGTCATTACCATACTTATCTGCTGCTGGTTACTCAGCCGGTATAAATATATCGGTAATGCCAGTACGGCACCGCTTGTATCATTAATGATCTTAGCACTCGAAAATTTAAGCGACTGCAAAGAATCTCCCCCACTATTCTCTGTTTTCCAGATCGTACCGAAACTATCCACCGCAAAAAGTATCTGATCGTTCATTGCCCCGATGAACCTTGTATCATAACCTATATTAGGCCCCCCGATAGAAATCCAATGAGCCCCTTTATCACTGGAGCGGATCACCCCGTCGGTTCTTGTCTGAGCAAATACTGCATTTGGCGAGGCCGTTATCGACCCTGAAAGATATGGTGAAATGGTTGAAGCATCTGAGCGACGGGTCAATACGCGCTCCCAATGATCGCCAAGGTCGTGACTTACGAAGATATCGGAATTCCCGTCATCTTCCGCATAAGGGATCCCTGCTTCATTAATGAGATAGATTGTAGAACGATCGCACTGATCTACTTCAATGGCATTGCAATCCCAATCGGCCATACCGGCGGCCTCATGCCATTGCTGGCCATAATCGGATGTCACTATAAGGCTGCTATGAATACCAGGTTTAGTGTTCCCTTCATCAAGGATCATAGCCACTGCTGTTCCATTACCAAGGTAGCGGCCATCCATAACATATTTTGCTCCGAACTGCGCCTGATTATAACTTTGGCCGGTTATAGAAGTGACTAATATTCCACTATTAGCGGTACAAAGTGCCAGCCTATCGGCAGAGCCGAGGAAGAAGACTCCTTGGACGCGATCATAGAGGGTGGGATTTGGTAACCTCGTCCACGTAAGACCTCCATCGACTGTTGTGTAAACAAAATCGTTTTGAGTTGCGATGGCACCGATATTCTTATTGAAGAAAGCAATCTCGACTATCTGTACGGCTTCGGGAAAAGCAGCCTTGCTCCAGGTACGGCCGCTATCGGAAGAAGACCAAAGATTATCTTTTCCTACCCATACCATACCATCGCCGCACCATATTGCACCACCATAATCTGCAGAGCCGCCAAGATAGACCGGGGCGAGAAGATTCGGCGCAACAGGTGACCATTGCGCGTATGCAGAAACAGCCGACAGCATTATTGCTGCCAGCAATATGAAGAAACAACGCATGAGGGGGCTAACTCGCGATGTTGCTGATATAATTTAGTACAAATATAAGACAATTTAAGCAAAATGTTCTTATACGGGCATAAAAAAACCGCCTACAATACTGGGCTTACCACCATGATTCCCCTAGGAATCCTTGGATGATCCAACTCCCCGAAAGCAAGCTTTCGAAACGAAGTCAGCCACTTCAGGTGGTCGTCCGCAGCACAATAGGCGATCTATTTATAATAACCCTTAATGAAAAATCCTGGTTTTAAATAATACAATATCTTGCTTATGATCTATATAGCTTTTTTACGAGGGATTAATGTTGGGGGCCATAAGCTCATTAAAATGAATGAGCTTACCCGTCTGGTATCGGGCTTCGGATTTAAGAATGTCAGTACATTCATTCAAAGCGGGAATGTACTCTTTGAATCTTCTTCATCGTCGGAAGCGGCAGTTATTAAGAAAATGGAACAAGGATTTCTGGAAACCTTAGGGTACGAAATAAAGGTATTGCTGCGAACCAGAGAGCAGATCACTACCCTTGTCACCTTAGATCCGTTTAAGAAAACCGGCGATTCCAAAAATTATATAACCTTTCTATCCAAACCGGTAAAACCACAGAGCGATCTTTCTATAACTTCATCTAAAAAAGAATATACTGTTGTATCGATGACTGACCGGGAAATTTTTTGGGCAAGTCATAAGCTTTCAAATGGAAGATATGGAAATTATGAGACCTTGGAAAAAACATTTGGTAAAGAGCTTACCACCCGCAATTGGAATACTGTAGTGAAGATATACCAACGATTGCAGGATCAATAAGTTATATTTATATCCTTATCGGAGATTTTCCAAGAAAAATATAATAAGAATCGAAAAAAATATAAAATATTCATCTGGCTCCAGTTATAATTTTGCAAGTACACTAACACCCATCTCTTGGCATTGCGATTATAGTCAAGATCAACCATAGATAAACAGATCAACTGTTTTTTGAATTATAGTTGATAATGGAAGAAAAACTGACCACACAATCTGCAACAATTCCTGTTTCAGGTAATTTCGGGTCTGGCGTACCATATTTAAATAATGAGTACGATATTCATCAATTGGTTGACTCGCTGCCGGTAGCATACTATACCTGCGATAAAAACGGATATATAACATACTTTAATAAATCATGCGTGGATCTTTGGGGAAGGGCTCCTGAGATAGGAAATGAACGATGGAATGGCGCGTGGAAAATATATGGTACCGATGGAGCCCCCCTCTCTCTTGAGGATACTTCCTTAGGACGAACACTAAAGGAAAGAAAGCCAGTCGCAGGAAATCCATTTATTATCGAACGCCCTGATGGTTCGCGGCGTGTAACTCTCCCTCATCCTAAACTGCTCTTTGATGAGAACGGAACCGTGATCGGAGCCTATAATATACTCGTCGATATTACCGAGCAGAAAAATACGGAGTATCAGCTTCGCGAAAGCGAAGAACGTTTCAAAATGATCGCGAATAATGCCCCGGTAATGATCTGGATGTCCGGGCCTGAACAATACCGGAATTTTTTCAATAAGCAGTGGTTCGAATTCACGGGATTGACCTTTGAAGATGTTAATGGTGATAAATGGATAAGCTCTATTCATCCCGACGATGTGGAACGGGTCAAACATGCCTATAGTAATGCTTTCAATTCGCACCTGCCGTTCCAAAAAGAATATCGTCTCCGCCGACATGATGGTGAGTATAGATGGATGTTATCCAATTGTACGCCGCGCTTTTCTTCTGAAGATAATACTTTCCTTGGTTTTATTGGCGCTCTCAACGATATTACCGATAGAAAGATGGCTGCCGAAGATTTAGAGCATCTCGTTTCCGTTCGAACTTCGGAATTGACCCTAAAGAACGAAGAGTTACTGCGCCAAAACGAATTTATTCAAACCGTACTTGATTCGTCTGTCGATCTTATTTCCGTCTATGATAAGGACACGCGCATTATAACTTTTAATAAAAAATGCGAGGAATTACTAAAGATCGAGGGTAGATCGGTGATTGGCAAACGGTATCTGGAGCTATTCCCCGGCCTGGAAGAAACACCCACCTACCAAAATCTTTTAAGGGCCTTAGAAGGAGAAGCTTCGTCGTTAGTACTCGAGCAGGCCGCTTATTCCGATCATTCGTTTCATATTTTTATGATCCCCCTTCGCCATAATAACGAGGTGTATGCGGCGTTAGCACTGGTTCATGATATTACCGAGCTTATAAAAGCAAAGTACGAACTGGAGCAAAAAAACAAGCAGCTCGAGCTTTCCAACCGCGAACTGGAGCAATTTGCCTATGCCGCTTCTCATGATTTACAGGAGCCGCTTCGTAAGATCGTGACCTTTATCGATCGTTTCAAGGAGCATTCCGCCGATTCGCTGGATGAAACATCGCTATTCTATCTTAATAAGATCGTTAATTCGTCCGAGCGAATGAGCCATCTTATTCGCGATGTACTCGATTATTCCCGCCTTGGCCATCTACACCCTTCCTTCGATACGGTTGATCTTTCCGACGCTCTGCGGGAGGTCTTAAAGGATCTTGAATTACTTATTCAGGAGAAAAAGGCCCGTATCTCGTTCGAATCGCTGCCAACGATAGAAGCCGTCGATAGGCAAATGCGGCAGCTTATGTATAATCTTATTGCTAACAGCCTTAAATTTTCCAGCCCAGACAATACTCCGCAAATACTCATTACATCCGAACCGGTTACAGAGCTCTTGGTAAGAGAACAAGAACTCGACCCTGCTCAGCAGTATTGCCAAATTATCTTTAAGGATAACGGCATCGGCTTTGACCAGGTCTATGCGGAAAAGATTTTCGGTATTTTCCAGCGATTAAATGGAAAAACCGAATATGCCGGTACCGGCATCGGCCTTTCTCTCTGCCGCAAGATAACTGAAATTCACCATGGTAAGATCATAGCCGAATCATTTCCCGGTAGTGGGGCGCTCTTTAAAGTTATTCTGCCGATACAACAACCTCAGGCTATATCACCATCAGGAAATTATCGCGATTAAGCTGAGAAGTGTGATATTGCCAGTTAATGCTCAATACCTCGCCAACAATTCGTTTTAACGTCGTAAAATCGCTTGGTTTTCGAATATAGATATTTGCTCCGAGTAGCAAGGTAGTATCAATATCGCTTTCTGCGCTGGAGGTAGAATAAATAGCGATAGCCATATCCCTGAATACCGGCTGGGAACGGATGAGCCGTAAACATTCGATACCGCTTTTGCGAGGCATGTTTAGATCGAGGAAAAGGATGTGAGGAAGCTTTTGCCCCGGATGGTTCAAATACTCCATAAGTTCTTCACCATCTGAAACCGTTGCTATTTCCGTAGGGATTTCGGTAGCATTCAACGCATCGATAAAGAACAAACGGTCGTCTTCATCGTCATCGGCCAATAGAACACGCAAGGCGTCCTTGGTTGTATTAAGAGTCATAAATTTAACATAGGGGAAAGAATAAAGAAGGCACAGTTACATCTATAGTAATATCTATCTATTTCTCTCAGTACTCGGAATTTTCAACACAAAGTGAGGAAATTCATTCCTTGTAATTAATTGCTATTACAGATATTAGCATTATTCCGATGCGCGCGTTATCTCGCGTCTCTTCAAGATCAACTCCTTATATCTTGAGGGGTTAAGACCGGTGATCTGTTTAAATTGGTTCGATAAATGCGAGACACTACTATAATTTAACCGGTAAGAGATCTCGGTAAGAGAAAGTTTATTTTCTACCAACAACTCCTTTATGCGTTCGATCTTTTGTAAAATAACAAAATGGGCTATCGAAATATGGGTTTCTTCAGAAAAGACCGAGGTGAGGTGTCCGTAACTATAATTAAGTTTTTTGCTTAAATGCTCGGAAATATTGCCCCTCCACACTCCTTCTTCCAGGCTTACCATATCACGAATCGCTTGTTTGATCTTCTCCACCAGCGTATTGGAAGCGGTCTGATGTAATTGAATTCCATAGGGGGCAAGCGCCTGTTCCAGCTTTTCCCGCTGTTCCACTGGTAACGGTACTTCCGTAGTAAGTTCATTAAGGTCATTAACCGTGGCCTGAATTCCTAAAAGACGCAGTTGTTCCAGTGCTATTACCCGGCAAAGTATAGTGGGCGAATATTTAAATGTATATGTCATTGATGATAGTAAAAAAACGTGATGATTTATAAAGCCTCGGGCAGAACGAGGTCTTGCAAATATATAACATTTTCTTTGCAAAAAAATAATATTCCAAAATTATGCTCCTATAAAAGTCTACATTTTTGTATCTCTATGAATACACTACAGTTAATTATATGGGGTAACATATATCTTAGCCGGTGATTTTTCGCATGTTTGTATAAGGTTTTCTGATGAAAGTGTAATGGCATTGTAATTGCACCGGGGTATCTTTGCAACAGGCCGTTATATCGTTCTGCCGATCCGTCTAAGGATTTTGTAACGGCCAGTGCTGTGTGTGACTCTCTCTGTGCTGTTATGTATAGTGTTCACAGGTAAGTATAGTATTGCCATGAAAACAACCACCCACAACGCACCTGCGCCGATTATGACCGCTGCAGGAGCACCGATGCCGCCATTCGATCCGAAATATGGATCGCAATTAGAAGATGAATATTTGCTTGAACAGATTAAAGCTGCCGATAGCAAAGCGTTCGAAAAATTATACAATAAATATAGCCGTAAGATCTATTCGCTGGTAAAACATATGTTGCACAGCGAAGAAGAAGCGCAAGAACTGCTGCAGGATGTGTTTATCCAATTATGGGATAAAGCCTGGCAATTCGATAGCTCCAGAGGTAACTTCTCTACCTGGTTAATGACGGTAGCTCACCACAAAGCGATCAATGTGCTTCGCTCGCGTCGTTCGAAGAAAGCCGCGCTCGAAGTTCATCAGGATCTTAGCGAAGTCCGTGAGCTTATTCCCGAAACAACGGTAGAACTCTATACTCCGCTCGATGAGCAGGTAGAACTCGATAGCAGAGACCACGTAATTCGCCTGCTTTCGAACCTTGAAGAGAATAAACGCGAATTGATGCTCATGGCCTATTATAAAGGCTATTCTCAACGTGATATAGCTAAAGCATTAAAAATTCCACTCGGTACGGTAAAAACAAGAATGCGACAAGCGATGATGCAGTTGCGTGAGTTATTGCAAGCATATCCGAATTATAAATGCCTTGCCGAATTAATATAATACAAGAAGGCTAAGATAAAATAGCGATCGGGAAGCAGGACTTCCCGATCGCTATTTTTATTAGGTAGTTAACAATTATCAATGTAGCCTTTATTTCATTTCTTATAAAGTCAATAATTGTATGTCCCGATAATTGCCCTATCGATCCATTATTCTTTGAAGGCTAATGGGGTTATATGAGTGTCCTTTAATAAATCGTTATATTTGTAAAAATAGAGAAAAACTATGAATAACCTGATCCTCTGCTTTCTATTGGTTCTCTGTAGTTCTGTCGCCACGGCTCAATTTCATAGCTCAGCCGAACACGACAACCCTGCTGCTCGCGCTAACTATGATCTCGAGCGCCTGTGCGATCCGGCCACCGGGGATTATCCACCGGATATTTTTAAAAAGGAGCACAAATTTGCTGTTCGCCGATTACAATATAGCTCGAAAGGTACTACCACTCCACAAGCGTTCGGCTTCGATTGGCAATGTATGGGACCATGGAATCAATCCGGCCGCATTCAGGCTATTGGTATCGATAGTAAAAATCCCTATAACCTACTGGCCGGAAGTGCTTCCGGGGGGATCTGGCGTTCTGTCGATGCCGGAGCTTCATGGGTGAAGGTTACTGCCCCAAACGAACAGGAAACGGTCAGTGCTATCGTTCAGGATACCAGGCCCGGCAAAGAGGCTAATTGGTACTATTCTACGAGCGAGCTATTAAGCACAACCGATCGCAGGCATACTGCAAATATCAGAACGCATTCTTATGGAAATGGCCTTTATCGTTCGACCGATAAAGGGGCATCATGGCAATCCATTTCTTCTACTCATACTGCCGGGACGATCTCCGGATCGCTTCCTTTTCGCGGAGTATGGAATCTGGCCATCGATCACACTCCTCTTTCTGCTACTACATTGTATGCAGCCTGCATGGGAGGGATCATGAGAAGCAGTGACGATGGCAATACCTGGGCACTGGTACTCGGAGATACTGTCCATCCCTGCTTCAATGCCGATATTGTGATCGGAGCCCATGGTACGCTCTATGCTATTCTTGGCAGTATCTTCACCGGTGAGCCAAGTCCATTTCAGGGGTTATGGCGTTCGACCGATGGGATACAATGGACCCGCGTTGCGTCCACTCAATTACCTGCTACCATCAGGCGGGCACGCCTTGCGGTATCTCAGCAAACCGATACTATTGTCTATTGCCTGACAGAAACCCCAACTGATTGGTCGGCTCCGGATACTTCCTTTAACTCTTTTCATACCTTAAGCAGATATACTTATCTTTCCGGCGATGGCAGTGGTACAAAAATGAACTGGAAACCGCTTGTTGCTCCTTTTAACGATACAGATGGAGCATTAGAAAATACAAGTCTTGCAGGATACGCCCTCACGATAGCTGTCCATCCTATCGATCCCGCTATTGTTATCGTTGGTAATACGAATTTGTATTATTCTACCGATGGCTTCACCTCGGATAATTATCAACAGCTTGGAGGCTACCCTTACACTTTAACCGAAGGTTCGATGCATCCCGATGTTCATTGCATCCTTTTTAATAAATCGAATCCTTCCCAGCTTTTTATTGGCAATGATGGCGGAATAGATATGCTGCCCGATATTTCACTCGGCGATGGTGCATGGCAGAATCTTGATAACGGACTCGAATGTGCTCAGGTCTATCACTCATCATTGGTACAAAATGGTGATGAATCGATGTACGATATTATTGTCAGCGGCCTGCAGGATAATAGTACCTATCTGACCGCCTCAGCCGATCCCAACGAACTGTGGACCCCGGTCTCAGGCGGCGATGGAATGACTACCGGTTTTACCCAGGACGGTACCCTACTCCTTACCTCCTGGCAATATGGCGAATTAACGTGTTTTTATAATAACGGTGCAACGATAAACTTTTTAGGATATCTGCCTCCTCCCCAGACCCTTGAAGCAAATTTTTATACGCTTTTTGCACTTGAGCCCTTATCAGGAAATCAGCTCTATCTTGCAGAAACCGATCAGCTAATTCGATATGACAACTTCTCTTCCGATGCAGAAACCAACAGTCTCGTTTCTGAGGGATGGAGCATCATTCCGAAAGTGCATACCGTACTTGCAGCTCATTCAGCCTACCTTGCTACACTGACATTCGATGCTTCGGGCAGTAATTTATATTTTGGAACGAATACCGGCGATCTCTACCGACTCGATGACCCTATGTTAGTCGACGCACAACCTGTCGATCTTTCAGCATCGCAATTACCAAAGGGCTTCGTCGCAGGGATCGAGCAAGATCCACTTGATGACCGAGAAATTCTGGTAGCTCTTTCCAACTATAATATTCAGAGTCTCTTCCGTACTACCAATGCAGGTACAAGCTGGGAGCCGATCGGAGGAAATCTTGAGGAGCATCCCGATGGCAGTGGCAGCGGGCCTTCGATCCGCTGTGTAAAAATTCTGCATACTTCTTCGGGACCGATCTATTATGTCGGTACCAGTGTCGGATTATTTTCAACAAAAAAGATTGATGGTATGCAAACGGTCTGGACACAGGAAGGCCCGACAACTATCGGAAATCTGATCGTGGAATCTATCGATACCAGAAATAACGATGGTACTGTTATCGTATCCACGCAAGGCGGCGGCGTCTTCAAGAATATTCCTGCCAATTCCGTTCGAGATCGGAATATTAGCAGGAATAATGTCCTGCGGGTCGATCAGAATTATCCGAATCCGTTTCAGGACCATTCGAGCATCAGATGTTGGATGCCGACGGATGGACAGCTTAGCATCGAGCTTTTTACTGCACTCGGTACATCGCAAGGCATTATTTTACAGCGATCGTTTACCGAGGGGGCTCATACTATCGATCTCGCTTCGATTATTAACCATTCTCTGGCCAGTGGCGATTATTTTTTGCGCTTTTCAAGCGGGGCTCAATGTGTTACAAAAAAGATCACGATCGTTAGATAAGCATATTATCATTTTCAAAGATAGTGTAGCATCGCATTGCGAAGCGCCAAGTAATCTCCGGTGGGGACTACCGTAAGGCTGGGATGGGGTGCCAAACCACATGCTTCAGTAGCAATAACCGGAATTCCTTCGGCCAGAGCCTGCAACAATATTCTCGGTTGAGACTCTAATACTGCCGGGTAAACCACTACTTTTGCATGCTCAAGAATATTTCCGGAGCAGTGATATACCTCTGTATCATTCCAGAAATCTCCGGACTCGCACACCATGCCGCCAATTCTTACTCTAAGACCTAATTCACGAATTAACCGTCTTACTTCGAATACGCCTTTGCGAGCCAGCGGGGAAACCGGGAAAACGATTTCTTCTTGAGCCAAAATTCCTTTGGGATTGGGCGGCTTCCAGTCTAATAATATCGTTTTATTGTTAAAGATCACGGCGATTTCCCGGTGAGGAGTTATAATGTACCTTGAGCGGGTAAGCGCGGTAGTTTCGTATTCGATAAGCTTTGCGTCGGCCCTGAAATCTGAAGCCGTTGTACTTTCCGGGTAACGACCATGAAGCTCATCCAGCCGTTTATGTAAAAGCTCCATGGGCAGCCGGGTCATCAGTACATCATAGGTTCGACCACCGAGTAATCCATATTTCTGAGCAAACGGGAGTAAATTTTGCGCGATGATAATGTGCTCCGATTCAGGCAATATTTGCTTCCTTATCGAACGCACAATTTCCTCATCAGAATCGAGAAGTGTCTGCGTTTTATTACCATCGGTTTTAGCCAGAATTCGTACTCTTATCGAGCGCTTTAAAGCGGCAACCCGGTATTGGGTTGAAGTCTTTTGCCCCAGCTCCCAGGAAAACCTCGGAATAGCAATCGTATCCTCATGATTAAATGGAAGAATTACCTGATCATCTTTAGTAATGACACCTTTTAAATAGTGCTGATATTCCGGCCAGTATTCATCAACAATAATAGTCTTTATTCGCTCTTTGCGGGGACTCGGAATGATGGAAGGATACCTCGCACAAGCTGCATTTCCGCAGGAATAGCAATCGTTTAATTGGACGGGCAGGAATACTTCCTGAGGCTGTGAGAAATCCGAGGCAGGCATTGTACCTCGAATACGAACAATAAGTGAATGTGAGGTCAATTCCGCTTCGACCCTAAATGCACCCGAAGAGCAAAAGCGAAGATCGAGGTAATTCCACTTTACTGTTGCATCCCTGCCTTGTTCAGCGAGAGAACCCGATACGACCTGCGAATGCCGATGACGTTCGACGATCGTTAATCCTGCTTTCAATGCGGCGTCGTAGAGTGCATTCGAAAGCTGACATAATCCACCGGCTACTGTCGGCACCATGCACCCCTCCTGGATCTCACGGCCAACCGTAAATCCTTTCGAGCGAGTCGGATTTCCGATCTGCCTCCAAAAGCTGAATTCTTTTCCTGCCGGTATTTCTATTCCATCGATCGCCCGCAATGCTACTCTCAAATTTTCTATTTTGCCGAGAGTAAGCAGCCGCTCCGTTTCCGTACTATCGTTGTACCAAAGCTCTGTCTCTGAAACTCCAAGGATAGGTGCAGTACCAAGGGTTTCAGCAGCCGGGTAACGCTTGCCTGGGATCTGAAAAGTATTCTGGAGGCTTCGTCGTAATTGAAGAAGCTTTACCTTACCAGTAAAGAGAGTGACAGCAGTATAGCTTTTGCGTCTTTCGACTGAAGACGTGGGGTCAGGATGATCGGGATCAGAGTTCATGATCGTATTGCAAAAAATAACGGTGGCCACAAAAAATTGTTTCAAAAGCAGAAAAAGACCTGCGACTTTTTTCCGGGAAGTGGCTCTTACTCTCTGTAACCGCGCGGCTACATTTACTTATACTACTGCATGAGTTCTCTGAAACCGGAGAAACACGAGCGTTTTCTTGCATTGCTTGACCCCGTCAGGATAGGGTTTGCACGGTTCTGCCGTGCCCTCTGCCAGGACCGGGAGCAGGCACGCGACCTCGCCTCCGAATCGATTCTGATCGTTTTCCAGCAGTTCGATTCGTTACGGGAAGTCGAGTCGTTCAAGAGTTATCTCTTTACGACAGCACTCCGGCTTTTTCGCCGCCAGCGGCACCGTGAACGTAACCGGGTCCCCTACGATCCGGTCACCGTTGAGCAGCTCCATGCCGATAGCCCGGCACCCGATGCCCGGGCCGACATCGAACTGCTCTACCAGATGCTCGATAAGCTGCCTCTTGCTCAAAAGGAAGCGGTTATACTTTTCGAGATTGCCGGCCTGAGCCTGGAAGAGATCCGCCAAATACA
>CAYOJJ010000033.1:0-25898 GCA_964404255.1 uncultured Alphaproteobacteria bacterium | reverse complement strand
TACGCAATCTTATGACGAGCAACGACGGCGATTTTGCCTTCACCCCGCTTAATGTCGCGCTCGGCGATACGATCATCCCACCGGATAAAACAAAGAAGATCACGATCTGCTTCACTCCGAAACAGATGGGTGCGCGTACAGCCCGGGTTACTCTTGCTACCAATATCCCGAAGACCTTCGAATCGATTCCGAGGGATACGGCCAGCCTCTTTAATATCGATATTACCGGCACCGGCGTACCGTACGGAGTATTATCGCAGAACTTCGGTAACGTTTCTGGTACCGGCCTGGATGATTCGACACTGATCAATACTTCGGTCTGCATCACCGATACGATTCGCAATAACGGCGATGCCGATCTGACGGTTACTTCCCTTCATGTTGGCGGCCAGGATTCGGCTACCTTCACCGTTACCGGCCAGAACGTACCCTTCATCATCAAGGCTCATAGCTATGTCGTCGTGACGGTCTGCGGTACACCGAAAGAACGCGGTGCCCATATCGGACAGCTCTCGATCTCGGCTACAACCAATTCCAAAGTCGTCAGTTCGACCTCGAATCTGAATGTCTATGGATTGATCGCCTGTGCCCAGGCAACGCCGGACGGCTTATTCCGCAACGTCTTTGTTCCGGTTGACAGCACCAAGGAAGAATGTGTAACCGTTAAGAACTGCGGCGATATTACCGCTATTTACTCAGCTTCGGTTGCCGGAGCGAAAGCCAACAATTACACGGTGACTCCGTCGAGCTCGCTCGCGGTAAAGCCCGGTGATTCGGCTACCTTCTGTGTGAAGTATCTGGCGATCGATACTATTGCCGGTACGGCATCATTGCATATTACGGCCGCGGATATTCAGCCGATGGATGTCTCGCTTAATGGCGCTGCCGGATGTGCTCATATTGTTGCTACCATCAATCTCGATGCCGATTCCGTCAATGCCGGAGGCAATTATACGGTAACCGTATCGCTGCTAAATACCGGTAATTATATCTGGACTCCGGGACAGCCCGTTCTTTCAGGAAACGGCGCTAACGCCTTTACTCCAGGCAATCCCGGTGCATTAGTGCCACTCGGACCCGGCAGCAATGTACAATTACTTTTCAAATTCAGCCCGACGGAAATCCAGCACCAGTACCAGGCAATGATCACCTTCCCTGGCACCCCCGAATGCGATTCTTCGGCTACGGTTGAATTCAATAGAACGACCGGCACTGCTTCGGTTCGCCAAGCAATGCAGGATGGCTTCAGCCTCGGGCAGAACCATCCGAATCCGTTTGCGGCTACCTCCGAGATCAGCTTCACGACTCCGAAAGAGGCCATGGTCTCGATCTCGCTTCGCGATCTCAGCGGTAAGCTCGTTAAGATGCTCCAAAGCGGCAGAGTCTCGACCGGTGAGCATACACTTACTATCGAAGCAGCCAATCTCGCCAGCGGTACCTATGTGCTCGTGCTCGAGAGTGGCCCAGTTCAACTGGTAAAAACCGTAATTATCGATAAGTAAGCAATTAAGCACTTTTCAAGAAAGCCCCGGGGTGTAGAATCCCTGGGGCTTTTACTTTTCTTAAAAAGGAATTATTCTAAAATAAATGGGTTCCAATACTTAACTATAGAGGCTTTGTGTTTCATCACGTTCATTAATTTCATTGGGAGATATATATGAAATTGGCACTGTGTAAACGATTGGTATCGTTTGTATTCTTTGGCGGTCTGCTGCTATTCCTCTGTAATAGTATTTCATACGGTCAGCCGGTAAGCGGTTATACCATGACAACGTTTGATGGTGGCTATAACGATATTTCCGCTACAGGAGATGGCCTTCTCTTTGAAGAAGATGACAATTCTACCTCCATCGGCAGTCCATTTGCCTTTACCTACGATAACATTAGTTATCCTGAAGGCACTACGATCGGAATAACCTCCAATGGCTTTATGGTATGGGGATCCGACGCAGATCCGGTACCAACCTTTGACCCGTATGCCTGGGCCGATGGGGTTTCAAATGCCATTATGCCCTTTAATACGGATATGTGGGAAATATTTGTATATTCCGAGGTAACTGGAACGGCTCCCAATCGAGTCTTAACTATCCAGTGGGATGGATATGATTTTCCGCAGTCCGACCCCTTTAATAGCTTTCAGGTAAAGCTGTATGAGACTTCCAATGCTATCGAATTTTTGTATGCCAGTTATAATCTAAGCGATGCAGTAATTCCTGATCTTGGCGGCCAGGATCCTTATTATCCCATTATAGGATTACAAGGAGATATCCCTTCCTCGAACAATAAATATTTCTTTTCTCCAGGATCTCCGAATACTACAACACCTGATGCAGATATTCGCTTCGTCCCCATTCCGCCGATCAATGTTCAGCTCGGTATTACGCCTACTAATCCAAAATCCTATAACTTTGGCTCGGTCATTACCGGCAATACCGTTACTACGAATATCACTGCCACCAATGTAGGCGATGATAATTCCGGTATTTCTAAGCTGTCTATCAAGAAAGTAATAATCACCGGCGATCCAGATTATACCCTTACGGCAGTACCCGAATCTTCCGATTCTATTCTTGCCGGAGATTCCCGCCAGATCGTCGTCAGTTTTTCTCCCCAGTCTGCAGGGTTAAGAGAAGCAACCGTCACCATCGAATCTAACGGTCGTGATAGCGGCACTCAAACATTTACCTTGCAAGGCGTGGGTCTTGCCCCGCTTATTTCGGTAGATACCAATATCATTTTCAAAAATAAATTAGTCAAACTCGGACAAACGCTGACGCAACGCTTGCTGATCACTTCTACCAATTCGCCGACCCTGACGATAAACGGCTTCCAATTCGTGGGTATAGATTCGGGCGAGTATTATGTTTCCCGCTACCCTTCTTCGATGATGATACCGGGCAATACGACCGATTCGGTCTTTGTAACCTATCGTCCGACCAAAGAAGGCCGCCATGTGGCGACAATGAATATCATTAATAACTCAATCAATAATCCTGTCTTACCGATCACCCTCTATGGTACGGGCATCTTGCCACACATCGTAGTAACGCCGCGTCCGCTGAGATTCGATTCTGTCGGCATGGGTGATTTTGTCTGTAAAGATGTCTCGATCTATAATCCGGGTACCGATACCCTGCTTATCCTTCGGAATCTGATGACAAGTAACGATGGTGATTTTATCTATACTCCGCTTGATGTTGCGGCCGGCGATACTATCATTCCGCCGGATAAAACCAAGAAGTTCACTATTTGCTTCTCACCGAAACAAATGGGCAGCCGCGCGGCGCGAGTTACGCTGGTAACAAATATTCCAAAAACATTTGAGGCGGTACCAAGGGATACAGCCAGCCTCTTTACTGTCGATATTACCGGTACCGGTGTACCGTACGGAGTATTATCGCAGACCTTCAGCACCGTTGAAGGCGCCGGTTTGAACGACTCTATTCTTATTCATACGACGACCTGCACCAACGATACGATCCGTAATAATGGCGATGCCGATCTGACCATTACTTCGCTTCATATCGGCGGCCAGGACTCGGCAACCTTTACGGTTACCGGCCCCCACACACCATTCACTATCCCTGCCCATTCTAATGTGGTAGTGAATGTCTGTGGTACGCCTGCCGAACGCGGGCCACATAACGGTCACCTAATCATTTCCGCTATCAGTAATTCAAAGCTGATCAGTTCGACCTCCAACCTGAATGTTTTCGGCTTGATTACCTGTGCTCAGGCAACGCCAGATGGCTTATTCCGTAGCGTCTTCGTTCCGGTCGATAGCACGAAGGAAGAATGCGTGACGGTCGTCAACTGCGGAGATATTACTGCGACTTATACCGCATCGATCACCGGAGCAAAGGCTAATAATTACTCCGTGACCCCGGCTTCTTCGTTAGCGATCAAGCCCGGCGATTCGGCTACCTTCTGCGTAAAATACCTTGCTATTGACACGATCGCAGGTACGGCATCATTGAATATTGCTGCGGCCAATATTCAGCCGATGAGCGTTTCGCTTAATGGGACTGCCGGTTGTGCCCACATTGAAGGCACGATCAGTCTGACCGCAGATTCGGTTAATGCAGGCGGTCATTATACGGTAACCGTTACCCTGACGAATAAAGGTAATTATACCTGGACTCCTACCGGATTGCCATTAGTTGGAGGAGCCGATCCGAGTGCATTTACTCCAAAGAATACTACAACGTACGGCCCTATCGCACCCGGAGCTTCCCTATCCCTGACGTTCGATTTCAGCCCGACTCAGACCGAGCACCATTATAATGCACTGATTACCTTCGCCGGCTCGCCGCAATGCGATACCACCGCTACCGTAATCTTCGATCGCACGACTGGTACGGCTTCGGTTCGCCAGGCAATGCAGGAAGGCTTCAGCCTCGGACAGAACCATCCGAACCCATTTGCTAGCACCTCTGAGGTCAGCTTTACGACTCCGAAGGAAGCCATGGTTTCGATTTCGCTTCGTGATCTCAGTGGTAAGCTCGTCAAGATGCTGCAAAGCGGCAGAGTTTCGGCCGGTGATCATACACTGAGCATCGAAGCGGCCGATCTGGCCAGCGGCACCTACGTGCTGGTGCTCGAAAGCGGCCCGGTTCAACTGGTAAGAACCGTAATTATTGATAAATAAGAAGTTACGCGCTTCTGATCATAAAAAACCCCGCAATAGCGGGGTTTTTTTATTATAAAAGGACAAAGTCCTTGATTTATGGTATTCAAAGTATTTTTATTAATGCAATTCTAATAAAAAGGTCGTATATTTGTACTAAGGACATAAGTACCCTAATGTCCTTAGATTAGTAATCATCTATCCTACTATTATGAATATGGTACTCAATGTAACCGGCAAGATTCGTTTCGTTGCCTTGTTGTGTGTTATACTTGCCTGCTCTTGGAGCCAAAGCAGTGCTCTTATGTCACAGTATAGAATGACTGTTACTACGGGTTCTGCACTTTCCGGTGGCCAGAATACTATATGGCAGGGGTATTCCGGCTCCAGATGGAATTATGGCGATTGGTCGTATTATGGACCTCTTGATTTGCCTTTTAATTTCGTTTTTGATGGGGTCGAGTACAATCAGATGAGCATTTACCAGAGTGGTATGGTCACCTTGGGCCCGGATGTTAATTACAATCCATCTTATAATACATTAGATGGTACTTCTGTCCCTACAATAGCCGCATGGTGGGCAGATATGTTTATTACCGGCTGTCGGCATTGTCAAACTGCGCAGGTAAGTTATTCTTTTTTGGGTTCAGCTCCAAATCGTATCGTCGTTATCGATTGGCAGCATGTAGAGACAGCTTTCTATGAAATTTGGGCAACGATGCAGATTCGTCTTTACGAAAATGGCACAATCGAGTTTTGGTACGGTGCATTGAACGAAGGTTGTGGGTACACCTATGAGCCTTATACTAATGCTTCCATCGGTCTTTCTACTGGTTCCAATAATTTTGTAAGTGTGACGCCTCTCGCCAGTGGCGGAGGTGCTAGCTTAAGTTCGGAAACAGCAAATAACTCAGTAAATATGTCTGAGACCTTGATTCCGAGCGGGACATTATATATCTTTAAGCAGATACCTAATGTTCAATTAGGCGTATTTCCGCAGCCACATGTCTATGATTTTGGAGGAAAAGTCACTGGCTCGACCAGCTATTCCGATATTACGGTAATGCACGTTGGAAGTGAAGGAAGGCTTTCGATTAAATCTGTAACCATCACCGGCGACCCGGATTTTACCGTATCTGCTGCTCCGTCCTCTTCCGATTCGCTTGATCTAAACGAAACAAGGCCCGTTACTATACAATTTGCCCCTACCGTCGATGGCCCCCGCTCGGCAACGGTTACTATTGTTTCTAATGGCGTCGATAGTGGCACACAGACCTTTGTTGTAAAGGGCATTGGGTTAGCGCCATTAATTTCTGTAGATACCAATATACTCTTTAAGAATAAGTTTACGAAACTCGATGCGGATCTGACTCAGCGAGTGATTATTACCTCGACGAATTTGCCGACTCTGACAATTAGTTCGTTTCAGTTTGTGGGCCTCGATGCCGGGGAATATGCTGTTGCCCGTTATCCTTCTTCTATGTTGATACCGGGCGGACAATCTGATTCTGTCTTTGTGAGCTACCATCCTACAAAAGAAGGACGCCATGTAGCTACGATGAATATCATCAATAACTCTATCAATAATCCGGTGCTTCCGATCACCTTATATGGAACCGGTATTCTGCCCCATATAACGGTCACCCCAAGACCGATACAGTTCGATTCTGTCGCGATCGGACAGACGGTTTGTCAGGATGTTGTTATCCGTAATCCGGGTACCGATACACTGTTAATTCTAAAAAATCTACTCACCAGCAATGACGGTGATTTCAGTTATGTAGGATTGACGGGCACCGATACCATTATTCCACCGGATAAAAGTAAGACATTAAGTATTTGCTTTACTCCAAAGCAGAAAGGGTCTCGTATCGGGCGGGTAACATTGTCAACTAATATTCCCAAAACCTTCGAGGCTGTTCCGAGAGATACGGCAAGTTTGTTTAATATCGATCTTGCCGGCGCCGGCGTCCCCTATGGAGTTCTCTCTCAATCGCTCAGCGGACTTGAAGGCCAGGGTTTTGTCGATTCGACATTGATCGGTACTTCGGTTTGCACGACCGATACCATCACCAACAATGGTGATGCCGATCTGACAATCACTTCCCTTGCAATAGCAGGTTCAAATGCATCGGAGTTTACCGTATCCGGAATAACCACTCCATTTGTTATTAAAGCACATAGCTCAGTAGTTGTGAATGTCTGCGGGACACCCACTACCCGCGGCCTGCGTCTTGCAAAGCTGACGATCACTGCTACCAGTAACGGTAAAGCTATTTCTTCCACTTCCGACCTTAATATCTTCGGGCTTCAGGTCTGTGCCTTGAGTATGCCTGGTGATCTCTTCAACCCGGCCCTGCTCTATAAAGGACAGGATTCTACCGAATGCGTATGGGTACATAACTGTGGCGATGTCGCTGCCGTGTACCACACCTCAATCAGTGGAAATAATGCTGCCGATTATTCGATTGCTCCGCAGAACTCTGCATTAGTAAAACCAGGCGATTCCGTACAGTTCTGTGTAAACTACAAACCAACTGCCGAAGGTACTTCACCGGCTACGCTATCGTTCACCGCCCCTGATTTGTCGCCATTGGCGGTATCATTGAATGGTTCGGCGGGCTGTGCTCATCTGAATACGCTAATTACTGTTGCCGATAAAGTATATGCCGATGGAAATTACCCGGTAACGGTAATCATCACTAACTCCGGTACCTATCCGTGGACACCCGGCACTCCAACTGTTGCTGGTACCGACCCGGCATCGATCACGAACATATCGAATCCGGTTGTGATCGCTCCCGGCGCGAATGCCCAGGTAACGATGAACTTCCACCCGACACAGTTAGATCATCAGTACACACTGACGATCTCCTTCCCCGGAGGCCCCTGTAGCGATAGTACGGCAACGGCAGTGCTCGATCGTCATACCGATCCGCTTATCAAAGTGGAACCGGCAACCGAACAGAGTGGGTATAGTCTTGGCCAGAACCATCCGAATCCATTCTCATCGAGCTCGGAGTTTACATTCACGATGCCGAAGGAATCGATGGTTACGATCGCCATTCGCGATGTGAGTGGCAAACTGGTCAAAACACTGTTAAGCGGACGGGTTTCCTCCGGTGACCATACGATGACCCTCGATGGCGATAATCTTGCCAGTGGCACCTATATGATCACTCTTGAAACCGAAACGATCCATTTAGTTCGTTCGGTAATGATCGTTAAATAAGAGAAGGTAGTATCAATAAAAAAGCCCTGGAAATTTTCCGGGGCTTTTTTATTTTAAGAGATTCTGCTTCCCTCTTTTAAAGATCTGTCCGGTTGAAGCAGTACTACTTCTCCGCTTTCGCTTACTACCCCTAAGACTAATACCTGCGATTCAAATCCCGCTATGTTTCGCGGTGGGAAATTCACTACTGCAACGACTTGCTTTCCTTCCAATATCTGTGGTGTATATAAGGCGGTGATCTGAGCGCTGGAATGTTTAATACCGATGTCGGGACCAAAATCGATCTCCAATTTAAAGGCAGGTTTTCTGGCTTCGGGAAACGCTTCTGCCCTGCGTATCGTACCGATACGAATATCGATTTTAAAAAAATCTTCAACGTCAACAATTGGTAATATTGTCATATTTTTGTACTACACGTTTGAAAGAAGTATTTTTGTAAAAGGGGACACTGCAAAAATAATTCGAAAATTCTGGCTGTATGGCAAAACAAACAACTGTTGCACTGCTCTATAATGATATTCCAGGCGGCGAATTACCTGCCCCAAAGATCGATCTATCACCGGAAGCATTAGGGTTCAAGCCCTATTTCGATCTTGAGGAAACACCTGCTGAAGAAGAATATGCTAACATCGAGCAGGCACTCGTTGATGCAGGGTATAAAGTTGTCAGTTACAATGTAAAAGATCGTTTCGAACGATTATTTAATTTTCTCACCCGCAGAAAATTTGATGTGATCTTCAATCTGATCGAATTCTTTCATACCCGTCCCGAGAATGAAATGCTCGTCGCGGCATTCTTCGATCTCCTGCAGGTACCTTATACCGGAGCTCCCCCGCTGGCCTTGGCGACTTGTCAAAATAAACCGCTTGCAAAAGAACTGTTGCGGGCTCAACGCTTACCCACGGCTCGTTCTTTTACCGTTCGCACTATGGATGATTTTCCTGCCAGACATGGCTTAAGATACCCGGTTATAGTAAAGCCGGCTTCTGAAGATGGTTCGGGAGGTATTGAAAATGCAAGTATCGTATCTGACCTGAAACATCTTCGTGCCCGCGTTGATTATGTACTCGATGATTTTAAAATGCCGGCCCTGGTAGAAGAATATATCGAAGGGCGCGAGCTGAATGTTGCAGTGCTTGGCAATGGAAAAGAAAAGCGTGTTCTTCCTATTTCCGAAATCGTTTTTGACGACATGCCTGAAGACTTGTACAAGATCGTAAGCTACCAGGCAAAATGGGACCCGCATCATGCGGCCTACCACACAACGATCCCGAGCTGCCCGGCGGAACTACCGCAAAAGACAGTGCTGCTTGCCCAGCAATATGCTCTCAAGGCAACAGAAGTAATGGGCACCCGCGATTACGCTCGTGTCGATATGAGAATGAATAAAAAAGGAGAGTTATTCATCCTCGAAGTCAATCCGAATCCGAATCTTTCGGAAGGTACAGGCATCGCCAGAAGTGCCGAAGCGGCTAAATTACGGTTTAGCGATCTTTTAAAAGAAATTACCGAATCCGCCCTCGGTAGAGCACATCACAATTAATAGTATGATAGTAGAAATTATTGGCGGCGGACCTGCCGGTTTATATTTTGCTATTCTTGCAAAAAAGAAATTCCCCGAGTGGGATATTCACATTACCGAGCGCAATGGACGTAATGATACCTTTGGCTGGGGTGTCGTCTTTAGCGATCGGACACTGGAGCATCTGAAAGATCACGACCCGGTTTCGGCACAAACGATCATCGAGCGCTTTGCTACCTGGGAAAATGTTGAGGTCATTCATAAGAATGAGCATATCCTGATCGGAGGAAATAAATTTTCCGGTATTTCCCGCCTTGTAATGCTCAATATTTTACAGGACAGGGCTGAGGAGCTGGGTGTACGATTAACGTTTAATACGGAAGTTAAGGAAAAGCCAACGGCCGACCTGGTTATTATTGCCGATGGAGTCAATAGCTTCTTCAGAAAAAAATATGAAGAATATTTTCAGCCCGAGCTCTGCGTCCGTAGTAATAAATATATTTGGTATGGTACGCGTCAACTTTTTCATGCGCTTACACTGACGGTTCGGGAAACACCGGCAGGTGTCTTTGCTTCCCACTCTTATAAATTTAATGACGATACCAGCACGTTTGTTATCGAGTGCGATCCTGAGACCTGGAAAGCGGCCGGCTTTGAATCGATGAACGACGAACAGACCAGAGCCTACCTTGAAGAAGTCTTCAAAGAAGACCTTGGAGGACATGAACTGCTTTCGAATCGGTCGGTATGGATCAACTTCCTTTTAGTAAAAAATCGTCACTGGGTACACGACAACATGGTACTGCTTGGCGATGCTCTGCATACAGCTCATTTCTCGATCGGAAGCGGTACGAAGCTTGCCTTGGAAGATTCTATTGCCCTCTTCCATAGCTTTGAGCAGTACTCTTCGATCGAAGAAGCCCTGAAGGATTTTGAATCAGTGCGCAAACCTGTTGTAAAAGAATATCAACAATTTGCTTACGATAGTTTATTATTATTCGAACAGTTGAAGGATTATATCCATCTTACACCGCTCGAGATGGCCTATAAGCTAATGACACGCAGTAAAAGACTTGATCGGGAAAAATTAAGAAAACGCGATCCGGAATTTGTACGACTGGTCGAGGAATTCGAACAGCAATAACTTATTGCAGGCGGGTTGCTTTCATAAAGGAGTCTGCTTTGACAGTGACCGCATTACCATTAGAAGTATTTTGAGCCCACTGGAATGTTATATTACCGGCTGTACTGCTGGTGGTAATCCATCCATGATAATGGACCAACGTCGCATTCGAAGTACTTCCGATCGTCATCTTTTTGCCGGTACCCGAACTATTGAAGGTAAGATTTTCATAGGAAGTGGTAGAATTTTCCTGCACACCGGATGCCCAGATCCTAAACGTCGCTCCAGAAGGCACGGTAAAACCCATCTTCAGGTTTGGAGTGGTACTGCCGGAAGAAGCAATAAGATCACCGACAATTTCCCAGGTTTGGTTTGCCGGTATTGCAAGGGTTAAGTCATTATCATCCTGTAATGTTGTAGAACTGGAATGCGATTCATCTGAAGCTTTTATTACATACTCGACTGATCCGATAAAGTTTGCAGAATCTAACCAACCGAGCGTCACATTATATGGGCCTGTACCCGATACACTGGTCGCTCCTAATACCTGATTCGCACTGGGTTGTGTTGTCGGCAATGTATAATTGATGGTTGTACTTCCCTGAGCCCCAGCTTTAAAAGTGCTTACCCCGGTAGTAGTACCTTCAAATTGTAGCTGACTGGCAGTACCGGTTGAGTTGGAAAGCAATACATTACCATTTTGTACTTCTAATTTCTGGGTAGGTACCGTCTGGCCAATGCCTACATTATTACTTCCGGTAATTCGCATTGCTTCACTGAGAGTACCGCTACTTACAGTACTAAAGGTCAGATCGGCCGTTCTACTGGCATCGGTTGCCGTCGTCCAAACAGCATTTATCGAAGCCATTTGGCGTTCGTTGGTCGTGCTTGATTCAGCGCGGAAGAGCATACCTACACCTGAACCTACGGCAGGAGTACCGGTTCTTACACGGTGGTTCAAAGCAAGTACCGGAACGACCGCCGAGGTAATATCATCGGTCGTAAGAACATTTAAGCGAACATCTGCAGAAGGCACACCACCGGCGCCATCGCTGCCAATACCCATGTTATTGCCGGAAAAGATCGAAACATATTCAGAATCGGAAGTACCGGTACGACGGCGTAAACACATATGCTCGCCGGTAGGTACGGTACCTGTATTCGGAACTCCCGGGGTACCGGTTGTATGAATATCCCACCAGGTATTTGCAGAGTTACCCTGGTTATCGTTCGTACCACCGATAAATTCCACAGCAGGGTCGGTACCACCAGCATTCGAGTTAAAACGCCAGATACGCAGTACGGCATTATCGTCGATCATATTAAAGACTCGGGCGCCGAAAGTGGGTACGCTATTCAAGCGAGTTGTATTGAGCGAATCACCAAAGGCCAATCGTCCGCTACCGGATGAAAACGAAGTATTACCTGAATTCACACCGAAGAGAAGATTACCGTTGATATCCATCAACATACGAGTGTTCGGTCCACCAGTACCCGAAACGAAACGGATCGGTACATTATCGAGCGTACCAAGATAGTTACTGACATTATCGACAAGACCGCTATTACCGGTATATAACCAACCTGCTGCACCGCTGATAGCATAACAGATCCAGCGGCTTTCTTGGGAGCTATAGACAAAGCTGGCACTACCGGTCGATGGAAGTGGTAAGTTAGCAACGGTACCGGTAACAATTCTATTGGCGGCTGTACTGCTGGCACTCTGATTAACAATCGTCATCGTTTGTGAGGTACCGTTATATATCGTCATGTGTTTACCGTTGGCACCTCCGGCAATACCGGTCAATGAAAAGGCCGCGCTTGCATTTTGAATGCGGACATAGGATGTTTGATTATTCGAGCCATCGAAGTTGACATCGTTAACTGTTCCGCTAAGGGATGTTGTATAGTTATATTCGCGCGTTGCAAAATCTTTTGCCACGTCTAAAGAAACAGCCGGTGCTGTCGTGCCTACCCCGACATATCCTCCATTGAATAAAGCAGCATAATTATTCGAGGAATTAGTCGCTCCGGTGACATTCACATTCAAACCGATATTCGCCGAAGTTGAACTTGTACCGCTTCCCCAACTTCCGGAGTTCTGAATATCAAGGCCGATCTTATTGATGGCATTAGTAGCGGAAGTAGCAGAGTTTGTCAGTAAAGAAGTTGTACCGGCTGCAGTGAGGGCACCCGAAAGCAATCCTGTGATTGTAGCAGTTGGAGTAGTCCCAGCACCAACACTTAAACGGCTATTGGTATTATCCCAATAGAGATTTGCATTATCCTGAAGATTAGAAGTAACACCAGGTCCCGGTCCCCAAAAAGCAATTCTTGTTGCTGTACCACTTCCTGTTACTGATGATCCACTACTGCTCCAGCTTAATACGCCTGCTGTAGTGGAAGTCAACATTTGTCCGTTTGATGTCGGTGCTGCCGTCGGAAGCGTGTAGTTAATATTCGCTGTTTGAGCTCCCGCAGTAAAAGTAGTTGCAAAGGTACCGGCCGGATTTTGTAAAGAAAGGTTGCTTGCAGTACCACCACTGCTTAAGAGATTCACATTACCCGTGGCTGCAATAGCAATCTTGGTCGTACCACCGGTTGCGGTTACGCTTAAGCCGGTTGCTGTGCCGGTTCCGGTAGCTGTAGAAGTGATCGTTAAACCGGTTGCAGTACGATTGGTGGCACCCCCGGTCGAAGTAATGACTGCACCGGCAGCATTAGCATCATTTGCACCGGCACCATAGGCAACGTTAAATAAATTATCCGTACGGGTTGTCGAAGCATTCTGGGCGGAAGTAACATCGTATTGAACAAACGATCCATTTAAGATAGAGGCTGAACGCTTCGTCAGATCGCCGTTTGCATCGGCAATAACCAATCCCTCGTTTGTACCTAAAGCTGTTGCAAGATTAGCTCCGGATAAAGAATTCAATCTCACATTTGCCGTACCCGCTGTACCCGCAACATTTAATAACCGACCGGCAACGGCTGTCGTACCGATGCCGAACTCACCGGTGCTATTAAAGCGGGCGCGCTCGGTATTATTAGTAAAGAATTCGATGGGTTGTGCAGTAGCGGTATTCGTTGTTGCAAGAACAAGCGGCTGGGTATTTGTCGTACCGAGAAAGCTACCAGTTGTGCCATTATATGCTGTGGTGATGGAATTGCCGGTTAATGACCAAAAGCTTCCATTACCCAATGTAGTAAGATCCGTCCAACTTAAATTACTGGTTGCCCCACCACTGGAGATCAACAGTTGGTTCGCCGTCGGTGCGGTAGTAGGCAAAGTATAGCCGATGTTGGCCGTTTGAGCACCGGAAGAAAAACTGGTAGCAAATGTTCCGGCAGGATTCTGCAATGTAAGACTGCTTGCTGTGCCACCATTACTTAAGAGATTTACATTTCCTGTTGCGGCAATAGCGGTCTGCGTTGCTCCACCGCTTGCCGATACTGCTAAACCGGTCGCAGTACCCGTGCCGGTTGCAGAGGAGGCAATTGTTAAACCGGTTGCACTTCGATTTGTAGCTCCTCCGGCAGAAGTGATTACTGCTCCGGCGGCATTAGCATCGTTTGCACCGGCTCCGTAGGCGACATTAAATAAATTATCCGTTCTCGTAACCGAAGCATTTTGAGCGGAAGAAACATCATAAAGAACGAACGAGCCATTAAGAATCGAAGGAGAGCGTTTTGTAAGATCGCCATTAGCATCGGCGATCACTAATCCTTCATTTGAAGCTAAGGCTGTTGCAAGATTCGCGCCGGACAAGGAATTTAGGCGAACATTTGCCGTGCCGGCAGTACCGGCAACATTAAGCAAACGTCCGGCAACCGCCGTCGTACCGATGCCAAGTTCGCCCGTACTATTAAGACGCAGTTTTTCTGTATTTCCGGTATAAAATCTAATATCTTGCGCTGTCGCATTTGTCGTGGCAAGGACAAGCGGCTGTGCATCTGTTGTTCCGAGGAAATTACCTGTGGTGCCATTGTAAGCTGTGGTGCCTGTATTACCGGTAAGTGACCAATAATTACCTGCGACCAAGACACTGGCATCCTGCCAGCTTAAAGCGCCTGCCGTCGAACTCGTGAGTACATAGTTACTGGTAGCCGGTACGGTTAAGCGATTAAGATCGCCATTTCCATCGGCATACAACACCCCACCATTCGTAGCACTGGTAGCAGAAGCCAGTGAATTGAACCGGATATTGGTCGTGCCCGAAGTACCACCGACATTTAATAACCTACCCGCGACAGCCGTTACGCCAACTCCTAATTCACCAGTCGCATTGATACGGGCACGTTCGGTATTATTGGTAAAGAGTTCGATTGGCTGAGCAGTCGTCGTATTTGTCGTCGCTATAACCAACGGCTGAGTATTCGTTGTACCAAGAAAGTTACCGGTCGTACCGTTATATGCAGTAGTAATGCTATTACCAGTGAGGCTCCAGAAACTTCCGCTGCCAATGGTGGTAATGTCTGTCCAACTTAAATTACTGGAAGCACCGCCGCTTGAGATAAGCAATTGGTTTGCAGTCGGAGCGGTAATAGGAAGTGTATACGATAAGTTTGCCGTTTGGGCGCCGGCAGTAAAGCTTGTTGCAAACGTTGCAGCCGGATTTTGTAACGATAAGCTGCTGGCCGTACCACCACTGCTCAATAGATTTACATTGCCGGTTGCTGCAATAGCCGTTTTTGTCGAACCGCCACTGGCAGTAACATTAAGCCCAGTCGATGTACCGGTACCGGTGGCTGTTGCAGTAATAGTTAAACCGGTAGCACTGCGATTCGTGGCACCACCGGCAGAAGTAATAACCGCACCGGCGGCATTCGCATTATTTGCTCCGGCCGCATAAGAAACGTTAAATAAATTATCGGTACGGGTTGCCGAACCACTTTGTGTTACCGTAACATCGTATTGCACAAAGGATCCGGTCAGGATCGAAGGCGAGCGTTTTGTGAGATCGCCGTTACCATCAGCAATAACCAACCCGTCGTTAGCAGCAAGAGCCGTTGCCAGATTTGCACCCGATAACGAATTCAACCTGACATTTGCCGTACCTGCCGTACCCGCTACATTCAGTAATCTTCCGGCAACAGCCGTAGTACCGATACCAAATTCACCGGTGCTATTGATGCGGGCCCGTTCGGTATTATTTGTTAGAAATTCTATAGGCTGAGCCGTTGCGGTATTTGTGGTAGCTAATACCAATGGCTGAGTATTTGTCGTACCAAGAAAATTGCCCGTCGTACCATTATAAGCGGAGGTGATGGAATTTCCTGTCAGCGACCAGTAGGAATTATTCAGGATTGTCGTTGCATCGACCCAGGTCGGAATAAGATTCGATCCACTGACCTGAAGCGTAAGAAAATTATTGGCGGCGACACCCGTTGAGCTTGTCCAATCGAGCTGCCCGCTTCCGATACCATAGAGTAACGATGCCGATGTAAGCGAAGGATTGCTCGTTAACGGCAACTGTAATGTATAGGTAGATGGGTTGGTACCGGTCTGGATGGTTACGATATTGCCATTCGAATTTGAAATTCGTACTCCGCGCTGCATACTCGCCTGTGCCCATATCGAAGATATGCTCGCGCCTATTGCAATAATCACTGCAAAAGTAACGATCAGGATATTGGATATGCGATTGGGGAGATTCATGACATTTTATTGCGGCGCATTCATGATGATCCAGTTAATGTTCTCACCCTTCGGAACTTCATTAGAAGTTTCGACAAAGATCATATTTTTTTCATAGTCGATCTTTGTAATGGCACACAAAATCGTCCCCATGTCTTTATCCTCTCCTATCATGTGGACAGAAGCGGAAACCATGGAATTGGGACCGATCTTAAAATTGCCTGGGCGTACACCGAAACGGTATCGTTTCGAACCAAAACCCTGAGCCGGAATAAACCCGGAGCGGATGATCATCGAGCGGGTATTCCCCCGCTTCGGCATTGCGATCGCTCGTCCCTGGGCATCGTACGTATTTAAGATCGAAGTTACTTCATTATAGACTGCCGCGGAATCACCCTGAATAATTTCTTTTCCGGCATGGATCTGGACCTTTTCAAAATGTTCGCTCGTACTATCGAATAAATATAGCGTGTCGTTCTCTTTGGGTTTATAGGCGGCATAAAAACCCGGGGCCAACGTTACATTGCCCCCCTTTTGAACATAGGAGAATGAAAAGGCCGGCGGCCCTTTTTCTTCGGGAGTAAGTTCTTCTCCTTCGGCATAGACCAATGGAAGATATTCTGCTGCGGGCTTAAAACCGGCATTGGCTACCGGTGGAGCAGTGATTGTAGAAGACGAAGGTTTCGTACCATCGGCGAGATGGTTTTGGGCGCATACTCCCGACACTGCCACTATGATCATAGCAGCACTGCAGAAATAATACGACAACCGAAGTACGTTCTTCATACCAACCGTAATACGATACCGCGAGATGATACCACCTAAATCATTACCCAGAATTGATTCAGATGATACCATCTCTGCGGCATCATATCAATTACGGATTAATAACGACATAGTTAATGAACGAGCCGTTCTGAATATTCTCAGAAGATTCGACACTGAACGTGCCGGTAGCGCCCGTTGTAACGCTCGTTACCTGAACAGCAACAGCGCCGGTCACACCGGTATGGTTTTCAACCGATACCGTGATCGAAGCACCAGGCTGGATGTTCATCGTCGGTGACGTATAAGTAAACGTACCAGTACCAGCGATCTGGCCACGGAAGTAGCCGGTCGTCGGGCTTTGTGACTTCACGATATTGCCGTTCGCATCGATACCGACGTAATTGGTCGGCGTGTTATTCTGGGTCATCGCACTGGTCATTGCGCGGTGAACCTGATTATTCGATGAATCGACATAAGCGAAGTTGTTAAAATTGGCGGTGCTATTGAGTGTATTACCCTGCAACGTCATGGTACCAGACGTACCGGTATTTACATTCAATGCCACATCACCACCCGTACCAATGTTCATGGTGCCGGTATTACCTTCGATGTTAAGGGTCTGTCCGTTCAAGCTGACAAAGCGATTGGTCAACAACGGAGCGCCGCCGGTTGCCGGAGCGCCGAGCGAAACATTGTTATCGCCCGTTGCGATCAAACCGTTATCTGCCGTTACCAACGAACTAATGTCGCGGGTATGAACATGGCCCGTTGCATCGAGAGCAACGATACGATGTGCCGAGGTATCGCTGCTGATATTATTCAGCGTGATGAATCCGTTCGTACCAGGATCCATATTGATGTTATAGGTTGCAGCACCATTACCGAGGGTCAGGTTAGCATTTGAAGCACTACTGAAGGTGACATCGAAACCAGCCTGATCGATCGTCGTTGCATGCACCAACGCTCCACCCCATTCGATAACCGAATCGCCGATCTTCGATAGTCCGTTACGGACGTCGAAGATGCCACCGACGATATCGGACCAGATCGGAGCACCAGCGCCCTGAGAGATCAGGACCTGGCGATTGGTACCAGCGGCCGTGAACATATATTTCGTACCGTCACCATAAGCAACCGCACCGGCAGTAGGAGTAGCATTGCTGTTCGTACCGCCACGGTCGATATGAATGAGGCTCGTTCCATCGTATCCGGTAGCATCGTTGATACCCTGGATCAAACGGTTATCGAGACCAGGATGACCAACGTTTACTAACGTTGAATCTACCGGACCGACAATATCACCGTTCAAGGTGGTTAACGAAGCAGGGTCCACCCACTGCAGACCATTACCGGTTGCATTAACCTGCAAGAGGTAATGAGACTGAGCAGAACCGAAGGCATTAGAACGAACGATCTGGTTCTGGTCATTGAGCCACAGGGAGTAGTTCTGCCCTGCGACCGGGGCCGGAGCCTGATCGAGTTGGTAGTAATCGTTCGAGGCAGCAGCGCCGGTTATCGCACGCAACTGCACATAGTTCGGAGTTGCACCTCCACTCGAGAGCCTGAGCTGTTGGGTTACCAACGACGGCACCTGAGCGAGAGCCTCTCCTGCCAAACCGAACGCCACTACCGGAGCGACGGCAAGGAAAGTGAGGAGTTTGATTCGTTTCATTTGTTGTATGGGTTAGTGATTGATTCTACGTAGAATGCGTATCTACACACTTGTTATGGGTTAACGACCAGATACGTTATATAGCCCGTATCTGTGGGGTAGGAAGCGGAAAATTGCACCGAAAAATTATCGGTGGCCACGCTTGTTACCATTGTTCCGACGAGCACATTGAATCCCTCGGAATCAAATTGCGACACCGTTACACTCGAGTTTGAAGTACAGCCTACTGTCGGCGGCAACGTCACGGTCATCCCCGTTGCACCTTTGGGAATGCGCACCCGTCCTGCATAAGAACTTCCATCGACCGTTGCCCCTTTTAAGGCATTAGATTCGATGAGGCCTGTACCTGATAATTTTAATTTAGAACTATCGCCGACAGTAAGTACTTGTCCGCGATTAACACCCGTTGTTATTTGACTGAAAGAGACTGTTACTGAGGGAGGAAGAATATTTTTCCAGTTCATTTGCCCGGTCGGATCGGTCGTCAGGATTGCTTCATTTACCGGCAAAGAAGGTGGCAAGGTATAGCTGATGTCATTTGCCTGCTGTGCTGCTTTGAACGAAGTAAAATTACTTCCCTGCGATGCAGGCTCCGTAAAACGCAAATCTGAGTTATTACTTAACGTCAGAGTACCACTGACATCGAGTTTCGATTTAGGCGCCGTCGTTCCGATACCAATATTATTTCCATCGTTGTATAAATTCATGGTTGCAACCCATGCATTGGTGTCTTTACGCAAGGTAGCACCGAACCCGCCGGGTGGTAAACCGACTAATGTTGTAGCTATGACGTTATTACCATTGGCATCGGTCGTAATAACGATGCCGGTGCCGGGACGAATTTTTGTAGTGTCGTCCATAGCAGGGGTCCATTTCGTACCATTCCATTTTAATACCTGCCCGGTAAAAGCACCCATCTGATTTATTTTTTCACCGGTCACTGCCCCATCCTCTATTTTAGCAGTGGTAACGGAATTACGGGCAAGCTTCGAAGCAGTCAACGAAGTATCGGTGATATTCAGGGTAACCGTCGGACCTTTGGGCTGAGTAATAGTAATGGTACCATCGGTATTTTGGATAGCACGGATACCTTGCGGGTTTGCAGAGATAGTGATCACTCTGCCATTCTGCAATACGCTTGTGGTGGAATCGCCGATGATTCTGATCGGGCCGTCCACCTCGTTGATACTCGTTACAATACCCTGCGCATCGGGCGAGACCGATTTTGCCTGTTCGGCTATTTGTGCCCGTAAAGAATACGGCACCGAAGTGAACGGTGTACGAGGACTCATTTCGGGGCCACCATCAACTTCAACACCGATAAAATACTGAATACTAAAATCAAGAGAGAACGGAATACCCGAGGATGCACCGATGATGACATCGAAAAGCCCATGGTTAGTAGTCGTCGGGATAGATTCGGAAAAGAGGGAATTTCCACCGGTAACAGCGTCGTAGATCGTGATCTTCAAGACGTGCTGTCCGTCGGAAATAGGAACTCCATTCGAGGTAATCAGTAAGCCTTGATAGCTTATCTGTCTCGGTATTTGCGCTGTTGCAGTTGAGGGGGTTAAAAACGACACAGCAAACAATACAATGACTACGGATAGTATTGCTGTTAGAGTGTTCAGTTTTTTAATAATTTGAGATGTACACCGAATTCCACAATATTCCATTTCACTGCAGAATTCTCCACGCTGGCATTGAAATAACTCAATGCTCAGGCTTTTGTTACAGCCACGAAGAGCCGAACGCAGAGATATAATCCTGCTGCTTTGTATGGGTACGGGCGATCCCATGGTAAAGTGGGCGTCCAGGTTTAAAATTAGAGATCGGACGAATGGCTAACTATATTCATCCGCTACAACGACTTACAAAATCGGCCTTAACTATAAGATTTTGCAGTCAATTGTAAAAGAAACCTTTTTCTCCTTATTAACACAAATATACAAAATAAACTATACAAAAACAAGCACTTATAAAAACTTTTTTAAATTCACAAGTTATCAACACTACTGCGCCTTGGGCGTAGCCACGTTGATTGTCACCGTTCGACAATAAAACCTCCCTTCCGGTGTATCATTGTCGTAGAGTAATTCCGCGCTACCGATACCTTGAACGTTGGCATTAGGCGTACCAATGGCAACTGAAGTTGCTTTCGCACGACCGGCGGAAAGATTACGGTTATACTCTACCGAACCGATACGATCGGCATATCCTCTAATCGTCACAAGGTCGGTTTGCTGAATTCTTTCTTTCACATAATCGGCGATCTTCTGGTTTGATGACGTAAGATTTGCTTTCGCAAAATCGAACAGAATAAGATTATAGGTTGAGAAGATCGTATCGGCCATGTGCTGCTCTTTCTTTTTTGCGAGCGTCAACTGCTGCACCGGTACCGAATCTCGTGGCGTTGCAACATGCTGCCCTGCCTGATCGGTCACGGTCAACTGGTAGTTAAACGAGCGCAGGTTTGCCAGCGTACGCTGCTTTTCTTTTTCGATCCGGTAATCGATCTTTGCCGGAGGATCGGTCGTACCGGTAAACGATTTAAGTTCATGCGTCTGATCTCCCGCAATGATCTTCCAATTAGCCACTCCGGCTTCAGCCGTTACTAATGGTTTGAAGCGGATGATCGGCGGTCGCGGAATTCGCATTGTATCTACTGTCAATACCGGCTGCAGAATATCCCAGTCTCTGCTTTGGATCTCCACTCTTCTATTTTCAGCAATACCATCTTCCGTCGTTTCACTCGATGCCTTTTCCGGAAGATTTCGTATCTGGATCGACATTCGATCGTCGGATATATTCCACACGTTCTTAAAATAATCGCGAACGGTCTCGGCGCGTTTTCTCGATAGGTCGGTATTCCCTTTTTCATCCCGGATATCGGAGTTGCAACCGACCAACGTGATCTTTGCTTTCGGATGATCGACCAGACGCTTGCCGATGATATTAAGTATCTGATAATATAACTGGAGCGTCTCGTAGTTGAATAGTTTATCGATATAAAATTGCTTCGATTCCTCCGGAGTGAAAACAGTATATTCCGGACGCAGCGAGCTTTGGTTCTCCGCAAAGAAAACATAATTGAGCAGTGGGCGCAACTGCGTACTGATAAATTCTTCAACGACGAATTTGATCGGTACTTCCTGACTATCCTTATCGACACCGACTACCGTGAGGTTAGCAGCGAGCTTCGGCGTCTTATCCTCAGGCGGCGGTGGTGGTGGCGGCGGCGGCGGTGGTGGTGGTGGTGGTGGTGGAACAGGCTTTATTTCCGGCAACGGAGTATATCCGATTCCTGCACCTGCGTGAAACGAACCGACATTCCACTTATAGCCCGGGATAACCGGTAAAATATGATACGCATAAGAGACCTGCGGATAAAGATTCAACGAGCCATCTTTATTCAATGGCAACCGATAGGTTAATCCGGCACCGACCGAACCTACAATTGACGATGCTTCAGGTATGGTGCCGCTCTGTTCGTTTCGGATACGTCTGCCATTATTAAATGTCCCGACATCGGGCTTAATAAGATCCTCATGCTGTGAAAAACTTTTCTGAAGAACAAAACCAACCGAACCTCCGGCAGAAAGACTAAGGTTTGATAATAACCGATAAGCAATGGCCGGTTCAAGATTGATCGAGGCCAACTTTGCTTCAAGTACATGCTGAATAACCATCCCTACAGCACTCTCTTCTACTATTGCCGATAACGACTGGTCCGATTTTAAGGTCGCACCGTAAGGGTCGTAGCGCAGCCGTAATTCAAGGAAGAACCGCTCGTTGATCGGCCGGTCGTAAAATCCTCCGAAGGAAATCCCCTGGCCATTACCACCATTGTTAAAACCCAGACAGCAATTAGGAACACCCGGAAGCTGGCTGAAATCGGTTGTATGATGAATAAAGGAATAATCTCCGAAGATGCCATAGGTCGGCTGGGTATTTCTGATACTATCGGTGATCAACTGACCCGAAGATATTCCGGATAACAGAACGACCAGCACTATAATAATTGCTGCTCTAGTGAGTGGTTTTTGTACTGGCATAAACTCGAAGGATAGTCGCATGTATTACTGTGTGCTCTTAGTGTTCTACGGTCAATATTTTTGATTGGACTGCCGTAGGGGTTTGCAGCACGTACAGGTAACTTCCTTTGGAAAGATCGTGAAGATCAACATCGAACGTATAATGTCCTTTTTTATATTCTCCGTTAGCGAGCGTGCGGACGGTTCGGCCAAGCATATCGGAGATAAGCAATACCGTTTTTCCATCTTCGCGCAGATCGACATCGATGGTAGTAGCAGTCGATGCAGGATTCGGATGGCTCTGCCCGAGTCTTATCTTACCGTCTTCGCTATAAAGCCGTTCGCCACCGGCAGTACAGACATTAATTTTTAAAAGTCCGTTATGCTTAATGATCAACGGTTTTCTGCCATTGGTAAAATCGAAGAGATCGACGGAAACGACCGTCTCACTGGTATCGCCGAGAGCTGCTACATAAGTGATCGGGTTCTGCAATGGCCCGAGCTCCAGCGGCACGGGCCGGACGCCTTGATAATTTAAGGTTCTCGTTTCGCCAGTCGTTGTCGATTGAGTGCCGGTATTGATCGGCGCCATTAAGGTATGATTGAATGAAATGGTCGAGATCCAATCAGTAGCGCCACTTGGCGGGAGATTGCGGGAATAAACGATCTTGATCGGGAAATTAATTACATCCCCGGGATTTGCAACGATCGTATCCATCGCAATGATCACAAATGGCAACGAAAGATCGCGAACGATCTGAATACTTGTTGTTGCCGTACAGCCATTAGAATCGGTGACGGTAACAGTATAGAGCCCGGAATCTAAAATCTCGATCGAATCGCCGCTCTGCCCGGTTGACCAGTTGTAACTTACGAAGTTGCCACCACTGACAAATAACGAATCGACTCCACCGGAATCAGGCAAGGCATAAATAGCAGGAGTAATAAGTGGTTGGGGCTTCGGATTGAACAGTATAGGAATAGTATCAGAAAGAATAGTGCAACCGCCGGGCATAGTACAGGTCACGACATATTTCCCTGAAGCAGTAACTCTTATAGACTGAGTATTTTCTCCAGTTGACCAACTATACGAAGCAAATGTATTTGAAGGAGAAACGGTAAGTACAGCCGTATCTCCGCCGCAATAGGTACCTGTGCCGGATACCAATGGTTTTACCACCGGATTAACTGTCACTAAAACCGAGTCGATACCCGGGCATTCTTTACCTGCCGTTATCGCTGTTAAAAATACTCTGCCGGATGTAGCCGTGCTATCCCATTGAATGGTGATCGATTCCGAATTGGCCGGCGAAACGATCGTACCGCCGGTTACCGTCCAGGTAAAGGTAGTATTCGATAAAGCGGATGTGCCGTAAGAAGCTATATCTCCACCGCACACAGTCTTTGGGCCTGAAAGGGAGATAGAAGGTTTAAGATGGACCGTAACAACGACGGTATCGGCAAACGAGCAGCCTCTTGAATCCTTATAATTAGCAATGTATTGAGTGGTTGCCGAAGGAGAAGCTTTGGGATTTTGGGCAGTAGGATTATCAAGTCCGGCAGTTGGAGTCCAGGCAAAAGAATTTCCTCCATTGATCCCAAGCACAGCCGTATCCCCTATACAAATAGTATCGGCGTGACTAATTGCTTTTGGATAACCGAATTGATTTGTATTATCGAATGGCGTAAAACCGGTTTGTATTATTCCATCGGTACCATCGGTTGCTCCATAGGTAGTACCAAAACATGGCAGTTGAGCAAACGTAACGATACCGGCTTTGCCCAATGTTACTGTCGCGGCCGGCTTTGTCGAACCACTGACATAAATACGTCCGCCGCCGCCGCCGCCGCCGGGTGCATAACAGAAATTTTGCCCCCCGATATGATTAGCATCGTTATCTCCGCCATTTCCCCCTTTAGCTTCATAATGGATTGCGCCATTGATCTGAGATGCTGAGACAGCAATGGTACCGCCTGCACCACCACCACCCGCACCATCGGCACCAGCAAGTGCCGCAGTACCACCATTCGATATTAATGCTGCAGATGATCCGGGTTGGATAATGCGTGCGCGAATAATAATCAATCCACCTCCGGTAGCGCCACTGGTGCCTTGCGGGTCATTCTCTTGGCCGCCGCCGCCGCCGCCGCCCATGAACAACCTGGAAGTATAAGTAGTATAGTCAACAACATAACCACCAATACCGCCGATATCTAATTGTGAAAGGCTGCTTTCCTGTTTTCCTCCTTTACCGCCGCCGCCGCCGTTACTGCCTCCTCCGCCGCCGGCATTTTGGTTATTACCACCACCACCGCCATTATATTGAGCGCCTCTGCCGGCTTCATAAGTAAAATAAGGATTGGAAATTCCTTCGCCTTTATAACCGCCATCACCAGAGGATCCCGGATAGTGATAATCTACTTTATCGGCTGCAGGAGAGGTTTTGTGAGTTGAAACAAAGCCGCCGATAAACCCTTGCCTGGAAACATCCACCGCAGAATTCAAATACAGAGTATCGAATATTTCAAGGGCGACGATACCTCCGGAATTTCCGTCCCACGGCCTTGAGCGAATTGTATCGACGATGGTTGCACTCTGATACTGAGGTACTTTTACGATCTGGACTGCCTGTGAAGGATCGTAGAGGTTGGCAAGTTTCTGACGCAAAGTAATCGTCAGTACATTAACGCTGGCTACATAAGTATATTCATAGAGGCCGGCCGCTCCCATCGATTTCAATTGGCCGTAATTCGGAGTATTAGTCGTATCGACCGATGCTCCTTTCATTTGGATAATAAGCACTCTATCCCCGGCGGTAAATGCCGATGCATTATCTACCAAGATGGTATTATCGCAGGTATCGACGAGTAGAACTTTGGCATATTCATTCACAATACCGGAAAGTTGCTGAGCTTTCAGTGCAGAGAACCCAAGCAATAACACGACAACAAGCAATAACGCCATTGTCACAGGAAAACGGACAGTGTTCATTCTCATCCTCTTTGCAAACTTCGTTACCCAAGATTCCTCACGGGCATACTAACCGTGAAGGGGGGCGGTACACTAGGTACTGTACAACAACAGTGTTATAAATATACGAAAAAAAGGGGAATATTCAAAATTAGATCGGTGAGGGCTTGGGATCAGGTGACTAAAACCTGCTCTGAAGCAGATATAACCAATTAGATCCCAATTAGTTATTGTTGTGACCCCTACGGGACTCGAACCCGTGCAACCACCGTGAAAGGGTGGTGTCCTAACCGCTAGACGAAGGGGCCAGA
>CAYOJJ010000032.1:0-29286 GCA_964404255.1 uncultured Alphaproteobacteria bacterium | reverse complement strand
AATATCCACCTTAACTACTAATAAAATTGGTCCTAATATTGGGGAGCATCATATAGGTTGTAAAATGAAATCGCTCGAGGACAATATTGATGGTAGGATTACTTGTATAATACTCTTGGACTTTTTTAAGAACACGTTCTAGTGCATTGAAAGTAGGTTGTTCTCTCCAACGCTTATCCTTAAGATCATTCATTATGTTGCCGAGCGTTTCTTCCTCCGCTATATAAATAGTAGCAGGTGGTAATAATGATCTTAACGCACTAATAACCGAGGTTTTGCCTGCGCCTGTTACCCCTTCAATGATAAGTATTTTACCCAAGATTTATAGCTATTAATTGCCTTCTTTAAGCCACAAATGGCCTCCAAAAAAGAAAGGAAAAAACTGGGGAAATAGTGCAGATTGCCCGAACTCGGTGGGGACACAATTTGTCGTGTCCGTTGAATTGCAGCGACAGCAATTCCCATAAAACCAATAACTTAGAAGAAAACAAAAGATGCTTAAAATTCAGATTCAAACCCCGGTTCTTCCCAGCCATGAAGTCATTGCAAAGTTGCTTCCGGTTCTTCGCAAGGTGGTAAAAGATAACAAAGCCGAGGTGCTTTTTCATACCGACAAACCGGGCTGCGATTTTTACTGCGTAGTGCTCAAGAATAATTCTGAGCAGACCGATTTGGCCATCGATTGTCAGAAGGCCCTCTTCAATCACTTCTTTTCTAAGATTAACTAAACCACCTCATCCCGCAAGGTAGAACCATGAATACCAAGACCGTCAAAATCCACATCGTTACCCCGGTAACCCCGCTTCAAGAAATTCAGCATTACCTTACTACAAAAATTGTCGGAGCCTGTTTAGCCGATGACCGGGAAGTTATTTTCACCTCCGCAGGAGATACCTTCGATGTCGTAGTATTAGAATTTGCTCCCGGAAGCGATACCGGAATTCCCGATAACGAATTACGCCTCGATGTTATGTCGATGCTCTTTCCCCTGATTCACGGCGGCGGCTTTGATTTCTTCTTCGCCTCTAAAATACCTACACTTGAATACACTAACAAAATTGAAATCTTTACTCCTACGCTTCTGAGCCAAGACGAGATGGCCGAACTCAGAAAGATCTTCCGCACCATAGCAAACGACAAACTGGCTTACGTTCACTTTTATGTCGATGAGGAACATCCCGAATATAATGCCTTCGCCATAAGAAGCAAGCAACACGATACGGCTCTTAGCCTCGGTTGTTTGACCGCTCTTTTAACCTTCTTCTCCATTAAACAAGACTAAGCACCATGTACCACGTAGGAATTTACAGCCCAGTCGTTCCCGGAGTTTCCCAAACGGAAACCATCGAGAGCATTATTAGAAGAACCCTTACCGATCCGAAAGCTGATATCCGGCACTACTATGAACCCACGTTCTCCATTACCGTCCACGATGACAATGGCAACGAACGCCCGGGCCAGCAACAGGTAGTAACCGAGCAAGTATGCAAAGCTCTGTTTCAGCAGGATACCTTTTCCGCCGAAGCCATCAGACGAGCTAAGATCGATACTCAAATTCAAATTTTGCAGATCGTAGAAGAGTGTGCAGTAACCGACGATATCACTGAAACGGTCTTCACGGTTTTAACCGAAAAGATGACCGGATGCATGGAGAACCTCTGGAAGCTTTGTCATAAGTCCTGGAAAGAGGTTTGCGAAGAATTAACCAAGAAGGGATTAGAAGATTTTATGGAACGTCACTTAGGGGAGGAATGGGCATGAAACACCAAACAATTAAATCCTGCCTCGCTAATATCGCAATAGCCCAACGGTTGCTTACTACCCGAATCCTCTCGAAGAAAGAACGCCGGGAGGTAACCGAACTGGCGAACCGGGCACTGGTTACCCTTCGCTACCTCTGTAATGAAGATGAACACAAAGTCCAGTACTATCTGAATAGAATGTAAAAGTCCGCGAAAGCGGACTTTTCTATACCTGCGGGATACAGGTCAGCCCCGGTTTGGTCAACCGGGGCTGTGTTATGTTAATAGTTACGGATCAACAATTCCTTCTTTACCTGCCGTTTCTTCGATAAGCTATACTGAACCGGGTCGGTCTGTTCAATTGCAAAATCTTTATACAATTCTCTGATCAGAGGGACATCATCATAGCTCAATAAGAACTTCCCCTCGATCTTTGACAGCTTTTCCTGCAATTCAATATGGTGTTGCTCATTAAAGTAATACCTGTAAAAGCTTCGGTCGTTGGCTACCACGTATGGTGGATCACAATAGAAAAAGGTATCTTTCCCATCGTAGTTCTTCAGAATCCGCTCATAGGAGAGGTTATCGACATAAGTATTCTGTAACCGCTCCGAAAGAGCCAGTAAGGTATCATGGCCCACCGTTGACTTTGGAGGGTGGGTCTTACTAAAGGCAAACCCGGCTCCAAAGCGTCCGCCGAAGGTGTGTTTTATGATATAGAAGTAATACACAGCCCGTTCCAGATCACTGAGGCTTTCCGGGTGTTTGGTTAAGAGCTTTAGGTAACGGTGATATTCCTCCCGGGAGACCAGCAGGTACCATACCTTCTCATAAAAGGCTTCAACGTTGGTTTGGATCTGGCGGTAGAGATTGACCAGATTTCCATCGATATCGTTAATGACCTCTATTTCGGAGGGTGGTTTGCCCCAGTAAACCCAAGCAGCTCCGGCGAAAGCTTCAACGTAGCAGCGATGGGACGGGATTTTGGCAATAATCGATTCCCGGAGTAAGCGTTTTCCGCCCACCCAAGGGAAGGGAGCGTTTAGTTTAGATTGTGTTTTCACTTTTATCAAGGCAAATATTAAAGGCGACCTATGCAGAAGAGGACCTTCTGCTGTTAATAAGTCAGTACGAAACTACGAGGAGCCTTTAATTTTTCCAAGACATTTGAGGATAGATGTAGGATAGATATACATTTATCCATATTTAGCACGAAAGTTATTGAAGAGCTGAAAGCACCACGAGAAAACTTTCGTTTTAATTGTAATCGTGGAAGATATTTATTTGATTAAAGTTAACTAGGAAACTCTGGCTAAAAAAGAGCCTCCTAAAAAAAGTCCACAATTAAGTTTGCTGAAATCGCCAGTGGGCTACAATTATATACCCCTCAGAGGCACAATAAGTCACAATTAAAGACAATTAATCACAATATGAATCGCGCAAAATCAATCACTTAGCATCGCGCAGATTTACACTCACCCTTTCATCCCTCTCCCTCTTAGGGAGAGGGCGCTTACAATAATCATTCGTTAGGACATTATAGGGATTCCTCACTACGTTCGGAATGACAGGTATAGTGAAAAAGAATCAAATCTAATCCCAAAAATCCCATTAATCCCGGTTCAGACGATCCCCGAACCCCACCCTATTAGAAAGCCTTAATCTTTCCGAACCATACCGTTCAATTACGGTTTTCGAATATCAATGAACACGAGGATCATCGCTGTCATAGTTGCATTGCAGATCATTGCTTCTGCTGCTTTGGCTCAATCGGTCGAAGAAGAAAATCCGCTGCTTAAGCGCGAGGAGAACGAAGCTTTTCAACAGGCGCGCGAAGCCTGGAAAGAATCGATGCACCGTGCCGAGCCCGGCCTGAATTGGCGCGCTATCGACAACGAGACCCGCGAACTTAAAGCCGCGCAGTATTATGCTCTTCGCTACCACAAACAATTTTCTACTCTTTCGGTAAGCGATACGTTTGCACGTGGTGCGATCTTCGGTACCTGGAGCGAGCGCGGCAGTAATAATGTCTGTGGCCGCACGCATACCGCCGATATTGATTTTGAAACGAACACGATCTATGTCGCCTCGGCGATGGGCAATATCTGGAAAGCGAAGGTCGGCGATTCGAACTGGATGGTACTCAACGATGCTCACCGATTTGGCGATGTCCGCACGCTTCGCATCCTTCATATCTCTGCAAATAAAAAGCGCCTGCTTGCCGCCTGTAATGGCAGTGTTGCCGTGCGCTATAGCGATGACGACGGGCTAACCTGGAAAGAAGCCAGCGGGCTCGACGGTCCGAAAAGCTGGGGCAGTATCAAGCGGGCTGTTGTAGCAGCCGATGAAAAGACGATCTATCTTGTCGGCAACGAATGGGATTATAGTTCGAACTGGCGCGCGGTATCATTCTTATACCGCTCTACCGATCAGGGAGCGACGTTCACGAAGATCGGCAACTGGAATGCCTCGGTCGGCACATGCGACGTTTGGGTATCGCGCGATAAAATATCGCCGGCCTACTTTTTAAAAGAAGATACGCTCTTTAGTGTTGCGGCAAATGGCAGCCTGACGTTCGTCGCCCATCGCCCTATCTCTGCCGATGGATTATATCTCGATGGGAAAGTTACTGAAAACGGAACGACGCTCGCCGTCTGTGAAGTCAGCGGCGGTTCGAGCACGGTTTCTGTTTCGAGCGGCTCGATGAATCTTTGGACGACCAAAGGATCGCTGCAGGGTTCGCCATTCTCTGCTAATAGTTTTCGTATTGCTCAAAGCAACGATCTTGCTTTTTATATCGGTACCAATGAAGTCAATCGCTGGATAGGGGGAGATTTCTCCGTTACTTTCCGTTGGAGCGATTACTATGCCGATCCTCTGAATAATCTTCATGCTGATATCGATGGGATCGATATACTACATGATCTTGCGGGTACTGAAGTGACATTAGTATCGACCGATGGCGGGACGTACCGTTCTGACGATGAGGTCGAGACCGCCACTAACCTTACCTTCACCGGCATTCGCACGAGCCAGTATTATAGTACCTATACATCGGTCGCCCCCGAGGTGATAAACGCCGGTTCGCAGGATCAGGGCTTTCAGCGCACGACACCCGCTTCGAATAACGGCATCCTCGATATGGATCAGATCATCAGCGGCGATTACGGGCATCTCGTCAGCGGCGATAGCGGTACTTCCCTCTGGGGTGATTATCCGGGCTTTGTGATCTACTATCCGAATGCCCGTACTTCTATTGCCAGCAGGAGCTGGGATTTTATCGGTAATAATGCCTTATGGCTTCCGCCGGTAGTGGCCTCGCCGATTGATGGGAAGATTGCCTACGTCTGTGCCGGCGATTCTGCAAGCGCCGCTTCGAATCTTTGGAAGCTCGATGCAAACGGACAGAAGATCACGGCAGTAAGAATGCCATACGATTTTTCGCTTGGTTCGAACAACCGAAAGATCTCGGCAATGGCGTTCTCCGCCTTCGATACGAACGAACTCTATGCGCTTTCGAACGATGGATATTTTTATCGTTCGACCGATGGCGGCGCTGATTGGACTCATTCCGATACCAATAGTTTACCGGCCAGCCATTACTTTTATGGTTCGACGATACTTCCTTCGCACTTCGATAAGAATAAACTCTGGATCGCGGGCAGCGGCTACTCCAATCCCGGAGTACTTGTCTCGCTCGATCATGGCAAGACCTTCACGGCGATAGATTCCGGCTTACCGAAAACATTGGTCTATGGGCTTTGCAGCTCCGAGGACGAACGCTTTCTCTTTGCGGCGACAGAAGTAGGGCCATACATCTTTGATTCACGTACCGGCATCTGGTATGATCTGCAAGCCGCGGCGGGTATTACGGCACCGGATATGCTCAACTGGTCCGTCGAACGCGTGCCGCATAGCAATACGATAAGATTTGGCACTCATGGCCGCGGCATTTGGGATTTCTCGTTCGATACTGTCGGCGCGCCAAGCAATGGCGTCACTGAGCATTATACTACTTCGTCGCTTTCGCTCGTTGCAATACCAAGTGTAACGAATAATGAAACGACGCTGCAATGTTCGCTGCCAGAAGCGGCAGAGGTCAGGATTCGCATTGTCGATCTCATGGGTAAAACGGTGCGCAGCATGAGCGGCCATTTCGAAGCAGGGCAGTTCCGCTGGGTATGGGATGGCAGGTCTCAGCAGGGAAGCAGTGTACCAAGCGGCTATTACACCGTATTACTTTCAACAGCAGAAGCAACGGCCTTTACGAAGGTCTCCGTAGTTCGGTAATTTTTTTCTCACAACCGATGTGACTTTTTCCGGGGTTACACCTCCTACCCCATGTATTCGCGCGGATACAATGATAACAACCACACTAACGGATACCAGCATTGCAGATAAGCAGGCGCAGTTCACAGCGCTGCTCGAGCCCCTGCACGCCCCGTTACTTCGGTTTTGCCGCGCGATGACCCGCGATAAAGACACTGCGCGGGACCTTGCCGCCGAGGCTATCCTCGCCGCCTATCGCGCTTTCGATTCGATCCGTGAGCCAAAAGCAGTGCTCAGCTATCTCTTTACGACGGCCACGAGGCTCGCCGCAAAAGAACGCGAGCGAAGCAAGCGAACTACCGGCTACGACAGCGAAAGCTACGAGAAAGTAAGCGATGCACCTTCGGCAGAGGTACTAACCGATATACGAATCTTGCAGGAAGCTATGCAGCAGTTGAGCGATGAACAACGCGAAGCGATCGTGCTCTTCGAGATCGCCGGATTTTCGATTGAAGAAATTGCTTCGATCCAGAACGCCGGAATCTCGGCAGTAAAGATGCGGCTTTCGCGTGCCCGCTCGGCGCTCAAAGAACTGCTCGATGTCAAACCAGTAGAAAGGAGCATACCATGAACCAGCATACCGACGACCGTGACGAACGCTTAGAGGCGTTATTCACTGCCTTGCGCGAAGATGCTCCGACGCCGAAACCGGGTGAACTCGATGCGGTATTGCAGAATGCTGCCACTGAAGGCTATCCGTTAGCTCCAATACCAACTCCATCAAAGAAAGGAACACGGATCATGACTTCATTACTCGCCCTGCTTGCCGCAGGCACGTTCTCTTATTTCGCCTTCTTTAGTAGCGGCGAACATCCATCATCGATGTCGCTTACGGTTACCGCTTCCATACAGGAAAGCGGCAAGCCGGCCGGCTCTTCATCGAACGCTCCGGCGAGCACCGACCCAGGGCTTCCCGGTCCGAAAGACGACGATGCAGTATCGGATTCTACATTCAAAGTACTGCAATACTCTCAGGCTAATCTAAGCTTCACCGAGCCGCTCGAACTTCCCACTGACCAATGGTATCGCCTCGGCATTATCCGGCATGAGGATGCGATCTATCTTCATCAGAATAGCCAGACGGCGGTGCTCTTCCCCGAAGACACCCTTCCATCGCAACTCTATAAACTCGATGCTCGTGATACTATTGCAACGCCATTCGAGTTGTTCCCTTCATTCGTTACCGACGATCACGGCAATATGCTGTTACTAAGCGAGCGCAAACGCTTCGGCAAAAATGGGACTTCCGAGACATTCTCCCTGCCGATTAATACACCTTCGGTGATCCCGCAGTTAAACTATTACCGTAGCGAAACGACAATGTCTCAGGAAGACAAGGTAGATAGTTCGGCCACTCCCTTTCTCGTTACATTACACCTGACGGCCAAAGTGGGCATCATGCGTGGTGATACCGTTGTCACTCTTCGGGTGAAATACAGTCATGAACAGCAACAACTGTTTCGCCAGATGCTTGAGCAGCTTGCCGTTAAGGATTCTACCTTCAAACTCTCCTTCGGCGGAGAGGCGGGTTTAAAGAAACGCTTCGCCTTCACTACTTCGATGGATAGAAAGACGATGAATCGGTATGAACGTACTATTCTGAGCAAAGTAGATAGCATTGCGGCGCTTGGCTTGCCGGAAAAAGAAATGATCGATCAGGAATTCATTCTTCTTTCTACGGCGCGCTCCGATACTTATTATCCCGATACGGTACGGTTGAAGATCGAGCAGTTAGGGCGTATCTATAGTTACCGTAAATATGTGCTCGATCATGCCGAGACGGAAAAAACCTTTGCGCAGATCAACACCTATGTGCCGATCCGCATTCGCCAGGCTACCGGCACGTTGCCGAAAGAAGGCGTCGATAACGGCTTAATCTTCTGGTACAAGCCGAGCGAGGAGTTATTCGCTGTCGTACCACAGGCAAAGGCCTCGGTATCTTCACCCTTACGCTCATCGATGAAGATAACGGTTTCTCCGAACCCCGCATCGTTTGCACTCTTCGCCAAGCTCTCGGTAGAAAAGCAGCATTCGGTGACGATCGAACTTCGCGATCTGCTCGGCCATCGTGTGATCGCTCCACTGATGAGATCGAATCTTTCGAGCGGAGAATATCCGGTAGAATTCGATATTTCCTCGCTCGCTTCGGGCATGTATTTGCTCATCGTCACCTCCGATAGCGGCGAGCAGGTAGTCCAGCGCGTTATCGTGAAAAAAATTTAATAGCTGCGTAATTATCAAAAACCTTGAAAGCCGCTCAAAAAGCGGCTTTTTTGGGTTTTATAGGTGCCCATCACTTGCATTTCTTATGAACCCATTTCGAGGTGCTTTCACGTTGTAGTGGTTCTGAATTTGTCACCGGAAACCCCGAAGCCGGAGATAGCAGTATAGATACAATATCCTTCATGTTTATCCGTTGAAACGAGTATGCGGAATCGCCGTAGGAAGCCCGTGATGAAAACGATCGTAGCACTTTTTATTCTCTTACTGACCTGCAATGCATTCGGGCAGGCAACTGGTACCCGCGAGGTAACGCTCGATGAAGCCATTCGCATTGCCCTCGATAAAAATTATAGCGCAAAGAATGCCAATCTTGATCTCGACAAAGCAGAATACACCCGCTCGAAAGCCGGTGATAATTTATTACCATCGGTAAGTGGTACTGCCGGATACGGACTTACCAAACCATTGACCGCTTCGCAATCTATCGATGAAGCGCTCAATGGTACGCCCGCGCATTTACAGGACCCGACCCACCGTTTTAATTATAGTATCAGCGCTTTCTTTAATGTATTTAACGGTGGCTTCGATGCAGCTAACATCCGCTCGGCCGATTATCAGCTCGATGCAGCCCGCTACAATTTAAAATGGGCGCGCCAGAGCGTTGCCTTCAATACGACTGCTTCGTACGTCAATGCGCTGCGCACCAAAGAGCTGCTCAAAAGCGCGTCTGTAACCTATTCCCAGGATAGCGCGCTGCTCGTGCGGGTCCGGGCGCAGTATCAAGCCGGTGCGACGGCGGTCAATGCCGTCTATCAGCAGGAAGCGATCGTGGGTCAGGATGAGCTTTCACGCATTCAGGCAAAGAACAATTACGATAATGCGATCGCCGATCTGCTGTTTACGCTCGATCTGCCGCCGAATACCTATTCCGATTTCGATGTCTCATTAAAGGGTATCGATACTTCTATCGCCGCTATTCGATCGCGCGTCTCGGGGCTGGAGGCAACGCCTTCGACGCTCAACGATCTGCTGCAGCATCGCGAAGATCTTGCCGCCCAGCGTTCGACCATCCTGGCGCAGGAAGAGGGGATTGCTATTACTCGTTCGGCCCTGCTGCCCTCGCTCGATGTCAGTGCGGGTGTCGGCGGAGCCGGTTCGAATACCGACATCGGCCACATCCCATTCTTTAATAATTTTACCGCCGGCCTGACGCTCAATGTGCCGATCTTCGATAAAATGCAGAACCGTCTGCAGATCGATATCGAGAAAGTCCAGTTGGAGCAAAGCAGGGTAGTACTCGATCAGGCGGAACAGCAATTTCGCAGCGACATTGCCAAGGCTAAAAATAACCTGAGCGCTTCCGAGCAGGCGCTCGATGCCAGCAACCGCGCGCTTATCAGCGCCGAAGAAAGCCTTCGCGGTGCTGTCGAACGCCTGAAGGTCGGCGCCGGTATTCAGGTAGAGGTCGTCGTTGCCGAAGCGCAGGCCCAGACAGCCCGCGTGAATAAGATCAATGCCATGTTCAATTATTTGCTGGCAGAGAAACAGCTCGAGTATTTACTCGGCAGAACCAATTACTAATCAGATTTTATAACTCGCATATCCATCAGTATGGCCGAACAAACCCCCGTACAAAACCCCGCAACGAAGACCGTTGTCGAGCGAATGAAGAAAAAGAAGAAGCGCAACCGCCTCATCTGGATCGTGGTCATCGTGATCGTGGTCCTTATCGGTGTTGCGATCGCTATCAAGAGTGGGAAGGAAACTGCCGTGACGGTACAGACCGAAAAGGTCGCCACGCGAACGATCACCGAGATCGTGCAGGCCACCGGCAAGATCCAGCCGGAAACTTCGGTGAAGATCTCGCCGGAAGTATCGGGTGAAATTATCCGTCTTCCTTTTAAAGAAGGTGCCGCCGTAAAGAAAGGCGATCTGCTTGCCGAAATCAAGCCGACGACGATCAAAGCCCAGTACGATGCCGGCCAGGCCCAGCTCGAAAGCGCAAAAGCGAACGTCGAGCAGGCAAAAGCCCAGAAGCTCACAGCCGATCTGAACCTCAAGCGCATCAAGCAGCTCCATGAAAAACAGCTTGCTTCCGATGCCGATATCGAGCAGGCGCAATCGCAGTTCGATGTCGCGCAGGCAAATTATAACTCGGCTCAGCACAACGTTAGTTTTTATCAGAGTTCCCTGGAGCAGATCGGCGAAAGCCTTCGCAAGACCTCGGTGCTTTCCCCGATGGATGGCTACATCACCCAGCTTATTTCCCAGCTCGGTGAAAAGGTGGTCGGTACAAGCCAGTTCTCCGGTACGGAAATGATGGATGTCGGCGATCTTTCGGTGATGAATGCGATGGTCGATGTCGATGAGAACGACGTGGTCAATCTCATGCTCGGCGATACGGCCCGCGTGAGCATCGATGCTTTTCCGAATCGTACATTCGTCGGCACGGTTATAGAAATTGCCAATAGCGCCAAGCTCAAGGGCGTCGGTACGCAGGATCAATCGACGAACTTCACGGTAAAGATCCGTCTTGTCGGGTTCGAAACGGGCGAGCTTCGCCCCGGTATGAGCTGCACGGCAAAGATCGAAACGAAGACGAAAGCCAATGTCATCACCGTACCGATCATGGCCGTTACGCGCCGTTCGAAGGAGATGAAAGAAATTAAAGACCCGAACGAAGTATCGGAGATCGGCAAGAAAAAAACAAATCAGACCAATGCCGATAACGAGGCCGATAAGGCCCCGACCGTGGTCTTCGTCGTCAATGGAAACCATGTAAAGCAGGTAGCCGTAAAAACGGGTATCTCCGATAACTCGTATGTCGAGATCCTCGATGGGCTCAAAGGCGGAGAAGAAGTCGTAAAAGGCAATTATGCTGCCGTCACTAAAGATCTTGACGATGGAAAGCTTATCAAGATCGATAATAATGCCGGTATGGGCAAAGATGCCGGTACCAAAAAATAAGGAGTAGTATGGGAAATCCGATCACCGACTCGGTTATTTATCTCGAAGATATTTATCGCGTGTACGATATGGGCTCCGAACAGGTGTTCGCCCTTCGCGGAGTAACCTTCGGGGTAAAGAAGAACGAGTATGTGGCAATCATGGGCCCTTCGGGTTCGGGCAAATCGACGCTGATGAATATCATCGGCTGTCTCGATACGCCAAGCTCCGGTAATTACTACTTCAACGGGGCGAATGTGGCCGGCCTCGACGATAACGAGCTTGCCGAGATCCGTAACCGCGAGATCGGCTTTGTTTTCCAGACGTTTAATTTGTTGCCGAGAAGCGATGCGCTTCATAACGTCGAGCTTCCGCTGATCTATGCCGGGATAAAAAAGAGCGAACGGCTCGATCGCGCCTACGAAGCATTACAAATGGTGGGCCTCGGCGATCGCTCGACGCATAAGCCGAACGAGATGTCCGGCGGTCAGCGACAGCGCGTTGCTATTGCCCGTGCCCTCGTGACCCGCCCTTCTATCTTACTGGCCGACGAACCGACGGGTAACCTCGATTCCAAAACCGGCGAAGACATCATGCGCTTTTTCGGCGAGCTTCATTCCAAAGGCAATACGATCATCCTTGTAACACACGAAGAAGAAATTGCCCGCCACGCTCACCGCATCATCCGTGTGCGCGATGGTAAAATAGAATCGGACGGACCCTCAGAACACTCAGCATGAGATTCTGGCAAGATACCGAAGAAAGTCTTGCGATTGCCGCCCGGGCAGTTCGTGCCAATCCGCTGCGCACGATCCTGACCATGCTCGGCATCATTATCGGTATCTATACCGTAACGATCATGGGCGCGTTCATCAACGGTATGGATAAGCTCTTCCGCCAGACCGCTTCGAGCATGAAGACCGATGTCTATTACATCGATAAGTGGGATTGGGGCGGCGGCGATTGGCGCCTGATGCGTAACCGTCCGGAGATCAGGGAAGATTATCTCAACACTTTAAAGCTTCGCATGACTACCGCTTCCGCCTTCAGCCTTTCGGCTTCGAAGTGGGGGCAGGAAGCGCGCTTTAAAAACAGGAGCGTGCAGTTCATCACCGCCCAGGGTGTGAACGAAGGATATTTGAATACCGAATCGACGGTTATCGAGAACGGCCGCTTCTTTACCGAGTCCGAGCTTTCATCGGCACGCCCGGTCTGCGTCATCGGGTATGAAATTGCGAAGAATTTGTTTCCGAATCAGCCGGCCATCGGCGAGGTCATTCGTGTAAGCGGCTATCCGCTGGAAGTGATCGGCATTGCAAAACGCGTGGGTGGGTTATTTGCCGCCTTCACCGTCGATAATAGTGTCATTATGCCGTTTCGCACGTTGCAGACGGCTTACGGTGAAAAGCACCAGAGTGTGACGATCGCCGTAAAAGCGGCGAGTGTTGCCAAGAAACTCGATACGAAAGACGAGCTCGAATTCGTCATGCGCCAGATCAGAAAAGTCCGCGCCGATGCTCCGAACAATTTCGGTATTAATAATCAGGACCAGTTCAATAAAGGCATCGATCAGATCACCTTTATTCTTTCGGTCGTCGGGTTTATGATCACGGGCTTTGCCCTGCTTGTCGGCGGTATCGGTATTATGAATATCATGTTCGTGACGGTAAAAGAGCGCACGCGCGAGATCGGTATTCGTAAAGCCATAGGCGCTACGAGGCGTTCGCTTATCAGCCAGTTCTTATTCGAATCGGCAATGATCTCGCTCTTCGCCGGTGTCATTGCCTTGCTGCTGGCCTACCCGACGACGCTGGCGGCCAATGCGTTTCTCTTAAAAGACTCCGATCTGCAGATTACCTTTCCGATCTTTTATGCCGTGCTTGGGCTTACGCTTTCGGTAGTCGTTGGAATCGCCTTTGGTATATTACCGGCCTTGCGGGCGGCGCGGCTCGATCCGGTCGATGCATTGAGATACGAATAATGGCACTGACGACTGAAAATATCAAGATGGCGTTATCGTCCCTGCGGGCGAATAAGTTGCGCGCTTCGCTGACGATGCTTTCTATCGTCGTCGGTATCTTTTCGATCATCGGTTCGATGACGGCGCTCGGCATCCTGACCAACAGTGTAAAAGATAATCTCTCCCAGCTCGGCAACGAAGTCTTTACGGTCAAGAAATTTCCTTCCATTCAGCGCGGCGGGATGGAATGGTTGAAATATATGCACCGCAAGAACATTACCTACGATCAGATCAAATTCGTCCGCGATTTTACCAAGATACCGGTTGCCGTCAGTGCGGAGAATACCGTTGCACCGCTGACCGTCTCGTATGGCGATCAGATCAGCGATCCGCAATTCAATCTTATGGGTAGCGACGATTTTTTCGCCGTCAATCATAATTACGATATTAAAGACGGCCGTATGCTCACCAAAGAAGATGTAGAGTATGCGCGCGATGTCTGTATTCTGGCGCAGGATGTGATCAAGCGCATCTTCATTCATAACGAGCAGCCGATCGGTAAAACGGTGAAGCTTAATTCGCGCCCGTATGAAGTCGTCGGTACGTTTGAAGCAAAAGGCGGCGGCGGCGGGGCATCGCTCGATAATATCGTGCTGATCCCGATTACCAATCAGCAAAAATTCTTTGCCGACCGCGATCTTGTTTCACTCACGATGACCGTCCGTGCTCCGAGCGATAAACAGATCGAAGCGGCGGAAGATGAAGTCATCGGTGCGTTCCGTGCGGCTCGCGGTGTAAAGCCCGGCGCGGATAACGATTTCGAGGTCGAGAGCAATACGAGCCTCAGTCTGCAGTTCGATAGCTTCTCGCAATATATCGTCTATGCCGGCGCGGGTATCAGTGCGATCGCCCTTATTGCCGCTTCGATTGGCATTATGAACATCATGCTGGTATCGGTGACCGAGCGCACGAAAGAGATCGGTATCCGTAAAGCCCTCGGCGCCCGCCGATCGAGCATCATTGCCCAATTCCTTACCGAATCGACCGTGCTTTGTCTTATCGGTGGTATCATTGGTATTATCCTCGGTATTGCGCTCGGTAATATCGTTGCTATCTTTTTGCATGTGGGGACGTATATTCCCTACTTATGGGTACTCATCGGATTGTTGGTCTGTACGCTTGTCGGCATCATCTTCGGCCTGTATCCAGCCGTCAAAGCCGCCCGCATGGACCCCATCGATGCCTTGCGCTTCGAGTGACCTGTTTTCATCACCATTGATGCTTCGGCTCGTAAATTAGCTGCCGATGTCTGTACGTTCCAAATTAAAGACCACGGGGTTAGCGGTACTCGCCGGAGTGTTGCTTGGCGTATCTTTTCCGCCGTTCGGCCTTATCGGCGGGTTCTGTGCATTCCTCTTTCTGGTGCCGCTGCTTATCGCGCTGGAAAATACCACGCGGCTTCGCAATGCCTTTGGTATCGGCTATATCATGATGTTCGTCTGCTCGCTCATTGCAACCTATTGGGTTGGTGGATGGAAAGGGGAAGGGCAGGTCGATCCGTTCTTAATGGTAGGCGGTATAGCGCTGGCGCTGGTGCACCCGATCTTCCTGATCCTGCCGATACTCACCTACGATGCGATCCGCCGAAGATACGGCCGCATTGCCGCGCTTATTGCGTTGCCGGTTGTCTGGATCGGTTTCGAATACTGGCACTCCACCGGCGATCTCTCGTTTCCCTGGCTCAATCTTTATAATTCGCAAACCTATAATACCGCCTATATCCAGTTCATAGAATTCACCGGCAGTTACGGGCTCTCGCTCGTGATCCTGTTCGTGAATATTCTATTATATACATTACTGCGGTATTCGGTAATTACGACGAAGCCCGTTGCCGTTGCAACAGCCGTTACTGGTATGAAACGATGGGTGAGGATGTCGCTTATCGGTGCAATACTACTACTTATCGGCGCTCCATATATTTATGGTGTTATAACCATATCGCTTCGGCAGCAGCAAATAGATAAGCATTCATATCTTAGAGTAGGCATTATTCAGCCGAATGTTAATCCGTGGGATAAATGGAATACGGACGGCCCCGCAGTAACCGATTCGATGTTCCGCGCCAGCCGTACTTCACTTAGCACGAGACAGGGGTACGCACTACCATACGATCTTCTGCTCTGGCCGGAAACAGCGATCACCTATCCGATCACCGTACCATACCGCAAAGCCGATCTTGGCGCTGTCTATAACTTTGTTCATGCTATTAATACACCGATCCTGACGGGTATTCCGGATAGGGAAGAATATCTCGTCGGAACCGGCAAGCCGATACCATCGGATGCACAGAAGACCAACGATCCGATGTTCTACTACCGCGATTGGAATTCGGCGATGCTTTTCTATATCGCTCCCGATGGCAAGCCGAACTATCAGCGCTATCATAAGCAGAAGCTCGTGCCGTTCGGCGAGCGGGTGCCGTTCGTCGATTGGTTTCCGTTTCTCGGCACGTGGTTTCGCTGGGGTGTCGGGCTTGGTAGTTGGAATGTGGGCGAAGGCTATGAAAATTTTGCACTGCCGCTGCATCGCGGCCTGACGGCACCGGATACGGCGAAGTTTTGCTCGATGATCTGCTATGAATCGGTCTATCCGTCGTACGTACGGAAGTTTGTAGCAAACGGCGCGCAGTTTATCTCGGTGATTACCAACGACGGTTGGTATGGCAAAAGCTCGGGGCCGTACCAGCATAACCGCTTTGCTATTCTTCGTGCCGTAGAGAATAGAAGATATATTGTGCGCTCTGCTAATACCGGTATCTCTTCTATCATTACCGATAACGGTGTGGTCCTTGAGCAAACGAAGCTCTTTGTGAGCACTTCGATCGCCGCGGCAATTCCATTGTTCTCAGAGGAAACACTCTATACCCGGCTCGGCGATTTCATTGCCATTCCCTGCGAATGGATAACCGGCATTGTCGTTGCGGCGCTTTTTGTGATGTGGTTTATGGGTAAGCAGCGAGGCCAATGAACATCGATCTCGAAATACTCTATTTTTTTAATCGTACGATCGCAAGCCCCGCGCTCGATCCCATCGTTAAAATTCTTACCGAAGTTCGGTACTGGGCTCCGGTCTATATTCTTTCTGCTCTTCTTGTCCTGTATTTTAAAAAGTGGGAAGGTCTGCGGCTTATCGTAAGTACGGTTGTTTTTGTCGGGTTATTAAACACGGTTACTAACGAATGGGTAAAACCGCTTGTGCACCGCGAACGGCCCTGCACGGCGATGACGCATGAGAGCGAATTACAATGGCTCCGGCTGCCGGATAATGCACGAGGCGGCTATAGCTTTCCTTCTTCTCATGCATTGAATAACTTCGCCGGCATTGTTTTTTTTATGGCGCTCTTTCCGGAAAAGAAATGGCTCAGGTGGCTGCTCGTACCGGCGATTATTATTTCGTTAACAAGATTGTATCTCGGCCTGCATTATCCGAGCGATGTAGCGGGTGGTGCGGCGATCGGGGCTATTGCAGGCTGGGGATGGGCGATAGTGCACCGGATGGCTGAAAAGCGGCTTGATAAAAAACAGCGCCGGGGAGAACATCCGCTTTCCCCGTAATGTTGTATAATAATTGTATTTATCATCTTAAAAGGACTTACAAATGAAACATCTTCTTATTATTGCGTTACTCTGCGGTATCGGATTTGTATTCGGTTCCGAAGCTTACGCCAAAGGTAAACCGGCTGCGAAATCCTGGTCGGGTATCTTGTGCGATAATATGTGTGCCAAGAAAATGAAAGGCGACATGACCAAATGCGCCGGCCATACCAAAGCCTGTATGAGCGATGAAATGTGCGCGAAATCCGGCTTCGGCCTTATGGTCGATGGCAAATTCTACAAGTTCGATAAGAAGGGCAATGACCTCGCTTCGGCCTGGCTCGGCTCTACGTCGAAGACGAAGGATATGCAGGTTACCGTCTCCGGCACCATGAGCGGTACGACGATCAAGGTCACCGATCTGAAAGATAAAATGTAATCTTCACCCACTTCTACTTGAGAGTTGGAATGCTGCTCGAATGACTTTATACATTCTACACACCATTCGAATGGCAGACTGATCATCAGGATGAATGAAACAGAAAACAAAAAGGGCGCTTGAAGCGCCTTTTTTATTTTGCCTGAACCGCATTTTAAAACAAATCTCCTTCTCCCTACGAGGGAGAAGGACACAGGATGAGGGTAAAATGGTGGAGAAGAAAACGCCACTCCATATCATCGCGCCCACCATTAAAATGGTGGGCTATTTTGTTGCCGTCCTTCGGACTCAAATACTTCTTATCTGGCCTTTGCTACACCTGTCATTCCTCATCCGCCACGGCGGATGAGGAATCCCTATAATGTCCTAACGAATCGTCTTAAGTATCAATCTAAAGCTCCGATAGGAGCGATAGCTACATAGTCCGCCGCGGCGGACTATGTAGCTGCCGCCCGCTACGCGGGCTCCATCGTGATATACTCAATAAATTTTTATTGCCTAAAAGCATCTTTAATAAGCAAGGTACTCGGCTCTACCTTTAATACCCTCGCTATTTTTTCAACGCTCCCGAGCCCCAGCCCCGATTTTCCCCGCTCGAAGCTCGAAAGAAAATTGGCGCTCATCCGTGCTTTCGCGGCCAGTGCCTCTTGCGTCAGCCCCTGAAGCTGCCGAAAGCCACGAATATTTTCGCTAACGATCTCTTGTAATCTCATCTGAGTAATATTCATAATACAAAAATGCAAAGAAGCAGAAGGAGTTATTACATCCTAAAGGTTGTAATCTTAGAAATATCAAAGAAGCTGAATGAAAAGTCCGTCGCAGTGAGATCTCTAATAATGATATTTAAATGTAAATCTGCGCGATGCTAAGTCATTGATTTTGCGCGATTCTTATTGTGATTAATTGTCTTTAATTGTGACTTATTGTGCCTTTAAGAGGTAGATATTTGTAGCCAACTGGCGATTTCAGCAAAATTAATTGTGGACTTTTTTGAGGAGGCTCTTTTTGGGCCTGAGTTTCCTACTTAACTTTAATCAAATAAATATCTTCGGCGACCACAATTAAGTCAAGAGTTTTCTCGTCATACTTTTTCCTCCTCTAAAACTTTCGGGCTATTAGTGGATAGATGTATATCTATCCACTAATAGCCCGATATGTCTTGGGAAATTTAAAGGCCTCCCGTAGTTTTGTACTGACTTATTAACAGCAGAAGGTCCTCTTCTGCATAGGTCGCCTTTAATATTTGCCTTGATAAAAGTGAAAACACAATCTAAACTAAACGCTCCCTTCCCTTGGGTGGGCGGAAAACGCTTACTCCGGGAATCGATTATTGCCAAAATCCCGTCCCATCGCTGCTACGTTGAAGCTTTCGCCGGAGCTGCTTGGGTTTACTGGGGCAAACCACCCTCCGAAATAGAGGTCATTAACGATATCGATGGAAATCTGGTCAATCTCTACCGCCAGATCCAAACCAACGTCGAAGCCTTTTATGAAAAGGTCTGGTATCTCTTGGTTTCCCGGGAGGAATACCATCGATACCTAAAGCTCCTAACCAAGCACCCCGAAAGCCTAAGTGATCTCGAACGGGCGGTCTATTACTTCTATATCATAAAACATACCTTCGGTGGACGCTTCGGAGCCGGGTTTGCCTTTAGTAAGACCCACCCGCCTAAGTCAACGGTTGGCCATGATACCTTACTGGCTCTTTCCGAACGGCTACAGCATACCTACGTCGATAATCTATCTTATGAACGGATTCTGAAGAACTACGATGGGAAGGATACCTTCTTTTATTGTGATCCACCGTACGTAGTAGCCAACGATAAGAGCTTTTACCGGTATTACTTTAATGAGCAGCACCATATTAAATTGCAGGAAAAGCTGTCAAAGATCGAGGGAAAGTTCTTACTGAGTTATGATGACGTGCCTATGATCAGAGAACTCTATAAAGGCTTCACGATTGAGCAGACCGATCCGGTGCAGTATAGCCTTTCGAAGAAACGGCAGGTAAAGAAAGAACTGTTGATCCGTAACTATTAAATAACACGGCCCCGGTTGACCAAACCGGGGCCGACCTGTATCCCGCAGGTATAGAAAAGTCCGCCGAAGCGGACTTTTACATTCTATTCAGATAGTACTGGACTTTGTGCTCATCCTCGTTACAGAGATAACGGAGCGTGACCAGTGCCCGGTTTGCCAGTTCAGTTACCTCCCGCCGTTCTTTCTTCGAGAGAATTCTGGTAGTAAGCAATCGTTGGGCTATTGAGATATTAGCGAGGCAGGATTTTATTGTTTGATGTTTCATGTCCATTCCTCCCCTAAGTGACGCTCCATAAAATCTTCTAATCCCTTCTTGGTTAATTCTTCACAAACCTGTTTCCAGGACTTATGACAAAGCTTCCAGAGGTTCTCCATGCACCCGGTCATTCTTTCCATTAAGACCGTGAAGACCGTTTCAGTAACATCGTCGGTCACCGCACACTCTTCTACGATCTGCAAAATTTGAATTTGAGTATCGATCTTAGCTCGTCTGACGGCTTCGACAGAAAAGGTATCCTGCTGAAATAAAGCCTTACAAACCTGCTCGGTTACTACCTGTTGCTGGCTCGGACGTTCGTTGCCGCTATCATCGTGGACAGTAATGGAGAACGTTGGTTCATAGTAGTGCCGGATATCGGCTTTCGGATCGGTAAGGGTTTTTCTAATAATGCTCTCGATGATTTCCGTTTGGGAAGCTCCGAGAACAACCGGGCTGTAAATTCCTACGTGGTACATGGTCTTAGTTCTGTTTAATGGAGAGGTAGGTATAAAGAGCGTTCAGGCACTGGGCACGAAGGGCCTCGTCACCATGATAATTCTTGGCGACTGAAAGATCGTATGTTTTATTATCCGGATTCTCAGAAAAATAAATGAAGGCTAACGGATCGTTTAGAACGGTGCGCAAGAGCCTCCTAAGTTCGTTCATTTCCTCTTGGCTTGGAAGGGTAGCGGTCTTGACTACCACTTTGTGGGTATATTCAAGCTCCGGCATTTTGGAAGCGAGGTAAGTTGAAAAGGCATTATCGTGAATCAAGGGAAAGAGCATCGACATAACATCGAGGCGCAAATCGTTATCAGGAATTCCGGTGGTGCTTCCCGGAGCAAACTCTAATACTACGACATCAAAGGTGTCTCCTGCGGAAGTAAAAATGACTTCCCGGTCATCGGCTAAACAGGCTCCGACAATTTTGGTGGTCAGATAGTGTTGGATAATTTGGAGCGGGGCCAGCGGGGTAACGATGTGGATTTTAACAGTTTTCTTATTCATGGTTGTACCTTGCAGGATGAGGTGATTAGTTAGCTTTTGAAAAGAAGTAGGTGAATAATTCGATGAGGCAAGCTCGGCCAAGATTATCCTGTTCGCTATTGTCTTTTAATACTACGACGCTGAAATCGTTGTACCATTGCTCTTTATAGATTTTGACTTCGGCTTGGGAATCGCCGACGGTTTTGCGAAGGATATTGGTAAGTTCGGTGACCGCTTTTTGGGTTGGCTTTACCGGGACTTGAATCTGAACTTTAAGCATCTTCTATTTCTCCTAAGTTGTTGGTTTTGTGGAAATTGCTGTCGCAAGCAATTCAACGGACACGACAAAATGTGTTCCCACTGAGTTCGGGCAATCTGTGCTATTTTTCAAGGTTTTTCTGAGCCTAAAATATAGCTGTTTTTGAAGCAGAAAAGAGGTATTCTAATAGCGATTAGGTAGGGGGAAGGTAAGGTTTGTAAAGTTATTATTTTGCTGCACTAATATGTAATCTTTCTATTCTATGCCAAACAGCAGCTATCTTAGAAAATAGTTAAAGAAGTAAAATGAGAGTCCTTTTATATAGAATTTGTGGTTTTTGTAAAAGGCATGAAAGTATTTCATATTTTAGAGCCTTAACCATCATTACCGTATTATGGATCAAGTACCAATTTTAACGCTAAGTCTAAAACTTGTTGGCATTTCATATCCAAAAACTATGATTCACTCACTAAGCTGGCTGTATAATATTCAAATATTGAATCTCAATTGGCCCTTATAAAAATATGAAAGCAATTCTTTTCCTATGTCTTCTTACCATTGTTATGGTTGGAGGTTGTGACAGTGCCTCAGATAATACAACGGACAATACCACTAATAATTCTAGTGGTTCAAGGATAGGCAATAAATCCACAAAAGTATTTCATACTTCTAGTTGCCGGTACGTTGATCAGATCACCAATAAAATTTATTTCTCATCTAGGGAGGAAGCTCTTGATTCCGGCTACAGCCCTGATCAATCAAATGCTTGCAAGCCCTAAAGCTTAAGGCAGACAATAACAGAATCAAATGGATTCTTTGATATTTGAAAAGTCAGAAATAGATCAACTGATTCAAATTCAGGAATCGACAATACGAGCAAACTTCGTCCAAGGAAGCGTTATTCTTATTGTCGGATGTACAGTCGCTTTAGTTTCTGTCTTTGGAGTAGCAAGTCAAGTTGCCATATTAGTTGCATTAGGAGCCCTTGCTATTTCTGCTTTAAGCTTTTTTAAGATAAATGAAATATCTCGATCAAAAGAAAAGATAGTACTATTAAAAGCTTATCAAAATCATACGCGCATTCATTTGGAGCCAACTCTTTCCGTTCAGAATAGAAGCAGTGAACAAGAATTATTTAGTAAGATAATGGAGAAAGGATTGCTAGGATAATGGAATCAGCAGAAACATTTATATCTGAGTTAAAGGGAAAAGAGCGTCGTTGGAGAAAGCGGTCTCTTGCAATTACTATAACCATTGTGGTACTAATACTCACTTTAGTGTTTTTTGCCAAACACCAAGTCGAGAGCTTGCAACAAGAAAGCGCTAGGTTAGAACATTATATCGATCAACTAAATGATTCAATAGTAAACAATCGGAAGTATTTACAGCAACGAGAGTTTTGGGTTAGTAAAGCAAGAGGAGTATTAGAATCTGAAATTGACAAACACTCATTGACTCGGGAAAAACTAGACTTGGTGTTTAAGAATTTGTTGTTGCAAGATTCGGCAACTAAACAATTTATCGATGTGATGTCAAAAATTGACTCCCACAAGATTAAGATTTCTCTGCTTGAGAATGCAGTTCTCGATCGTCCAGAGGCCAAGAAGATATTTATAGCATTATTGCAACTCCAGCAGGTTAAATGGTCGGCTCATGGGGCTTCTCCAGAGGAAGGATTTGACGACTTAGGATTAATATCTTATGTTCTCCGAGCTGTTAAGGCCGACACCTCATTTGAATTCATGGATCGGAGTCAGTTAAAAAGTGGCGACATCGTAGTCTTAGACTGCGGATACTCCATGTTCTACTTTTCTGTCTCGAATAAACCATTCTATGTTGGACTTACACCATATGGTTTATGCCCATTAGATACTGGGTTTGCAAAGCCGCTAAAGTATCAAAAAGTTATCTTTAAGAATTAATACTCTATTTGCCTAAATATCGATTGAATATTTCTCGGCTTTCAGTTTTATCCAGTAATTTAAGAATGGCCTGATTGATCTCTTTTCTAAGAGCAGTATTCTGTGGGAGTACTATTCCATAGTATTGCTTTTCAAAGACATTCGGAAGCACTGAGAGTTTGTTGTTATACTCTGTTTTACAGAGGTATTGCAATACCGGGGCATCATAAACCATTGCCTCACTTTTTCCCAATGCTATTTCCCGAAGTCCCTCAGATGCTGTAGCTACGCTTTTATAGACTAATTGATGCTCTTTTAAATACTTTTCACTGGTTGAACCCGCTACTGTGACTACTTTTGCTCCGATTAGATCTTCGGGGCCTTTAATTGAAGATTCTAACTCTGTTACTGTTAATGATGAGGTAATCGAAGCCGTAAAGATCGAGACCAGAACAATAGCGCTAAACATCCAGAGTAGGGCGACGAGTCTTCCCGCAACCGTAGAAGGGGTTTTGTCTCCATATCCTACTGTAGTCAAGGTTACCGCCGACCACCAAATACCAGAAATTATTCCCTTGTGCCAACTTCCGCCGAATTGCTCTTTATTCTTGTTCCTCTCTAGTAACCATACTAGCGTACCCATGACCAAAGTAAGGCTAAAAAGAATAAGGATTAAGATAAAGAAGTCCGTATTGATGTAGCGTGTCAGTACCTTAATGATAGAGCCTTGCCCACTGGAGGAAACGGCAATCCCTAACCCGCTAGTAAAGTATGGATGGCTAAAATCGAGAATCTTCTCCCGTTCGGGAGTAATACTAATTGCTGCGATGCCTATATCTAGTGAGCCATTCTTTACTCCGGCAAGAATTCCGGCCAAATCAGTTTCTTTAAATTCGTAATTAACATTTAATTCAGTAGCTATTTCTTTCCAGAACTCAATGCTTATTCCACGCCAACGGCCTTCGTTATCTTTAATAGCAAAAGGAGCAATTTGTTTAGTGCCAATCTGTAGTACTGGATGCCGAGTGGAATCAAGGGGTTGGGCAAAACAAATTTGAATTCCTACAAGAAAAGTTGTAAAGACGAAGAGACAACAAACGATGCGATATCGGTTCATTATTGTATAGGTTGCACCATTTATACTATTAGATTGAAAGGTTTGTTTAAGGAGAAGAATAAAAGTACTGGGTCATTTTAAAATTAAACCGAAATTCCCATTCCTTTTAATACTCCAAAGAACGCATAGTATATCCCCGCCGTAATAGCAGACGCTATGGCCAATGACATGTAGAATGGAAGATTTTGTCTCAAGAGTAAGGGAAATAGTGGGAAAAATGCTAACGATGGAATGACCATCCAAAAGATACTCATTGACAATCGAACAACAGGTTCGTTTTGCTTTTCATCAATATAAAGCCACACAAAGGCTAAAAGGGAAGAAAGAGGTAATGAAGCAAGAAAAGCTCCCAACAAACTTGACCGTTTGCCGATCTCGGAAATAGCTACGACAACGATTGCCGTAACAAATACTTTGAGAATAATCCGGTAATCCATTAATGGCTACCCAAGCGAGAAGCCTCGTCGTTCCGAATAATAGCGATATATTCTTCCGTAATTCTGATACCGGATTCCGCTTGTTCTAGTAACCCTGTTAGAGCTAGCTTTGAAAGCGGAGCAATGGTAACAGCAAGATCCTTCCGGATTGCTTGTGCAAGACTCGAATAGCCTTCCTTTGCAAAAGTCAAATGTTCCAAGTCTGTTTTTAACCCTATAGTTGTAGTATGAGACATAACGGTGCTATTTGTCTGGCAAAAATACGAAAAATGGACGGATAGAAGTTTCTTTTACTCATTCAACAGATTAGCTATATCTCAATGCTCAAATGGCTTTTCTATTTCTAAGACAGCAAATTAGTTTATATCGCGAGGAGTTTCGCTGATGTTAATCCTCCTTTCATCCACCTTTGCTACTGAAGTTACTGTCAAATAGCAAATAAATTTAGGGTATAAAAAATTGACCGTATTATTAGCAAGAGATGGAGCCATGCTGCCAAAGTACATGTTGTTCAGAAATCTATTCTGAACATCTTGAAAAAACTTCTTCTTTTAATTGGTTATATATTTCTTACTTCCTGTCTCCAAGCACAGGAGCGCACTCCCTTACTCGATTCCTTGCCAAAAGTTATTACTGGCCAGCAGAATCAATCTTCAACTTCTCTTGCCCCTTTGCAGGTCGATTGGACAAAGTTTGGTATTGCAACAGGCATATTAGCAGCATCTGCTGTTGGCCTCCATATTCTACAATATAACTCGTGGTGGGCAAAAGACCGACAACCGTTCCATGTCTATGATGATCCGGTCTATAAGGCAAACTTTGATAAATTTGGGCATATTTTTGGTGCCTATTATGCATCTCATTTTTTCAAAGAGGCTTATCAGTGGAGCGGACTCGACAGTGCCCGCTCGGACCTGATTGCTTCATTAAGTGGGGCAATTTATGAGTTTTATGTAGAAATCGAGGATGGTTATGGTAAAGATTGGGGCTTCTCTCCCGGGGACGCGACAGCTGATATTCTTGGAGCGACCTTTTTCTTACTGCGTAACCGAATTGATTTTTTAAGAAATTTTCAATATAAATGGTTTTACTTTCCTAGCCAACAAATACTGAAAGGCAATGCAGACATCCCGGGCCAATCACTTAACCCCATTGATGACTATGGTGGGCAATCATATTGGGTTACTGTTGATATCAATCGGATGTTGCCAGAATCAGCCAAACGATACTGGCCTAGCTGGTTAATGCTTGCCTTTGGGATGGGGGGATATAACATTGGTAATGAATCAACTAGTACCGATATAAACCCTGAGGTAAAACCGCAAATAGCCTATTATCTTAGCATCGATTACGATCTGGAAAAAGTCATTCCTGAATCGAGTATCGGTGTAATTAACTTTCTGCGCCGGGGGCTTTCATATTGGCATTTCCCAACTCCAGCGTATCGAATTACTCCAGATCCTCGCTTTTTTGTACTTTTCCCGTTGCGAATGACTTTCTAAATGTTGGTGATTGTTATAATTAAGCGTGGATGGTATGGGTAAAAAGCAAAATCCCAGATTAGTACATCAACACAAAGAGCACTAGGATACAATAACGAACTAAGAAACAATCACGAAATTCAGTTATCCGAAGAAGTAGATAAAAAACACCTATATTTGTAGCCAGATATATTATCAACGATCCAGATAATGCGAACTACTATTTGGCTTTGCCTGCTGCTTGTTGCAGGCCTGGATATTGGTTTTACAAATGTTGGTTTTGCCCAAGCAAGTTTGGGTGCAGATTCTATTATGGAGGCTGCCCCTAAGCAACGTATCTTGGATACTTCTCAAATCGTTGCAGCTAATTTTCATCCGACATTAGTTTATGCTGGCCGTGTCCATGTCTACAGGGACGATCCACTCGACGAGGCAACTTGGAATGATATTATTTCTATTCGTTTATCTGGCTGTAGAGAACTCTATGCAAAGCAAAAGGAGCTTGGCACTGAGTTAGTACTATATATTAATAACATTGCAGTGCCAGCTGTCCGAAGTTCTTTCCCAGTCCCACCTAATTGCGACACAGCTGTATTCTTTTTTGATCTCAATGATAATGCAGAAACCGACTCTATCTGGAGAATGCTGTTACCTGCAAAAGCAGTCTTTCAAGGGACGGGGAGACTACGCGTGTTTATCTCGGCAGGTTTATTACATGACCGCGCCGCTTTTCCCGAGGGAGAATCCTATACTCACTTTAAGAACAATTTTACATTGATTTTTTTTGATAAGGTTTGGATGTGGGTGTTTATTGGATTGTTTGGCATTTGCTTGTATTTAGTTTGGCTTTTGTGTAAAAAGAGTGAGTTAGTTAAGACAATTATGCCTAACGGACAACGGGTATTTAGTTTATCTAAATCTCAATTAGTCATGTGGACTATGTTAGTGGTAGGCTCATATACATATATATGGGTGGTGACTGGAGTAATGCCACAAATTGATGGCTCAGTTCTTATTCTGTTAGGTATAAGCGTTGGCACTACAACGATTTCTCGATCTATTGATACTTCTAACTTTTCTAAAGTAACGAATCCCTCTTCGTTAACTATCAAATCGAAGGGATTTATTTACGATTTGCTTTCTGATGATGTAGGTATTAGCGCACACCGCTTACAAAACGTTTTATACACTGTCGTAATGGCTGCTATTTTTATATCCACTGTTTTGAGCCAGCTATATATGCCTCAATTTGATTCTACATTACTGGCATTGATGGGTATAAGTTCAGCTGGATATTTAACTCTAAAACCTACAGAGTTAAGCTCACCACAAACTGCGAATACAACAACACTTCCATCACCACCTGAAACCCCAAATAATACTGATAACGGGTAATTTAAACAATATTAGATCGCACCATACGTTTTGAATATCATGCGCCAGAGGCTGAATACGAACCATATATAAATTAAGCCCTGTGTTGTTGAATGCTTTAGTAACATATTAGCGTCTAGCAACACTAATATTTTCCCACGGCATAGTAACATATTCCGAATACTTGAAGCCAAAATTATAAGCATTCGGTATGCAGGCTAATGAAGAAAAATGAAATTTATGGAGAGTTTTCAAACTATCCCACCAACTTTGTGAAAAATAAGTATTCTCTATATACGCAAAAATAGTCTGTGCAATATATCCGCACAGCTTATCATTTGTAGAAAGCAATGAATCTACGAATGCAGCAGGTGCTTGATGCTCTGTTCTCCACGACATCAAAGCTAGCCCACCTTGTTCAGTAGCTGTGATATTGACGATCAAGGGTTCGATTTTAATATTTGGATCAAGGAGATCTTGGAGTGGAGTGCCAGTAATTGTTTTAGACGGTGTTATTACTCCGCTGGTTGCAATAGACAAATGGCCTGTAAATTGAACGGCTAGTCTTGACCACCCATCATATTTTTTTTCGATAAGCTGTTTGTCCATTAATCGTTTTAGCTTCTTATTTAGCAGTACTGCGTGCCGGATCCCAGCATTCGAACTATCAAATTTACGTTGCGCCATTTTCCGGGCTTCTTTTGGCAGGGCCTCCATTACCATATTAGGGATATCAGGAGATGTTCTTAAAATAGCTTCTTTTTGATATATTTCCTGATGCACGGCCCGATAAGTGTAAAGAAAATCTTGTTCCGGCGTTCCCTGATATGGTTTGCCTTCGATAGGTGCAAATACACTACTATCATGAGTTGAGCAAAACAGAGAAAGTACGGATGCTTTATTCCACCCTATCGGTTGTGGCTGAACAAATCCCTCTGGCTGTTTCTGTGCCTGATAAAAGGTCATTACATGTTTCGTAGCGTCGACTAATGCTTCCAATGCTTTTGACTGTTGCACCGTATGCGAATCTATACAGGGCTTCCCACATTGCTTCTTGGGAGATAAGGGGTACAGGCACTTGGAATAATTCCAAGCCTTTTGCATTTCATGGTATACTTTTCCTGCGGTTGGTACTACTTGCTGACCACCGAGCAAGTGGCAGTCTTTATACTTTCTACGTGAACCACAAGGGCACGGGTCGTTACGTCCTATCTTACTCATTTATTGGGAAACCCCGATGTTATCGTTAACATCCCATTGCCGTGTATAGGTTGAAGATATAGCGGGTTATTTACTTATTAGCGGTAATACAAGAGTCGCATTGTTTAAGGTCACATTGCTGTTTCGCGGCTTCCATTTTTACGAAGACCAAAGTATGTATAAGTAAAGGCCGATTAAGTGAAAAAGCGTAGAAAAGCCGCAAGTATAAACTTGCGGCTTGGTATCATAAGCAACTCTTAAAGAAAAACGAGAGTCGTTAATCTAAAAGGCGCACAATCCAATAGGATTAAGAGACGAAGGCTTCTATTGTTTCAGTTCCTCTGGTCTCCCACTTGATGAGCAAATGAGTTATGATGCTATTAACCTGTCTGAGTGAACGCTTGTCTTCTAAGAATTTACTAACCTCAGGATATTCCTCGAGGAAGGTGCCGAGATTCATCTCCCCCCGGGTTCTGGCTTCGATCTCCTGATTGAGCTTCGTACGTAGAGCTAACCCTTCGAGATAATCCTCTAGCTTACTCTCGATTCTGGCGTGAAGACCCTGTACCCGCTTTCTGGGCGTAATCGGTTCAAGACAGACCCTCCGGTCACCGATCATTGTATAGTAATCATTACCGATGATAATGATCTCGATCATCTTCCGGCTGTTGATCTCCGGTGGGACTTTACAATACCGGTTGGCTTCTATTCGTACCTGTCTGCCCATTACCTTCCTCCAGACCGTGGTACTGAATACTACCTCGGCTCCCTTCGGTGGATAGATGGCAGTTTCCAGTACCGGAGTAAAGAGCTTCCACCGTTTGCTATCCTTCTGATCAGGATGAGCTGAGTTATTGATTTTTACCAGCCATTGCCGTAATAACCTGTTTACCTGCTTCAGGGTAAAGGTAGTACCTACCCCATGTCGTTTACCTAACTCGGCTTCGAACTTTAAGAATAACTCCTGCTCGAAGTCATTCTTTAGAAAGCGGATCATTC
>CAYOJJ010000031.1:0-30172 GCA_964404255.1 uncultured Alphaproteobacteria bacterium | reverse complement strand
TCTTGAGCATCAACGGAGCCCGCAGCGCGGGCGGCAGCTACGTAGCCACGAGCGTAAGCGTGGGGTAACAATATTATTTAGCATCAAAAGCTCCATAGGAGCGACACAAAAAGATAGATTGAATCAACCCATGAATAACAATGTGTCGCTCCTACGGAGCTTTGCCATTTTAAAGAACATAAACCCCGCGCTTACGCACGGGGCTATGTACATGCCGCCCCTATGGGGCTGGCGATGGTGGATAATCAGTTTTGGTTAAGACATCGAATTCCGATGCACTAAGAATCTTTCGGTTTAAAGTTTCGATACGCCTCTTTCGTTACAATCTGACATAAACTAATTTCTAAAGCAATCGCGACCTTTTCCAATACTTCAATCGAAGCAACCCTCTGACCGCGTTCTAACATACCAAGATGGGTTCTGCTGATTTTAGCTTTATCAGCTAACTCCTCCTGTATCATCCCCTTTTTCTCTCTAATAAACTTAATATTATCGCCGACAATATGCCTTATCTTACTCATCGGCACAAATATAGGGAGATTATTCGAAAAATCTTGGTACGCATACGTACCAAAAGTGAATTATAGTGGCCAAAAATTTGCTTTGGTATCTATGCGTACCAAAAATATAACTATGGATATACGTCAAATCGTAGGTGGTAATATTCGCTTTTATCGCTCGCAAGTAGGGTGGTCTCAGGAAAAACTGGCTGTGCGATCAACCCTGAGCGCGAATTATGTGTCGGCCTTAGAGCGTGGCACGGTAAACATTAGCGTCTATAATTTAGAAAAGATCGCCAACGCCCTGAAAATCGAACCGGCGGTATTGCTCTTGAAAGATACGCATACAGTAAAAGAACAACCTGTCGCACCGTTGTAGGGTTTGGGGTTTGGTTGAGTTTAAGGCCTTGAACATACCTGTCTTTTAAATGTATTGAATCCCACCAGATGGTAATCGATAGTTTCAGAGGTTACGGCAGTGTTAATTTATCGACGATAAAATAAAAAGGTAGCCAATACAGTCTGAAAACGAAGGGTAAGGAAATTCTCATCAAATCTTTTTTTATGGCGTGTCACAACCAGTGTCTTTTTTTTGTCATTATCGAAGAAAGGTTGGTAATTGTATGAATTTTAATATAATTTTAATCCCATACATGTAACCTTTGCGGTCGAAAATTGTTTTACGTGCAACTATAGGAAGCTAGAAAAAGTGATACCAAATAGAGATTGAAGCCTCCCCAGTCTTCATCCTATTCTATCGTTTATTCAGTTTCTCCCGGGCACATCCCCCTGTGTCGGATCACAACCATATAATGAACAATGAAATACTTTTTACATCGGGCACTTCTCTTGTCTGTGGCCACGCTATGTTTTGGCCTGATTGGTTCTGAGGCAGCGCACGCGCGCCTCGCTACACCCCTCTTTTATGAGGATTTCAATTCAGTACCTGACGTACCTGCCGGTTGGTCGGCCGATAACAGTTGGGGGCCGACTCACTGGTCTTCAAGCGGAGCCGGAGATTATAATGGCTGCTGGGTTTGGAATACGAATGAGTTTTGCTGGGAAAACTTTCTTGTAAGCCCCGGCATCGATGCAAGCGAATTCTCCTCCGATCCTGATGACGATGTAACCATCGAATTCGATGCTTACTTTGAATTTAACGGCTATGATAACGATACCTGGCAGAACAATGGGGAAGCCGGTAACTATTTTGCCGTTATCCCGGACGATGGAAGCGGCACCTGGTGGCAAAACCAGCCATTAATGGAAACTCAGGCAACCAGCGATATTTATACGTTCGATAACCGCAACGATTATAATAGCGGTACCTACTATGATCCGCCGGTCGATCAGGGTTATTGGAGACACTATAGTTTTAGTGTACCTTCGCAGTTCCGTACCACCTCAATGAGATTCTTTTTCCATGCATTCCCGAACTGGAATTGCAGCAGCGGTAATATCGCCATCGATAATGTAAAGATCACCGGTTCGCATGCCCAAAAGATTACTTCTGCTCCGACCGGCCTCCAATTCCCGGGCACTGTTGCCGGTACGACCTCCGATCCGCTCTGTGTAACGATCACCAATACCAGCGCAGGCGATCTTGATCTTAGCTCAGCCGTAATGTCGGGTCCTTCCGCTTCGGAATATCAGGTTGTCAGTTATCCGAATATCATCCCGGCCTTTGGTACTGCGGATGTTTGCGTAACGTTCAGCCCGATCACCGATGGTCTTCGCGAGGCTACGCTTAATATTTCCAACGGATCCGATAACTCGCCGAACGTTGCCGTTCCGGTAAGAGGTACCGGTCTTGCACCGTTGCTTTCGGTTATTCCGGTTGGTCCGCATAACTCGGATACAAAGATGTTTGCATCTACTCTCACCAAGCTTGGCGATACGCTGATCCAAAGCGTTCTCGTTCAGAATAGCGGTGGGGGAGCCCTTATTATCAGCCCGTCAACCAATATCAGCGGCGCCTTCCCGGACGAATATGCTATCGTTCAATTACCGAGCGATCCTATTGCTCCCGGAGGTATCGACACGGTAAAAGTACGGTACACGCCGACGATGGAAGGCTTCCATGATGCCTACCTGACGATCGTCAATAATTCGGTGAACGTACCGAATTGGAGCTTGCAGCTTCGCGGTATCGGTATCTTACCGAGAATCGTTGTCAAGCCGAGCCCTTTGATGTTCGATTCCGTCGCTATTGGCGATACAGCCTGCTCGAACGTAACGATCTATAATCCGGGCACCGATACGCTCGTCATTAAGAAACAGGTTGTCACGAGCAACGACGGCGATTTCGTCTTCGGTACGCTTACCGGTGAGTTTACGAGCATCCCGCCGGATAAATCGCGTGACATCAATGTCTGCTTTATTCCCAAGCAGTATGGCAGCCGCTCCGGCCGCCTGACGCTCTTCACGAACATTCCGAAGACGTTCGAAGCCGTCAAGCGCGATACCGCCAGCACCTTCGATATTCATGTCTATGGTACGGGTGTACCGTTCGGCGATCTCGGAATTTCGATGGGTGGTACGACGATCGAAGATTCAGCGCTCGTCGGTCACGAGGTCTGCCGTATGGATACGCTCTGGAATTTCGGCTCTGCCGATCTGACGATTACTTCGCTCTCGTTTACCGGCAATGATAAGACGGAATTCAGCTTCAGCGGCGTAACGCTTCCGCTTACGATTCAAGCCCATACGAAAATACCGATCGATATTTGTGCAACTCCGGGCGCTCGCGGCGAACGCACGGCAACGATCCACGCTTCGGGCGTCAGCGGCGATAAGAACATCGCGGCATCGCTTAACGTAAGCAGCTTCGGCCTGAGCGTTTGCGCCTCGACCGATCAGCAGATCGTTTTTGCTAACGAGAACATCGTGAAGAATGGCGATTCAGTCCATTGCATTACCGTCACTAACTGCGGCGATGTCGATGCTCTCTACACAGCTACCGTTACCGGTTCGACGGATTACACGGTTACCCCGGGCCAATCGGCAATCGTGCCGGCTGGTGGTTCGACCGAGTTCTGCGTCCACTTCAAGCCGACCGCAACCGGCGAGCGCGATGGCCAGTTGACGATCACAACGGCGAATGTCAATCCGATGAATGTCGATCTCAAGGGTAATGGCGCCTGCGCGAACCTGAATGCTCCGGCAGTCAGTGTTCCGGCTACCAATGCCGATGGTCATAGCACCTTCCAGGTGTTGATCAACAACACGGGTAACTATCTGTTGAACCTCGGCAACATCCTGCTCACGCAGCCGGCCGATGCGGGTTACCGTATCATTCCTCCGGTTCCGACGGTTGTTCCGGCTCAGGGACAGGTAACGATCAACATGGGTTACGATCCGACGAAGATCAACACCACCTACACGGGTGAACTGACCTTCCCAGAAGCCAACCCCTGCGTTGAGAATGATCTCAAGATCGACTTCTCGGCTACGACGACCGATGTCGGTGTCGCAACGCGCACCGAACAGGCAGGTTTTGCCCTCGGCCAGACGTATCCGAACCCGACCTCCGGTGTTGCTAACTTTACGTTCAGCGTACCGACAGAAGCTCCGGTTCGTATCACGATCAGCGACCTCACCGGCCGCGTCGTGAACGAACTTATCTCCGGCCGAGTCTCGGCTGGCGATCACACTGTAAACATCGATGCTTCGATGCTTTCGAGCGGCACGTATCTCTATACGCTCGAATCCAATGGTGTAAGACTTACCCGATATTTGGTCCTCTCGAAATAATACTATTGTTCATAAATGAGGGAGCACACCCCGTCGAAAGGCGGGGTGTGCTTTTTTAAATGGTAATTTTGCAGGATAACGCATAAGACATCATGGAACATATACACGATTGGGATGATGAAGAAGGCAAAGAGATCGTCTGGATCACCGGAGCCTCAAGCGGTATCGGGCGGCAAATAGCGTATAAACTTGCTTCGCTCGGCAAGCAGGTCGTTCTTTCTTCACGGCGGCTCGAGCCGCTACAGGAAATGGCTAAAGAAATTCGTGAACAAGGCGGCCATGCAGCGGCATTGCAATGCGATGTCAGTAAAGAAGGCGATGTCGATTGGGCGATAAAAAGCATGGTCCGTACCTTCGGCGGCGGCCCCGATATACTAATTAATAATGCGGGCATAGCGCCGTATCAGAATATAGAAGAGACTACGACCGAGATATTTAACGAAGTACTCAATACTAATCTTGTCGGTAATTTTCTTTGTGCGAAAGCCGTGGTGCCGCACATGATAAAGAAAGGCAAAGGCGTGATCGTGCAGATGCTTTCGATTGCGAGCACGAAAGCGTTTGCCGGTGGTGCCGCTTACGGTGCAAGCAAGTTCGGTGCGCTGGGATTTACCAATGCGCTCAGAGAGGAAGTACGGGGAAAGGGAATTAAAGTAATTTCTGTTATGCCCGGTGCGACGGAAACCGAATCCTGGAGCGAGAGCGAACGTGCTGAATTTCACGACCGCATGATGCAGCCGGAAGATATTGCCGATGCCGTCGCGAATATCCTTTCTCAACCACAACGAATGATGACCGAAGAGATCGTTCTTCGACCCATCGGTGGGGATTTATAATAAATAGTTTTATAGGAAGATAATGCCAAGAGTAATTCACGCCCCAACCGGTACCGATTTAAATTGTAAAGGCTGGCTGCAGGAAGCGGCCTTTCGCATGATCCAGAATAATCTCGATCCCGATGTTGCCGAACGTCCGGATGAGCTGGTCGTCTATGGCGGCTCCGGTAAAGCGGCGCGCAACTGGGAGTGCTTCGATGAAATTCTGTACTCGCTTAAAGAGCTTGAAGCCGATGAGACGCTGCTCGTGCAATCGGGTAAGCCCGTCGGTGTTCTTCGCACCCATACCAATGCACCGCGCGTAATTATCTCCAACTCGCAGATCGTACCGGCCTGGGCGAACTGGGATGAATTCCGACGCCTCGAAGCAAAAGGACTTACCATGTTCGGGCAGATGACGGCCGGAAGCTGGATCTATATTGGCTCACAAGGCATCGTGCAAGGCACGTACGAAACCTTCATGGAATGCGCACGCCAGCACTTCGGCGGTACGCTTGCCGGTCGTACCGTGCTCACTGCCGGTCTCGGTGGTATGGGCGGCGCTCAACCGCTTGCCGGTAAAATGGCCGGAGCTGCTATTCTTGCTATCGAGATCGATAAAACGCGAATCGATAAACGCATCGAAACCGGTTACTGCGATAAGTGGACGGCTTCAGTTGATGAAGCATTACAGTGGATCGATGAAGCAAAGGCAAATAAGACAGCGCTTTCGGTAGCATTGCTCGGTAATGCGGCAGAGATTGAGCCGGAATTAGTAAAGCGTAACTGGGTACCCGATATTGTTACCGATCAAACCAGTGCTCATGATCCACTTCGCGGCTATTACCCGGCCGGTTATACCAAAGAAGAAGCCGATGCACTCCGCGAAAAAAATCCTGATGAGTATCTAAAGCACTCGCGCGCTTCGATTGCAACTCATGTTCGTGCCATGCTTGCATTACAGAAAGCAGGTAGTATTGCTTTCGATTACGGCAATAACATTCGCGGCGAAGCAAAGAACGAAGGCGTTACCAATGCCTTCGATATACCGGGCTTTGTGCCGGAGTACATCCGTCCATTATTTTGTGAAGGCAAAGGTCCGTTTCGGTGGGTAGCGCTTAGCGGCGATCCCGAAGATATTTATACCACCGATAGAGAACTCTTAAAACTATTTCCGAACGATGAAATCCTTCATCGTTGGATTCCGCTTGCGCAAAAGCATATTCACTTTCAGGGATTACCGGCGCGTATCTGCTGGCTTGGCATCGGCGATCGTGCAAAGGCCGGTGCGTTGTTTAACGATCTTGTTCGTAGCGGTAAAGTAAAAGCGCCTATCGTTATTGGCCGCGATCATCTCGATTGTGGTTCGGTTGCCAGCCCTAATCGCGAGACCGAAGCGATGAAAGATGGCTCCGATGCTATTGCCGATTGGCCGGTGCTCAACTTCGCGCTCAATGCCGTCGGTGGTGCAACCTGGGTATCGCTGCATCATGGCGGTGGCGTTGGAATAGGAAATTCCATTCATGCCGGAATGGTGATCGTTGCCGATGGCAGCGATGATGCTGCAAAGCGGCTCGAACGCTGCTTAACTTACGATCCGGCAATGGGTATTTTCCGTCATAGCGATGCAGGGTACGATAAAGCAAAAGAGATGGCGGTGAAGCATCATCTTGATATCCCGATGATGCGCTAATTTATAATAGCTGCGATGAAAACAATTATTCTGTTACTGGTGGTAACACTCGCGTTGGCGAGTCAGGCTAACGCCCAACCGAAAACGATTGAACTTAAAGGAGTCTATAAAGAGATCGATGTTGCCCGCGATAATAAAGATGTTGAGATCTTAACCGGCACCAATACTGCTCTCAAACAGCAGGTCATCGATAGTATATTGAAAGATCCGAATGTGTATAATCCTCCGGTATTGTATGCATTATCGGCAGAGCTGTTCAGCCGGGATAAAAAGGACGATGCCGCCTTTTGGTTTTATGTCGCTCAACTGAGGGCTCGCTATGACGCAAACCTCTGTATGGATAAATCAGCCGCCCAAGGAATTGCTGTATTGAATCAACGGTACGGCCCCGTTATTAATAACTATACCTTTCAGGACATTGCTACACTCGAAAAGACAGTAGTAAAAGCAGTTGATTTTGTTAAAGCAAACGAAGAGCGCTATGATCACCGGTGGCTCAATCTTTGCGGGATGGATGCGGTACTAGCCGGATTAGATGACAGTACAAAAGCGAAGGAATTAAGCCAACCCAGGGAGCAGTGGGCACAAATAAAAAAGAACACCGTCGATGTGTATTATAACGGATTTATCGAATACGTAAAAAATAAGAAGTAGGGTAGTGAGGGCAAAAAAAATACTCCTCCTGCATACATCTGAGCTTGCGGTAAACGTCGTATATCTATCTGCAAGGCCGCTCTCTCCCCGCGCGCCTCGAAGAGTGGATGACGGCAATGAGGTTCGAACTTCTTATCGGTATCCTGTTATCGGTATGCTCCGTGGTGAGTGAGCCGGTTTCGGTCGGTGGATCGAAGCAGAAGCTGAAGCTTCAGCCATTGAGTCATATTTTCCCGATCGGCATTCCCTCCGATACGACGCTCGGTGACGGATCGTTTCTGAAATATGAGGTCAATACCGATACGACCGATCGAAATCTCTATATCGATTACGGTACAAAGAAATTCAGCAAACTATATACCTACGAACAGGGCTTGCTGTATCCGATGTGCGCCGTGCCGGTCTATGCCTATTCGACGAAACGGGTATTCGCGCTCATCAGCGAATGCACCAATACCGGCAGCCTGCTTATACTTCCGTTACAAGCTTCTGCAAAACCGATTACCTATGAACCGCTCTTTGTCAGCGTCCGTGATTCGGTCTTATTAGTACAGGTCTATGATACGAAGAAGCGCCAGAACAAGATCGTCGTCGCCGATCTCGATACCAGGCAAAAGCAGGACATAACGCTTCATCACGAGATCCCCTGCCGCGAACTCATGCAATGCTTCGATACCATCTATTATAGAAAAGGCTACCTGAATTTAAAATATGTAACCAACGAAAGCCGCACGGGAAAATCATCCGTCGATGAGAAGATCAGGATTGCGTGGAAGTGAGGCTGGGGTATGGGGATAAGTTTTTATTAATGACCAACGTCCACGATTGAAATCGTGGGCTATTTTGTTGCCGTCCGCCTTTGACGGACTCTTAATGAAATCAAATTAAAAGATTACTCTACTGTGGCATCCTCTGGTGCCGTACTGCTTCGCAGTGCTGCGAGTGAAACGGGGTGTTCCGCGTGGTGCTCTTTTCCTTTTGGGATGTGAACCTGCTGTGAGCGGTAAATGCCGCTGTGCCCGCTGATAAGATAAGCGATATAAGAAGCGAGCGCAAAGTAGGGAAGATAGGCAGCACCGAATAATTCGACCGACATGATCGTGCAGGCTAGCGGAGTATTGGTTGCTCCGGCAAAAACGGCGACAAAGCCAAGAGCGGCGAAGAGATCGGTCGGGGCGCCGAGCAGCACGGAGAGTGCATTGCCAAGCGTTGCGCCGATAAAGAAGAGCGGTGTTACTTCACCGCCTTTGAAGCCACTCGAAAGGGTAATAACCGTAAAGACTATTTTCCATAACCAGCTCAGGGGTTCTGCACCCTGGAATTGAAAGGCCGATACGATCGAAACCGAATGCGCCGTTGCACCATCTACTCCTAAGCCAAGATAATCGGTACCGAGAACGGTGGTTAATGCTATGATCGCTATTGCACCGATCACCGGACGAAGCCAGCGCATAGGAATATAGCGTTTGAAGAGCCGGCCTAACCCATGTGTGCTTTCTGAAAAGAGCGTACTGGCAAGACCGAAAGCGATTGCTGCGATGAGTACTTTAAGAACGATCGTCCCTTCGAAAGAAAGCGGCCATTGCGAAGGAGTGCTCGCAAGCAACTGATGGTATTCCGTATGATGAATACCCCAGGCGCGGCACACCGTATCGCCCATGACAGCAGCCAGCAGGCACGGCAAGATAGCGGCATATTCTATCTTCCCGATGGCAAGGACTTCTACGGCAAAAATTGCCCCCGCAATCGGAGTACCGAATACGGCTCCGAAGCCGGCTGCCATACCGGCCATTAACAGCACACGCGATTCCTGCGGCTGCAATTTGAATATCGAAGTAAAGGAGCTGGCGATACTGCCGCCCATCTGCACGGCCGTTCCTTCTCTGCCGGCCGAGCCGCCAAAGAGATGCGTAAGGATCGTGGAAAGAAAGATAAGCGGCGTCATGCGGATCGGCACTCCCGCTGTCGGAGAATGTATTTCTTCGACAATGAGGTTATTGCCCGCTTCCACACGCTCGCCGAACTTCTGGTATAGCCAGCTAATGATAATGCCCGCTATCGGTAGGAGGTACAGTAATTCGGGTATTTCCTGACGGGTGCGCGTTGCCCAGGAGATACTCCATAAGAAGAGGCTACAGGCCGAGCCGATCAAGATAGAAACCGGAAGCAGGCGTATTAGCCATCGCAGTAAATACCGGGCGGTCGAGGAGTAATCCCGAACCGACCATTGCGGATATTCTGACATATCTTCTCTATGCTACGTACAAAGGAAAAGCTAAGCAGGGATCGGAAGGCAGGATAGGCAGGGAATTCTCGGGAAGTACGGCTGCCTATAATAACATCCGATACCATGCCTGGCATCGCTATTATTGTAGGAGTCATCAGCCGTAAGAACCGGCACTCGAAGCCGGTAGCAGGGGCGGTTAAAGGTGGCACTCCATCACCTGCACCTTTAACACGGATGTTCAAAGACTTGGTTCAGTGGTTGTGGCTTTCGGCCAGCCCTATCTCGTAATGGCATTCAATGCCTGCAATAATTCTTTCGGCAATGCAGAGGCATCTTTAACGAGCAACACCGCCGGTTCGATCTTCAGGGCTTTGGCGATCTTTTCTAAATTGAAGACGCTAATATTTACCCGCCCGCGCTCTAAGGCCGACACATAATTCATGCTTAGTGTCGAGCGCACAGCCAGTTTCTCCTGAGGCCACCCTATTTGGGTGCGATAATAACGGATATTATCCCCGACGATCTGCTGAATAGTCATTTTTTGAGAGTGGTTTATCTACATATTGCAAATATACAACATTTATCCATCAGTAGAGGGACAAGCCAAATAAAAGATTTGCTATTTTGCGCTTATGGAAATAAAGCGTATTATAGGGGAGAATATTAAGCAGATACGATTTGCAAAAGATTTGACGTTAAACGACCTTTCCTTGCTATCAAAAATGAGCAGAACCTATATAAACGATATAGAACTCGGTAAGAAGAACATTAGCATTGAAAAGTTAGTAACCTTGGCAAAAGCCCTTGGGGTGGACGTTAATACTCTTATTACAGAAAATGCTTATAAAGGCTTTTTGAAAAAGCGGAAGTAACCTATTGATATACTGCTTCTTAAATAGGAAGTATTTGTTTATTCATAATTGGATTTTATCTTATATTGGGTTACGTGAGGGTTTCCATTTTTCTCTTTTATATTCTGAAAGTTTAGAACATTCCTCCCAAAAATTGAATTCTGTTTCAAAAGTATGAACTTTCGTTTCTCCATCCAAACCTTCATAATTAAGTTGTAAGTTGACAGTCAATTTTTCATTCATAGATTTATAGTCAGAGGCCTTAAAACTTATTTTGCACATCATTTCCGTTGATGGTACTACTTCATTATTAAATAAATTGTCTAATATGGGTACATTCTCCTCTCCAAATGTGATTTTTAATAAGTAACTCGAAATCTTTGTTGATACATTTCCAAAATTCTTATACTTTATTATTATGAGGTATGGTGAACCAACTGTTATACCACCTTCTATGATATAACAATCAGTTACAGCTACCCAAGGTGTATTCAAAAGCTTAAAATAATCAGTCGTCTTTTTTGTTGCATTTTTTGTGGCAATCCATAGCAAAATATTAGCTATTAAGAAGCCAATATTTACAAAGACAAGTAACCATGTTGCTTGGTCACCTTTATTTTGTAGATTAAGCCAAGAATCAAAGACACATAATAAATTCATAATCTAAGTGGGTTTCTAATTTTTATAACTATCGTACTCAATTCTTCATTACTAAAAACGGCTTCTCTCCGAGTTGGGTGCGCTTACGCACGGGGCTATGTAGCTGTCGCCCGCGCTGCGGGCTATCATTATGCTTAAGACGATTCGTTAGGATGTCAGGGGATTCCTCATCCGCCGTGGTCCGCCTTGGCGGATTTCACTCCTTGGAATGATAGGTATATTCAAGAATTTAAAAATTAGCATTCGAGTCCGCCAAAGGCGGACGGCAACATAATAGCCCACGATTTCAATCATGGGCGGTGGTGAATATCAACCTCACCTTTTATTCACCGTTGCACCCTCATCCTTTGTCCTTCTCCCTCGTAGGGAGAAGGAGATTTTATTTTATGTGATGCTTAAGACGGTTGGTTAGGAGGTCAGGGGATTCCTCGCTTCACTCGGAATGACAGGCTTAGTAAAGAGCTTGAAGAGGAATAAAAGTAATCCTAGTTAATCCTTTAATCCCATTAATCATGGTTCAGACGAATGACAGATTTAGTAAAGGTCTTGAAGAAGAATCAAAATAATCCCAGCTAATCCCATAAATCCCATTAATCACGGTTCAGACAACCCTATTCCCGTATCCACCGCTTCATCACCGGAAAAGGCTGCTCTCCCAGCTCGGCTGCTTCTTGTTTTGTAAAACAGAGCCCCGTCCATTCGAGCATCGGGACTCCGATGTATCTTCCTTCGGAAAAATTATCGAGTAATGATTGCGAGCCGCCATGATAGCCGTGTGGGTGAAAGACTATTGCCGGGTCGATCTTTAAATGCAGGCAGGCGGCGTAGCTCCAGGGAATTGCCATCAGTTCGCCGGATTGTTCGAGATCGAGCTTGGGGTCGAGCGGGCCGTCGAATGAATCTCGTACTGCTTTCGGCACTACGGCAAGATGTCCGGCCTCGTGTAATAAGTCGCCGGGGTAGAGCATACGTTCGGGGTCATAGATGAGCCCGCCGTTTGCAATATCGATACCGGGCAGTACTGTTTCGCCGGTGATCGATGCCTCTTCGATCTTTAGGCCGATGGAACGGATGAATTCGATAATAGTCCGGGTTGTGGTATCCATTTATGAAGCCTGCAGTTGTTCGATAAGTTGTAAAGAGGCCGGAGTGCCTATCGCTTGGAGGGCGGCGATCATTTGAGCTTTGTCTTTTTCGGAGAGTGATGGAGCGCGCTCGGTGCTTTGGGCACGGCCGCTAAAGTGCTTTTTCAATTCTTCGTTAACGATACAATCGATCACCAGATGAATGCGATCGCTCGTGCCGCGATTGGCAACGCTATGCGGCAGGGAGGCATTGATGTACCAGCATTCCCCTTCATGCATTGCCAGCGCTTCGCCATCGCTAATAAATTCGACATCGGGGTTCGTCTGCACCGGAATATGCAGACGTACTTCACCGTCTTCATAGCAGAGCGTATGATCGCGGTGAGTCTTGATGATCGTCCCCGGGGTAAGATTAAGAAAGCGCACCGATGTTACTTCACATCCTAAGGCCGATAGTACCTCGGGGATGTATTCGCAGTGGCGCATGAGTTCGGTATCGTGGTAGGCGGCAGAAGAAGTGGGATCGGGATAAATGCTTTCTTCGCTTCCACCGACCGAACGCAGGGAGATGCCGCTCCAACTACCTTCATAATAGCCGGTATTGAAATGCGGCAGCCAGCGTGCGGCTTCGGCTACCCCGGCAAGGTCCTGTTGCAGGCGCACACGATCGAATGTAAGGTCAAGCCTAAAACTTTTGATCATAATCCACTACAAATATAATTATTTATGAGATATAGAGCACCTGGTGCCCATTTAGCTGTATTTTTGATTTTTCGGATTTGGTAGTTTAAATGTACGACGATTCCATAGGGCGCGGAGAACGGCAAGCGCGGGCACTGGTTACGGTTGTGCTCCTGATCGAGGCGATATGGATATTCTTCCATAAGTACCTGCCGCTCGATGCTTCGCTCTGGAGTTTGCAGGCCGATGCCATTCGCCTGCATTTTTCCGGCGCAAAAGATGGTCTTCAGATCATTCCGCTTCCGGCGGCAAATGTGCTCGTCCCTTTTATTTCCGGCTTACTTTCTTTTTTATTGAGCGGGGAAGTAGTGATCCGCCTGCTGGCGGTGATCGTCGGCTTCTTCCTTCGCGGCATGGCTATGATTTCAATGCTGCGCTCGCTTCGCGTGCGTGAAGCGACGGTCTATTTCCTCGTGCCGGTGATCGTCTGGAGCGGCGTGTTTTTCATTGGTAACATCCCGTATCTCATTGGGGAAACGCTTGCCATTGCGCTCGTGAGTTTCTTCCTGCGTCAGGATAGGCCGCAGAGCTTCGTGTATTATATCCTGATGGTGGGCTTTGCCATTGTGGCGCTCTGCCATGCACTCGCGTTCTTTGCGGTGGCGCTTATTACGATCACTGTTGCCAATGAACAGCGGCGCAGTGTGCACCTGAGCCAGGGCTGGCTTTCGAATTTCAATAGGGTGGTCGGCCTCGTTATCCCGGGCTGCGTTATCCTGCTCCTGCGTTTTATAGCTCCTTCGCCGGTCTTTATGCTTTCGACGAGCGGCTTCCTTCCGGCAACAGCCCCGGCTCATTTTCTGATGGCGCTTGCCGTTACGCCGCATATCAATGAAGCGGCCTTTCCGGGTTCGGATATTCTGGCGGCGCTGGTTTCGGGAGTTGCAGTCCTGCTCGCGCTCGTTTCGCTCGTGCGTGCTTTTATCCTGCCGATGGAAGAAGTCTCATGGCAATCGAAATCTTCGAAAAGCGCCGGAGCTATTTTGCTTGTCGTGGCGATCCTCGGCTATTTCCTGTATTCGATCGGGGTGGAAACGAGCGCCTTTATCTGGATGGCACTGTTCTTCGTGATCGCGGCAAGCTATTCGCGGGGGCCGGCCGTGCGCCGCGGCGCCGTCGATCGGATGCTGCGCAGTTTCGGCTTTATCCTTATGATCGTCAGCGGAGCGCTCAACGGGCTTGGTACCAACCGCGGCTCTGAAGCTTCGTTTGAATTGCGCGAGCGCGCCGTTCATCTTATCGAAGGAGAATACCAGGCCGCCAAAGAGAACGATCATCTCGACTCGCTCGATATTCGCGCCGTGATCGATTCGGTTGTCGTCGCCACTCAGGCAACGGGAATCTTCCCAAGCATTTCTTATTCGCTGACGGCGCCGGTATATCTTTATTCCAAAGGGACGATCCTCAACCGCCCGGGGCTCTACCAGCCGCGGGCCGGCTGGCTCGAACATGCCGATGGCAAGCCCCTGCTTAGCCCGGCCAATAAACTGCCGTTCTCCGGACCGATAGAATTTTTCGACCGCCACGTCCGCATTCTCGCTATGTTGCCTTCGGGCAGCACGAACTCGGCGAACTTCGGGCCCTATGCTCACGGGCTTACCGATACGACCGGCGGAATGTTCGTCAAGGCAAAAGCGTCGTTCTATTTCGGTATCGGTAAATTGCAGAGCGAGCATCAGAGCGGTTTAGCTCTTAGATAATAGTTTGAACCGGTATGACCTTATTTGAAAAAATAATCGCCCGCGAGATCCCGGCGACCATCGTCTTCGAAGACGATGAGCTTATCGCCTTTCGCGACATCGACCCCAAGGCCCCGACGCATATTCTTATCGTCCCAAAACAAGCAACGCCGACGCTCAACGACCTTCAGGATTCGGATACCCTGCTGATGGGAAAGCTCGTTATGGCGGCAAAAAATATCGCTGCCTCCGAAGGGATTGCCGAAGGCGGTTACCGGCTCGTCTTTAATTGCAATAGCGATGGCGGCCAGAGCGTGTTTCACATCCACTGCCATCTGCTCGGCGGCCGGGCGCTTTCCTGGCCTCCGGGGTAACTTTTTTTGAAGTTTTTGTAGATTTTTCCCCTTTTTACGTGTCTTATCAATAGGGCATTTTGCGGCGAACTACTTTTGCTGAAAAAGCCTTTAAAGTATTGATTAGCCATTAATTTGGCTAAAAAGACCTGTTTTTAGCACTGTTAGGAGCGACTATCGAGAATTTCTACTACTGATAGATACCGAACGGTCCGGTTATTTCCCAGAGTGTGGTAATAATCTGTCTCCGTTGTATCAAATATTACATCAGGGCGTTTATTGTCTGAACCGGTTTTATAGTACCGGGTAAGACTCTTTATGCATAGAAATTCAACCACCATAGCGAAGAGAAGCTCGTTAGTGCTTTGCAGTATTCTTACTGCAATGGTTCTCGTTATTTCCTTCCCCAAACTCTCCCTTTCTCAAAGCCTTCCGAATCCCAGTTACACCATCGTATCTGCTTCGGCTTCGGAGCTCACCGTTCATATTCATCCCCAGTACACGAGGACCGAAGTAAGCGATCCGCTTCGCGGCGACCGCTATCTCGATATTAGTTTTGGAGGCAGTTCGCTTCCTCCGACCGTTCAGCCAGGCCAGCCGGCCGAACGTGAGCTCGATCTTTCGATGCTCGTTGCCGCTTCGAACGAACAGCCGGTGATCGAAGTCGTTTCGCGTTCGAGCAAAACGATCGATGGTTTTATCGCTCCGGCGCCCACCGGCAAACCGAAGCAGGGAGCTCTGCTTGCCGAATTCATTCGCGATCCCGAAGCGTATGCCGCGCACCGCCCGGTGGCAGAAGTATCGGTCGCACCGGCGCAGATCATCAGAACGGCATATAGCTGCGACCTCGTGATCCATCCTGTCAGCGCCGATTTTGAGTCGAAAAAAATTACGCTCGTAACCGATATGGTGGTGAAGGTACGCTTTACCCATCATGGAGCCACGGCGGTATCGGTATCCGATCAGGATAGAGCTTATTACCGTGCGATGTTTATTAACGGTACGGTAAGCCAGTTCTATAATTCGGCCACGGGCGATCTTAGCCGCCCCATCGTTTCAGAACGTGCGGCTAATAAAGTATCGGCCGTAGCCGGTGTGAGCGGCGAGCAATGGCTTTCCGTCACCACGACCGATGAAGGCGTGTATAAGATCACTGCTGCCGATCTTGCCAAAGCCGGCATTTCTTCAGCCGATGCTTCGACGATCGCGCTCTATGGCTACGGAGCGAAGATGCTGCCGGAAGCAGTCGATAGTCTTACCGGCCAGCTTCGCGAATGCGCCATCGATGTGAAAACCAATTCCGATGGCTCCTTCAAAGAGATGACATTCTTTGCCGCGGGGCCGGCCGAATGGCATTATGTTTCCTGGCAGGACCGCCAATATGGCCTCTATCATTTCTTTAATCCCTTTACTACCAGCGGACATTTTTTGTTGAAGACGGGCGGCGCTCAAGCAGCAAAGCGCATTAGTGTTAAAGGCGATGTGCTCAACGATACAGCAATTATCACGCCTGCTACGAGAGTGCAGAGCGTCGTCCTGCACGAACGCGACCTGCTCTTCGAAGAAGCTTCGACTCATACGAGCCGCGAAATGATGGGCGAGCAGATACCGCTCGGTTCTACGATCTCGGTTACCCTGCCTCCTATGCCGGGGTATCTTCCCGATTCAACGATCATCCGCCCGGGCTTTAATGCTCATGCCGTTCTGGCAAAAACATTTTCGCTTTCGCTCGATGGCAAAGATATCGGCACCGTTTCCGATCCTTCGACGACCGACCCCTACGAACCGCCTTATACTTCGCGCCGTTGGGATAATTCTTTCCTGCTCGGCACCACGGCGAGTGTCCCGACATCACTCACGATCGGCCTTGCTTCGAACGATAACACTGCTAAAGCATGGCTGAACTGGATCGAAGTATTTTATAAGCGTTCGCTTTCGCTGCTTTCAGCGCCGGCGCTCTTTTTGCAATATGGCGATGCGAACAATTATCATTATACCTTTACCGATGCCTCCGAAGGAGCGCTGTGGGATATTACCGATGTAACGAATGTCAGAGCGCTTGCCACTGCTTCGGGCCCGAATATCGATGTGACGGTTAAAGCTCCGGAAACCGATGTGCGCCGCTTTATCGCCTTTACTCCTTCGCAAACACTGAGCCCGCAGCTTGCCGCCACTACGGCGCCAAACCTCAGGCAAAGTATCTGCTCCGAAGGAGCGACCGAGATCATCATTACGCCGCAGGCGTTTCTCGATGAAGCCAATCGCTATGCGGCCCAGCGCCGCGCAGGCGGCCAGGCCACCGAGCCGATGAGCGTTAAGGTCGTAACGATCGAAGATATTTACCGCGAGTTCGGCTATGGGTCGCACGATGCCGTCGCGATCAGGGATTTCCTTCGTGCCTCTATTACCTATAGCGCCGCTTCCGGCGGTACCATACCGTTGTATGTACTGCTCTTTGGCGGCGGGCATGTGGATTATCAGAATCGTACTACTCAACTGCCGGTCAATATTCCGGTCTATGAGACGTGGTATTCCCAGCCGCTTTCGATCGGCAGTTACCGCTCGGCCGAACCGCTCTACAGCGATCCGGACGATGGGTTCTATGCACGCCTTACTTCCGGCTATGCGCCGAGCATTGCTATCGGCAGAATAGTCGCCAATACGGTCGAGGATATTGCAACGATAACCGATAAGGTTATCCGCTACGAAACGAAATCCGATAAGGGCATCTGGCGCTCGAAGGCTTCTTTTATTTGCGACGACCGTCATGGCGAGAACGCGAGTTACGATCTGCTCGATCATATTGTCGATACCGAGAATGAAGTAGATCAGGTTGCCGATCGTATTCTCATTGAAAAAATTTACGGGCAGGCATTCCCCGATGTCATCACGACCGGCGGCTTACGCAAGACCGGCATGGAAGCGGCGATCGTTAACACGTTCAATTCCGGCTCGGCTGTTATTTCCTATATCGGTCATGGCAACCCGACGGTCTGGGCTCATGAAGGTATTTTGAATGTGCCTTCGACGATCAATAAATTTACCAATACTAATAAACTTGCCTTCGTTACAACGGCAACCTGCGATTTCAGTACCTTCGACGATTATGCTGCCGTTACTTCCGGCGGAGTGCAGATGCTGCAAAAGCCCGATGGCGGAGCAATCGGCCTCTTCGCAACATCGCGTTCGGTTTTCGGGGGCGACGATTTCCCGACACGTTTTTACAACGCGCTCTATACAACGCCCTGCGATGGGTTAGTAGGTTCGGCGCCGGTCGGTATTGCCTATCAGATCGCCCGCAAAGCCGGCTCCTTCTTCTCGACGAATTTACCGAAGTATTATATCCTTGGTGATCCGGCACAGCGGGTCATTATTCCGCGCCAGTACGTCGTTATCGACAGCCTTAACGGCCAGGGGTACGATGCCAACGGAGCAGTACCGACGACGATCTCGGCATTATCGCTGCTCGAAATTTCCGGGCATATCTCCAATTCCTGCGATGGCTCCGATCTCGACCACACCTTCAATGGCTCGACGACCGTCACGCTCTACGATGCCCCGACACTCGTCTCGGCTATCTCGACCTTCAACGACCGCCCACCCATGACCGACCGCTGGTGGACGAACGGCCCTATTCTTTATAGCGGCGCTGCAACCGTTGCCGGCGGCCGCTTCCATACTTCATTCGTTGTCTCGAAAGATATAAAGTTCGATTCCTCGAATGCGCGCTTAAGTATGCTGGCTTACGATTCGACCGATCGCTCCGCGCTCGGCGTTGCAACAAACCTCAGAGTATTCGGTATAGATACTTCACGCATTCAATCCGATCATGCGGGGCCGGGTTTGAAAATCTATATCGGTTCGAGAGCCTTTCATTCGGGCGATGTCGTGCCACTACACTCGGATATTATCGTCGATGTAAAAGATCTCAGCGGGCTTAATACTTCGACTTCGAGCATCGGCCATTCCTTCACCGGCTGGTTCGATGATTCCACGGCCGGCATGATCGATCTGGCCGAGCACTACGTTGCCGAGCCGAATAATTTTGCAAGCGGTACGACCATCACGCCTTCGACGCTTCCGCTCGGCAGGCATTTACTCCGCGTTCGTGCCTTCGATGCCGCCGGTAACCCCGCAAGCGGCGAAGTAGAATTTGTTGCCAAAGGCGATAACCCGTATGAGCTTTATAATACAACGCTCATACCCAATCCGGTCTCGACGAACGGTACATTTACGTTCGAACAGCCGGCTTCGCCGGATGTACCGGTCGATGTAACGCTCGATATTTATACGGCGATAGGGCAGCGTACCCGCACGATCGAGGTACCCGGAGTTTCTGCTAATACTATAACGATCCCCTTCGATTGCAAGGACGATGGCGGCGGGACACTGATCGATGGTATGTATCTCTACCGGCTTACGGCCCGCCAACGGCTCAGTGGGGTGACGACCACTTCCGGCGGCAAGTTTATCGTTCTACACCAGCAATAAGATTTTTTAGGAGAATAATAAGTAATGAAACGTATCCTTTTTGTGCTGACCGCTATAACCCTGATGCTCACGGTGAGCATCGAGCAGTCGGCCGCCCAGCAAACAGCTCAGATCACCACGACAGCCGTACCGTTCCAGCTCATCGCCCCCGATGCCAGAGCCAGCGGTATGGGTGATGTCGGAACCGGTATTGCCGATAACTCCAATGCCATTTTCTGGAATCCGGCAGGCCTGGCCTTCCAGACCGGCAAAGAAGTCTATCTCACCCATTCGCAATGGCTGCCGCAATTCAACAGCGATCTCTTCTATGAGTATGCCAATTTCAAATGGAATAACGAAGAAGATTTCGGCGGTACTATCGGCGCGAACATCACCTTCCTGAATCTCGGAAAGTTTATTTATACGACCGAGACTTCTCCCGATCCGCAGGGTGAATTCCACTCGTTCGAATATTCGATCGCTTTAGCGTATGCGACGAAGCTTTCGCCGGAATGGGGATTCGGTGGTAACGTCCGCTACATTCAATCGTCGCTTTCGCCGATCACCGTCGGGCAGGAAAAGCAAAAAGGTATCGGCCGTTCGGTCAGCTTCGACGTGAGCGCGATGTGGCGTCCGGATTCGACCTACATCGAAGAGCTCGCTAATCGCCTGGCTGTCGGTGTGAACATCGCCAATATCGGTCCGAAGGTCCGTTACGTCGATGTGGCTCAGGCCGATCCGCTGCCGACGATCATGCGTCTCGGCGCTTCGTATATGGTACTTCAGGATGAGTATAATAGCATTACGCTTGCGGCCGATGTGGCAAAGCTGCTCGTGCACCGCGATTCGACGAACTTGCCGTACGATAACCTTCCGAAGGCATTCGTAACCGCCTGGGATGCCAATACCGGAAGCTCGCTCATGTATTCGCTCGGCGCGGAATATTGGTATGCCCAGTTATTCGCTCTTCGTGCCGGATACTACACCGAAGGAGCAACCGTCGGTGGCCGCCGCTACCTTACCTTTGGCGCCGGTATCCGCTACGATGTCTATACCTTCGATTTTAGTTACATTAATACCTTCGAAGAAAATCACCCGCTTGCCAATACGCTGCGATTTAGTTTGGGCATTAAGTGGTAATGCCCTTCGCCGATCCCTTACCCAGTGGAAGAGTTGAGGTTGTGTAAAAAAATTCTGCAGGTAATGAGCGTGCAGCTCTTGCTTGTAGTAATCGTGTCTGCTTCGGCGCTGGCTCAATTTCAGGAGCCGGTTGCCGCTGTGCCTGCTTCTATTACGTTACAGAACAATAATGCATTATTAGCAGAATATACATTCTGGAGCCAGACTGCCCCACGGCACGATGAGCGCAGTGTGCCGATCCCGACGGAGACTCCGAAGATCATCGGAAAGAAAAATCCGGTGCTCGCGGCGGGCCTTTCCCTTATTCTACCCGGTCTTGGTGAATATTATGTCGGTGATGAGATCTGGCGCGGGGTGATCTTCACGGCGCTCGAAGGCGGCCTTTGGTACGGGCATTTCTACTTCGATAAGCGCGGCGATGATTCGCTATTGGCTTTTCATGCCTGGGCTGATAGCCTGTGGTCGGCAGGCCGCTATACCGATTCGCTCGAAGTCTATCTTAAGGAAGCGCATATCGATCTGAAGATCGATAGCAATAATTTTTCCTCGATCAATAAAGCCGAAGACACGCTCGATCAGATCGGCTTTTCCGATTTTACGCATCGCCTGCCGCAGCGCGGATCGCAGCAATTTTATGAGTTGATCTCCAAGTATATCCAGTTCACCTGGGGATGGAAAGATGCTACCTCGCGCGATCCGCTCACCTCGTTCGATTACCAGCGCCATGCCGATATGCGCGCGAACATGAACCAGCAGTACGATATTGCCGGCTATTTCATCTGGGGTATGGTGCTCAACCGCGTGCTCTCGGCGATCGATGCCGTCCTGCTCGCGCGCGATCATAACAGCGCGATCCGGCTCGAAGGAGAACTCGTGCGAAAGCCCTTTCCTAATGGGCTTATCGGCTATGTGCCGACAGCGAAACTTCGGTGGACGTTTTAACGATTTATAGACAGCCTATTTTTGAGTTCGATTATGAGAATTGCGACGATCTGTTTTTTAGCGCTTTTATTCCTTGCTTCGGGTCTTCGGGCGCAGGGCCCGATGGACGAAATGAATGCGCGTGCCGTGCATCTGATCGATACGACAATGCATACGATCAACCAGCGCTCCGAGCACTTCAACGAAGAACTCGATAAAATTCATAAGCGCAACCTGCTCGATCCTTCGATGCTCGACTCGGCGCATATCGTCGAGAACATTGCCAAGATACGGGAATTCCTGAGCTACCTCGAAGTCTATCGCACGGTCAGCACGAAATTCCGCGAAGAGGTCGAAGATTCGGTACTGGCCTTCCGCTCCGAACTGCCGAGAAAGATGCGCGATACCTACCTCGAAGATTTTGTCGTTGCCAACCGTAAAGATCACAGCGGCTTTGAAAAATATACGCTGGCGCTCACCGATCTCTATACGAGAATCAAAGAGACGCTCGAACTGCTGCTGGTTTCAAAGATCGAGATTAAGGACGGGAAGATTCAGTTCAACTCCAAAGACGATTACGAGAAGTATCAGCAGTATATGAATATCGTCAATAAGGCGAATAAGAAGCTCATCACCGCCGGCGCCGATTCCCAGCGTGCTACGCTCGAAGCCGGAGAGCAGATGAATAAAACGGCGAATACCGTCTCAAAGCATTAACCCTTATGCTGCAAATAAAGCGGATCCATTCGAAAGCGGATAAGCTCCGCTTCGTGCGCTTGCTTTGGGATATCTACGGCAGCGATCCGAACTGGGTGCCGCCGCTCGAGATGGACCGCCTGAAGCTTATCGACGAGATCAAGAACCCATTCTATAAGCATTCGGAAGTGGCGTGGTTTATTGCCGAAGAGGATGGTAAAGCCGTAGGACGAATTGCCGCGATCATCAACCGCAACCACAACGAAACGCATCACGATAAAACAGGCTTCTTCGGTTTCTTCGAGTGTATAAATGATAACAATGTAGCAAGCGCTCTCTTTGCCGAAGCCGAACAATTCTTAAAGAGTAAGGGTATGACTGCCGTGCAAGGCCCGGCTAATCCATCGGTCAACGATGAATACGGCCTGCTCGTCGATGGCTTCGGTAGCCCGCCGGTCTTTTTAATGACCTATAATCCGAAATACTATCCGGCGTTAATAGAAGCCTGCGGGTATCATAATGTAAAAGATCTCTATGCCTGGCTGCTGACGGTAAAAGATTCGCGTTCGGAAAAACTGATTCGCGTAACCAATGCCTTGCAGGAGCGCTCGGGAATTACGATCAGAGGGTTCGATACCAAACGCTTCGATAGCGAAGTCTCGAAGATCAAAGCATTATATAACGAAGCATGGGAAGCAAATTGGGGGTATGTGCCGCTGACCGACGATGAATTTGAATTCGTTGCAAAAGATCTAAAGCAGATCTACGACCCAAGCCTTATCCTCTTTGCTGAAAAAGGCGATGAAACGATCGGCTTTGCGCTTTCGGTGCCGGATATCAACCAGGCGTTCCATGGCGGCCCGCGCATTCCAAAAGGCTTGATGAATCTTCCGATCGGGCTTTGGAACCTGCTCACGAAAAAAGGGAAGATCGATACCGTCCGCATTCTTATTCTCGGTGTAAAGAAAGCCTATCGCGGCCGCGGCATCGATGGGATGCTCTACCGGGAAACGATCAACAGGGTTGAGCAAAAAGGCTATAAGCAGGGCGAAGCCTCCTGGATACTCGACGATAACGACGCCATGAACCGCGCCTGCGAGATGATGAACGGTAAAAAGTATAAGACCTATCGCATCTACGAAAAAGCTATCTGAGCATTCGACGTTCTTCTGTGCCGTAATTTTGTACTTCTAATTATTTCCTGTTGTCAGTGAGTACACCTTCACTTGCCGAGCGCGTTGCTGCCCGAGAACGACGGGCGGTTGCACAAGCGATCTCCAGCGTCGAGAACGATCTTATCGGTTCGGCAGAACTGCTGCACGAGCTTGCGCCGAAGCTCGGCCATGCGTATCGTATCGGCATCACAGGCCCTCCGGGTGCGGGAAAATCCACGCTTACTTCCGAACTTACCAAAGCGTATCGCAAGCTCGGCAAGACCGTTGGCATTGTCGCAATCGATCCTACGAGTCCCTTTACCGGTGGTGCGCTGCTCGGTGATCGCATTCGTATGCAGGATATTTCAATGGATAGCGGCGTCTTCGTTCGTTCGATGGCCACGCGTGGTTCGCTCGGAGGTCTCTCGGCAAAAGCGAAAGATGCGGCGGATATTCTCGATGCCGCTGGGTTTGATCTGGTGATCTTCGAAACAGTGGGTGTCGGTCAGTCGGAGCTTGATATTGCCAAAGCGGCCGATACGACGATCGTTGTGCTCGTGCCGGAATCCGGCGATGCCGTGCAGGCAATGAAATCGGGACTGATGGAAATAGCGGATTTCTTCGTGCTTAATAAAAGCGACCGCGAAGGCGCGGAGCAGGCCGTACGCGCACTAAGAACGATCCTCACCTTTCGTATTACTCATGCCGAGCACGAATGGATACCGGAAGTCGTGCAGACTATCGCGGCAAACGGTACGGGAATCGCTGAGGTGATTGCCGAAGTCGATCGCCACCGCCAGCATCTCGAAGCTACCGGCACGCTCGGAGTACGCCGCCGCACGCGCGACCATGAGCGCATCGTGGAATTAGTAGAAAGTATGCTGCGCGGACAATTCTGGACAAGCGAGCGCGCCGCCGCCCTCGAAGCGCAATTAGACGACGTTGCCTCCCATAAAATATCCAGCAAAGAAGCAGCAATGAATCTGGTAGGGGAGTTTGCCGGGAAAAACTACTGATTTAGTAGCAGTAGCCGAACGGTTCTCGGGGTATTAGTATTTGAATAGTGAGATCATCTTAGATAAAGCCTATTGCTCCGCAATAATTAATTCACTCTTAACTATTCTTATAATAATCTTCTATCAATAATACATTGACCGGGACTTTGAGCGCCGCTGCAATATTTGCCAACTGATCGATAGTTATACTTTTCTCTGCTCTCTCGACATTACCAATATATGTTCGATGCAAACCTGCGCGATCACCCAATGCTTCCTGAGATAGATTGAGCTTATTACGCAAATGCCTGATATTATCGGCTGCGATCGTCCTTATGCGCTTATTCATTGACCTTATGTAACCGCAAAAAGAATTCAGCATTGACAGACTATAGTATGTAATTTTTTCGTTGCATACTATAGTATGTATATAAAAGCTTAAGTATTCAATTTTTATAGAGTTAACTCATTTCAAAACATGAATATCGGGCTAATCAAAATGAATAGACCGATAAAATAACCCAAGTTAATTTATAGCTATGACTATCGAGGAAATTGTAGGGGATAATATTCGCTTTATCCGGCAGAAGAGAAACATCTCTCAGGAGGACCTGGCGTTCGATGCGGATATGAGCAGAACATACGTCGGCGAAATAGAACGGGCGCAAAAGAACATTTCCGTTAACCGGCTTACCAGGCTCGCAAAGGCATTAGGTGTTAATCCAGAGGTATTGCTTATTCCTGAATATTATAGAAGTGTAGAGTGATTGGTAAAAGAGCCCGCTTTCGAAGTCAAAGCCTGTTTTATTAAAGTTTTCGAATGTAGATGCCTCAAATTAGGTGCTTTTTTGGGGGTAAAATCCCAAATATTTTTACTAACTTAGTTTTTTTAATCCATCATCAAATATGACTAATGAAGAAAAACATCGTTTTGACGCATTCTCAACCATTTCAAATACTGGCTGGGTTAATTTTAGGACAAGAAGAGAATTTGAGTGGAAATATTTACTTGTTGTGTGGGCAGGATACTTATCCTATATCCTTGCAGTACTGAACGGTAAAATAGTTATTGAATCATTTCCATTGATGGCAGGGACTACTATCGTAGGAGGCCTTATTTTTATAATGACAAGATATAATATTTTGAGTTTTGGGAGTGCTAATAGATTTGACCGATTAGTCGCTATTGAGATGGAGAAGGAAATGTTAAAAATTTTGAATTATCAATGGGGCGATGATATTAAACAAGAAATTATACGGCGGAAAAAGCATTTTGGACTAAAAGGTAATTGGTCTCATAGATTTCAAGTATGGATTACATTCTTGTTATATGCAACCTCCGTTATTGCGTGTTTCGCTGTTCACAGGTAAGTTGTAAGCAATACTTTGAAAAAACATCTTATTTACCCATACATTGATATTATCACATTCACTTAAAAGGATTTGAAATAAGATATGGAAAATTATTGAATTAACCGAAAGATGGCCAGTTCTTCCGAAAGATACTTTGCTCCCATTTGGAGTTGCGGACGACTCGGAATTTTATGGTGTCTTCGTTCGGGATAGCCATTCCATGAAATACGATCTGGATGATTAACCTTCTATCCGATCTTGCCGCTTTACTTCGATGCGGCGGAAGCCTTCAGATCAGCATATACTAACTGCATAAATTCGTCGAGCCGTTGCTGTTGTGCCGGGGTGGTATTGCGGCAATGAGTTTTCATGGTGGCATTCATCGTTTGCGCTTCTTTGAGTTCTTTACCTTCGAACTCGATCTGAATTTCGCTGGCAACGGCATTCGCCCAATCGCTAAGTTCATCTTTCGTAAGCAGCGGTTCTTCAGTAAAGTAGGTTAAGAACTCGACGGTCCTTTTCTCGACGAATTCCTTTGCCATTGCTCCGAGCGCTTCAGAATAGGCTCCGTCGGCATTCTTCATGGTGCGTGTCAGCGTCAGGAAATAGAACGGCCTCGTTTCGGTATTGTTGGTCACAATGCTATCGAATAACGATAAGACATCATTGTCATCGGTTGGCAAGCGGTTGTTCAGGTACAGGTCTTTGCAGACCTTTGGAATATGGCTGTTAGATAAATAAAAAGAAATAGGATGCTTTGCAAATACGGTGCTCCGGCCGGAGGTATCGGCGGCAGAATGCTTCTGTGCAAAAGAAGGACTGGCAAGCAGAACAAGCAGTAGGATAACGTGAAATCGTTTCATCAATGATGCTAACGAACGGAGGCGCTAAATGGTCACAAAGGGGCCAAGGCGTGAGATTATTCAGGAAAGCATTTATCCGCTACAGAGAACTTGCGATGAAAATGAAGAATATGAACCCTGAACCCGCAACCCCGGATCTCACTCGTACATCTCTTCTTCATCGTCAGCGCTTATTGCTGCTGCGGAAGAGATTTGCTCGATAACTTTCGGCACAAGGAAAAAACCGTCGCCGGATTTCGGAGCATTCTTTAGGGCTTCGACCTGTGCGAGGGAAGCTTTTACTTCATCGCTGCGGAAGGTATTGACCTCTACCGCTTCGTTGATGTTTTCGAGCGGGGCGACATTCGTCACATCGAGTTCGTTAAGCTGATCGATGTATCCGAGGATATTATTTAATTCTCCGGCGAGCTGTTCGTGCTCTTCGGGAGAGAATTCCAGGCGGGCGAGCTTTGCTATTTTTTCTGTTGTCTCTTTCGTAATCATTTTACTACTTCTTTCGGTCGGTAGATAATAACACCGGTTTGCGGTAAATTCTTCTGCAAATAATCGACGAGCGGTAGTTCGCTGATAACGACCTTGCCAAGCGCGGAGCTGGCATGAAGAAAATGAATACGGCCGTCCTCGGCTTTATACGCAATACCCGTATGCGAGCAGTCGATACCGGGCACGCGAGTGGTAATACCAATGAGATCGCCACTGTGAATCTTCGATTCTACCGAAGCAAGATTATTTTTCCGGATGTAATAGAAGCCGCCATGAGTAGCAAGATCTTTTTCCATTCGTTTAATCGCTTCAACTTTTTGAGGATCGGCTTTGAGTTGGGCGTATAGAGAAGGATGAGTAGACATGAAATTGATCGGCTTACGCTCGAGCTCAGTGTAATCGCCCCCGATCTTGCCAGTCACTTCTTCCAATAATTTTTTCGAACTGGCTACATAAAAATAATCGGTCGTATAATGAATCCGGTTTTGAAAACCACTGGGATTTTCATCATAATACCGCGTTCTTGAAAGTTCAACGGCATAAGCCTGCAAGGAAGTATCCTTACGCTTGCAAAAGCGGGCGAGTGCCCAGGAATTTTCGAAGAGCGTTACGCAATCGAAGCCATTGAAATTGCAGACGACACCGGTATCGTTGCCGACCTCAAGCGATTTCTCAAGATACGGCCTATCGAGAAACAGCTTTGCTATGGCTACAATGCGCTCGCCGATCGGCAGCGCAGCAATATGCTTCTCTGCGATCTGCTTCTTCACCTCGCTAAAGAGCGAATCGGTATTCGCTGCTTTGATGGGGTAGGTTGCGGCTTCGGCTTTCACGCAGAATAACGCCGCCCCGATGAGCAGCAGCACAGCAGCCCAGCTTCTTCGAATCATTATTCGATATTTTGTACTTGTTCGCGTACGCGCTCCAATTCTTCTTTTGCCGCAACGACCAAATGGGCGATCGTGGCATCGTTCGCCTTCGAGCCCATCGTATTGATCTCGCGGTTCATTTCCTGCAATAAGAAATTCAATTTTCTTCCCGCCGCCTCAGTGCCTTCAAGCGCTTCGTTGAAAAACTTGATATGCGAACGAAAGCGCACGATCTCTTCGGTAATATCGAGCCGTTCGGCAAGCAGGGCGATCTCGAGTTCGAGCCGCTCGGTATTGAGCACCGCAGGATCGTTCACGAGTTCGAGCACGCGCTGTTTGAGCCGTTCGTACTCGGTGGCCGAAGCGCCTTTGGCGAGCTCTTCGATCTTCGATACGAGCGAGCCGAGCGTGGCGATGCGGGTATGAAAATCTTTTTCGAGCTCCGCGCCTTCCTGCTTGCGCATACCGTTGAGCGCTTCGATCGCACTTATAATGGCCTGCTGCACGAGCGCCCATTCCTGGGCGGCACGCTCGCTCGAGTTACCATCGGAAACGAAGACTTCATTGAACGAGGTCACGTCGCGAACGGTGATTTCGGCTGTGATACCGGTGATGGTGCGAAGCTTATCGAGCAATTCGAAGTACCCGCGCGCGGCCGATTCATTGACCGATAACGGGATCGACGCCGCTTCGTCGGTGCCGGTAAGCTGGACGTTGAGATTTACTTTTCCGCGCCCGAGGCCTTTGCGAAGCAGCTCGCGGACTTCGAACTCCCGCTCACTTAAGCTACGCGGCAGGCGGATAGACGTTTCAAGAAAGCGCGAGTTGACGCTTCGGACCTCCGCAATGGCGGTGATCCCGGCGCCGCTTTGGCTGCTGGAGGCTTCTCCGCGGCCAAAACCTGTCATTGAAATGAGCATGGAACGGTATTACTACTAGTATTATTCGGCAGTACTGAGTGCAGATGCAAGCCGGCCGTAGCGCAGCAATACATCGGAAGAATTTTCGATAGGGTGCGTTTCGAGCAGCCGGTACCGGGGGGATTCGGCAAGCGAACGCAAATGCAGATCGCCCATAAACGACCTGGCATCGTCTCCTAACACCGTCGGTGCGAGAAAGAATACAAGTTCATCGGGGATAGCAGTTTTTAGCAGGGTCGTGGCAAGCGTCGGCCCGGGCTCAACGAGGATACTGTTGATACCCATGGTTCCAAGCTCGCGAAGCACGATCTCAAGATCGAGCTGTTCGTTCGCCGCTTCAATAGTGACGAGCGTTACGCCGCGTTCTTCGAGCGTGCTCACTTTATGCGCCTTGTCTTCGGCAGCGCGGCGATTGGCAATAATGATCGTTGCAGCGGCGTGCGCATCGCCATAGACGTTCGCATTGGTATCGACGCGCAGTGACGAATCGAGAATAATTCGCCGCGGCTGGCGGCCTTCGACAAGGCGCACCGTCAGCTCCGGATCATCGGCAAGCACAGTGGCGCTTGCTACCATTACCGCATCGTAATAGGAACGAAGGCGGTGTACCTCACGGCGGCTGGCTTCGGAAGTGATATACTTCGACTTGCCACTCTTAAGCGCAACCTTGCCATCGAGGCTCATCGCTGCCTTGAGCGTAATATAGGGCAAGCCGGTGACCGAGTGCTTCAAAAAAAATCTATTCCCTTCGCGCGCTTCGGCTTCACACAAACCAACTTCAACTTCGATCCCTGCCGCGCAAAGTTTTTCGATACCACGGCCATCGACTTCACGATAGGGATCCTGCACCGCGATCACACAACGCGCAATACCTTCGCTGACAAGCAGATCGGCGCAGGGAGGAGTCTTACCAAAATGCGCACAGGGTTCGAGCGTAACATAGGCCGTTGCACCGGCAGCAGAATTACCACGCGCCTTGCAATCGGCAATGGCCGCGGCTTCGGCATGAGCCGTACCATATCGCGCATGAAAGCCTTCACCGATTATGACACCATCTTTAACGAGCACACAACCCACGAGCGGATTAGGGCTGACGTGACCCCGTCCAAGGAGCGCAAGCTCCAGCGCGCGCTGCATGAAGGTAGTATCGTTGGTATGGTTTGGCATTGAGGCTATATAACAGCAGGTTCGGGGTTCGGGGTTGCGGGTTCGGTTGGGGTATGGGGTATGGGGTATGGGGTATGGGGTTTGGGGTTTGGGGTTTGGGGTTTGGGGTTTGGGGTTTGGGGTTTGGGGT
>CAYOJJ010000030.1:0-30891 GCA_964404255.1 uncultured Alphaproteobacteria bacterium | reverse complement strand
ACGCTGGTGGGCGCGAAAAAAGGGGGTGTGGGGTTGGAAGGTAGGCTTTTGGGTTAAAACAAAGGGGAACTAAGGGGGGGGCGGGGGCGGGGGGGTTGGGGGTTGGGGTTTGGGGGTTTGGGGTTGGGGGTTTGGGGTTTGGGGTGTATTTAAAGGCTTACAATATACCTGTAAATTGTCTGAACCGGGATTAATGGGATTTATGGGATTGGCTGGGATTATATTACCTCCTCTTCAAGGCCTCTACTATACCTGTCATTCCGAACCGAAGGGAGGAATCCCTAACATGTCTTAACGAATTCTCTTATGCAACCCAATAAATAAGATGTCCTTCTCCCTACGAGGGAGAAGGATCAAGGATGAGGGTGCAACGCTTATTATACTACTATCTCGCATACAACACCACCTAAGAAAATCTATTAGTAGTATCGATGAAGACATGAAAATATCTTTGTGTATTCAAGGATACACCCTCACCCTTAATCCCTCTCCCTCTTGGGCGAGGGAAATTTATTGGGTATATACCTGTCATTCCGAGTGAAACGAGGAATCCCCTGATGCCCTAACAAACCGCCTTAAACACCAACGGAGTCCCATAGGAACGGCAGCTACATAGCCCCGTGCGTAAGCGCGGGGTAACGAGTTTGTTTTAGATCAAAGCTCCGTAGGAGCGGCATATTGTTATTCATCGTTTGCCGATTCTATCTTTATATGTCGCTCCTCTGGAGCTCGGTGTTAAAAAGCAATATCGACCCCGCGCTTACGCACGGGGCTATGTAGCTGCCGCCCCTATGGGGCTTTATGTTTAAAATATTCAAAAAAGTTTAAAATGAGTACTCCTGTGACCAAATATTATACACGCTCGCTCTTATCTTTGTACCATGAATATCAAACAGGTTGTAGGAGATAATATCAGGATGCTGCGCTATGCTATGGACTATACTCTCGACGACCTCTCTATCATTACTGCCATGAGCAGGTCGTATTTGAATGAAGTCGAACATGGAAATCACGCTCTTTCTGTTGTGAAGTTAGAGGTTATTGCCAAGGCCTTGAGAGTAGATGCCGTAGTACTCATTACTTCAGATGGATGGAAATTATCGAAGGAAGAAATAGGGAAATGATAGCTCTGTAGATCAACATGGCTCTATAGCTTGCATCAATGTCACCTATAATTTCAGCAGGAGCATATCCCAGAGTATCTCGTAAAAAATTATTTCGTTATATTCAAAAACCCGGTCTTTTGAATATTTAATCAGCTTATTGTAATACGGTGCCGATTTCTTTTGAATTGTATTCTTATTTAAATCTTCTCGTATTACGATTCGTAACATCGTAAAAAAAGTCGCCGCTTTTGAGTATTTCTTTTCTCCGCGCAAATACCGGTAGAGGTAATTGTCGAGAATTTTATCTATCTGTGTCAATCGGTTATAATCTTTAGAAATGACATACTGTAGGGTTTTCAAGATAATAAGATGAATGTTATTGCCAAGCTTATCTTTCGACGATGAAGTTGTCTTTCGGCGAACATCGGATAGATTCGAGAAGGAAGCCGGTAAGTGATCTCCGGTTAAATACTGTATTAACTCCAGGTATGCCTGATAAATAATAAAATCTTCTTTTTGATGGGGCAGGGCTATTTGATAGTAGGGGAGCTGCATAGCATCATGTATCGTCTGCTCGGCAATACCATATTCTCCGCAGTGAAGATAGGAAATGGCCGCCAGTCGTTCCACTGCTAATCTATTCGGATTATGTTGTTTTATTAGTACTCGTAATTTCGGTAATAGTTCGAGAATTTTTCTATGAAGGCGAGTCTGTTCAAAAGCCTCGCACTGGTTCAGTAAGAGGAATGCCAACAGCGAATCGCTGCTCAGATGCGGATGCCGCTTTAAATATAGTAATGCTGCGGAGCACTCCCGGATAATAGCTATCGGATCCCCCTCGATCTGTTTTAATAATATTTTGAGTTTAAAAGTATTGAGTACAATTACAAACGAACTGCTCTTAGGCGGTATGGAATCTAAAACGGAAATAGCCGATTCGATTTTAGGTATGGCTATTTCCCTTGGGGATTTCGATTTGACAAAGGGGATAGAAAACTCCTGGTAGGAGGATTCGGCGAAGTGCTCCGAGGTCAGCACTTGCAATAAGCCATCTACCTGTTCTCGATAGCTGCTAAAAGATTTTTGGTCTCCAATATACCAATAATGCATCTTCAATAATCCGAGCGCATCGAATACGATATCGTTAAGTTCAAACGTAGAGCCAATAGTAACTACTCTTTTTAATACTTTGATTGCCAGTGTCCGGGCTCCAAACTGTAATAGAAGGTTTGCCTGTGCGAGCGATTTCGACAACTGGTGTTTTGTTGCTTCTCGTTGATTGGCCTCTACCGAGACAATATCTTTAAGCAATAATGAAGCCAGGGCTTTCTTTTTCAGCTTGGATTTAAGTATCTGCAAGGCATGGAGGTCTTTCACCTGTCCATACAGGTCGGTAAGCGCATCCTTATCGGTTTTATAGCGATCGGTAGCAATCCCATACGCAAGCTTAGAAAGCAATGTCGTGCGGGATTCCAAAAAATTTTCAACGGGCGATTCCGTAGAAAGATGTTCGGAAAGTAAAACCGAAAGAAGCATTTTAAGATCGGTCATACTGTTAATGGCATAGAGATTTTGGAATCTAAAGTGAGGTTGTGATCGTCGATGTACTCACCTAATTTTGCTTACTCAAATATACTCAATTCTTCATAGTTTTATCATGATTTATATTTTAGCCTACAACAATGACTACAACTCAACAATATGCCCTCGTGATGCTATCGCTTGGGTATATCACAACCAACACCCCGTACTATACCGCTCAATTACACGATATTTACACGGCAAATCAGGCATCGGTCGATGCAATATATAACGACCCCTACCAACGGGATCTGGTAATCCAGGCATATCTGCCGCTGCTATCGCAGGTAATAATCATTGATCCTAACGTTAACTGGTAACAAACGCCTGAAGTGTAAAAGCAATGGGGGTGATGCGGTTGGTACGTTGCCAACGCTATGGGCATTGCTATGGGTAATGTATAAAATAGCTTAGGGCTTTAGGCGTGGTTTTCAATGGATTCGATAACCGGATGGGCAGTCCGGGCAAGATTTTCTATAATAAATTGAGGTTGCGAATGCTCTGCTATCCTTCCTATTTTTGAAAGGCACACGCATCATTCTTATTTTAACCATCTTAAAAGCAACTCGTTCGTTTTCATTCGATCCATCAAAATCACATTGGGGAAGGCTGACTGGTTCATGAGAATGCGGATCGTCAGCGTAGAATCATTACAAGGAGAGCCATAGCGCGCTCTCCTTGTACGAAGTATGAATTTCATATAGAATCAAATTTACGTTCCTGTTAATAAATAGTATTTGTAGCATAACAAGGCTCCGAAAACACAGAAAATGAAAACTCCGGATTTGCCCACCGGAGTTTTCGGCCGTACATCAGGGGGAGGGTGATTTTATCCTAACTATCCCTCCCCCCAATGAGGATATAATGCTCAGACTACTACCTCTCTATCCTTAGAACCACACATAGCCCAAATTCTTCCGGATAAATGTGCGTTGGTTGTAATATGAAAATGGGGTTATTACTGCTGTTTATTATTTCTCTTGCCGCCACTGCTCATGCCGATACCGTCGATATGTGGCACGTCTATATTAATACCGTGAAGCAGCGGGATTTTTCCGAAGGATCGAAAAAACGAGACGTTCGCATCTGGACTTCCTCTATCGTAGCGAGCGATTCTATTATCATTAAATATTACACTGATGCCCCCTGTAAAGATTGTGATTACGAACTGCAAGTCACTGACGATAAAAAGAAGCGCATCCTTACTTATAGCGGCAAAAGCACCAGCCAGTTAAAAGGCATCAGCCTTCAGGACCTCCTGCGCAATACCCAGCGCACCGGCATGGGTACGTACCATGTCCATTTCGTCGAAGGTAAAAGAGATGTATGGTTTTGCGATCTGCAGATGAAATAAACTCGTCGGGTAAAAAACAATAACTCAGCCGATCGTTTTCGTCAGCATATAATACGTATAGTTCGCGGGGAAATTCTCCAGTGTTTGCCGGATCGTATATCCATGCCGCTCGTAGAACTTCGGAGCCTGAAAGCTATAGGTCTTAATCAGTATGGTGGTACACCCTTTGCTTCTTGCTTCGGCTTCCGCCGCTTCAAGCAGTAGTGTTCCGAGCCCGCTGCCTCGCTCGCTTTCAGCAACCCATAGCTGCGTCACTTCACAGGCATCGGCCCACGTCCAGCCAGCAACACCGGCAACGATCTCACCTGCTTCATTTTTGATAACTTGTGAAAACAGCAAGCCATCGTCTCTGCCGATCGTGCGGGAGTTATACTCATAGATCTTATCTTCCAGTAATTGTGAGACGAGCTCGGTATCGGCCGGGGCTTCTATGTGGTATTCTTCTTTTATTGCGTGGTGGTTGCCCCGCTTAAAAGGAAGAAGGAGGATAATAGTTCGTACGGAGCATTACTTTGTAATGCGCTCGCTGATGCTTTTATGATCATCGAGCGTTTCTCCGAAGACATCGACGTAGCGCACTTCCGGCACTACTTTCGATTCGTCGGCATAGATATAGACGCGTTTGAGGTATGCGCGCTTGCCGCCGATCAGCATCGTAGCGAAGGGAATACCGGCGGAGCTTTGAATAATTATCGGTCGGTTCGGAAAAGCCGTGAGCGACATTTTGTAAGCATTGTGCGAGGGCACCGATTCGATGTCCCATCCATAGGCCATCGCTTTTTCAAAAATAGAAAGCTCTTCGCGCTGTCCATGCTCGGCACGCATGAGCCAGTAGGCGCGGACAGGTTCGCTCTCATCGATAGCGCCGCCGCTCATCCATGCTTCATAGACCACGACGTTGGCATTCTTATTATGCTCCATCGTGAAGAGCGTCTGCGCGGATCCGGCCCCGGCCATGAATCCGAAGATCGATAAGAGAATTCCTATTACCCGTATCATAGTACAAAGCTACGCAGTGTGTATTATGAAGGAATAATGAGAATTTTAGATAATGGTGATGTGGGCCGGAGAAATGCAGGTTGATACATAAGACGATTTGGTAAGACATGATAGGGATTCCTCGCTTCGCTTCGGAATGACAGGTATAGTAAAGACCTTGAAGAAGAACTACCATAATCCCAGTTAATCCCAGAAATCCCATTAATCCCGGTTCAGACAATGTGCCCGAATCATTAGAATAAATAATCGTTTCATACTATCGCGTACATCATCGTTGTATGCACTTTCAATATATTGCATTGTAGTACTGTACATTCATTAATCAACTATCGTATGACCACATCATTAAAAAAACCAAACATTCTTATTCTGATCACCGATCAACAAACATCCGTCGAATGCTGGGATAAGCAGTGGGGCGAAGAAAATTTTCCGGCGATGAAGCGCCTGAAAAAGAACGGGCTCACCTTCACCAACGGCACGATCAATTCCTGCACCTGCAGCCCAAGCCGTGTAAGCCTCTTCACCGGGCTTTATCCTTCGCAGCATGGCGTGACGCAGATGCTGCAGTTCGACGATCCGTACGGTAATAATTCCGTCAAGCAGCAGATGCAGGTCAGCATGGCCAGCCATTTGCAAAATATGGGAAAGATGATGAATGAGGCGGGGTATAACGTCGTCTATAAAGGCAAGTGGCATCTTACCAAGCCGGCGAATTTTATTGTCGATAAGGAGAAAGACATCGACCAACTCTACTGGACGGACCAAGACGTCCAGCATATCGGCTCTGACTGGGGCTTTAAAGAATGGAATTTCCCCGATGCCGGCGATAACATGGATATCCGCAACTTCGGCGGCGGCTTCTACAATAACGATGGCCGCTTCATCAGCGGTAATGGCAAGGCCGGCCTGTACGGCGATGTACCCGAGCTACCGCTGCATAAAGATAGCGTGCTCGGCTTTTTAGATAACTACGATAGCGATAAGCCGTTCTGCCTGATCGTCTCGCTCGTTAATCCGCACGATGTACTTTCGTATCCCGGCACCAATATTCAACGTGAGCAGCAGGGCCAGCCGCCGATCTACAAAGAAGGCGGGTATAAGCTCGAAGATTTTGTCGATATTCCGGTACACTTGCCGGTGACAGTCGATGAAGATCTTTCAACCAAGCCGGTGGTACAAAAAAATTGGAGAGAGTATTCTAATATTACCAATGGCAGTCTTCGCGATAAGCAGTCGCAAGAACTCTACCTGAAGTTTTATTCCTATCTCTGCAGTATGGCCGATAAAGAACTTAATCAGGTACTCGATAAGCTCGATGAAAAAGGACTTACCGACGATACGCTCATTATCCGTATCAGCGATCATGGCGATATGACCGTCTCGCATTCGTACCAGCGCCAAAAAATGTATAACGTCTATAAAGAAAGTCTGCTCGTACCCTTCATCTTCTCGAACCCGAAGATGTACCCACAAGCAATCGAGACCGAGTCGCTGGCCAGCCTTATCGATATTATGCCGACGCTCGCAACAATCGGAGGATTAAGTGATGAGCAGAAAGACAAGTACATTTTCAAAGGTAAAGACCTCACGCCGGTTCTGCTCGATCCTACTGCCGAAGTACAGGATTACACGCATTACATGTACGCCGATTGGTATTTCTACGTCCCGGGTGCGGGCCACATCCGCTGCATTGTTGAAAAAGATTGGAAGTACGCTGTCTATTTCGATCCCGATAAAGGCTACCCGACGGAATACGAACTCTACGATCTGGCCACCGATAAAAACGAAGAGCGCAATCTCTGCAATGCTGCCTATGCCACCGAAGCCTCGAACATCGAGTGGCAGCGCTTGCACACGAAGCTCACGCAGGTAATGCATGAGCTCGGCACGACGCCGGATAACATCTACTGGCCGGATACTTCGCCGAGAATACCGGCAAACGCGGCGACGGTCGGAGCGTAGATGGGGTGTGGGGTATAGGGTGTGGGGTATGGGAAATGCAAATGCGTTGAAGCGTCAACGCGCATCTTTTCCCACACCCCATACCCTAATCCCTACAGATCCAAATAATCCCTCAAGGGTCCTATCCATCGTTTTAAACCTCAACGCGCATTCCCCATACCCCAGCAAACCGTTTGCAAGTGATACCTTGTATCAATCAGTAGATGATCATTGACATACGGTTTGGGGTACGGCGTCCGGTTTCGGAGGCTGTTTGGCAGAGACGCTTTCGGGCCGATCTTCCGCCCTGAGCCGTTTTTTCAATCGATTGCCAAGAAAGTATAGAACTGCATTGTGATATAACTACTGTATAGAACGGTTCGGGAGATATGCCCATTGAAAAAGTCGAAGGCTAACCGGCTTTGTATCAATAGTCAGTGTCTCCCGAGCCACTCCTGCCTATCTTTTCAATCCCAAGGATTTCTTTGATACTACAGCCCATTCGTATTACCTCATAGTAAAGTGAAACAGTATTACCACTGCTGAATCCGAAACCCCACCTGCCCGTCAAGAATGCCGAATTCTTTTGCACCCCAGGGGCGGAGCGTGATCGTATTCAAATTCGGGTGCAATAAATGAGGATGCGATGCAGCTATTTTCGCATACACCGCTTCGATGTCCTTAGTCACCAGCCGCAATTCCGGCCGTTCTTTTTCGGCCAGTTCTTTATTCTCAAAGACGAGCATCCCGAGGCCATCACGTTCGATCACATAATACGGAGCTTCGGAAGCAAATTCCTCATGCGTAATACGAAAGCCGAGGCAATCGATAAGCAGCGGAAAGCTATCTTTCAGATCGGCATAAAAGACACTCGGCACCAGTTGTTCGAATTTCATTGCGCGGTTGCTAAAATAAGTGTGAGCAACAGCGGGAGTGGGGTTCAGGGTTGCGGGTTCGGAGCTGGGGTATGGGGTGTAGGGTTTGGGGTATGGAAATTCTAGTTTGTCATCGCGAGGAGTCCGCCGTGGCGGACGAGGAATCCCTTGATGTCCTGACGAATCGTCTTACGCATCCCATAAAATAAAATCTCCTTCTCCCTACGAGGGAGAAGGACAAAGGATGAGGGTGCAATGGTTATTTCATCGCTTTGCTGCTGGGCTGCATCAAATCTTGATGTGTATTCCCGAACACCTGTTCTTATTCACCGCTACACCCTCACCCTTGATCCCTCTCCCTCTTTGGGAGAGGGCGTGAATAATATCTATTCGTTCATGCATTAGACTGTAGCTTCTTTACCTACCACTCTACCGTTCTATAATACTCGGGAATAAGCAGTACCTCCGGTCCGACGCCGAGTGCCTTTGCAAGTCTGGTAAGCCGGTTAATGGAGATGTTTCTTTTTGCCTGCTCTACTTCGCCGACGTATGATCTGCTCATATCGGCATCGAACGCCAGTCCCTCCTGAGAGATATTTCTCTTCTGCCGGATAAAGCGAATGTTATCCCCTACAATTTGCTCAATGGTCATAGGTGCAAAAATAGCAAATGGAAGTTGAATTTCAATTCCTATCGATAGGAATTGTATCAAAAAAATACGAATATTTGTATAAATGTCCACAGGCATTTGTGCCTGTTTTTAGCTATGGTTATCAGAAGTGATGGTTTTTTTTGAAATGATGGTGAACGAAAGAGTCCCATAGGGACGAAACGTTGGTAGCCCCGTGCGTGAGCGCGGGGTAAAGAGTATAAAAAAGATTTGAGCTCCGTAGGAGCGACATGTAATAAGATAGATCGATCAATTCTTAAATAATAATGTGTCGCTCCTACGGAGCTTTAGGTTTGAAAAACACCTAACCCCGCGCTTACGCACGGGGCTATGTATATGCCGCCCGCGCTGCGGGCTGTGTCTATGCTTAAGACGATTCGTTGCGACATGATAGGGATTCCTCTCTTCGGTTCGGAATGACAGGCTTAGTATAGGCCTTGAAGAAGGATCGATATAATCCCAGGTAATCCCAAAAATCCCATTAATCTTGCAAATCCGCCGTGGCGGGACGGTTCAGACAGTCCTCAGGGATTGCTTCCAAGCTACAATCTGTTTTCCCTGCCTATCTAAAAATTATTCATTGAAATTTAAGTACTTATGTCGATGGTAGAGACGGAAGAGGTTGTGAAATTATCGTTTACGAAGCCGGAAACGCCACGTGTGGCTCCGGTGGCGGCTCGGATTATTGGCTCGGAGATTCTTAAGATCGCTGCCGATATTCGCGCTATGCTTGCCGAAGGCAAAGAGATTTGCAATTTAACGGTCGGCGATTTTAACTCGAAGTATTTCCCGATCCCGGACTATCTCGAGCAGCAGATCGATAAATCGCTCAAGGCCGGCGAAACGAATTATCCTCCGTCCGATGGTATGCTGAATTTGCGCAAGGCCGTACAGCAATTCTATCAGCGCCGTCTTGGTCTCGATTATCCCATCGAATCGTTTATCATCACCGGCGGTGCGCGCCCAGTAATATATGGGACATACAACGCCCTCGTTGCACCGGGCGATACGGTTGTCTATCCGATCCCATCCTGGAATAACAACCACTACTGCAATCTTCACAGCGCGATCGCCAAGCCGATCACGACTTCTGCCGACGATTCCTTCATGCCGACCGCCGATAAGCTGCGCGATGCGCTCAAAGGCGCGCGTCTGCTTTCGCTGAACTCGCCGCTGAATCCAGCCGGTACGATGTTCACCCGCGAACAGCTCGAAGGCATCTGCGATCTTATCCTCGAAGAGAATGCTTCGCGCGGCGACGGCGAACGCCCGCTTTTCTTAATGTACGATCAGGTCTATTGGATGCTGACCTTCGGCGAGATGGAGCATGTGAACCCGGTTTCGTTGCGCCCGGAAATGGCGAAGTACACGATCTTTGTCGATGGTATCTCGAAGGCATTCGCTTCGACGGGCTTGCGGGTAGGTTGGGCAGTAGCTCCGCCGGATATCGCAGCTTCGATGTCGAACATTCTTGGCCACGTCGGCGCCTGGGCTCCGCGTGCCGAGCAGGTTGCAACAGCAGAGTTACTCCTTCGCGACGATGTGATGGATGCTTACCATGCAACGATGTTCAAGGAAGTCGATGCGCGCTTGCAGGCCATCTATAAGCATGTCAGCGAAATGCGCGATGCCGGTTTGAGTGTGAATGCTATTGCTCCGCAAGGTGCGATCTATCTCAGCGTACAGTTCGATCTCATCGGCAAGACAACTCCGGCAGGCAAGAAGCTTTCGACGACGGAAGAGATCCGCAAGTACCTGCTTGAAGAAGCGGGCTTTGCGATGGTACCGTTCTACGCCTTCGATCTTCGCGAAGAGACGGGCTGGTGCCGCTTATCGGTAGGCGCCACTTCTGTTGCCGAGATCGAGAAGGTAATGCCAAAGGTCCGTGTGGCGATCGAGGTGTTGAAATAAGAAATTGTCTGAACCGGGATTAATGGGATTTTTGGGATTAACTGGGATTATGTTGATTCTTCATTAGCAATTTCATCAATCCAGAATTTATAAAAAAAGGCGAGGATCCCCTCGCCTTTTTTTATGCTTGCTTTTAAAATTGTCATTACGAGGAGTCCGCCGCGGCGGACGACGTGGTGATCCAAGGCGCTGATAATCATCTGCGCCAATGATTTCAATCATGAGCGCTGGTACTGCTTAAGACGATTTGTGAAGACGTCAGGGGATTCCTCTCCGCGGCGGCGGAGAGGAATGACGAGTTTAGTAGTGGCCTTGAAAAGAGTAATCCCAGAAAATCCCAAAAATCCCATTAATCCCGGTTCAGACAAATATTTAATCAATACTTCGGTGTTACCCCGACATTATAGAAGAAGAAGGAGTACTCATCGGCGGTTTCGTCGATGATCTTCGAGGTTGGTTTGCCGCCGCCGTGGCCGGCCTGGGTTTCGATGCGAATGAGCATCGGTTCTTTGCCTTTGTATTTCTCCTGTAACGTCGCCGCGAATTTGAAGGAGTGACCGGGGACGACACGGTCGTCGTGATCGGCTGTCGATACCATCGTTGCCGGATAATTCACACCACTCTTGAGATTATGCAGCGGTGAATACTTGTAGAGATAATGAAACATCTCTTTGCTTTCTTCGCTCGTGCCGTAATCGCGCGCCCAGTTAGCGCCGATAGTGAACTTATGATAGCGCAGCATATCCATTACTCCGACCGCAGGCAATGCTACTTTGAAAAGATCGGGCCGTTCGATCATCACCGCGCCGACGAGCAAGCCGCCGTTCGAACCACCGGCGATAGCAAGCTTCTCCTTCGACGTGTATTTCTCTTTGATGAGATATTCTGCCGCGGCGATGAAATCATCGAACACATTTTGCTTTTTCAATTTCGTACCGGCTTCATGCCAGGCTTCGCCATATTCGCCGCCGCCGCGAAGATTTGCCATCGCAAAGATCGCACCGTTTTCGAGCAGCACCATGCGAAGCGTACTGAAACCCGGAGTAAGGCTGATGTTGAAACCGCCGTAACCATAGAGATAGGTCGGATTCGTGCCATCGAGCTTAATGCCTTTTTTATAGACGATGAACATCGGTATCTTCGTGCCGTCCTTGCTCGGGTAAAAGACCTGCTTGGCCTCGTATTCATCGGGGTTGAATTTCACTTCGCTGCGGCGGAAGAGCGTCGAGGTATTGGTCTCGATGTTGTACCGGTAGATGGAAGCCGGTGCAGTAAAAGAAGTAAAATTGTAGAAGACTTCTTTATCTTCTTTCTTACCGCTAAAGCCCGCAACACTACCTACCGAAGGCAGTTTTACTTCCGTCAGTTTTTTACCATTGAGATCATAGACATAGACGTGATGGCTCGCATCCTTCATATATGTGGCAATGAGCTTGCCGCCAACGAGCGAAACGCCTTCAAGCACATCGTTCGATTCGGCGATCACGGGCGACCAGGACGTCGGGTTCGCAATCGTCGTCTTGACGATCTTATTCTTCGGCGCTTTATCGTTGGTTTGCAGGTACAGCGTTTCGCCCATCGATTCGATGATACTGCAATCGACATCGAAATTGGTATTGACATTCACAAAGCCCTTCGAAGGATTATTATTATCCTTGACCATGAGCAGATTGCCCTTCTTGCCGGGCTCGCGGACATAGAGCTGTACATAGCGCTCGTCTTCGGTCGTACCGGCATAGAACTGGCGCGCACCATTCTTCTTATCTTCATAGACGATCTGATCTTTCGATTGATCGGTACCGAGTTTATGATAATAGACTTTCATAAACTCGTTCTTCGAAGTATAAGCGGCTTCGGTCGGCGCGTCGAAGCGGCTATAAAAGAAACCGTCCTTCATCCAATCGGCGCCGGAGAATTTCATCCATTGAATATGATCGGCAAGCTGTTTGCCGCTTGCAAGTTCGATGACAAAGATCTCCTGCCAATCGGAGCCGGCCTTCTGGATGGAATAGGCAACATACTTATCGTCTTTCGATGGATAAATGCCGCCGAGCGAAGTGGTACCATCGCTGCTCATCGTGTTAGGATCGAGCAGAACGCGCGGTGTGCCGGTAAGCCCTTCCTGGATATAGACGACAAACTGATTCTGCAGGCCGTCGTTCTTTTGGAAGATATAGTACTTGCCAACTTTCATCGGCGTCGTGTACTTCGGATAATTCAGCAGTTCTTCGAGCCGCGCTTTAAGTTTTGCGCGAAAAGGTATCTTATCGAGATAGCCGAAGGTGACCTTGTTCTCTTCTTCCACCCATTTTTTGGTATCGTCGGCATCGGTGTTTTCGAGCGGCCGGTACGGATCGGCAACCTTGGTGCCGAAGTAATCGTCGGTCTGGTTGCTCGTCGGTGCTTTGGGATAGTGAAGTTGTGCAAGGGCCGGTTGGCTAAGCGTCATAGCAAGAAGAACTGAAAATAATGGTTTGAGCATAATACACAAGTATTTTTGTGCCACTAACTACCGTTTCCGGCGTGGTTCTGTTCCACAGCGGATTCTCGGAAATCACGTTTCGAAGGCAACCAATTATGACGAAAAAGATACTCTTACTTGGCTCCGGTGAACTTGGGAAAGAATTTGTGATCGCTGCAAAGCGGTTGGGGCAGTATGTTGTTGCCGTCGATTCGTATAATAATGCACCGGCGCAGCAGGTTGCCGATGAGCGCGAAGTCATCGATATGCTCGATGGGGCAGCATTAGATAATATCGTGGCAAAGCATAAGCCGGATATCATCGTACCGGAGATCGAAGCCATCCGTACCGAGCGCTTTTACGAGTATGAGAAGCAGGGAATTCAGGTTGTGCCGAGCGCGCGCGCCGCGAACTTCACCATGAATCGCAAAGCCATTCGCGATCTTGCTGCGAAAGAACTTGGCCTTCGGACCGCGAAGTATGCGTATGCAAAGACGTTCGATGAATTTAGCGCGGCTATTAAAGAGATCGGCATTCCTTGTGTGGTGAAGCCGCTAATGTCTTCTTCCGGCAAAGGACAATCAACTGTTAAGAGTGAAGCCGATATTGTAAAAGCATGGGAATACGGCACCACAAAAGGCCGTGGCGATCTGATAGAAATGATCGTCGAAGAATTTATCAGGTTCGAATCGGAGATCACACTGCTCACGGTTACGCAGAAGAACGGGCAGACGTTGTTTTGTCCGCCGATCGGACACCGCCAGGAGCGTGGCGATTACCAGGAAAGCTGGCAGCCTGCCGCCATTAGTGAAAAGCAGCTTCTCGAAGCACAGGACATGGCAAAAAAAGTTACAGAGGCGCTTACCGGTTTTGGCATCTGGGGAGTAGAATTCTTCCTCGGGAAAGAGGACGTTTATTTCTCGGAGTTATCACCGCGTCCACATGATACCGGTATGGTGACGCTTGCCGGATCGCAGACGTTTTCCGAATTCGAATTGCATTGCCGCGCCGTACTCGGGTTGCCGATACCGGAGATCTCGCTCGAGCGGGCAGCGGCGAGCGCTGTTATTCTTGCCTCCAAAGAATCCGCCGAAGCGCCGCAGTATGAAGGACTTGAACTTGCATTATCAACTCCAAAATCCGATGTAAAAATTTTCGGCAAACCCACCACCCGCCAGTACCGCCGCATGGGCGTTGCACTTGCCTATGGAAGCACTGCCGCCTCGACCGACGAACTGCGAAAGCAGGCAAAGCTCATAGCCGATAAAGTTAGCATCAAATAAGAATATTGCTACAGTAAGGATTTTAAAAAATTGGGGGACGGAAAAGTGCTCCGTTTTTGCCCTATCCGAGAAACAAATAGGCAATTTTTAAGAACAACATAGAGGGGAATAATGGGTTGCAATACTGGTTCGGTACTTTGTGTCAGTAAGTAAAAAAGAGGTTGTGAAGTGAATTAGTGGATTGGTATTGGCCCGCCCCCTGAAGGAAGGATACCGATTCTTATATGAATGGCGATCGAGAGATAAAAATTTTACATGAATTACCGGACCCGGCATCGATGAATGCCGATGGACCCTCTTCCCATTTCGGATGGCAGAACACCATCGTTCGTGGTACTACTACAGCCTATCATTACCCGATGCATACGGGGCCGCTTTCCGTGTGCTGCAATTTCGGTGGCTCTGGTATTTATGAAGAAGGCGGCCAGCAATATGAGATCGATGACCGCTCGTTTCTGCTCTTGAACGAAGGCCAGCGGTACTCTATTTCTATCGAAGGCAAGGAGCCGATCGAGGGGTTCTATGTCTTCTTTCGTAAAGGCTATGCCGAAGAAGTGCACTCGGCATATATTCGTAATGTCCGGGGCCAGCTTGACGATCCGGCAATGCACGCGAATAATACCCTGCGCTTCATCGATATGAAGTATTCCGACGATTGCTACCTCAAGCCTGCGATCATGCGTTTGCGCCGTGGCCTTGACGAAGGTGTCGTGATCGACGAGCAGATGGAAGAGGAGTTCTCGCTGCTTATGGGTTCGCTGCTTCGCAATCAGGTCGGGATGTACCGCGAGATCCAGCGGCTCTCGGCTCAGCGCCCCGCCACGCGCATCGAGCTGTTTAAGCGCTTGCAGCGCGCCCGCGATATTATGGAAAGTTCGTTCACCGAAGAGCTTTCATTGAGTACTATCGCAAATGAGGCCTGCCTATCGCCGCATCACTTTTTACGGCAATTTAAAGCTCTTTATGGTATTACCCCACATCAGTTTTTGATAAAAAAACGTATTACTAGAGCATCGGAATTGCTCGACGATCATTCGCTGAGCATTACCGAGATCTGTCATAAGGTTGGATTTGAAAGCCTTGGCTCGTTTAGCTGGCTCTTTAAGCGCCATACCGGCAAATCGCCCGAGCAGCTTCGCAAGCAGAAATTCCAATCGAATTGATTTTTCTTTCTTGTACCCACTATTATCTTATTCTTTTCAGTCTATGCTACGACCAGTTCACTTTGAAATTCCTGCGGCTGACGCCAAGCGCGCCATCAAATTCTTCACCGATGTCTTCGGCTGGACGTTCCAGACCTGGGGCGGTGATGACATGGGCTACTACCTTACCGAGACCGGCCCGGAAGGAACGCCGGGTATTAACGGTGCGATCATGCAGCGCCGCGACCCTGCTCAACCGGTGGTCAATAGTATCGAGGTGCCTTCGGTCGATGACTTTATAAAGAAAGTCGAAGCGGCCGGCGGCGAGATCGTCGTACCCAAACAGCCGATACCTTCGGTAGGCTACATGGCCTATTTCAAAGATACCGAAGGCAACATCCACGGCCTCTGGCAGCAGGACCCGAACGCCAAGTAACTCTTCCCCTGTGCTTAGTAAAAAACGGCAGCCAGAAATGGCTGCTGTTTTTTTTATGGGGCTGTCTGAACCGGGATTAATGGGATTTATGGGATTAACTGGGATTACGTTGATCCTTCTTCAAGACCTTTACTACATCTGTCATTCCGAACGTAGTGAGGAATCCCTAAAATGTCTTAACGAATCGTCTTAAGCACCCATAACATAAAGACCTCCTTCTCCCTACGAGGGAGAAGGATCGAGGATGAGGGTGCAACGCTGAAGAAGATCAGAAGCCTCATGTCCTAACGACACTGCCGCCCATGATTGAAATCATGGGCTAAGTTGTTGCCGTCCACCTTTGGCGGACTCTGACGTATTCAAGACCTCCACTACACCTATCATTCCGACCGAAGGGAGGAATCCCTAAAATGTCCTAACCAATCGTCTTAAGCACCAGCAGAGTCCCAGAGGGACGGCAGCTACATAGCCCCGTGTGTAAGCGCGGGGTTAGGATTTAAATGCATCCTTAATAAGCAAGGCGCTCGGCTCGACCTTCAACACCTTCGCTATTTTTTCAATGCTCCCGAGAGCTAGCCCCGATTTTCCCCGCTCGAAGTCTGAAATAAAATTAGAGCTCATGCTGGCTTTTACAGCAAGCGCCTCCTGGGTAAACCCTCGCAACAGCCGAAAGCCTCGAATATTTTCGCTAACGATTTCTTGTAAGATCATGGTAGTAAGCCTTATTTGATAGACGTTCGTTGGATATGCAATATACTCAGTAGGGTACTATAATGAGTGTGCTCTGTAGAGCACAAAATTGTCTTTATTTCCTTTTTCATCTTGGGAATCTCCTTACTTGTCTTCACAAATATAAAATGATTGATTCGGTTTTGTTGGTACGTATGCATACCAAAATGAAAATATTTTCTACCCCGCGCTTACGCATCCGCCGCGGCGGACTATGTAGCTGCCGTCCTTCTGAGACTATGCTGGTGCTTAAGACGATTGGTTAGGACGTCAGGGGATTCCTCATCCGCCGTGGCGGATTCGAAATGACAGGTGAAGTGGGAGTACAATAAATAATATTTCCTTCTCCCTACGAGGGAGAAGGACAAAGGATGAGGGTGTATCGCTTACTAAGCAATCTCTGTTTCTGGAAACATTGCGAAGCTACTCGATGAGTGAGTGAGAGGACATTAGATATAGTGCTGGATTCAAGGTTGCACCCTCTATTAAATTGCGCGATAGAAGTACTTATTTTGCGCGACTGTAGATAGCTGTCAAGGCAGTCTATTTCCCTCTTGAGCACTATTTTTTTTGTTTTACATTTACATTTATTTGTAATTTAGTAACTTAAGTAACTCTTTACTGATATGGTGGCACTTTAATTACTTTAATAGAAGTTAGACATTAGTTCACATTTGTAAAATGTCCTGCTTGCTCATAAATGGTTGGGGGACATTACATTATAACACCGCCAGCAAAAGAGTAAGGAGTGCCGTAATTTTATTACAATGAAAGATTATACGTTTACAAACAAAGATATTGGATTAATCAAAACACTTCTTGTCAATACTCCGCGTAGGATCTGGTGGAATTTTTTCGACTATACGTTTGAGTACCCTGATTATTTTCTTACTCTTCTTGCAGAATCACTAGAGGCTGATTCTATTAATAATACGGATGAAAGAAGTGATGAGGCGATTGTTCCATGTTTGCAAAGAACGGAGGGACCTTATGCCCCTGACGGTCAATCTGTAACCGTTTGCATAAATAAGCGCATTCAAAATATTTGGGTAGTTAATTCAATACTAAGTTTCACAGAATTAAAATTTGATAAACAGGAAGAGATTGTTAGTCATAAATTAGACTACGATGAGACCATTCCAGCTTCCGGTGAAAATATAATTAAGAAAGCTCTACCTATTACAATCGGTGGTTATGAAGAATTACTGTATCATCCAAAGTCGGCTATAGTTAAAACTTTGGACTCCAACAATTATAATATACTATCGGTTGGTCTACTAATCGAACTAGAGGAAAAATTATTGCCTGCGTTTGTACAGAATAATGCCTATTGCTTCCCCTTCTTAGAAAATAATTTCTTAATAGAACCGAAAAGTTTAGAAGAATTTTCCAACTACGAGTTTATACCTATTGCGAACTATATGTATTAACAAAGATAAGTTGAATAAATAAGACTAGAAAGTAGTAAGTGACATAAGCAACGTTTAGTTGAGATCATAAAAGATTGTTAGTAAAACTACCTAACCGACAATTAATGTAATTCGTACTTATCTTGCCTTTTGACAAAGGCAGGTTTTGTGCCCTCAAGAATATCTATCACATGATTTCTAATTATGGGCTCTTCAATACTGCCAGAAGTATAGGATACTTTATTCTTGTGTTTCTTATCAATAGAAGCATAAATAATTTGCTCAGAATCACAAACTATCGCAAGGTTAGGATTATGAGTTACAATAATAATTTGTCTACGCTTCTTTACTTCTTTTATAAATTTCACTAGACGTTCATAGACAGTTTGATTGTCGAGGTTTTCTTCGGGCTGATCTATGATAATAGGACGTGTGTCTTTATCTATCAGAAGATAAAAAATAAGCATCAAGGCCCCTCTTTCCCCGGGGGATAATGCCAGTATTGGTTTATCAGAATATCGAATCTCAGAAGTTGGGGAAATATAGTCAAATGAAAATAGGTAATTATATACTTCAAGCTTTGTATATCCTTGGGCTAATTGCGGCTCAATTTCGACCTTTGCAGATGACCCTGATTGAAGATTTTGTTCTAGTGCATTTAATATTGTTTCGGGCAGCAAAAGTATATTATCAACTCCCGTTAAATTTATTTGAGATAAGATATCTTGCATTCTTTTCTGACCTTCTTCAATTCCATAGAAAGTGCCAACTCTTCCTTTATGTATAAATCGCAGAAATTCATTTGTAAATTTTGGATCTACAATCAAGCGTGAATTGAAATCAATGAAGTCCTCCTCCATAATATTGAACTGCTTTGATACCTCTCTGGCATGCTCCTTTACAGAGACATAAAGATCATTTAGAACCTGTTGCTTCTCAAATATTTGCTCTAAAATAGCTTTTGACAAAGCGTTCCTCTCGTCATAAAATCCTTTAAGAATATTCTGTACTTTATTCTCGGCATAATCAATTCTGTACTTATAATACTCTATGGAATCTTTTTCCGAAGAAGCACCAATTAATGTTTTTTTCTTTTCCTCCCATCTAGACAGATTTAAAATAAAATCTTGGTACTTCTTTTGGTCGGTCCCTAACTTATCATTGATAGACTGTGTCTTATTTTGCAAAACAATATCATCACTAGCAATTTTTGCTCTTTCCTTGCGAAGTAGTTCCATCTTGCCTTTTATGGAAGCAATTTGCTTGGCAACAGGCTGAGTATTGACTGTGACTTTAACTAATTCCTCAACGTTAAGAGAATAGGTTTTAAGGATATTGTCATCTTTGTACTCGGTAACCAGTTCAACTCTTTTGCTGCCTATTTCGCCAATACCTTCTATTAGGCTCTCCAGCCTTTCTAAGTGAGTGGTTAATACATTTAGTTCTTTTTGTATCTCCGTTAATCTACTGGAATGCAGCTTCTTCGTCTCAGCTAACAAAGATAGCTCTTTGGACGTAGATTCATCAAGCACTGGCTTTAGAACTTCGGGTGGCTTAGCGGTCTCCAGCAAGACGAGTTGCTGTTCTCTTTCGGCGAGCCGTCTACGCAACGAATCAACGACAGAGTCTTTAAGAAACTCTTCTGCAAGTCCAATTTTTTTATTAAGTTGCTGTACCTTTTCCTTTATTTGAGCGGCTTTGTCGTCTAAACGCTTGGTTTTGCGACCAACAAGGGCAGACAATGAACCGGCATCTTGTTTGTCTTCGATTGGGATATAGCCTAAAATAACTCTATCAATTTCTGCTTGTAGTCGATCTGGATTTTCATCCTCACACAAGTCTCGGACAAAAGATTGGGAAAGGTATACGACTTTAGACGGAAGTTCACTTTTATGGTTTGGTGCATTGAGAGCTACATCACTAGTAACAATGCCATCTTGGAATGTCAGATTGGCCGCATATTTAGAGGCCACATTCGTGAGTGCGAGAAATTTGGGTTTGCTTAAAAATGAGTATGAAGTGCAGTTTGCATTTCCTCCAATTGCAATTATATCTGCCAATGCACTTTTGCCAGAACCTTTGTTCCCAATAATTGAAACAAGATCGGAATTAAGTTCAATAGTCCCTATCTCATCAAACCATTCGCCGTCTTGCGAAGAACTGAGTATGGAGCACGATTTGATTAAATACTTTTTATCCGCCTTTGTGTCATCTAATTTGAAAGGGGTATCCCCGATGTGGAAACGAGAATCCATTTCCTTTCTGACTTGGCGAAGTCCTTCAAAAGTAGGATCTGCCTTTAGCCAGGTAAAACAATTTCCAATTCTATCTTTATTTGAAGAATTTGAAAAATCGTGTGCATCGCTGCAATCTAGAAGCCTACTGTTTACGAGATTCTCCGATAATTTAGTTTGACCATTCTTAAATCTTTCAATATTTTCAGCGGCCGTAAATACAAAATCTACGGAGTTAATCAACGTTTTTTTGATTGCAATTGAGCCATCAGACCACTTTAAGTTATCCCATTCCGTCTTGCCAACCGCCGTCAGAAATAGTGGAGTTCCATCAGAAACGAACGCACTGCTACTAAGCTTTTCCTCTATGGAATCTAAATCAATAGCCAAATTATTAAACCCTTCAATCAAAGGACTTCCATAATTTCGCTGATGATTTGACGGTGCGCTACTAATTATTTTCTGCCCTAAGTCTTCAAGACTTTGTCGAGTTAAGCTTTGTGCCCAGTCCATATCAGGTTCAGTGGGCGATAATCTATAATGTTGTTTAAGCCCAAGAAGAAACTGTGAATTGATAGTGTCAGATGGAATTTTGTCCGAGAAAATCACATGAAAATTTATTCGCTGTAATTTATCTTCGGTGCCTGCTAAATGAGCAAGTCTTAATTCCAATACAGGCAAAATCAATTCTATGTTGTTCAGTCGTCCAGCTTCTTTATACGCTTTTACTGTAGTGTAACCATCCAAAAAGTAGTAATCGTTAATTCCTAGTACTTTAAATTCCTTGGGAAGAGATTCAAGGTCAGCAAGAAATTTCTCCCAAATTTCAGGAGTATCGCCGCCATAGTTTGAAACAATTGATTTGGGGGTATGGACATGCAAATCCCATTTATGCCACTCAGAACCTCGGTGAAATGCTATAGTGCTCATAATAAAATGTGCTATTACGCTGGATGAATAAGTGTACTTTAGTTTATTATATGAAGTGTATAAGCAACACGCCGTAGCTAAGAAAATTCGCCGAACTTAGACTGAAATTTCAATACATTTTAATAGATCTCAATAAAACACCTATTTGGTTAATGTACATAGCCCCAGCCTATTCTCTGCTAGATCGGTGCCCCAAATATTAATGTAATAATATCACCCAAGTTTTTTATTTAATTGGTAGTAGAAGTATAATTGATTTTTCTTAGCCGTATTTTTTGACTCAAGTATTTTTTGTAATGCATCGACACTTGCAACCAACGATGTTCCAAGTGTTGCCATTGTTAACGCATCTAAGTGCGCATAATGCGATATTATAGCTCCAACCGAACTTGAAAAGCCCGCTCCTTTTAATAGTTCTTTAGGCTTTGCTATAAAATCCTTAAGGGCTTTTGTGGTTTTTATCTGCTCCGAAATTTCTATGATCGCAGGATCAATTTTAGAAATCTTTAGTTGTTCTACCTCTTTTGGAAAATTAGCGTCCCAAACTGCGCTGCTAATTGAATCAGACATTTCAACCATTTTTGATCGAAAATTTATAAGATACTTGTTCAATTCCGATCTAATATCTATAACCTCGTCTAAAGTTGCAGAACTTAAATCTGGAAGAAGGTGAAATAGATTGCCTGCCAAATGAATATGTTTTATTCGTTTTAAATCTACTTCAGCAGTTTCACCCTTTTCTTTTTCAATCTCTTTTACTAAACTTCCGGAAGTATCATCAAATAGAGGATATGCTGTGCCGTCTGCAACTACCCCCGCAGCTATCGCGACAAACTCTTCAATCACTGAATCCATATCAGTAGCTGTAAATTGATGCAGTTGTATGTGCCCTGCCTCAATGAGCTTATATAATTGAGTATTTCCAGAGCTTAAATTAAATTTCTGAAAATTTTTAATAACTTGCTTATAACTATGCAGAATTTGCTGCTTTACTATATTTTCTTGAGTTGTTAGCTTTTTCTTCTTTAGTACTGTTTTAGAATATTCAGATACTATTGATGACATTTGGGGAGTTAGACCTGGAGCGGCATGAGGCGATGAAGATAAGATATGAGTGACCAATTCAAACATTTCGTCGATATTCATCGACGCTAAAGGCCCCATTCCTTGTATTACCCACGCGCTCAGACTGCATAGTGTTATTTGATCACCATAAAGTAAGGCAGATTTAAGAAGGTCAAATTCATGGTCCATTGAAACACTTCCCGACGGACCTGCTAGTACCATTATATTTAATGCCATATTCGTTTTTTAACAATGTTTAATCGCTTGTTCCCGCAATACTTAATTTTTTCCTCTGCTATCTACTAACCCCTTACTTTAACAACCTAATCCCTCTAAAATCAAAAAGAGAAGAAATTTTGTAGAGCTCCTCCAATAATTAATTATAGCGTGCTTTTGGAGGCCGTCATTATTTGCTACATCATTACTTTTATATATTTTCTTAAGAATTTTTTTATATTAAAGGTGCAATGACGAGCACCTCTCCCATAGACCGCAAAATAGTCCATATGGATCTGGACACGTTCTTTTGCAGTGTGGAACGGCTGCTGGACCCGTCATTGAATAAGAAGCCTGTAATCGTCGGTGGCAGCCCTTTTGACCGAGGTGTGGTTGCAGGATGTAGTTACGAATCAAGAGCTTATGGTGTGCGCTCGGCTATGCCACTACGTCAAGCCTATAAGCTCTGCCCCTCGGGAATATTCCTGCGGGGAAACTACAACCACTACGGGGAATACTCCCGCTTAGTGGCCGAAATTCTTTCAGAAATAGCCCCAGAAGTGGAAAAAGCGTCGGTAGACGAGTTCTACCTCGACTTATCCCACACGGAGCGCCTAAAGGGGAACACGTTCGTTTGGGCGCAGGACATCCAGAAAACGATCAATGGGGAAACCCAGCTACCGATCTCCTTTGGATTAGCTTCTAATAAGCTAATAGCGAAGATTGCCACCACTCAGGTAGCCAAGAAGATCACGGAAAAAAGCCACTCCGTCCCTCAGGGTGAGGAGACCACGTTTCTGGCCCCTCTACCAATCCGGGCCATGCCAGGCATCGGTGAGGTAACCGAAAAAACGCTTTTGACTTATGGGATGAAAACCTTAGGACAAATAGCAACTACTCCAGTCCAGTTGCTTCAGCGGTTGTTCGGTAAAGTCGGAAGGAGTCTGCACGATCGCTCTAACGGTATTGACCTATCTGCGGTAGTACAAACCAGAGAGCAAAAGAGTATTTCCCGGGAGAATACTTTTGGCGAGGATACCTATGACGTTCAAAAGATCGTCTCGACGCTCCATATCCTTGCTGCCGATCTGGCAGAAGAACTACGGGCGAATAAACTACTGGCTCGAAAAATAGGAGTCAAACTCCGTTATACCGACTTTCATACGGTGGAGAAATCCCAGACCGTCAACTTTACAAACTCGACTCAGGAGATTTATACGATTGCAGAGCGATTACTGCGAACGGTATGGACCAGAAGAATCCGGGTACGACTGGTCGGTATTCAGGCGCAAGACTTTATCGATGACATCGCGCAGTGCTTTCTTTTTGGGGAAGAAAAGAAAGACACAAAGATCGACTCGGTAGTGGACTCCCTCAATCAGAAATACGGAAATAATATACTAACCTACGCTTCCCATTTACGATGAATACGATTAATGATCTAAAGAAACTGGATTCGCTACAACGAAGAGGAATCTATATCGGCTGTACCAATACCGTGTTAAAAGGCCTGATGCACAACTGGTATGGGTCGTTTCATACCATTCTTGCTTCCTATGCTCAAAAATATCCTGTTATCGAGTGGGATGCCCAGTTGCAAACTCTGGTCCCTGAGTCGCAGCTTATCGAAGTATCGCATTGCAACTTTCGCCGGGTGACCTTTAGATTTCGTGCAACTGAACGGTCGTTTGCACCTGACGGACACCTGGCTTCCGATCACTGGAAACAGTTTATCCTGCAACTCAGAGAGCTACCTCTTAAAACGACGACTGCTATAATCTTTAGTCTAAGCAAGGATACAGCGTATAGCAGAGCCTTGCTCGATAGCATTATCCTCCTGCGGGAGTCGCTTTACACGATCAAGGTCTTACTCGAAGTCGATCACCACTCGTGGAAGCACTCCGAAGCCGTTAAGATACTTCGAGGCAGCAGACTACTGGTGGTTCAACGGGATGTCCCCGAGCTTACCGGATTTCAGGTGCAGATCCCAAATTACAATCGTACAGCCTGTTATCTTCGGTTGCTTGGTAGGAATAAAGTAAACTGGTTTAGTCTGGAGTCTGCAATTAAATACCAATATTCTTACAATTCAAAAGAGCTTGACGAGCTTGCCAATAAGATTGTGGCCCTTCGAGCAGAATACGACGAAGTGTATATTATTGCTTCCTATTACCCTGCAAAAACGACGTTCCAGAATCTACATACGCTGGTCGATCTCATCGATGGAAGACGATAATGTTCACCCAGTTACATTGCCACTCATATTACTCATTCGCTAGCGGGACCATCCCTGCGGATGAATTGCCGTTAGTAGCCGCCTCAAAAGGTATGAGTGCGGTTGCACTCACCGATATCAATAATTTGACGGGAGCCATCGAGTTTTACTTATCAGCAAAGAAACTAGGGATCAAACCAATTATAGGAGTCGATCTCGTTAATGGCACAGAGAAAGCAGTATTACTAGCTAAAAACATTCATGGCTATAAAGAGATATGCGATACCGTAACGACCGTGCTTGCCCTTAATCCCCAGATCAAACCGAAAATTACTTACGAATCGATTTCTAAAGAGAAAGCAGCAACCACGGAAGTATCGGTATTAAAAAGTATTATACCGCTCCTACAGTCGTTAAGTAGTAATATAATCGTCCTAAGTTCTGATCCGCACATTCTTACTGCCTTATCGAGTCGCCCGGATACCTATATCGAACTCATACCTTCGGAAAGAAAGAAGTGGAGTCTATTACGGGATATTTATCGAGGCTATGGTCTACCGGTCGTTGCGTCCGGTAATATCTTTATCGCAGCTAAGAGCGATTGGAAAACTCATTGCATCTTACGGGCGATAGGATTAAATACGAATCTTGGGCTATTACCACCAGAAGAGATTTGTGCCGAGTCGCAGTATTTTACCTCCGAAGCAGAACTGCAACAACAGCTTGGAAATGTCCATAGCGACGCTTACAAGAATGCTTCCCGTATTGCCGAGCAGTGCAACGTGGAATTCGATTTCAAGCATCCGAAGTTTGCGGCGTTTCCCTGTGTAGATCCATCACAGCTATTAAAGACGATTGCCGAAAAAGGATTGTGGGAGCGATACATTACTCCCTCGGTTGAACATATCCAACGGTTCTCCTTTGAACTGCAAATGATCAATAGCTTAAACGCTACGAGCTATTTTCTTGCCGTTCACGATATGATCCAATATGCCAAGCGCAAGAATTATCCCTTCCTCACCAGAGGCAGTGGAGCTAATTCGTTTATAGCGTATTGTATGGGCATCTCGAATGTCGATCCTATCGAGAATGATCTGCGCTTCGAGCGATTCCTAAATCCCGAACGACTGGTCCCTCCCGATTTCGACGTGGACTTTTCATGGAAAGACCGCTATGAAATTATTCATTACATGATCGATAAATACGGCAGGGAGAATAGTGCAATGCTTTGTACCATTCAAACCTACCGCGATAAAGGCTCGATCCGTGAAGTCGGGAAAGCACTGGGATTCTCCGAGGCAGAGATTGACACGTTTTACCCACGATTACGAGCCTATTTCTTTGCCAACGATAAGAAGCATATCGACCCGGCATTATTCGACGTTTCAAACCAAAAACTACACGACCTCTCGGACTGGCTCTGGTCGTCGAGGTTATTACTTCGTTTCCCTCGACATTTATCGGTTCACTCGGGAGGAGTAATTCTCGCCGATAAATCGATGTCGCATTATTGCCCGACACAGATGGCTCCTATCGGTGTCCCGATAATGCAACAGGATATGTTTAGCGCCGACGATTGGAAGCTCATTAAACTCGACATTCTTGCAACTCGCGGACTCGGTACTTACTGGGATACCATGAAACTCGTAGAGCAGCGAACCGGGAAACGGCCCCCGGTTGAGGATGTAACTGTTGCATTAAAGGATAAACGAACACGAGCCATAATAGCCACCGGAAAAACCAAAGGTTGTTTTTATATCGAGTCTCCGGCAATGATGGGTCTGCTCAAAAAGCTTCGGGTAGACACCTTCAAATTGCTTACGGCGGCCAGTTCGATTATTCGACCTGGAGTTGCCAGCAGTGGTATGATGCAAGAGTTCATCGCTCGCCATCATGACAGAAGCAGAATGGCTTTGGTAAATCCCGAGCTAAAGAAATTGCTGCCGGATACCTATGGAGTAATGGTGTATCAGGAGGATGTCTTAAATGTGGTTCATGAACTGGCCGGATTGACTTACGGTCAAGCCGATATGTTTCGTCGGGCTATCTCCGGTAAATTACGCTCGAAAGAATCGATTGCTACTCAGCAGATCGCCTTTATCGACGGCTGTATTAAAAATGGATTTACTCCACAGATGTCGGAAGAACTCTGGAGGCAAATATCGTCTTTCAGCGGGTATTCGTTTTGCAAAGCCCACTCCGCCAGTTATGCGGTGCTCTCGTTTCAGGAGGCATGGTTAAAAGTCCATTACCCGACCGAGTTCTTATGCAGTGTGCTCAATAATTATGGGGGCTTTTATTCGCATCAGGAATATATCAACGAAGCACGGGCCCTTGATATTGAAGTACTGCTTCCCGATGTAAACAGAAGCCGATACGAACACTCGGTAGAGCAAGACCATGTAATCCGCTTGGGCTTTGAATGCTTAAAAGAGGTGTCCCAGCGATCAAAAGATAATCTGTTACAGAACCGGGAAATAGGTGGCCGCTATACTTCGCTGGAGGATTTTGTCAATAGGAGCGAAGTCACTCCCGAAGACGGACGGATGTTGATTTCTATCGGTGCCTGCGATTGCTTTGGGATGAAGCGAGAACAGATGCAGGTGCTCTTTGCTTCGTTAGTGGTCGGTCGTTCAAAAGGGATTACGCAGAAGCGTACAAAAAAGCAACTGGTGGCAGTTCAAACCGCACTGAGTCTGGACATCCATTTACCACAATACGATCTGGACCATTTAACAGAATCGTCTGCCTACGAGGACTTTAGATTAGAAAAGCAATACTGCGGCTACAGCGTGACACACCATCCCTGCGATTTCCTGCCCTCGGATGGTTCGGTGGCTCCTTCCTCACGATTATTTGAGCATGTCAATAAGAGAGTAACCGTGAGTGGCTATATTGCTTCAACGAAACATGCCACTACTAAAAAAGGCGATTCTATGTGCATGCTCAATGTAGCCGATAAGCAAGGAATGATCGATGTCGTGGTCTGGAGTCAGGAATTTAAGAAGTTTTACACGGTAATTACTTCCTCGGAAGCTCTCCGTATTACCGGAAGGATTCAGGAAAGTTATGGAGTGCTGTCACTGATCGCAACGAATGTCGAACGGTTGTACTTTGAGGATATAAAACCGGGTTCTTAAGAACTTCTACTGTTGAATTGGACGTTTAATTCTTAACCATTTTCTCCGAGCTGCTTATGTGTGGACGATACTACGAAACCGAAGGTGCTGAAGTAATTAAAGAGGCATTTGGTATAAAAACACCTGACAATGAATTGCCGATTGTAGATGCGCGCTATAATATTGCGCCGATGCAATTTGCTCCGGTTGTCAGAATTAACCCCACCACTAAAGAACGAGAATTAGTCAAACTTCGGTGGGGCCTTATTCCTTCATGGTCGAAGGATGAAAAGTTTGCAGCCAGTACGATCAATGCAATGGCTGAAACCGTCGATACCAAGCCCACCTACCGAGATGCCTTTAAGAAAAAACGCTGTCTCGTTCCAGCCAGTGGGTTCTTTGAATGGATGAAATTTGCACATACCAAGGACAAACAGCCCTATAAGATTTTTCTGGAGGGGGAGAAAGTCTTTGCCTTCGCCGGATTGTGGGAGTCATGGCAAAGTAAAGAAACAGGGATGGTACTGGAGACTTTTACTATCATTACCTGTGAGCCAAATGAACTGGTGATGAATATTCATAATCGAATGCCGGTGATCATTGCAAAGGAGAACTGGGATGTATGGCTTTCGGGTACGGACCTGAATGAAGTAAAAGCCTTACTGCGTCCCTATCCTGAAGAAGGAATGGGAGTGCTGCCTGTATCGAGAGCGGTAGGAAATGTTAAAAATGATAATCCGGGATTGATCGATGAAATTGATGATCCTATTTTGGAGCCTTGAGAAATTAGTTTTTATAGCACACGACTCAATTGTAAGCGGGGGGCTCGGTTGAGGAAAAAGATGGCAGTGCAATTCCATTGAACCAGTAGTCATGCATTTTTAGTAAAAAAGCTTTCGATATTAAAAATCCGGATTTAGAACCTATTACCGAATCAATATAACACTTTGCACAGAAGGCAGTCCCGCTTCCTTCATCAAGCCAGTCTTCGATCTGTGTGGGCGAATAGATTTCTAGACAAAAGAAACAGCCACAATATTCACTTTGGGCCAGTTCAATACGATTATTTGTGCAATGCTTATGAGCGCGTATATAATCCGGTTCCTCTGTAGTCGACATATTGCTTTATTACTCTTATTCAAATATACTCATGTTTCTACCTGTGTCTAGTTTAACATATCCTTAAAAAGATATTTTTTCAAATCTTCACGCTCAAGAAATAGGTCAATCGTCTTTTGGATGTACCATTGCTGTTCATCTCTGCTTAAGGATTTCCATCCATGCATATTTTCCTCGCACCATTGAATAGCTTTTAATTTCAGAAAGTCGGGAGTTAGTAAATTCATTTCTTGTTTTCGATTACGTCTTGAATATCTTTGGGAACATCACTTAAGAAATCATATCCTGTTGATGCTTCAATCTGCCTAACCGTCCGCTTGTATTTCTTCCAGTCGTCATTCCTAACGCCAGCCTTATTAGGCATTACAACAGCTTCAATGCGAGTGTCTTTGGTTACATCCTTTAGACCTTCGCCTTGTTTTAATACTACAATGATTTTGAAACAGCTATCGGGAATGGCAATCTTTTTATTCATTTTCTTCACCGTCCCTTTTGCCTTAAAAACTCCGCCGGAAATAATGTATAATTCTGCATTGGAATCCAGACACATATTCTTACACCATACCTCCTGCTTCCTCCATACTCCTTGATTTAAGTCGGCCATTTGAGGCATAATGTTGGTAGTATAGAATGTAGCTTTATTGTCGTCTAAGGTCGCCGTGCGTTGCTCTGAGGGGCACATATGGCCGCGATCATAACCACCTTTATTATAGTCAGTCTGTTTAACATGATAGTACTTCCCCGGGAGCATATCGTCGGGAAAGAACTTGCTTTGAGTCCTCCCGGTCTTTCCAAACCAGTCTTTATTGAGATTCCAGGACACCCAGTTTGGAATCAATAAATCAGGATTATACGAAAGTACATATTGCGTTCTGGCGATGATATAGTCGTTCTCCGGGTAAATATCCTTAGGTACTCCAAGGGCTACGTTTACGTGCTCTTCTTTTGTAAAGGTGATATTGGAATAATCCTTGTTTGGAAGTTGGGCATGCACTCTACATGATAGTCCAACTAGTAGAATTAAAATAAATACTGATTGTAGGATTACTTTTCTCATCGTTATAGACAACGTTTAGTAGTACGAATATACAAAAGCCGCAAGGTACTCCTTGCGGCTTTGACTATCATAAGCGACTCGTAAAGAAAAACGAGAGTCGTTACATTAGAAGTATAATATCAATTCAATCAAGAGACGAAAGTTTCTATCGTTTCGGTTCCTCTGGTCTCTCGCTTGATTAGCAGATGGGTTATGATACTATTGATCTGCCGTTGTGAACGCTTATCTTCAAGGAATTTGCTAACCTCGGGATATTCTTCAAGGAAGGTACCGAGATTCATCTCCCCCCGGGTTCTGGCTTCAATCTCCTGATTGAGCTTTGTTCGTAGTGCTAACCCTTCCAGATAATCCTCTAACTTGCTTTCTATTCTTGCACTAGTACCCTTTACTCGCTTTCTGGCGGTAATTAGCTCAAGGCAGACCCGTCTGCCATCAACCATCGTATAGTAGTCATTACCGATAATAATAATCTCGATCATCTTACGACTATTGATCTCTGCCGGGACTTTACAGTACCGGTTGGCTTCAATCCGTACCTGCCTACCGATCACCTTTCTCCAGACCGTCGTGCTGAATACTACCTCCGCTCCCTTCGGTGGATAGATAGCCGATTCCAGTATTGGAGTAAAGAGCTTCCACCGTTTATTATCCTTCTGATCCGGGTGAACCGAGGTGTTGATCTTTACCAGCCATTGCTGTAATAACCTATTTACCTGCTTCAGGGTAAAGGTAGTACCTACTCCGTGCCGTTTACCCAGTTCTGCCTCGAACTTTAAGAATAACTCCTGCTCGAAGTCATTCTTTAGAAAGCGGATCATTCGTTCTACTTTACCTCTGGCTTGCTTATTAGAGCTTTTCCCTTTATTTCCTTGAGTATCGGTGACCGTCGAGCCTAGGATATGCTTTATACCTAGTTTTAAGAGTCCATTTCCAAAGGCTTTCGACTTAAAGGCTTTTCCTCTATCGGTATAGACAGCCTGTGGTTGGCCCTGTAATAACGGGAGGGCTTTGATCTCTCCGGTAGTGGTATCGGTCT
>CAYOJJ010000029.1:0-32251 GCA_964404255.1 uncultured Alphaproteobacteria bacterium | reverse complement strand
AAAGTCCTGACGGTGACCGGCAAGTTTACGATAGCCTTTACGGCGTTTCTTTTTGAAAACGATGACCTTATGGTCACGATCATGAGCGGCAACCGTTGCCGAGATCTTAGCTTTGCCGCCGAGCGTCACAGCGCCACCGGCAGCCTGGGTAAGCAGGATGTTATCGAACGTCACCGCAGAACCGGGCTCTGCATCGGCAATATACGCAACGCGTAACTGCTTCATATCGCTATCGATACGGTACTGTTCCCCTCTGAAATCTACAATTGCGAACATATTTTGTCCTTCTAAAAAGCCCCGTGTAAATGCTTTTTGAGAGTAAAAAGTTCGGTAATAGCCTATATTTCTATTAATATAGCAGGTGATGCAGCGATTCCTTCAATTCCGGATGCTTAAACTCGAACCCTTCGATCTTCAAGACATCGGGATGCACCTTTTGGCTGCTAAGCAGTAACGAATCCCCCATTTCACCAAGGATCAGTTTTACAGCGGGAGTCGGCAAAGGGATAATGGCCGGACGAAATAGCACTTTACCCAATGTCTTCACAAATTCTTTATTACGGACTGGGTTGGGAGCAGTGCCATTTACCGGACCAAATACTTTGTCATTGGTAATAGCATATTCATACGCGCGGATCTGATCGTCGTAATCTATCCAACTCCACCATTGTCTTCCGCTTCCGACCGGTCCGCCAAGTCCCAATTTAAAGGGCAGTAACAATTTTTTAAGCGCACCACCCTTCGGTGAAAGAACGAGCCCCGTGCGCATGTGAGCAACTCGAATACCTTCTTTCAAAAGAGAATTGGATTCATGCTCCCACTTCACACAAACATCGGCAAGGAAATCATTTCCTGGTGGTGAAAGCTCGGTTATTTCTTCGTCGCCTTTATCGCCATAATATCCAATCGCCGATGCAGAGATATAAGCTTTCGGGCGATGCTTCAAACCGAGAATACAATCGACGAGAAAGGAGGTAGTTTCAATACGGCTTTCGAGGATTTTTTTCTTTTTATCGGCCGTCCAGCGGCCGACGATCGTTTCACCCGAAAGATTCACAAACGCATCGAATCCTTCAAGACGGCTTCGATTGACCGTGCGCTTATGAGGATCCCATAAAATACCGGGATGACCCGAAGAGCGTACCAACCGGACAATGGTGTGCCCATTCAGTTGAAGATGTTCTACAAGAGAATTACCGATAAATCCTGTGGAGCCGGAAATAAGGATACGCATGGTTATTCAATGATTTGAAATCTGTTATACCATACATGAGAAACTTCCAGATGGTTTTTATAGCTAAAAAGAAAAGGATGTTGTAGTCGGAGACAAAGTGGAGGTGAGGGGAATTGAACCCCTGTCCGAAAAGCATGTACCGGCGCTTCTACGATCATAGTCTCTTGTTAGTTAATAACGAGCGTCATAGCAAAAGACGACCGACATCCCGTTATCGCCACTCCTGCGATACTATAGCGAGCGAACGGCGTTCTCGCTAAAGGGACCGAACATGCGACACCCGTTATCAACACTCGTTCGTTCCAAGAAGTGTTGCGGATGGGCACCCCGCTCACATAGTGAGCGTAACAGCGTCAATGCGTCTTAAAAGGCGCAGAGCTTAGGCAGCCATTGCATAGCTATAGTCAGCAGTTATGCTGCTCATGTCATTGTTCACGGATGCGACATGAATCACCCGGATCGCGACGCACGGAGCATCCGCTCCCCGTCGAATCCAATGCACCCCCATTTTCAATGAACAATTTGGTGTACGAACGAGTCCGCCTGCTGTTACGTGCCTGCCAGAAGGGGTAAATCTCATAAAAACCCGCTAATTATCCCCTTTCTTTAGGAGAAACTTCACACAGCAAATCGGGGTTATACGCCCGCCTATTGTATTTAGGTATGATAGGCACTGGAGAGCCCGTAGCTCAGTGGTAGAGCATCTGACTTTTAATCAGAGGGTCGTCGGTTCGATACCGCCCGGGCTCACACGTTTTTACGAAGCATTCATTACTAATTCATTTATTCAAAACAAACTATGAAAAAGCAACTTGCTGTTTTTTCCCTGTTGTTTGCTGTTGCCCTGAGCTTTACGCTCATGAGCTGCGGCTCGAAGCGCGATGAAGCGCTCGTCACGGAATTCAACTCCAAGAAGACCGAAGCAGATAAAGTTATTGCCGATGCCCAGAATCAGGCAAAACAGATGATGGACGATCACAAAGCCTGGATGGCCAAGCTCGATTCGGCTGCAAAAGCTCCCAAAGCCGATACCACGAAGATCGCCGGTTTCAAGGCTGCTATCACTGCAATGGATGCTGCTGGCGCTGGTATGAATGCTATGATGGATAGCATCAAAGCTGCCGGTAATGCCAAGACCGAAACCAACGACCAACTCAAGGCCGCTATCGCCGGTCTCGATGCTCAGCTTGCTGCTTTCAATTCCAGCACCAAGAAAATGATGGATGACCACAAGAAGCTTGGCGCTGATATCACCACTTTCCTCGGTGGCGCTGCTCCTGCTACCCCGGCTCCTGAAGCCGCCAAGCCGGAAGCTGCTAAAACTGCTCCGAAGAAAGAAGCTAAGCCCGCGAATAACCCGAACATGAAGGGTATGGACCAGACCGTTCATAAAGATGCAACCCCGCCGAATACCGGTGTGAAGAAAAAATCCGCTGGCGGCGCTAACAAATAATTTGTTATAGCCACATAAAAAAGGCAGGGTGTTCCCTGCCTTTTTTATTTTAAAGAATTTGATACTGTTATACCTCTATTCTTTTAATATTAACTCCCACTCCTTCGAGCTTTTGCTGAATATGCTCATATCCGCGCTCGACATGATGGATACCTGTTGCAATACTTTTTCCTTCCGCTATCGCCGCCGCAATAAGATAAACAAAGCCAGCCCTCAGATCGGGAATGACAATATTCGCTCCTTTAAGTTTCGTAGGGCCGAAAATAACGGCGGAGTGTGGATAGGCAAGTGTGGTAAAGCGGCATTCGGCACCACCAAGACAAGAGTTATATAACTCGATCTGAGCACCCATCTTCCGCAATTCCGAAACATAACCGAACCGGTTTTCATAGACGGTCTCATGAACAACCGAAAGCCCTTCCGCCTGCGTCATCATTAATACCCAGGGTTGCTGCCAATCCGTCATAAATCCGGGATGTACTTCTGTTTCGATGGCGAGCGGTTTTAACTTACCATCATAGAAGAACCGGATTCCGCGCGATTCGATAGAAAAACCACCACCGGCACGACGCATGGTATTGAGGAATTCCATCATCGTCGATTGATTCGCGTCCTCAATAAAGATATCTCCTTTTGAAGCGATCGCTGCACAAGCGAATGAAGCAGCTTCGATACGATCCGGAATAATATGATGCTCGGTGCCTTTGAGGTGCTCCACTCCTTCGATGATAAGGCGTCTGTTCGTCCCCATCGAAATGATAGCGCCCATTTTCTGTAAAAACTTTATCAATTCGATGATCTCGGGTTCGACCGCTGCATTATCGATGATCGTTGTCCCTTTGGCAAGGGTTGCAGCGATAAGAATATTTTCTGTAGCCCCTACACTTGGGAACGGCAAGGTTATGTGCTCACCATGAAGGCTATCGGCATGGCAATGGTAAAAAGAATCCTGATGCTCGATATGAGCACCCATTTTTCTTAATGAGCTGATATGAAAATTTACGGGGCGGGCACCGATTTTATCACCGCCCGGGATCGGTACACTCGCCTTTCCCGTGCGATGCAGTAGCGGCCCGATCATCAGGATCGGAATTCGATTAAGCAGGGCAAATCGCTCGGGAACGGCGGAAGTACTGAATTCGGGCGTGGAAGCAGCAATTGTACCGTTAGAATCCGAGCTATCGGTAAACCTGCTACCGAGCGAAGCAAGAATATCTTTGGTGATCTCGGTCTCTCCCAATTTCAGCGGAGCATTCGTCAGGATGCTCTGTGAATCCGTAAGAGTCGAGGCAACAAGTAGTTTTGAAATGAGATTTTTGGTCCCGCTGAGTTTTACTGTACCATGAAGAGGTTTTCCCCCTTCGATCTGAAAAGCTTCCATCGAAGATCGTAATCAAAGTTTGTCCTACGAAAATACTTCAGAAACGGACAGGTCAATCGTTATTGACCTTCGGAAGGCACATCGTTTTATTATCATAGCGGTCATTTAGGTAAAGAGATCCACCGTACTATGAAGCTTATATTTTCAGTAGATGTCGAAGAATGGTTTGATGGTCTGTATGCCAGCCGAATCTCGCCCAGGTATGAATCGCGCTTACGAAGTCAGCTCGAAGCACTGCTCGATATGCTCGATGCACACCAAACAAGAGCGACGTTCTTTTGGCTTGGGATAAGAGCCAAAGCCCATCCCGATCTGGTTGCCCTCTCCGCCTCGCGCGGCCACGAAATTGGGTGTCATGGACTTCACCATACGCCGATCTATGATCTTTCACCGAAACAATTTCGCCGCGATCTCACCGAGGCAACCAATACCATTTGCCAGCAGATCGGCAAACCGGTAACGAGCTTTAGAGCGCCATTCTTTTCTATTACTTCCAGATCGTATTGGGCACTCGATATTCTATGCGAATTGGGTTACAAATACGATTCAAGTATCTTCCCGATTAATCATTGGCGCTACGGCATACCCGGCTTTAAAGCACAAATGCAAATTCTTACCACCGGTTCAGGAAAGATCGTGGAACTACCTCTGCCGGTCAGAACTTTTGGCCGCAATACGATCCCACTGACCGGTGGTGCTTATTTCAGGATCTATCCCTATCGCTTTACCAAACATAACCTTCTCCGCTCGCTGAAGCAAAAGGGTCCTATCATATTTTATATACATCCCTGGGAATTAGATGCTGAGCATCCGCGGATCACAGGACATTCACTTCGTTCGATCCTCCCGCATTATTACCGGCTCGAATCGACACAACGTAAGCTTGAAAAACTCTTACAGGATTTTTCCTTCGGCTCGATCCAGCAGGTCCTCGAATCACCGGAAATAGAGTGTAGCGCGATGGTTGAAGACGCTATAGCATATCCCGAATTACTCATCCTTCCTCCCCAAGCAGCATGAATTGTCTCGTAACAGGCGGTGCAGGCTTTATCGGATCGCATCTTGCCGAAGCGCTTCTCGCGCAAGGGCATCGGGTGGTCTGCCTCGACGATCTTTCGACCGGCTCGCTGGCAAATATTTATTCGCTGCGCCAGAACAGAAATTTTTCCTTTTTCAAGGGCAGCATTCTCAACCCCTATTTACTCGATCATATATTCTCCCAACAGATCGATGAGGTCTATCATCTGGCCGCGGTAGTGGGAGTGCAACTGATATTAAGTCATCCTACAAAAACCATCGAAGTAAATGCCTTTGGCAGCGAGAACATCTTCGATGCCTGTGAGCGCTATGGCTGCCGGATCATCTACAGCTCCAGTTCGGAAGTCTATGGCGGCGGTTCGAATAGGCTCCTGGAAGAATCGTCCCCGCGATTGTATGGAGCCTCTAATAAATTACGGTGGACGTACGCGATTACCAAAAACATGAGCGAGCAAAGTGCATTGGCAAGATTTCAGGAGCGACACTTCCCTGTTACTATCGCCCGGCTCTTTAATACGATCGGTCCGCGGCAAAGCTCAGCTCATGGGATGGTCGTCCCGACCTTTATCAAACAGGCGTGTTCAGGTGCCCCTATAGTTGTCTATGGCAATGGAGAACAGCGCCGGTGTTTTAGCTGGGTCGGCGATGTCTGCAAGGCCCTTATTGATTTAGCCAGATCGCCGCATACCCTCGGAGAGATCTATAATATCGGGACTACCGAGGAGATCAGTATCAAGACATTAGCCGGTATCGTTAAAGAGCGAGCTTCGAGTTTATCGCCTATCCAGTTTACCAGCTATGAACAAGCCTATAATAATAACTTTGAAGAAATATTCTATCGTAAGCCGTCGCTCGAAAAAATACGGGCGGCAATTGGCTATGTGCCCACGTTAACACTCACCGAAATGATCGACGAGATTCTTACGAGCGAGCTTCACCCTGCGTTGGAACAGGTATGACTCTCTCTTCGCCGTTACTCTATGCAATAGCGGCCTATGTCGTAACAGCCGGCTTAGCCAGGATCTGCAGACAATTCGGGATCGTCCAACATCCTTCCGCCGATAGATGGCACTTGAGCGCAACTCCACAGGTCGGGGGTATTGCAATCTATAGCTGCATTGCCTTGTGGTATCTGGCTGCTGAAACGCCGGTCCCACTGCCGCTTTTTCTTTCGATCACCGCGCTGTTCGTTATCGGCCTTATCGATGATCTGGTGAGGTTGCGTCCGCTGATAAAATCTGTCCTGATCTTAACGGCTATTGCAGTATCTACCTATTTATTGCAAACGGAACATACGACTATCGAATATCTTTTTCGCTGTCTTTTTCTTTTCTTTATCTGCAATAGCTTTAATATTTTCGATAATATGGATGGAGTTGCTGCTTCTACCGGGCTGCTGGCATTCCTGTTCTATGCGTTGATCTTACCGCATCCGTTGCCGCTAATTCTCAGTGCAATTCTTTGTGGGTTTTACCCCAATAATCTTCCAAAAGCAAATATCTTTATGGGTGATTGCGGCAGTTTGGTCATCGGATATTGTCTTGGAATATGCTTCCTGGAAGTGCTCTCGTGTTCGCTGCCGGTTTCGCAAAACCTTAGTATGGCGGCTCCGCTTGCTCTTATCATTACTGATAGTTTCTTCGTAAGCATTACAAGAATTGGCAGAGGCCAGCCTATTTCACAGGGAGGAAAAGATCATGTTACGCACCGCCTGGCGTCCATCTTCAAGAGCAATCATATCGTTCTGCTGATCATAATTCTTATACAGGTATATACTGTTCTGGCAGGTATGCTCTATAATAAAGCCGCTATCGATAACCTTCTGGTGCTTGTAGCGCTGTATCTTCCTGTCCCGGTGCTGATATACTATATTTATTCTTCTACTTCAGCGCAATGACACAATCTGCCCGCTGGTGCTGTTAGTAGGACTATGTTAGGTTTACAATGCGAGACAAATCAGCAATGGATCGATCGCGTAAAAGATAATCCAGAGTTGCTCTTGAGCGACCATGCCCATTGCGAAAAGAAGGCAGCCTCGATGGCGATCGCTCTTTTAAATCGATACCCCGAACGCAAAGAACTGGTCGAAGAAATGACCGACCTTGCCCTCGAAGAGCTTTCGCATTTTAAAATGGTCCTGAGAAAAATTACCGAGCGCTCACTAAGCTTATCCCGCGACCCCGGCGATACCTACGTTCAATATCTGCATGAGCATATTTCCAAACAAGAGCCGGCGCGCTTTCTTGACCGATTACTGATTAGCTCTCTCATTGAAGCACGATCCTGTGAACGCTTCCGGCTTCTTAGCGAGCAATGCAACGATCCCGACCTGCAGCAATTTTATGCGTCGCTCTTAGCAAGCGAAGCCCGGCATCGAAATACCTTCGTCAGCTTAGCTAAATCGTATTTCCCTGTTTCTGTGGTTGAAAAACGCCTTGCCGAGTTACAGGACATCGAAGCCACGATAGTCTCCGCACTGCCTTCGACCCCGGCAATGCATGGATAAAGCGCTACCGAACTATCCCGAAGTGCAGCGGTTTAAAGAAAGGTGAGACGGATAGTTTTTATACTTACCAGTATCTGCTGGGTTGCACTGTATTCTGTTTGCCAGGGCCAATGGCGTCTTATCCCAAGCATTCATTTTACTATGTCCGCCGGAAATGGTGGTTGTATCGTCTATAATGATGGCGTTCTGTGGGCTGGAAAGACCGATATATTTATCTCAAGCGATACCGGCGCTACCTGGCATAGCCGTTCGCTTCCTATGACGTCTTCTATCCAACTGTACGATCTTCAGCCTTATGATAAAAACACTTGCCTTGCTTCAGCATGGGATGGGAAAAAATCTCTTATCTATTTAACTACTAACGGCGGCCTGCAATGGAAACTGCTGAAAGAGCTTCCGTTATGCTATTGCGTGACCTTTTGGGGTTCACCGACGACGCTCATTCTCTTAAATGCTTTTCCTGGGAAACTTCTAGTATCTCAGGATGGCGGTAATTCCTGGGGAGAAACTGTTTTCGGTAACTGGACCCAACGCTTCGTCCCTCTTAGTTCAAAAAAAGCTATCATTTTATCCGAGGGTAAACTTTTTACAACTATCGATAAAGGAATAAGCTGGCAATCATCTTCTATGCAAACAGAGCACGATTGCTGGAGCGTCTGTCTCGATTCCTGTCATTCCGAACGATTATATATCTGCAATGAAGGCTTATATGCCAATGGTGTGGATGCCGATAAGAATTCGGATATTATAATGACCGAGGATCTCGGAAATTCTTACCACTCCCTCTACACTAAAAAGACTCCCGACCTTACCGGATGCATGGCAGCAACCCGCTCCGCTCTCTTTTGCCAGACAATCAACGATGGAGTGATCCGTTCGACCGATTATGGTAGTACCTGGAAGCCTATTGGCGGCCCTTCTGCTGTTTGCGATTCGAGAATGTTCTGCGCCATTAATAACAACCTTCTGTTTGCTATCGATGGAATTGGCCGCCTTTGGAGAAGCGATAATAGCGGCGGAGATGAGATCAATTCATCGGCTTCGTTCGCCGCGGCTTTTAGCAGTACGAAGATCATCAACGATACAATATTTGCTATAATACCATTGCCGATCTATTTAAAGGATTATGGCACTGCAATGGCCGATCTGCAACTGAAGGTGCAGTATTCTACGACTCATTTGCAGGCACTTAGCGCTACTTCAAAAACGGGCCGAGATATTTACGTCCCCGCGCGATCAATACCAGGCAATATTAGCTTGCATCTAAACGCATCCGACCTGCAATCCTCACCTTCTGATTCCGTAATAGGATATGTGATCTTTAAATGGAATCCTTTAGAAGCAGACTGTGAAGACATTGTTTTCGATTCCGTACTCCTTACTCCGCAAGCATCGTCTTGTATCGAAAGTGTACCTACCTCCTTTCCCGAGTTTCATGGTATGATAGGGCTTTATAGTTGGTGCGTAGAGAGCTCCGTGCCTATGGTACACCATGACGAACCGGTACTCACGATCTACCCTAATCCGGCACGGCAAACTTGTACGATAGATATTTCGGGCTCGGCTATTTCCTCAGTTCTTATCTTCGATTCAAAAGGGGCTGCCTGTATTCATTACAATTCTGAATCAGGAGGATCCCGCGCAATTATAGATATTTCCTCTTTATCCGCCGGTGCGTATATGGTTGTTGCTTTTGGGGATCATACAGTAGGTACGGCCATCCTTTATAAAACCCAATAGCGCTGTCACAGGCTTTCGTGCTCAACCGTTTCAGTAGTATTACAATCACAATCTCTTGAAAGGAATACTATGAAACACAATACATCATTTCAGACCATAGCAAAAGGCTTCTTTGTCATAGCCGTGCTTATTGCTTCTGTGGCATCTGCTTTTGCCTCCGATTATTTTCTTAAGATCGAAGGGGTCAAAGGCGAACGGGCAAGGATCGTTCGCTGCCCGGACGGAGCTTGCACTGTTGACGGCTTAGCACCGGGAGAATATTCGGTCTCTCTGGTGGATGCACAGGGCAAAGTCTGGTTACCGGCAAATTTCCGACTGACAACAACCCTTTCCGTCGCAACAACCGAACGCGATGCCGCAACGGGACAGGCGAGCGGTAAGTCGATCCAAAGCCCTCGCGATGTTGCAAGCGGGCTGCCAACCGGCAAACGGATGCATAAGCCAATTACTGTTACCGCCGAGCTTAGCAAAACTACCTCTTCGACCCATGTAACTGCTCCTTCGGTTTCAAATGGAGAAACCGTTATGAAATGGACGCTCGAAATCCGGGTACAGAAAATTGAGATGAAATAAGTATTATCTATCTATGAGGCAAAAAAACCGGGACTCCCGGTTTTTGCCGTTTCCTGCCGGAACATTCTTTTCCGAATATTGTCTATAATAACCATTATTATACCACCTGGAGTATATGACCATGCTGAAACGCTCTCGTATTGCAATTGTGCTCTTTCTCCTTCTGGCGGCAGGAATTTCCTCCTGCAGTAAAGATACTACTCCCCTTGCTCCCATTAACCCTGATAATTCCAGTTGGGCGGCATTACAGGAAAAAGTAATAACTCCAAAATGTGAGGGATGCCACAGCGCCGGTACCGATTTTGCCCTGCAATCCGGACTGGTACTAACAAGTAATGTGGCTTATAATAATTTGATCAATATTTCTTCCCATCAGGTCAATGCCCATGCCGATGGTTTATTAAGAGTTCAACCGAAAGCCGCGGATAAGAGCTTTCTCTATATAAAAGTGCATGGCTTCGATAAAGACTATGGCAACGTAATGCCACTGGGAATGAAGCAGCTTACGGTGGGGCAGGTTGAATTTATCCGCCAATGGATTGAAGCAGGGGCTCCAAGGGAAGGAGTCGTAGCCGACAGGAAATTGCTCGACGACACGACGGAAATTCCCGAAGCGGCCTTTGTACCTCTTCCTCCTCCAGCACCGGGTACCGGATTCCAGTTACATGTCGGCCCATTCGATGTTCCTACGCAATTCGAGCGGGAGATATTCGATTATCAGCATATCGGCAATGGCACGGATATTTATGTCAATCGTATCCAGACCAGAATGCGGACCGGCAGTCATCATTTTATTCTTTATACGTTCGATCAAAGTACTCCGCAAAGCTATATGCCATCCTTCGACGTTATTCGCGATCTTCATAATACCGATGGAACGGATAATGCGCAGGTGGCTAATTTAATGGGCTATCACCAATTCGTTGGCGGCTCTACCATCCCGAATATGGATTATCATTTCCCTGAGGGAACAGCATTGTATGTACCGGCCAATACCGCACTCGATCTAAATTCCCATTATATTAATTATAGCGATAAGGTGACCCAGGGCGAAGTCTATGCTAATATTTATACTGTTCCTCTCTCACAAGTGCACCATGTTGCCAATACCATTTTATTGAGTAATACCGATATTCATCTAAATGCCGGAGAGCAAAAAGTTATAACCAAAGATTATCTTAATACTTTTAATCAAAAGCTTTCGATCTTCATGCTCACGAGCCACATGCACGCCCGTGGCGTAAAATACCGGATATTATTCAAAGGCCTGCCCGGCAACCCAAGAAATGGTGAGGTACTATATGAATCGGATGATTGGGATCATCCCATTATTAAGAATTTCGATACTCCGGTCAGCTTTCAACCAGGTGAAGGCATCACCAGTGAAGCTACTTATAATAATTCGACCGACCACGAGATCAATTATGGCCTGACAAGTCAGGACGAAATGGATATCGTGATCGGCTATTATTATTTTAATTGATTCGGTAATTATTCTACCGCAAACTCCATTTTCCCGAAATAAGAGCTGATTGTCCCTCCATGCAGGGCATCGGATTCGTTTTTCTCGATAAGATAGACACGATATTTCCCAGGCGTGGAAAATTCACAGACATTATCGGTTGCAACGAACCGCCAGGGATTTCCATCGAGCATTTGTAAGAGATCGTTTACATACTCTTCATCGCCGTTGGGCTTCACACGCCTAATGGCCCACACCATTGCATAATTATTGATCTTATCTTTTGCTTTATATAAAAACTGGGTGCATTCCCCGGCCTTAATCTTTTTTGTCTCCCCTATCGGATTCCAGTTATCATCGACCGATTTGCAGGTAACGAACGTACAATTATTCTTATAATCCGGGGTTGTTGCCGCCGTTACTTTGAAGGTACCGCTCGCAAATACATCTTTTTCATTGTCCTTATCGAACACCCTTGCTACATATTCGCCCGGAGGGAAATTCGAATGAAATTGAATCTTTCCGACTTTTTTCGGCACTCCGAATTCCTGCTGATACGCATACTCTTCAGCGCCATTTTTCACCAGAAAGACGGACATCTGCAATTTATCTTTGACCGTTATTTTAGCGGGGTCTTTGAACTTGATATCGAAATAAACCGGTGCCACATTCCCTTTCGGGGTAAATGTCGTTGCTTCGCTGCCGGCCTCGAACTGTGGATCACCCATTGCACTCTTATATTCCCGTTCATTCAAAAATGTTAGAGCCATAGGTTGGGCCAAAACACGGCCTATTCCGCCAACAACAAAAGCGAAAACTGCAAAGCATAATAATTTTTTCATAACAGTAGGTAATTAGTAATACTACAAACTTACCAGCCGGCCCCATAAAAAAGAAGTCCATTTTTATCAAAAATCTTACATCTCCCGCTGTCACAAGCCCTTACCCTGCATCGTTTATCCTGTATGAATTTCAATCACACAACAACTAAATCCAAGTCACTATGAAACACACCCGGAACATAACAATAGCGGTGCTGACCTTGCTCATAACCGCTTCTTTGAGCTTTGCAACAGAGGTCTTGGTAGTAGTAAAATCGACAAAAATTGTAAAGACTACGAAGATTCAGGGCAGATCACTTACCTGGACGGTCGATAATCTCCCGCCGGACACCTATACCATTTCATTCACCGATGAAAAGGGAAACGATATTTCTCCGACGGTGAACGCTTCGGTCTTTATAAAAGGACAAGCTGGCAATTCCCATTCACCGGCATTCGATATTGCAGCGTTCGGGTTTAATCCGATCGAGGTTTCGAGCGCCCGCACTGCTTCCGGGGCATCATTCAATACTTCTTCGAAAACGACGAATCTGATCATTTCAATATCGTCGTTTTCCGTATCCAACGTGCTTAAAACCAAGCACGATATCAGTAAAAATGCGATCGGCAATATTCGCTGATCGACGAGCAGAGGGATAGCACCTCTGGGCCTCACCACAGCTCCGCAGGGTTCTACCTCGGGGCTGTTTTTATTATTTGTGTATATTGATTTTCCGACGATAGAGTGGCGGCTGCTGTCTCCATTAGGGGCGACAGCAAAGCATCGCCACCACTTCGTCAGAGTATGTTGATGCCGGCAAGTTCTCGAAGACTTGAACGTGCTGTTGATAAAGCCGGGGCGCATTCGCTTGTCTATTTGTGTAGTATTCTTTTTCGAAAAGCCAGTGAGATATTCGCTCTTTTGAATACTAATGGCTCCAATTCACTACCTTACCTCCCGAATCAGCCCAGAAAACGATTCATCGAGCATGGTGCTCATAAATTCACCTCCAATATACAATGAATTGCTCTTACCTGCAAGGTGCCCATTCTATTTTTTTATTTATTTTATTTAAAAAAAATTTTAGCAGACAATGGCACTGTCACAGACCAGAAGACACCGGCGTTTTTATAGTATTCATTCACTTTCTAAAATGACCATGAAACAACTCAGAACACGCTTTTTAACCGGCATTGCCGTAGCGATCATAACCATGCTTATCGGTGCTACCGGCTTTGCCTCTACTGTTGATTTCTTCCTAAAGCTCGATAATGGAAAGGGCCTTAAAAAGATGGTGCCCATTACCCAAAATGAATGTACGATCAGCGATCTGCCGGCAGGCCAGTATATGTTTTCTGTCTGCGATAAAAACGGTAAAGATTGTGCAGTAGAAGCTGAATTCACCTATCAGGTAAGAACAGCCCGTGAAACCGGAACCGGTATGGCGACCGGACGTGAAGCGGGCTCCGGCATTGCTACCGGAAGACGCCAGTATAAACCCATTCGTCTGACCACCAGTTATGACAGAACCTTAAGCTCCAACAAAATCATGATCGATGAGCCGGGTTCGACCTTCGCCTGCAAAGCCTTCGTGCTTCCACATGTACTCGAAAAGTCCGGAAGCATTCGGTAATAGAAACCACATCTACATAAAAGCCGCCTTCAGGCGGCTTTTTTTATTTGGCTTTTCGAAGCACAATCACCATCTGCGAAGTTTTTGCAAAAGGCAGTCGGATAAAATCGAAGCCGGCAAATAGGATTTCTAATACTGAGTTAAGCGGATGATAAATCGCCGGACGTTCTCGGGTAATGGAAATGATCTTTTTTCGAGCAAGAGCAGCAAGAAGACTCCATGACCAGAACGGAGCTCCTTGAGTATATCGCAATGATTCTACTTCAAGCGAAGTTGCGGAAATCACTTTACGTAATGAGTGCTCTGAAAATAATATCCAATGCCGCGGACAATGCAGGCCGCCCCAATATGATCGGCAAAATAATCGGGCATCAAGGCTGTCGATATTCGGAGTTTTTATTATCACCACACCACCGGGTACAAGAATCTGTTCTATCTTCTGTAGTACTGATTGGGGGCTTTCTATATGTTCGATCAGATTCAGAAGCAGGATAACATCGAAATGTGCGGTCGTTGAAAAGTCCTCTATTTTTCCATTATAGAACTCATGGCCCGCAGCGAGGGCTTCCTGCTCTGCAGCGCTATCGATATCGACAACCTGGGTTTTATTAATTCTTTTATCAAGGCGGCGCATCACAGTTAACAGCCAACCCGTTCCCCCACCGATGTCGAGCGCGGAAATATTCTTAGAATCTATTGTGGCAAGGATCGATCCGAACCACCGTTTATCGAGCCATTCTTTTACTCGTATAGCAAATGATCTACTTCTGCCTTTGAAAGAGTAATAGTTAGGCGGATAAATTTCCGATAGCCGCTCTACCGGCATGGGGGCTATAAATAATAGATCGCAATCGGAGCAGACATAATAATCGAATTCTTCTTCCGTCGTGCAATATTCGTAGTCGGATGCTTTCGACCATAAAGCAGTATTATCACCGTTACAGAGAGGGCACTGTTTTTTCATTTACCGAAGAATAACCGTAAAAAGACCGTAGGATAGCTTGCTCTCCGTTTACTAAGATCGTTGCACTGAGGAGTATCCAATAAAAATTCTTCAAGCTTTGGCAGGCAGGTATAAGAAATCGTCGGCTCCCAATGATGAAGCAGATGATACTCAAAGCCTGCCGCACCGAAGATATGGCTCAAAAAATTATGCGTAAATAACCGGCTTTCTGCTCCGTGATCATACTTTGCATAATCGACCGATGGATCAGCCTTTTCGCTGCGGTGTTCGAGTAATTGCCTCAGTGCAGCGAAGAACGGATACACTATTACCACTGCAATTATCCAACAAATAGCGAGTGCCCAATACCCTGCCAGAATGCACCCTGTAAGTATAGCAGCATGAAGCAAGAAAGCTGCACTTTTATATACAGATAGCGAGCTGTTATGTTTAGATCGCTCGGTAGCTATTCTTAATAAATGAATACCAGTAATACACTCAATTAGAAATCGGAGTGTCGGAGCCTGGAAATAAGATCGCTCCGGATCGGCAGTAGTACCGAGATGGCGGTGATGCTCCCAATGGACGGTTCTATATTCGGCTACTGATGTGCCAACCCATACACCAATGCACCACGTAGTAAAAAGATCATTGAACGTGCGATCGGGTAAGAGATTATAGTGAGCTCCTTCATGCAGAAATAATTGCAAATAAGAAAAGGCAATCCCTATAGCAAGACTGCCAAGCGGGATCAGTATCCAGATAATATTGGGATAATGCGTTTCGAGCCACCCTATGCTAACCATAATAAGCAGCAGTGCTGCAACCCCGAATGCCAGGTCTCGTGCAATAGTACCATAGCTGGGTCTGAGCGTGCCCTTAAAGTGCTCGTAGGCTTCTCCCTTAGAATTTATCAAAGATGACTTTGATATAGATTCTAATTCATTCAATTGTAAAACGGTAGGTAAGTACTGCAAAGATACATACTATTACATCCGTGGAATAAGAAGAGCCGTCTCTGTTACAATCGGTATATTTGGAAGTATAAACGTCAGTAGACTTCAAGGACAATATGAAGACCTCTACTCTGCAGCGAGCATTTTCCTATTTTTGTGCCGCTGTTTGGATCGGTAATGGGTTATGCTGCAAGATCCTCGATCTGGTTCACCGGCATGAGCTGATCGTCGCCCGCATTTTAGGCCCGGAGCATTCTCGGACTATTACGATCCTTATTGGCACATCGGAAGTTGCAATGGCTATCTGGATACTTTCCGGTATTAGGCGGCGTATGAATGCTGTGGCTCAGATACTGGTCATTGCAACGATGAATACCTTAGAATTCTTTCTTGCCAGTGATCTGTTATTATGGGGCAATTATAATGCGGTTTTTGCTCTGATGTTTATCATAGCAATCTATATCATCGAATGGCATCCGGAGGTAATTTCAGACCGACAGTAAGATGCTTTCTTTCTTAAAAGACCACCCCTTCTCCGTCGAAGCTTTTTTTGATCGTTCGCTTATTGTCACCTTTGCCCTCGAGCGACAGCACCTCCAACCGCTGATCCCTCCTTGTCTTGAACTCGATACCTTCGAAGATCGCTGGGCTTTCCTCACCGTCGCCATGGTTCAAACCCGCTCCTTGCGTCCGAAAGGATTTCCGGCATGGATAGGTAATGATTTTTTTCTGATCGGCTACCGCATTTTTACCACCTATACGACCTCAAAAGGCAAGCGGCTACGAGGTCTGTACATTATCAAATCGGAGACCGATAATCCGAAGATGGAGTTCTTCGGTAATCTCTTCACCCATTACGACTATTCCACGACGGATATCAATCTTCGCGAAGCAAATGGCATTACCACCATTTGCTCAATGCGCTCGGATTTTTTCTTATCGATCGATGAGTCACCGATTAAAACCTCTCTTCCATCAGATTCTCCATTCACCGATTGGAAGCAGGCACGTCGCTTTGCAGGTCCCCTGCCCTTTACATTTACTTTCGATAAACGGACAAAGAAAGTCCTGATCATCGAAGGAGTACGAAAGGAATGGGAGCCGAAGCCGGTTACCGTACTGGATCATCATTTCTCCTTTATAGATTCACTGCCAACTCCCGCACCGATACTTGCCAATGCCTTTTCTATCTCATCGATCCCGTACTATTGGAAGAAAGGAGTTGGCGATCTATGGAAAGGATAAGAAGCCCCTTCCAGGGTGTACTGACGATCATTCGTTTTAATTGGCATTTATATCTGATAGCAGGCTTCGGGATTGTATTAGCTGTTATGTTTGCTTCCGGACTCACAGCGACGGATAAAATTATTATTACCGGGCTTGCCATCTTGACGGCTCTAACGATGGGGTTATCGCTTGCCGTCTCTTATTATGTGTATGATCGTTCGGATCTCTATTCCTTCAATTGGGTTGATGCCGATCCTCACACAGCTGCAGTTATTAATATTACCGCCGGATTCGATGAGAGCAGTATTGCACTTAGGACAATTTTTCCTTCGGCAACACTGACCGTTTTTAATTTTTACGATTCTAAGAAGCACACGGCGGTTTCTATCCGACGAGCCCAGAAAGTATATCCGTCCTATCCTAATACTATCACGGTTTCGACAACTTCATTACCTGCAAATACACCGACAGCAGATAAAATATTTCTGATCCTTGCTGCTCATGAAATTCGAAACACCGATGAACGAATAGCTTTTTTTAATGGAACGTCAAAACTCTTAAAAGAGAATGGCGAGATCGTGGTGGTTGAACATGTTCGCAATACTCCCAACATATTAGCGTACTCAGCAGGAGTATTACATTTTCATAGTCGTAAGACCTGGCTGCAGACCTTCGGCGCTGCCAATCTTGCCATAGCGGGCGAGCAGAAGATCACTCCATTTATTACTGTCTTTACTCTGAAAAAGTATGGAAGTACATCTTAAGATCATTGGTGCTCTTTTTATTCTTCTGGCATTACTTCATCTGGTCTTTCCGCGGTATTTCGATTGGAAAAACGATCTTAAGCCATTAAAGCTTATCAACCGTCAAATGATGATCGTTCATACGTTCTTTATAGCATTTGTCGTTTTATTGATGGGGTTATTATGCCTAACTGCCAGTGAAGACCTATTGATGACACCTCTCGGTAAAAAACTATTATTTGGCATGGGCATCTTCTGGTTTGCCAGATTGATAATACAATTTACTGGCTATTCCTCGCAATTATGGCGCGGCAAAGCTTTTGAACGCAATATTCATATTCTTTTCTCTCTGCTCTGGACCTATATATCCGGATTTTTTTTCTATAGTTATTTGACCTGAATGGTGTCCATATTTAAAGCTTCCGATTGTCATAGCTCTGTAATAACTAATAATCAATACTGCTATGAATGAATATATGTTGATCTTCCGTCATGAGGACGGCAATAAAGTAGCTTCGCCGGAGCAGATACAGATCTGGATGAAGCAAACGATGGATTGGATCGCCGGTATTACAGCCCAAAATAAATTTGTAGGCGGCAATGGCTTGCCCTTTGACGATAGCCGCGTCGTGCATCATGGCGGCCTGGTTACCAATGGGCCGTTCGGCGAGATCAAGGAGACCCTTGGCGGGTATATCATTGTCCGGGCGGAATCGGCCGATGAAGCTGCGGAATTTGCAAAAGGTTGTCCGGTACTTCAGGGAGAAGGCAATACCGTTGAAGTTCGCCGAATAGCAAGAGGCGACGGTACTCATTAAGATACTAAAGCCAGGGCTTTGCTGCAGCAAAGCCCTTTATTTATGGAGCAAACACCCGAACTGTTACCGCATCTTTTTCGGAGCGAATTCCAGAAGCTCGTTGCAGTGCTTACACGCTTTCTGGGAGCAGGACACATTCAAACAGCAGAAGATATTGCCAGCGATACCTTTTTGAAAGCGGCCGAAATCTGGGCCTACAACGGATTACCAGATAATCCAACTGCCTGGCTATATATCGTAGCAAAAAATGCGGCAAAAAACTATTTGCATCGCTCGGCAACGTTTGCGAAAACAGTACTTCCCAATTTCCTACGGGATGCCGAACTATCGCAGCCGCCTATGGAGTGGTCCGACGAATATATTACCGATAGCCAGTTGCAGATGCTCTTTGCTATCTGCCATCCCATGCTAAACGAAGTTTCACAAATCGCCCTCTCCTTGCGGCTGTTATGTGGACTAAGCATCGATGAAATAGCAACAGCACTTCTTACGAGCCGTGATGCTATCGCTAAAAGGCTTTCACGGGCAAAGCAGGTATTGAGGGAAGAACATATTATCATCGAGTTACCAGGCGAATTACAGATCGATGCACGGCTCGATACCGTTCTTCATACCATCTATCTCCTCTTTAGTGAGGGATATTATTCCCAAAGCAATGATAGTATTATCCGACATGACCTCTGCCTTGAAGCGATGCGGCTTACACAATTACTGCTTCAGAATGAGCGGACTACTACCCCAAAAACCCGGGCCTTAATGGCTCTCATGTGTTTTCATAGCTCGCGGTTCGATGCTCGCAGCGATGGCAACGGACACTGTATATTATATAACGATCAGGATGAAACGCGGTGGAACACGGAACTCATTGCTCTTGGAGCCTATTATCTGCATGAGGCTGCGGGCGCAGATACAGTGAGCAAGTTCCATATCGAAGCGACCATCGCTTATTGGCATACCAGAAAAGAGGACACTGCAGAAAAATGGGAGAATATCCTTTTACTCTTTAATACGTTACTGCAAATAGAATACTCTCCGATTGCTGCCTTAAACCGCGCATTTGCTATTTCAAAAGTATATGGAAATGAGCAGGCAATAGCAGAGGCTGAGGCACTCCATCTTGAAAACAATACTTTATACCACTTACTGCTTGGAGTGTTATATCAATCTGTCGATAGCTACAAGTCTATAACGCATTTGAAAAAAGCACTCCTGCTATCCTCATCGGTAATGGAAAAAGATAGCATTACTTCTTTATTAACTCGTTTATACTAAAACCATCATTGGGAAATATCTCTATTGAGTTTGCGTTATTAGAACACTATCGATCGGACTTATCATGACGCACCAAGAATTTAATACTGAATTCCCTTCCATTGCATCTGCCCTTCGCTCTTTTCTGCTTCGAATGACGGCAAGTATAGCCGACACCGACGATCTAGTACAGGATACTTACCTCAAAGCTTCGGAAAAACTGGATAGCTTTCGGGGTGAGTCTTCGCTAAAGACCTGGGTATTTGCGATTGCCTCCAATCTTGCTAAAGATAACCTGCGGTTGCAGAAACGCTGGCCGAATAATGTGACTGATATTGCCCGCGCCTCGGTCCTGAGCGATCGCCAGTTCTACGAGGAATCCGTTTCAATCCTCACCACTTCACCACAAGCCCAATTTGAAATCAAAGAGCATATCGCCTTTTGCTTTACTTGTATTTCGAAATCTCTTCCGCTCGAGCAACAGTTGTGCCTATTCTTAAAGGAAGTCTATGAATTCAAGATCAGCGAAATAGCTACGATCCTCGAAACGAATGAGCCAATGGTCAAATATTATCTGCACACCGGGCGCACTAAAATGATGGATGTGTTTGATAACCGGTGTGCTCTTATAAATAAACAGGGTATTTGTCATCAGTGCTCGGAGCTTAATGGCTTTTATAACCCGAAGCAGAATGCCCAGGAAGAGTTAATAAAAATAGAACTTGTCAAAGAAGCCGAAACGGCCGATAAAGAGCGATTATTCGATCTGAGAATGCATATTTTACAGGATTTAGATCCCTTTACTTCCAAAGCAGCCGACCTGCAATTGCATCATTTAGAATATAATCGCCGGTTAATGGAAGATTATATAGAAAAAAGTTAGCCTTGGGCCCTATCTTTTTGCTTTCGGTATTCGTCTAAAGAGTATTACACCAAAAATAGTATCATGGCAAATACTCAAGGCAAAGCAAGCACTATAAAAACCCTGTTCAGCCGGGAAACATCGGTTGCAATCGATATTGCTGCCGACCCTCCTATTATCTGGAAGCTCTTAACGACAGCATCGGATTATCCGCGCTGGAATTCGACGGTGCTCTCGATTGAAGGCACGATAAAGCTCGGAGAAAAGATCGCCTTGCGTTCGACTCTGGCACCCAAGCGGATCTTTAAACTAACGGTAAAAGAATTTGAACCCAATACTCGGCTTGCCTGGGGCGATGGAATGGGCACGAGAATCTATACTTTGACCAAACAACCCGGTAGCGTTGTCACCTTTTCAATGACAGAAAAGATTGGTGGCCCAATCTTTCCGCTGTTTTCAAAGATGATCCCACCATTCGATGAGTCTTTCGAACGCTTCGCTGCCGATTTGAAAAAGGAAGCAGAGAAGATTATGAATACCAAATAATTTTAATCAAACCTATCTTAAAATTGTCCTTGCGAGCGCAGCGTGGCAATCCAAGACCTTTAATAATCACTGAAAGATTTTGGATCGCCACGTCGCCCGCTAAAGCGGACTCCTCGCGATGACAACAAACTTAATCAATACCACCATGAAAATCGTACGAGTAACCTACACCACCAAAGAAGAATACGCCGAACATAACAAGCAGAATATTGCTGCAGTGATGGCAGAACTTAGAACCATCGGCAATCCCGGTGTCAATTACAACTGCTGCCTAAGCCCCGACGGCAAAACCTTCACCCATCTCGCCTTTTTCGATAACGAAGAAAGCGAGCAGGTATTGCTGACGCTGCCTATTTTCAAAACATTTCAGCAGGAGCTAAAAGCCAGTGGCCCGGAAGCACCACCAAAGCAGGAAATACTAAGTCTCGTTGGCTCTTCGAAGGAATTCTTCTTATAAGCAAGCCTGATATTTCTATTCTGCATGGTGTTTGCTTGTAATGCCGCAAGAGCGCGTCAAGCACCCCATGCAGAATGTCTCTTTTCGTCATATCGACGAATTGTTGGACTTCCTGCCAAAGGACGAACTCCTCATCCTCGAAACGTTGCGCGAGCTGATCTTCGATACTATTCCATTCGTTAAGGAAAAGCTTTCTTTCAATGTCCCCTATTATTTCTTAAAGCGCAATGTCTGCTTCCTTTGGCCTGCCTCAGTGCTTTGGGGAAAAAAGAAAACGTATGGAGGTGTTCGTCTCGGCTTTGCTAAAGGGTATTTGATGAGTGACCCGGAAGGAATACTTGAGAAAGGTCCGAGAAAGCAGATCTACTGGGTTGATTTCTCAAATAAGTCCGCGGTAGATGTTGCTCTTATACGTCAGTATTTGCTTGAAGCGGTTAGTCTCGATACCGTGCATTCTCCAACTTACGGCGCCCGAAGAAAAAGTGACCGGGCTCATTTTTTCGCTTACCCATGGGGTTATTTATCTTCCACAATTTGCTTTTTGACTGCCTCATAAATATCTTTTAAGCTGTTTACATTCGTCGGCCAAGTATATTTTTTACCAAATTGTTTGCTCCATCGATAATAAGCAGTTACTGCTAATCCCCAAATTGCACTTGTTTCATCAGGATTAATTCTTTGGATAAAGGAATCTATTCTTTCATCAATATCAGGGTGCTTCTCATTCGTTGTTTTATCTTTGAAAAAAAGCATGCAACAAATTCCAATTAAGACACCTAATTCCGCCGTAAGTTTTTGTCTTCCGTCTGTTATATCAGATAATATTAAATCTATTGCCCTTTGATCAGCTTCCTTTTCAAATTTCAAAATATGCGAACGTAAACCCTGCCCGGCTTGAACCTTCTCAATGTGCTCATTCTCAACATGGGCAAATTCATGGCACAATATCATATTAACAGCATAAACAAATACAGCATTTGCTTCTTCAACTCTTTGTCTTATTTTACTATCGTACAATTCAGGATTTGGTAAATATTCCTTATCCCACTCTGTAAACAATACAATATTAGAAGTAGCATTTTGAAACAATTCATCTGCTATGTCTATAGCATCTTGATCAAGTTTATAATCTGTATTACAATATTTATTATTTAAGGGCTTTGCTAAAGCTTCTTCATACAATACCAGCAAAGAATATGTAATTTTCCATATATAGGCTAAAAAGGCTTCATGCAAAACAATTTGCTTCGTTTTTCCTATATGAGGAGTCTGATTATGGTCATCTATTAATTCATTAATTGCTTTAAGGACGGAATAGTATCTTATTCCCTTTTTTAATCCCTTCTTTAAGATTATTTCCTCTGACAATTTTAAAAAAGTAGGATTAGTGCTTTCAAATTGACTTATTATATTATGTTCCAAAACCCTTATAGGCTGAATACCTTTATGAGAATTATTATATTGATTTATTATCATTGGATTAAGAAGGTTAAAAATAAATATTTACCCATCTTAATTATTTCTGAAATGGGAGCGTTCCCACCCGTTTTTCTGTTATATACCGTTCAAGTCTTACACCCTGTAAGTCGTTGTTTTTTATAAAGATATTTTTAGCTTACCGATGGCAAAAACGCAGGATTACGGCGCCAGTGATATTCAAATTTTAAAAGGGCTTGAGGCCGTCAGAAAACGCCCCGCCATGTACATTGGCGATGTCGGTGTTCGCGGCTTGCATCACCTGGTTTATGAGATCGTTGATAACTCGATCGACGAAGTGCTTGCCGGTCATGCCAGTGAGATCACCATTACCTTAAACGAGGATGGTAGCTGTACCGTCATCGATAACGGTCGTGGTATCCCGACGGGTATTCATCCGGTTGAAAAGGTCAGCGCCCTGCAGGTGGTTATGACGGTGCTCCATGCCGGCGGTAAGTTCGATAAGAATGTCTATAAGGTATCGGGCGGTTTGCACGGCGTCGGTGCTTCGGTTGTGAATGCACTCTCGCAGTGGTGCGAAGTTGAAGTTCACCAGAACGGTGAGATCTTCTTCCAGCGCTATGAGCACGGCGAACCCAAGAAAAAAGTAGAGGTCATCGGTAAAACCAAAAAGACCGGTACCAAGACCACCTGGAAGCCCGACCCGGAAATTTTCAAGCAGAGCCAGCAGATGCGCTTCGATTACCTGCGCGAGCGTATGATGGAGCTGAGCTTCCTCAATCCTACGGTTACCATCACGCTTAAGGATACGGCTTCGAAAGAAGAAGAAGTATTCCAGGCCAAAGGCGGTCTGCGCGATTTCGTGAAGCATACTGACCGTAATAAGATCTCGCTTCATAAGCCGGTCTTCATCGAAGGCATGAAGGATAACACGCCGGTCGAGATCTGCTTCGAGTACACCGATGGCTATAACGAAAACCTCTTTAGCTACGTCAATAACATCAATACGCATGAAGGCGGTACGCACGTAGCCGGTTTCCGTAAGGCGCTCACCCGTACGATGAATAACTGGGCGCAGAAGAACAATCTTATTAAGAGCGATAAGATCTCGCTCACGGGCGATGATTACCGCGAAGGCCTTACGGCCGTTATCTCGGTAAAAGTAGCCGAGCCGCAGTTCGAAGGACAGACAAAGACGAAGCTCGGTAATAGCGAGACGCAGTCGATCGTGGAAATGCTCGTCGGTGAAAACCTCTCGGCATTGCTTGAAGAGAATCCGGCGATCGGCAAACGCATTATCGATAAGGTGCTGCGTGCTGCCGAAGCCCGAGAAGCTGCCCGCAAGGCAAAGGATATGGTCCGCCGTAAGAATGCGCTCGAGAACTCAGCACTTCCCGGCAAACTGGCCGATTGCTCCATCACCGACCCCGAACATTGTGAGATCTACCTCGTTGAGGGTGACTCCGCAGGTGGATCGGCAAAACAGGGCCGCGACCGCCGCTTCCAGGCTATCCTTCCGCTTAAAGGAAAAATTTTGAACGTGCAGAAAGCCCGGTTGCATAAGATGCTCGAGAACGAGGAAGTCCGTAATATCTTTACGGCGCTCGGCGTGGGTATCGGCGAACAGCAGGATCTTTCCAAGATGCGTTACGGCAAAGTCATTCTCATGGCCGATGCCGATATCGACGGAGCGCACATTCGTACGCTCATCCTGACGCTGTTTTACAACCACATGCGCGATCTTATCGAGAACGGCAATATCTATATCGCCCAGCCGCCGCTCTATAAAGTAAAGAAAGGTAAGCAGGAATTCTATGCTTACAACGACGAAGAGCGCGATGAAGTACTTAAGCGCCTGAAGGCCTTAAAGAAAGGCAAAGACGAGCCGGAAGACGAAGTGATCGAAGAAACCCCTGTTGGTGGAGAAGATGGAGCAGCAATGCCCATCAACCCCGATATGAAAGGTATCGTGATCTCGCGCTTCAAAGGTCTTGGTGAAATGAATCCGGATCAACTCTGGAGCACGACCATGAACCCGGAGACACGCACCCTGCTTCGCGTAAGCATCGATAGCGCCGCCGCCGCTGCCGATGTCTTCGAAACCCTCATGGGCGACGCCGTAGAACCCCGCCGCGCCTTCATCGAAAAGAACGCGACGTATGTGAGAAATTTGGACGTGTAAGCTGCGTTTATGTTTTTATGAGAGAAAAACACGATTACCATTATATCATTGAGCGTGACAACGAAGGCTGGTATGTTGGTTCTGTACCAGAGCTTCGCGGTTGTCACTCTCAGGCTCGTTCGCTCGATGAATTGGCCGAGCGTATGAAAGAGGCTATTGAGGTTTGTCTTGAGGACGATGCTCAAATTCACGGACTTGAGTTTATTGGAGTACAGACCGTAATAGTGTAGTCACATGCCGAAACTCCCCCGGCTTACTGGCGCCGAGCTTATAAAAGTATTGCGAAAATTAGGCTTTGAAGTCTCCAAGATTAAGGGTAGCCATCATATTCTTCGGCATTCTGATGGCAGAAGAGTAGTTGTCCCGCTTCATAGTGGCGAAATTATTGGGCCGGGGTTATTTTCAAAAATATTGGATCAAGCTGAAGTGACAGTGGAAGAGCTTCTGAGTGTATTATAATTTTTATCTTTCCTTAACGTCAGTTCTTAACAACGAGTACATCACCGAATCCACAAACTTCCCTTTCTCAAATACAAAGTCTCGAAGCACGGCTTCCTCGGTAAAGCCTAATCGTTCGAGCAATTTCCTTGAGGCCGTGTTTTCTGGTGAAGTGGTAGCTTCAATGCGGTTAATTGTAAATGGATAAAAGTCCTTAAAGCCATATGTAATAACAGCGGTTGCCGCTTCTTTGGCAATTCCCTTTCCCCAAACCTCCGGTGAGAATGAATAGCCGATCTGGGTTCGGAAATTTTCAGGGCTCCAGGAATGCAGGCTGATCTCTCCGATCACTCTTCCAGATTCTTTTAAGACGACGGCCCAAACGATACTCGGCTTATTCTCCCTGAACCATGACCGGAAGCTCGCCGCAAGAAAGGTTGACTGTTCCATTGTTGTGAGGGGTTCACTTGCAACATAGCGAAATACCTCCTCTCTGCTATAAAAGACGAAGAGATCGGCAGCGTCATCGACACTCCATTCCCTAAGGATAAGCCGCTCGGTTTCTAATACTGGAAATTCCATTTTTATAAAAATATCTTTTAACTCTGTCCAATTCCCTCCTTCTCGAGCATTACTCCAACAGAAGATTAACTAATTAACTACTACTACAATGCAACGACTCAATTTCTTTGAAAAAGCCCAAAAGGCTATGACCCCATTTTTCATGCTCGGTGCGCATTTACGCCGTTCTGAACTCGGCAGTACTCTGCTCGAACTGGTAAATTTCCGGGTATCGCAGATCAATGGCTGCGCCTATTGCCTGGATACGCACTCAAAAGACCTCCGGGCCGCCGGTGAGGACGAACAGCGCCTGCACATGATGGCAGCCTGGCATGAAGCATCCTGTTATAGCGCCCGCGAACGAGCCGCCCTCCTGTGGGCTGAAGCGCTGACAAATTTGAATGATGGCCGCGTGAGCGATGACGTCTATGCTATTGCCCGTGAGCATTTCAGCGATGGAGAGCTAGTCGATCTGACGCTTGCGGTGCTGACGATCAATTCCTATAACCGTCTTAATGTGGCTTTCCGTACTCCGGCCGGAGGCTATGTAGTCGGTGAGCATGAAGTATTGCTCGAGAAATAAAAGTATCTATTTTCTGTTTATTACTACGCTTATGAAAGAATTTGCATTATTATTCCGCCAGCCAAGCCCTGGCAACAAAGAACTCTCCGCTACCGAGATGCAGGCAATTGCTCAGAAGTGGCAGGATTGGATCGGCAGTATCATCGCCGAGGGTAAATATGCTCCCGGTGGCCAGCGCCTCGCCCATGAAGGCAAAGTACTTCGTGGCGGCGGTATCATTACCGATGGGCCTTTTGCTGAAATTAGAGAAATCCTCGGTGGCTTTCTCGTTATTAAGGCCGAGGATTTGGATGAGGCCACAACACTGGCTCATGGCTGCCCGGCCCTGGAAACCGGAGGCAGTGTCGAAATCCGACCATTAATGGCACAGTAATTTCACTACAGGGCCTCGTCTGCTACCAGGCGAGGCGCTGATCATTACGCTATGACCTTTCCAACTCCACGCATCAAGACCTTCCCTAAAAAGCTACTGGCCGGTATTCGGCTCAGTATGTCGCTTACCGATAATCTGACTCCTACACTGTGGAAAACTTTCATACCTCGACGCGCAGAATTACTGCATAGTGTTGGCAGCGACTTGTATTCGATTAGAGTCTATCCTGTGAGTTACTTTAAGCAATTTGCTCTCGCGACTCTGTTCGATAAATGGGCAGCAATAGAAGTTAGCTCAGAAGAAGGTTTACCGGAAGGATTCGAAACGTTGATGATTCCGAAAGGTTTGTACGCTGTATTTCCCTATAAAGGCGCAGCAAGTGCCGGTGGCCCCTTCTATCAATATATTTATGGTACCTGGATACCGAATTCTGAATATCAGATCGATTCCAGACCTCATTTCGAGATCCTTTCCGATAAATATAAAAATGACGACCCCGATTCAGAAGAGGACATTTATATTCCGATCATCCTAAAATCCTGATCGTAATTGTGAGCGAGATGTTCGATCTTATTCCACAGCTATTTCGTACCGAGTTCTCGAAGATGGTCTCGGTTATCAGTAAACGCTTTGGGCTTAAGCACATCGAAATGGCAGAAGATATAGTTAGCGAGACCTTTCTGCAAGCCGCCGAAAGTTGGGGTATGCAAGGCATACCTGCAAATCCGAGGGCCTGGCTCTATACTGTTGCAAAAAATAAAACCCTGTATCAGTTTAGACGCAAAAAGCTCTATAATGAGAAAATATTGCCTGGATACAGCAATGAGCAGGAAACCGTAACCACCGAGCTCTTAAATTTTTCCGAAGCCAATATAAAAGATAGTCAATTGCAAATGCTCTTTGCTATTTGCGATCCGGCCATTGCTTCTGAAGCACAGATCGGGCTTGCGCTTCGTATTCTTTGCGGTTTTGGTATAGAGGAGATAGCCGAAGCATTTCTATCTAATAAAGAAACGATCAATAAACGACTGTTTCGTGCAAAGGAAAAACTACGCTCCGAGCATAGTGCAATGGAATATCCTCCGGAAGACGATATCCCGAAGCGCCTTGATACCGTCTTGCATATTATCTATCTGCTTTTTAACGAAGGCTATTATTCTCATACCCAGGATTCTGTCTTACGAAAAGATCTTTGTGTGGAAGCACTCCGGCTCGCCTTAATGCTTACCGAATATCCGCCGACCAACGCTCCGAAAACCAATGCCTTGATCGCCCTAATGTGCTTTCATGCTTCAAGGTTTTCTGCCCGCGAGCAAAACGAACATGGCTTTATTCTTTACGACAACCAGGATAAATCGCTTTGGGATAACGGTCTTATTCTGCGAGGCTTATATTATCTTGAACGCTCTGCCAGTGGCGACGAGCTTAGCTCCTATCATCTGGAGGCTCGGATTGCTTACTGGCATTCTGTCAAAACAGATAGTCCCGAAAAATGGCAGGAGATACTGGCACTCTACAACGAATTACTACTGGTCAATTATTCACCCAGTGTTGCTTTAAATAGGATCGTTGCTATCTATAAGGTTCAGGGCGCCCAGGCAGCTATCACTGAATCAAGATCCTTAGGCCAGCTCGATCACTATTTTTATTATATTCTAATGGGAGAGCTCTTTAAAGAAGTAGGCGATCATATCACTGCGATAACCTTTTTCGAAGAAGCCAGGGAGCTTGCCAGGACCCCGGCGGAAAGGCAAACGCTTAAAGCAAAAATCATAGAATTGTATAATGCGCCGGGCTGGCCATAGCACCGTATATTTGTATCAGTCATACACTATATTTTCCACCTAATTCGGAGGTATTCATGGATTACGTTTCGATATTCTTTCGCTGGTTTCATATCATATTCGGCATTCTCTGGATCGGAATGCTCTATTTCTTCAACTTTGTCAATGGCCCCTTCGCCGCTACGATGGATGGCGATACCAAAAAGAAGGTAGTCCCGGAGCTAATGCCCCGTGCACTCTTCTGGTTCAGAATGGGTGCTGCCGGTACCTGGATCACCGGTATTTTTCTGCTTGGCATGGTATTCGAAGCAAGCTCTATTTTTATGGCCGATCCTGCTCAGGTGAGTGGTATGAGTCATGTGATGTTTTTCTCATTCCTCATTGCACCGTTTATCTATGATGCATTAGCCAAGAGTTCGTTAGCGAAGAACCCAAAGGTATTTGCGGCGATCTGCTTTGTGCTTGTTGCTGCATTGATCTTCGTTTACAGCAATGTCTTTAACTTCAGCTATCGCGGCTATGTTATCGAAACGGGCGCGTTATTCGGGACGATCATGGCCTATAATGTGTGGTTCAAGATCTGGCCCGCACAGCAGAAGATCATTACCGGTGTAAAGACCGGCAATCCGGCCGATGCCTCGCTCGTTGCAATGGCCGGTACCCGTTCCAAGCACAATACCTATATGTCAGTACCACTTCTTTGGATGATGGTCAATATGCACTCGGCATTCGGTGAGTTTTCCAATGGCTATGGCTGGGCAATCCTTGCTGTCATTATTGCTCTCGGCTGGATGATTACGATGCAGCTTTACAAGCGTGCTGGCAAAGTAAAAGGCTTCTAAACAAATAGATCTCTTTTTTATAAAAAAGCGGCTTCCTACAGCCGCTTTTTTTTTATGGAGTATCTTTGAATCAGGATCGCATGGGCCATTGCGGAACATGTAGTTAGGGTACCACGCCTTACTAGATACACTTCCACAAGGCCCACTGCGAACCCTGTAATCAATATATTTTATCTGATACCAGCTTTATTTATCTATAACCACCTGTTGCGAGGTACTTCCACCGGGGTATCTGCAAACAACATGATATACACCGGTCGGAAAAGTACTGAGATCGAGGTGGATCTGATCTTTTCCTGTCGGGAGCCTTTTTTGTTCAGAAGAATACATCTCCCTTCCCAAAGCATCATAAATGGCGACTTCTACCGAACAGGGATTTTGAAGATCAAGGGTAATAGTTATAGCCGAAGTGGCTGGGTTCGGCACTATAGGTCCAAAATGTATTTCCGAAGTTTTAGTGCTGACATTGGCAAAATGTTCAACTTCTCCATGAAGCAGGATCGGTATCGAATCATGAGTACCATTATTAAATATCCATAGCACGGCATCTTTGATACCATTAGAAGCGCCCTTAAATATTACGGGAATATGCCTGGAATCTCCGGGATAAAGGGTAACAGGTAAAGAAAAGCCGGAATAGCTGAACGATTTATCTCCATCGATTCTAAGATCGGTTATCTGCAGGTTTGCGTCACCCGTATTGCTGACTTTTACAAAACTATCGATAGCTAGTTCGTTGGATACGCTTGGGAAACTCAGTGATGGTGTTACCGCCAATAATTCTCCTTGTAACCCGATGCCCCGCATGGTAATCGTATCTATGCCATGGGGACTATTAGAAAGCACATAGATTTTTCCTACACAAGGACCCTTTTGCTTCGGTGTAAAAGAAATAGTAATAGTTTTGCCTTCACCCGGTTGTAATGTTAGAGGAAAGAAAGAGGCTTCTTTAGTAAGATAATCGTTGCTATGGCCTTGGGAAGCACCGTATTCTATACTAGTAATAGTAACGGGTTCGCTGCCAGTACTTTGGATGAGCGCCGTAATGGTTGTATCAAGTGAAGTCCCTACCCTGATTGATGGGTATTGAATATTTTTAATCGCAACATAACAGTTCGCATTTTTGGAAGGGGCAATATTAAATTGCTGGAAGCTCCGATAGACGCTCCCACCATCGGTGCCGGCATAGATCCTTCCCTGCTGGTCGCGGCAAAGTATTTTTATAATTGGAGAAGTAATACCATTGGTATAGGGCACCCATTGCGCTCCGGCCGTTGTATCGAGGAAATATACTCCTTTATTTGTTGCGGCAAACATTTTGCCGCTCGGGGTTGAAAGTAGATCACTCACGATGCCCGAATCCATCCCTCCTCCATGTGCACTCCAGGTTGTACCGGCATCGGTTGACCAATAAACACCTGCATTATTAATGCTAGCTATAATATTTCCTTGCGCATTCACACCTAAAGTTGTCACTTCTGCTGAACCTTGTGGAAAATTGGTTTGAAGTTTTATCCACGATTGGCCTGCATTATTTGAACGATAGATCGCATTCACACTACCTGCAAAAATGCTTCCGTCCGGATAGATAGCTAATGAATATATTCGAGTATCTGTTATGCCTTTATTAATTTGATCCCACGTGTTACCATGATCCGTTGAGCGAAAAACTCCTTCTATGGTTGTTGAAGCAAAAATGCTCCCATCGAATCGAACACATATCTTGGAAATAGTGCCCATTGTGAGTGATGGCGAGAGGCCTTTCCAAGTAACGCCGCTATCTGTCGATATAGCTATGAAACCCTCAGAATTTGAAAGAATATTATGGGAAGAATCAAAAGCTAATACTCTATTCTGCTTCAATAATACTCCTTTGTTAAACCAATTATCACCTCGATCGCTGGAGAGCCAGACATTTTGTCCGTTTGAATTCATCAACGCAATAACTATTCCGCTAGAATGATACCCTAATGAAGTCACAGTACCATTTGTAACAATAATTGGTTTAAAGAGCAAGGAAAAAGGAGAAAACGAACATAATTGATTTGGATATGCTATTAGTATATCGTTGCCTGGGGTTGCAGCTAATGGTATATCTTCTAAATCGCGATCTACTGGAATGTTTATTTTTATCCACGTATCACCATTATTGGTTGAAAAGCTATAATTTGAGTAACCTTGAGCAAATAGTAGTCCATTCCATCCCATTATGAATTGCTGACAGTCTTCAAAAGGAACCGTATTCCAAGTTCGTCCTTCATCAGATGAATGATATAATATTTGATCCCCTTTTACTAGAAAAAAAGCATCTCCATTTGGTGCCCATGAAAGTGTATATCCTTGGTAAGGATTATGATGCTCCCCAATATTAGGACCAATTTTATTAGTAGTTAAGGTGGATATTAT
>CAYOJJ010000028.1:0-35208 GCA_964404255.1 uncultured Alphaproteobacteria bacterium | reverse complement strand
AAGCATACGGTCTGCGAATATTGCGGTCGTATTGTCGTCGGTGAGCCTATTGCGGTTGCCGTTGATGGCGAACCACAGCCGGTCAGCACGGAAACTGAAGAAGAGGCTGACGAAGAATAAGAGAGAACGTTTAAGAGTGTACTTGCCATCGGACGGTCGCGGGCAGTAATGCCTGAGGAAAGTCCGAACTCCAGAGAGCGATGCGCCGGATGAGAAGCAATTCAAATTCGGGAGCTGCCGAATAATCGAAAGAAAAAGAGCAGCGACAGCGCAGTATCACAGAAAAGCAAACCACCCGCCTTGGCGGGAACGGATGAAACGGCGGTGTAAAAGACCACCGCGTATGAAGCGATTCATACGGTCACGATAAACCTCGCACGGAGCAAGACCATGTAAGCGATCGCGCATCTTCGGGTGCACCTGCTGCTCGCAGGCAGATCGCGGGTAGGTCGCATAGATAAATGACCGTCTCCCATCTTCGGGTGGATAGACAGAATTCGGCTTACAGATGGCAAGTGATTTATCATTGCCCCTGTCTTGAAAAAGACAGGGGATTTTTTTTAATGACCACGACACCAAAACACGATCCCTACGCGTCACTTCGTCTAAAGGATTTCAGGCTTTATATCTATTCGCGCCTGGCCATGACGATCGCTTTCCAGATGCAGGAAGTAATTCTTGGCTGGCAGATCTTTGCCCTGACGAAGGATCCGTTATCACTCGGTTTGATCGGTCTGGTTGCAGCATTGCCCGCGCTAACGATCTCGCTATATGCGGGGCATTTGAGCGATGTGAAGAATCGGCGGACGATCACACTCAATGCTATTGGCGTCCTGAGCCTGTGCTCCTTATCGTTCTATATTATCTCGCTTCATATTTCAGCTATCTACGTCGCCTACGGTACTTTCCCCATCTATGCTATCCTCTTTATTGGCGGACTTGCTTCTGGTTTTATGAGCCCGGCGCTAATGTCTTTCGGTACCGAGCTCATCCCGCCCGAGTTCTATGCTAACGCTTCCGCCTGGAGAAGCTCCACCTGGCAGACCGGTGCTATTGCCGGCCCTGCGCTTGGGGGATTATTATACGGATTTGTTGGGGCCGAAGGGGGATATCTTACGGTCATGGGCCTGACGGTGCTATCGCTTATCTGGATGTTCCTTATCCCGAGCCGTGGGGTACCGAATAATGGGCAGGAAGAAAGTATTGTCGAAAGTCTCAAAGCAGGTGTCCGGTTCGTATTTAAGAATCAGGTTATAGTCGGGGCGTTATCGCTTGATCTGTTTGCCGTGCTCTTTGGCGGTGCCGTTGCAATGCTGCCGGTCTATGCCAGCGATATTTTGAAGATCGGTCCGGAAGGACTTGGAATGCTTCGCGCTGCTCCATCGGTCGGGGCGGTTCTGGTGGCCTTGTGGATGACCCGCCGGCCGCTTTCAGGAAAGATCGGCAACCAGCTCTTTGCCGTGGTGATCGGTTTTGGGCTGACGATCATCGTCTTCGGTCTATCGACGAGTACGTATCTTTCCTTGCTGATGCTTGCACTCGGCGGAGCTTTCGATTCGGTGAGTGTGATCATCCGTTCGATGCTCTTGCAGTTATCGACGCCGAACGAAATGCGGGGCCGCGTAGAAGCAGTGAATATGATGTTTATCGGATCTTCTAATGAGATCGGAGCATTCGAATCTGGCGTGGCTGCTAAGCTGCTGAAGGTAGTACCATCGGTCGTTTTTGGCGGCTGTATGACGCTTGTTTCGGTGCTGGTAACGGCAAAGCTGACTCCTGTGTTGAGGAAACTTACCTATGAAGAACTGATCTCTAAGCAGAACGGAGTTCAGTCCTGACGACCCATAGTTTATGAGCCGATTAGAAAAATTACAGGAATTGCTGCGAATCGATCCGAACGATAGCTTCACCCGCTATTGTATCGGCCTAGAATATCGTGGCGTAAAGGAGTATCCGAAAGCAATCGCTACATTGGAAGAACTCCGATCTGCCGATGCGGCTTATGTACCAACGTACTATCAGCTTGCCGATTGCTACCGGCAGATTGGGGAAAAGGGAAAAGCTCTCGAATGCTATAAGCAGGGGATTGCCATAGCGCGAGCTGCAGCCGATACCCACACGGTATCCGAATTGCAGGCCGCGATGGAAGAACTCGAAGACGAGGAATAATAATATAGGACCATATCATGTCAGTACGATCGAAAGCAATAGAATTTTTTATCAAGCAGGAAGTATTACAATTTGGCGATTTTACGCTTAAGAGCGGCCGCAAATCGCCATACTTTTTCAATACCGGAAGACTCTGCTCCGGATATGAACTTTCGATGCTTGGCTCGCTCTATGCAGAATTGATAGCTTCTACCGAAGCTTTTGCCGAAGCGACGGTAATCTTCGGTTCTGCCTACAAAGGAATTCCTATTGCTGTTTCAACGGCTATTGCATTAAGCGATAAGTACGATAACAACGCCATCCGCGCTGTCAGCGATAGAAAAGAAGCAAAGACGCACGGCGATGCGAGCGCTTATCTTGGGGTACTCAAAGCCGGCGATGCTGTTGTAATTGTCGATGATGTTATTACGACCGGCGGGACAAAATACGAGTCCATTGAAAAGTTGACCAACGCCGGTTGCAGGATACTCGGCGTAGTGATCGCTTTCGATCGTATGGAGCCGGTTTCCTCTTCGGGATTAAGTGCGCGTGAAGAATTTGAAAAGAATAGCGGAGTGCCGGTTATCTCACTCTGTACGGTCGATGATGTCGTTGCTCAGCGTCCGGAATTCGAACAATCCTATAAAGAATATCGCTCGAGAATAGAAGCCGAACTCCAGGCGGCCTGAATGTTTCCCTAAAATCCTACTGCTATGAGGTTGGTGTATCTATGGATAGGTAACTATCTTTATGATGCGACTACACCTACGGGAAGGTTGGCAGCTTCTTAAAAAAACTTATACTACCTGGAGTGCAAAAGACCCGTTTCGTGAGAGTGCGGTCATTGCCTATTACGCCTTATTTTCTATTCCCGCCCTTATTGTTATTGTCGTTTCCATCGCCGGGTTGTTTTTTGAAAAAGAGCTCATTAGCGGGTACTTATATTCTCAGATAGGGGCCACAATGGGAATATCGACGGCCGAAGCAGTGCGCCTGATGGTCTTAAAAGCTGCCGATACCGGGAAATCACTTGTGGCGACAATAATAGGCGTTGTCGTATTGCTCCTGGGCGCAACCGGTGTGTTTGCACAACTGCAAAAATCCCTGAATATTATCTGGGATGTGAAGGTCGACCCTAAAAAAGAAACATTTTTGCGTACGTTGCGCATCCGCTTGTTCTCTTTTGGGCTGATCGTATCCATAGGCTTTTTGCTCCTTATTTCATTAATTGCTACTTCTATTATGACCGCCATCGGTGAGCATTTACGGGCGGCAATACCACAGGTTATGATTATAGTCTTTTATGCTTTTAACTTTATTCTTTCCTTTACAGTAATTGCAATCTTATTTGCCTTAATGTTTAAGGTATTGCCCGATGTAACTATCGAGTGGAGATCGGTGCGTGTTGGAGCTATTCTTACGGCGCTGTTATTTGTGATCGGGAAGTTTGCTTTAGCGATTTATTTCGGAACGACCGACCAGGTTTCTGTCTATGGTCCGGCCGGTTCGGTTGTATTATTGCTATTATGGGTATCGTACTCTTCGATGATCGTATTCTTTGGTGCGGAGTTTACAAAGATCTATACCGATAGGTTTTTTGGACCCGCTGCACCTAATGAAATAGCCCGCAGAAAACCTGGACGAAAGCAATAACCTATGACCAACTCTCCATCGCCGCGGCAGGCCGCAGCTTCTACCCATCCCTGGTACACCATACCGGCTGTAGCCGCGGCAATTCTCATTGGCGGCATCATCTTCCATTATTTCGGCCAAATGTTTTTGCTCATCATCGCGGCATTATTTCTAGCCAATATTTTTCGCCCGCTTATCACGGCGCTTGAAACAAAGAAGATCCCAACAGCCCTTTCACTTATTGCAGTATTGGTAATAGTTGCGCTTATCTTGACGGGGGTAGTGCTTATTGTGCAGCAGGCGGTGTTATCGGTAGCTGAGGTAGCGCCGAAATACCAGGCGAAGTGGGAGCAGTCGTTTCGTCCGGCATTGATCGCCACGGCTTCCAATCTATCGCCAGAGCTCGGGCAGACGGTTGCTTCGTTCAAAATAGAATCGGTGCTCAAATCCGAACAGGTACTCAATGCAATGGTATCGATGACCGGCGTATTCAGCGATGCGGCGTTGATCTTATTATTCATCTTATTCATCCTTGCTTCTCCCGGAAGGTTTACCGCCAAAATAGGTTCTGCCTTTCCATCGCATCTGGCTCGGGATCTCGAATATGCGCTTTCGCAGATCGATGTCCGGGTACGGAAGTACTTGGTAAATACCTTACTCCTCAATTTGCTTGCAGCCATTACGATGATCATTGTACTATCGCTGTTCGGGGTGGATTTGGCTTTGCTTTGGGGTATCCTTACCTTTCTGCTTATGTTTATCCCGAGTATCGGCTCGATCTTTGCCGCTGGCATCCCGATCATCGTCGCCTTTTTGCAATTCGATTCGCTTGGTATGCCCCTGGCTGTTGCTGTTGCGGTGATCGTAACACAATTGCTTATAGGCAGCGTACTGACACCAAAGATCATGGGTTCTACGTTAAATCTGAGTCCGCTGTTGATATTGCTTTCTATCATTTTCTGGGGATGGGTTTGGGGGCCGGCCGGTATGTTTTTTGGCGTGCCCATAACGGCAACACTATTTGTAGTATTCGAAAGTATTCCTGCACTCCGGCCGCTTGCAGTACTTATGAGTGTTGAGCCAAAAAATGTACGGAAACGGGCAGTCCGTGAAAGTAAGCCGTAGCAGGGGGCATAGAACGACGCTCCAAAAGCGGTTGTTAACAATCTCATGGCACGTGTATTGCTCGGAATGAGCGGAGGGCTTGATTCCTCGGTCGCCGCCTTGCTTCTAAAACAGCAGGGGCATGAAGTGATCGGGATGACGATCAAGACCTATAATTACGATAGCGTTTCCGGCAGCAATCCGGCAAACGATACTTCGTGCTGTTCGCTCGATGGCATTAACGATGCCCGCTCGGTAGCAATGATGCTCGGCATTCCTCATTATGTAACCGACCTGACAAAAGAATTCGGTTCCGAGATCATCGACTATTTCAAAGAGACGTATCTTGAAGGTAAAACGCCGAACCCCTGCGTAAAATGTAATCGGGAAATAAAATGGGCAGCAATGCTGCGCAAAGCCGATGCACTGGGTTGTGAATTTATTTCGACGGGTCATTATGTGAAGCTGCGCGATGAAGGGGAAAGAAAAGTGCTCTCGCGCTCACCGGATGCTTCCAAAGATCAGTCGTATGCCTTATGGGCGGTAAGAGAAGAGCATTTGCATCGCACGCTTTTCCCACTATCGGGCTATACAAAAGAAGAAATACGTCAAATAGCACGTGAACATAACTTACCGGTTGCCGGCAAGCGGGAGAGTTATGAGATCTGTTTTGTGAGCGACAACGATTACCGCCGTTTTTTGCGCGAGAACGTAGCTAATATTGAAACAAAGGCGCCAACTGGTACTTTTATGTTTCATGATATGCCGGTTGGCACCCATGAGGGAGTGCCGTTCTATACGATCGGCCAGCGTAAAGGGCTGGGAATCAGCCTGCCATCGCATCCTGAACCATTATATGTCACCGGGCTCGATGTTTTAAATAATATCGTGACACTCGGAGACGATGAAGAACTATTAACGAAACAACTCACGGCACACTCGGTAAATCTAATCAAATATGCCAGGCTTCCTCAGGATGGGTTGGCGGTGATTGCAAAGATCCGCTATAAAGATGAAGGCGCAACGGCAAGAGTACATCCGTTGCCAGATAATAGAATATCCGTTATGTTTGAAGAGGATCGCCGTGCCATTACTCCCGGGCAATCGGTGGTGCTCTATGAAGGCGATGATGTTGTCGGTGGCGGTATAATTGAGTAAATTTGCTTACTAACTGTTGTATTCATGAAAAAATACTTTTATCTTCTTTCGGCGATTTTATTGATCGCCCCCTTTATGTTCGTTGGATGTGATAATGCGATAGATTCCATCTTACCGATCCAGAACAATGAGGTTCGTGCCAATATTTCGGATTATGGCTCGTTCGATTCGAAGGATGCAACGACGCTCAGCAGCCAGTTCACTTTTGATATCAAAGCGCCGATCAAAGGGGAAAGTGGGGAAGATACTATCGTTGTCACTGTCCTTGTTCCAAAACAAGCATCTGCCCCTTATACGGTAATGGTTCAAAATGACGATCATGCTCGTATCGATTATTGTGTGCAGCAGAGCAGCGGCATTTGCATTAATTACGATGCGTACAAGAATTTTGGCTCGGGGACGATCACGGTAAATTCTATGACGACCGAAGGTACAGTAACGGTACTTCAGGGGACATTCAGCGGAACGCTGAAACAATCTACCGGTGGTGGAAGTGGAACCGTCACTATTACCAGTGGAGAATTTAAAGTAGCGTTTTGATCTTACAATAACTGCAGGTGACCAATAATCACGAACTCCTCAAACAGCTCCGCTTGGAAGCACTGCTTGGCGGCGGGCAAAAACGAATTGAAGATCAACACAAAAAAGGGAAGCTTACGGCCAGAGAGCGGATAACGCTGCTGGTCGATGAAGGTACCTTCGAAGAGTTCGATGCCTTTGCCCGTCATCGCTCCAACCAGTTCGGTTTGGAAAATAACCGGCCGCTGGGCGATGGAGTAGTAACTGGTTGCGGTAAAATTCACGGACGGACAGTCTTTATTTTCAGTCAGGACTTTACGGTCTTCGGCGGTTCGCTTTCCGAAGTACATGCCGAGAAGATCGTCAAGGTCATGGAGCTGGCAATGAAGGTTGGAGCACCGGTGATCGGTCTTAATGATTCCGGCGGCGCCCGTATTCAGGAAGGAGTGGTCTCGCTCGGCGGCTATGCAGATATTTTTCTCCTCAATACCCTCGCTTCGGGAGTAGTGCCGCAGTTATCGGCAATTCTTGGTCCTTGCGCGGGTGGAGCGGTATATTCTCCGGCGATTACCGATTTTGTCTGGATGGTCGAAGGTACAAGTTATATGTTCGTCACCGGCCCGAACGTTGTTAAGACCGTAACCCATGAAGATGTTTCGAGCGAAGACCTTGGCGGAGCCGATACCCATGCTCAGAAATCGGGTGTGGCGCATTTCGCTTCGATGAACGAGCTTGAATGTCTCGAAGGGATACGGAAATTACTAACATACCTGCCGCAGAATAATAAAGAAAAGACACCGGTGGTTGTTTGCGACGATCCACCGCACCGGCTTTGTGAGGGGCTCGATACCATTATCCCGGATAATGCCAATAAGCCCTATGATATAAAATCGGTTATTAGCGAAGTGGTAGATCGGGGTAGTTTTATGGAGGTTCACGAACAATATGCTTCTAATATTGTCGTTGGCTTCGCCCGACTTAACGGTGCTTCGATCGGTATTGTCGCTAATCAACCGATGTCAATGGCGGGAGTGCTTGATATCGATGCCAGTATAAAAGGTGCTCGCTTTGTAAGATTCTGCGATGCCTTTAATATTCCCTTGGTGGTATTTGAAGACGTGCCGGGATTTTTACCGGGCACAGATCAGGAATGGCGCGGTATTATTCGTCATGGGGCCAAATTATTGTATGCCTTCGCTGAAGCAACAGTCCCTAAAGTAACGATCATCACACGTAAAGCATACGGCGGGGCATACGATGTTATGAACTCTAAGCATATTCGTGGCGACTTCAACTATGCCTGGCCAAGTGCCGAGATCGCCGTCATGGGTCCGAAAGGCGCGGTAGAGATCATTTTCAAAAAAGAAATAGCCGAGGCCGCCGACCCGTTAAAGCGTGAAGAAGAATTGGTAGAAGAATACCGCGAAAAATTTGCCTCGCCTTTTGCTGCGGCCGAACGCGGCTATATCGATGATGTCATCGAACCATCGGAAACGAGAGTCCGGCTTATCCGCGCTTTACAAACACTCGCTACAAAAGTGGATACTAATCCCTGGCGTAAGCATGGGAATATTCCGCTTTAATAGAAGCAAAACGAAAATTATTTTATCGAAAGCTTATAGGCTTTGTCGGCAGTACCATAATGATCGGCGGGTTGGGTCGCATCATGAATGGCCAGGGAAAAAAGGTATTCTCTGCCATGGGCCAGGGTAATGTCGGAATAATTATCGTCGGTTGCAAGACTGCGTTTGAATTTTACCGTCCATTTCCCACCGGAATAGTATCCTCGGGCCTGGACATCAAAATTTCCTCTTGTTGAAGCAGGCGTACCGACAACGAACCCCGGTACCCGGTCTCCCAAACTCCAGGCTGTGCCGGTTGCGGGGTTGGTACTGCTATGAGAAAGAAAGGATACGGAATTGCTCTCATCGATAAAATACCGTTTGTCTAATCCATTGTTATTATTTCCAGCAATGCTTTGGGGGAGGTACCCGCTTGCGGTATCCCCGGCAATATTGTTTTTAAAATTATTCTGATTTAGCTCATCAAAAAGTATGGCATACACAGGGTTGCTGGCGGAAAATTTGTCTTCAGCATATCCATCGGCATTGGATTTTCCAGAATGCCAATACCAAATGTCGTAGATGCCAAGGGTAGTATCCTCGGAAAACATACCGGGATTATAATCACCGGTCTTAGCAGTATGACAGAGCATTGTACAGCCCTTATCTTTGAACTTAACTCCTTCGGTGCTTCCGGCTGCTACTTCAAACAACAGGCTTACCCCATCGTCATATGATTGGATCACTTTCCAATTTTTTCCACTGGCAGGATCACCGCCAAGAAAGGCTAAAGGAGTTCGCAAATAATCTTCACTCTGATCATCGTATTGAACCAGGAAATAGATGTCGTTATCGGTAGCGACAGATTTCACGGTAACCGGGAACGTGCGGTTACTACCTTTAAAATTGGCTCCGATCGGTGAGGCAGTAATGGTAAGCGGTTGGGCGTTATCCCAGACGGCTTCTACAGCGCTGCTGGAAACCGAGGGCGCGGACGATGATGCAATTTTGGAAGCTACAAGGGTGGAAGCATCCGGAGTCGATGGCCCTTCGGTGGAGCTGTCTTTAGAAGAGCATGCCGAGCACAGGATACAAGTGATCAGGATAAAAATATAAGTAGTGAGTTTCATATTATTTTCGACACAAGCATTACGGCACAGGAAAACTATACAAATGAGAACGATAGCAGTGCTTCTACTGTTTTTCGCGCTCATCGGCAATCTGCAGCGAATAACACGTTGCTTTTCAAAGCAGTTGCTAAAAATCGGGGCGTGGCGCAGCTGGTAGCGCACCTGCTTTGGGAGCAGGGGGTCGCACGTTCGAATCGTGTCGCCCCGACAATAAGAGTTTGTTTCAACACCTTTCTGCGTTATAACGTGAAGTTTTGAATTTTCAATATATTAGGTAACAAAAAACTTTTTTTTAAGAAAATCGTAGAAATAATTTGGAAATAACCTTAAATTGTGCTATATTTGTAGCCAGTACGTATGTAAATGTGTTGCCACGGTGAGGATTTCGTGAATTAAACATTAATGTTTATTCTCATATCTTACATCTTCGCCAGATGCAGCGATCTACTCCAGTACAAAAGTTTCTACTGTTTTTTTCTCACCTCTCACTAGGTGCCGTCTCAGTTTTTTACTGAACGGCTGTTAATAAGGCAAACTAATGAAAGCCCTCATCCTCCGGGAGAGGGTTTTCATTTTTAAAGAAGTTCGTCGCGTAACAAACCGACCTCGAAACAGGTCATTAAGTGCCGTCTTTTTTATCTGATAAGGCGGGAGCGCGTTTCGGTATTTTCGTGTTACCATTCGTCTTGTAAAAAGCACTAACGTTCAGAAAACGTGAAAAAGAATCGTACTTTACTTGTTGTTATAATTCTCTGCATAGCCGGTTCGTTGTGGGGCTTATACCCAACCTGGCAATCACAGAATTACCGCTCTACCATTGATTCCTTTAGTCCGTCGGATTCGGCAAAGCGGGCAAAATATATTTCCGATAATGATGAAGCCATCAAATCCGCCAATAAGGGCGCGATCAAACTCGGCCTCGATCTGCGCGGTGGTATCTATATCACCATGGAAGTCGATGTCTTAAAGTTTATCGAAGAACAGGCTACCAGTAAAGACGATATTTTCAACGGAGTATTAGCCGCCACTGCTGCCGAAGAGAAGACCAGTGAAGAACCGGTCGTTGATCTCTTTGTCAAGAAGTTTCAGGCCATGGCTGCCTCTAAAGGCAAGGCCTTGGCGAATTACTTCCTGCTCAACGATGTAAAGACCGGCGACGATAAAGAAATTATCGCTTCTCTGCAAAAAGGATCGGATGAAGCCGTTGACCGTGCTATCGAGATCATCCGTAATCGTATCGACCAGTTTGGTCTTACCGAGCCTACGATTCAAAAATTCGGTACCCGCCGCATTATTATCGAGGTTCCGGGCGCTGCCGATCCGGCTCAGGTTCGCCAGCTTCTCGAAGGGACAGCTCAGTTGGAATTCCACCTGCTTAAAGATCCAAAGATGGCCGGGAAGATCCTCGATCGTATCGACAAATATCTCGGCGGTAAAAAGCTGACCGCTGCCGATACTTCCAAGACGGCTGCCAAGGATACGACGATGGCTGCTGTAAAAGATACCGCTACAAAGCCGGTTGCAAAAGCCGAACCTAAAGCAAAGGCAGAGCCTAAGGCAAAAGAGGTTGCAAAAGCCGATAGCACCAAAAAAGATACTACGGCTGCTGTCGCAAAAGCAATGACTCCGGAAGATTCTGCTGCCAAAGCCGATAGCCTTTCCTATGTTGGTCTTACCGATCAGCAAAAGATGGAAAAATATTCTAAAGAGCATCCGATCTTTGCTATCCTTCAAAAGGGAAGCACCAAAACCGGCCAGGTGTATGTCTCGGAAACCGACCGCCGCCAGTTGCTCGATATGCTTGCCCGCCCGGATGTAAAGCCGCTCTATGAAGGAGAAATGTTATTCTCATTCGGCCGTCCGCTTAAAGGCGAAAAGGGCGAAAACTTCTATGAGGTGTTCTTCCTCAATTCCCAGCCCGAACTTACCGGTAAATATATCGTCGATGCCAATGCCGAGCTTCGCGATGGTGAACCGAAAGTAACGATGAGAATGGATGATGACGGTGCCCGTATCTGGTCGCGTGTCACCGGCGATAACATTAATAAGAAGATCGCCATCGTTCTCGATAATGTGGTGTATTCGGCTCCGAATGTCCATCAGCGTATCGATGGTGGTAATTCCGAGATCAGCGGTTCGCGTGATATGACCGAAGCAAATCTTTTGAAGATCGTTCTGAAGGCTGGCGCACTTCCGGCTCCGGTTAAGATCATTCAGGAACAGGTTGTCGGTCCGTCGCTCGGTTCGGACTCTATCTCCAAAGGTACGACCTCCGTTGTCTTCGGCTTCCTTGCCGTTATCATATTCATGGCCTTGTATTATGTAACGGGTGGTCTGGTGGCCGATCTGGCGGTTATCATCAACCTGCTCTTTACGCTTGCAGTGCTCGCCGCTTTCGGTGCAACGCTTACCCTGCCTGGTATGGCCGGTATCGTATTGACCGTCGGTATTGCCGTCGATGCGAACGTGCTTATCTACGAGCGTGTACGTGAAGAAATGGCTGCCGGTAAATCACTTAAGCTTGCTATAGAAGATGGTTACCGTCGAGCGTTCGCTCCGATCTTCGACGGTCACTTAACCGCTTTCTTCTCGGGTATTATTCTCTATTCTATGGGGACCGGTACCGTCCAGGGCTTCGGTGTTACGTTAATGATCGGTATTGCCGCATCGCTCTTTACGGCGATCGTGATCACCCGTGTCATTTTCGATATTCTGCTTGAACGTACCCCAAGCGCCATCAAATTCGGTTAATACTCTACCAACGACCTTTACAGAACTATGAGATTCTTTAAGAAAACCAATATAGATTTCATCGGTAAGCGCCGGTTATGGTATATCGTCTCGACGCTTGTTACCGCTGCCGGTATCGTATTCGCGCTCTTCCGCGGAGTTGAGTATGGTATCGACTTTGCCGGTGGTACTGAAATTCAGCTTAAGTTTGAAAAAGTTGTTAAGATCGACGATATCCGCGCTGCTTTAGATGCCGGTGGGTTTCGCGGTGCTGAAGTAAAGTATTACGGTTCGGACGAATCCGGAGTGCTCATTCGCGTACGCGAAGGTGCCGCCGGTGCCGGGGCCGGAGCTCAGGTTACTAAAGATGTACAAACCTCTTTAGAAAAGGGAATTGCCGGTAATAAGGCAACGCTTATGCAGAATACGCATATCGGTGCGAAGATCGGTGCAGAGTTAAAGCAAAAAGCTCTTATTGCTGTTCTTGTTACTTGTTTGGCGATCCTTATCTACCTGGCATTCCGTTTCCGATTCGTTTATGGCCTCGGAGCGGTTGTCGCTATTATCCACGACGTTCTGGTGGCTTTTGCCTTCGCTGTTATCTTTAACGGCTTTGTGCCGTCGTTGAATCTTGAAATGAATTCGACGATGCTCGCCGCTTTTCTAACGATCGTCGGCTTCTCGGTTAACGATACCGTTATTATTTTCGACCGTATTCGTGAGGATCAGCGCAAATACAAAGGCAATGATCTTAAGACCATCATGAATCGGGCTATCAATGAGACGCTTCCACGTACCATCATTACGTCCGGTACGGTATTCCTGACGCTCATTGTATTGTTCTTCCTCGGTGGTGAAGTGCTTCGTGGCTTTGCCTTCACGATGCTTGTCGGTGTTATTACCGGTACGTATTCTTCGATCTTCGTTGCTTCGGCTATTGCCTACGATTATATTCATCGTAACAAAGAGCTCAAAGCCGAAACGCCGAGCCTCGAACGCGCCCCGGCCCAGAAGAAAATGGCTTCGGTAGCCTCATAAACGTTCATGACTTCGACCATAACCAAAAACGGAAATCTGCTGCAGGTTACCCTCGATGGCGACCTCATTGGCGGAGCAGAAGCAATGCGCTTTGCCAAATTGCTTCGTGAAGAGATCACCGCTTCCAAAGGAGTCTCACAGGTTGTGATCAATATGGCGGCAGTTACTTTTGTCGATAGCTCCGGGCTGGGCATGCTGCTCGGTGCTCGCGAAGCGGCTCAGGGCGTAGGTGCCGAACTTCGCATCGAAAAGCCGAACACCCAATTTACTCATCTGCTCGAGTTGACCAAACTGGCAGATGTACTTGGGGTAAAGCACTAACGTTTTTCTCTATTTGCTGGATACTAATTAACACGGGCAATGCCTGTAACAATTATTCTTGGCTCCCAATGGGGCGATGAGGGTAAAGGAAAGATCGTCGATCGTCTCGCCGCCGAATCCGATTATGTAGCACGATATCAGGGAGGAGCCAATGCCGGCCATACCATTATCCTTCCCGATGGTCGCCAGTTCGTTCTCCACCTAATCCCGAGCGGAATTTTCCATCCTTCGGTTCATTGCGTGATCGGAAACGGTGTCGTTATCGATCCGGCTGCATTGCGTGATGAAATCGCTATGCTCGAAGCTGCTGGAGTGCAGGTAAAAGGCCGGCTTTCTATTTCCTACAATGCCCATCTCATTATGCCGTATCATAAATTACTCGATAAGGCAAATGAGGCACGGCTGGCAAAGATCGATAGCTCGAAGGCCGTTGGTACTACTGGCAGAGGAATTGGCCCTGCCTACGAAGATAAATTTTCCCGTAAAGGAATTCGCATTGTCGATCTGCTCGATCGTGATGCTCTGACCGAAAAATTACGCCGTAACATTACCGAAAAGAACGAAGTATTATCGCGCCTTTATGACTCGGATGAGTTATGTAATGTCGATGAGATCGTTGCGGAGTATCAGGAGTTCGATAGTGAGATCGATCCTTATATAACCGATACGGCACAACTGCTCAATGCAGCATTAAAGCAGGGCAAGCGAATCCTGGCTGAAGGAGCACAAGCCGCACTGCTCGATATAGATTTCGGCACCTACCCGTTCGTTACCTCAAGCAACCCTACCGCCGGCGGAGCCTGTACCGGCCTTGGAATACCACCGACCGCTATTTCGAAAGTCATTGGTGTCGTAAAGGCCTATTCCACCCGCGTTGGTAACGGACCCTTCCCGACGGAATTGCTCGATGAGACCGGAGAACGGTTGCGTAAAGTTGGGCATGAATTCGGAGCAACCACCGGCCGTCCGCGTCGCTGCGGCTGGCTCGATGCCGTTGCTTTGCGGTATGCAATTATGCTTAACGGTGTTTCTTCGATCGCCCTGACAAAGCTGGATGTACTTTCCGGCCTCGATGAAATAAAGCTTTGTACGAAATACGAACGCAAGAGCGATGGAAAGCTGCTCGATTGGTTTACCACCGACCTAAACACGCTTTCAACCGTACGGCCGATCTATGAGTCATTTGAAGGCTGGAGCGCCGATGCTCTTGAGGGAGTGCCATCGAGAAATGATCTTCCTCAGGCGGTGAAGAACTATCTTGGTGCTATCGAGCGTGAGCTCGATGCTCCGCTCGGTATCGTCTCGCTCGGCCCCGGAAGAAACGAAACATTGGTAGGATAATTGGGCTCCGGTACAGTGACTGCCGAAGTCTTGAATTATATGGCGTGCTGTGATTTCGTGTTAAATTTGTGTATGGATGTACTTGTGTTGTCAGTTACAACCATTCAGTAAGGAAAAAGAATGTTTCAGTACTTTGTACGACGCATATTGCTCTTTATCCCGACGTTATTTTTAATAACGGTTATTTCCTTCGGGATTTCCCGAATGGCTCCCGGCGATCCGGCAGAACTCAAAGCCGGTGTCGGTGGTGAAGGAACGATGAAAGGGAATCAGCAGCTCAATGAAGAAATGATCAACCAGATCAGAGCTCAATGGCACCTCGATATGCCGGTCTGGTATTGGACGATCTTCAGCGATCAGAAGGATGCCACCGGCAAATTACTCCCACTCATGGACCGGCTTACTTTTAAATGGAATGGCGGTAATAATCAATATTCCTTGTGGGTAAGCGATCTTTTTAAGCTTGATTTTGGAAAGTCGTTTCAGGATAATCGACCGGTCTTAGAGAAAATCTGGGAGCGAATACCGGTAACCGCCTTTATGTCGGTTATCTCTATTCTCTTGGCCTATCTTATTGCTATTCCAATAGGTATTTATTCGGCTACTCATCAAAATTCGGCAGCAGATAAATTCAGTACTGTCACGCTCTATATTCTATATTCGCTGCCTTCGTTTTGGATCGGTACAATGGCGATCATTTTCTTTGGCGGCGGCGATTTCCTGGCCTGGTTTCCGAACTCCGGTATGCAATCGATGAATATTTCACCGGACGATGCCTTCATTACCAAGGCATTGGATTTTCTTTGGCACATGGCGCTGCCGGTTGCCATTTCTACCTATGTTAGCTTTGCCTTCTTATCGAGGCAAATGCGCGGCTCAATGTTGGAAGTGATCCGGCAGGATTATATTCGAACTGCTCGCGCAAAGGGATTATCGGAAAAAGTAGTAGTCTATAAGCATGCGCTTCGCAATTCACTTATACCGATCATTACGATCATTGCGACTATTCTTCCTTCGCTTATCGGTGGATCGGTTATTGTCGAAACGATCTTTACCGTACCCGGTGTAGGCCAGCTGGCATTCCAGGCGCTCACGGCCCGCGATTATCCGGTAATTATGGCAGAGTTTACACTCTCGGCAGTGCTGACGCTTTTCGGCCTGCTTTTTGCCGATCTTTTGTATTCTGTGGTCGATCCACGTATTGCTTTCACCCGTAAATCGAGCTAAGGAATAGAACAATGGCACAAACCGATGTGAAAGCAATGTCAAAGCAGGAAGCTGCTCAGGAGAAATCGCGTAAAGAGGTAAATCAATCCTATTGGAGCCTGGTACGACATCAATTTAAAAAGAATAAAATATCACTTTACGCGCTCTATGCGGTTTTCTTTTTATTTGCTATCGCTATCTTTGCCGATTTTCTCGCCAACGATAAGCCCATTATGACAAAATATAATGGGACCTTGTATTTTCCGGTAGTAAAAGATTATTTGGTTGGCCTTGGGATCGATCATTGGGATAAAGATCTTGTGATAGCCGATTGGAAAGAACTCGATGAGCAAGGTAAATTGAGCATGACCGTTTGGCCGCCTATTAAATACCGTTCTTCGAATCAGGACCTGGCGAATAATACCGCCCCACCGGGTGGAAACCACTTGCTCGGCACCGATGCCATTGGTCGTGATGTGCTATCGGGTCTTATTCATGGTTCACGTATTGCTTTAACGATCGGTTTTCTTTCCATGTCGATTGCAATCCTTATAGGAGTGGTTCTAGGCTCTCTGGCTGGATACTACGGAGGATGGGTCGATATGCTGATCTCACGCCTGATCGAATTAGTATTGACCTTTCCGACCTTCTTTCTGATCATTACGGTTGTCGCAATGTTCCAGGCCGGTTCGATATGGCTTGTAATGATCCTGATCGGTCTTACCGGTTGGACAGGCTTGGCCAGATTTACCCGCGGAGAATTCCTGCGTATTCGCAATATGGAATATGTAGCTGCCGCAACGGCTATCGGATTTTCTAATCGTAGAATTATTTTCCGGCATGTCTTGCCAAATGCATTGGCCCCGGTGCTTGTATCGATCGCCTTTGGTATAGCCTCGGCTATTCTTACCGAAGCTGCTCTATCCTTCTTAGGCTTTGGTGTGCCCCCTACTACCGTTACCTGGGGAAGTGTACTTTCCGATGCTCGAGGTAATATCTCGGCCTGGTGGCTTGCAGTATTTCCCGGCTTTATGATCTTCTTATCGGTACTCTGTTATAATCTCGTGGGTGATGGCTTACGAGATGCACTTGATCCGAGATTACGTGATTAACGATATTATGGTATTCCTAAAGAAAAGGCAGCCCCAGGCTGCCTTTTTTATTAAAGGATATTTTACCTGAAAAATAAATCCGCCTTTATCGGCTTACGTGTATATCTGTAGGAATGAAAGGGAATTCATCATATCGTATTAAACTTTCTAAGGCCTGCGGTCTCTATAGGTCAGGAAGTTCAATTAATTTACAAACGATAATGATGAATAACCTCACAAGAACACTCGTGACTGCCGGCGTAATGATTTCTGCGGTCGCCTTTACCTCGTTAGTAATGGTAGGATGTAAGAGTTCTACCGAACCGGCTGCCAATCAGGAATATGATTCCGAAGCTAGTGCCGATATTACTGCATCGGCTCTTGGCACCGAATCAGGAGGTGCTGGCGTAAGCTTTGCCGATGCTTTTGGTCTTGCACAAACCGGCTATGTGCCAAGTGTAATGGACGATCCGAAAAGCGGAAGCCCCATGTCGCGCGATTCTTCTTACGATAGCTCGACCAAACTGCATACACTGACCATTACTCGTGGCAGCGAATGGGGGAAGTATAGCTTCGATGCAACGATCATTTATAAGTATACTTTTTACGATGCTTCTGGTAATACCATGCAGTACTACCAGAAAGGCGTCACCGATAAGATCGTGATCGATGTCACCAGAAATCGCAGTCAGGACTACGGAGATCGTCTCGATGTCGATGCTGAAGCAAGCGGTCATTGGGTGATCACGGGAATAACTACAACTCCGATCCTCAATGGTACCTATAGCAAAGATGGCTCGGTAGTATTCCATACACTCGATAATGGAGACCGTGGCATAACATATAATTTTGATGCTACTTTTACGAACGATACGATCGTACAGTCATCCGATAATGGCCGTAAGCATGTCTATCTCAGCGGCCCGGCAACTTCGCATCTTTCGGCAACAACGACCAAGGGTGTTACTTTTACTCGCGATACAAAGATCACTTTTAATGGCGATGGTACTGCAACGCTCGAAGTTACCCGCACCAGTGGCGATGGTTCGGTTGATACCTATACCGTCGATGTAAAAGTCGGCTACTGGCTGCGCCGCGGAAGATAAAAAGAGTTATTGGCCTTCCCGAATTCTACTGAAGGTTACGCAAGGGAAGATAACGTACACAACAACCAGCAAAAAGCCTGCTTCTCGAAGCAGGCTTTTTGTATTATTCTACTGATTTAATTTTTCGAAGTAATAATTCTTGCTCTGAGCGGGAGGCTGTTTTAGAAATTGCTTCTTCGAACGACTGCCTGGCTTTTGAAAAATCTTTTATCCGAAAGTAGAGATCCCCAAGTGCAGCATGATATAAATAATAAGAATCGAGTCCTTTAATAGAAAGCAATTCCGAGATTGCTTCTTCAGGCGAACGTGCATACCCTAAGGCAATGGCGCGGTTAAGTCGTATCACAGAACTGGGGTGGGAAGAAAGTAACTGATCGTACAGCTCGACAATCAACGACCAATTCGTTTCTTCATATTGTTCAGCCTCCGCATGAACGGACATAATGGCCGCTTCGAGATGATACTTACTTATATTCTCTTCGATAGCAGAACGGCCAAGATAGTAATTGCCGATCTTGATTAGTTGTCGATCCCATTTATTACGATCCTGTTCGGTTAGACGCATAATATTCCCATGCTCATCGAGTCGGGCATCGAACCGCGATGCACCGTAACATAATAATGCCATCAGGGCATTGACGTAAGGTTTGTTGGTAAGCGGATGTTCGGTCAGCAATTTGCACAGCCGCATGGCTTCGAGCGAAAGATCACGCCGAATAATAGTGTCCGGGTGTGAGGAGCTATATCCTTCATTGAACATTAAATAGATGCACTGCAATACGGAATCGAGCCTCGGCTCTAATTCTGATCCTACCGGTACTTCAAGAGTAATCGTTTCAGAACGCAGTTTTTCTTTTGCCCGGTAAAGCCGCTTTGCAATCGTTTCTTCATTACTTAAAAAAGCACGGGCAATTTCATCAACTCCGAATCCACACAGTGTTTTTAAGACGAGTGCGATCTGTGATTCCTGAGGAATAGAAGGATGGCAACAGGCAAAAAACATTCTTAGCTGACTATCTTCGATCTCTGATTCCAGAAAGAATTGATCGACGGTAGAGCTTAACGTCCATTCGGAAGATAGTAATGCAGTATGCTCATTGGGGAGGCGGTCGTTTAAGCGACGGCGGCGTAATTCATCGATGACCTTTCGTTTGGCTACCGTGTAAAGCCATGCCTGAGCGTTTTCTGGTATTCCATGAAATTTCCATTGGGAGAGTGCTTTTATCATGGTTTCCTGGACTACATCTTCGGCGAACTCCAGGTCCTGAATACCAAACATTCTTGAAAGCACAGCGACCATCTTTCCCGATTCATGGCGGAAAAGATGGTCGATAACTTGTTCTATGGAATTCGGATCGTTTACCAAACCCGCACCGCTTTCCAATAGAAGAGCACGCTTTTAAATATGCAGGTATTCGATCTGCCTTACCTCTACGGTGCCATCGTATTCGAAGATCGGGCAATCTTTGGATAATTCTGTGGCTTCTGCCAGATCGGCAGCTTTTACCATGAGGTAGCCTCCGACGATCTCTTTACCTTCGGCAAAAGGACCATCGGTAATAATTTTCTTTGAGCCGGTGACCACTTTACCGGTGGCATTCAGCGGTTGCCCGGCCGTTACTTTACCTTCCTGGGATAGGCGTTGAATCCAATTTACCCATTTCTGTAAATGGCCCTGCATTGATTCCGGCGATTTGTGGTCCATGTCGGCCCCGCCTCTGAATAGAAAAAGAAATTCGCTCATAACTATCCTTCGAAAAAATTAATATCCCTCAATAACGAATGGAAAGTAATAAACCGGACAATCTTTCTATAATAAAATCAAGCCAGATTTGAATAGAAAAGAGCACCGCACTTCACGCCACGGTGGAAATTTTTAAGATTCATCTTCTCGTCTGGAGAATGAGCATTTTGATCTGGAAGGCCAAAACCCATCAGGACGGTGGGCGCTCCGAGGATCGTCGAAAAGCTATTAACGATCGGGATAGAGCCGCCTTCTCTGGTAAGGAAGGGCTCTTTTCCAAAGACTTCTGCTAATGCCTTGCGGGCGGCCGTCATACCTGCCGAATCGATCGGCGTTGCCGCCGGCATCCCGCCATGAAGATCGATCACTTTGATCGTTACTCCGGCAGGCTTGATCTTATTGAAGAATGCTTCGAATTTTTCAGCAATCTCTTGAGGAGTCTGATTCGGTACTAATCTCATCGAAATCTTGGCATAAGCCTTCGAAGGGAGAACAGTCTTAGCACCTTCGCCCTGAAAGCCTCCCCAGATGCCATTGCAATCGAGTGTCGGGCGGGCCCACATACGTTCTAACTCGCTATAGCCTTCTTCGCCGGGAGTTGCATCAGTCTCAAGATCGGCCATAAAGGCTTTTTTATCGAAGGGCAGGCGGGCAAATTCTTTACGCTCGTTCTCCGAAATAGGAGTTACATTATCGTAGAAGCCATCGATAAGAATTTTACCGTGTTCATCTTTTAGCTTTGAGATCATCACCGCAAGTGCATTGATTGGATTTTCAACCGCACCCCCAAAAAAGCCCGAGTGCAAATCGCGATTAGGCCCCGTCACTTCCACCTGCATATAGCAGAGGCCACGCAGGCCATAACACAATGACGGCTGATCGTAGCCGAACATAGGGGTATCGCTTACCATGACGGTATCGCACGCAAGCAGCTTCTTATTATCCGAGAGAAACTTATCGAGATTCGGAGAGCCGATCTCCTCTTCACCTTCAATGATAACCTTTACATTCACCGGCATCGCGCCGTTAGTACGCAGGTGTGCTTCGATAGCTTTAAGCTGCATAAGCACCTGGCCTTTATCATCGACCGAGCCACGAGCATAGATATTATCTCCGACAATTGTCGGTTCGAATGGAGGATTGGTCCAAAGATTGATAGGATCGACTGGCTGGACATCATAATGTCCGTATAATAATACAGTCTGGGCGTCAGCGCCACCGTCAAGGCGTTCGCCATAGACGACGGGATGCCCGGCCGTTTCCATTATTTTTACGTTATTTAAACCGATGCGCTTCATTTCTTCTGCTACCCATTCGGCGCAGCGGCGGACTTCCTGTTTATGCTCAGGTGAAGTAGAAATAGAAGGAATACGCAAAAAGTCTTTTAATTCTTCTTCGTAGCGGTTTTTATTTTCGTCGATGAAAGAAAGTACGTTCATTTGGTGTTATAGTCGCTGAATTAATGGCAATCTAACGCGAAATAGTACGTGGAGAATCCGATAAAAGGAAGTATTGAAGTGCTATTGGAGCAATTCCGGGAGGCAGCAACGGCCGACGAAGTCAGCATGCTTCACCGCCAAATACTTACCCTCATCAAAAAACGAAGTAATCCGATTACGATTGGTACAACCACTCATTTTTTCTTTAGGAAGAATCACGATGGCGATATATCGGTAATCGGGGATTGGAATAAATGGCAGCCTGGAGTCGATACCCTGCATCCTCTGAACGAGCACTCCGATATTTATCATGTTGAGAAGGAATTTCCGATCGATGCCAGGTTGCCCTATCGTTTTATTGCAGGAGATGAATCGCTCCTCGACCCATTAAACGCCAATATTTCCAATGGCCCGCTCGGTACTAATTCTTACTTTCAAATGTCGGGTTGTTCGAATATTCCTTATCTGAATGTACCGGCAAAAAAAATACCGGTAGGTAAAATAGAATCGTTTGAAGTTGCTGGAAATAATAAGATCGCTAAGCGTACCGTGCAAGTATATTTCCCGTCCGGATATAAGAAATCACCAGATCAACGGATATTATATGTAAACGATGGGGCCGAAGCGATCACGATAGGGAAGTTTACAACGATCCTCGATAATCTATACTACTACGAACCTAAGCTCGATGCGACAATAGTAGTATTTGTGCCCCCCGTCGATAGACATGCGGAGTATATGTTTAATGATACTTTTACTAAATGGTTTGCTACCACTCTGGTAAAAGTAGTGGAGCAAACTATTGGTATTAAAAGTAGCGCCCGTTATCGTGCTATCCAGGGTGCTTCGCTTGGTGGGCTGTTCTCTGCGCATGTGGGGCTGAAGCATTCACGAATATTCGGAAATATCATTGCTCAATCGTCATCTTTTTGGGTAAATGAACAACAAATCATTTCCGAATATGCGGCGATAAAGAAACTCCCGTTGCGGTTTTTCGTCCATACAGGAACAATCAATGATGCACAAGAAGGATCCAGGGAAATGCTTGAGGTATTGCAGGATAAAGGATACGAAGTAACTTATCTTGAAACGACGGAAAGCCATAACTGGATGAATTGGAGTGCGCAATATGCAGAAATGATTCGCTGGCTTTGTGATGTTCGATAAAATAAATTTAAATAGATATGAAAATATTTAGTACCCTCGTCTTGCTTTTATTTGCTATGCAAACGGCGGCTGCCCAGAGTGGGTATGATCCCCGCCGAATGATAAGTGTTACCGGATCGGCTGAAGTGATGGTCGCTCCCGATCAGGTTTCGATCTCAATGAGCATCGAGACTAATAATATGTCTCTCGATAAAGCGCGTGAGGAAAATGATGAAAAAGTATCCGGGGTGCTTTCAATGCTGAAATCGATGGGAATAGAGGCGAAATACATTCAAACCAATTATCTTCAGGTCGAACCTCGCTACGATAGTAAATATAACGACCGGGGCAACGAGGAAGGTAAGATGTTTACAGGGTACTTTATGACCAAGCAGATTACTGTTGTTCTAAAAGATATTTCAAAATTTGAAAAGCTCATTGCCGGTGCTTTAAGGCTGGGTACCAACTATGTGAATAATATTCAGTTCAGTCTATCCGATACCCGCAAATATAAAGATGAAGTTCGGCTCAAAGCAGTGAGGGCGGCCAAAGAAAAAGCAACGGCAATGGCCGGTGAACTTGGCCAAAAAGTTGGAAAACCATTAAGCATTTCTGAAAATAGCTATCAACCATATAATAACTTTTCTGCCAATATAGGGCTTAAAGCGCCGCCAGCCCCGGATAATGAAGCCGGCAGTATCGCCGAAGGACAAATTTCCATCCAGGCAGAGGTAGCGGTTACCTTCGAGCTTGAATAATCGTAACGAAAGAGGAATTTTACTGTTTTACACCACGTAATTTTAGGCTCTACTTATGAAGAATCTGTTTATTGCTCTATTATTAGTAATTGGCACGAAGGTCGCTTTCGCCGACACCGATTCATTAAAGATCGCTGAAAATCTTAAATTTACGGTTCAGAACGTGGATGGTGACGAAACTAAATTTTCAAGCTATCTTGGGAAAGGTCCATTGCTCGTGAATTTCTGGGCGCTATGGTGCGAACCCTGCAAACAGGAAATGAAGGCTTTTATTGCCCTTTCGGAAAAGCTTAAAGAAAAAGGCGTCTCCATGGTCTCTATTAATACCGACCAGGTTCGTTCGCTCTCGAAAGTTCGAGCTTATGTCAAGACGCAGGGAGTTAAATATCCGGTTCTTACCGATCCCGATGGCTCTATTGCCCGCGATCAATTCTCCATGGAATCGCTTCCGTATTCGCTGATTTTGCGCCCGGATGGCACGGTATTCAAGAAGCATATCGGCTTTACTGCCGGTGATGAAGCCGGAATCGAAAAAGAATTGGATGAGCTAATCCAACAGCTCGAGGCAAAATAATATATACTCCTGTAAGAGCTTTGAAGGCGGCCTATGGCCGCCTTTTGTATTTTTGTAGTTTACGATATTCAGACCTTGCTTGTGAAGAGAACTCAGTTTATTCTCCTTATAGGAGCATTATGCTTCTGCTTTTTAGAGACCTCGGCGATTGCCCAGGAAGTCTCGGCCGTTGGTTCGAACCTGTTAAGAATGGGCTCCGGATTTAATGATAATACGATCGGCGGCTCCGAACGAAAGCGGTATTTCGAAGAAATTGCTAATGCCCGTATTTTTTTTAATAATTTCTCGCTCGGCTTACGCTATGAAATGGATGATCCGAGTGAAGTAGGCCCATCATTCCAGGGTATTCGCCGCCGTTGGCTGGAATATAAAAAAGACGATCTCGATCTTACTGCCGGTCATGTGACATCGCTTTATGGTCGTGGTTTGACCATAAATAACTTTGAATCGCGACCGATCAATTACGATACCTGGCTTGATGGTTTTAGTGGTAAATATGAGTACAAGTGGACAAAGGAAGAATCGGAGGTTCGTCCTTCCCTTGGGATTCAGGCTATGGAAGGAACACTGCTCTTTCATAATGTCGGCACGACGCCAGCGGATACCGGAAAGCCGGATCAAAATATATCGGCCAGAACGGTAAACGGAGAATTCGGACTTTTTGGGAAGAAATTACTGATCGGAGCTTCCTTTGCGCAGGCCTTTACCACTATCCCCGGGCAAGGTATCAATCGTATCGTCTATACTAATCGGGAAACCGATCAACCGGAAGCCTATCTCTCATTTATTCATGGTGATATTGCAGGTTTTTTTGGCTTTACAGAATCACGGTCTTATTTGCCACAGATCAGAAATTTGCCTGATAGTGCTTTCCACCGGGGAAAGGCACTGTTCGGTTCTTTGTCTTATGCCGGTAGTGAATTCGGCCTGACCATGGAATATAAGAATTATGAATATTTCGTGCATTCGAATTCCGACCCGTATGCGAATTACTTTTCTAAACTTCCAATTTCAAGCCCGCCGGAAGTATATAAAGAATTCACCTACACTTCGATCACTCGTACGACCCACGCTGTAAATTTTGACGATGAAGTAGGGTTTCAGATTGAAGCAAATATTACGGCAATACCAAATGTTGCCATTACTTTGAATACTGCTGCTTCCAGCCGGCACAATAGCTATACCGGCAAAGAAGACTCATTGGGAAATCCGATCATTGCTGATCATACTTCTGCCTTCCCCAAATTCAGCGATAATGCCTTTTTCCCCTTTTGGGAGTATTTTGCCGAAGTAGAATATGAACTTGGTGATCTGAGCTATATCAAAGTATTTGGGCACCGCCGCTCCGATCTGCCGGCGCCGGGACAGATCATTCGTACTACGACCACCGGTGCTAAATTTCAATATGAGACGGCCCCTTCGCAAAGCGTACTCGTCTCGTTCGAGCAGCAATGGGAATACAATACCGACCGGATCGAGAACGATCATAATTATATGAATACCTTGGTCTTAGCGCAATATTCCTTCAACCCTATTATTACCTTCGGTGGCATTTTCGATTTTTCGACCTGGTATGAGGATGTTCGTCATATCTGGCCTGAAGCTTTTGTGACATACCGCGTTGGCGGATCTCATACATTGTTAATGAGTTACGGGGCCGAACGCGGGGGACTTAATTGCTCCGGCGGCGTTTGCCGGTATGTTCCGGCTTTCGACGGGCTGCGCCTGACACTGACAAGTCAATTCTGAAGAAGAAATACTGAAACAGTTTTCTGTTTTTCGGGTTATATGATTTGTAAACTATAGATACGTGTATGAAGCGGCTTCTTGTGGTGTGTTTTATGGTGTGCAGTGTGCTCCCCGCACTGGCTCAGTTAGAGCATTATCCCGGCTTGATCAATCGGTTAGGTGGCCAGGAAGTTGATGCGGCGGCATTATCTGCCAGTTCGATTGTTTCTCAATCTAAAACGGACGAGGGACAACAGAAACCTACCGGCGCCTCATCAGCCTTATCCCTGGTTCTTTTAAATTCCAATAGAGTGGAGTTAAGCGAGGGAGATGTTATTATTATTGATGCTAATATTTTCAATAATACCTCTTCGGATATCAGCCTGAATTTTATTCGGACCCATGTCAGATTACCACTCCAATGGACATCGAGTATCTGTTTCGGAGTAACCTGTTATTCTCCCGGCACGGACTCGTTAAAGCCTGCTAATGCTTTTAATGTACCCACCGGAACACAGCCTGCCGATTTCCATTTGAATTTCTATTGCCCTAAGGGAAGCTCTCCTGATTCAATAGTGGATTATATCAAATTTTTTATTCAGGGCGGCGCACCTTCGGACACAGTAAGTGCAACCTTTGTCGGTGTATTGCCTGAAAGCGATGCAGTCGAGCAGCAAAAAGAAGCCATTCTGGGCCAGCCAAAGATCGTTTCGATCTATCCTTCTCCTTTAGTCGATGGTTCTTCGATCAGAGTGAAGATCAGTTCACCTCGTGAATTGAGTTTTAGCTACTCGATCGTCGATGAAGTCGGCCGCCAGGTTGCTATTGGCACTACTCATCAGCATTTGATCCAGGGCGATAATACCTGTCAGATTGGCGAGCTTAATGGCTTGGCTAATGGTAGTTATCAGGTGAAATTCACCTTCGGCGATGGCTCGATCGATACCCGCTCGTTCCAGATCGCGCACTAAAAGAAATTTCTACTAAATAAAAAAGGTCGCTTATGCGACCTTTTTTATTTACACTTTTGAACTTGGACAGTAGGTGTTTATCCCGCATTCGGCGCATTTAGGCCTGTTGGCAATGCAGATCTTTCGCCCATGAGTAATAAGATAATGGGATACCATATTCCATTCTGAATGAGGAGCCAGCTCCATCAGATCTTTCTCTATTTTCTCAGCGTCTTTGTGAGTAGTAAGTTTTAGCAAGCCGGAAAGCCTCGTTACATGAGTATCCACCGGTATGCCTACATTGATTCCAAAGGCATTCCCAAGTACAACATTAGCGGTTTTACGACCGACACCTCGCAAGGTAGTTAATTCGTCCATAGTCTTTGGCACCTTGCCGCCAAATTTTTCAACGATATCAGTGGCCATGGATTTTAAGGATTTTGCTTTCTGACGAAAGAACCCCGTAGAACGGATCACTTCTTCGATCTCGCTTAGCTCGGCATCGGCTAATTTTTTTGGAGTTGGGAAGGTAGGCCGGAAGGTTTTCATGACAATGTTTACCCGCTCATCGGTACATTGGGCAGAAAGGATCGTTGCCACTAACAATTCGAATGGATTCGTAAAATCCAAGGCGCAATGAGCATCGGGATACATCTTAGCGAGCTTCGTAAATATCTTTTTAGCTCTTGCTTTTTTTTCTTCTTTAGTTTCTCTTGGCATTGGTTGCAACATTGCGATAGTTGGCAATTCCTTCGATCCCTTCAGCTTCCACGATCTTACATAGTGAATCTGCTTCGGTCCGGTAATACTTGTACGTTGGCAGATCGGTGGTTACAATAAGCGCGCCCGCTGTTTTTGCTTTGGCAAAGAAATCAGTATCGTCTCCGTAGTCAACACTGCCAAAGCCACCGGTGCGCTTCCAAAGATCGCGTCTGATAAAAAACGTCCCACCGATAACACACTCCGAAAGATGAATCTTTTTAGAAGGATCAAATTTATCTGCTACATACGGATCGCCAATAATCTCGACGCCTCCATGTAATAATTCGATTGCCGGATTGGTGGAAAGAATAGTTAAGCGTTCTTCAAGATGCGATGGGGCGTATTCATCGTCGGAATCGAGAAAGGTAATATAGCGGCCGCTTGCCATCGAGCAGCCAAGATCTCTCGCTTTTGAAGTGCCCTGATTGATTGAGCGATGAACCGTGATCCTACGGTGATCTTTGATAAATGCCGTAAGAACTTCTGGGGTTGAATCGGTCGAGCCATCGTCGATAATGATATACTCCCAGTCGTCGTTTGTTTGACCGATAATGCTCTCGATCGCGCGGGGCAAAGTACGGGCACGGTTGAAGGTCGGTGTAATGACCGTAAAGAATGGCTGACGATCAGATAACACGTTCATACTCCGAGAGATCAAGCTTCCAGACTTTTACTCCACAATAGCGGGCTCCCTCAGGGCAGATCGGCCGTACACCAGCCATCTGTCGCAATGAGCAAGGAGGAAGAAGGTATTTACCAATGCGCGGATGTACCTGGCGAATCTGCTCTGTTTCATCGACTGATGCCCTCCAGATCTCTTCCTGAGCATTATAACAGAGCCTCATTGCATATTTATGATGCAGCGAAAGAAGATCGCCGGATTCTGTAAAGCGAATCGCCGTTGCGTTCGGAAGCATATACTCTGCGAATTCCTGCTTAACTCCTAATTCCCTCAATCTCGCATACGACTTCCAGGAGCGTTCGATCGAACCGCGGTACAACTCCTGTGCCTCCTCGCTGGCATATTCTACTACTGCCGGAGTAATATAATCCGGAGTATCATCGGAAAGCTGTAAGTGCAAAATAGGACGCGAACCGGGAGTCATACGATGACGCTGGTCCTGAGAATCGGCAGCATGGGAGATACGTTTGCGAAACGTATAATGCACATTATGCAGGACGCGCGAGAGCTTTGTCTGGGTAGTAAGTACCATCGTCTCACCCAAGATCGTATTCTGCGAGGGGTCTAAGGCCAGAGCTATCGCTTCTTCATCGCTGAGGGAATTCATTGGCAGGCCGAGAACTTCTCGAACACTCGAAGCAAGCGTTAACTCTGCATTGATCTTATAATCAACAAGACGGGCGAAGCGGCCATCGAGCGAACGATCGAATTCCTTTCGAAATTCTTTTGCATCGGAGCTTTTGTAGGTATTGAGAAATGTAAATTCGGGATAATCTGCAGGATCAAGAGGCTCTTCAAGTACGACCCGATAATTAGGGTCGTGGCGAAGTAATTCGCCCACCATTGCTTCAACCAGTGCCAGTGTCTCACTTGGGGTCTCCGTCATTTTCGCTAAGCGCCAATACCGAAGTAGAGTAATACCGGAAATAGTGTGATACAAATAGGCAGTCGTTGAAATCGGCAGGACGTAGCGAGCTACTTCCTGAGCTTTCTTTTTGATCTCTTTTTTATATTCATCGCTGCGATTCTTGCGATGGGGAAAGCGATCGAAATAGGCAGCAGCAACCGCAGGGGTTAATAATTCTATCAGCCGATGATATTCGTCGATCAATCGCTTCATTTCAGACTCATAGAGTCTGCCGGCCTCTTCATTTTCAAAATTCGGGGTAAGATAACTACCTTCTTTTACTTCAACATACCGTTGACTTACCTGCTCGGAATTATAAAAGGGGTGCGAGTGAAGAAACGACCAGATGCAGTGTCGTGATACTCCTTCAATGGCAAATTGAAAATGAGCATGCTGCAGAGTAGTATGATGGCCAGCTTCATAGATGCTCTGCGCGAGCGACGTATGCTTTTCCATCGAGACACCCTCAGGGGTGATGATCCCTTTGGAAGAATAGCAAGTGCGGGCCGTTGCAATGGCATTTTTAAAGGGATCGGTAAATGCATTCACAAGCTTTACCGATAAAGGCGAATTAATAAACGGTGTGGTCAAGAGTAATTTAAACTTGGTGTTTATTCACTAACAAAATCTTTTAGCATTTCTCTTCTAAAAAAAGAAGGCAATTTCCAGAATCTCATTTAATAATTCGTCAACTGTAACCAGGCCCTTTTTTTCGTGTTTTTGGAGTGCATCACTCTTTTTTCACTAATTATTTAAGGTCATGAAAATTGCTAATCTAAGTAAAATCAGTCAATTGTGCCTGTGCTTGCTTTTGGGTGCCTTGCTCCTATCGGTCCAAAGTACTATCGCTCCGGCCCAATCATTTAAGATAAAATCCCCTAAAACGGCAGAGATGAAGATCGGCCAGCGAGCAGATTTTCAAATACAAAATCTGACGAAAACAACCAAGGGTCTGAGTGTTTATATTCTGAATTACGATAAACACCTCATCTATTCGGCGACAAATGCAAGTCATGGTCTGCAGGCGATTAATGGATTGGTTGGTTTGGTTGTACTTGGGCCGGATAGCCTTGGGGGAAATTCAGGCGTAGTGAGTTGTTATTATAGCGAAGGTTCTCCTAAGCCTTTTGCCTCTTATTTATTAATAGTCGATACGATTGTCCATCAGGTTGATACTATTACTATCTCTACCCATGATACCATAACAACTAACAATCGCAATATTCTGACGGTAGATCCCGTTCTTATTACTATTCAAGCACCAGATGGGCCACTTACCCGAGCAGTAAGTATTAGGGTGAAGAATTCCGATCCCAGTGTTGCAAAAGTGGCTGTTGCTCTTAAGCCACAAAGCAGTAATTTTGATATATCGACTAATACTTTAAATATCCAACCTACTTCTTCCCAATATAATGGTGAAATCCTTACACTAACATACACTGGTAAGCTCATCACTGGCATGACCGATAGTGCCAATCTTGTCTTTACACCTGTTATTCCTTCGTATGGATTGCCGATAAATGTTCGAGTACTAGTGGTCGATACTACAACTCCGCCTCCTACTCTTAAGATATCCGTCCCATCTTTTAATCAAATCCCACCGGAGAAAACGACCTGCAAATCGGTTGTTATTTACAATGAAAATACGGTACCGATAACACTTACTGGACTACAGATGTCAGGCCCTGATGCTGCAAATTTTGCCCTCCAGCCTTCACAGTCCCTGCCAGTCCAGTTGGCACCGCATTCCTCTTTTACCGCGAATTTGTGCTGCACCATGCCCCAATCAAGAACCAGTTTAACTGCTTATGTTAACACTCAATACTCACTCGATGGAGGAGTAACGACCCTCTGGATGGCGCAAGAGCAAATTTTTGCTACTCCCAACAGAGAATGTATTGTTGCAGATGTGCAATATGATACCGTTATCATAGGAACAGTTATTGGAGAAGGATGGGTAGAAAGTGGCGTTTCTCTTAGAAATACCCTGGATGTTCCTCTTACTTTGAATAACTTAAAGCTGTCCTATGGAGGAACGACAACCGATTATATTACTTCTCTTGATAATTATCCGATCTCTATTGCAGCTGGAGAATCAGCTACACTGCACTTCCATTTCGAGCCTAAGACTACAGCACAAAAGTACTTTACGGCGATCTACGATGCAGATATCTCCGGATCGAAAGATAGTTTGTGCTCACACCTGACCTTGCAATTAATGGGGATTGGACAGCAAAATAGTAATAACGTTTCTTTATTCCCATCTCAAAAAGAGGCTCTTAATATTAAGAGCAATTCTAACTCAACCACTCAACGATTTGTCTTTACAAACAATGGCAATCAGGCGGTGAAAGTAGTCGGCGTGTCGCTTAAGGATGGTAGTAACTTCCAAATTCAATCTCCATTATCTACTGACTTGCCAAAGACCTTGCAGACTGGCGAGTCCATGAATGTGGATATAGCTTTCACTTCAAGCAATACCGGTACATTTAGCGATCAATTGATTATTACGACCGATCATGCTCTGACAAGCCAAACATTCGATCTTCATGGAATACGCACGGGCGCTACCGATGGTGTCGATCCTATAAATTCTGCTGCAGAATTAGAGATCGTTCCGAATCCGGTTCATGAAAATGTAACAGTAACGGCTAAAAATGTTCAGAGCGCGAAGTACGAACTTTATGATGCATTAGGCGCTGTTATTGCCCATACCGATAATATTCCGGCATGGAATATTAACCTTGGTTCATTAAATCTTACGGCAGGAAATTACTATGTGCGGGTAACCGGTATGAATGCTGCTCATGCTCCGGTTATTATCACTAAACAGATCGTAGTCATAAAATAACGACTTTATTCTTTAGAATGAACCCGCGGGGCTTTAGTACCTCGCGGGTTCATGCTTTTGGTCTACAGGGTGAGGCGCAAACCTCCATTTATTACCCTGCCTTCAAGGGGGGCATAGGTATGGAGCAGCCGGAATGAGCCGCCGAATGGGTTTCCGATGAATGTTGGGTCGAATTTGGTTTGCCGAATATCGAACATGTTTTCGATATTAATAAAGAGTTTGACTTTCCCGATCGTTTTCTCGCACAAAGCCCCGGTTAGCGAATAATCCGGAGTTGTACTTCGGAAAGGATTACGATCGACAAGCTGATGCCCGATATAATAATTCTCTATCCCTGCTCGCCAGCCGGCTGTGGCATCCTCATACATCAGAATAGTACTCAGGATATGTCGCGGATTCAATTCTAATTCATACCTTAACCCATGATTATCCTGAGTTGCAAACGTGTATGTGTACCCCAGAAGTAGTTTGAAGTGACCATACGTCCACTGCGTGGTGATCTCGGTGCCGGTGGTGACGGTCGGGCCGGTTGCATTTTCAAGGATCAGTATTCTCGAATCGATCGAATCCTCATTCGGTACTAATGCATGATCGAGTCTGGTAAAGAATACTGCGGCATTGAAACTTAACCCGACCTCACTACTAATTAGCGTCCTCCAATTGCAATCGAAAGAAATGCTTCGGGCCGTCTCTACCGATAGAGAATTAAGTCCTCGAATATCGGCATAACCGATCTCTTCGGCTTCTTCGACGAACGGAGTAGGGGTCTTGAAGCCACTGCCACCATTGAGCCGGAGCGTAACAGCATCTACCGGTTTATAAAACAGCGAGAGTCTCGGCGAAATAAAGGATTGCTCGCCAGCAGGGAAGTCCGCTCGAACACCGGCAAGGAGTTTCCAGGCATTACTAAGAGCCCATTCGTCTTGCGCAAATAGGCCAGGAGTGCTATGATAATAGCTTAAAGACGAAGGCCCTTCGTGACTGTTATCGGTAAAGCGATCGATCGATAATGCTCCACCAAAGAGCAGGCTATGATCGCCAAAGGTATTGGTATATTGACCATCGGCATAGATCGTCGTCTGCTTTCCGGAAAAAATATTCTGGCCATACGTGGCCGATCTATCAAGTCTCATCATTGCAAGATTAAGGGCCACGTCCGATCTGTCGCTGAAGGAAGCCGACCACTGCAATGCTCCCGAAAATCGCTCAGAGCTGTTATGCTCTTTGTAAACATTGGGTGCATCGGTTACACTATCGGGCAGATCGAGGACACCTCCATCACGGGTTTCTTTCATTGCTCCGAGTGAAAGCTTTACCATCGAATGCTCACTGAAAGGAATAAATATCTGTGGTTGCACACTAATTCTTTCGTAGCCTGCAACATCACTAAAATGATCGTTATTCACATCGTATTCGCTTTGGCGGTTATAGGATATGAGTGTCGTAAGACCGATCCCTTCAATGGTATTGGTATAATAAGCTACGGCATCTTGGCCTAACTGGGTTGTGGCATTGAATAATAGCTGCAATTCGGATTCTTCTTTCGGCAGCTTGGTAAGGAAATTGACCGTACCGGCAATGGCATCAGCGCCATATAGTATCGAGCCAGCTCCTTTGGTGATCTCTATCTGACGGAGATTTAATGGCGGAGTTTGTGTAATACCCAGGCCGGAGGAGAGTCCGCTTAGATTTGGAATTCCATCGATCAGTAATTGAGTGTAGCGGCCCTGCAATCCCTGAATACGAATATTTGCGGCATTGCTCGCTGGCGATGTTGTCTGGACTCGCAGGCCCGGTGTTTCCGATAAGGCCATTGAAACGCTGGCGGCATCCATCATGATCTTTTCTTCGATCTCTTCTTCCGGAATAGCCTCCACTCGCACCGGTACATCGGCGATCGAGCGCTGAGTGCGGGTGCCGGTAACAACTACTTCCCCAATCTCGGCCGCTTCGGGATGAAGAAAAAATTCGCGATAGACAGAATCTCCGGCAGAAACTACAATGGGCTCGGATCGAAACTTCTCAAAGCCGATCGCCGAACAGACAAGAACATATCGGCCCGGCTTTAACCCCTTGATCTTAAAATATCCGTCCGTACCAGATTTAGTGCCACCTGCAGCAGGTTCGGTTTTTATATATACTCCGGCAATAGATTCTGAGGTTACCGAATCTTTGAGAATACCGCAAATTATAGCGGACTGTGCTTTAATAACCGAGCAACAGAAAATACAAAATAGAATACTTAATAAAACTTTCATACGTCCTAAGAAAAAATAAATAGTAATGCAGCCCGAGATTAATCGGGACGATGGGTGATTTAATACAAGAGTGAGATTAGGCTGTTACCGGAGGACGCAGGCGAGGCGTAGCAGGGCGATAAATCGGACTATCACTATACTTTGGCTGACGAACAGAAGTAGAAAAAAACGATTCTGTAATTTGATGTTCTGGTAAGATCGTTGGTGCATGGCAGGCGCAGGCGCAGCAATCGGAAGCAGCGCAAGGATCCGAAGCTTTTTCCGAGGAATGCTGGTCGGCGGCCGAAGCTTCGTGATGGTGATGAGTATCGGAGCGAACTTCACCAAGGCAAGCCCCCATTGCCAGTCCGTAACCGAAGAGGCATAGCAGGGTTGCCAGTGAAAAACGAAACACTCCGAGAATCTTCATTGCAAAATCTAACAGAAACACGTATCAGGCCGTTCAGGAGTATGGTTTTACATAAGCGAAATGGTCTCAATTTGAAAGTATTCGTGCGCTTTTTCTATCTAAGACGTTTATTATAATAGAGTTACAGTTTATTTAATCGGAAAAGCTCCGGAACTCATGCTTTTAACACACTTTTAGATAAATAGGGCTATCTCTATTAATTAAAGCATTATTTTCAAAAAATATTTAAATAATTTTTTGCCGTTACTGGAGTAAAATAGCCGATTTGAAGAAAGCCTGTATTTACAAGGGTTTCAGGGGAGGTTTGTGGTGTAAAAGAGGGGGTAAATGACGCTATCTCAATACAGAAAAGAGAGAAAAAAAGGATAATTTAGAACCAGTTCGGAACTCCGGGTAGTGGGAAGTCGTTATATGCGTCCCGTGATTGAAACGGCAACGTAATCACCACGGCAAAACAAGAGTGTTCATTGACAGCAGAGAAGTTTTTTGTCAGCGCGATGAGACAAAGGTACTTGCAGTTTGTAAGTCCTAAGACTCATCAAGCAGCAAGTCAACCGTGAATTTTTTTGATTCATTTTTCTTGCATCCGCTTTACAGTAGCGGATCAGGTATCAGACTTAACGTCTATATAGTAGAAATACTATTTTACTACGGAGAGTTTGATCCTGGCTCAGGACGAACGCTGGCGGCGTGCTTAACACATGCAAGTCAAGGTCTGTAGCAATACAGAACTGGCGCACGGGTGCGGAACACGTAGGCAATCTGCCCTTTGGGGGAAAACAACCCGTTGAAAGACGGGCTAACATTCCGTAATATCGATTGGTGGCATCACCAGACGATCAAATTTTCCAAAGGATGAGCCTGCGTCTGATTAGCTAGTTGGCGGGGTAACGGCCCACCAAGGCGACGATCAG
>CAYOJJ010000027.1:0-38911 GCA_964404255.1 uncultured Alphaproteobacteria bacterium | reverse complement strand
CCCCGTGCGTAAGCGCGGGGTTCGCTGTTTTATTAAAGGTCTGAGCGCCGTAGGTGCGACACGGTATTAACATTGATGGTTAAGACGATTTATATTGCCTTACCCTGCAAACCCTATCCCCCAATAAAAAACCCTGCCTCTTGCGAAGCAGGGTTTCCTTGAACGACGTTCCACAGAGTCTCGGAACGTCTATAGGGTTGCCCCTAACTTATTTTGTTTTCTTTGGCATCGGTACCGATTGTACTGCCTCGGAAGAAACCGGAGCTTCCGTCTTAGAAGCTTTGGTCGCTTTCGTGGTTTTGGTATCCTTGGTGACTTTGATGTCCTTCGGGATATAGACAGCCTGATCGGAAGCGAGGGTCGGAGCAGCGGTGGTCGCAGCTGTAACAGCCGGAACACCCTTTACTGCCGGAACCTGCTGCTGGCTGCTGGCAACCGGCTGCTGAGCCAGTGCCGCCGTTGCAAACAGAGCAACGAATGAAAAACTGAAGATCGTTTTCATTATAATAATCTCCTTCAATTACGGTTGTACCGGAATCCAGTTAGCACCGCTGACCGTCGAAACAAAGAGCAGTTCGACTGCACGGCCCGGATTGACATTAAAGGCACCAGCCGTGGTATTAGTAATAGTGATAGCTGCACCAGCATTATTCACTACCCATACGTGGGCACCGTCAACAAGCGGCGGACCTGTCGGAATCGTTACGTTACCTGCGGTAGTAACAACAAGCGTTGCATCATCGACAACCGTATTCGATGCATACGGGTGCTGATACGACATTGCGACCGTACCATTAGCAACGGTAAGAGCATTACCGCCCTGTCCGGCCGTTGTAGCTATTCGAAGGGCTCGCGAAGCCGAGGAGTTATTCGCATTGGTAAAGTTAGCCGCCCAGCCGGTACCATTGGTAGCCGCCTGTAACGCATCATTACCACTGGCTGCATTTACGTTTTCGAAGCGTCCGCCAACACCGGTACCACCACTGATACCCGTCTGACCCAAGACGCCGATACCATCCTTGGTATTGAAACCACGGACACCATAACCCGAAGAGTCGTTACGACCGACAACAGCACCGACGCCGTTACCGCCACGGTTACGACCGACAACTGCTTCACCGAACGTGTTATCACCGATAACACCGGCAGCGCTGATCGAAGAAGTAATACCCCAAACGGCATTACCACCGGCGCTGGTTGCGAAGACACCTGGTCCGACACCGGCCTGGAGCACATCGACGCCACGTGCACCGTTCGATGCATTCGTGAGCTGGATCGTGACACCGCTGCCGATACCGTTGGTTGTTACGTTCTCTACCGAGCTCGTGCTTGCCGGATTAGTAATCTGGAAGAAGCCGGCATTACCGTTACCGGTTGCCTGACCGAAGACACCATAACCGCCGCCATTGGTTTCACCACGGACTGCAGCTACGATGTTAGAAGTATTATTGATGAGACCATAGACGCCGCGGCCGAGTCCGTTCTGGTTAGCACGAACTACGTCGGCAGTGCTGGCGGCATTGGTAATATCGAACTGTGAAGCATTACCGGTCTGGCTCTGGCCATGAACACCGATACCGCCGCCGAGGCTGACGCCCTCGACACCAAAACCGTTTACAACGTCATTGCGGCCTTCAACACCGGCTGCATTGGCGACAACACCGACGCCCCATATACCATGGGTCGTGACGCTGGTACCATAGACACCGACTGCCGTGTTTGCCGTACCGGCTACACCAGGACCATCCGTGTTATCACCGCGAACGGCTTCCGTTTGGCCAAGCGAAATACCGCTACCGGCGCCGCGGGTACCGCGGACTGCACGGCCAGTGCCGCTGGTCGTTGAATTTAAAGCGTCTGCAGTGCTGGCTCCATTCGTAACGGAGAATGCACCTGCACGGCCGGTACCATTGGTTGTAGAAGTTACAGCGTCTGAATTATTGGTAGCGCTATTGATGGAGAAGGCTCCTGCGCTTCCGGCAGTACCGGTCGTCGTGGAGGTCATTGCGGCGCCAGAACCATTCGTCGTCACAGCAACACCAACAGCAGTGCTGGCATTGTTAGAAATCGAGAAAGAACCAGCAGAGCCGGTACCGGTATTACTACCTTTAATGCTTACGCCAGCGCCATTGTTATTGCCTACCAAGGCGTCACCGGTGCTAGAGTTATTGGTAATTTCAAATAAGCCAGCGCCTGCATTGGTGCTGTTACCATAGACTGCAACGCCGTTGGTGCTAAGACCATAGACGCCGAAGCCATTGGTGCTGTTACCATGCACACCGATACCGCTCGGGGTCGTACCATAAACGCCCCAGCCCGAACCGGCCTGCGAGCCATAGACACCGATACCAAGACCGCCGGTACCGTTATTCAAACCGCGAACACCGGAAGAGAAACCGCCCGGAGCCGTGGGATTTACGACACCGATCACAGCCGCTGCGTTGGCATCGGCAGAATTGGTTTCGCCGCGAACACCGGCTGCGGTGCCGGTTGCAGAAGAATGCGTACCCATGACACCGACGCCGGTACCATTGGTCGTTCCCATAAGAGCAGCAGCATTACTGCCGGCATTATTGAGCGTTGCAGCGATAGCCGATTGTGCAGCACCCGTTTCAGTAACTTCTAAGCGTGAACCTGCCGTCGTTGCACCGATAGCAACATTGCCGCCGGCAAGGATACGGGCACGTTCGGTATTGCTCGTACGGAAGACAAGGTCCTGAGCATCTTTGGTACCGAGGAAATCAGTAGCCGGGTTGGTCGTGCTATTACCCTTGGTATTCCAGAACTGGGCATAGCCGGTACCATTATAGACGTCGAGCGAGTGGGTCGTCGTATTATAGACTACCATACCTTCGACCGGTACGCCGCCGCAAAGAGCAAGCTCCTGGGCAGTGGACATGCGCGGCGGAAGGAATCCTTTCGTCGTCGTGGTAAGATCGAGGATGGCACACGGGTTCGGAAGCAGGTTGGAGTTATTAACACCAAGGCCGCCACCGCTCGTGTTGACGTTTACGGAATTACCCGTTCCGTCGTCGAGGATGAGGCTGGTACCGCCAAGCGTCCGGTTTGGCTGGGCGATAGCCGTAACAGCACTACCAACAACAAGGGCCGTTGTCAATAGCTTTATTAATGGTTTGTACATATACTAGACGTCTAAGATAAATAAATTAAACTCTCTGGGGGTGCAAAGCTCACAATTTACTACTGGCCGCAAATATACGCAAATTTTCTCGCTCCCCCAAAAAAATCCACTTTAATTCTTTTAGCAATACGGACTTATGTAAAACAGCCGTATTTTTGTATCTTATATATAGAAGATCACTACCCTATGCCGATTTCTCCGCTCGATATTAAAAAGAAGGAATTCGAACAGAAGATGAGGGGCTACGACGTCGATGAAGTTCGCGCCTTCCTCGACGAAGTCTCTAAGGAATTCGAATTAGTCCTGCGGGACCAGTACGGGCTTGAGGACGAACTCGAAGCCGTCCGCAAAAAGCTCGAGCATTACCTCTCGCTCGAAGCGACGTTGGAGAAGACCTTGCTCGCCGCCCAGCAGACGGCCGTCAAAATGGAGGAACAGGCCAAGAAAGAAGCAGCCCTGATCTTAGAAGAAACCCGCCTCGAACGTGATAAGGTACTGCGCGACCTTCCGCTGGAAATAGAACGCGCCCGCGGGGAAGTGACCCGCCTGAGAGCCGAATACGATTCCACCCTCGTAAGAATGCGCTCGATGATCGATGGCTTTACCACCTTTTTGAATTCGATGACGAAGGATCAGCTATAAGCTGATCGGTTTTGCTTGCGGGCTATTGCAGAAATTGCCCGGAAATAGTATATTTGCTTTGTCTATAGGATCATCTCTCTACAGGAGGAAATATGCGGTCATTGGTACTCGTGGTTCTTGTTAATTGTATCGTCGGGCTGGGTACGACATCCCTCGCACAAAATAACGGGCCGAAATGGCGCTGGGCTCAGGTTCATGGCTCGATTTATTCGCAAGAACAGCAGATTATTTCGGCAACTGATACTAAAGGGTGCCTTATTACTTTAGAAAATTATCTTGATTCCGCTGAGGCTATTGAAAGAACTTACAATGTAAAATTTTCCAAGTATGATGTTTCAGGCAAATTGCTTTGGCGTCATAAGATATCCCAAACAAATTCTAAAAATTCAAATTTAGGATTTATCAGCTTATCCGTCGATAGTAATGATAATATTTATTGCGTTTTCAACTATGTAGGAAATCTTTATATAGATTCTCAACTATGGGGACAATCCGAAATTCTTGGCAATGAATCATTCTGTAAATTTTCATCTGAAGGAAAAATCATTTGGAATAATATTATTTCTTCTTATGGTCCGCTCTCCTTACATATAATGATTAGTAGGCAGAATACTATTTACGTGTATGGGAATTTGATCGCCGGACAGGCATTGCGAATTAATTACATTACTTATATCGATACTTGCCATTCTCGACGTTTTTTTCTGGGGAAGTTTGATTCGACGGGGAAAGTATTATGGATCCAGAAAAAAGATACGGAATCCCAAATAGAACGACCAGGTTATGGATCCCAAGCATTGGCCGCTTCTTTCGACCACAACGATAATCTTTTCGTTTGTGGTACATTTAATGATACCATAATTATTGACGGTTTCACTACAATACCCGAAAGATTCGATGTTTTTATTGCAAAATTTACTCCGCAAGGTTCTTTAGTATGGATAAAGAGTATAAGCGGAAAAGACAATGATAATGCCTGCGATATAACTATTGATAAACAAGATAATTGTTATGTACTTGCCACTATTACCGATTCAGTTATTATAACGAATACCCAAAAACAATTGCAATATCATATATCAGGAGAAGGAGGCGCCTATTTAATTGTGCAATTCGATTCTTCCGGCACCGTCAAATGGCATAAGCGTATATCGGATCGTTATATAGATCAGTCTCTTTTTGCTAATCTCTTATGCAATGATCAAAATGGCAATAATGGCGTCCTTGTGGGATTTAATACCACAGAAAATACTATTTTCGATACACTTCCATTAGATTATCAGTATACTAATTATCTTGCATCTTTAACATCAGCAGGTATCTTGCAATGGATAACACCAATAGTTCAAGATCCACGCTGTCATGTATATTCTATTATTTCCGGTCTGCCGGGAGATTATTATATTTCTGGCGAATGTGGAGAAGTTAGAACAGCACTCTTTGATTCTTCCTTTTTTTCAGTTCAATTAGGTAATGAAGTATTTACTACCAATGGAGGATTTGACTGCTTCATCGGCAAACTTTCCGGGTCACCCTCCGCAGTAAAAGATCTTCACTATTCTTCCCTTACTACAACCGCCTATCCCAACCCCTTCACCGACCGAACGACGATCTCTCTACCTGCCGCAACCACCGAACCAGTTATAGCACAGCTTTATAATAGCCTCGGCGTAAAAGTGCTGGAACAGCATTACCCTGCTGGGGCGAGTTCAGTATCTCTTTCCAGAGCGGGCTTACCTGCGGGGGTGTATCATTATAATATCCAGGGGCTGAATTCCATTTATGCTAGTGGACAAGTGATTATCCTATGAGTAAGCATATAATTATATCGTTCTCTGCTGCAGCAGGTGCCTTGCTTATCGTGTTGGCTTACACTTCTGCTTTTTCTCAACCTCTCCAATGGCAGTGGGCAATTAATAATGGTTCTACCTTGAAGATTGAGCGATGTATTGCACAGCAAACGGACAAGAATAACAATATAATAGCGATGGAAAAATATCTTGACCAGGAGGAAGTCGATAGTGTTCATGGCGTCAAACTAACAAAATATGATCCTTCCGGCAAGGTAATTTGGAGGAAAGTTATTTCGTGTTATCAAAAAGATCGTAATGTTTTTGCTGCAGGGATTTGTATAGATAGTTTAGATAATATTTATTGCTACTTGATCGGTGATACTGCTTTTTATGTTGGGGCAGAATTATGGGCTTCCGGAATTTCTAATTCCTCCACAGCCGCTATAATTAAAATTTCATCAGCCGGAATGACATTGTGGAGCAGAAACTTCTCAGGACAAGTTGGCCCACAATATCAATATGCAGATAAACTTTTGGCTATTGACCATTCGAATAATCTTATTGTGGGGGGCAGGCTTATGACGCCATTAGAGATTCAGGGTCACCGATATGCCGAGAACACGGATAAATATAACTTCTTTATAATAAAATTCGATGAATCAGGGAATGTCCTTTTTGCTCAATGTGCCGATAGCATTTTTCATAATTTTTTATATTATGATGGATTGATAGCCGTTTCTACAGATCAAGAAAATAATATCCTTGTATGCGGGTCCTTTTCCGATACGCTACTTTGGGGGACCACCCGCTTACAATCCGCAGGCGATTATGATTCTTTTATAGCAAAGCTGTCCCCAATTGGGGAAGTGCTATGGATGAACCGTATTGGTGGGAAATACGATGACTATGGAGCAGCAATAACTTCAGATACAGCCTCTAATATTTATGTTTCCTGTACCGTCAAAGATAATATTACTGTGGGAAGAGATGTCGAAACACAGGTTCATATCGATGGCGACGGTCAGGCCATATTTTTGACAAAACTTACTCCGTATGGAAAACTTGAATGGTTTAAGACAATCCCACACTCTTATTCCAATATCTATGCAACGGGAATGGAAGCACAGTATGATAAGACATCTAATAATATAGTTTACACCTTTTTTGCCGAAATGAATTTTACTCTGGATTCTATGGCAATTGATATTCTTCCTGATGGGAATGATGTACTATGTTCTATTTCATCGTCCGGAACTCTCTCCTGGATAATGCCACTAATGGAATATCAATTATCTTTTTACCTCACCTCATTTTGCCTAAGCAACAATGGAGCCTATTATGTTGGAGGCACAGTAGGATATGGAAGCGATTCTACATTCTATATAGATTCTACAATCATTACCACCCAAGTTGGAAAAGATCTTCTCACAACTCATGGGGGATATGATTCTTTCATCGGTAAACTTTCCGCAGCACCCTCCGCAGTTAAAAATTTTCACTATTCTTCCCTTACCACAACCGCTTACCCCAATCCTTTCACCGACCGAACAACAATCTCCCTACCTGCCTCAACAACCGAGCCGGTTACAGTACAGCTTTATAATAGCCTCGGCGTAAAGGTGCTGGAGCAGCATTACCCTGCGGGTGCAAATTCATTATCCCTTTCGAGAACGGGCTTACCTGCCGGGGTGTATCATTATAATATTAGCTCTTTAAGAGGTACTATTACTACAGGCGAGGTGATTGCCCAATAGCGGCTTCCCTATTTCTCCACTTTCGCTTTTTGTCCGCCCCCAAATCTGCGTATCTTTGCAGTAATAGCGTTATGCGTAAAAGCGACCAGGAACTGCTCTCTGCCATTGCTGAAAAAGATGGGGCTGCTGTTGCCGAACTCTACGATCGGTACTCGCGGCTTCTCTACGGAGCGTTGCTTCGATTGCTTCATGATACCGATGATGCGGAAGATATTCTGCAGGAAGTCTTTATCCAGGTCTGGAATAAAGCCTATTCCTATAAGCCCGAACTCGGTGAGCCAAAATACTGGCTTATTCGCATCGCCCACAATCGTGCGGTAAATCTCATCCGCTCCAAGCGCTCAAAGAATAAAACGCTGGAGACAGCGTTGCCGGAGGATGATGCAATCACCACCAGCGACTCAAGTTTGCGGACAGACGATGTCTTTTCCCAATTAAGCTCGGCAGAAGAAAACCACCTGCTCTTCGAAGCGCTCGAGCGGTTGCCGCAAGAACAAGCCAGTTTAATCGACCTGGCTTTTCTGCAGGGATTCTCCCATTCGGAAATTGCCGAACAGCTCAATATGCCGCTCGGCACCGTTAAGACCCGCATCCGTAATGGTTTGCTGGCACTGCGAAAGCAGTTGGAATATCTTGACGAATGATAAAAAAAATTCTAGGGTGTATGAACATCTGATAGGACTTCCCCCTTGTATATCCTATTGAGATGGGTGTCATGTGCAAGATGAGTCCAGAAGTAGAAAGATACATAAGGAATGTCAGTTACTAGCGATATATTAAACGATGACGATGCCTCGGTAGGCCGTTACCTTGCCGGTGATATGACGCCGGACGAAGAGGTAGCCTTCGAACGCACCCTCACGTCGAACCCAGCTCTGGCCGCAGACTTGGCCAAGGCCTCTCAGGCGCTCGGAGGAATCTTCGAACACCTGGCCAAAGGCGGGCCGGCTCCGCGCCGCGATTTAAAAGGAAAGATTCTTGCAAAGATTGCCGGTGGCGATCCCTCTACTCCTTTCGATAACGACCACTTCGTCCTTAAGAAAGAAGATTCTGTGTGGATGCCGACGGTGGTCGATGGCATCTCCTACCGCCTGCTTTATTCCGATGAAGATGGCCGCGTAATGGTGCTGGCAAAGCTCGAACCCGGTGCGATCTATCCGGACCATGTGCATCGTGGCACCGAAGAATGCTACGTGGTTAGCGGCGATTTGCAGATTCATGGTCATTCGCTCACGAGCGGGGATTTCATTGCCGCACGCAAAGACTCCGACCACGAAAATCTTTACACAAAAGAAGGCTGCGAATTATTACTGAAGCTGCCCGTACCTTACGAGCTCTTCCCGCCGCAGTAGGTCTGCTTAATTTTCATTTAGCCAAAAAGAAAAGCAGCTTCGTAATGAGGCTGCTTTTTTATTTTTGAGCATGGGGTTCGGGGTTGCGGGTTCAGGGTTCTTTCGCATCTGCTGGTGTCAGGACTTTCCTACTTTGTCATCGCGAGGAGCCAAAGGCGACGTGGCGATCCAAGACAGTTCGGATATATACTGAAAAGTCTTGGATTGCCACGTCGTCCGCATAGCGGACTCCTCGCAATGACAAATTTAAATGTTGTTCATAAGCGTATCTTTCCGAACCCCATCTCAACACACGCACACCTACCATTTGGATTTAAACTAAATCTTACTTTATTTCTTTGCCGCTTACATCTAATGAAATAACGTGAATGTATTACGGCTAATTCGAAGAACATTTTTTCTCGAAGCATTCACAAAAACTAACATCATGAATACATTGCGTTACAATTCACTGATGGCCCTGCTTGCAACACTGCTGCTCACCAGCGTTGCCTTCGGATCAAGCCATCGCGAAGCGCCGTTGATCAGTAATGATCCGCTTGCGGATAATACCGATCTCTATGCGTTCCGCTCCCCTGACGATCCCACAACGGTTACGATCATCGCTAATTACATTCCGTTCGAACTGCCGGAAGGCGGGCCGAACTACTTTAATTTCGGTGAGAATATCCGCTATGAAATCCACGTAAAAAATAATGCTGCTACCGCCGGAGACGATATCACGTATCGCTTCATGTTTACCCAGACGAATGAAGATCCCACAACCTTCTTCAATATCCGTCTCGGCAAGCAGAATCTGAAAACTACTTACACCTGCCAGAAGAGTACCGATGGCGGCAGCACCTGGACGACGGTGATCGATAACGGTATTGTTCCTCCGAATAATATCGGGCCACGTTCGATCGATGCTCCGGTTGTCGGTCTCGGTACGCCATATTCCACGCTGATGCAAAATGCAATTACCAATGCATCGAGCGGCGAGAAAGTATTCTGCGGGCCGGTCGATGATCCATTCTTTGTCGACCTTGCCGGTATCTTCGATCTTGGCAATTTCCAGAAAGATGGAAAAATCGATGCGCTCCGTGGCTTCAACTGCCACACGATCGCAATGAAAATTCCGATCGCTGCATTGCAGAAAGATCATAAGGATGTCTCGCAGGCGGCCAATATTCTCGATGGCGATTTCGTCATCGGTGTATGGGCTTCGGCATCGCGTCCGAAAGTCACGACGCTTTCTGCCGATGGCAGCAAGCCGATGGTCTCTACCGATTATGTGCAGGTATCGCGTCTTGGCATGCCGCTTACCAACGAAGCTATCATTCCGATCGGAATGAAAGATAAGTGGAATGCCACTTCGCCGTATGGCAACAACGATCTGCAATTTGCCGATTACTTCTCGAACCCGGAGCTAACGCTCTATACCGGCAATGGCCCGTACGCCGATGCCGTCGGTACGTTGAAGGATCTGCGTGTTGATTCTGCTGCGCTTGGTGCCTTCGATTTCCGTTATGGCAAAGACGGCCTCTATGGCTTGCTTGCTACTAATGCCGGCGCCGGTACTGCACTCGATAGCAATCTTTTCGGTAAGATTCTTTTGCAGAAAGGCAAACCGCGTTCGGTCGATCTTCTTCCGATCTTCTACACCGGCGCACCGAACCTCGCACCGTATCAGCTTGCTACCGGAAAGAATGGCAATCCACTTGCAGTTGGCAAACCGTTCATCAATAACTTCCTGCCGACGCTTGGCGATATGCTTCGCCTGAATATGGCTGTGCCGGTAACCGATCGTAAGAGCGCCGATTTCAGCTCCGAAGGTCTTATCGCTGCTGCTGTGCTCGGCCTTACCGATGCTCGCTTCAATAAAGACGCTTCTATTCAGGCTATCCCGAATATGGATGGCTTCCCGAATGGCCGTCGTCTTGAAGACGATATCACGCGTATCGAAATGCAGGCTGTTGGTGGCTTAGTGCTTAATGCTATCGGTCTCTGGACGGATGATTACAGTCCGAGCAGCGGCAATCCGCTTACGCCGGAATTACTGGCGAAGGTTGGCTGGAATGCCGGTGTCAGCAAGAACGATGTCGATTTCACAACGAGCTTCCCGTTCCTCGCTGCTCCGCATCGCGGTTCCGATGGCTTACGTTCTACTTCGAGCGTTCATCAGAATGGCGATCCCACGTCCATCGGCATTCATGCTCCGCATAATTTCTTCAATGGTTCGAATTATCCGAACCCGGTTGGAACGAGCACGAATCTTTCCTATCATTTGACGGGTGGCGGTAATGTTGCGCTGAACGTCTATGATGTCAATGGCCGTATGGTACAGCAGATCTTTAGCGGACGCGAAGGCGAGGGAGATCATGTAGCAATCTGGAACCCCACGAATGAAGTGGCAACCGGCACCTACTATATCTCTCTGGTTGTCGATGGCAGCCGCGAGCAGACACTGAAAGTGACGCTTACAAAGTAATACTCACAACAGTAACAACCAACCATCTCAGAATACGGGGCGGTTCGAAAGAGCCGCCCTTTATTCTATCCCACCATCGGTATGAAATATCTGCTCGTTGCTATCGGAATATTCATCGCTGCTGCTGCAACTGCGCAAGTGCAGAAGAGCGATAGTATTCGTACTACGCAGGGCGACGAAGTAGTGGTAACGGCCGAGCGTACCTATTCGGCGGCAAGCGATGGCGAATTTCAGGCGAAAGATTTTTCTCTTCGTCCTCGAAGCTCGACTCAGGATATGCTTCGCATCGTACCGGGATTATATATTGCTCAACATGCCGGTGGTGGTAAAGCTGAGCAAATTTTTCTCCGCGGCTTCGATTGCGATCATGGCACCGATGTAAATATCTCCGTCGATGATGCGCCCGTCAATATGCTTTCTCATGGCCACGGACAAGGTTATGCCGATCTGCATTTTATTATTCCCGAAACCATCCAGCGCGTCGATGTTGCTAAAGGCCCGTACTTCGCGCGTTATGGCGACCTGGCAACCGCAGGCACCGTTGTTTTTAATACCTACGATTCGCTTAACGAAAATCTTTTTCGCATCGAAACAGGCAGCTATGAATATTCACCCGAAATTTCTCGCGGGCTGGCAAGCTATCGCGTGTTGGCATTAATAAAATCTCCTTTCGAAAGCGAGACCTTTCATGCTTATGTTGGCGGCGAGTATTTTACCAATAGCGGTTACTTCGATCTCGACCAGCACTTCAAGCGCTATAATCTTATGGCAAAAGCATCGGCACTTCTTGGTGATGAAGCCACGCTTACAGGAAGTATTTTTTCTTTTAGTTCGAACTGGGATGCTAACGGACAGATACCCGAACGCGCTATTACTGAAGGGCTGATCTCCCGCTTCGGCTCTATAGATTCTACCGAAGGCGGCGAGACTGCCCGCACGACTGCTATCTTAAAATATTCTACCGGTGGCGCTGCTCCGTTTACGATTAGCAGTTCGTTTACCCACTACCATTTCAAACTTTTCAGTGATTTTACATTCTTCGCCAGCGATACAAACCGCGGCGATGAGATCGAACAAACCGATGATCGCTCCATCCTCACGCTTAAAGCAGAGAAAACGCTTTCCTGGTTTGGCGGCGAAACCGGATTTATAAATCATATCGGGGCGCAACTGCGCGGCGATAACATTGATGTAGGTCTCTTCCACGATTCTGCCCGCTCTATTCTTTCGACGACCACAAACGGTTCGATCACCGAGCGTCAGTACGGCCTCTATGATGAACAGGAGATTGTACTTCCCTTCATGAATATTCAGGCCGGGCTTCGGGCCGATTACATCACCTTCGATGTAAAAAGCGCGCTCGCGACGGCTTCCACACCAAATGGCTCCGTGCAACAATTCGTCCTTTCACCAAAGCTTAATGTTGCCGTGCCGGTAAGCGATAGACTTACCTTCTTTGGTAATTCGGGCTATGGGTTTCATTCGAACGATGCGCGCGCTGTTGTCTCTTCGCCGAACAGCCCTTCCCTTCCGCGGGCGCTGGGTTTGGAAGTGGGATCGCGCATTGGAAAAACATCCGATCTTATTTATGGAAGCATCGCGCTATGGCAACTCGATCTGCAAAGCGAGTTAGTCTGGAGCGGCGATGAAGGCACGACCGAAGAATCGGGCCGCACCCGCCGCCAGGGTGTCGATCTTGATGTTCGCCTTAATGCGTTTGAATGGCTCACGCTCGGCGCGGACCTCACGCTTTCGCACGGCCGCTTCCGTGATCTTCCCGCAGGAGCAAATTATATTCCACTCGCACCGAACCGCACGCTCACAGCGAATGCTACGGCCCGCTTTGGTGAATTCAGCACCGCACTTCGCTTACGCTCGCTCGATGATAGAGCAGCGAATGAAGATAACTCCGTTACGGCAAAGGGATATTCCGTCTTCGATCTATCCGCATCGTATCGCTTCTCGAACTTCGAGCTTTCGGCTACGATTGAAAATCTGTTCAACGTAAGTTGGAATGAAGCGCAGTTCGATACTGATTCGCGCTTGCGCGGCGAGCCGCTCAACGAGCCAAGCGATCTGCACTTTACTGCCGGGTCGCCGCGTTCGTATAAAATAGGAATAGCATACCGATATTAAGATGCAACCGACTATCGCCATTACCGGTGGAACAGGCTTTGTGGGCAAGGGCATTGTGGAAGCTGTGCTCGCAAGCGGCTATACTGTCCGGGCGCTTGTGCGCAACGAGCGCTCGGCAGAAAAGCTATCGTTCTTATCTTCGGAGCTTCGTGCAAAACTTCAGCTTGTCTATGGCGATCCCTGCAAGAGCGAAGACATGGAGCGTCTATTAGCCGGCAGCGATGTGGTATTGCATTTAGTTGGTATTCGTCGCCACGAAATAAAAAAGACCGGCAAAACCTATGAAGACATCGATCTCGGCTCGGTGCTGGCATTGATTAAAGCAATGCATAAGTTGCAAAAGAAGCGCGTCATACTGCTATCGGCCGGAGCGATCGGTAATAGCATCTATGTACAAACCAAAGCAAAAGCCGAACGCGCGATCATAGAAGCCGATCTCGATCATACAATCTTCCGCCCCGCCTTCATCACCGCCCCCGGCCAGCAATGGCCCATATTCATGGCGCCATTCTTAACAGCCATGAGCTACCTCCCCGGTAAGTATGGAGACATCAGCCGCCGCGCCGGCAACATCTCAAGAAAGCAATTAGCCAGCGCCTTTATCAATGCAATAAAAGACGATTCAACGATCGGCAAGATTTATGATGTGCCGGAGCTAAGGAAGCTGGGGAAGTAATATTTAATTCTTCCTATTATTTTCAATCAAATGGTTAATTAGATTTCCTTTACAGAGCTTCGTTAGAAGCGAAACGTTGGTAGCCCCGTGCGTAAGCGCGGGGTTTATTGTTTAATTAAAGATCTGAGCGCCATAGGTGCGACATATTGTTATTATCGGTATGCTCTATCTATCTTTAACATGTCGCTCCTACGGAGCTTAAATCTCTTTAATAATCTTAACCCCGCGCTTACGCACGGGGCTACCAACGTTTCGCCCCTCCGGGGCTCTGCTAATGACTCAATTTTTTACAAAATAGCGACTCTATTCATAGGCTGTTGATTCAAAAATCCTTTTTTCGTTTTTTTGTGCAATGGGATTGAATTTATATTCTCAAAGCTCAATGAAAAAGATAATTGGAAGAAACATCCATTTCTATCGCTCCAAATTAGGTTGGTCTCAGGAGAAACTTGCGGTACGATCAAGGCTCAGTTTGAATTTTGTTTCTGCCTTAGAGCGAGGCACGGTAAATATCAGCGTCCATAATTTAGAAAAAATTGCTAAAGCGCTCAATATTAAAGTTTATCTTCTTTTGGTATCGGAAGATTATGATGAGTTAAGATAAGACGGTAAAGACATTACACCGTTATTTATTTTCAGCGTTGCACCCTCATCCTTAATCCTTCTCCCTCGTAGAGAGAAGGCGCTTACAATAGCGACTTGTTAGGACATGAGGAGATCCCCTTCTGTGCCGAGGCGGATTACCAACAGCTCGTCCTTCCGAGACTCCTTTATTATCTTCTCATTAAAATCAAAGCCGCCTTTTCGGGCGGCTTTGACTTAAGATAGAATTTCTGGTTTGTATTATTGCCCCGCCTGCTGGTTATTTCCTGCATCCGGTTGCTGATTATTATTCGCTCCCCCCTGCTGCGCACCGCCATTGCCTCCGCCCTGTGGTTGGTTGTTGTTGCCAGCACCTTGCTGCGGGTTATTTCCGGCATTTGCGGCTGTCTTGTTTTCGGTGGTTTTCAAGGCAACATATGTGCCGGTACCGATGCCGAGGAGGATCATTACCTGATCGGTGATATTCGGGATAATATCTTTGCAGGTTACGATGGAGGAATTAATATTCTTATAGACGGAAATAAAAAACCAGGCGCCGACCGCTACATTGATTATCACGGCCTGCAGGCGGTGGACGCTTACGCCGGTACTATCGGATAAAATATCGAGGATAAATCCATCTTTGGAGATATTGCGGTTCTTGTTATTGGAAATATCCGATACATCGATCAACTTTGCCGAAAGTGTCGTGCCACCGGATATACCGAGCAGCAACAATACATTGGCCTGCAATTCCGGAGCCACGCAGCACTTGCAAAGAATGATAATAAAAGCCGAGAGAATAATAATGCTCCACCAGGCAAGCTGCACTCTGGCATAACTGTAGCTCCAGCCTCCCTTCGGCTTCGGAGTGGTGGGGTCTGCCGGCTGATCGCGCAGCATCGAATATCTCAGATCGAAAAAGACGACAAGGCCCGTCAGAACGATAGCGATAGCTATATAAATAATTTGATAGGTACTCATGATGGTAATAGATGGATTGATGGATTACACCGCCTCTCAATAGTTCTCCCCCTTCTGCCCATGAGAAGCGAATACAAATATATGTCAAATACGAGCTATTTCCAAATGCTACGAGGGATACTGCCCCACTTTAGGTGATTGTTAGGGGGAGACCACTACCGGAAAACTACGAGAGAGCGATCTTAGACCGTGAACCGGATGTTACTCTATGGCATTCTTTCCCCTTGTATGAAAAAACGCCTTCTTGTGATCGTTGCCGGTATCGTAGTGCTTATCTACGGATGCTTCCGCATATTCGGGAAAAAATCCGGCATCTATAGCAAAAAGAAGCAGGCTACGATTGAGCGGGTGAATGAATTGCGATCTATTCATTGGATCCCCGTCGAATGGGATTCGAGCGAACTCTCCGACCGGAGTACGATGATGCTCCAGGTATATATCGATACCATTTCCACACCATTCTTATTTCAATTCGATCTCGGCTCTTCGTTCTCCAATGTGTTTCGGCTCTCCAAATTTTTTCCGTATTTGAAGCGCAAAGAAGAACACAATGCCTTGAAGCTCGATGGTAACGCTACTGATGCCTATGTCGATCTGCCGATACGCCTCGGAGATAGCCTGCGATACATCGGGGCGAAGATCCCTATCTATGAATACGACACGCTCGATACCCTTCCTATAGAAGATGGATACTATAATAGCAAAGTGGGCGATCTTGGATATGACCTTATTGAAGACAGAATTCTCATTATCGACTTCATCCATTCCCGCGTAGCGATCCTGGATTCCCTACCCCCGTCTCTCGGCGCATCGATCGAGTATTTCGATAGCGCACTCGTCTCGAACGATCCGATCTTTTTACCCATTGAAATAAATGGGAAGAAAAAGCTCATGGAATATGATAACGGCTCTTCGGCTTTTACGGTGATCAGCGATACCATTGCCTGGAATCAGTGGCGCGATCATAACGCGCCTATCGATACGCTCAGCGGCTGGAGCTGGGGCCAACCCGTTCATTTTCTTAAGTCCAAAGCCGGAGTGCCGATCCGCTTTATGAATAAGGACTGCTCTCATCAGCCGGTCTGGGCCGAAGAACGGCAGAAACCCGCCTCATATACCGAAGCCTTTGCCGGAGCCATCGGCAATGAATATTTCCGCAACGAGATCATTCTCTTCGATACAAAGCATAATCGCTTCGGCAGATTTATATCTGCGCCATAAAGACCAAGCTCAATACCGGGGTGGCACAACCTCTCTCGCGCCGGTGTTTACTGCTTTTGCATGACCCAAATTCCTTTTACTCTCTATAGCGGTGCCGGTAATGAGTTCGTTATTATCGATGCCTTTCACGATCCTTTAGTATTCGGCTCCGTTAAACTTAAGGCCCTCGCACAGACCGTCTGCAAGCGCGGCGGTATCATTGGCTCCGATGGAATGGTCGTGCTGGCACGCAGCGGAGCGGCGCCCTTCATGATGAATTTCTATAATCCCGATGGCAGCTTCGGCGCGCTCTGTGGTAATGGCGCCCGCTGTGCTGTACAGGCGGCTGTCGATTTCGAGATCGTCCCTTCGGCGGAGACCTCCTTCGAAGTATTAAAAGAAACCGTTCGCGCCGAACGCCCTTCCGAATCTACTCTTCGGGTGTATTATAACGATCCCAAGCATATCAAGTTAAAATTCAAACTGGCAGTTGCGGGTCAGCTTGTCACTACCAACTATGTCGATCTCGGTTCACAGCATGGGGTGATCTTCTTCGATGATTTTGCCGAAGTCACGAAGGATTCTATCGAGAACTTCGATATTGCGCGCTACGGTGCGGAAGTCCGCCGTCATGGGGATTTTGCTCCGAATGGAGTCAATGCAAACTTCGCCGAGATCAGAGAAGATGAACAAGGCAACTATATCCGCATCCGCACATTCGAGCGCGGAGTCGAGGGCGAGACACTGGCCTGCGGTACGGGTTGTATGAGTACGGCTATAGCAGCAGTAGGTACCGGAAGGATTACCGAACTGCCGGTACGCTTATTAACACAAAGCGGCGAGTTCGTCAGTGTCGGCTTCGAGCGCGACTCCGAAGGCCGGGTGCATTCGCTCTGGCTTGAAGGCGGAGTGAAGCGCGGCCGCAGCGGGATAATTACCGTTTGATCGTTTCGAAAAATTCTACGGTCCGTTCGGCTACCATTTCCGGATAGAACTCCATTACAATATGCTCGGTGTTCGGGCTCACCATGAGTCGGGAGTTCGGAATATAGCGTTTCATGGCAACCGGTATATCAACCGGAAAGAACAAGTCCCTATCCCCATGAATGATTAGCGTAGGTGCCGTTATTTCTTGCAGCACTTCTACCGGTGTATTAATATCGCACTGCGGCAACCGGAAGTCGTAAAATGCCTTTGCCAGCACCGGACCGTAACTTGCTCCATATACTTCATTCGCCCGGGCATAGTAGGCTTTGAGTTTATCGCTCAGTGATTCGGGTGCTTTATAGAATCGGCGCGATGCCTCAGGAATTCGGTACGTACCGGAATCGAGTACCATTGCTTTTACGAGTGTCGGTGCATAGCGCGCCACACGTAACATTGTCATAGCGCCACTGCTCGCGGCAAGGAAGTAGGCGGAATCCAGACCGATCTTCGAGCAGAGTTCTATAATATCGCGCGAGAACTGTTCTTTGGTCCAGTCATTAGTTGGATTGGTAGAGCGGCCATGACCGCGAAGATCGACGAGATAGCAGGTATATTTTTTAGTGAGAATCGGGAGCAGCAGGCGGAAACGATCCCGCCCGTTAGCGCTGAAATTATGCAGGCAAATAAGCGGCTCTCCTTCGCCATGCGTTTCATAATAGAGTTCTGCATCAAATACCGGTACTGTTTTCCCCTGCCAATTCATTAACGTGTCCGCTTGGAAATTATGGATATATAACAAGATAGACGGCTACAACTATCCTTGTAACTTTTGGCGGGGTATTTCATTATGAGAGAGTTGTAATAATTTGAACGAAAAAGATTAAAAACTTTTTATATATTGGCTATAATTGGAAATATTTACCCTATGCGTATATCTACTATTTTTGCCCCTGTCGTGGGCGTATTGCTGGTCCTGGGTGTTGTTGGTCCGGTCAGCGCTCAACGGCCTTCCGAAGAGAATGAGCAGCTCGAACGGCCCGCAGTGGCGCCATCGAATATTGGCGCCTTCAAAGACTTCAATTCCCTTCCGGAGTCATTAAGAAAAAATGCCACGCTTGCCCGTATGCTTCATGATTATAAGCTTCGTGCCGGCGCCGATGGGTACATCGATCAATCTGCCCGCGCCGAAGCCTTCGAAGATGCAAAAGCGGCATTGACACGCGAGACAGCCAATCCTGCAAAAGTATCCGGCAGTAAGCTTCCGGTGTTTGCCGATGCCTGGACGAATATCGGCCCCACCAATAGCGCAGGCTGCACGAGAGCACTCGCTATCGATCCGAAGAACGGATCTATCGCTTATGCGGGCGCCGCAGGCGGCGGACTTTGGAAAACGACGAACGCCGGCGGATCGTGGACTCCGCTTACTGATAACCTCCTGCCCAATCAGGGTGTGGCGGCGATCGGTATCGATCCGAAGAATACCAATACCATCTTTCTCGGCAGTGGCGATGCCGTCTATAATAGTATCTCGCTTGTCGGCAGTGGTCTTTATAAATCGACCGATGGCGGAGCCAACTGGTCGCATATTGCAGCGAGCACATTCACCGGAACAGTGAATAAAGTACTCGTTAATCCTTTAAACTCGAATATCGTCCTTGCCTGTAATTATTCGAAGCCCGGTATTTATCGCTCGACCGATGGCGGCTCCTCATTCACGAAGGTCTATCCTACGGCTGGAAATGCTACTGCCGTAATCTGGGATATTGTTGCCGCCGATGTCATAAACAACAAACAGGTATTCTTTGCTGTCGAAGGCAATACACCGGGTGGCAGCTCCACCCAGGCCGGTATCTACCGGTCTTCGGATGACGGAGCGACGTGGTCGAAGATCACGAACGGCCTTCCGGCCGGTAATACCATCGGCAAAGCGGCTCTCGGAATACCGAATAATAAGACGCATGTCTATTGCTTAATCTCCAATCCTTCCGGCGATCTTACCGGCTTATATGCTTCTACCAATTCCGGTGCAGGTTTTTCGAAGGTCAATAGTACCCCGACCGATGTCTTCAATATCGGCTATGGCGCGCAAGGATTTTACGATCTCTATCTCGGAGTAAGTCCGGGCTTTGGAACCACCGATACCCTGTATATTGGCGGCATCATCGCTTATCGCTCGACAAATAGCGGCTCAAGCTGGACGCAGTATGTCAATACTCCTAACGATAACATCCATGTCGATCAGCAATGCATCGCCATCGACCCTTCTAATTCCAAGAATCTCCTGATGGGCTGCGATGGCGGTGTGTACCGCAGCACCAATGGCGGCGCGTCCTGGTCGTACCGCTCGAATAATATGCATTCCATGCGCGTCTATCATCTCGGTCTGAGCAAGCTTGATTCCAAGACGACCCTTGCCGGTTTTCAGGATCAGGGGATCTGGAATGCGTATAAAGGACAAAATCCTTCCCAGCTCTGGGGCGGCGATGGTTTCCAGCCGATGGTCGATCCTTCCGATGCTAATGTGATCTACGCCGAAAACCAATACGGTTCTATCTGGAAATCGAACGACGGCGGACAGAATTTCAATTACATCAACGATCAGAGTTTCGAACCGTATGCCGATTGGGATGCACCGTTAAAGATGGCCCCCCATAATCATCTGACAGTATTTACCGGCCGTACCGACGTCTGGCGCAGTATTGATGGCGGCAGCTCCTGGGATCCGATCTCGAATGGTCTTGGCAATCCATATATTCTGTCGCTCGGTCTTTCTCCGGCTAATTCCAATGTGTATTGGGCAGGCTGCGATGGCGGAAAAATCTATGTTACTACTTCTGCCGGCGGCTCCTGGAACGATGTCTCGACCGGCGTGCCGAAAGTCGCTATTACCTCGATCGTCTGTCACCCGCTCGTCGATGATTTTGCATTGATCTCGGTTGCGGCGACTTCTAAAAACCAAGCCCGCGTCTTATTGACCACCGATCAGGGCGCCGATTGGACGGATGTTTCCGGCAGCGGCACCACCGCTCTTCCGGGTGTGCCGGTCTATGGCGTCGCGCTTGATTCGGTAAACCCCGCAACGACCTGGTATGCCGCTACCGATTACGGCATCTACTATACGCTTAATGGCGGTCAGAGCTGGAGCGTTGCCGGCACCGGCCTTGGCCTTGCTGCCTGCACCGATGTACAGGTTCATGCCAATAAGACGACGATCCGCGTCGGCACCTATGGCCGCAGTATCTGGGAAGGAAATGTAAATGTCCTTCCGGTGGAAATGACGGGCCTTACCGCTACGAAAACTTCTGCCGGCACTTCACTGATCTGGAAAACGGCGAACGAACGCGGTAATACCGGCTTTTGGGTCGAACGCAGTTTCAATTATCAGGCTTTTACCGATCTTGGCTTTGTCCCGGGTTCGGGTACAACGAACGACGAGCATTCTTATGGCTTCGTCGATACGATGAAAACATCAGGTGTTTACATCTACCGCTTAAAGCAGATGGATCTCGATGGTTCGGCGCATTTATCGAACACCGTCGAAGTCAGCTACGGCGAATCGGCAGCGTTCCGTCTCGACCAGAACTATCCGAATCCATTCTCGCTTGCATCGGGCGCGACACGCATCCACTTCGAACTTCCCGCTGAAGCAACCGCCTCGCTGAAGATCTTCTCGGCCGAAGGCAAGCTTATCAAAGCATTGCTCGATAATACCGAGCTCACCGGCGGCCCGCACGATGTATCGTGGGATGGCACCGATAACGGCGGTAATACCGTCGCAAGCGGCAGCTACTATTACTCGCTCGAAACCGCCACCGGCGAACACCTCAGTGGCAAAATGGTAGTGGTTAGCAAGTAAGGTAAATACTCTTTGTATAATAAAAAAGCCGCTCACTCCGAGCGGCTTTTTTTGTGATACGAGTTTATAGTTTGTTACCGGTATAACAACCGATAATCGTCCCTTCCTTTATAGGATGAGACGGTGATCGTGGAAAGATCGCCGGTTCGGGTATAGGTAAAACGATATTCGCCATTAATATCTTTAGCCCATTTAAGTTTTGCGGAGTTACCTTCATATTTGAACGCGCAGGAATTCATTGAGCCTGAGCTTTGGAGACCCATAGATTTCACTCGATTGCGATCATCATACTCACAGCATATTACTTGCTGAGGATAGATCTTCCAATTACAATCACTATCTTGCTGAGCGGTATGCAGAAAGCCGCCCGCTGGCAGTAGTGGACAGGGGATATATTGATCGGTACCGTAATTTCCGCTTACGGAATAGATGTCATACAGACCGAATGGCCGCTTAATATCGATTGACCTGTGAAGCGCCGGTGTATCGATGCTGGAAATCTTCTTCGAAGAAGAATAGTGGGTATGAATGATCGTTACTGATGTATGGCGTAGAGATATCTTCCCTGCACCTGCAGTATCGGCTATAGAGCACCATAAAAGACAGAGCAATAATATAAGTAGGTTATGCTTCACTAGCACTACCCGTAAAGAACGATCGAAAGGTGAGCCACATAAGTGCAATACTATCAAGAATACAAAGGAAGGCCATGATTTCGAACCACGATTTTGCGCTATCGTTTGATGCCGAGCCAAGCGGACTTTCCATTGCGTTTGAAAAGTTGTCATCTAAAACCATCAGGCAAATAAAGACCATTACTATTGCTAAAAGTACTACTACCTTATTCACTCGAGTATACTGCTGGAATACAATACTGGAGCCTATCAAAAAGGGAACAATGAATACTATCAGGCCGCTCAGGCCCATCATGGGCGACCAAAGGAAGAATAGAGCCATGGGCATAAGCCCCATTGTATCCTTGCCATTTATCGGAAGAAATAGATATAGGAATAACAGAACGACCTTCAATATTTTTTGAAGCCGAAGTTCAGATATTCGCATTCTATAGCTGCTTTTGGATAATTCAGATCGACTACTACTGTAATAGACGATACAGAACTCGACAGCCTTACAGCTTCAATAACAGATCTACCGGTAAATTTTTCTTATCTCAAACAATCACTCTATCTTCTTCAGATACTTATACTGTCCGTTCTCTTTTTTAAGGACATACGTATTCCAGAATTCCGGATCGTCATAGGTGATGGTTTGAGATTCCCATCCGCTGATCTTTGCGATCTGTCTGGAAAAATCAGACCACCAATCATTAGCAGTGATCGTTTGCTCCGGGAAAAGCATCCATTGATAATAAGATGCCGTCGCGGGGATATAAAGATAATACCTGAGAACATTCGTTGAATCGATCTTTTGCGGAATTGCCGTCAATAACTCCGAACGCATGGAAGAGGCAATAACCGGGAATCGATCTCCGCTTTGCGCGGCAAGGGTAATATGCCGGCGATTATAAAATGGTTTGAAGATCGTTTGAATCGCTGCCGAATCCAGCGTTTCTTTTTTCATACCTACCTCCTTGCGCACTTCGGTAGCAGCCAGCCGTGGCATACCGGCATACTGCCGATATTCGAGGCGCTTCTGCCGAAAGAACGGCTCGGTCTTGAAGATGGGCCAATCGGCAGTACCAAAGAAATCGGCGACCGTATCGAACTCATCGATGCTCCAAAATTGAGGATTGATGAGAGCAGAATCTCTTAAAAAATATCGAGTACGTTCAAGGGAATGCAGCAGAAATGTTTCCTGATCTATATCCGAAACCGGCCCGCCTGGCCATTCGACCGCTCCTGGCATGCTCTCGTGGTACCATTTATTTTTATACTGTACCCCGTAGACCATATACCCCCTTGCCGGTTCGCAGAGAAGCCGCAGCGAATCTTCCAATGGATTTTGTAGGTGAGTATTCGTTGGGGCTTCGGGTAGTGTATGGTAAAAAGCAACGAACTTCTTATGATCCGGCGAGAAGGAAGATCCGATTATTTGGATGTGGCTAAAGCCAGCATCGTTCTGGCTCAGCGCTTCACGAAGTGTCTCGGTATCGAACGGACGATGAAGAAACTGTTCGCGAATAATAGCGCTGCGCGGGTCACCCTCCTGGGCAACACTCGTATCGTACGTTCCTACTATCTTCCGGCAAAGCATCTCCAAAGGCACTGATTTGATAGCCGTAATCATAGCAGAAGAGATGAGCTGGCTATCGGCCGGGAGGTCCCAAGATCTTCCCTGCCCCAGTAAATGCGCTTCATGGATTATACTATCGCGACGCGCATCATAGAGTTGAACGGTAATCTGTGCCGTCGGGATCGTATCGCCATAGGGCTCGTTTTCGGATTGAATATAGACCTGGCTGATATTCAAAATAAATGGCGTATGCTGGCTCTTTGCTAAGCTGCGATACTCCTGCAGGTTATGCACTGCCGTATCGAGATAACGGATATTCCAATACTGCACCTCGCTTAGATATGCCCTGGCGGTAAGGCCTTCATTGATAAGCCGGTGAATATAGTGTACTTTTCTCGCATGATCGGCCTTCCACTGCTGGTAATTCAATGCGGGGGCAGCTTGTACCGCCGTTTTCCCCTTAGATTTTCCGGAAGCCAGTTGCGATCCTTTCTGCTTTTTTGAGAGTGTTGCGAGCGCCGCCTTTCTGAATTGCTCTTCGCATGCGGCATCGTTGCCAAGAAGCGAAGGGCCAGTAACGACGAGTCTTAAGGCGCCCATTTTTTTCTTCGGCTGCCTCTTTTGGCTCAAATGAGAAAGAGGCGGGGGCGGCGGAGCAGTAACAGGAGCGGGAGCCGGGGCAGGAGAGATACTCGAATCGATAGTGGCCGTTGAATCCTGAGCTGCTACATAACTTGTATCCGTATTTACATTATCGGGCCCAAGGATATAATTTTTTATCGAGTATTTAATAGTCCTCGCCACCGTGGCCATCGTTTGAATACACTTATTTTTCTTTTCATTTTCATACTCGACGAAGGGGTTCGAAGTAATATCATATATAGGAAGCGTATCTCGCCGGGCATCATAGATCTGAAGCTTTGCTCGTACCAGCACGCCGCTCGCATCCGGGGTAATTCTTATCAATGGTATATTGACGACATATTGCGAGCCACTCGCCAGTGCAAGTGACCGCAATTGCTCTTTGGTGCCAGCGCAGGAAGTATCGAGCAGATCGAAAGAGATATTGCGTTGGTGAAAGTTATCACCGGAGGATGCACAAATTTCTGCGGCAAAAGCACGGAAAATATCGTAGCGCTGCAGATAATGAAAAATGTGCTCCGCTATTATTTTCACATCCGGCGGGATTGATTGCTGGTTCTTCTGAGGTGCGGAGAACTCACCATATAAGAGAAAGAGCAGCGTATTCATTTCGAAGGCATCGTGCTCACCCACAATATCAAGCTCGAAGGATGGATCGTAATAGCCTGAATCCGGCCCGAGGAATAATACTTTGAATTGAGGGCTATCCTGTGCCGAGGCCGGCGAGTATAAAAAGAAAGCACTTAGTCCCACACACAAAAACCAACCGAGAATACGCATACTGCTAAGCGATGGGTGATCAAGAGAGTATGTAACCTTATCCGTCTGTAATTTATCCCCGTCCGCTATGCAACGAAAGGGGCATAGTATAAAGACGTGCGGTATCCGCTTTTCCTTACAGTATTCGATCTTGGGCTACCTATAAATAGATGGCAGGCGGCTTTTTATCGGAAGGACCTTTGCCGCCTGCACTGGTACTCGCGCAGTACCGTTCGATATTCTCTCTTACACTACTTCATCGAGCTTATCGCCGATCGATTCTGTTGCGACGGGCGGCTCGGTATTTCCGAATACTTCTGCGGCTTTATTGAAGCCTTTGGCAATGATCTGCTGCATCTGATCTTCAGTGAACGAGAGGGCAAAATCGAGTAACTGATCTCCCGCATCGGGACGCACATAGGTTATATGTATCTCTTTATCGCTTGCCGTAAAATGCGGATAGAGCGAAATATTAAAGAGTGTCTCCAATTCCCCTTCCGAGATCGAAATACTATGCTGCTGGAAATACGCGAGCAGCGACTGGAATAATTTAATGCGGTAATTAGTAAAATCCTGCTGAGCATTAGTAATGCGCACATTGCTTTCGAGCACATCGTCGCAGAACATATCGATCGTACGCATGATCGTCGCCGGCAGTGTCGGGTATCGCTGGAGGTTGCCCTGGTCGTCGTGCTGTTCTACCGGAAATGTCGGGGAGAAGATCACGGCGATCACCTCGGTGCAGTCATTTTCCAATAATATTTTTATCGGAGCGATCTCGTGCACGCCGCCATCGCAAAAATCGTAGGGGTATCCATCGATCCTGACCTGCGGCGTAAAGGCGGGCTCATTGGCCGAAGCGGTAAGCACTTCAACAAATTGTGCACGCGAGGTAATCGGATGGCAGACGGAGTTCGGCGCCATTGTGATCGGAGCCGGCCCCGTATAAAAATAAGTGGTCTCGCTGCGCTGCATATTGACGGTGGCAAAGACGAGCTGCGTACTTGACGCACTGATCTGCTGCCAGATCGCTTCGCTGAACGTGTTATTGATGATCGAGACGAGCGCCGCATCGTTAAAGAGCGAACCGTGTACGATCGCCGATACTATATCCTGTGGCACCCCGAACCGCCCATCATTCATATTCTGGTAGAGACTCGTAAGCTGTGGCCAAAGCTCGGCCCCGATCATCGCCGCTATGAGCGAGCCCGTGCTCGTTCCGCAGAGCATATCCGGCTTTTGGTATAAGCCCGCTCCGCGCAGGTAATTTAATACTCCGACTCCGAAGGCGCCCTTGGCTCCGCCGCCGCTAAAGATCATCCCGCGTTTCATTATTGCTTCTCCTTTACTTTTATCTGAAGTGCTGTGATAAACCCTGTTACTAATTGCTCCTCTTGCGTTGCCTGATCCGGCAACACACGGCCGCTCTGCTGGTAATCGAGCAGGGCCGGATTAAGCATGATGCGAAGATTTTTTGCCAGCGATACGACCGAATATTTTTGCAACAAGGCCGACATCGCATCGAGAGTCTTCGTCGATCCAATGCTCGGATCGGCAAGCACCGAACGCATCTGGCCGATCTTCTGCGCATTAGTACCCATATACCCTTCGATCATCGGCAGTGCATAATTTTTCGCTAAGCCGCTGATCGTTGTCGTATCGAGCGGATATTTATCCGGCGAGATCGGCTTCTCAATATCCTTACCAAAAAGCTCAAGCCCGAGCGAGATCACCGCCTGCACATGCTTGCTCGGCGTATAGTATTTTGCGCCGAGACCGATCGTCAGCAACTTGCTGATCTCCAGCTCGGCAGAGACGACCGGCGTGCAATAGCCCGCTTTATTGAATAGCGCATCTACTCTCGCATACCAATTAAGCAAATTGAAATATTTTCCCTGCAGGCCGAGCTCGCCAAGTTTATACGCGATCATGCCGCCTGCATAGAAATTCGTTGGAGTGTTGTAAAGAATGGCAACGGGCCCGATACGAAGCTGGCCTTCGCTGCCAAGGCCGAATGGTATGCCGATATTCAGGCCGCCGGTCAGCAGATCGCCTGATGCAAACGGACAGCTTAAGCCGCCGCCAATATCGAGATCGTAACAATAACCGGGGGTTTGCGCTTGTGAGGTCTTCGGCAGGAAAAGAAATGATCCTGCAACAATAAAAAATAACATAGGCAACAGCCTATGGCATATAGTTCTGCTCATAACGTGATGATGGTAGTATAACTGCTCTAACTTTGAGCATAAAATGAAAATTCCGTCAAGAAAGATACTAACGGCAACTTCAGTCCATATTTTAATCAGGCAAATAATATGGTAATATGAATGTATCCTCTGCTAACAATGGCGAAATATTCAAGACCTCACAACTACTCATTCTTAACTGCCATTATCTAAAGATGTTAACGCTATAGCGAGTACTGCTCGTCATTTCACTATCACTACAACGACAACCCTCGTATAACATAACTGTTACGAGCAGTTGCAGGTATGAAATTATTATTAATTCGCAGAATTAACGTAGCAAAAGAGAATGATTACTGCATTCTCTACTCGATCTTCTTCAGATATTTATACTGGCCGTTCTCTTTTTTGAGGATGTATGTATTCCAGAATGTCGGGTCGTCATATGTTGAGAATGCAAAATTTGATTTTATAAGATGGGCTACTTGTCTTTCAAATGCAATTTTATTCGAAAGCCTTGGCTTAATCCTTTTATCAAAATAAGTCCACTCATATACATTTTTCGTACTCGCTACATATACAAAATACCAGAGGCTATCTTCTCCATCAGTAGAAGTAATACTAATTGGATTGAGAATTACCGAGCGATCGTCGGGTGCGAGTAAAAACATATCCGTAATTTTTTTAGACAACCTAAATCCATGAGAACGGTAAAATGGCATAAAGATTTTTTCGACATCCATGCTATCCTTATGTTGATGTTCTGCCTGCTCGTTTTTTCTGAGAGTTTTAGCAACAATAGCTGGAAACGATGAAAATCGGCGTTCTTCCATATCACTATGCTCAGAGAAATCGGAGTATGGGCTTGGAGGATCATAAGATTTATAATTGCTATCGGGACCAAACAAACCACGATGCCAAAAAGCCGAATCAGGTTCAAGGGAGCGATTCATAAAAAAATGCTCTTGGGGTGGCAATAGTACAGATTCAACAAGGTCTGCTTTTGTAGGTAAGCTTCCATCATGACTAAGATTGAAATAGTGGTATTTGTTATAATACCATTTGTTATCATAACGAAGAATACTTACATAATATAATGTTCCTTCCTTGCCGGTTCTGAAAAGATTTGATTCCTTTATAAACCCAGGTAATTTCGGAGTGAATGTATAAGCCGTATCGGCATAAAAACCAATACCGGCTGTCTTGTTGGCATTATAAACCGCATAAAATAATGCCGCAGGGTGGATGATCGTATCCGTACTTGGAATAGCATGTAGAAGAACGGTCGGATCGTATGGTTTTTTTAATAAGGTATCGGCTATCCATTGTTTACGACGCTGATAGAGTTGATTTTCTGCCGTAATTCTTGGATTGCTTGCAGCTATGAGCGAACCCGCTGACCCATAAGCTGCCTTTATCGCCTCTTTCACCGCGGACTCTACAGCATCAAGATCTCCAGGACTTGAGACCTTATGTGAGAGACTGCTTTTGTACGAAGACTCGGTAAGGATCTTATTATTGGCCCGATCATAAACCGTGATCGATACTTCAGCCACCGCCATGCCAGACTCAAGAATTACCGAAATACGATGTATTTGGATAAGGTAATCGACTTCCGTACTTACCGCCAGCGAATGCAGAGCAGATATTCCCCCGTGAAGTATCGTGTCTTTTACAACCGAAACTAGGTGTACTGAATCCGACTGGACCTTGACTGGCTCCCCGACAGCAAGGTCACATATCTGCATTCGAAAAAAATCCATTTTTTTAAAATATTCGAGCGTATATGTTCCAAACCGCTTTTCACGCTCCGATTTAAATCCTTTGTTAACGACAGAATCAAATGCTCCAGGCGGCATAAATTTAAACATTGAGCCAAGAGACGCTGTACGTCTTTCAATGGCTTCCTTGAACGAGGGATCGTAGCTCACCGAATCGGGACCTATCGTTAATATATACATATTGTTATCGGGCTGTGCCATTACATCTGTTTTGCACCCTGCCACCACACAGATAGCTGCCAGATAGAGAAAAAAATACTTCATGTATGCAATAGATACTATTATGATCTGCTCAAATATACTTATTTATAAATGACCAAGCATTGTAGTGTGCCCTGAATTGAACTGTTCCCTTAGTTGCGAAGTTAATTTTTTTATACATCCGTCGCTACCTATGAAGTCCGCACTGCTGATTTTATTTTGCTGTTGTATCGCTTCCTCCTCATTTGCACAGGAAGAAAGTACCGTAACTCGTCCAAATGTAATTTACTTCGGAATGGGCTCCTTTGCCCGTTATACCGAAAGCACCTTTGCTTGGGACCTCGGCTACGAGCATCTGTTTACCGATAATTGGGGTTATCGTTCAGGTCTGCGGATTTTTGGCCCGATCACACAAACCCCCGGTGTAGTATCTACAGGATTTCATGGAAGTGCTATTATTAATGCGATGGCACAGGCCGAATATACATATCCATTATTTTGGGATGTTTGTGCAATAGCCGGTGCAGGCCCAATGGTATTACTCAATCATAAATATCTTGACCGATGGCTATTCAACAAGCAGCATAGCACTATGGCGGTGATCGCTGCAACCTCGATCGGCCTAAAAGCCTTCCTTCCGCTACAAACTGTGAACGGGAAAATGACTATGGAAATACAATACACTCCCTATATTAATTTCAGTCCGTTTGCTGCTTCAGGTGCCGCAATGATCTCCTTTGGTGCCGGTTTCTAAGAGCAAGAGACCATAATAAAATTATTCGATCTTCTTCAGATATTTATACTGGCCCTTTTCTTTTTTGAGGACATAGTTTTCCCAGAAATCCGGATTATCAAAAGAGGTATAGGCATAATTCCAGCCGCCGATAGGCTCAAGCAGATCGACGATCTGGCTGGGATACCAGCGATTGCTCAATGTCGTTGCAGGGAAATACGTCCATTCATACGTCGTATGGTTTGCGGGAAGATAGGCGAAAAATCTTAAGATACGATTGGTGTCTGCGCCTTGCAGCACAACGGCGTTGATAAATATCGATCGATCGTTCGGAGCTATCATCGTAACACCCACATCGGCGCTTGCAGGGAAAAGCTTTAAATGCTGCCGATTATAGAGCGGCTTGAAAATGGTATCATAGAGCACCGAATCGCCTTCCTCGACAAATGTTTTTCTATGGCTTTTAAGCTCGGTTGCTACCAGCCGCCACATTCCGATATATGGCCGGTTTTCAACCTCCTCTACTTTCCACATCCCTTCCTTGTACTTTTCCCAGGATGGATCTTTGCGTCGATCCGGTATGGTATCGAATATATGGGTTCGCCAGAAATCGGGATTGAGCTCGGTCGTATGCTTTTTGAAAAACTCATTCCTGCTCAGTGTTGAATAAAAAAATTCCAATTTGCCTTGCAGCGTATCCTTCGGTTCGAAATAGGTGACGTTATTTTTTTCATAATACCATTTATTGTGGTACTGTACTCCATCGACGATATAGGCATAGGTCTCGGGGATATAGAACGCACTTGAATCCGTCAGTTTATCTTGCGTGATAATACTAACCGAGCGATCTTTCGCCTTTTTATGAAAAGGATCGGCGCTGCCTTTGGCAAGCTGTTCCGAGTAGAATGCTATAAATCGTGTCCTGCTTGAATCGTACAGGCACTGGTATAATAACGCCGGATCGATCATCGAATCGGTAACGGGCACTGCCGAAGCGAGGGTGGCCCCGTCGAACGGCGCCGAAAAATAGTTCTTAACGAGCAACAGGTACCGCTCCTGTTCTACCTCCTGATCTTTTCTTACCGATGGGCTATTGAAGGTGATCCATTGGGCAATATCGGGTAGTGCCTGCGATAGTATATTCATAATGGTACAGTTGAGAGTGCTGTCGTGACAACTGAATTCGAAGCCATGATTTTCCCAGCCGCCATAGTAGGTCTTATGAATTACGATAGTACCGCTATTGCCATCATAGAGCTGGATGGTTGCCGCAGCGACAGGTTTACCGGAATCGACATACAATCGTATGCTCGGAAAGTTTAAAATATATTGCAGATGTTGCGATTCGGAGAGCTTTCGGAGTTCTTCAGGAGTTCCGGAAACAGAGGTATCCACCACCCGCAGAAGCTGGTTCGGAAATCGCTCGTAAAACGCATACGAGAGATAAGACTGGCTTAAACCCGATACCGATGTAAAAAGAGTTGTTCGATCTACCGACTGTTCTATGTCATTGATTCTCTGCTTCTGACTATCGGATAATGCAGCATATTCGGGGGTCTTGCGAAGAGCATCGATCTGCTTTTTTCCCTGCTGTCGCATCAATGAATCCTGGAGATGGAGTTGCGCCCCTAATGAAGGATCGTATGAAGTGGAATCTGGTGTAAGGATAAGAAGCTGAGGCTCACGTACAATCTGCGATGCGGCGCGTTCTGCAAGAGCACCGATCAAGAGCACGAGGATTGCGGAAAAAAAAATATGGTTGCGCATGTATTATTCTAAGTGCTTCAAATATAATACCTATAAAGACGTTACGGCAAGAGAAGACCTTACAAGATTCACTCTCAAGGCGTTGGCGTACCGGTTCGGAACGAATGACGGCTATCCGGAAGTTGATTGCTGCACTTATACATCCGGCTGCTATTATGTCTGAGATCATCACCGAGAGTTCGCAATCTTCCAACGGCTTTCCGGTTCAGGTACAATATTCTCTCGACGAGAACGATCATCTTCTTAGTCAGCTCTACACTGCCTCACATTCGGCACGCATTAAAAATACGCGGCAGAGAAATCGCTGGTCTATTTGCGTGATATATCTTATTGTAGCCGCCGCGTTTCTTGGGTTGGGTTATAGTATTGCAGCCCTTATTTTAGCGGCTTTTGCTATGTTGTGGTATTTCCTCTACCCTTTTAGAGAGCGGAAGCGCTTTATTTCTCATTACACTGCCTTTATTAAAGAGCACTATGTGCATCGCGAGGGCAAGATCAGCACCTTGATTATCGATCGTGATTTTATCAGGACAAGCGATACCAACGGTAACGAAAGTAAAATATCGGTGGCAGAGATAAAAGAAATATCGGAGATAGGCAGCTACTTCTTTATCCGAATGAAGTCAGGCCCGGCCGCTATTATTCCCAAAGCCAAGATAGGTGATGTCGATGCAGTCCGCTCGGCATTGCAGCAACTGACTGCCTTATTAAAGATTAATTACAATAGCGAGCTGGACTGGCAGTGGAAGTAAGAGCATAAGTTCAAAACGGCTCGATCTCCCCGAACGGCCGCATAATAGATAGCGCATTCGCCTCCACTGCAAAGCCGCACTTTTTATAGAAAGCTTTGGCGCGCTCGTCTTCGGCAACAAGGATCTGGTTGTGATAGCCGTTGAATTTTTCCAGCATCATCTTCATGATGGTACTGCCGATTCCTTTCCCCTGCCACTCGGGATGAACCAAGATATCTGGGAAATACACCGTAAACGCCTTATCGGTTATCGCCCGCCCAATACCCACCAGCTCCCCACCTTCGGTATAAGCACTGACAACATAATCGGAATTCTCATAAGCCGTCATCAATAACTCCGGGTAGCGGTAATGGCCCCAGTTTAGGGATTGGTAGAGGGAGACGAGGTCTTCCAGGTTGGGAGGTTGGCATATGAAGTAATTACATTCTTGCAGCATTATAATTAGAAGAATTTTGTATTTCTATGGGCATATAATAATATAATTAATTCACCTTAATTATGTCAATCACCACAGAAGAATTCGCAAAACACCTAAGTAACGAGAATAACAATATTATTCTTTTGTACGGGAATTGGGGGATAGGAAAATCTTATTTTTGGAAGCAAAACAATCATAGCTTTTGTCCTGAGTCGCTCAAACCAATATATACCTCTGTTTTTGGTTTAAAAAGCCTCGATGAAATAAAACGTGAACTTAGTTCTAATAGGCCATCCAAAGCTCCTAAAATCAACACGTCCATAGTAAGTAAAATTTTGGCTCCCTTCTCGAAAGCGAAAGGAGTAAATACAGACCCTAAAAGTATCGAAGCAGTTCTCTCTTGGCTTCAATTTTCCTTCGTTAAAGATGCTTTAATATGCTTAGATGATATAGAGCGAAAACATCCAAGTTTGAACCTCATTGAAATACTTGGACTTATTACTTTTCTAGTAGAACAACGTGGATGTAAAGTAATTATCATTCTCAATGAAGATAAACTCTCTGAAAAGGAAGTCCTTGATACATTTAGAGAGCGCACTATTGATCTTGAGATTGGTTTCAAAAGGACGTTTGAAGAAAATTTTGGAGTCGTTTTCAACGAAAATCATCTCGATTATGACTATATATACTCTTTGTTGAGCAGGTTAGATCTAAGAAATATTCGAATTTTAAAAAAAATCGACAGAAATCTTAATAACTTGCACCCCCATTATGAGCGCTTAGAATCTAGCACGCGGCATGAAATTATTAAACATATCATTTTAATTAGCTGGTCATATTATAACACAGAATCGTCAATACCCATAGAATTCTTAATGAATTTTTCTGAGGACCGGCGTTATAATTTCCTAAAATTGGAGAGTAAAAGTGGAATAGACAAAGTAATGGATGCTCCGCCAACAGAATCGGAACAAGTGCAAATTGATCAAGCAAGACAACTAGGAGAGCTAGAGTACATTTTTGCCGAATATGACCGCTGCCTTCTAGATTTCATAAAAAGTGCGTCCACTAATATGTCCGTACTAAGTAATTCGTGGATTGAACTCAATAAACGAGAAATCACACATCAAATTTCTCAAAAGCTAAGAAATGTTTGGTCTATATACAATACAAATTTTGACAAAACAGAGGCCGAGTTTGTGAGTGCTGCTATTAATTTTCTGGACAACAATATTAAAGAACTTAGTTTGTATGAATATAGCCAAATCAGAGGAATGTTATTAAGGCTAGGTAATGATGTCAAAAAATATGATAATCTCATCACAACAGATCTGAGTCTGACTACCGATAAACTAAATGAGCTAACGCAATCTTACGGAAGAAGGATAGATATTGATTTTATTAAATTTCTTGAAGAGAAAGCCGTGCCTTCGGAATTAGGCTTTAGCATTGCGAGTATTCTCAAAACTTCACGAAAAGAAAAGGGATGGAGCGGGGGTGCAATTCCTTACTTGGCATCTAAGACGGCAGACGACTATTATGAGTGGATAATCAATTCTAAGGATGAGGGGCTTACCTATGATATTCGAGAAGCACTTTCTTATGAAAATATTCAAGGCGATCCAAGTTTCCAAAAAATTGCTTCTAATGTTAAACAAGCATTAAGACGTATAGCCAAAATTAATAACTTTAATAAAATAAGAGTAGAGTTAATCTTTGGAATTGATTTAAGCGGATCACAAGATGAACCAAGTTAAGGTATCTAACAATGTCGATACTTTTACTAGTAAATCCCCTCACTCATTATCAAAAGCCCAACTGACGCTTAGGGTTGGGGCGAGGTAGCCGCTCCAGGTGGTGTATTTGCGGTATTGTTGGAGGGCACCAAGGAATTCGAAGTTGGCGCGTATCTGCTCGCTGAATTTTGCCGAGATTCCGGCATTGCCTACAAGGCCGTAACCCCAATCGTTCTCTTTAAAATTATTAGCCATAAAACCCGGACCGGCGGCAACGTACGGACGGAAGATGCCCATAGCCGGCAGCCAAACGGCCGCGCGAACCATTGCTCCCATTGCTTTAATATCTTTGTTCTCGACGAGCATCGAAGCGCTCGGGATAATCGCCAGTGGCAGATCGGCCTCGCGAGAAGAAAGCAGTACTATCGCCGAAAGCGCTCCGCCTCCGTTATAATGGCCCTGATACACTTCCGAAGCCTGGCTCCAGGCTTTTGCTTCGAGCGCCACGCTATTGCTGAATCCATAGGCCGCCTCGAATTCCCCGCAGCCTGCGGCGCCGACATCCCCAAGCCCCGTTTGCGGCAGCGAACTTGCCGCGGCCGTAAGCTGGCCGTGGTTCTTCTCGATGGGGTCATGGGCCAGATGCAACGAAGGACTATAAATAGAGCCACAGGAAACGAGCGCCAATGCGGCGCAGAGCACGATGGATAACGAATAAATACTTTTCATATTTCTATACGAATTAACCTGAGTATAAGACGCAGGCGGATATTCTTGAGTTTCGCCGGAGTTTGGGTATTTTTGTAGCCTATTTTTGATGTCGCTACAATGAAGAACCAGACCGAAAAACCGGCCAAAACCGCATCTACTAAATCAGCCAGTACCGAAGCCGCCACGCATATCGAATCACGCTTGGTAGAAAAGCGCCTCTTTAAGCCCTCGAAGCAATTTGCGGCAAGCGCCCGCATCGGCTCGCTCGCCGCCTATGAAAAGCTCTATAAGCAGAGCATTAAAGATCCCGAAGCATTCTTCGCCAAGCAGGCCGGCGAGCTGCACTGGTTCAAGAACTGGCGTAAGACGATGGAGTGGAAAGCGCCGTTCGCCAAGTGGTTCGTTGGCGGGAAGATCAATGCCAGTTATAACTGCCTCGACCGCCACCTCACCACCGGCAAGCGCACGAAAGCCGCTATCATCTTCGAAGGCGAATATGGCGATGAGCGTACGCTAACCTACCAGCAGCTTCATCGCGAAGTCTGCAAAGCAGCAAACATGCTCGAGCATCTCGGCGTGAAGGCCGGTGATCGCGTCGCGATCTATATGGGGATGACACCGGAGCTTGTGATTGCCGTGCTCGCCTGTGCGCGCATCGGCGCAACGCACTCGGTGATCTTCGGCGGTTTCTCTTCGGAGGCTATTAGAGATCGTGTCAATGATGCCGAAGCGAAAGCGATCATCACTGCCGATGGTACCTTCCGACGCGGCGCTGTAGTAGAACTTAAAAAGAATGTCGATGCTGCACTTCGTACCGATAACTCCAATGCAGGCGGTGGCTGCCCGACCGTCGAGAGTGTGATCGTGCTTAAGCGTACGGGTATTGAAATCGAGATGACTGAAGGCCGCGATCATTGGTGGAGCGATCTTATGAAAGAAGCGAGCGGCAATCACGAAGCTGCCGCACTCGATAGCGAACACCCCCTCTTTATCTTATATACTTCCGGTACGACGGGCAAGCCGAAAGGTATTGTGCATTCGACGGGCGGCTATCTGCTCGGTGCGCATCTGACGAGCAAATATATTTTCGATCTTCAGGATGACGATATTTTCTGGTGCACGGCTGATGTTGGTTGGGTGACAGGTCATAGCTATGTGATCTACGGTCCCCTCTCGAACGGTGCAACGATCATGATGTATGAAGGCGCACCGAACTTCCCTGCCTTCGATAGATTTTGGGATATTATCGAGCGCCGCAAGATCTCGATCTTCTATACAGCGCCTACTGCTATTCGTGCCTTCATCCGTGCGGGCGACGATCATCCGAACAAGCACGATCTTTCTTCGCTGAGATTACTCGGCACCGTCGGCGAGCCGATCAACCCCGAAGCATGGATGTGGTATCATAAAACCATCGGCGGCGGCAAATGCCCCATCGTCGATACGTGGTGGCAGACTGAAACGGGAGCGATCATGATCTCCGCTCTGCCCGGTGCCATTGCTACTAAGCCCGGCAGCGCCACGCGGCCGTTCTTCGGTATCGAGCCGCAGGTAGTCGATAAAGCGGGTAAGCCCGTTGGTAAAGATGCGGGCGGTTATCTTATCATTAAAAAACCGTGGCCGTGGATGCTGCGCGGAATTTACAAAGACCCCGAGCGTTTCCAGAAGCAATACTTTTCGGAATACCCCGGTATTTATTTCACGGGAGATGGAGCCCGATGTGATAAAGACGGATATTTCTGGATCATGGGCCGCGTGGATGACGTGATCAACGTGAGTGGTCATCGCATCGGTACGATGGAAGTTGAAAGTGCGCTGGTTGGTTTTAAGAGTGTTGCTGAAGCGGCGGTTGTTGGTAGGCCGGATGATCTCAAAGGCTCGGCGCTCGTTGCATTCGTAACGCTGAAGGCCGGACAAACTGGCGATGACGATGTGAAAGCAAAACTTCGCGAGCACGTTGCCGCAGAGATCGGCAGCTTCGCGAAGCCGGATGATATTCATTTTACGGATGCTCTGCCGAAAACCCGCTCCGGCAAGATTATGCGCCGTCTGCTTCGCGAGCTGGCATCGACCGGCAATGTGAAAGGCGATACCACCACGCTCGAAGATTTTTCCGTACTCGAGAAACTTCGCACCGCCGAAGACGAAGAATAATATTTTATTATGGCTGCCCTTAACCCCGAAAAAGCTTCTATCTTAGAACGCACGCACAAGCTGGTACATGAATTTGCCCATACCATTCCAACTTCGTTGCAAACCGTAAAGCCCGATGCCGTTGCCTTTAGTGCAACGGAGATCGTCTGGCATCTCAAAGCCGTCGAAGAATTATGGCATAAGCGCTTCGCCCAGATGAAAGCGGAAAAAGAGCCGACGTTCTTTGTAGCGATGAACCCGGATGAAGTAGCGAAGAACGAGCATCATAATGAGCGTGCACTTGAAGAAGGGCTCAGCGAGTGGCAGAAGCTTCGCACGAAGACGATCGAGTTTTTACATTCGCTCGGCGAAGAGGCAACAAATTTGAAAGGAGTCCATCAACGCTACGGCCCGATGGATATCCCGCGCATCCTCGATATTATGACTAATCACGACCTCCAACATCTCGAACAGCTTAAACGCACGTATATTGCAGTAAAAGACCGTTCGTAAATGATCCTTGCTTTTATTGCCGGCTTTATTTCCGGCTGGCTGCTTTCGATGCCCATCGGCCCCATCAATGCGGCTACAATTTCGCGCACGCTTCAATATGGCTTCAAATTCGGCTTTGCCGTCGGGCTTGGTGCAGCGGTTATGGATTTTATTTATTGCGGCGGTGCGGCCCAGATCCATGAGTTTCTTTCACGCTCGCCGCTGGTAAATATCGGGTTTCAAGCCGCGGGTTGTATTGCGCTGGCGTGGCTGGCGGTAACAATGCTTCGCAAAAAAGAAGAGACTAAAAAGGAAGCCGATGCTAAAAGCCACGAGAAAGAAGTACAGGCCGAGCACCGGCTCGAGCGCTTGCATCTCGAACGAACGAGTATTCTTTCCTCACTGCTAATTGGTATCGTGCTCTATGCTACTAACGTAGCGGCTGTGCCGGAATGGCTTATTATCAGCGGTTTCTGGCGCGAGAACGGGTTTCTGCAAACCGGCGTACTTACCAACGGAGCATTTGCCCTTGGCGCCGGAGTTGGCACCGGTGGCTGGTACCTGACGCTCGTTCGCTACTTTAACAAACGTAAAACGGGCTTCAAGCCGCACACACTCTATCTTATCAATAGAATCTCCGGCTATGCGCTGGTGCTCTTCGTACTTTACTTTCTCTATCTAATTATCTTCACCACCAACTGGCCTGATGCGGCCGCGCACTGGAAGGCACTGTTTTAGCTGAGGTTTGGGGGTGAGGGTTCGGGATTCGAACCTAATTGTCATTGTGAGCGAAGCGTGGCAATCTAAGGTCTTTCAAAATATACCCGAAGCATCTTGGATCGCCACGTCGCCTTTGGCTCCTCGCGATGACAATTATTAAAAGGTCTTTATTA
>CAYOJJ010000026.1:0-38923 GCA_964404255.1 uncultured Alphaproteobacteria bacterium | reverse complement strand
CCGCCGCCACGGTATCCACCGCCACCGCCGCCGCCACGGTATCCACCGCCGCCGCGGTATCCACCGCCACCGCCACCGGAAGGACGTTCAGCCTGAGGACGGGCTTCGTTCACGGTAAGCGTTCTGCCGCCGAGTTCGGCGCCATTGAGCTCATCCATAGCTCGCTTGCCGCTCTCGTCGTCCATTTCCACGAAACCGAAGCCTTTGCTGCGGCCCGTTTGGCGATCCATAATGATCTTGGCGCTCTGGATCTCGCCATAACTTGAAAACATCTGAGCTAACTGCTCATCGGTCACCTGGTAAGGCAGACCCCCAATATAGATTTTCATAAAACACAAAATACAAATGAAAACAAAAAAATGGCGCCGCAGGAAAAAACAGATATCTCGTTAAGAAGAAGGTTAGGTAGGATTTCGGAATGGGAGATGAAGTAACTTCAGCGTCTCGAACCGCTCATACAGAACTATCACTTCACAAAGAACAGTGTATTTCTCACGTAGCCGTTGACTACGCGAGAAATAACAGAATTCGTTCGGAATAAATCCCTAAGTTCCAAGAATTTATGAAAAGGAAATATAATGGATAAAGGTATAAAAAAGAGCTGAAAAGAATGACCTTTTCAGCTCTTTTTACAAGGAAATACCGTAAAGCTCTTCTATTAGAAGGTTACATACACACTTCCATTAGTAAGAGAAACGGATGAAGAGCTACCCTGAACATCATTTAACGTACCGCTAAACGTAGCTTTAAAACTATGGGCAGTCCATTCGGTGACGTTAATCGTACCAGAGCCGTTCACAGGTGCAAAGCCATAGGCAGCATATCCATGGTCAGTACCGCCATTATCTGTATAGGAGTAGGTCATCACTACGGTATTTCCGGTAGTAGGATTTACTCCTACGTTGAAGGTGCCGGTGCCGGGAGTTGCATTCGATATTATTATGCCTACCCCATATCCATGATTGCCGTTACTTTGAGTAGTATCAACGCCTACTATGCTAATAGTACCACCGGATACAGAAGCGGCTGCTACTGCATTTGTAGTTGTTCTACCTTGAGCGCTAAAGGTCATGGTATTGGCTGTATTATTATTCCCGCCTCCGTTATTATTATTGTTGTTGTTATTCGAGGATGTGCTATCGTCCTTACAGGAAGCGACACCAATAGCCAGAGCCGCAACGGCTAAAAATGCAAGAATTTGGTTTTTCATAGTTGAGATAGATGGTTTGTGAAATCCACGACAGGGTATGACTTTTTAATTGAGTCACTACGAAAATACAAAAATTTTGGTAATATGCAAAGGGACAAATTTGCGGGAAGTTTACCAGCCTGCCTATCGGGGTACAAAGGCATTGAATGTGCCTTTAACATCGATAGTTGGCTTTCCGGTACCCAGGGCCAGTTGAAGCTTCCCTTTAAAGTTGCCAATAATATAGGGAAGTACCTTAGTAATGGTGACCGAGCAGGAGCTATCCGTGCTTGTTTCATAGGATGCCACCGAAGGGATACTAAATCCGATGTAAATATGGGGTGGCTTATTGGTTGTAAAATAGGTGCCGGTGCTCGTCAGGCTGTCAAAGGAGATAGTAAATTGAGCAGCAGTAAGGTACGGTTGCGTAGTATCGGTGCCGGTGACCCGGTAGAGATTTACTCTATTGTAACACCCCGCAGTAAAATGATAGGTCGTGTCGTTGATCGTTACGTCCATCATGTGTGGCAAGCTGCCATAATTTGGGGAGGTCGAATCTCCGCAGGCGGACAGACATACTATTAATATAACACCAAGGCAAAGAGAAATAACGGACACTCGTTTCATAAGATATACCTTTTAATATTAATGATTCAGAATGTAGCGGACAGCATGCTCAAGTACTTCATCGCGTCCTTCACGAATGCCCTGGATGGTGGGATTGCTATGAATATCGATTTTTATTCCATCGGGATAGGTGGGAGTATCATCTGGATAAAAAACACTTACGGCACTTACAAAGGCATGAATACCTCCGGGCAATGCGATTTCCATCTGTGCATTAAAATCTCCGGCTGTTTGGTTACCGATCGTGATGGCACCAGGTAATGTCTGCAACACCATTGCAGCATATTCAGCATTTGCATCGGTATTTTCACTTACAAGTATAATATACTTACCTTTATATTGAACCGGTGAAGTAAGATTAGAACCGAATTGCTGCTTTTGCTTATAAGTAGAGAAAAAGCAGCCCGGCCGGGAAACAACCGGATGTAATGAATACCAGGTATCCACCTGTTTGCTTAAAAAATTCATTATAATGGGGGCGGTGTTAAGATATTTATGACGCAGATCGAAAATGATAGCCTTCGTTGAACTAAAGGATTTAAGAGCGGTCAGAATAGAATTACGCTGGGCTTTGCCAAGATCAAAATAGCCAATACTATCCATTATTAACCCAACACCTTCTTTGAAGGATCGGCTGCGAGTTTCTTCGGGAAGGAGCTCATCCTGATAGATGGTTTTTATTGTATGGCGGCCATCGCCTTGGGTAACTGTTACATCTACAGAATCACCAAGTTTACCTCTCAAAAGGTCCTCATTGATAAAATATTCAAGATTGTGTTCGTTTGAAGCAGAAATATAATGGGCATGCTGTTCTTTCAATTCCTGAACGGAGCGACCGTTTATTTCCAATAATTGATCCCCTAATCCTATACCCAATTCTGCCATTTTTGCTTTCCATTTTTCGGTATTGCTCCCATATGAACCGGTGATGATCGTTTGAGAATTGACGGTAGTTAATTGAAACGGTAAATAACCTTTCCCCAAAAATTCGCTGAGGGTGTCATTTTGGATTCCTGCTCCTGCATCATTTAAAGGTTTTTGAAGCTGCAGGAATGCTAATACATAATCTCTGGCAGTAGTAGCATTAATAAAATGCGGCAGATGAGAAAATAGTACTGAATCCCAAGAACCATCGATCCCTTGTTTTTGAGGATAAAAGTATTCAACAATATTCCAATATCTGGAGAATGCCAAACAACGTATTGCTTCTGAAGGATAAGGTTCATCCTTAAATTCGCTAAGTTTATTATCGTTTGTTGCATTGAGATAATGCCAAAAGCCCACAAGCGTATATTTATTTACTAAGGGCCTAAAATTATCTTTTACCGATAGTAAGGCTGTTGAAAGTTTTTTATTGAGAATCGTGCTGTCTCGCAGCCATTGCCAGTTTGGCCTGATAACAATGGCAGTAGAATCATATTCTTCTACGGAAGGTACATCTGCCCATTTATCTTTTTTACTTTCGCACAAAGTATATAGAGCATAGAGGATTGAATCGCCTTCCGATAGGGAGGTGCTTTTTCTTAAGCCGACATAATTATCCAAAAATACCTGGTCCCAATCGAACTTCCCATCAGCGACAGCGCTGTGATAATATTTTAAAAATCCCCATACTTTAATAAAGCGCCCGAGGTTTTGGACCTGAACCGGGGTCAGCGGCTCTTCGACAGGATGGGAAAATGTAACTGAAGAAAATGCTATGCACCAGATAGCAAGGAGTACTGCTCGTTTCATGGATGCTTCGAGATGATAGTAACTGCCACAACTCAGGAAGTACCGAACTTCCGATCATCACAAAAATACTACTTATAGCGAGCCAGCGGCTGCAAGACGCTTTGCCCTATCAGCAATACGAAGCTGCTCGATTAGCTCATCAATATCGCCATCGAGAATACCGGGGAGGTTATGCAAGGTAAGCCCGATGCGATGATCGGTAACACGATCTTGCGGAAAATTATAGGTTCGTATCTTATCGGAGCGATCCCCGGAGCCGATCATCTGTTTACGCTCGGCGCTGTACTTGGCATCGGCTTCTTCTTTTGCTTTTTCATAGAGGCGCGAGCGCAGCACCTTCATAGCCTTATTACGATTCTTTAACTGAGAACGCTCTTCCTGGCAACTAACAACTATTCCGGTAGGGATATGAGTCAGGCGAACGGCCGTTTCCACTTTATTTACGTTCTGCCCGCCTTTACCGCCCGAGCGGAAAATATCGACGCGGACATCGTTCATATTTACCTCGATTTCGACGTCTTCGACTTCCGGAAGCACCGCGACACTTGCAGCGCTTGTATGAATTCTTCCTTGTTGCTCGGTCTCCGGTACCCGTTGTACGCGATGGACACCGGCTTCCCATTTCATTTTGCCATAGACATTATCGCCTTCAAGCGAGAACGATACTTCCTTAAAACCTTTAAGGCCGGTTTCATTAAAATCGAGCGTATCCATTCTCCAGCCCTGACGCTCGGCATAGCGCATATACATACGATAAAGATCGCCGGCAAATAAGGCCGCTTCGTCTCCACCTGCCCCTGCTCTTATTTCAATAATGCTGTTACGGCTATCGTCGGGATCCTGTGGTACGAGTAAATATTTTACTTCCTCGTTGTACTTCTCGAGCTCGGCTTCAAGGGCATGCATCTCTTCCTCGGCCAATGTCCGCATTTCCGGGTCGTGGGTATCGCGGAGGACTTCGCGAGCACCATCGAGATCGTCGCTCAGCTTTTTATATTTATGAAAAGCTTCTTCAATCGGCACAAGCTGGCGGCGCTCACGGGCGAGTTGGGCCATGCGCTTCTGGTCCGAAGCGATAGCCGGGTCTGAAAGCGATCGTTCGATCTCTTCGAACTTCTGGTGAATCGTTTGTAGCTTTTCGAGCAACATTAGCGGCGAAGTAACGATAAGAACGCCAAGCCGGTTGCCAAAAAGTACAAGTCAGGGTAAGCAAAAAAACAAAGTGACCCCTACGGGACTCGAACCCGTGTAGCCTCCATGAACGGGTGATTGCCTAATCTCTATTTATAAATATCGTTCAGTACCTTTGCCAGCCGTATGCCACCAGTCGCCAGTTGCCTATCGACAATAGGAATGTTTGCTTTTTGATAGGCCGTACTGAGCGAAGAATGGTTTGCAACGATCACTCCTTTTTTCTGAGTAATGTCATGACTGGCAAGGGCCCAACTTATAAAACTACCGGCGGTTAGTTTCTTTATGCTTTGGGTCTTAAGCCACGCTTCGAGTTTCCCTTTGTAGGCATTGTAGCTTAAGTGAGTTGTCCCGATCATACCATCGTCCCAAACGGCATGCAGATTCCAGGCACCGAATTCATTTGAATCCTGACCCATCCATTTGACCGTGATCTGATTGCCACCTACATCATTATTATTATAGCAATGAAGTGGCTGATGCATATCGCCCACCAGATGCACAATAAACTTCAGAGCATTTTGCCGGTCGGTAAGACTCTGTGATTGATCTTTAATGACAGCAATTTCAAGATTTAATGCTGCGATTACACACACTCCATTCTTACACACCTGGGAAGAATCGTAGTTTTTTTGCTTCCATGGAATATCGACAAAATGCCAATCGGCAGTATAAGCTAATGCCGGATCGGTATGCTTTACCTCGTCGGCCCAAGAGGCAATGGCACTAAGATCGAGTGTCCCCATAAGCTTTTTGATCTCATCTTTAGCTTTATTGGAAAGATTATCCTGGGCTACCATGGCAACGAGTTTATGGCCGGTACTTCCCCAGCCAAAAGAACATGTAGGTGCATAAAGCGATACAACGAATAGAAATACCAGCAAGCGTTTCATAGCAGATAATGGTAAAAATGAAGATACAAATATAACAGATTATTTGCAAGCCGGGCCCTTTCAAAATAAAAAAACCTGCCGGGGCACGGCAGGTTTTTTTATTGGCGCTAAGTCTTGGCTGATTCGTATTATTCGATCGCGAACCTGCCAAGAATTTGTGCCTTGGAAGCGGCTTTATAGGCCTGATTGACCATCGATCGATCTACTTTATGAAACCGGGCCTCCGGATCGTTATTCATCAGGACAGCCCCCGCTGCGATGATGCCAATATGTTCGGCATCGGTGCCTCGTTTATAGATCGTCGGCTCTATTTCAAGAACTGAAATCGGGATTTCCACGGTATGGTGCCGGTGCATAAAATCGGAAACCGTACAGCGAAAAAGATCAACCAGTCGTTGCCACTTCACCAGTGTTACTTCTAACAGAGTACTCACCCCCTTTCGGTAAAAAAGAATGAATGGGCTTCCATATAAATAGGAAGGCGCGCCCTTCGGTTCCCTTACCGGAGGGCCCGTCCTACCAACGGATCATCGGATCACTTGCAAAGTCTTTGTACAAGTATTTCCTCCTGCTTTAAGAGCAATGGTATAGACACCGGCGCTAAGATCACGAATAGCAAATTTCAGCTTGTACCTTCCGGCAGAATAGGAGGCAGAGACCACCGAACGTACCTGTTGGCCTGTTTCATTAAACAGGACAATAGATACCGAACCATACACCGGTACTCCGAAAGAAAGGGTTGCTTCGGTTGTAGCAGGATTGGGATAGACCGAAGAGAGCTCATATTTTTCGGGAATATTGGAAGCGCCGCCTACAGCCTGATCTTCCTTAAAGATCCAGACAGGGGAATCGATGGTTATTTGCACTCCATTCTTATTCGTGAGCTTAAAATACACCGCCGGTATATTGGCATCGGGGGTAGTCCAGTTCGCCGAGGTTGCTGATTCCTGCACCGAGAGCAGATCGGTCCAATTGGCATGATCGGTTGACCATTGAATAAAACCGGGACCGACCGGTCCTTGCGAATGCCAGGTGAATTGTGTTGCAGTGTTGGCATCGATCTTGCCTGCGGTCACATTCGAAAGCATGAAGTCGCTATAGGAGGCAGTAGGTGCAATAGAAGTAACGGTAAAGAACAGTAAGCTCGTATCGGCTGCAGCGCCAGCGGTTGCATCGAAGATTCTCACCAGCATCTTAGTAGAAGATAGATTCGGCACTTTCCAATCGGTCGTGCCGGTAGCTGCCGAAAGATTAGCTGCAAGCGGTTTCCAACTGCTTCCACCGTCGCTGGAGTATTCTAAAGAGACGGTCTGCACATGAGCGTACGTCCAGGTTACGGCAATAATCGAATCGCCGATATAAGAAGCGCTGCCTCTCGGTGAAGTAAGAATGAGTGTCGCCGAAGGAGGCGCTGTTATGCAGGAAGCTTTTTCCGCATTTGCACGCAGTACTGTATCGACCCGGCGAGAGAAAGTCAGCTCCAGTTTATATTGAGAAATATCGTTGTTCGATTGGATGTAGTTGGAATTGGCACAATAGCTCATGATCGTACCTGGGTTTTTACGGGCTGTGATGGGCAGGGAATAGCAGGCATCGCTTAAGCGCAGCGAAGTATTCGGATCGTCTTTCGTATAACAGGTATCGAGTGGTGGATTCCAGTAGCAATCGTGAGAATGCGGCAAAGAAAAATTATGTCCGAGTTCGTGGGAAACAATATAGGCATCGTAGGTGAAAGCGAACGTCGGGTATTGATGCCCCGTCTGCGGCGAGCTTACACTATACGATTGATTATTATCGCATAAAGAGTACCAGCCGAATCCACCGCCTCCATAACTTATCGAAGTCATCACATGAGCTACATCGCGCTTCACATCGGTGTAATGAAGCTGCCAATACGCTTTAACGGTATCCGGCAGTGCATACGCATTACCTTTTACCTGGTAGGGATCGGCTACCGACCACACTTTTACCCAGGGAATCGTAAAACTAACATGGACTTCGTCTTCATAAATAGAGCTTGACATAGCAAAGAGCGCACCGATGTAGCCAACGACTTTTAGGTCAGAACCACCGGCTGCTTTGTAGAAATCATTATCGGCTTCAACCGCTATTTCAGTTTCGAGCAAAGGGATTGTATTAAGCGACCATTGTACAGCTCCTTTTCCCAATGCTGGATGTCTTACTTCTGCCAAAATATTATCTATCGGAACGAGGTTGTTCAATTGGCCGGTGTATCCATCGTTTATACAGTTGAACGGAGTGAATGGGGTCGCAGCGAGCAGTTCGGATTCCGGTACGAGAATATATAGCGTCCGATCTGCTGAAGATCGTAACTCTCCGAGAATATAGGTACTGCCATTCTCACGGCGAATAGAACAAAGCAGTCCGCATCCGGAATAGGTAAGAGTAATAGCTGAATGCGGCTCGCCGGAAATGACACCACGATAAACCAGTAGTTCAGGGGCTGGGATGGTCTTATCGCCCTGTTCGGTAGCAACGATGACCGTGGTATTTTTATTGAAGACCGAGTGAGCGGGTTTTACATCAATGGCCGCCTCTTCACCATTGCCAATAGGAAATTGTGAAAATTGCAGATGTTCATTACTTGCAAGAATCGAACGAACACGTGTGGTGTCGAGAGAGAAGAAACAGGCCGAAGGTTGATGCTCTGCCCCGTTGGTACGGTCGTGCGGCCTAAGGAAGCTCTTCGATGATACTACCGGAGTGGAATGAGCAAGCGAAGTAAGTAATATTATTGCACAAAGAAAGGAGAGAGTAACGATAGATTTCATAGTCATTACAGAAGGTGTAATTCAAGGCACACTAACACGGCAGGGTTGATTATGTTCCTTGATGAGATGGTAAACCAGTTACGGACCGTTACTCGTATACACAGACAAGAGACGAACGCTCTGCAACTATGGGTACACCGGATTCCAGCCGCCTGAAATGGCAGGCTGTTTCACCCGGAATACCACGTCGGTGACGAGGATAGTCCATAGAGCAGGGCGTTCGCTTGTTTATAGCACGAATACTCTTTCGAATTAGGGCGTTGCAATATTTTATTTACATGGTAAGATGGGTATGAAATTTTTGGGTATTTGCGGAAGTCTTCGGAAGAACTCGTTCAATAAGTGGTTATTGCAGGCGGCCTTTGCTGTTGTTCCCACCGGTATTGAAACTTCTATTGCAGAAATTAACGACATACCGTTATATAATGCCGATCTCGATGAAGCAGGACAGCCCGAGCCGGTTCAACGATTGAAATCCCAGATCCGTGGTGCCGATGCATTGGTAATTGCAACTCCGGAGTATAATTATTCCATCCCCGGAGTTTTAAAGAATGCAATCGACTGGGCCTCGCGCCCACCGAAAGATAATGTCTTTGCAGCTAAACCCCTTGCCATAATGAGTGCGAGCACCGGTATGCTTGGCGGGGCAAGGGCACAATATCATCTTCGTCAGATGACCGTTTTTCTCGATATGCATCCGATGAATAAGCCCGAGGTAATTGTAGCAAAAGCCATGGAAAAATTTTCTGCTGAAGGCGAGCTGCTTGATGAATTGGCAAAAGAATTATTAAAAAAGCAGATGGCAACACTTGAAGCGTGGGCGAGGAAAATAAATGGTTAAGGTGCAGTTGTGGGCTTTGCCGGCTTTACATGCGGATGCAAGAGATGTTCCATTTTGGTACAAAGCATATTATAAATCCAAAGCGAGGCAAATCCGTGAAAAATATGGACTATAATCCCATTAGTATTGACAATAACGAACATTGGATAGCCATCGATGCCGCGATCGTGAGTTTCTTTACTGCCGGCAAAGACTACCGGAAAGCGCAGTTTAAACTTTGCCTTAAACCGCTCATAGATCGCCTTCTCTTTCCGGTCGGAAGTAGAAACATTAATACCTATAAATGCTACACTGCTATCTTTGTAGCGCTCCCAAAAAGTATTCATATCAGGGATGGACTGAATGCAAGGCAGACAGCCCATATGCCAGAATTCGAATACATAAAATTTTGCCGAATCCTTGAAGATATTGACAGGCGTTCCGTCCTGGAATAGTAATTTTAAGGGAGGGAATGGCAACCCTATTTTTATCGCTGAAAGGGAGTCGGGAATTCTGGATTTTTTTCGGTATTCTTCTGGAGAAATAACTATATATCCGGAGTCATGGATCAAAGAATAGATCTGATGCTCGATTTCCTTGTGCAATACAGTATCGTATGACGAAGAATACCGGCTGAACAATTCTTGTTGTGCCCGATATTCATTGCCAATAGACGACCATGTTACTTTGCTATAGTTAGTAGCACTTTCCCGGCTTGGTGAAAAGCATCTTGTGGTTAATTGAGAATCGAAGATCGGATCGGATTCGTATTTGCAAAACGAAGTTGTTACCATGCCGGTATCATTGGTTACAAGAGTATGAGTTTTGCTGCTGTCATAGCACCGATCACCAAACTCAGGAGCAGCTAAAAAGCAAATAGGGAAAAATAGGTCGGTGTTGTAGTTGTCGATAAAATCGGATTCTGACATTGTATCTACTATTATTCTTTTATCATCCGGCGAGACTTCGAATACCGAATCATTAGCAAAATATACCTCGTAATTATAAGTCGAATCCTGAAACCAAAAATAATCTTTTGAAATACTCCCCGCGGTTTGGCTATATCGTAATGAGCATGTACTTGTTGAAGTATCGCTTCGTAAGAACCCCTTAAAGAAGTTATGATATTTGCTATAGGATGAATGAATACTCTTTACATAAGACCGTACTGCCATTGCAGGTTGGTAGGTCTGAGCTGGAGCTGAGACAGATACCAGAATCCAGGCTGATGCAAGCAGTAGTTGACGCATTCCCATTTTAAAATAGTTCATTCGTGCTTGGACTAAGATGGGGATATTTATAATTAAAATACGGAATATTTGGAATTATCTTTTGATAATACTAATTTAATTTCGCCGTAATTTAGTATATTCTTTCATCCTTTCATATCAGAGAACTATGAAAAAACAACTTCTTGCTGTTGCAGTAGCAGCAATGTGCTGTGGTACGTTGATCGGTTGTACGAGCGACGATGCTACCACGAATAACCCGACTTCCAAGGCAACCACTGTGTACAGTGCTAAGAAACCAATGGGACAGGATAGTGTGCAAACTTATTATACCACGGATGACAATGGTGATCCGGCAACGATCGGTATTGCTTTTTCTTCGAAAGCAATGAATGGAATTCCTGCTAATCCGCCGGATAATACGATCATGATAGATTTCCCATCTGGCACACCTGCTCCGTGGACATTTGCAATGATTAATTGGAATCCGCAGGGACATCCGCCCCAAGTATATTTGAAGCCGCACTTCGATATGCACTTCTATATGACACCGATGCAGCAGGTTATGACTATCAATGCCAATGGTATTCCTTCGGTGGATAGTGCGATCATCGATAAGAAGTATGTACCCTCAACCTCAATTACCGATAGCATGATCATTCCTTTTATGGGAGTGCATTGGTTAGATTCTACTTCGGCAGAATTAGCTCCTGGTGGTACGTTTACTTCTACTTTCATTTACGGCTCTTTGCATCAAAATGTACTGTTCATGGAGCCAATGATTACCCGTGAATTTCTCGATAGCAAACCGGACAAAACCTTTGATGTCAAACAGCCCTCTGTCTGGCAGCAAACCGGTTATTATCCGGCACAATACCGTGTATTTTACGATGCCGGTACAGATATGTACTTTATATCGCTGGTTAATTTAGCCAAGCACTAACGGATTAGCGCTAACAAACAAAGGCAGGCTGTTTTTCCAGCCTGCCTTTGTTTTTTTCTGAATTTTAGAAACGTTGACCAGAAAAAAGATGTTAGTACACACAACCAAATAAAAGGCTCTCAAAGCGAGCCTTTTATTTGGGAGTGAAATCGGACTAAAATAGTCCGACATATATAAAATGCTCAAGATATCGAAACGCGTAGAATACGGCCTGATGGCCCTGCAGTACCTGTCTCGCACCGGGATAGCGGCTTCTGCGCGCGAAATTTCAGATGCGACGAGCATTCCATACGACCTGCTGGCGAAGGTGATGCAATCGCTCAAGAAAGATGGCATTATTGATTCGTTTCAGGGAGTACGGGGCGGATACCGGATGCTGATGGCACCCGAACAAGTTACCCTCAATCGGGTAGTGCAGGCTCTCGATGAAGTAACCGCTATTACCGAATGTGCTTCGGATATGCCGGACCATTCAAAATGCGATCTCTTCGATATCTGTACGATCAAAGAGCCGATGAATAAACTGCAGGAAAAGCTTACCGAATCGGTAGGCAATATGACGATTGCAGAATTATTGTAAGAAGTTATAGGAAGTATAATAGTTTTTATGGTGAAGCTGCCGATCTATTTAGATAATAATGCTACTACCCGCGTAGATGAACGGGTACTTAATGCTATGCTGCCATATTTCACGGAATATTATGGTAATGCAGCAAGCAGAAACCATGAATTTGGCTGGAAGGCTGAAGAAGGCGTCGATTGGGCACGGGAAACGATCGCAAAATATATCGGCGCCGATGAAAAGGAAATAGTATTCACCAGTGGTGCTACCGAGTCCGATAATCTCGCGATCAAAGGCATTGCTGAAATGTATGCCTCTAAGGGCGATCACATTATTACCGCAACGACCGAGCACAAAGCCGTGCTCGATACCTGCAAAGCCCTGGAGCGCAAAGGGAGCCGAGTTACTTATCTTCCGGTAAACAAAGAAGGATTTATCGACCTCGATCAGCTTCGCGATGCAATAACCGATAAGACCGTTCTGGTCTCGATCATGCACGTGAACAACGAGGTTGGTACGGTCCAGGATATCGAAGCCATCGGAAAGATTTGTCACGACAAAGGGGTGCTCTTTCATACCGATGCCACCCAGTCGGTAGGAAAGATCCCCTTTGACGTGATCAAAATGAATGTCGATCTCGCTTCGCTTTCCGCTCATAAGATATATGGCCCGAAAGGAGTCGGGGCATTATATGTCCGCAAGAAAAATCCCCGTGTGAAGCTTGCGGCTCAAATGGATGGCGGCGGCCATGAACGCGGTATGCGCAGTGGTACGCTGAACGTCCCGGGCATTGTCGGTCTGGCCAAGGCATTAGAGCTTTGTGTAACGGAAATGCCGGTCGAAGTACCGAGGATCCAGGGTATGCGCGATTCACTCTGGAAGTCGCTGCAGGGTACGCTCGATGAGCTGTACATCAATGGGCCCGATCCTTTGGTACATCCCGAGAAGCGCCTACCGGGTAATTTGAATGTCAGCTTTGCATTCGTCGAAGGTGAAGCATTGATGATGGGTATTAAGGATATTGCCGTCAGTTCGGGTTCTGCCTGTACGTCGGCGACGCTTGAACCGAGCTATGTGCTTAAGGCGCTCGGTGTCGGTGAGGATCTGGCTCATACTTCGATCCGCTTTGGCATCGGCCGCTTCACTACTGAAGAGGAGATAGCCTATACCAGCGAGAAGCTTGTAGGTGCGGTACAGCACTTACGCGATATGTCGCCGCTCTATGAGTTGGCAAAAATGGGTGTCGATCTGAAAACGATCGAATGGGCTCATCACTAAGATTGTAGAAACCGGGTAACGCCGTTCGTATTTTTGTCTGATATACTTCTGTAAGATACAATGGGACAATCAGATATCTTTATTGAATATCCATACGAACTCTTCTCCTACATGCGGGAGATACGCAAACCCGTATTTCATAATTCGAATATATTCCTTCGCGATCTGCAATATGCGATCCAGGATTACTTCGAAGATAAACAGGGCATTACCATTCGTGGTGAGCGCGCTAACGAACTGGCACTTGAAGTGGCCCGCGCTTACGAACGGGAAGGCATTTTCCGCCGGGTAAATCCGCAGGGATATTTGCTTAATTATCCCGAGCTTTCGACCCCGAAAGATGGTGGTACGATCGCCGGCTTAAAAGGCATTTCTCCGGATGAAATGATGCCGCCGCCGAAGGTTGCAGCACCCGCTGCTGTGGCTGCCCCGGCTGCAAAACCAGCCGCTCCGGCTGCTGCTAAGCCCGCTGCACCTGCAGCCGCTGCCCCCGCCGCTGGTGGTGCAGTGCCGGCAGGAGCAAAGGCTCCGCCGCCGTGGCTTAAAAAATAAGGGCTTGCGGCTATCAGGCGACTTGAATCTAATAGTGTGGCTACTCGTACACTATAACAGAAGTTTTAGGAAAGGAACAGTATGGCATATTCTGAAAAAGTAATGGATCACTACTCGCATCCGCGTAATGTGGGTACGCTCGATCCGAACGACCCGACCGTTGGTACCGGGCTCGTTGGTGCGCCCGAATGCGGCGACGTTATGAGGCTTCAGATCAAGATCAGCGACGATGGCATCATCGAAGATGCGAAGTTCAAGACCTTTGGTTGTGGCAGCGCAATCGCATCAAGCTCCTTTGCGACCGAGCTTATCAAAGGCAAATCGGTCGATGAAGCGCTCTCGATCAAGAACACTACGATCGTACAGGAATTGAATCTTCCTCCAGTGAAGATCCATTGTTCGGTGCTTGCTGAAGATGCTATTAAAGCAGCGCTCGAAGATTATAAGAAAAAACAAGCTCAGCTCCATGAAGCTGAAGTAGCTGCCTAAGCAGAGTATATAGAAAGAGGATATCAATATGGCAGAAGTATTCGAAGGACAGGATGTAATGGCAATGCCCTCGCTCGAAGAGACGACGGTAGAAAAGGCCTTCACCAATCTTGAAGAAGAGATCACGATGACCGAAAAAGCTCGTGCCGAAGTAATGAAGATCATGCAGGGAAATAATATTCCCGATACGTATGGACTTCGTGTCGGCGTAAAGGGCGGCGGGTGCTCCGGTCTTTCATATTCGCTTGGCTTCGATAAAGAGCCACGCGAAGGCGATAAGATCCTGAAGATCGAAGGTGTTCAGCTATTCATCGATCCGAAATCGCTGTTTTATCTCTCCGGTACCCAGCTCGATTACACTGACGGTTTAAACGGCCGCGGCTTTGTCTTCAATAATCCGAATGCTTCCAAGACCTGCGGTTGCGGCAGTTCGTTCGGCGTCTAAGACAAGGAAGCAGTGAATGCACTGACCGATCACTTTGTGACCTTTGGTATTTCCCGTACCTTTCGGGACGAAGACGCCGCTCAACTTGAGCGGCGTTTTCATGAGTTGCAACGGCAATATCATCCCGATCGCGTCGCCGCCAAAGGTACCGAAGCCGTCCTGAGGGCCCTCGATCTCTCGAGTAAGGTAAATGAAGCCTACCGGATACTTCGCGATCCAATTTTACGAACGAAGCATGTACTGGCGTTGTACGGTTTTTCCGTCGAGCAATCGAAACAGGTGCCGATGGAATTACTTGAACTGGTAATGAATGTCCAGGAGCAGGTAGCAGCATTGCAGGGCGGGTTTGGTAATCCTTCGGAATTGGCGCCGATCGAGCGAGATCTTAACGAACGGATCATCGCTCACAAAAAGGAGATCGATCTCCTGCGAAGCGAGTGGGATGCAACAGCAAAACATGCTCAACACCGTGAAAACCTGACTTCAGACGAAGAACGTATTCTTTCCTCACTAACAAAATCTCTTGCCACGAGAGCGTATCTACAAACGTTATACGATACTCTCAGTGCTGCCAAAGAAGGCAGAACGTTGGTATTAAAGCATTAAGACCCCGTGAGTACTGCTCATATCACCAATTCCCTGCGCGAGGCCGAACAGGCATTGCAGGAGTTATTATCCAATCCCGCGTCGATCGCCCGGATCGATGCCTTCATCGATCTGCTCGAAACGACTTTCCGTAACGGTAATAAAGTGTATAGTGCGGGTAATGGCGGCAGCCATTGCGATGCCATGCACTTTGCCGAAGAATGGACTGGCCGTTATCGCAAAGATCGCAAGCCGCTGCCAGCTATTGCCTTTGCCGATCCTTCGCACATGAGCTGTACCTCGAATGACTATGGGTTCGAATATATCTTCGAGCGTATGGTAGAAGCCTTTGGCTCTGCCGGTGATGTCTTCCTCGGCATCACGACTTCAGGTAATAGCCCGAACATTCTTCGAGCCGCCGAGGCCGCAAAGAAGAAGGGCATGAAGGTAGTTGGTCTGCTCGGAAAAGATGGCGGAAAAATGAAGGCGCTATGCGATATCCCCATTATAGTGCCAGGAAAGACGACCGATCGTATTCAGGAATTACACATTAAAGTGATCCATATTGCGATCGAATGTACTGAACGAAAATTATTTCCAGAATTGTATCAGGATTAAGATAGCGTGCCGCTACAAATAACATTACCCGGGCAGGAACAGAGGGCTGGCAAGATCGTCGGTATCGATCTTGGTACGACTAATTCGCTCGTTGCTTTTGTCGAAGATGGGGAAGCCAAGGTTATTCCCGGCCGCGATGGCGGGCTGGTTCCTTCGGTCGTAACGCTCGATGATAACGGCGCCGTAATGGCGGTCGGTAATCCTGCAAAGAAACGGGCTCTCATCGATGCTGGCCATACGGTGTATTCCGTCAAGCGCTTAATGGGTAAGTCTTATACCGATGTTAGTAAAGAAGCCGGTATGCTTTCCTATTCGCTCGTACCGCGAGAGGAAGGCTTGGTCCGCGTGCAAATCGGTGCGAAAGAATATACTCCGATCGAACTATCGGCTTTTGTCCTTCGCGAACTCAAAGAGCGTGCCGAAAAATATTTTAACGAGCCAGTCAGTAAAGCAGTCATCACTGTACCTGCATATTTTAACGATTCCCAGCGCCAGGCAACAAAAGATGCCGGCCGTCTTGCCGGTCTCGAAGTCCTTCGTATTGTTAACGAACCGACTGCAGCAGCGCTTGCCTACGGACTTGACAAAAAGAGAAACGGCATTATTGCCGTTTATGATCTTGGTGGTGGTACCTTCGATATTTCGATCTTAAAGCTAACCAACGGCATTTTCGAAGTGCTCGCTACCAATGGCGATACCTATCTCGGGGGTGATGATATCGACCGCCGCCTGATGGAGCTTTTTATCTCACAGATCCAGCGTATCGAGCCGAACTTCCTGCCGAATCCCGAAGAGCTGCAGTTCATTCGCCAGGAGGCCGAGCGGGCGAAAATTGCTTTGGCTGCTGCGGCTACGGTAACAGTTGAGATTCAACTGCCGAGACTCAATGTCAATTACAAGCGTAACCTGACCCGCAATGAGTTGGAGATGATCGCCCGGCCGATCCTCGAGCGCACGAAGCAGCCCTGCCTCGATGCCTTGAAAGATGCCCGGCTGGCTCCCGCCGATATTGATGAAGTAGTGCTCGTCGGTGGTTCGACGAGGATGCCGGCTGTGAAAGAGTTGGTTGCCCAGCTCTTTAAAATCAGGCCGCACGATGAACTTAACCCGGATGAGACCGTTGCGCTCGGCGCTGCTATTCAAGCGAATGTGCTCTCCGGCGGATCGACAGAAATTTTATTGCTCGATGTAACGCCGCTTTCGCTCGGTATTGAAACCATCGGTGGGATGATGAGCACGATCATTCCAAGAAATACCACTATCCCGACCAAGGCCCGCGAAAATTATACTACATTCGCCGATAATCAAACCGGAGTTGAGGTCAATGTGTATCAAGGCGAAAGGGATAGAGTAAAGGATAATCGCCGTCTGGCTTCTTTTACCCTTAAAGGTATTCCGCCATTGCCGGCAGGTGCAGCAAAAGTGGAAGTTACCTTTATGATCGATGCCGATGGTATCCTCCATGTAAGTGCTGTGGAAACCCATACCGGTATTGCTCAGACGATCGAAGTCAAGCCTTCGTATGGATTGACCGATGAAGAGATCGAGCGGATGCTTCGCGAAAGTATCATTCATGCTCAGGAAGATATTGCTGCCCGGCGCCTCGGCGAGGCAAAGACCGAAGGAGAACGCATTGCCAATGCTACGGAGAAAGTGCTTGGCGATATTCGTCACGGTTCGATCAGCTTCCCAAAAGAGAAGATGCAGGAATTGAAGATCGATAAGATTATCGATTCGTTGTACGCGCTTCGTAAGTCTCTTACAACCGATAGCTATAAAGAGATCAAGGAAGCAACGGAATTACTCGAACAGCATACCGAGCTTCTGGCCCATGAAATACTGAATGCTTCGGTCTCGCAAGCGCTGACAGGCAAGCCCGTCGAACAAGCATAGATTTTTTACTAAAGGAATAGACTGACAATGAAAGCACATGAATACGCATTAAAAACTCGTCCGTATTCGAACGAGGAAGCAAAAACGTTACTCTCAAAAGTTATCGATGCCGAAACGACCGATTGGCATTATAATACTCACCACAAGGGGTATGTCGATAAACTCAATGAAATCGAAAAATCGCTCGAAACAGCCGATGTAGCAAAGGCGAATGGTAATTACTCGCAGTATGGCGAGTTGAAGCGCCGCTGGACCTGGAATCATGCCGGTATGGTATTGCATGATCTCTATTGGGAGAATCTTGGTGGCGATGGTGATGCTTCAAAAGCTCCGGACGTCCTTACATTGATCAAGCGTGATTTCGGTTCGATCGAAGATTGGAAAGCGGATTTCAAAGCCTGCTCGCTCGCGGCAAAACTTTCCGGATGGGGAGTCCTTATTGTCGATCAGCTTGGTTCGGGCCAGCTTCGTAACGTTTTGGTTGACGAACATCATTATGGTGCCGTCTGGGGAGCAATTCCGCTGATCTCCTGCGATGTGTTCGAGCATGCCTACTATCACAAGGACGGCCCGAAGCGCGCCGCTTATATCGATAACTTCATCGCCGATATCCATTGGGGGCGTGTGAACGATCGGTATAAAAAATATGCTGCCCGCTGATCCGTCTTTCAATAACCGGTATTATACTATCGTATTACCCGAGTGGCCACGATAACGTACCTTCCGATGAATGTAACGCTGGAAGCGCTCGTCGGGGATAGCATCCTCGATGTAGCGCTTGCCGGTGGTATCGATCTCCAGCATAATTGCGGCGGCGTCTGCGCCTGTTCTACCTGTCATGTTATTGTAAAGCAGGGCATGAATTCACTAACGGAACAAAGTGATGACGAGGCCGACCAGCTCGATGAAGCCGAAGGCTTAACCCTGCAATCGCGGTTGGGATGCCAGTCCCGGTTGACCGAAGATGTCGATATTATTGTTGAGATCCCTCAGCTTAATGATGCCATCGCTCATTTATTCCATGAAGGGGCAACCGGTAAATAATAACACACGATCATGACTTGGAATGACATCGAAGATATTGGCGAAGCGCTGTTCGAAGCTCATCGCGAGACCGACCCTTTGACCGTGCGCTTTACTGACCTCAGAGATTGGATCGCTGCTTTGCCCGAATGGGAGGACGATATTCACCATTCGAATGAAGCAAAGCTCGAAGCCATTCAGATGGCCTGGTATGAGCTATGGAAAGACGAACAAGATTCGTAAATGGAAGCCTTAGAACGCATACCGATCTTTCCGCTTGGGGTGATTCTTTTTCCGGCCTCCCATATCCCGCTGCATATCTTTGAAGAGCGGTATAAGCAGATGTGCGCTTCGGCGATGGAACATCATAGCATCTTCGGTATCAATTACATCGAAGATACGGCTATGCATTCCATCGGCTGCGCAGCCCGTATCTCTTCAATCACGAAGAAATACGAGGATGGCGAGCTCGATATTGTAACCGAAGGAGTGCGTCGTTACGAGATCGTCCGCTTGGAACAAGGGGCCTCGAACGAGCTTGCCTATGCGGAAGTACGATGGATCGATGACGAGCCGGAAGAACGCAATTCCGAATTGGCCAGAGAAGCCATCGAACTATTCAACGAACTTTGTGATGTAGCCTATAAAGGCTCGATCGATCCGCTTGATCTCGAAGAGTGGCTCGAAGAAGATAAATTGCCATCCTATGCTATCGCGCAAAAATCGGGGCTGACACCCGAGCAGCGGCAGATGATGCTTTCGATCAGAAGCGAAAATGAGCGCCTGACGATCCTTCGTGATCACCTGAAAGAACTACTTCCGAAAATACAGGAAGCCGAGGCAATTCATCAGCTTATCAGCAATGATGGATACCTCGTTAATTGGAATAAGAAGGACGAGGACTGATTTTCAGGCATCCGGGCTGCTAAATTCGTAAATTTGTAATTATTTAATACCCAGGTAATCAATGAACAAAAAAGGAAAAGTTGTAAAGAAGCTTCATAAGAAGAAGGCTGAAAAAGCTAAAGCTAAGGTTAAAGCTGCTAAAGCAGCAGCAAAATCTTCGCGTAAGAAAGCATAACTTCGCGGGTATGATTACCCTTTGATCTTTCCAACGGTGGCAAGCAATTGCTGCCGTTGTTTGTTTTATGCAAACAGCCCGTTTTACCCAACTTTTAGCTTCGCCCCGCACTGTAGTGATGGGGGTGTTGAATGTAACGCCGGATTCTTTTTCCGATGGCGGTCTTTTTCATTCGGCAGAAAAAGCAACGACCCATGCCCTTGCCATGCTTGACGATGGCGCCGATATTATCGATATCGGAGGCCAATCGACCCGTCCTCCGGGAAGTACCTATGGAACGGGTGCCGAGCGCATAACCACCGACGAAGAATTGCGCCGTATTCTTCCGGTTATAGATTTCCTTATGATGGAGCGGCCGGATTGTATTATATCTATCGATACTTCTCGGGCAGAAGTTGCGAAACGGGCGATTGAATCCGGAGCAACGATCATTAACGATGTAAGTGCGGGTACCGACGATCCGGAAATGTTTTCGGTTGCCAAAGAAGCTTCCGTGCCGATCGTGCTGATGCATGGCTATGGTCCGGAATTTCAAAAAACTTCCATCGACGAGTACCACTATGAAGATGTGGTATTCGAAGTACTGACCTGGTTAGAACAGCGTATTACCGCAGCTCGTGGCGCTGGTATAGAAACAATACTTGCCGATATCGGATTTGGATTTGCCAAAGGGGCAACCGATAATATAAAGCTCCTGAAGGAACATGCTGCCTTCAATAATTTACAAGTACCTATGGTGCTTGGTGTATCGAGAAAATCTACGATCGGAAAAATACTCGGCGGTGTGCCGCCACAAGAGCGCGTAAATGGCAGTATTGCGGCATCTTGTTATGGTGCAAGAAATGGAGCAAAGATCATTCGTACTCATGACATTCGGCAAACCAAAGAAGCGTTGCAGGTTATCGATGTACTGAAGGCATTATGAGTTAATACCAAAGGCTCTCCAAACCAATAGCACAGCGCCCACGGCAGCAATCACTCTCGAAAGCTCCAGTACCATCTCCTGTTCCTTACCTTTCTTACGAAGCAGCAAGAGTATCGGCAAGGTGATCGCAATGACGATCAACTGACCTGCTTCAATACCGATATTAAAACCGATAAGCGGCGGCCATACATCTCCGGCGCCAAGCATTCCCTTTAAAATTTCTGTAAGGTGCCCCGAGAAACCTGCCCCGTGAATAAGCCCGAAGCCACCGGCTACGATCCATCGATGGTTTATCTCTTTACGAACGACATTTTCTATACCCACATAGACGATCGAGAGCGCAATGAACGATTCGGTAAGCGCCGGCGGTAAGCTAATGATCTCCAAAGCGCTTAAAATAAGGGTGGTCGAATGAGCAATAGTAAAAGCAGAAATAACTTTCAGCAGTGATTTCAGCTCTTTGGTTACCAGGATCAACGCCAACAGAAATAGCAAGTGGTCGTATCCGGTGACAATGTGCTCAAGCCCGATCTTGAAAAAAGTATTAAAAAGCTCCATTAGAGTGCTTAGGAGTTGCTTATTGTGGTGGTTGGTTTCGAAGCAGTGGAGATAATATTATGATCTTTTCCAAAAGCTTTTAAGGTGAGGATATTCATTTGGTCGGAATAATCCTCGCAGATAACCCGGTCATCCACACTCAATATAACGATAGGAATATCGCTTGTATACGTAGCATCGAAGATAACGGAAGAACCATCCTCAGAGAGAGTGAAAGTAGTCGCTGTCAGTTGATGCGTAAATCCTTTGCCCGACCAAAAGCGAACATGCTCTTTGATATAATTAGCCTCCGCTTGCTCTAAAGCCGAACCGGTTAAAGCACCGGCTTTGCCTTTATACCAGCTATCGGTAGCTTTGAGCAGATCGTCTTTATAGTACGATATTTTAATATGTACAACGCGATCCAAGACTTCTGCTTTTGCATAGCTAATATGGATACTATGAAAGCGAAGGAGCGATACAAGTAAGAGTATGCCGATGTTCAGGGTCATCATGCACTCCTCAATTTGAAGCGATAGAGGAATGATTAAATACCGGCGGCAGGTAATGAAGCTGACTGCGGTATTTAGCTGCAGCCATATTATCGCCGGCGGCCTGCTCTATTAAAGCGGCATGAACATAAAAGATGGGATTGAGGGTGTTGAATCGAAGCGCGCGTTCGATAAGCGGTTTTGCTTCTGCTGCTTTTCCCATTCTGAAGAGTACCCAGGCATGGGTATCGAGAGCATCGACGTTATCCGGGCGGCTTGTATGATCGCGCTCGGCACGCTGTAATGCTTCTTCAAGATGAATGGAGTGATTAGCGCAGTAGGCCGCATATTCCCGGTCGATATTCCAGCTATCTTTTTCATGCTGGGCGAATGTCTCTAGTACTTTTGCTTCCATTACATGAGCATTGGTAGTATCACCCATTGCAAGATAAATATCAGATAGCTGTTCGATAAATAAGTGCTCCGGCAATACCTGCGATGCCTTTGCTAATAATTCTATTGCTTTTCCATAGTCTTGTTTAGCGGCTGCAACCATAGCAAGGCCGCTGAGTGCATAGCCATAATCCGGTCGTTCTTCGAGACTTCCGTTATAAAGGAAAGCCGCAGTATCGGTTTTACCGGAGTGGAGGAATAAATTGGCATATTGATAGACGGTCCATTCGCGATTCTCCTGGCCATAGGCACCGGCATCTACCGCCAGGCGCATAGCGCTCAGGGCTCCATCGAGATCGCCGTGAATTTCACGCTGATACGAAGCTCTGGCATAGGCGCGCAGATCGGGACGGGCACTCATCATTTTATCGACGGCCGCTAAAGCTTCATCATATTTGCCAAGCTCGGTATTTGCATCGGCGAGAATACCATAGGCTCCGGAGCTATATTGAGTACCTGAAAGAGCTTTGGTAATAGAGACTTTTGCTTCGGCAAATCGGTGCTTTGTCATCTGCATACCCGCTTTGAGGGTCAGGGCATCGAAGAACAGGGAGTCGCGCATAAGCGCCTCATCGAGCAGACGCTCGGCAACCGGAAAATATTCATGGTGGCGTCCGGTAACGCGGGCTTCCTGAATATAGACCGTTGCCAGGTCCGAATAATTTTTTATGGTTTCGGGGTGCTGCTTTATCTGCTCACGGAATTTTACTACCTGAGCCTGGGCCTTATTGAATTCGGCAGTATCTATTTTCGATAATCTGGGCGTAAGATCAGGGATTATAAGCGGTTGCGGTTCCTTTTTACAGGCGGTCATTCCAAGAACAAGCGCTAAAATGTAGTAGAAAGTCTTCATTGTGAGTCGGGTTAAATCTGGTGATAATACAGAGGAAGGTTCATTTTAGATGTTAGGTGCATATTGGCTTTATGACGCGTAATAGGCACTTAATGGGCTAAAAGAAACGATTGCCCTCCAAACCACGTTCTTCGCGCCGTATTATGGCAGAAAAGCATACCGAGCATTTACGTACCGATATCCGCAATGTAGCTATCATTGCGCACGTTGACCATGGCAAAACAACCCTGGTCGATCAGATGCTGCGTCAGAGCGGCACTTTTAGGTCCAACGAACACGTCGTCGAACGAGTCATGGATTCGAACGACCTCGAACGCGAGAAGGGTATTACCATTCTTGCGAAAAATACCAGTGTCCACTGGAAGGATACCAAGATCAATATCGTGGATACTCCCGGCCACGCCGATTTCGGTGGTGAGGTTGAGCGTATCCTCAAGATGGTCGATGGCGTCGTTCTGCTCGTCGATGCTGCGGAAGGATGCCTGCCGCAGACGAAGTTTGTTCTTCGCAAAAGTTTATTGCTGCACTTAAAGCCGATCGTTGTCGTCAATAAGATCGATCGCAAGGATGCCCGCCCGACGGAAGTGCTCGATGAAATTTTCGAGCTCTTTATGTCGCTTGGCGCTTCGTACGAGCAGTTGGAATTCCCGGTTATCTATGCTGTCGGTAAGCAGGGCTTAGCCAAGCGCCTGCTCGATGAAGAAGCAGTCGATCTTGCACCACTCTTCGATACGATTATCGAGCACGTTCCGCCGCCGCCAGGTGAAATAGATGCCCCGTATCAGATGCTCGTTGCAAATGTCGATTGGTCTGATTATCTCGGTCGTTTAGCTGTCGGAAGAATTTTCAGAGGTACCGTTCATCCCGGCGATTGGGTTGCCCGCATTCGCCATGATGGAACAATAGAAAAAGCAAAGATCACTAAGCTTTTCAGCTTTGAGGGACTGAAGCGCGTGGAAGTGCCCGAAGCCGGTGCCGGTGAGATCGTTCAGCTTGCCGGAATGGAAGATGTTCATATCGGTGAGACGGTTGCCGATCCGGAGCATCCAGATCCACTTCCGATCATCAATGTTGATGAGCCGACGATTGCGATGAACTTCATCGTAAACGATTCTCCGTTTGCCGGTAAAGAAGGAAAGTTTGTTACCTCGCGCCACTTGCGCGATCGCTTGGTTCGCGAACTTCGCAAGAATATCTCCATCAGAATGGAAGAAGTATCGCCCGATACGTTCAAGGTTGCCGCTCGTGGTGAGTTGCAGCTTGCTATTCTTATCGAAACGATGCGACGTGAGGGGTATGAGTTTGCAGTGAGCAAACCTGAGGTGATCATGCAGGAAGTCGATGGCGACCTCATGGAGCCCGTCGAACAAGTTGTGATCGATGTACCGGAAGAATTTGTCGGCTCGGTTATCGAAGCCCTCGGTACGCGTAAAGGCCAGATGGTCAACATGACGACGCTCAATGAGCAGGCTCATATTGAATATCATGTGCCGTCACGCGGTATGATCGGTTTCCGCGGTGAGTTCTTAACGATGACTCGTGGCACAGGATTGCTTAATCAGCTCTTCTATGATTACGAATCATTCAAGGGAACAATCACCGGTCGCTCGCGCGGTGCGCTTGTTTCGCTTGAAGATGGTGATACCACCGGCTATGCTATGGAAGGCTTGCAAGAGCGCGCTGTATTTTTCGTACCTCCTGGGACGAAGGTCTATCGTGGTATGATCGTCGGCGAGAATAGCCGTGAAGGCGAGATGATAGTAAACGTTACGAAGAAGAAGCATCTGACGAATATGCGTGCTTCGGGTTCCGATGGGGCCTTACAGCTTGATCCGCCACGTACTATGTCCCTCGAACAGCAGATCGAATGGCTCGATGACGATGATCTGCTCGAAGTAACTCCGGAGACGACCCGTTTCCGCAAGAAGATACTCGACCCAACGGAGCGCTTCCGCCAGAGTAAGAAAAAAGCTCAGATGGAAGAAGCGTAATAAATATTGTTTCAATAAAAAAGGCGGCTTTAAGCCGCCTTTTTATTTACGCTTGTTCTTTAAGATGTTCTTCAAGAGCCAGCAGATATTCCCAGGAATAAATGCCGGTATCGTGGCCATCCCTCCAGTAGGCCTGAATAGCATATTGCCCAATAGGGACGAGTTTCGTAAGTTCGTACATACCTTCCTGAAATATCTTTAGTGGCGGCGGGTAATGAGTACCGAGGATCGTTTCGCCTTTACAGCCGGCGCAAGGGCACTCATCGCGGAGTACTTTTATCGGAATCGATGAGGTATGCCCATCGCTCCAGGTGAGATTCAGTACCTCTCCCGAACGCTTAATAGCAGTAGGCCTCGTCATTGGGTTAACGGCTCTCCCGGTTTTACTTCTACGAATTGATAATCTTTCGGAAGGGAAAATACGGAAGTATCGGCCACCCAATTGGTATCGACAGATTCGAGATCCATTTGAATATATCCATCTTTTGCGGTAAGGTATTCTTTTACAAGTAATGTACCATATACCCAAAGGGCGGAGCCATTATCTAACTGGGTCCACTTGGTAGCTGTATATCCATTAACAACTTCCGTGCCCTGCTTTTTGAAATAATTCTCTTTCATGATCATTTCAAATTGTTGTTCAGGGGTTGGCAGGTCGTCGTCGGAGAGGTGATACAAGCTATCGAATAGTCTTGAAGTCTGATGTCTGATCTGCCGGGTACCGGGATTCAGATTGTAGAGATCCCATAGGCGGGTAACATTCGTTTCCCGGCGTGGAATGAAAACCATACGCTGAAACATTTCAATATTCATGATATGCGCTTCATATTTTCCGTAATCGGCGATGTAAAATTCTTCGGTACCCCGGTTATTCCCGGAATACCGGTATATGCCATGTACCGATTTCATGTTATAGCGCTTAAGCGCATTCGGTTTCGTATGATCCTGCTTCTTACAGCCGAATAACGGAACAAGGGCGGCAAGAAACACTAATAAAAACTTTTTCATACCTTCGGTAGAGGGTTAATATGCAAGAGATGCTCGAAATAATTAAGCGAGAGCTTCTCTGAAAGTGAATTGATCTTCAACCGGTCATTGAGGTTCTTGAAATCGACCATATCGAGCGGTTGATCTTGATTAAAACAACTGAAAACAAATCCCGTTTCCTCCTGCGTAACAGGATCGACGTGCTTTTGCAGACATTGGGCGCAAACTTCTTTCATCATGCATTGCATCGGGCTGTTAATGGAGCCGATCGCATGATGGCCTTCTTTCATTAACTCTCCGAGTACGCCATCTTTTCTGCGCGCTGCTTTCACGGCAGCCATCATTCTATCGGAGCCAATGGCAATAATGCGATCGACGTTACAGAAGGGGAATAACCGCTCGATGCCGAGTTCATTATTATGGTAGGCAAGCATTGCCTGAATAATATTGCCTCGGAAATGGGCATCCTGCGGACGATTGCTTGTAATATGCTCCCCGGCATCGGACGACCAGATCACCTGATCTGTCGAGGCTTCGATCTCTTCGCGCTTGAAGAGGTCTTCGCCATTTTTATAACCGGCAAAATAAATAACCTTATTATTATTTTCTTTTAGAGCTTTTGCAATACTAAAAAGCACAGCATTACCCAGACCGCCGCCGGCAAGAAGCACTGTTTCGTTTTCAGGGATCTCGGTCGGAGTTCCTGTCGGCCCCATAACGATAACCGGCTCGCCGGCTTTGAGCAGTGCACACTGCCGCGAACTCGAACCCATTTCCAATACAATAAGCGAAAGCAGTCCCTGCTCTTTATCGACCCAGGCACCGGTAAGAGCAAGCCCTTCCATTGTGATGGGCACGTTCTCGATCGTTGTGGCGAGTTTTTCAAAATTCTGCAGGCGGTAGAACTGTCCCGGATGGAAATGTCGCGCAGCCGCCGGTGCTTTTACAACTACTTCGACGATCGTTTTTGTCAGGCGTTCCACCCGAACCACCGTTGCTAGAAATTCGGAATCGGTCGTGCGCCGAAAGTTATACCATTCGTCAATCGATCCAACCGGACGTTCATTGTTCTTGAATAACGCATACAGTACCGAAGGATAACCATCCTTCGCACTGGCCATGGCTTTCACAACGTTACCGGCATAACGCGGATGGTTATCACCATAATAGGTGATAAACTTACCGTCCTCTTCATAACCGGTAAAGAAGCCGGACTCATCTTCATGGAGCGATCCATTGAGAGTGTGCGGCTGGAAGAAGTTATTCCACTTGTCTTTTTTGAACGTGCCCGGGTATTCGCGCTCATAAATAGTATTCGGGCTTGTACCTGCAGCAACGCAGACCGTTCTTGCAGCAAGTTCTACGAGGTCACCGGAATTTCTCGGCTTGCCATCGACAAGTTTTTGTCTATCAAAAATAACAGCACGAACAGCTCCAAACTCATCTTCAAGGGCTTCGACCGGAGAAAGATTTTCGTAATAGTAAATGCCTTCTTCAAGCGATTTCTCTACCTCTTCATGGTTAAGTCTATAGGCAGGGGAATCATTAAGACTGCGGCGATAGGCTATGCTTACTCCACCCCAGGCTCGAACCAGCGGCACAAAATTCGGTTCTTCACCGGCGAGATTGGCGCGCTCGCGTTCGTTCCTTACCGCTTTACCGTGTTGAACGAACGTAGCAAGAATATTTCTGTCTTCATCATTGAGCCCTTTACTGAAGGCCTCTTCCGATGTTTGGGAAGTAACCTTCTCATAGCGCTCAAGAAATTTTTCTACCTGAATAGGATAATAGGCAGCAAGTTCGGTTGCGGTATCGATAGCTGTTAAACCGCCTCCTATTACTACCGCCGGGAGTTGTACCTGAAGATTGGCCAGAGTATTTTTCTTTGCCGCGCCGGTAAGCTGCAAGGCCATAAGAAAATCGCTTGCTTTACGAATACCTCGAATGAGGTTATTCTTCATTGGCACGATCGTCGGTTTACCTGCGCCGCTCGCAATAGCGATGTGATCGAAGCCATATCTATTATAGGCATCTTCGATAGTAATCGTACCACCGAATCTCGTTCCACCGTAAATAGCAAAGGTATTGCGTCGCGAAAGCGTAAGATAAATTAAGGTCAGAAAATTCTTGTCCCAGCGAACGGTGATTCCATATTCGGCAACTCCGCCAAAGCCGTCCATCGAGCGCTCATCGAGCGCGGAATAAATAGCACTCCAGTTTTCAATGGGTTTCGGAGTTATCCACTTTCCTTGTTCATCAAGATAACCGGTCATAGTCTTATCGAGCGGCTCGATCTTCAAGCCATCGATACCGACCACCCCGATACCTTCATTAAGAAGATAATGAGAAAGGGTATAACCAGCCGGTCCCAAGCCGACAACCAAAGTCTTTTTCCCACTATAAGGAAGAGCATACGGCCGTTTGACATTCAGCGGATTCCAACGAGTGAGGAAACCATAGATCTCCACACCCCAGGGCATCCGAAGTACATCGGTAAGAGCGCCTGTTTCAGCCTGCGGTATATTCACCGGAGTTTGCTTCTGGTAGATACAGGCCTTCATGCAATCGTTACAAATACGATGTCCCGTCCCAGGGCACATCGGATTATCGAGCATGACAAGCGCCAACGCACTGATAGCATCTCCTTTGGAAAGATGAAAGTGCATTTCAGAAATTTTCTCATCGAGCGGACAGCCGGCGAGCGGAATACCGAGCGGATTTTTCTTCACCGCTCCATCTTTTTCATGAATACCTTTTGAGCAGGAATCCTTCGAGCGGTCATGGCAGAAAATGCAATACTCGGTTTCACCACGAACTTCCCTTGGGTTCATTCTGCCATCGGTAAGGGCAAAGCCATCGCGGCGCCGGTATTCTTCTTCGGGACCGATAAATTTTTCCGGCAGTAATGCTTCCGGACGGATGATCTCGACCAGATGTTCGTAATTCAAATTCTTCGGTAAGTGATAGCTCGCCCAGTCTTTTACTTTATAATGTAATTCTTCGTTATAGACACAGGCGGCATAATAGGCATCCAGTTTATCGGTTGCAACCGCTTTGGCAAGCCGGGCCGCACCCAGTTCTTCATCGGCTCCTTCGAATAATTCGGGATGAGCCTTCTTTTCGGCTTCATAACCAGCCTGTAATTCTGCAAGGCTCCCAATGGCAAGGCAGGCCTCGATCGCCGGAAATTTTTTCATCGCCCGGCGCTGCAGGAGGTCGCGCTTGAATTCGAAGATCACTTTTTCACGATCGGCAAGCGCCATCTGCGAGGAACGTTGGTTTTCTACCGAGAATAATGTAGCAATAAAGGCGCCGACATGGGGAGCAAGATCGACCAGCAGATTCGAAATTTCTACCGGGCCGAGGCCGTAACCTCCGCTCGCTGAGTATGCATTCCAGCGTTCGACCAATTGAGGGTCGGAAGCGGCAACTTCTGAAAAAAAGATACTGTGAAGACGGGAAAGAGCGGTCGGGTCATAAAGATCGGCATACGTAAAATTCGGTATGCCCAATTGTAATTCTGCCACTGAAGGTAACGGATTAGTCAACAGACCACAAAAATACAGCTATTGGGCATCGTCCTTCTGGAAACCACCTCCTGCCGAAAATGAAAACTTAGTCATTCTTCACTCTATTGGAATGCCCGGGAATACGATTTCGTTAATACTTAATTCATGTAGTAACAAATAATATTGGACCGGCGTAATTGTACCCCTTCGCCACAGTAGTTACTACCATTACTATAGTTTCCCCTGAACGAGTGCAGTATATTGAATAGTGGGGTAGGACCAGATACATGTGGATTGTTAGGTTAGCGCTTCGAAGACCCTATACGATAGCGGTTTTCTGCTTTTTTATTCTATTGATGGGTGTATTATCGATCAAAAGTATGTTGGTCGATATATTCCCGGTTATTGATATTCCTGTCGTTTCGGTTGTATGGAGCTATAACGGCCTTAGCGCTGAGGATATGGAGCGTCGCGTTGTCCTACTCTCCGAACGTGCGTATTCAACAACGGTCAATGGAATTTCACACATCGAATCGAGCTCCATACCAAGCATCGGTTTATTAAAGATCTATTTTGAACCTGGTACCGATATAGGTTCTGCTATTGCCCAGATCTCTGCCGTAAGCAATGGTGTGATCGGCATTATGCCTCCGGGTATGCGCCCGCCATCGATCATTCAGTTCAATGCTTCGAATGTGCCGGTAGCACAGTTGACTATATCGAGTAAAAATCTGACGGAAGAAGAGTTGTTCGATTATGGTCTGAACTTCGTCAGGATCAGATTATTCACTATTCCGGGACTTGCATCGCCGGCGCCGTATGGTGGAAAGAATAGGATGATCACGGTGGATGTCGATCCGAAAAAGCTGCAATCGAAAGGGCTTTCTGCCGCCGATGTTGTAACAGCTCTTTCAAACGAGAATGTTATTTTGCCGGCCGGATTTGCCCGCTTTGGCGAGACAGAATATAATATCGCTATTAATGCCAGCCCAAGTTCGGTTCAGCAATTCAACGATATTCCCGTTAAGGTGGTAAACGGCGCTGTCGTAACCATTGGCGACGTAGCCGAGGTTAACGATGGCTTTGGTACTCAAACTAATATTGTTCATATCAATGGCCAGCGCTCAACCTATCTGGCGATTGTCAAAAAGGCCAATGCTTCGACGCTCGCGGTTGTCGAAGGAGCACGTTCGATCATTCCTGCCGTAAAAGCCATTGCTCCGCAGGGACTGGAGTTAAATATCGACTTCGATCAATCTACCTTCGTTCGTGCGGCAATCGAAAGTGTGATCCGCGAAGCCATCGTGTCTTCGATTCTCGTCTCGCTCATGATCCTCATGTTCCTTGGTAGTTGGCGAAGCGTTATCATTGTTTGTACTTCTATCCCACTTGCTATTCTTACCGGTATTATCGGTCTCAATCTTACCGGCAACACGATCAATATCATGACGCTCGGCGGCCTTTCACTTGCTATCGGTATGCTCGTTGACGATGCGACGGTAGAGGTGGAGAATATTCACCGAAACCGGCACATGCATAAACCGCTCACGGTGGCGATTCTCGATGGAGCCCGCCAGATTGCTTTGCCGGCCATTATGGCAACGCTATCGATCTGTATCGTTTTCTTCCCGGTCGTATTGCTCACCGGTCCTTCGAAGTACCTTTTTACTCCGATGGCGCTTTCGGTGGTTATATCGATGCTGGCTTCGTATGTACTTTCGCGTACCTTGGTGCCAACGCTTTCGCGAATGCTCATGGGGGGCGAGCACATGTTCACCGAAGAAGAGCTATTGCGAGGTGAGGGCTCGCATAGTATCTTCGGAAAATTTAATATAGCGAGAGAACGCGCCTTAACACGCTTTCAAAATGCTTATGGGCGGTTGCTCGAAGCATTTCTTGCTCACAGGGTCTTTGTCCTGGTTTCCTCAGGTATCGTTCTCATATTAACGTTCATTCTTGCGGGGGTGATCGGCACTGACTTCTTCCCGACGACGGATTCCGGACTTATGAAATTGCATTTCCGCGCGCCGGTTGGTACTCGGTTGGAAGAGACGGAAAAAATGGTGCTGGCAGTCGAAGATTCCATTAAGAAGATCATCCCTCATTCCGAGCTTTCGGCGATCAATGATATGGTGGGGGTCCCGACCTCCTATAATCTTTCCATGATCCCTTCGGATAACGTAAGCGGTATGGATGCAGAAATACTTATTTCATTGAAGCAAGAGCATCATCCGACCGTGGAATATCAGAAACGCATCCGAAAGGAATTAGCGAAAGATTTTCCGGGAAGTACTATTTATTTCCAACCGGCAGATATAACCAGCCAGGTACTAAACTTCGGCCTTTCCTCGCCGATCGATATTCAGATCGAGTATTCCGATCTTCAAAAGGCGCATGAATATGCCCTGAAGATCACTAATCAAATGAAGCTTATTCCCGGCGCTGTTGATGTGAGTATCAAGCAAGTGCTGGATTATCCGACGTTGAAATTAAATGTCGATCGCCAGCGAGCCGCGCAGCTCGGAGTTTCGGTTAAGGATGTGGCCACAAGTATGCTGATCTCGCTTTCATCGAGTTCGCTGCTGGCACCTTCGTTTTACCTTAATCCGAAGAATAATGTAAATTATTCTGTCTCGGTAAAAGTACCGCTGGAGCGGGTCACGACAATGGAGCAATTACTTGCCAGCCCCATTACTCCGCCATCGGCCGCAGCTATCTTACAGACCGTTCCTTCTGCAGCGCCGACCGATGTACCAAAACCGCCGGTGCAAACCCTGAGCAATCTCGTTACCTTAACAAGCGAATGGGCGCCGAACCAGATCGATCACCATACCGTACAACGGGTACTTGATATCGGCGCCAGTGTTGAAGATCGCGACTTGGGCTCGACGGTTAAAGATATTCAGGCCGTTATCGATAAGTTAGGCGAATTGCCTAAGGGTATGAAGATCACCATCCGCGGTCAGAATGAGGTAATGAATGAGTCATTCCGCAGCCTCGGCTTCGGTATTATTATTGCTATCGTATTAGTATACTTGCTGATGGTAACCTTATTCCAATCCTGGCTCGATCCTTTTATTGTGATGATAGCGGTGCCCGGAGCTTTGTGCGGTATCTTATGGATGCTCGCTATTACCGGTACAACGATCAACGTTATTTCATTGATGGGTACGATCATGTCGGTTGGTATTGCGGTTTCGAATGCAACCTTGTTGGTAAGTTTTGCCAACGATGTGCGAGTCGAGCATGGCTACGATGCCTTGCGAGGTGCATTGGAGGCCGGAAAGACGCGTTTACGTCCGGTGCTGATGACGGCACTTGCCATGATCATCGGTATGGTGCCAATGGCTCTTGCCCTTGGCGAAGGTGGCGAGCAGAATGCACCGCTGGGTCGGGCAGTTATCGGAGGACTGGTCTTCGCGACCTTTACGACGCTCTTCATTGTGCCGGTCATCTATTCGTACCTGCGTAAAGGTAAACCGACTAAACATGAACTTGAAGAACGGTTCGTTGCTGAAGAGAAGGGATTTGACTACGATCCGAATGCACCGAGCGAAGTGGTAATTGATTAAAAGGAATTGAACGCTCGGATAACGATTGAAGAATAAGAACATGGCGACAGAAAAACGATCATCGGGTAAATTATTTGTAGGCGGAGTATTGGTACTTGCGCTTGCAGGTGGAGCAGTCTATTATCTTTCCTCGGCAAAAGAGAAGGCTACGCATTCGGAAGCCGAAGAACGCTCGAAAGAAGTAGCGGCCGGTATCAGAGTTCGGGTGGCTCCGGTAACCCCTTCTTCGCCGGAACGAACGATAACCGTTGCGGGAGAAGTAAAGCCTTATACTTCCGTAACACTGTATTCGAAAGTGAGCGGTTACCTGAAATCGATCACGGTCGATAAAGGTGACGATGTAAGAGAAGGTCAGCTTATTGCTTCCATCGAATCTCCGGAAGTAGATAGGAGCATTCAAGGAGCCCAAGCCGATGCTAAGAACAAACGAAGCATCGCCAAGCGTAATGAAGAGTTGTTGAAGCAGGGCATTCTCTCTCAACAGGAAGCAGACCAGGCGATTGCCGATGCGGAAACCGCTGAAGCAAATCTTGCGGGATTATCTCAACAAAAAGCCTACCTGACGATCAAAGCACCATTCGCCGGCAAGGTAACAGCCCGCTATGCCGATCCCGGGGCTTTGGTACAAAGCGCCGCCTCTTCGCAATCGAGTGCACTGCCCGTCGTTACTGTCTCCCAGATCAATAAACTTCGTATCTATGTGTATCTCGATCAGCACGATGCTGTCTTTATCAGAGAAGGGGATACTGTAACGATCCGTCTTCCGGAGCGTCCGGACGTGAGGATCCCGGCAACGATCACCCGTTTTACCGGGGAGATCGATTCCAAGACCCGAACATTGCTTGCCGAGATCGACATCGATAATTCGAAAGGAGAGATACTCTCCGGAAGTTATGTACAGGTGGATATAAAGATCAAAGCCCGTCCCTATCTTGAAATGCCATCGGATGCGCTTATTATCAAAGGCAAAGAGTTTTATGCCGCTGTTGTCGATAGTATCGGCATTTTACACATGAAGAAGATCGAGATCGCTGATAACGACGGACGCCGTGTGCAGATCGCATCCGGGCTCTCGGCCGGAGATCAGATCGCTCTTGGTGTTGGTGATGCCGTAAAAGATGGGGAAAAAGTACAGCCGATGCTCAAAGGAAAGAATTAAGCTTTCTTTTTAGCCGGCGATAATGCTATTTCTTTGTTCTTTGCTGCGGATTGATAGATCGCTTCAACGATCTGCATTCTCATAACGGCTTCTTCGCCACTGGATACAATAGGTACCAACCCCTTTACGCAATTGATAAAATGGCGTAATTCATTTTCATAAGATTTCTTGTAGAGCGCCACCTGAGATTCGCTCTTGGCCGGAGTGAGATTTACCAGATTACCGGCCACCTGCTTAAAGACACGCAGGGGATTGATAAATGCGGAGCCATCTTTGCCAAAGACATTGCAATAGAAGAAATCGCCATCGCGATGGAAGGTCCAGCTTGTTTCGATCGTAAGGGTGACGCCATCGGCCAGGCGGATAAATACCGCTGCCGAATCTTCCACTTTTTTCGTAAACTGATTGTAGGTTGTAGCGCTGACCGTCGAAACCTTCGGGTAATTCAAGAGCCAGAGCGCCATATCGAGCATAACGATGCCAAGATCGACAAACACCCCACCACCCGATTTTTCTTTTTGCTGCTGCCAGCTTGCTACCGAAGATTGCTGTTTCAGCCAGCCGGATTTGATATAATAAATGCTACCCAGTTCATGGCTATCGATAAATGACTTTAAGATCAGGGTATCCGGACGGAAACGGCTATTCATCCCGACCATAAGCTTCCGGTCATATTTTGCCGCAACATCGGCAATCTCTTTTGCTTCTTTGGCAGAGCGGGCGATCGGCTTTTCGACGAGTACATCTTTCCCAGCCTGCAGAGCAGCAATCGCCGGAGCTTTATGCTGATCGGTTGGGGTACAAATATCAACCGCTTCGATCTCCGAACCGATAGAAGAAGAAAGCATGGCATCGACCGATTTGAAGGTCAAAGGAATACCAAAGCGTTCGGCAATAGTCTTTGCTTTGCGCTCGTCGGGGTCGACGATAGCACAAAGTTCGACATCCTGCATCTTTTTGAGGATCGGCAGATGGATCACCTGCCCCATATTGCCGCTGCCGATAAGGGCGAGTTTTACTTTCTCCATATTACAAAAATACAACACCTTGGCCTGCCCGGCATTCTTTGGGAATTTATCGCCTTAAAAACGAGTACAATAGACCGATGAAATACCTTGTTATAGTAGTCTCTTGCTGTATATTTGCCGGAATTCTTGGCTGTGAAAGCGATACCGAGATCACCTTTACTCCGTTGCGCGGAAGTGGGATCGATTCTGCTCATCTGCATTTACCGGATACGGTTACCCGGATCACGCTCCAACCGGTTGCCGTACCCATCCGTATCGATTCTTCCTCCGGCTTGAAGGATTCCATGATCCTGTATTCTTATGCCCATGGCTCGGTTGCCGATACAAATATTTTTCAGATCAGAAAACCGACGGTTGTTCTCGAAGATACCCTTCATATTTATTATTATAATGTGACGCCCGATCTTGATACCGTTGCGAGTCAACATGAAGAATATTTTAAGTTAGATTCGGTAAAAGTGCTGATTCCGAAGGGAAAAACCTGCACGGTGGAAGGTCTTTACCCGTAACGGCAACAAAGTGCTTAAAAATGTGTTTTAGGTGGGCAATCTACCATCCAAAGTGGTAGGATAATTTATTAAGGAGTTGATGATGATCAAAAAAGGATTACTTATTATCTGCGTACTCTTCCTCGCTACGGCTATAAAAGCCCAGGTATTAGTGGAAGTATTTACCAATACCAACTGTGGTAATTGCCCGGATGTCGATCATGCTATAGAAAAATATGCCTCCGATAATGCTTCGACAAATGTAATATTGATCTACTATCATAACGATGCTCCGTTTCCCGGCGATCCGTTCTATAACGCCAATGTTTCGGATGTGAACTACAGATTTTATACCTACTATGCTCAATCGGGAAATCCTTTCGGCACTGTAGATGGCATCGTACCGCAAGGGAGAATGGACTATTTCTCAACCTGGAAACCCTTGCTCGATGAGGCAAAAACAACTTCGCTCCCTGCTACCATTGCTATTACTCCGACGGTCAATGCTTCGGGACAATTGGATGTACAACTGCATATAACGGGCTCTAATAGCTCGCCGGTAAAACCCTATGTTGCCGTATTAGAAAATAATCTTATGTATAGCGGCCCCGGCATCGATGCCAATTATTCGGAGGAAAAAGCCAATGGATGGAATCGGGTATTCCGCGCTATGTTACCAGCAAAAGATGGTGGCGAATCATTTACCCTTTCCGGAAGCAAAGATCTTCATTATACGATCGATACTACCGGCAAAGGCTGGAATATGAATAATATTCGTATCGTAGCCTTCTTGCAGGACCCGACGGCCGGTACCGATGGTGTCTCAAGATTGGTCTATGGAGCCGCCGAAGCACCGATGCAAGTATCGGCTGTTGGCAATGAAAAAGATCATACCACTTCGCTCGGAGATATTTCTCCGAACCCGGCTACTATTTCTGCGGCAATTCCTTTTACCCTTGCTGCCTCGGGAATTGTTGAATTTACCGTCTCCGATGCCCTTGGCCGGACGATCTCGACAATAGGAAATACCCGGTTCTCCAAAGGCAGTAATGTTGCCTATTATACTCCGGAGACACATACCCCTGGTATCTATGTCGTTACTATGAGAGTCGATGGCAATGTTATTGCCTCGAAAAAATTGATCGTTGAGTAACCCGATCAGGTGTGAGAATACGGGAGTTTATTCGCGCATTCGATGAGGTTATTCCTCTTGCTTCGGCAGGGTATGAGAAAGATGCAGTAGGTTTACAGGTCTGTGCCGATCCGGGTGCGGAAATAACACGCATCCTCTTAGCCTATGAGATCACTGATGCCGTGATCTGTGAAGCCGAACAGCTTGGAGCAAACCTTATCGTTTGCTACCACCCGCTCATTTTCCCCTCCGTAAATTCTATTACCGAAGCAAACCGAACCGGAATGCTGGTCGCGAGGCTTATCAGCGCCTCGATCTCGCTATATATTCTTCATACGGCTTTCGATGCTCATCCGGTATTCGGTTCGAGTGCACTAATGGCTTCGGCTCTTGGCCTCAAGCGCACGCAAAGCCTCTCTCCCTTAAAAAATAGTCTTGAAAAGATCGCGGTTTTTGTACCCGCTTCCGATCCTGAAATTATCGAAAAGGTTAAGCAGGCAATGTGGGATGCCGGAGCCGGGAGCATTAGCAATTACGATGAGTGCTCTTTTTCGACGCCCGGAACAGGGACGTTTCGAGGCGCTCCTGATTCAAACCCGGCGATCGGTACACCGATGGTTCGCGAATCCGTCCATGAGATTCGCCTCGAAATGATCTGCGAACGCTGGAAAGCCGGTCGCATCATCCGGGAAATGATCGCCGTCCATCCCTATGAAGAAGTAGCCTATGATCGGTATGCGCTATTGAATGAGCATCCAAAGTTTGGCATGGGGACAATCGGCGATCTAGCCGAAGGGGCATCCAAAGAAGAGTTTTTAGAGTTGGTTGGCCGTACCTTCGGTCAATCGGTTTTACGATATAGCAGCATCACAGATAAAATGATCCGCCGGGTAGCAGTACTCGCCGGAGCAGGGATGGAATACTATTCCAACGCCCGGGCAAAAGGAGCCGACGCCTTTATAACCGGCGATATCCGGTATCACGATTTCTACAAAGCCGAGCATGACGGGGTATTACTCATAGATGCCGGCCACTCGGAAACGGAGCGATTTGTAGTTAGCGGAATGTTCCAAGCGGCTCTAAGTGTTTGTATATCTGTAGATTTGCATTTAAGTACTGAGCAATCCTATATTGTAGAATCTGCACTGCGCCCAAACGCAGTATGTTATCATCTACTAAAGGAAACGTTGTGAACAACACTTTACTGGGCTTATATCAATTACAACGACTCGATTCCGAGCTTGACGAGCTTATTGCCAGCCGTGGAGAACTACCGGTTCGTGTCGAGGAAATGCGCGTTGCGCTGTTAGAACGCGAAAATATTCTTGCCGATATTGAGCGGTTCATTCATGAGCGTGAAGCCCAGCTTCGTTCTATCGAGGGCGACCTTCAGGATTATCAGGAAAAGCTCGAACGCTACAAAGGCCAGCAGTTCGATGTCAAGACGACCCGCGAATACGATGCGATCACCTTCCAGATCGAGGATGCCGAGCGCCGCCTTAACGAAGGTACACAGGCAATGGCCCGGTTAGGGGTCGAGGCAGAAAATGCCAATGCCGATGCCGAAGCAGCCCGCGCCGACGTCATGCAGCTTAAGGAAGAATTTGACGAATCTCAGCGCTTGCTCGCTGAGCTGATGAAAGAGACCCAGGAAGAAGAAAAGGAATTACTCGCCAAGCGCGAGGAAGCGGTAAAGAACGTCGATCCTAATTTTCTTTCGATTTATGAGCGTATTCGCCCTGCTAAGAATGGCGTAGCTGTTGTAGCAGTACATTCGGGAGTCTGTGGCGGATGCTTCAATGCGATTCCACGCCAGTTGGTGCTCGAACTTAACCGCGGGGAAAAGCATACGGT
>CAYOJJ010000025.1:0-40405 GCA_964404255.1 uncultured Alphaproteobacteria bacterium | reverse complement strand
TAGTTATGTAAAATTACCACCTTAACTACTGGTCCTAAAGTTGGGGAGCAGCATAATAGACCGTTCCGGGTTGTCCCTGTAACAGTGGGAGTATTTTGATCTCCCCGGTCTTGGTATTGGTTACCGTTTTTGATGTAGCCGCTTTTAAGAAGAAATCCCGGGCCAGTAAACTACTTTCCCCGGAAGCAAGGTAATACCGGGCATAGGTCATTCTGGTAGAGTCATCGACGGCAACTGCTATCCATACCCGGTTTTGTTTGGCATTGGCACCTTTTTCCTCGGAAAGCTGTAAATAGGATTTCCCGTTCTTTCTGATATGCTGAAAATGTCGGCTCCGGGTGAAGTCGAGTTGTATCATTTCCAGTGGTTCACTACGTTCGAACGGAGTAAAATAAGAGCCGGATTTATTCTTAAACCGCTGGCGGCGGATTGCTACCGAGATTTGATTGTAGGTGGTTTCTACCGGTAGTATTCCGGTTTCTTTCAGCCGTTTTATAGCCATCGTGGTCGATACCCACCGTTTGGTAGAGTGTTCGCTTTGGTAGTCCCAAACCAGTTTACCGAGGGAGTTATAATACTCTATCTGTTGCATCTGTCCCTGAGTAAGAGCACGGGTACGAACGTTTGCTTCAATAGCCCGGATAAGACCTCCATAGGTATATCCGGTTATCTTACAGGCCCGTTTAATGATAGCGTTCTTTTCTTTCTGGGTAGCAGCCTTTTGATATTGCTCCCGGACTTCTATCTTATACTCTGGATCGATTAAGCGTCTTGGTGCCATGGCGGTAGGTTTTGAGTTTGCACTGATGGTATAATTCCTCATCAATAGATTGTAGCCCGAGTTTATTCATTGTAGAAAGTAGGTTCTTTATAGCGGTTCTGATAGCAGCATGGGAGGACAGTTGCTCTAACTCCTTAATAACCGAAGTAGAAAAATACTGGGATGAACCTGCTACTGTTTGGTCTATTATTCCTACGATCTCGTCTCGGGTAAGAGAGTGAGGTAACTCTATTACCAGTGAACTGGAGGTTAGCGAACCTACCGGACGGCCCCGTTCGGTGATACAGATAATACTTGGAATACCAACCGGTAACCTATCCACACTATATTCTGAAAGGATAGGAAGCAGGGAGAAGGCTTTCCTTTTGAGTAATTCCGGGTACTCAAATAAAAAGACCGGGAGAACCCGGTCGTGATGAAGCTCTTTTAGTAATTTGCCACCGAAGAACTGGACATGGCTGAGATTAAGTATTAATGGCCATCCAAAGGCTTGTAAGACCTGCCGTTGGATATTCTCCACCGACATCTTATCACTGGCCGGGAATACTATTTTATCGAGTACCCGAATCCGGTAATCTTCTTCGTGCCGGGGCGGAATAATAGGGACTCCCCGGTCAACGGTTATCAGTTCATCGAGGAGTTTTCTTACGGCTACGGATGTACCCCGTAACTCTACATTCTGCCGGTTTTTGAGGGCATCGGTTATCCTACTTATGTTCGGATGTGGTTTGGTTTTAGTCATAATTGTAGCTGAAATCGCTCAAATTCGACCGTCGTCGACAAATTATCGCGCAAATGGGTTCGGCGGATTTCGACCTTTTTTGCCGAACTTTAGTGGCTAAAACCAGCCCACAAAACATAAGAAAAACAGACAGCCGGAGGACTATCCATCGTCATCCATCATCACAAAGCCTCCGGCCGAGTCTGTCATTATGTGTTACTTAGTGGCTCCAAACTTTCTTTAAGAGAGTACGTAAGAGAATTTCACCATTTCATTTTATTATAACTTATAGGAGTTTCATTATCCACCGTAAAAATATTTGGAATAGGATTAAAACAACTCAGAATTGTATAGGCCGCTTTATAGGATGGCTCCTGTTTTTCCTTAATACTAATACCAGAATGGTTAATAATTACTGCATTTCCGAATACCTCTATTTTTTGTTTTTCATTATTATAAGCGGTAGCAAGCGTATAAAATCCAAGTACCCGTGTAGGGATTTGAACTTTAGTAAACGCATCGATGAGACTGGCTTCAATGGTTTTAAAATGAGAATGTAAGGAAAAATAATCATCTACTTTTACGAAAGGGAACACTCCATCTACGGCAAAACCTAAAATGATTGGATTCGCTGGGGTGGAAGTTTCTTGTGCTGTCTGAGTAGAATGCTTAAGGGCATTACCAATAAAATCTTGTATTTTACCTTCATGAAGTACCTCCGGATGTTTGCATTGTATTTCAATGGTTTCAGTGCTGCCGGCAACAGCGTTGGGAATGGTACAAATAATATCATTATTATCTTCATCCGAGGGAAATTGTGCGTTCACAACATTTTTTAATAGCAGGTAAGCCGAAACCAACTCGAATCCAAAATCTTTAAAATTATCTTTCCCTTTTTCTCCACTTTCCCCAAAATCCACTGACCCTGTATTCATGGCTTTTAGTTTGGAAGTAAAATCAATATTCTTTTTCCACAATAAATGTAATGTGTCATATAGTAACGTTAGGACACTCATATAATAATGATCCCCGGAAGCTAACGGAAGTTGTTTTTGTTGATTTTCGTAAATAGTAATATTTCTTTTAATAAGTAACTCTAATCCAGTATTGGGGTGCAACGAGACACCTGCTCGTTTAATCCAATATTGAACCTGGGTAATAATAGCCGAAAGTTGCATTAAGTCAAGCATACTACTTTTGACGATGGTTAAGATAAACTAACAATTGAGTAGGTAAAAGGATTAACTACTATTCGATTGAAATATGGCATAGAAACATTCCCTGTATGAAACTCTTTTGATTCAGCCCGCGTAAGTATTTATGGTTGTTCTTTCTAAGCAGAACACTACGGTCTCCTTTCGGGCTTTGCTCCCCGCCCGAATATCATAGTTATCTCCCAACGCTGGGAGGTAAAACCGATGACATGGTCGCATTCAGGCGGCTATCATACCCGCCGATACTACTGCCACCGATCTTGCCTCCCGAATCATAAAGGCAACCGAATATGAAGCTGTTCGGGTATGAACTCAATAAAATTCGTAAAGACGAATCGAGCGCCTATTCCTTCCGTACCGATGCACTCGATAATGAAATAATTGAAATCGTAAAAAGTTATGAATGGGCTCGGGAAACGCTGGTCACAGAGTACAAGGCTATCCCTCCACCGTATGATCCTTATTTGCTGTATAGCTTACTAACCTGTAATGGGTACCATTCCAATGCTATCTATTGCAAACGGACCGCTACCGTGGGGCAGGGGTATGACTGCTCCGATGAATTACGAAATGCAATCGACGAAGCCAACGAAGACGATTCCTTCCAAGATTTACTCGACGGGTTTTCCCTTGATTTAGAAATTTATGGTTCGGCTTATATTGAAATTGTAAACGAGCGAGGGCCGTACCCATATTTTTATCATGTTCCGGCCCTCCTTACCCGAATAACCCGCCCGCCCGATGAAAGAGGTCTTCAAGACGAAGGCTTTCTCCAATTTATCTATAAACGAGGGTATGGATTGACTACGGTGGACTTTCCTAAGTACCGAACCGGCATGGAAACCGGAATGCGACAATTAAAACTCGATAGTCCCGGAGGAAAATTCTGGTACGGAGAACCGGAATACATCTCTGCTCAAAAGTCCCTGATGCTGAATTTCTCCATTGCTACGCTTGCCGAACGGTGGTTCAATAACTCGCTGATGCTCGATAAACTCTTTACCATTGAAGGGGCTCGATTAACTCCCGATCAAAAAATGGAGCTTTCTTCTTTTATGAAACGGAAGTATCACGGAGTCGATAATGCGGCTAAAAGTCTCTTATTGGAGTTACAACGGGGTACGAAACTCACGGTTGCCGATATGAACACTTCTCTTAAGGAAGCGCCATATCTCGACCTTCGGCGGGAGAACAGAGACGAAATTGCTTCCGCTCACCGAGTACCTCCCCGCTTGCTTTCAATCATTTCAGCCGGTCAGATCGGAGCGGCTGCCGAGGTGGAAGGGCAACTGAAAATGTTTAAGGTAACCTTCGCCGATCACCGGCAACGAAAAGTAGAACAGTTTTTCCGTCGGCTTTTTAAGGCCTGTAATCTGAAAGGCTGGGAGACCTTCCGATTAATACCAATGGATATTACTGCCGGAAGCGTCGATGCTCAGACGCTCAACCTTCTAACCGGCGGGCAGCCGATCCTCACTCCGGCCGAAGCCCGGGAAAATTGGTTTATGGAAAAGCAAATGCAGTATCCCGGGGACCGACGCTACCTTACTCCCGCCGATGCTGCCGATTTTGTGCGTGTCCTTAACCGGATTAATGATATTAGCCGGTTACTATAACAATACTACTTTAACCAATCACACTTACTACTATGTACATTAAACAACCAATCAATGGCTTACCAGACGATATACAAACGCTGTGGCAGTTATTCCAATTTTTGTTTGTTAGCGAAGGGCAAACGGTTGAACAGATTGCTAAACGGTTTGGCATTGACGACGTATCTCAACTTCGTCAATTTGCGATACTGAGCGAATGGGAAAAATTACGAGCACTTTCCCTTAACCAGTTAGAAATTGAATGGTACGAGACAGTAAATTCCATCACTGCCCACTCGAAATATATTGATGACCTAATATCCAAAGGCCTACCTATTAATTTGGGAGATGAAACGCGGCTTTGTGGGCTGTATAGCAAGTTGATTAAAATTGAGAATATGATGGCGAATAATATACCAATTCCCAAGTAGAGTTTATCTATTATCACTATGCTGTCCTCTAATTAACAAAGATACTCCAATGGGAAAACGAATCTTAATCGACGAGCGGTTACTCGCTCACGATATGTTTGTAAACGATGGTCTAACTGCTACTCAGATAGCAAAAAACCTCCAGGTCAGTGAAGAAACCGTTCGTAATTGGATTAAGAAAGGCGAATGGATAGCCGACCGCGAAGCTGTCCTCGTTACTCCAGTTGCTATCGGCATCAGAATGAAAAAGATCATTCTGCAACTCATGGACGAAATCGATAAAAAGCTGGACGCTGGGTTACCCGTCAGTGACAAACTGATTCTTAAACTCGACCGTACCACGGCTTCCTTAACCCGTCTCGATGGCCGCTATGACGATAAAGGTCTTATTGTCCTTGCTATGAAACGGTTAACCAATTATGCAATAGCTCAAAACGACATGGAAGCTCTGAATGTATTAAACCGGATACTTCCGGGATTCTACCGTACTATACAACAGGAATAGTCCTCAACTATAGAAGATCTGTCTGATGAAAGCTCCGAGTAAACCACGAATCCTTCCTCCCGCCGGAAATGCCGAAATAGTCCACCGGCCCCGTAAACGTTCTACTGCTTCCGAACTTAAGTATAACATTGAAGACCATCTGCGCCAACTCTCGGCCATTACAATGTTTGCGGCGACGGGAGCCGACGCTGTAAAGAATAGGATTAAGCAGGGACAGGAAGACCCATTCTTTTTCTATGCTACCTACTTTCCCCATATTACAACCAATGAACCGGCAGACTGGCACCCGGAATTTGTCGACGATTTACAGCAAACCGATGAAATGCTGGCCATCACTGCCGAACGCGGCGGGGCTAAAAGTATGCTGTTGTTTATGGAAGTTATCCGGTGGATATGCTACCGCTATCATAAACTAATAGTCTACCGGCTCGATACGTTCGAAAAAGCCGAACTCTATACCGAACGAATCCTTATTGAATTTCAGCATAACCAGCGGCTCCGCCATGACTTCGGCGTTATGGTAAGCCCGGATACAGCTCACGGCGATTTTAGCTGCTATGATCCTGAGACTAAACGGACTATTACCCGCGTCCTTGCTTATGGGTCGAGTATGTCCCTGAGAGGTCTTATTAACGAAGATACCAGACCGGATGTAATCATTAACGAAGATTTACAAGACCGGGAGTCTGCCGAGAGTGAAAAGCGGACGGAAAAGGAATTACGACGGTTGCTCCGGGATGCAAGACCCGCTCTTACTCCTACCGGATGGAAGTTTATTGTAGTCGGTAATATTATTTGCTCCGGTTCTCTGATGGATATTCTCCTTAATCCGGAGAAACATAAAGCCTTTATTAAACGGCGGTATCCGGCTGAATACCGAGACGAGTTCGGCGTTCGTCACTCCACATGGGAGGCCCGGTTTCCGATTACCTTACTCGATAAAATCAGAGAAGACATCGGCGACGATGCTTACGAAGTAGAATTCCTCTGCAAAGCGGTCGAAGTGGGTACGGTCTTCAAAGCAAAACGGGACATACACCACTACCGGGAATTACCAAAAGAACTCAACCTTGAGGATGCAATACTGGTGCAGATCGATCCGGCACTTTCCGGGTTAAATGATTATACTGCTATTGGAGTATTTGTCTCCTATACTCACGACCGAGATCGTTCGGATTATAACCAATGGGCCGACGAGAACGGAGTAGTATTCGGGGAAGGAATCTATACGATTATGCTGGAGGGCTATTGCCGTCAGGTTGGAATAGACGAAGGTATTGAGGCTTCCTGCGACCTGTTCCTCAAATGGAAAGCAACGGATTTCCATTGCGACGGGTCGGTGGATAAGGAAATTATCCTGGGCCGCTTTTATGACGAATACGAAGCCCGTACCGGAATCCGGTTGCCTATTCAATTTGATAAGTTCGATACCTCGAAAGAGTCCCGCATTAAAGCCTTACAACCCTTAATGAAACGGAGAAAGATACTCTTTCCGCCCTCTGCCAGTGAAGATGTACAAACGATGGTTAAACAATTTACCCGGTTTGGGAAAGCAAACGAACATGACGATGCCCCGGATATGGTTGCGGCGGCGGCGGAAAATATTCGGCCCGATTATGGGTATGGGACGGTGGAAGTTACAATCCTCTGAAATACTGTTTCAAAAAAAATAGGGCGCGACCGAAGGTATCATTTCTTTCTTTTCCATGAATCTTTGACTAATAGCAGGTTTGCTTCAACGTGCAGGGCTTCGGCAATACGGAAAATCGTCGATAAGGAAATATTCCGTTTCCCCTGCTCCACCTGTGTAATATAGGTTCTATGGAGCCCGGCTTTATCGGCAAAGGCTTCCTGAGACAGACCAAGCCGCTCCCGATAGGCCCGGATGTTTTTCCCCACCATTACTGCTACTTCCATAGGCAACCAAAGTCTGTTTATTAGACTTTGAGTTGCCAGACTCGTAGTTACCAGAATTCGAGTTACCTCTATAATAAAAAAAAGGAGTGCAATGGGAACGAAAATGTAAATTATGACTTTAAGTTACCATTCTATAAGTTACATCCGTCATCGTATCAAAGGAAGTAATCGGTAGCAGTACTGTACGTATAATCGATACAAGACCATTGACCGCAACCGTTCAATGATCTTTTGAACGACAGAAATGGATAGTAGGTATATAGGAAACGATCAATACTATACAGGAACGCCATCAATTAAAAGTAGGGAAGCAACTCTGTCATAATGATAATGAACTACTACATTACCCTTTTTGCCGCACTACTTTTTCAATTTCCTGCAAGGATTTATCATAGGATTGCTCGATAAGGAATAGAAACGGCTTCACTTTTAAGGCTTTGGCTATCTCAACAAGTTTATAGACCGTAATATGCTTTTTACCCCGTTCGACTTCGCCGATGTAACTGCCGTTAAGACCGGATTCCTGTCCGAGCCGTTCCTGTGTCCAGCGACGCTTGTTGCGATAGCCTCTGATATTGTCCGCTATGAGAGTAGTTGTTCTATCCATAGCGAATTTTGTACCCGTAATGCCGGATTGTATTACGGGCTATAGCACGGAAAATTTATGCTATAGCCCTTCTGATTATATTATATTTGTAGTGTACTTATGACAGAATACCAATAGGATTTGGAAATACCATTAAAAAGGAGAGAAAAAGGATGAAGCGAGAACATAGAATACCCAATAGTACATCTGTCTGCCGGGATATGATAGGACTCAAAGAGCAAGGGCCCGGATATGATACCGATTGGAATTCCCAGAGAACGGTTATACAGCGGTTAAGATCGCTCCCACCGTTTCTTTACCTTCGGTGCCCGGGAATACTCATGCTCTCGGTAGAAATCCTTCTTTAATAACAGGTACGGAGTAACGTGAAGGGCTTTGGCGAGTTTTTCTATGTTTTCTAAGGCAACATTTGTCTCGGCCCGTTCAATGGCACCGATATAATTTCTATGGATTCCGGCATACTCGGCCAGTTTTTCCTGGGAAATATCGAGTTGCTCCCGGAGACCCCGCACATTTGCTCCTACAATCGTTTTCAGATTCATCGGCGCAAAAGTGCACATATTTGCAGATATAATCTACGCATTATATCTGTTATATTGACAGCCCCAACGAGTATTACTGAGAAAAGGCAAGGGAATACATTACTCCTATATCTGTTTCTCTTATACGGCAAAAAACAAACTATCCATCGTTCATTAAATAATTGTGTAACCTTTACGACCTTCGGGGGTTATTTGTAGTGTGTCCTTCGAAGCGATGCTCAGGTTACGATAACATAACTAAGGGAAATCAAATGAAACATCATACTGCCATCATCGCCGTGCTGCTATTACTGTTCGCCAGTACGGTCTCTGCTCAAGAACAGCAAAAGCAAGACTTACCGCAACAACCGCTCGATAATGAGAGTGGGTGGAAGGCAATTTATACACCGGCCTTTATTCCACAAGATTATTATATTGCCGGGATACAATTCCCTTCCAAAGATACCGGGTATGCCTCCTATTTCAATGGCAATATATTTGTACTCATTCGTACTATTAATGGTGGAATAACTTGGGATTCCATCTCTAATACTACGCCGGGTATTCCAAATTTTTATAATTCTTTAATAGGTTATTGCATTAGTAGTGGAATGTGGAAAACCGTTGACGGTGGTTTAACTTGGCAGTGGTACGGTATGCCACCCGGTCTTTATGGAACGGTAAAATTTTTTGATACCGATACAGGAGCAATCTTAGGTATAGGACGTAGTACGGATGCGGGTAAAACGTGGGTTAAGGTTGCAGGTGACCCCGGAATAGGCAATTCAAAAGATTTAGTCTGTGTCAATAAACAAGTTGGATTTATGGTTGGGGAAGGAGTCAGAAAAAATCCTGACAAACCCGATAGTGGTTCGTGTGCTATGTTTGCCAAAACGCTTGATGCAGGAAAAAATTGGGGACGAATTCTAAATGATATAAGTGATAATTTTGATGGTTGTCAGGGATTCGATGAACAAACAATATACACCTTTAGTACTCACGGAAATTTCTACCGATCAATAAACGGTGGTATAAGTTGGGATTCCATTAATATCGGCAATGCTCAAACGGCTGGTTTTATGGGAATGTCTTTTATAAATAAGGCGCACGGCATATTGGTAGGAGCCGAAGCAAAGAATAATGTTCTTCTGGGCATTATTTATTCTACGAATGACTCAGGAAAAACATGGCAAAAACAACCGGTGCCACCTAACACTGGAGAACTAATCGGAATAGTAATGCTAAACGATAGTATTGCTTATGCTACGAGTGAAAAGAGTATTTATCGAACAACAACCGGTGGCCAGGCTTCATCGGTACACCAGCATACGATAGATTTTCACGTTCAAACCTTCCCTAATCCTACTCCGGGATTAATAACCATACAGTACCAGTTACCAACTGCTTCCACAATTTCATTCCGGTTTTACGATCTGCAAGGGCAAACACTCGGTGTAGTAAATCCGGGAATTCAGGAAGCAGGAATACACCAAATACAGTACGATGGTACTTCGCTAAGTAATGGGATGTACTTCTTTCAATTAAGTACACCAATTGATTCTTATACCGGTCAGTTCTCAATTCTAAAATAAGGAGCCACAACGTATGAAAAATTTATTAACGGCTTGCCGCTACGCGGTAGCATTACTTGTACTTTGCATTTTATATTCCTATTCTTCTGTTCACGCTCAAATTATCGTCGAGGACGGATGGGAAGCCCATGACTCCATTCATTGCGGCACCTTTGGAATGTATGGAATGGGAATGTATGCTCCGGGCAATTATGGTATGAACGATACCGGCCAGGTCAAAAAAACAAATGGATTCGCTCGGTGTTAATTGGGGTAACGAATGGGGTAACGTACCGCCTCACGTTGATTACGGCAACCATGTATATGGGGGAACGGCAACGGGCGTCGATGGAGTATTCCCCGATCTTACCCAACTTAGCAAATACAAATCGCTCGAATGGTATGCGCTGCCATTTCGTCTTCACGACCGGTTTTATCCCGGGTTGTTCTGGCAGTATCACGCCATGAATGTAGGCGATACCGTTGGCGATACGGCACACTTCTATAATAATACTTACGATGAAAACGATATTTCTCCTTATACGGAGTTTCCAAAAAATCATTCGTTCGTAATAGATACCTTTACCAGTTCGTTGCATGGATCGCCGCTACTGGTAAACTATGGCGATGAAGGTAGAGTGATTCTCGGAATGAGTGATAACCGCGAAGCGCGAAGAATGCTTAAATATCAAATTAATGCGTTCTTCGCTCCGGTGCCGGGTACAACGCGTTATGCCAGAGACCCGGCGCAACAAAGCCACCCGGATACGGCAAAAACCTTTTCAGTGACGTTGGTTTTTAATGCCGATACGAAAACAGCGAATATAGACACAACCAGTGCAAATAACAGGCCGGTGGATAGTTTGCCGTTAATTCGATTACAAGTTGTGTATAAACCCGGAATTGCAACTGGTTCTCTCGGTCAAAATACTTTTCCATTTGTACCGTTCAAAACCGCATCGCAACCATCAAACGCAGGATGGTGGAAAATAATAGATACTACAATTACCAAAGCTATTTATGATGGACTCGACGATGACTGGCGTGTTCCGGATACGTTAGAAAATAAAAATGCCGCTCGCTCTTGGAAATTTAAACAGTTACATTTGATCTTAACTGATATTCCGGCACCATTAAGGAAATATCTCGATAGTGCTCGACAATTATATACTCCTTCATTACAGGACAGTGGATATATAGAATTTGGAACAGAGGATAACGGAATACCCTTTGTTGAAAATCCCTCAGCTATAACTACGTTTTCAAATCCCGATAATTTAGCAGACCCTCTCGGTGCGGATACTCGTGGTAGGCATATTATTGAAACGCGCGTACTATCAACCTACCGGACAACGGTTCGGGTACGTTCACTAACCTATCAGGATACGGTAACCGATAAATTCTTATACAGAAAATTAGATCCGATTACTCATAAATCTCATTCGTGCGAACCGAACGGACACTTCGGCGGCTTTGACAGTGTGGTCGATGCCATAGCAAAAGATTGGTCTGACTCTGTAGATAATAAGCGGTACGGTATTCACTGGCAGGATACCAAATGGTTTATCAAACGGTATTCTTACCCAATGATTGCTTATTTAGATTACATGATAACTCCGCACAACATGTATTCACACTGGCATGAACAGGACGACGGCGGACATAGCTTATACTTCCGCCGCGACCGTTTAAGTTTCGACGGTGCTCCGCCTTCGATGTTCGAGAACGAGGGACAGATGTTCACCGGGCCGATCTTATGCCCGGGCGATTATGTAGGATTCCGGCAAAAGAAACTTACGGGTTCATGGCCGAGCGCACAGGATACTTCGGTAAACGGATTAGTATTTACCCGCAAGCCAAACGATTCCACCGCGTTCGATTCTTATAAATCCTATGATACGTTATATAACGGTCACTGGTATTATTCTCATTTTATCCGTAAGTCCGTTCATGGAGCACACGACCACCCGGCAAATAAACGTACTGCCATCGAAGCCAATATGCAGGCATGGGGAGTGCTGCACGACGGGATAGAATGGGATTCAACGCATTGGAATTATCATTCTAAAAAGCCAACATGGGATATTAAAATGGCCTTCCCCGAAGAAATCATAGGCACGACGCTTGCTTTTCTTGCGGATGGAATTACAGCGTTTAACAATCCACAGATTTTTTACCCGGGATATATCGACGGTCAAATTCCGGGTGGGCTATCGGTTCAAAGTTGGACATTTACGCCACCGGATACCGAACACATCGAGCCGGTGAAGTGGGTACATGATTATAACTATGGAAAAATTCGGGGCCCGTGGGTGAAAAGTGACGGACGCTATTTATGGACGAATACCGGCTCGCTTCATAACAATGATAACACCACACCGCTCGGTAATATGTATCTCGGTTTTTCGAATACCTTTTTGTCTAATATGCGAGTAATGGAGCGCATAAATAAAATTTATGGCTCGAAGAATGGCAACCAATACCCGCTAACGAGAATGACATGGCTCGATGCGTATTCGAATAATTTGGCATATCAGGCTCCTAAGAATAATTTCTTCACTGCCGACGATAGTGTTTCCCGTGCAAAGGCATTCTTAAAAGTTACGAAAACGCAAATGGTAAAACTCTATTCGCGGGATACAAAAAAAGCCTTTATAGATTCGGTGGCAATAGATTCGTCTTGGCGTACCATTGCCGAAGTAGGACTCTTTAAGGATAGTATTTCTCCTTCGAAAGTAAACTACGCGGCACTGGTGGTAAATACCCGCTTGTATCCATCGCTACGCGACGATTACGATAGTGCTTACTATAATAAACCGTTTCCCCGTTCAAATCCAAATGACAGCCAACGATGCAACTCTATTTATGGGGACATCGACACGAGAAAAGTATTTATGAAATTGGACGCTTCGAAAATTCCGGCAGCCTTTCAAAGCGGGTATTATGTAGTGCGTGACACGTGGCACCCAGACACTACATGGCTGGTAAAAGCAGATTCCGAGTTTGCCGTCTATATAAAACCGGGCGAAGCAAAATTCTTATACTTTGAAAAAGGGATTGCTATAACGGCAGCTCCGGGTAAAGGGACTTCCCCGGCTGAATTTGCTTTCAATAATGGCCGTAGGGTAGCGGAGCGAATCGGGGCAACGCGAGACCTGATAACCTATACTCGGAATGATAGTCTCTTTGTGAGCAGTCCAATGCGAGGGAAATATGTCCCGGGCAACGATCAACATTCCGATGCCGATAACATTTCTACGGGCGTCGAGACGTTAATAGACAACGGAGCAAGCGGGGAATGTCACCGTCCTTCGGTTTGTGTGGGCAGAGACGGAAAAGCGGTAGCGATTGTGTATTGGAGAAAACCGACACAACTTTGTGTAGCCTACCAAGCGCACCCCGATAGTGCTTGGCATTTAGCCACTAAATCAAACTTGAGCCTACAGGATACGACGGGAGGCGAATTCTCCGGCGTTACTCCGGTTTGCACTCCGCTAACCGATTCCGTCTGGGTAGTTGCCGCCGCTTTTCATAAGCAAAGTTCATTACTACCGTCCGGTATCGTTGGTACTCGCTTCAAAGTGGATTCTGTTTCGGTGGGCGGTCATCCGCAGTTATCGGTTTCGTTTATCGATGACTTTGGTAGTCCGACTTCGCCCCTTTATTTAGTCAAAGATAATGCTACCGATACCGGTTCTTCTGTATTTCCGACAATTGCTTCGAGGCCGGTAGCAGACTCCTTATTCCCGATCCGGTTGGCATGGCAAAAAAATGGAGAAATTCACTACGTCCGATTTAGCTGGGCAAAATCCGGGGCGATCGTTCCTATATTCGATGGTGCAAAAACCATTTCTTCGGGTGGATTGCCGAGTCTTTGTACCAATATGCACCCTTCGATTGCAACGGCAGGATTCGATAATGGAAGCCGGAATGTATCATTAGCATTTCCGCCGCCGATCCCGCCGCCGCCGCCGTCTGCTTCGCCGCTTTCGATACTGGATTACGTTACATGGGAAGCCGTGCTTTCGGATTCTCCGCGTGTGACTTCGCACGGTCAATTTTGGCCGGTGATGCGTACCAGTACGCAACCGAGTAACCGGGTTGCGCAGACCTGGCAAAAAACATTTAACGTGTTTAAGCCGGATACCACCAGCGACGGATTCCGCTTCCCGATTGTAACTTCGGAGAATACACTGTTTGCAATATATATTGCTCCACCGGTCATAATCAATGGAAAAATTACGATTGGAAAAGCGCCAAAGATAACGAGTTTCGGTTTTAAGAATGCTGTCATGTTGGCATGGGAAAACATGAACAGCGAACGGCTCGAACTCGGCATGAACTACAATAATACATGGTTTAAAGGCGGCTTGTTAGAACGCGGGTTGGCACCGTCACTCGCGCTTATGACCGATAGCATTGTTCATTATGGTACGGCCCCTCGCTCAATTGCTTTCATCGGCGATCAAATAGCGTCCGATTCAGTAACGAATCATGTTCGAATTACGAACGGTTGGTCGCCGTGGATAGATACCACCGAAACGATGGGGACGACCTTACGCTTCGCGGTCATCGATAGTAACCACCAGTGTACGTTTGCCCACCGGATAGTTGGTATGCTGGAAAACAGCGTGCTTACTCCTTACGGTGGTGGCCCGAGCGTGGGTATCTATTGGTCGCCGGTGGATTTCAGTAATCCGTTAGTACTACCGGATGTCTGGACTCCCGGTGCTCCGGCCAGCCCGTCGGAAATCGCTTCGACGAACTTCCCATTGAGCACGAACGATCAAATAACCTTATACCGGAGCATGGACATAGACGATACCGCGCAGTTTAGAACCTTACTAAACAGTGCCACCGATACCGTCGCTATTACTTACCGGCTCCGCCGTTCGATCGATTCCACTTCTATAGCCGTCATTGAACAGCATATTATAACGAAAGATACTATTATTGCACCGGGCTACGGGCTTACCGACCCTACATTGGTAAATTACATTTATACCGGTTCAACCGATACCGGCTTTATTTCGGTAGAGATTACTCATACCGAAGTCGATCAGTTAGACCGGAATGTCATCGTTATCAACGACGGCGATAATTTACCACTCTCCGCTTATAAGAAAGCAGAGCCGCCGAAAGTAGCGGCAACGCCGAAGCAGCTCAATGTTTCGGTCGTCCCTAACCCGTTCCATAGTTCAACGCAGATCGTTATCGAGCCGGTAGAGAACCTCTCACTAACGGTAACACTCTATGATGAACTTGGCCGTAAGATCACCGAACTCTTTAACGGAATCGGCGACCATGAACGCTATGAGTTCTCTTTGACGAACTCGCAACTTTCGGCGGGACTCTACTATCTGAGAATTCAGAACGGGACGACCGTTGCCACGAAGAAAGTAGAGGTACTACACTAAATTGTCCCCTGAGGGCGCTACATCCGGCATATCTCGTGTGACTATGCCGATGTCGAACGAACCGCCGGGGCCGGCCTTGGCCCCGGCAATATTTGAGTAACAGAATGATCGGCCGAGTGTTCTTAGGGTAGAGAGTTTTACCCTTACAGTAATGAAAAACGGATGCACCGCCGATCAATACAACGGGTCTTTTAAAGACCTGGCTTTTATAACCGATTGTACATTCATTATCAAAATCATATTACCGTTATGAATTCAGTTGCCACTAAACTATTAGTAGCAGGGTGTGTACTGCTTCTATTCGTTGCTACTGCGAACAGTCAATCCTATACCCCGCCCTCCTACCGGATAGTAGACCAACCGTTAGAAGCCTATAAGGAGGCACCGTTTGACGACGGCGATGCTACCCACCACCAATTTGAGGCAATGGCCGCCAATGGGTACGGGCAGTGGGTCTTTGAACAGTACAGTTCGTATGCTCCGGGATGGAGATTACTGGCAAACTCGTCGTCGGATTCCAATACCGCTACTGCACCGATTACTCCTAACGAGATTGTAGAACACGGTACGTTTGCCGAGGCAACGACCGGTAGAATAAAAGTAGCGGCTAACCTTGACGGCAGTGTTCGCTATGTCTGGCACGACCTTATAAATCCTGAATTCGTTGTCGAAGGGTTTAACGATCACACGTTCACCGGGTTAAATACGAATGAAAATCAGATCGATGTCCGGTTCCTGAATTTTTCTCAAAACGATACCACCCGCCATCTTATTACGAAACCGATTTTTGCGTATCCCCATGTCGTTTTGCCTGCCGATATGATTGGGGATTCTATAGACGACCCGGTGTGGAAAGATCACTTTGATATAGCAATGGATAAGAATTTTCTTTACATTGTCTATACTATTCCGACCGTTGGCTGGACCCCCTTGCTTTATCCTATAGATCAAAAATACTCGGTGGTAGTCAAAGCGATGAATCTTCGAACGCAGGTGGTTACAACCTATGCTTATCCTTCGGCCTACGGCCACCGCCCGACGATTTCCTGCGATGTCCGAAATGCTCCCGATACGGCAACCTTTGATGTTGCATATTTAAGTTACGATGGAAGTAAGTTATTCGCCTTGCATTGCCAAAAGGGGATATACAGCGTTCCTACTGCTATGGTTAATTCCTGTTATGGCCCGATCGTAACCGACCTTCGCACTTATGACCCGTTAAAAGTGAAGACGGCACATTTTAATGTCTGGTTTCTTCATGCGAGAATTATGACCTCCAGTGTACCCGGCGGTTGGGGTACCACGCCACCGGCAAAAGCTATGTATGCCCTTCGCCATGCCTATCTGTACACCGATAGCATTACTCATATTACGACTGAATATGCCGATTTAGTACTGTATAAATATGACAATACCCATAAAAAATGGGCCGATTCCTGTACCTACGTGGAAGGGGTAAATGTAGTGGCCCCTCGCGGCGCCCCGTTCGACGATGACAGTTTACATTATTTGATACCGGATATTCCGCTCACCTGTTTTGCCAATCCCTACGATGGCCAGAAAGACAGTGACCAGTATAACGAGTATCATTGCCTGTACCAACTCTATAATAATTATGACCGCTACGGCAATCATACCAATGCTGTAGGTAAACTCTACCCCTTATTTATCGTGCACGACGATGACAACGGTCTTATCAATGCTACCGACCCGCCGACGAGAACGCAAATCGGTAGAAAGATTACGCACGTGGGCCCGGTAAATGATACGGCGTGGATTGCAAACCCGCAACCCGGAAATTATTGTGCCGCCGTAAATCAAATGGGAATCCATCCCCGGTGGTACTTAGATTTTCCCGATCCGTATTTCGACGCGCTTAAGACTTCTTCCTTTTATGCCAGAGATATTCGCCGCTTCGACGAACGTATTGATGAAAATACGTTGGCTACTTACGATTGCTACGTCGGCGATGGAACGAGCCATAACGGTATTGATACTCCGATGGTACGGGACCATAAGTTCTTTACCCTCTGGACGGAGCCGATACAGGGAGTCAAGCCAACCAATAATGGCTTAGTACTGCCCACCGGCAATCCTTCGCAACCGTATTTCCATAATGGCCGCTTAATTTTTGAAGACGATAGTGTACGATTCACCATAGGGCCGAGTACGAATAACGCTACTCAGGCCGTCTTTACCACCTTCCCGAACGTGAAGTTTGTTTTCAAGGGAGCCGGTCAGGGTATATTACTCGATGAAGCCTCGGCGTGGAATTACTGGGGCTACGTGCAGAACAATAACAGTTTTACTAACGGAGTTTGGGATAAATTCTCTGAATTCGATGGGCCGAGCAATAGTCAGAATCCTACCGCCTACATTAAATTACAGGGCGGTGGCGACTTTGAATTTACCAGAGTATTCCCGCAAGCTCCCGATGCGTTATTTAAGGAAGCGCAGTTAAATATCAAAGGCGGAGCGATGTTCAAAACCCCGGATAATGTTCGCCTTGATGCTCAATTTGCGGAGTTCAATTTCTTTTACAAACCGGCATATTTCCCGATAGGTAAAACTACAACCAATAGAGATACGACGGGTCTTGCAGCCTTTCATGGGCAGACAACACTCGATAGATGTTTTATTACTTCCGGTATCCCAAAGAGTCAGGGTATTAAGAATGTCTTTACGATCAAAAAGAATATGTTTTCCGGCTCCAGCTCGAACGGACTTACTGCCGAACGCTGCCAGTTCTTAAACCATAGTGACGGGATGGCTCGGCTCGGCTTTAATGAGTTCATAGATGGGAGTAGTTCCTATTGTACGAAGGACAATACTATCGACGGTGGTAACTTTTACGCTACGCAGATCGGGGGTAAGATCAACCCGCCGAACTTTATGTTTGTCGGTAATACTCTTATTGATAGTATTACAAAAGAGAAGGAAGCCGGAATATGGTTTAATGGCGCCAGTCTTGCAACAGCGACGACCGTTACTATTACGAATAATCATTTCGGGTGTGGCGATCCGTTTTCAACCGGAAACTTTGCTAAAAACACTAATGGCATTTATCTGAGAAATATGGGCCCGGACGGGAAGGTCGATAAAATAACCATAAGCGATAATAGCTTCACCGAAGGTAATGCAAACCTTCCGTCTGGCGATACACTCGGTAGCGCTATTACCTTTATGAATGCTGCCGGGAATGCTGTTAGCAATGAAGTTAGTGGCATTCGATACCGCCGGGGAATTCAGGTAACCAAAGATACCGGTTCGGCTACCGGAAGTTATATCAATGTTTTTATTTGCAACAACCTATTAACGAATTGTGGCATAGCAGGTATTTCAACCGATGCTTGGCACGGTATTGCAAAACTTAATCTGGTTAGCTTCAATAAATATGGGCATCTTAGTGGGAAAGATGATGCCGGTACTTTATTATTTAATCGGTACCATCATAATTTTGGCGCAGGTATTTTTATGTCTGTAGAAAAGAATTCTTTGGATTTAAGCGGAAGCCATACAGGGGGTGATGATTACGCAGCCTTTAACACGATCGATCATAATACTGGTTTCGCCGCCTATGGGAGTCATGCACAAATCGATATGATTCCTACTACGCCATTTGTGCCACAACCGATTCTTATATTAGGCACAGATACTGGGACTGTTACTCAAACATTTGGTAGAAATAATATTGTAACATGGGATAGCATTAATGTTCCATTAGTCTATTATAATGTTGCTTCATTCTCTATCACTGATACCCCACGTATTGGTATACATAGTAACTGGTGGGGACATTGTGACCCTGATACTCTGGGTGTAAGACTATTATTAACGGATACGTCTAACTCTCGGTTAGTAAATATCATTTATCATCCTGTAAATCCTGTCTGTGATTTAGTCCCGAACCACCCCGGGTTTTCAGTGGACTGTGGTGTGGGATTTGATTTAGTGAATAAACATAAAAATCAAAACCCCTCTATTCAATCTATTCAAGATACCAACGCCGATTTGTGCTATCACTTATTTACTTTCGGGCAACAAAATGTTAATGGTAATCCCCAATTAGCTTATGATACATTAAGGCTTGCGATGGAAACTTGTCCTCACTATGAGGGTACTTCCTTTGGCCATGCCTATAGGTATTTTCCTGAAATAACAGGAGCTAATGATTTACGTGTGGGCCCGGGAGAACAACAAAAAATGGTAGATTATCGTGAATGGCTAAAAAAGGTATTGTATTATAATACCGATCAATGGCAATGGTATTGTGGGGATATTGAAGAAATCATGCACACCTTAATCTATTATGAAGGAATAGGAGGCCCCGATTATAAAGGTAAACTTGCTGTTATGAAATATGTCGTCGAGTCTGGTAAATGCCCAAAAGAATTCTTTGGGACATATCAGGACGATATTGACTTATACTGGCATCAAGCCTATAGTCTCTGGCAGGACAGTGTGCAAGACCCGAATCTCACTCCGTTTGACAGTACCTTGCCGAGCCTGGGGGACCATAATCTTGAGATACTCTATGGCCAAAATAGCGTAACCCATTCTCCCGGTACGGTTGACCTTTCAGCTATTGTTTCGGTCACTGCTTCCCCTAATCCTATAAGCCGCGAAGCCGAGTTAACCTATATCCTGCGTTCCACCGCACTACTTAAACTCGAAGTCTATGATGCTCTCGGCAAGCAAATAAGCGAACAGCCACTTGGTTTCAAATCGGAAGGCAGGTATAGCATACCACTTAATAGCTCGGGTTGGTCGTCAGGGACGTACTATGCCCGATTAAGTACCATTACGGGTGAAACGGTGACCGTGAAACTGGTAAAACAATAGGAGTTGGTTCTACTCTATAGTAATGTAATTAACTGGTTGAATATATGATAAAAGGCCGGGGTAGTAATCCCGGCTTTTTATATATAGGGGTAACGATTCATAGCGACAGTAGTTATTAGTAAAAAGTAATACTCTTATGCAACCGTTGTTAAACCGCCCAATTTTGTATATGATAGTCTTAGTGATAGGGTTGATCGCCCAGTACCATTCACCGGGCTATGGTCAAACTCTATTGTTAGGCACACGGAGCACTTCCCCTATTCTACTGGAGGTAGAAGATAGTAGTTCGGATTGTAATAAACTACAACAGCGATGCAACGATCTAATGACGTGTCCCACGGACTGGTGTCTGCGACGAGCGTACGATACGATTGGGGTATTCATTGAACACTGTAACCGAATTATCTCGACTGCTATTTTAGCAATCTATTTAGAAGATAGGACCGAGACTGTTCATTTCTCTCCTGATAGTGCTATCCCGTATATCAACTGGCTAAAACAAATTCTCTATGATAACCCGGATAGCGGGTACTATTGTGCTGTTGCTTATGAGATGGCCGATGCCGTATTTGATTTCGGGTTAACTGGTAAGGATCAATACCTGCAAGGTGCAGCGGCTATTCTTGATTATTTATTAGCTACCCATCGGTGCCCTCAGTATGAATATAAGATACAGAGTTTCAGAAATCAGATTCGTAGCGGTGACCTGGATACTACCCATCCTACTATTGATTCAATCGGATTCTCAGTATTACGCGGCCCGGAATATATCCCAAATACTGTAAATAGGTTACCTGTAGTTAATACTTTAAGAGTAGAGGCGGCAGGCAATCCCTTCAATAATCGGTTACTTCTGAGATATTATACCGATGCTGTTACTGCCTTAAAAGTAGAAATTATAGATATACTTGGTACTACAGTCTATAGTAAAGGTCTCGGAGCACAACAGCCCGGTAACCATGAGATTGAGTTGGCAACTCAACTCTGGGCAACCGGCGCTTATTATGTCCGGATAAGTACAATAACCGGGGAAAGGGTAACCATAAAACTAATAAAGGAATAATCTTCTATATTCTAATAGGTCATTCGATCTATAATTTGATGTTGAGCATTATAGAGAGTTGCAGTATCGTGGTCGGTATTATTCCAAATATATCTGTTAGCAGAAAGGAATAGTCCGGTGTCTCGAACGCCAAGACGATCCGAGTCAGCATGAGTATAGATTAACAGCGAGTCAGTAATCGTACTATAGAGTTGGTAATCCTGCCCCGAGTCTCCGGCATTGAAGTACCAACCGCTAAGATTAAGGGAATGATCGGTCTGTAAAACAATCCATTCGTCACGGACTCCATTAAGAATGGTATTCTTTTGGTTTGCTTCGATACAAACGATCTGCACCCCGCCGAGGGAAGTATTATAAGGTTTGCGGTAATATCCTACCTCCGGTTGTTCGGAAGTATTATTATTAGTAGTAGTATCCGAGTTGCAGGAACAATAGATAAGTATAAGCAGGGAAGAATAGACAACGAGTCTCATAAGTGAAATAGGAATATAATGGTGCAAATATACACATTCCTTCGTATTCCATCCCCGTAACCTTCTATAATATAATCTCTTAAACTCGCTCCTTTTTGTGGTTAAAAAGCCCGAACTATAGGGGCAGATAATTTGTCGATGGGGCCACTTTTGAATAGTGGGCAATTGCCCGAAACTCAATAACTTAGGAGAAATATAATGACCTACAAAATTCAAATTCAGACCCCGGTTATACCGAACCAAAAGGCCACCGAGAAATTAACGGCTCTCCTTCGTAAAATCGTAAAGGATAAGGAAGCCAAAGTACTCTTTTATACTGACCGCCCCGGTTGTGATTTCTATGTAACCGTTCTTAAGAACCTGTGTGAACAGGAAGACCTTGCTATCGATTGCCAGAAGGCATTATTCAATCACTTCTTTTCTATGGGTAATTAAGACCGGCAGGTACGATCATGTATAGTATAGAAATTGAACTGCCGGTTGTCCCGAACGCCGCTCAGGGGAACCGAAAAAAAGGCTTTGAAGAATTATTGGATATATACCCGGGAGTAGGAGCATGAACCACAGTAGTATTGAATCCTGCCTCGCTAATATTGCTATTGCCAGCCGGCTCCTTAGCGGCCGGATTCTTTCCAAGAAGGAACGGAAAGAGATAATGGAAATAGCTGCCCGGGCACTTGTAACCCTCCGTTACCTCTGCCATGAGAACGAACAGGAAGTACAACGCCACCTGAACCGACTGTAAAAGCCCGCTCCCCGAGCGGGCTTTTCTATACCACGCGGATACAACAACCGACAACCCCGGTAGCGATGCCGGGGTTGTTGCGCTTTGGGCTAAACCTTTGCCTTTGAGTATCTTAAAAAAATATAAGATCGGCCTATAAAAATATAACGGAATAAACGGATAGGTAGTCAGTCTATTAACCGAAATCAGTATTTTGTTAAGGTAAAATTAATAGCCTCCTTCCCAAATTAACTGGCATTAACTGGCATTGGAATCGCGCAAAATAAGGACTTACAGTCGCGCAAATTCACACCTCATCCTTAATCCTTCTCCCTTAAAGGGAGAAGGCAATTTTTTGTACTTTTCGCAGTGGAAATTTCAGGAGTTTTTAAATAAAACCAATCTCTCCCGTCATAGCTTTCCCTTCTATTGTTATTCACCAATCATCACATGTAATTATGGACATTTCAGGAACATGGTATAATGAGCTTGGCTCAAGAATGGAAATCACTGTCAACGGTACTCAAATTTCCGGCACCTACTATTCTGGCGTTGGCGATTCGACAGGGACCCCGCTGATAGGTTCATTCGATTCTTCAGTGGAAAACGATTACGCGATAGGGTTTGTGGTTGTCTGGCCATCAACACCTCCAAGCGTTACTGCTTGGTCTGGACAAGCAAAAGTAGATATTGATTTTGGGGAGCACATTTATACGACCTGGCTACTGACTTCGGAAACAACCACAGCGAATCTGTGGCAATCTACTCTGGTTGGCCAGGATCGTTTTTTTCGGATTATGGTAGGGGTTGAAGAAATTCAAAGAAATCTGAATAAAGGCGCCAGTTACTCGCATCCGTTCGCCAATAAATAATCTACAATAGATAGTTACCGGCCCTGCAACAATATTCTTATTGTTGCAGGGCCTTACTTTTACAACCATCAATACGCCTGTAAGGCCTGGGAAATGCAGTCGATGGTTAAGACGCTTCGTTAAGACGTCAGGGGATTCCTCCCTTCGCTCGGAATGACAGGTATATTGAAGGTCTTTAAATTCTCTTCCCCAAACCCCAGCTCACTTGTCCGATTTTCGAATCCTCGTCCGTCAGTAGTTATATTCATTTAATAAATATAACTATGGCAACAACTCCGTTTTCTACGATCATCGATCAGCTTAATTTGCAGACGCGGTTATTCAAGAACGTTACGGCTGGTATTGAGGATGCCGATGCGCAAAAGCGCCAGACTCCTTCTACTAACCACATTTCCTGGCTCGCCGGACATCTTGTATCGACGCGGTATTTGATGGCAAATGTGCTTGGCGTACAGGTCAGCGAACCCTACCCCGCGCTTTTTGCCGAAGGCAAAGGCTTGCAGGAAGGCACCACCTATCCTGCGCTTACCGATCTTACAAAAGATTGGGATTCGATCTCGAAGGCGCTTGTCGATAAGCTCGGCACGCTTTCGGAAGCCGATGCCGCTGCTGCTCCGCCGTTTCCGATACCAGTTGCCGAGCAAAGCATCAGAGGCTTCATCAATTTCACGACGCATCATGAAGGCTACACCATCGGCCAGCTCGGATTGCTGCGCCGCATGAGTGGCTATCCGGCAATGAAGTACGATTGAGCTTCAGTGTAATTGGGGTATGGGGTTTGGGAAATGCGGGGAATACTTAAGACGGTTGGTTAGGACATGATAGGGATTCCTCGCTTCGCTCGGAATGACAGGTATATTACAGGTCTTTAAATTCTCTCCCCATACCCCATACCCCATACCCCATACCCCATACCCCATACCCCATACCCCATACCCCCGCCCGAACCCCAAAACCTCCTGAAAAACGCAAATTCCGCCGTATATTTGTACGTTGAAAATCTGGCGAAGATTTTAGCAAACTATGCCCCTCTCATCTGAAGGCTATTGACTTGCGCCGGGGTTTACCAGTTCTTACCTAACCACTCATAGCAAGATAGTATGAAACAAATCTTTGCGTTTTTACTTTTGTGTGCGTTCGCCCTTCCGGTTTATGCACAGCACGACCTTCAGATCGATGACGGTTCGGGGGCTTATGTTCGCTTCCGGGCAACCGGCTTGCCGGTTGGCGTAACGATCTTCACCCTTCCGAGCACGGGCGGTACGCTGGTTACGACCTCGACGCTCAATGCCTGGCTGCTTACCGGCAATAGCGGTACCACGCCCGGTACCAACTACCTCGGCACCAATGACGATCAGCCGTTCGAAATTCATATCGGTAATAGTTTCAGCTCCGGTACCGATGGCCGTGGCCGTGTGATGCGCTATGAGACGAATGCCACAAGTGCAAATATCATCGGCGGATATCATACGAATAGTATTACAGCCGGTATTATCGGCGGTACAATTTCAGGTGGTGGCAGCACCGGCAGCTCACAGTCGATCGCTTCTAACTACGGTACGATCGGCGGCGGTAATCGTAATACGATCGGTGCTTCTTCGATCAATGCCACGATTGCCGGTGGTGTATCGAACTCCGTAACCAGCAGCGCGGGCAACGGCACAATCGGCGGCGGTCTTGGCAATGTCATTACTTCCGGCGATCACACCACAATCGCCGGCGGCTTTAATAATCAGATCCAGACCGGTTCTTTCGGTTGCACCATCTCCGGTGGAACGAACAATGTTCTTGCCTCGCATACCTCGGTTATCAGCGGTGGTAATGCCAATGCGTTGGGCACCTCGGCGCAGTTCTCGACGATCAGTGGTGGCGATCTGAATTACATCGGCAATAGCTCGTTCGGCTCTTCGATCGGCGGCGGTGTAAGCGATACCATCTTTGCTTCGTCACCGTATTCCAGGATCAGTGGCGGCACGACTAATACGATCGGTACCGGCGCAGGTCGTTCGGCTATTGCCGGCGGCCAGGGCCTCACTCTTAATGGCGGCGGATCGTTCGGCTTCCTCGGAGCCAATACGGGTTCGAACAATATGACGATCTCGGCAACGAACACGGCCGTCTTCGGTAATACGGACCTCTGGTTAGCAAACAACCGTAACCAGGCATCTGAACTTCGCTTCTTCGAAGCCTACAATACTGCAGGTGCTTTCCCGAACACGGCTAAGTATGTCGGCTTCAAAGCTCCGGCATCGGTAACGACTTCCACAACGTACACGCTTCCTGCAGCCGATGGTACAAACGGCCAGACACTTAAAACTGATGGCGCAGGCACGCTATCGTGGGGACCGGCATCGATCAGCTATCTTGGTGGTAATACGAATGGAAATTCTGTCAATGGCACGTTCATCCAGATCGGCGGTTCCGGTTCTACGGCCGTTGAGAATAATGCGAAGATCGTGGTGACGCGTACGGTAACACTGCAAAATCTTTTTGTAAATCTCAGTGCCGCACCGGGGGCAGGTACGAGTAAAACGGTAACTATTCGTAAGAACGGTGTTAATACGGTTCTTGCCGTAACCGTTGCTAATGCGGCAACAACCGCAAACAGCGGCGCAACGACCGTGACCTTCAATGCCGGCGATCTGATCTCGGTAGAAGTCGATCACACCGGAGCACCGGCAAACTCTGTCGTCATGATCGGTTTTGAAATGGCGATGTAAGAAGTTCCTCACATCTATAAAAATCCCTCTCCTTAACAGGAGAGGGATTTTTGTTTTTAAAGCTCTTCAATGATAGGTATATGAGATATTTTTTAACTTGTCATTGCGAGGAATCCGCCGAAGCGGACGACGTGGCAATCTAAGGCTTTGACTTACATCCGAACCACCTTGAATCGCCATGTCGCTTACGGCTCCTCGCGATGACAAATGATAAACAGGCTTGAACCCGGAACCCCGACCCCTGAACCCGATTCAAGGCCCACCGTGTTTTCCTGCGTCATTAATTTAAGCACTGATCCATGGAATTCGGAAAAGTTGAAACGTCGCTGCTCGATGATCTACAATTCGAGATACCTAAGGACCCGAAATCCTCAGATGAGGTACTTGCTAAAGCAAAAAAGAAACAGCCGAAAAAAAATATTGTAAAGATCGGTGGAGCAAAATGGGGTCGTAAGGATTGGGTCGGAAAAATTTATCCGAAGGGCACGAAAGAAAAAGATTTCCTCGAATACTATGCGAAGACCTTTCGCACGATAGAAATGAATTCGCTTTTCTATCGTATTCAGGCGCCCGGCGTTGTCGAGAAATGGCTGGAGAAGGTCGATAAGGATTTTGAATTCTGCCCGAAGTTTTATCAGGGCATTACGCATATCAAGCGCTTGAAGAATGCCGAAGAATTTACATCGCTCTTTTTGAATTCGATCAGTACCTTCGGCTCACAGCTCGGCCCATCATTCATTCAACTGCCCGATACGTTCGGGCCGAAGAATCTTGAGATCCTTACCGCCTATCTCGATTCTTTACCGAAAGACCTGCAGGTCTTTGTCGAGATCAGGCATAAAGAGTGGTTCTTACCGGAAAATACCGAAGCGCTCTTCAATGCTTTGAATAAGCGTAATGTCGGCTGGGCGATCACCGATACTTCCGGCCGCCGCGATTGTATGCACATGCAGATGCCGGTGCCGCGGGCTTTTATCCGCTTCGTTGGTAACAATCTGCATAAGAGCGATTACACCCGCGTCGATGCCTGGGCCAAGCGCATAAAGGCCTGGAAAGAAAAGGGCATTCACTCGGTCCATTTCTTTATTCATCAACACGACGAGCTATATGCGCCCGAGCTTTCACGCTATACGATAAAAACGTTTAATAAAGTCTGCGGTGAATCGATCCCGGAGCCCCACTTCGCCGAAGATAGCGAAAGCGGCCTGTTGTTCTAACATTATTAAAAATTGCTATTTGTTCTCAGGCGCTGCAACAACGGGCGGTTGCGGCGTGTCATTATTAGGAACGACGTTACCACTAACTTCATGAAGATCTCAATTATAGCAGCGCTGCTCCTTGCAGCAACAACCGCCTTCGCCCAGCAGTATCAATGGGCGCATTCGCTCATGCAGCCGGCCCGTAGCCACACAGTGGCTATAGCCGCCGATCAATATGGAGATTCGTATGTCGTTGGCGTGCGCAGGCATGGAACATCTTCGTTATTCTCTCAGTATCCCTGCGGCGATATTTTTATAACCAAGAACGACCCGAATGGTGGAATTGTCTGGACGGTTACTTTCAGCGGTAATGCCTGTGCGCTCGATGCCATCTGCGATCCGCTCGGTAATATTATCATCACCGGCGGATTTTTCGATAGCCTCCGTCTTGGCGATCATTTCTTCAAAGCCGCACCCTTTACTTCTTCCTCCTTCCTGGCAAGGATCACTGCCGCCGGCACGGTATTTTGGGCTGTTAGTGATAGCGGCGATCAGAATAAACTTGGCTTGGCGCTTGCCCTCGGCCCCGATAATTCGATCTATGAATGCAGATTCTTTGACGACATTACGGCAAGCTTCGCAAATTATACCGCCGGTGGCAACCGGCAATGGGAGAACCCCATTCCTGAAGTCCGCTCCTTCGATGATATCGCCGTCGATAAGGATGGGAATATCTACCTGAGCGGTACCTGTACACCAAGCGCGATCTTCGATACAATGGCTGTGCCTGCCTCATCGGGAGCTTCGGGATATGTAACATTTGCATGCAGCTTCACACCCGATCGTAAAGGGCGTTGGCTTCGCAGTGAAAAATATGGGACTTTCGGTATTGCCAATACGATGGCTCTTTTGGGAGGTCTTCTGCGGTACCGCTACACTAACGATCCTACCACAAAAACGCTGGAGGTACTAGCGCTCGAAACGGGTGAAGTACTGTATTCAAAAGAAGTACCGGTTTCGCTTTCAAGTTTTAATCAGTACCTTCCAAATACCATTGCCTGGAAGCCAAATGGTATAGAATTTTATATCGGTGAATCGAGCCGCGATACGATCCTGATATACAAAGGACATTTCTTCTTTACGACGGACGGTGAGATACTCGCCTTCGATACGCTCTCGGTGATCCCTGCTGCGTATGGAATTACCGAAGCCCTTGCCGCAACCAGCGACGGTGTGTATCTGGCCGGAAGTTATATTGATTCCCATTTATTACTCACTCCATTCACCATTGAAAACCCGAATGACGCTTCGAAATCCGAGAACGATCTTTTCCTTACGAAGATCGATCCGGCAAGCGGACCGCTATCGGTAGCGCCGGCACCAACAATAACTGAACTACTGGTTGTCTATCCAAATCCTTCCGCCGATTACATTTCTCTTGGTGCGGGCTATGCAACAGCGAACTACCGTATCTATTCGAGCACCGGTGTTTGTGTCGCAAGCGGCATCTCCGGCGATCGTATTTCGGTAGCGGCACTCGCTTCAGGGGCATACCAGATAGTTATCGATCTTCATGGTACCCGGCAGCACTGCTGCTTTATCAAGCAATGAGGTTAAGACCGCTGAAGCAATAGTATCGGAAGTTGATATAATTTTATAGGGGCATTCCTTTTGGTGAAATGCAAATGGGAAGCCCTTCGTTGAAGGAGAAGTCTGTGTGTTGTATCAGAGACTTTTGCTTCAGTCGTGATGGGAAATGAACCTTCGGCGCAGGCAGCGCCGGCTACTATCGAATCTAAAACCTCTCGCATTGCGCTCATCTTTACCGGTGGTACCATTGCCGTAACTACCGATAAACATGCCGGGCCTATTCCTAATCTTAAAGGCGAGCAGATCCTCGACCGTATTCCCGAAATAAAGAAATATCTTCCCTCGGTCGAAGCGGTTGTCTATGATTTTTCCGTGTTACCGGGTCCGCAAATGTCTCCGGGTATGATGATCAACCTTGCGGAATTCACTTCGGCGATTCTCGAAGATTGTGATGGTGTGGTTATTACCCATGGTACCGATTCGCTTGAAGAGACGGCATACCTGCTCGATCTGGTGATCGATACTGAGAAACCTATTGTCTTTACCGGCGCGATGCATCATTCCTTCGATGCCGGTTGGGATGGGGGCCGTAACCTCATTGATTCGCTTGGAGTAGCAGCAAGCCCCGAGTTTAAGAACGAAGGCGTGCTTGTCGTGCTCGGTGGCCGCATCACTTCCGCACAGGAAGTAACGAAAACCGATACTTCAAAAAGTGATACCTTCCGCTCCCTCGATTTCGGTCCGCTCGGCTCGGTGAATGTACTCGGATCTTCGGCGCCCACAAAACTTCGCTCGTCTCGTCCGCGCACGAAGATACCGCTCAATGACGATGGTGATTTGCCTCGGGTAGAACTCTTTAAGACCTACACCGGAATGGATGATCTGCTCTTTGCCTTTGCAGTAAAAGAAGGAGTCCAGGGAATTGTAGTCGAAGCAATGGGCCAGGGAAATGTGCCTCCCGGCGCGCTTAATGGTATTGCCCGTGCGCGGGAGATGCGTATTCCGGTAGTGATCTGCTCCCGGTGCGCCAGCGGCCCGGTACGGCCCTATTATGCCTATGAAGGAGCAGGCCGCGATCTTGAAAAGCTGGGTTGCCTGTTTGCCCCGTATTTGAACGGACAAAAGGCCCGCTTAAAATTAATGTTAAGTTTGGCAGCGGGCTACGATGTGGCAAAACTAACTGAGCTTTTCCCTGTTTTGTAGTGCTGGTTGTCACATAACTACCATTACAATTCGTTCATTTTAATGGGTGTGAAAGTGGATTAAAACCATGCATTTAATCCCACTCTTAAACACTTTTCTTCACTGTTTTTGTTTATACACAAAAAACAAAGACTTTATTAAGAAAAGATAAACATTTCTTGATTTTCACTCTATCCGGGGTGTAATTTTTCGCGTGTCTGAAAGTTCTTATAACGAAGCGTCAAAAGCTCACCAAGCAGAGGGAAGCACCGGTGCGAATGACAGCGCTTTTAACCGATCGCGCTTAGAGCCAGAGGATGTGTTGATGCCTGCTGAGGAGTTTCCCATAGGGTCGTTTGACGAAGAGTATTCCCTCAAGGATTCGGCCGAGATCGAATCTGCGACCCGGGACGCTTCCGAATCGGTAGAGCCGATCGCGGCAAAGCAGTTTTTTTCAGCGGTTAACCATAAGAAAAAAGCTCACGTCGCAAAGTCGTTCAGTAATGAGTTCATTGAAAATAGCGACCCCCTGACCGATGAAGATCATTTCATCGCTTACCAACAAGGCGATGATAAAGCATTCTTCATTCTCTACGAACGCTATCGCAGCAGTGTCTATGCCTACTGCGCCAGAGTCCTTCTATCGGCCGGCTTAAGCCAGGAATTGGTAGAAGATACGTTTCAGGAGATCTTTCTGAGGGTGTCGCAATATAGAAATAGCTTCCATAGCGGAGAATTCCGGGCCTGGATCTTTACGGTTACCCGCAATACCTGCTTAAGCGCCAAAAAGCGTGGCTTGAAAAGTTTGCTCTCGAGCAACGGCATGATCGATCCCGATCAGCTTAGCGAAGAGGAGGCCTTGTCCCGGAGCAGTTCTGTCGAACGTACCGACGATCCGCTCGAACTGCTTTCGGTAAAAGAGCAGACCTCATTGCTGCTTAAAGCTATTTCTGAATTACCGGATACCTACCGCGAAGCGCTGATGCTTTCCGAATACGAAGGGCTTACGTATGAGGAGATCGGCAAATTGACCGGAACTTCACTCTCGACGATTCGTATCAGAGTCTTCAGAGCAAAGAAACGGCTACGTAAGGTACTCTATCCGATATTAGGACAAGATTTTTCGACGGGCGCTTCGGCGACCGCCGATCTAGAAGAAAGTGAAGAAGTATGAAGAACAAAGCCCCCAAAATAACAGAAGAACATATTGTCGCCTGGCTCGATGGTGAGCTCAGCGCGAACGGTATCGCTTCTGAGAGCCTGGACAATCCTGCCGCTTTCCGGGCCGCTCGCGAACATGCGGCAATAAATGCCGCTTTCGAAGCGAGTGCGGCTGACAAACGATTTGTACTTCCCGCATCGCTCGATGCAAGAGTTCGCGCCTCGCTTGCCAAAGAAATTTCCACGACCCGTAAAACGCCCCGTACTCCGGCTGCTATGCCTGCCGCTGCCCCGATCCCGGGAAACCGCCAGAACGATCTGAAAAAGATCTGGATTCGCCGCAGTTCGTATGCGCTTGCATTATTACTGCTCGTCGGGTTATGGTTCGGTCTTAATCAGAATAAGCCCCAGCAGATCGCCGAAGTAAGCGCTCCTTCTTCTACACCTCAGGGTGAATCTGCTGCTCCTGCTATTACGGCTCCTTCGAACCAGACTCAGCAGGCAACCGAGCAACACGTAGCCGAAGCTCCGGTGACTCATACTACTGAGCCGGCCGCCAATCATCGCCAAAGTGTACATCAGGATATAGCCGTTACCAATACACCGGTTACTCCTGTTATTACCAATGCCCCCCAACCAGCCCCTGCTGCCGAGCAGAGCGTTGCTTCCAACACAGAGGAAGATCGTGCTGCTATCATGATCTCGCATCGCTATGCGAAATTGATCAAGGCCACTCCTGCCGTCGAAGTTTCACAGCAGGATAAGATGAAGATGTGAGCCGCTGCTTATTGCTCCAGCGATAAGCCCCCTGAAAATGTAACATGGTGAATAGATCACACGTGCGAAGTCTCAGAACGATAGCCGCAATCATGACGATGGTTGTGGCTATCGCTCTTATCTTCGGTTCGAACGCGTGGTCTCAGACTTTGCGTGATACACCGAATAATGTCTTCCGCGCTTCCGATCCCGCCGGTGTCTTAAAATCGATCGACGATCTGATGCACGAACGCCTCGATCGCGAGATCGGCAAATACGGCAATAAACTTTCCGCCGAACAGATACGGCTCGAAGCCAACTACGTCCGCACCGATGCACCGACCGGTGAAGTAGTACTGCATGAAGCAAGCTTTGCACTGCAGCCGCGTTATATGTCTTTCTCTCCGGAAGGTCATCGCCAGACCGATACCTCCGCGCTCAATGCATCGCGCCCGGTGATGTACTTTATCGGTTCGGCCCGTACTCCGCTTTCGCTTCCGGTCGTCAGCCCGTTAAGCCGGGTGCTCTCCGGTGAAGAAGCTTCTTATACGGTGTATATCGGCGTGCTTCCGTTGCCGCGCGTTGCTTCGGTCGGCAGTGCCGCCGATTCGCTCAGGTTTTATTGTATCATCGAGCGCGCTATCGAATCCAACCGCACGGACCGCGAAGTGAAATTCGAGCGCTATGCAAAAGAATTTGCCGTAAAGATCGGGGATCCGGTTCGCCTTCGTCTCGAGAATACTCCACCGGATAAGAAAGCCTATATCGTTCGTCTCGACGATAACCAGACGCTCGATTTCTACGAAGATTTTGCCCGCCATTTCAAAGAGGATATTATTCTCAATGGTGAACGCCTGTATTTTTCCCTGAAGAAAGCAACGATCTCCCCGGTCTCAACGCGGCTTTCTATTCCCTATACGGTTGCCTATCCGGCCCATGTAAAGCTCGACCTGCTTTCGGTTGTCGATCCCGCGCATCCGCTTACTCTTGTCGATTCGGTAATGCCGCCGGCCGATTATCTCGCAGAAAAAGATATGAGGCCGTATCCTAATGGCACCTATCGCTACCGCTTAGTGGTAAACGAACTTGGCAGTAACAAAGTAGTCTTCGAAGAAACAAAGGATATCGATAAGAACCAGGCGCTTGTTGTCGGCAGCGGCATGGCTATTTCCGGAGCTGATACGCTCGAAGTAGGCGGGGAGAAACGTAATGCCGCCGAGATCATGAATGCTTTGAATACGGCATTGATGATCGAAAAGAGCAAGTCCGAGCGTCTTGATGCAACCCTGCAGGCGGCCAGAAGCGACAATGAAAAGCTTCAGCACATCGTCGAAGCACAGAAAGAAAGCTCGATCGCAGGCTTACGCTTCCGTGCCGGCGGCGGTATCGGTACCGTGCCGGGATATAATCTTTTTATCGGCGTGCAATCATCGGTGCCGTCGTTAAGCCTCGATCTTTCGTATGGTTTAATGTACTCGGTGCCCTATCTGGCCTACGAATCACCGAGCAACTTCTCGCAAATCTTTACCTCTCCCAAATCACTTGGGCTCACGCTTGGCTGGGAGCCATTCCAGCTTGTTAATGGGGTGATTAATGCAGTTGCAAAATTCGGCTATTACGGTATCTATTCTTCGGTTACCGAAAGTACGAAGAACGGCATTCACTCGGCGACGATCATTGCTCCTTCGATCGGTATCTCTTCTACTCCGGGCGGAGTCGGTACGGATTTTGGTATCGATGTGACGGTCGGACCTGCCTTTGGTCTCGGCGTTAATGGCGGCGCTCAGTTCAATTTCCAATCGAACTTCTACGTGAAGTTCTGATCCCCTTCGTTATTTCTTAGCGGACTTCTTCCCACACTTCACTCGCAGGCTTTTTCGAAAAGAACGTGGCAACACCGTTCTTTACCCAGCTTTTATACACAGAGAAATACCCGTACTTCCTGAAGCGGCGCGGTGATTCATACACTAATAATTTAGGATCATAGACCACTTTGCCGAAGCTCGAGATCCTGTTATAAAGATCGAAGTCCTCACCGGCCGGATACTCGATATTATAGCCCTTTACTGCTTCGAACACATCCTTGCGTACGATCTGACACTCCCCTCTTCCGGCGCCAATGCCGAGCGAATTCAGAAAGCCGACATACAGATTAAAAAACGAATGGAAGAGCCTATCCGATAAGCGCCGCTCTTCGGGAAAGATCTGTACTTTCACGGCGAGCGCAGCAAGCGATGCATCAAGCGAAAACCGAATACCCACGCGATCGAAAAAAGCAGCAGGATCGGCAAGACGCGAATCGGCATTCAGGAAGATCAGGATAGAACCGGAAGCGATCGCCGCTCCGCGATTGCGGCCTTCGGCTATCGTTTGGCGCCGCGTTTCATCCTGATGCACGGCAAGCTGATCGGCATAAGCCGCCGCAATGCCGAGCGTATTATCCGAAGAGCCGGCATCGCTGACGATAAGCTCGAGCGAATATTTTGCGCGAAGCTCCGGCGGAAATTGCTCCAGGCAATGCGCGAGCAATTTTTCTTCGTTGCGAGTCGGGACAATGACCGAGAACTGTTTCTTTCCCGAGTGGGCGCCGGTCATAAAGCGCTTCCTGCGTGACGATGGTTTGTATCCGCTCATCCTATTGTCATCCTTAACGGGAAAAGAATAAAGAAGCGCGGATCGGGATGGATCCGGTAGGCTGGCGCGGGGAAATGCCAGTACGAAAGGCCCCGGCGGATAAAATTCAATACGCCGATACTCGATTCCGGTATCACTTTTTCAAGATCGTAATCGAGACCGATATAATAAGCGATCTGTGGCTTGATATTCGGATCGGTATTTGTACTCGTTGTTTCATTACCAATATTATACCCGCCCGCACCAAAGGCAAGCATGAGCCAGTTCGGCCAATAGCCTTTTGCCGATTGCGGCAGCATCCGGTTAATATCCACTGTTACCCAGTACGATTGCCCGCCATAATCATCGATGGGGTTGAGCGATTGCCCCGGTATATCCGCCTTACCACGTAAGACCTGCGGACTCGGAAAATAAAACCACTTGTACTGAAAGTTGCGCAGGAAGTCGATACGGTTGCGCAGCAGGAAGAACGTCGAGCCAACAAGATCGGCTGTTGCATCGCCGGGAGAAAAGCCCCAGTCTTTAGCAAAGCCATCTTCGATCTCGACATAAAACTCATACACCGCTCCGCTTACCGCCGCGAGCAGATCGGAGCGGGAGCTATCGAGGCCGCTCCAGGCATAGGCTTCTTTAAAAAAGTGTGCCGAATAATACGCGCCGAAGACATGGCCGAACTTATCGAAATTCGCTTTATAGACCGGATCGTCGTAGATATGAAATGGCTGGCGGTCTTTGGCCCACCACGAATTATATTGCAGGATATGCAGGCCCATCACCGAAGCGCCAAGCACGCCCGTCGCAATACCGAAACGCCCCCAATCGACCTGTGGCGGCCGTGCGACTATCACTCCCGGCGCAGCAGCATCGGAGGTTCCGGCAGCAACCACATGATGCGCGGAGATCATCGGAGCCAGCGTATCGGATAGCGCAAGATGTTCCTGTGCGTGAAGACCGGAAACGGCGAGCAAAGAGCTTAGTATAACAACAATCCTTTTCAAGGGCAGCGAACGTCCTTTTATTGGTTAACACAAACTCCCAGCGCAAGGCTCCGGCTTTGGCCTGCCGGAAGGTCAATATTCCATACCCCAAGGACAATAGAACCCTGATATAATCGTTCGAACCCTGCTTCGCTTGAAGCGACACTCTCTATCGGCGTGCGCCAGAATTCACACGGCTCTTCGGTTATAAGATCGATCGTTACGCCGCCCCATTCATCGACAAGCGAAAGCTCTTTGGAATCTGTAATTACTCCCTGTGAACGCAACTGACGCTCCGTATTATCGAGTTCTACATCCGGCGAGCGGTAGTACCGATCATGCGCATCGCCGGCGAGTAAGCCGAACGTCCACTCGCTTGCAAAACGGAATCGTCTATCCTCGCTCGAGCGATTGATAAGAAGATACGTTACTTCGATGGTATCGGAGGCGGTTGAAACAGCGATCGTCTTTTGTACTGTGATACCATCGGCTTCCCGATAAAAGGTTATCCTGCAGTGAGAAGCACTTTGCTCGACCATCGGCGCTGGTTCATCCTTTGCAAAGGTAATAGCTTCGTCCCATTGCTGCGAAGCGAAGAGATCGAGCGTCATCGTATCATCGAAGAAATGTTCGAGGAAGCAGCCATGGCGGTACTGGTCGTAAATAAGATAGCGTTCAAGGCCTTCTTCTTTTGTGACGACCATATCATGGATCGACTTCGTGCCTGCTTCTTCGTTATCGGTCTCGCTCTGCGATCTCAGTAACTTCCGGTGATACGCTTCGGGAATGCGGTTAATGAAATTCGTGATATTAAATTGCTGCTTGCGCGCACTTATCTCGCTGATAGCGCCGCCGCGCGCGGGATCGAGACAAAGAATAAGCTCATCCGTCTTGACGAGCACTTCCTGTATTCCATCGGCATTAATATCTTCGTGAAACAGTCGTAACCCTGAAGCGCCCGTACAGCTATCAAGTTCGTTCTCTGCCGTCAGCAACTGCGAATAGACTTCATGACGAAGGTTCGGCAAGTACACGCCGCCAAAGACGCCATGCCAGTAGGCATCGTTGCATTCGGCGGCAAGCAGGGCGCTATAGGCGCGTGAGCCTGCTTCGCTCGTAGTATCGATGCTTTCAAACTGGCGGCTGAGACCCAGCACGCGCTTATGAAGATGATTCGATTCGGGATACTTGACAAAGAAATTTCTCCAGAAACCGCCGCGTACAAAATTCAGGTAGTTCTCACCGACTTTTGCGGTTTTGAGTTCATGGACGAATTCTTCGTAATCGGTGATCGCTGCGGCGCTCGGCAGTGCCCATTCCATCATCTCCGCATAGCTTGCCGTTGGGAAATAAATTCTACCTTTAGGGCGGTGCGTTTGTATCGCCTCGGAGAATGGCTTCATCACGATCCAGGAAGCATTCTCCTCGAGCTTGCGAAAAAATTCTTCGAGCCAGCCATCGGTATACACATGATCGAAGGTTTTCGGCCAGACGCCGAATTTTTCTCCGTCATCTGCAAAGGTTATCACCGGTGAATCGCTGGTGCTTGCCGCATCGCGCAGTACTCTAAGGGTTTCATCGACGTTTTGAAAGGGAATCGTGTAGCGCAGTTCTTTCGAGATCGGAAAGGCGGCAATGCTTACACCCTGGTCTTCGGTGAGGTAATAGCCGGTGAGATCTGCTTCGCGCAAACCCGCCGCTTTGAAATGCGTATCGTCGAGAATGATATAGCGCACACCCGAGGCGGCAAGCGGCCAGACGAGCGTCTGTTCCCAGACGCGCTCGGCAAGCCAGATACCTTGCGGCGTTGCATTGAAGGTCGAAGCAATGAACGAAGAAAGTTTTCCTATCTGCGCCTGCTTATCGCGATCGCTGATAACCGATAAGATCGGCTCGTAATATCCGCCGCCGATAATTTCCAGACGCCCCGATTCTACGAGCGAATACAATAGCGCCATATACTCCGGCTTTTGCCGGCGAAGCCATTCGAGCAGGATACCGGAAAAATGGATTGAGAACCGTATGGAATACTTGGAAGCGAGTTCGAGAAACGGGCGGTAGGAGCGTTCGAAGGCTTCTTCGAACACATACTCGAAGTTGCCGATGGGCTGATGATTATGAGTTGCAAAACAGAACGTGACCTGCTTCATACTATCCTCATGCCGCAGTATGAACCACAACTACTTTCTTCTCGTCCGTTACGAAATCATCATATCCGACGAGTGCAAGCAGCAGTTCATCGATCTGCTTCACGAACGGCAGGCGCTTCGAACGCGCGATCTCTTCGTGAAGATCGCCGCCTTTGAGCGAAAGCAGCGGTGCGGCAGGCTTTAAGAGTTCTTTTGTCCATTTGAGCAGATCGTCGAGCGGAGCCACAGCGCGGGAAATAACAGCATCGTAATGATACTGGTGGAAATCGCGCTTGGCAAGTACTTCCGCCCGATGAGCGACAGCACGAACATCCTTGAAGCCGAGCAGATCGACCATCCGCTGTACTGCCGCGATCTTTTTACCGACGGAATCGCAAAGGATCATACGAAGATCGGGACGAACGATCTTTAATGGAATGCCCGGCAAGCCGCCACCGGTACCAATATCGAACAGGAGGCCGCCTTCGGGAAACACGATACCTGTTATAGCGGGCATGGCGATCGTCAGCGAATGCAGAATATGTTTGGAAAGAATATTCTCTTCGTCCTTGCGCGAAATAAGATTGATCTGCTGATTGGTTTCCCGAAGCAGCGCCGCATATCGTTCGAGCAATTCCTGTTGTAGATCGGAAAGCTCGAGCCCATTGGCCGAACAAATCGCTGCAAGATCTTCTATACGCATCGCTATTTATTTTACGAGGTTCTTTTTGAAGAACTCTATAGTATGCTTCCAGGCCTCGGCCGTTGCCTTCTTATCGTAGATCGGGTTGCTCGGGTTTGCAAAACCATGATCGGCATCATAGCTATAGACGGTGATCGTCTTATTCGATTCGGCCATCGTCTTTTTGAAATCCTCTACGACCTTCGGCGTGAGCCACTTATCTTTTTTACCATACAGACCGAGCACCGGAGCTTTGAGCATATCGAGCCGGGCTTTATCCGATTCCGGCTGGCCGTAATACATCACACAGGCATCGCACTGGCTTCCGGCAAGCTCTGCGGCCTGCAATGACCACCCGCCGCCAAAGCACCAACCGATCGTACCGATGCGAGCCGAAGGGCCTGCATATCCGAGCGCACCCATAATGATAGCCCGCGAACGCGAGACCTCGACGGCCTGCACATACTTCGAAGCATCTTCTTTCGTCGTAGCGACTTTCCCATCGTAGAGATCGATAGCGAGCACCGAGACGCCAAGTTCTTTGCTCAAGCGATCGGCTTCGGATTTAATATAATCGTTAAGGCCCCACCATTCATGCACCATGATAATGACTTTATCCGGATGCTCCGAAGATTTCATAAAATATCCCGAGCCGGTTTTGCCGTCGCTGGTGGGGAAATTCACCATAACACCGCCAAGCGAAGCGGTAAACGGAAGCGGATCGAGATGGGCGCGAACGAATTCCGGATCGCTCGCAAACGAAGCCATAGAAATATCTTTTTGCGGCATGAGCCCGCAGCACGAATGCTGCGCACGAAGCAGCGCCGCCGATGATAGCAGCGCCAACACTATCAATAATCCTTTTTTCATAGTACCAAGCATAATAGTTGAGCATAATAAACCGTAAGTACCTACATTTAATTTTCAGCAGCGGATTGAGGGCAGGAATCGGGTTCCGGGGTCGGGGTTCTGGATTCAAGCTCGTTACTAAGCCTGTCATTCCGAACGAAGAGAGGAATCCCCTGACGTCTTAACCAATCGTCTTAAGCAACAACCCGTGCCCCGTTGTTTGGAACCGCAAAATTTTATGCCTTGTTGGCCAATTCCCCTTTAGTTAGATACTGTTATGATCCATCGTACCATACTTAAAGCTTGTGTTATTATTCTCGGACCTATCCTCTGCTTGAATTCGTGTTCGTCTTCTGCTACCGATCCGAACGCCAATCGCCAGGAGTCCTTTTTCCGTTCCTGGGGATTCAATTCTCCTAAACCGTATGGCTATGCTATAAGCAGAGGCCCCAATGCTACGATCGATTGGGATATGGCTCCCAATGACTCCACCTGGTTTACCTTTGGGTTCGGAACAATCCCTAAAGAATGGGATCATATACCATCGCATTTTCAGCCGTATCGGGACGTACAATTTCATGTTGTCGATTCTACACTACCCGAAGGATTGCAACTAAACTTCGTGCCAAATACGAAGCCTGATTCACTCGGATTTTATACGTTCATGATCGATAACCGCGGAGGCGCACCGGCGAACACTCCACTATCGATCCGCATTGAGGCCATTAGGCCAGGAAGTACGCCGGCCCCTTTACGGTTGAACCTCACCATTTATACCTCTGCCTATCTATCGGCCGATTCGGTCTATGTTCATCCCGGCGATTCGGCAACTATCTATGTAACTATGGTGAATTTAGATCGGACGAAAAAAGCATGGCTTACAATTTTACCCACGTTTCCTTCCCCTCCAATAGAATCTGAAACCCTCTCTAAAGGAGGAATTCTTACTAAGGACCAATTATCATTCCCGATTCATTTTACCGTGAATCCTGATGCACGACCAGGGAAATATGGCCTTCATTTGAAGCTTGATATTGAAGGAATTATAGATGATATAGATCTTTCGCCCGGGATAATTGTATTGTGATTTGCAGACTATGTATTAAAACAATCGTAAGCTAATACTAAGTATAATCTCGCCCCGAAGCCTCATTGTGGCTTGCAAGAAAATACTGGTTGTTTATACGCATCCTTAATAAGCAAGGTACTTGGCTCTACCTTCAATACCTTCGCTATTTTTTCAACGCTCGCAAGCCCCAGCCCCGATTTCCC
>CAYOJJ010000024.1:0-44634 GCA_964404255.1 uncultured Alphaproteobacteria bacterium | reverse complement strand
CTTTTCACTTTCGCCTTTGTCATGTGATGATAATCACAAATAATTTGTATAAAATGGCATTGATATGAAAGTAAAAAGCTTTATTATCATAAAATCATAGTACAAATATACAATGAAGTTGATTAAAATACAAGTTATTTATGAAAATAATTATTAATATTGGGCAATTATTCTTTAATATGTTGATTTATAATTAAATAGAATCTACAATGAATTTGTGAATACAAAGGTCTTCACATTTTGACCTAATAGTTGTCCGAGAATGAGGTATTTTAAAGTAATACACTTTTGTAATAATGCAAACTATAAAATATGCCGGAGGTCATAAGCTTTCCCCGTATTTCATCGGGTTATGGGCAGTAATCTTGTTATTGTTGTGCGGGATAGGTAGAAGCCAGGAGCTTTTTCATAAAGTGAGTGTTGCCGACCACTTTTTTACAATAAAATCGGTAGTGTCATGTCCGGATGGTTCTGCTGCCGTATTGGCCAGTACACATGATACTGTTTTCAGTACTCTTGTAATTAAAATAGATACTTCAGGGGGAATTATATGGACACGCAGATATAGCCTGGCAAGGAAAAGTTGTTATGGAATGCAAATGACGGCAGCAAACGATCAGGGTTTTGTCATTGCTGGTACCATAGACAGTGGTACTTATACTGAAACTCCATTTCTCATCTCTATTTCCGCGACTGGCGATGTACGATGGTCCTATAGTTACAATTTGGGTGCAAGAGCTACTGCACATAATGTGCTTTACACCAGTGATAGCTCATTGGTGATGGTTGGTGAGAATAGGAGTACTATTACTCCTGATACCGCCAGTTTCTATGGGTTTATCCTGAAAACGGATCTTAACGGCAAGCCACTATGGGGACGGCAACTATTCGCGGAACATACATCTCTACAGTTTGACTATATTGGGTTCGCTTTTGAAACAGAAAAAAATAGTTACACTTTGTGGGGGAAAATCGAGCTGAACCTTGAACATACAGCTAACCCGGAGACACTATCTGTTTTCAATATTGCATCGGATGGCAGCTTAAAAAACTACAGACACTATATAAGTATGCCTGATTTTATCAACCCTTCGGTAGCATTTCGGCTCTCAGATGGAGGATTTGCAATTGTAGGGGGTGGGACTAACATTCTTACCTTCGACCAGTCATTACAATTCAGATGGGGGAGGCATTTTTTCCCCTTTCAAAGTGATGATGTTACTCAGTTCTTTGAAACAAACCAGGGTAACCTAATAGTGTATTCAGGGTTTCCATTTTCCGAAGGGCCTACGCATATTTCCCTATTTGATAGAGGGGGCTCAATTGTTAATCTTATCGAGATGCCCGATACAATGATAATGGGCAATATGATCCATCATTCAAAACCTTTTCCGCATTTCTCTGTAGTAGGAGTACGCGATGAGCAAAAAACTCTTGCCTTTGATTATTATGGAGTTTCTGAGCACCTGGAAGGCTGTGGTTTGTATCCTATTCTCTCGGTGGTTTCTGATTTTAAGATTCATGACACATCGATAAGCTGCTTAAATAGAGCGCTTGCAGTATCAATAGATACTATAAAACTTCTAGAAGATGATTTTGTAATAGGACCAAGTGAATTACTTTGTAGTACTATTATTGATAAAGTGCCGCTGAGCGGCCATTCTTCTATTTCGCTGTATCCAAATCCGACGCGATCGCTACAAGCTATTACAGTAACGCTTCCGGCAGAGCGTTTGAATGGGGAATATCTCATCCTCCGCAATCTCACCGGCAAAGAGCTCTACCGCACCGAGCTGACAGCTTCCGGGCAGCAGCACTATCAACTCCCAACCCGCGGTCTTGCCAGCGGCATGTATATCGTCGAGCTTATCGATGCAGCAACGCGGCAGGTTGTGGCGAGTGAGAAGGTGGCCGTCCAATAAGAAAGATGCTTTATAGAAATAGTAACAACGTTCTTCTACTCTTCTTGTGAAATTGATGTGCTAAAGAAGGAATAATTTGCCCGGGGGAGGATGTTGGTACTGACGACCACCCAGTTCGATCCATCAACCGCGTACCTATGGCATCACCGCTCGATACGACAGCGAACCCAGACCGCTTCGAAAAGTATAAGGTGCTCTACGATCTGGCGCTCAAGCGCTGGGAAAATTCCTATTCCGAATTACCGAATCAGATCCGGGAGAATGGCAATAAGCTGATTACGATTATGCTTGCTTCGCTGGCGGCGATACCATCGCTCGTCAGCAATGAGGTCGATACCTATAAGGTTTCAGGCGTTTCGGCTTCTCAATTAGGCATTGCGGGGGTGCTCTTTATTACCTGCTGTATCTTTCTTGCGCTTTCGTTTTACTATATAGGTGCGGTGATGCGTCTCGATACCTTCAGAACCTATAGCCCCACCGGCATCAGAGAACAGGCGAACAATGCCGCTACGAGCGTCGCCTACTATCACGAGATACTCGTCAACGATCTTATCAACCTGACCGAATTTAATATGGGCCAGTATAAAAAATTCGTGAAGTGTTATAAAAAAGCTTTTTATATGTTTATTATTGCCGTGATCGCCGGCCTGGCCGATTACCTATACTGCCTCTTAATTCAGAAAGGACTGCTATGAACACCGAAGATCGTTTAACCGACCCATCCACTGACCCCCGCCATAAGCACAAACGCGAATCCGAAGAGCAACCTCCGACAACCGGCTACGAGGATGTCGAAAGGGGAGAACCGGAAACCGACGAAGAATACCCGACAACCGGCTCGGTAGATGTCGATAAGAGCACGCTCAACGATGACGATTATCCTACAACCGGGTTCGAGGATGTTGAGGAAGAGGAATAGGTAAACTGCGAAAATACCCAAGAATATTGGTAAAAAGGCTGTAATTTACCTCTTTTTTCTTACAAAATCCAAAGAATTTGCAACCTAAACCACAAGGTCTTGTTGTATCTTGAAGAAAAGTTTAGGAGCACCTATGTTTTCAAGGGATAGAGTATCGAAGCTGATCGCTTCGGTGTATGGCTCGAATTCGGCCTTTGCGCTGGTGGCGAACATCTCCGAGAATACGGTTACCAACTGGACGCTCGGCAAGACCGAACCGAAGGTGAACGACGTCGTCAAGATCGCCGGTTTGCTTAAGACGACGGTCGCCTATCTTGTCGGTGAGATCGACGATCCTTCGCCGGGCATCTTAAGCGCGCTCAATAATTACAAGAGCGAAGCGCGCCAGATCGCCGCCTCGCCGTTTCGCGGGAAAGTAGATTACCGCACGGCCGAAGGCATGAGCCGCGAAGAGATCGAAGCCGCGCTCGAAAAAACCAATCGCAGCCTCGAACGCCTCGAACTTGAAGAAGCGCGAGAACGCCTGCTCGCAATGCTCAGAACTTCCTAAGCGTATCGCCTGCGAGGCGCGATACACCAGCAGGCTCTTCGTACCCGGGCCTGTTCATTATTCGTCAGAGAGAAACAGTAAAATAGAAAAAGCAGAAGCCGTCATCCGCAAGCGATGTCCTGCAGCGATGGCGCCGCTATATTCATGACCTGGACGCCCCCTACGATCATCCTTTCGGCGCGCGAAAAAGCCGAAGCCCAGCGCATCAAAGCGCTGCTGACCGAGTGCAACTACGACCTCGATCTCTGGTGCTCGAAGCTCGGCTACGAACTGCGCATCGTGCATGAGGCGATGTTCACCGCGCCGGTCGTTGCCTCGATGAGAGGGAAGAAGCTCTATGTGGTCCGTACGTTATTAAAAGAGCAGATGATCGAAGCGATCGCCCACGAGCACTGCCACGCCACCTTCCATGCCGAGTGCGTCAGCTACGAAGAACTCCACGAATTCACCGCCGGCCACGATGAGGGCCACGCGATTGCGTTTGAAAGGGAAGTGCTTGGGTAGGGTTCGGGGTTCGGAATATTAGGTGTAACGCTTGAGGCTTTAACATAATTGTCATCGCGAGTCGCCGAAGGCGGCGTGGCAATCCAAGGCTCTACTAAACCTGTCATTCCGAACCGAAGGGAGGAATCCCTATAATGTCCTTGCGAATCGAGATTGTCTGAACCGTCTTGAAAATGTATGATCTTAAGCTCCGGTAGGGGCGCCTGTTGATAGCCCCGTGCGGAAGCGCGGGGTTTTGTTTTAATTAGTGATAGAGCTCCGTAGGAGCGAAATGTTATTTAATAATTCTTTCGCAGTATTATTTCTTAAAAATATTTCTGTAATGATATTCAATACTTTCCTTACTTAGATCTTCTCTAGCATAAGCTAAAGACTTGTTATTAAATGTATTTGTCAATTGAAGGTGCTCTACTTTGTTAGTAGTTGGATTGATAGCAATTGATCCATAATCAAATTCAGAATGGTGATTTGGACACAATAAAATCATATTAGTTTTTGTATCTGGTCCTTGATGGCTACCTCCTAATGGAATTAAATGATGTGCTTCAATAAATTTATTACCATTAGGTAAAGGAATAGATAGTCCGCAAATTTGGCATTTCCATTTATACTCTCGTTTTAACTCTCTACTTAGAATAGTATCACGAATTATTCTCGAAATTATCGTATCAACCCGCCCTGGGGAAGCTAGATCGGGGTAAGAGGGCTCAGTCGCTGTTGGTAAAATGTTTTGCTCTCCCCACACGATTGAAATGTTATGTTTTATTGAAAAGTCTGAAAAGAGATTATAAACTTCCTTTGAGCAAGGAAGTACATAGTTCTGAGCAACCTGCCAAGGAATTTTACGATTTGAATGTGAATAGAATTTATTTTCTTCACTATATTCCCTAAGCTTTTTTTTATATTCGATAAAAAAATCGTCAATTAACAATGGTCGAGAAAATGGGACAAAGTTTTTCAAATTGATACGTTGGTAAGGTGCCCCTCTATCATTTTTAGGCTTTTGAGGAGGCTCCTCTTCTGATAAAAAAACAGAAGAAGATGCAATGGATATTCCAATCCAATGATGTCGAAAGCGCTTCGTTTTATTGTCTTTTATTTTAACTAAATGCAATATTAAGTCGCCTTCTCTTATTTCCTTTAGACTCTTCCAAAATTCCTTACCTCTTTTGTCATATACACTTGTCCATAAACATGTGCCTACTTCCCAACCTTTACCTCCATGAATAGGATTGGTTATCTCAACAAAAGCATTTTGATATTCTAATATTTGCGGTAGCATAGCATATTTCGGTTGATGTGAATGAATAGATTGCGACAATGGTAAGGCTAAAATACAATAATTTAAGTAATTAATATTAAAAGCCGCCCTTTCGGGCGGCTTTTTCGTATTCGACATACGCTACATAAATCAATATATTAACCTGACGATGGGCCGTCGCTGTGAATAAATGCCGACTCATCGGTCGTTAGCTTTTTCTATAAAGGCTTGTAATTTTCTCCTATGGATATTACAACTATCATCGGAGAGAACATCAAGGGGTTCAGGAAAAGGCAACAATGGACTCAGGAGAAATTGGCCGTGCGGGCTCGTCTTAGTGCTGAGTTTATTAGCAGGGTAGAGCGCAAAACCATAGGCATCAGCATTGTTAATCTTTATAAAATTGCAAAAGCATTGGGAGTGGAGACCCATAAATTTGTCATCGAAGATGCCTACAAAGAAAAGTAGCATCTGATTCACCGGTTCACCCTCATCCTTGATCCTTCTCCCTCTTAGGGAAAAGGAGATTTGATTTTTCTATTAGAAGCTATTTAGGAGCCTAGTATTAAATAATCCTGGCTAATCCTTTAATCTATCCCCGCCGTGGCGGGGCGGTTCAGACAGTTTGTAAGAGAGCAGTTAGCCTCCGTAACTCTGTAAGGTCTATTCCATATACTGAGTCTTATTACTAAGCGGTTGAAGTTTGTTGGTAATGAGAAATATGCGAGCGTTTAATCCGGTGCTTTTTATTGTGGCTGCTGTCTTTATTGGGATGGTATGGTTATCTAATAATTTTGCCGAGACGCTGCCTGACCAAGATCCGCCGCCCGGTTTTGTCAGTACTCCTTCGTCTTCTGAGCAAGTTATCGACTTCTTGTTTGCGCCTGCTATACTACTGCCATCGCTATTGCATCTTCAGCATAGCAGCATTGCGGCTTTCATTAGTACCAGTTCTATAATCTTGGTATATGCATTGCTTATCGAGCGAATTATCACCGCAATCAAAAGCAGGGTCCGCCCTGCTGTCTCGGCAAATCGCAACAACAAATAGGATGAAGATATTGCGTGCATTCCTTCGGCCGTTCAGGTTCAGGATATTCCTGATCGCTTTTCTATTGTTGTGCGCTGTATTTGCTGCTATATTGCTGACAACAGATATGGGGGAAGTTACTCATCCGGTAACGGTCTATGAATATTTTGTAAAAGGAATATTAGAAATCTTCTTATTTCCGAGCTATATTATCAGCTCACTTTCGAAGCGTGAGCCGGATGTTGTTCTGGTCTGGTACTTTTTATTTATGATACTGCTTTGTTATGCCTTTGTGATCGAGCGGATCGTAACGGCAATTCGTACGCCGCAGCATTCTGCAGGGTCATCGCCGCAGTAATACGGCACCCCATTATTTTAATGAAGAGGGTGGCTGTACCTTAAAATTTTTAATGGAATCCAATATTTTTGTAAATAATTTATTCAAAATGGATGTATATTTATATTAGTTTTGTAAATATAACTAATTAGAAAATAACATCAGTACGGTTGTGAGAAATGGTACCACTCTACCTTTCTGCCGTGTCCGCCACGAGAGGCGGAGGGGATATTTTGTATTATTTAATATCTGTAATTATTTAATTTTATTAGGCTTACACTTATATTTATGCGCCCCGGCAACGGCGCAAAAACGGGCCAAAGATCATTCCGCTCAGCAGGCCAATATCACCCCGGGCTGGAAACTGCAGCATAGCGGCACCACCCGCCCCCTGCACTACCTCACCTTCATTAATAAAGATACCGGCTGGGCAGGGAACATCTATACTACCGATGGGGGCGCTACCTGGCTGCCATACCGCTCTGATATAACGGTCGTCAAGTTTCTCGATCCTTCCTTCGGCTATGGCTACACGACCAAAGGCGCGGACTATGTTGCCGTTACGACCAATGGCGGGGCATCGTGGAATGAATATAGCACCGGAGTCGAGATCGCTTCCTCCTTTTATTTTACTACTCCTTCGAAAGGCTTCGGCATCAGTTTTGCCGATGACCGCATCATTAAAACGACCGATGGAGGGAAGACCTGGACGAAAGACCCCACCTACGTCGGTATGATCTCCAGCTTTAATGCCTTCGATTCTTTGGCCATTCTTGCTTCCGGCCGGGAGTACTTTTATTATCCCACCCCGGATAGCCTCGATAGCCATGTTGCCATCATCCTATCTTCCGATGCGGGGACGCACTGGAAGGATGTAACCTCTTCACAGGCGAATTACAATTTCTTTGCTTCGGCTATTACCGATCCCTCGACCGTCTATTTTCTTGGCGGCGAAAAGGGTATGTATCGATCGACGGATCGGGGCGAGCACCTGGCGCCGCTTGTAGTGCCGTTCTATCCAAAGGCGATCTGCGCCCCATCGGCCCACACGATCATCGCTGCCGGAACAGGAGGGCAGATCTGCCGTAGCGACGATAGCGGCAGGACCTGGAATATCCTGCCCGCGGGTAGTACTTCGGCGCTTAAAGCGATCGTCTTTATCGATAGTCTCACCGGTTGGGCTGTTGGCGATGACGGCACGATCCTGCATACAACCAATGGCGGCTTTCTTCAGGGCATTCCATCGCAGCCGCGGGTACCTATTGCGATCGCTGTTCAGCCTGAATACACTTCCGGGGTGGTACGGCTTTCCTATAATTTGCCCGAACCTCAGCAGGTAAATATCCGACTCTTCGATGCGGAAGGGCATACGATCGCTTCACCGGCGGTAGTAAAAGATCAATCGGCCGGCTCGCAATCGGTTACCATCCCGACTCATGCGATATCGCCCGGAAAATATATTATCTGGTTCGAATCCGAGCGCTACCGCTCGACGAATGCGGTAGTGATCCGATAAAAAGCGTTTGGTTATTGTACCATCTTCACCCTATTTCAGCAGAATTGTAGCTACATGGCAATAGTTATCACAATACCTATCGATATGAGATGGCTGGCTGTTATAGTGCTGGTGATACTGTGCGCGTGTGGTAGATCAACGGCGCAATCGCCTCCGGTATGCGATAGTAATAGTATTTTCATTATGGCTCCTCCGCTCAAACCCTCGGATATAGCATTTAAGGGAATGACCTTACAGAAAATATATTATGGAGGCCGGCCCGATATTGGTATCGGCAGGGCTACGGCCTATTACAATGAAGTCGATAGCTTCGGCAGGCAGATTCCGAAACAATGGGTATTTGATATGACGTCGAAATTTTCCTCTCCTGCCGAGTTGTGGTGCAGCTTCGATAGTTCGGGGATCTGGTATCGCTCGGAAGTACATGCAAAGAACGTACCGATAGTAAAAGCAGTATTTGCGGCGATGAAAGCGGAGTTCACGAGGGCGCTTGGCGCGGTGAAGGAAGAACATCTTCTAAGCGAAGATAATATCGTTACTACCTGGGAAACGAAGGAGTACACCTGCATTCTGGTAAGAACGGGACCCGATCTCCATGTCCTGTATGCAAAAAAGTAAAGCCGGAAAAGGTGGAATTGCCTTCGGTACTTCGTAGTTTTGTGCGTTGAAGATCAATAGTATTCTCTCTCTTTTTTATGCGTGCAGTCATTATTGTGTTTGTGCTTTGCAGTGCCTTTTCTACTGGATATTGCCAGCGGCTCGATCTTGCTGAGAAATCATCATCGGAAGCAATGGAAAGTCTGAAACCATTGGGCACTCCCGCCATCGACTATTTCGGCGGCGGCTACCGCGATGCAAAAGGCGATCCTATCGTCAAGCAGTTGGAATATCATGATAAGCTGTTCGGCTTTCCTTGCCGTTTGCAGCTTGCCTATGACCGGCTCTATGGATTTCAAAAACTTGCCTACGACTTTGATACCACCGGCGTAGCAGTCTATACCATTATTCGGGATTCGCTTGAGCATTCCTATGGTAAACCTGCTCGTGCAACCACCGGCGATCGCTCCTGTAGTTGGGATTTCCATTCCTATTGGCTGACACTTTCTTTAGTGAATACGAAGGATAACGTGAAACTGATTTACGGAGAAGCTGGTAAGGAATAGCATAACTATTATTCCTGGTATGAAGTTAGCTCTGTTCATCTGCTGGTCGTTCTTTCTTTTCGAGTGTTGTGCGGCGCAGCGGATATTTACCGGTCAGCGACCCGCGAATGTGCGCCAACTGATGCTACCGCGGCAGCCGGATAGTATTCTATATTTTCCTGCAGACAGTGATCAGGCTTCTGCTGCCGAGTCCACTATCGGCGGCCTGTTTTATAAAGATACACTGTTCGGAGCCGCCGGAATGCTGACAGTTTGCTTTGACCGTTATGGCGCCTGGAGAGCCTCTTATTTCATATTCGATTCATCGCTCGATAGCAGAGTATGGTTTAGCACCATAAAAACTATTCTTGTTCAACGATTTGGCAACAGCATAGCGCCGGCGGGTTATGATAACGATTCAACCTATCATTATTATTATCCCGGACATGTGCTTGACCTTACTCCCGTAGGAGCCTACAAAATAAGATTGTGCAGAATTTCTACTACCTTGCGCCTGGATATCTGGGAGCCAAGAATGATAAAATGTAATTCACCTCAGGTAGAAGGAATAGATTAAGATTATTAGAATTTTCTAATAATTATTCGTATGTTTGTATCCTAAAAGAATCGGCTTGCTAAAGGCTTTCAGTTTCGCTTTAGTAAGTCGCTCTATGAGAAAAGCCGCGATGTACTCCCCAGCGGCTTTTATTTTTTTACAAAAGAGGAGTTTTTTGTTCGTATATTGGTTTTTTGGTTCATACATCGTACTCTCTAAAGGATTTCAGTTTCACTTTAGACGAGTAGCTTTCTATAGTTAAAGCTGCGGGGTCGCCCCCGCAGCTTTTTTATTATATGGTTATGGTGCACCGGGGGACACCCAGGTCGGTGAGCCTATAAGGTCATAATGTTTTTGGGAGCGGCTGCTATCGGCTGTGGTAAGCCCTGTGCCTTCATTCATGCGAAGATAAAGGTCAAGTCCGGGTTCGGTTGCTTGCAATGTAGTATGCATATTCGTTCGGATCTGATCCGGAGTTCTCGCCGCATTCCAGACTCGCAGTTCATCGAGCTTGCCGGCAAAGTTGCCATAGCCGACAGGATTCCCGCCGATCATATCGATGCCCGGATGAATAATACTGGCCGTACTGGTAAGACCGGTTCGCACCAGTTCTCCATCGATATAGAGCGATGGCTGCTTGTTTTGATAGACAACGGCAATATGATGCCAACCGACAAGGGAGCCGCTCCAGAACAAAAGTGCCGGCAGATAGTCATCGCCATGCTCGTAAACTCCGACGCCATTCGTTCCGATTGAAATGCCCGCCCCGACACCCCAATCGAAGGGAAGGGTACCGGCAACGATATGAGTCGGCCACACGGCGTACCGCTGTCCGCTGATACCCGATTCACCGGAGGTGCGCTCGACATCGCTGGTGATGATAGCGGTCGGGTTTGCCCAGAGTTCGATCGTGAATGTATTAGAGATCGAATCGAAGCGAGCGCCTTCCGGCACCGGGGCGGTGTAATCGAAGACAGAGTTTCGAAGTAATGAAGTAGTGGAGCCATCAAACGAGATAGCAAAGGAATGCGGCGATGTTCCGCCGCCGCCGCCCGGATCGTTACAATGATCTTCAATGCAGCATCCGCTTAGCAGGGCAGCAACCGTAAGGCATAGTAGAACGTATTTCATATTCGTAGTTGAGTAGTGAGTGATGATTTACATGGCCGGCAATAAGAATACAATGGAATCCCGTCGCACGGCAGAGACCAAGACGCGCAGGGGACAAGTTCATGACATAATATATTTTTCTTTAAAAAAAGAGGACGTGTCATAATCGCATTAGATCAGCGTCTATAGGGGAGGGGAAATAAGGAACCCCACTGCCAGACCGGCTCGTTGGCTTGACAACACCGCCATCATCTATGAAGCATCAATTAGAAGCCCTTAGCGATACTGAATTATTCCAGCTCATCTCGGCAGATGATGAGCCTGCTTTTCATACACTTTACTCTCGCTATGCCCGGACGCTATTTCATTATATCGATAAGATAGTCCGGAATCGGTGCGATAGTTTGGATGCTCTTCAATCGGTATTTCTTCAGTTATGGCGAAAGCGTACTGCGATCACTATAACAAAGACAGTAAAGGCATTGCTATTTTCGATGGCAAAAAATGAGGCCATATCCATCATTAGAAAACGCAAGCCCATTGTCGCGATACCCGGTGTAGAAGAAATGGGTGTTCACCATGAATTACAGCCGGAAGTGAAAGAAACATCGGAGCTTCACTATATTGTACGCCATTGTCTCGCAACTTTAAGAATTAGCTTTCGCCATCAGCATCAGGCTATTGTATTAGCCTGGTCTAACCGACGAAGCGATACGGAAATAGCCACCATGCTCCAATCGACAGCCAAAAAAGTATCGGCGTTGACAGTTGCCAAATGGAGAGAACGCGGGCGGCAAAAGGTACTGAAGTGTATTATCTGGCATTCACGACGGCAGGGAATTGAGCTCCCGCTGCATTGGCCGCTATGATGAAAACAAAAGCACAGTTGATCGGAGCAATTGCCGAAGGCAGAGTATCGGCCGCAGACCAGGAACAGGTTAGAAGATTGATCGCCGAAGATACTTCGTTCCGGGAGCTGCTTGGAGCCTGGCAGGTATTGCAATCTTTTCTCGACGATCGGTTCGCCGATCTCTCACCAGCAGACCTTGAGGAAGCTTACGAGCGCCTTGCTTTTCGGATCGGTGGTAGCTCTCGGGTGGGCCGGCGCTGGTATTGGCTGCTCGCCATACTACCGGTTGTTCTCACAGCGATATATGTTTTGCCATTACGGGATACTGCTGTTTCTCTATCGAACACTGCCGCGCCTGTACCGAACCCAGGTTATACTAAGGAGGCTTTCGATTCGTTGTATAGACCCGCTGTCCATCTTTTCTATGTTCGAAGTACCTGGGATACGCTGTATCTTCGGGTCCAGGGGAAGAGTGCTGCGGCAACAGTCACCGTACGTTCGTTAACAGGGGAAGCGGTTCAATCTTTCAAACTCCCCGCCTCGGCATCGAATGCAGAAATACCGTTACTGTGGCGCAGGCTGCCTTCGGCAACTTATCGGCTATCTCTTGAAGGCAGCGATACTGCGATCATTTTGAAAAAAGTACCCGGGCCGCTATTTGTCAGAACGCCGCTAAAACAATCAGCATCAGCAAACAGGGATTCGCTGGTAAAAGCTATCTTCGGTCCGGATTATCGCTGTGCCGACTTTGCTTTTGATCTAAAATATTACTGTACCGATCTGGATAAAGAACTGAAATTATCATCGATGGTACATTGGAAAGATCAGGAGACATTATGGGTGATGGATTCCGACCGCTCGCAAGACAGCGATTATACCCGCAAAAACGGCGAGCCAAGATTTTATATTGCCACTCGATTTAAGAACGGATTGGTGCACTTCCGTTATACCATCCTTGATACATTACCTCGCGGAGAATTAGTAAAGGGTTCGACCACCGGCACATTCCCGGTTTTGGCAATACGAAATAACATTCGACCAATGGTAAAGTGAAACAAATAGACAAAATGAAGATGACAGGATGATTAAAAAGTTTGAGCTCAAATAAAAAAGCTGCGGGATCACTCCCACAGCTTTTTTTATTGACACTCTGCAAGATAGTAAATTTCAGTTGTATATTTGAACAGGTATAATATACATCGTCTTATGAAAAAGATTTGGTTCACGATTCTATTGGTAATAATGATGAAAGGAGCCGCCGGTGCACAAACTCCCTTATTTATCGGAGAAGGATTATTCGGGGGCGGGACTTCTGGTTTGCACGGAGGCCATCTGTATATAGGAACGGCGTTTGATTCTATTCATCAGTATTACTCTCTTGAATTCGCACCCATGTTTAATAATAGGATTGTGGGAGAGATGGAATTCGATCCAACAAATTTTGGGAAGCCTTATAGTAAATGGTATACAAACTGGGAAATGGGTTTAATCCCTACCGTAGGGTATAAATTTAATAAGTATATTGGCATCGGTGCATCGATCGGCTTTTCTATGGCTTATCAAACTTTCTTTGAAAAACATATCGGCCAATTTTGGGAATCTTATGATGAAGAAGCAAATAACTGGGTACTTTATGGTATATATGGTATCGATATGACGGTGACCTTTGGTCACTCCTATCTCAGCTTACTTGATATTGGATACGATAATCGGCGTGGCTTTAAGGGATCTGCCGCTCTCGATTTCAATAGTTTCTTCAGATGGTTTGACTCTTTGCAAAAAGCCGCAAAATAACTCTGCGGCTTTTTGTACTTCGATCAAACACAATTCTTATTTATGTACCGATGTCCAGGCCTCCGTGCCATCCATATTGCACCAGGTTTCGACGAGGCCGCCATCCGGGGTGAAGGTGAGGATGGCGTAGCCGTTCTGTACGCGCAGGGGATCGTTGCCGGGGTAGGTGGCATTCACCGGTTTATTGGTGAAGAAATCTACATTCGAATTATTTTCGAACCACGGTGCATTGCCGATCGGGATTGCCGCATTCCCCAAACAGCGGCAAGCCGATCCCGCACCCGCAGAAGTATTCGAATACACGATCGCATTATGCACATGGCCCCAGTACCAGTAATCGGGTGCTTTGCCGAGCGCGGTCGTTACATCACTCCATAATTGTTCTTTTGCATCGCCGGGTTCGGAGATGCCGTTATGATGGGTGAGGATCATGATTTTCTTCCCCGAAGCTCCGGCAGTTTTTAATAGCTGCAACTGCTGGGCATCGGTGATGCGGCCATTCATGTACATACCTTCGGCATTATAGGCAGAGTCGAGGCCGAGAATAAGCCACTCGCCATAGGTGATAGAAAAGACGGTCGAGTTATTCTGCTTTGCGAATAGCGGTGAAGCAAGTGCAATAGTATATAATCCATTAGCGCCGTCGTACATTTCATGATTGGAGTTCATCGTGAAATTACCAAGCCCGGAGCCGCCCTTATCTTTATTCGGCCAGCAGTTTAAGAGACTGTCCAATTCTTCGTTCGAATCGATGAGCGTCGCGCCGGTACCGGCGTAATAGACATCGCCCAGATGAATGAGCATATCGGTATTCGCCGCGGCCAGGCAGGACGTCACCATTTGCGAAGCGCTTGAAGGAAGAGTACCATCGGTATAATTACCCGTACCCCAATCACCAAAGAGGCCGATGTTCATTACCGCTTGCGTACTTGGGACGGTGATCGCCGTCGGCGTAAAATTTGCGGCATGTTTTTCTTCGGGGAAGATTTCATACCAGAAGAAAAAGATCAACGCCATGATCCAGCCCGGATCGGCAATAGCATAGAGCGCCGTTGAAACAAGCGAGCCATCGCCCATGATGACGCCATTATGGGTGATCTCCTCGACCCACTTCAGCCAATCGCTTTCGACGATCTGGCTTTTCGGCATTCCGGCCAGCCGCAGGATTTCCGTCCAAACAATACCGATGTCGTTATTAAGTACATACAGACACCACGAGAACTCCATGCTACCGGGTGCATTCGGCCCGGGCGGGTTGCCATTCATCAGGCCGGTGAGCTGCTCTTCGCTCTGCTGAAGGTACGTCCAGATGGAATCGTCTATCTTTTTTCCGCCGGTAATAGCCTGATGCAGGCGAAGGCCATGCATGGCGGTAAAGGCGTCGAGTTTAAGCTGAGTAATTAAATTCATAATAATCGCTGATGATGAAAGTGAAATGATGGTAACAGCTAAGCCCAGGCGCTCGGATGGTAACCGCCTATGATGATAGCTACTCGAAAATACAACAATCTGATGTCATTTCCAAATTAGGTGTGCCTCATTTTGGGTGTTTTCTGGGAGGTGGTTAATTATAATAAGTGGTATCTTACGAGATCGTATCCAAAGTAAGCAAACTTAAGTCTTGCCGGAGAAATAGAGTACTGATAGAGTAATTCATTGCCTATGGTGAATCGTAGGTTTGAGGTATGAACTTTCTAATCATATTAATAAAATGAGAATCAAATTAATGCTTATTTTAATGATGTGTACTTTGATCATTATAACGGGACGGAGCTATGGGCAACCACCTGCCAGATCTGTCGACAGTTCTTGGATACATGATTTGTATGTAAAAGAAGACCAAGAAAATCCGATGGATAAGACTTCAACAATAACTCTGGACGGAGGTGAAACAGCACATATTATTGCTTACCCATTTGCCAGAGGTATTAACAACGTAGGTAGATATAAGATAGAAATTCACAACGGAGATAAAAATGGACCTGTAATAGAAACTATAATTACTGGTAATTCTCTAAAAAATTACGGCGTTAGAAATAGTGTACCTCTTGTGGGTCGTTGCCCCAGTTCTATATATACTATTCATGTGGTAAATTATAGTCCGACTACTTCAGAATTTCAGTCAATGGATTATAGTTTTCATAATGGTCATCAACCCGACCATTTTATCCAGCATATAGTATTTGCAAATTCTGCGAATTCTTACGATCCAGATTCTGATGGCGTCGTTGTGATTATTATGAATAATTTTTGATTCCCATTGCACAGATCATTCACAATCCCAAATTAAATTACTATGGATATATATGATTTATTTAGTCTTACTCCGTCTTTAGTGACAGTAACGCTTACTACTAACGCCACCCCTCATGATTCAACAACAGTTAAAATTAAGAAGGGTCAGTGTGGACACATATTATTCAACTCTTTTCGGACCGGCAACGATACCGTAAATCCGGCGACTCCATTTTTAGTCGTTGTTGAAAGTGTTGACAATCCTAATTTACCTTTTGAGGCTCAATATCATACTCCTTCAATTAAAAATACGGGAGTACGAGTAACCCTTCCTGGCCCTGCACTTGATTCGGCCAAAACGGACTTTACTTATCGTGTATACGTGAGAGTTCAAGAAGGCGTTGATTTTGATACTTTCATACAAAGACTTCATGATGTTGTAGATGCGCCTTTCTTTCTTGGCCATATAGAATATTCCCGGGTAGTTCAACAGGGGCCGCCACTTATCGAAGAAGGTGTCGTTGTAATTATTATGAATAACTTCTGATAGTTATAACTTTGACAGATATTCTTGCAAACTATTTTCTGTATTAAGAGAGATTTTCTTTCTAATACGATAGCGGTGATTTTCAATATTACGTTCGGAAAGATATAATAATTTTGCTATATCTATTGATGTCATATTGAGCCGCAATAGTGTACAGACCTTCCGCTCCATTTTTGTTAATTTGGGATGCTTCTCAAGTAACTTGGAGTGGAAGGCTGGATGCACGAGATTAAATTGCTCGTCGAATTGCTCCCAGTTGAGTTGAGATTCTGGTAGATTACGAACCCGTTCTTTAATTTCTTGCACCAGTGGATCATCGGAAGGAGATCGACGAATGATAGCTCTGAGGTCATCTCTAAACTGTGCTAACGCGTCTGTCTGCTTTATAAGATGACGCGTCTTTTCAGTTAATTCTCTTTCTTTGTGTTCAAGCTCGATTTTTAATAGTGCTGCACGTTCTCGTTCTTTTGAGGCTTCCTTTTCCTTCATATCATAATCCTTTTGTAATTCGATGAATTCAAGCCGAAGTTCGAGTAATTGTTCTTCCTCCGCTTTTAATCGCTCGTTATAATGCTCAAGATATTCAAAGGCAGCAACAAGGTCACCAGCCATTTTATAACCTTGATATAAAAGATGGTATGATGAGGTAATATGGTAGCCATCTTTCATTTCCACTGCTATGACCTGCATTTTGCCTGCAGTTTCTATAGTTTGTTGGCTATTTTTATCATTAATAAAAATTGACCCCATGATGCCATAGATATTACAAATAAGGCGCTGTCTATTATAAAGTCGAAATATTTCGATGGCTTTTGAAAATTCGTCAATGGCATTTTGCAACTGCTTCATGCGAGCAAAATAATTGGCATTGCAAACATGGTAGGTGCCAAGCAGTGGGCCTGTAAGTAGATGCGAATTATTCTGAATTTCATTTAAGAGTAACTTCGTATTGGGTAGCTCATTCTTTTCAATGAGAATAGTCGCTATTCTTATTTTTGAGCGAAGTATTTGAATGCTATCACCAATATGCTCATTAACTCTTAAGCACTCATTCGCGTATTGCTCTGCCTGCACAAATTGCAGCTTAGTTAAGAATAGCTCAGATAAATGTATTAGCGCATTTGCTGTGGCTTTATGATACTTGTGTTCTTGAGAGAGGGAGAGGGACTTTCTAAATCGCTCGATAGCTTCATTGTCAAAACCGAACTGCTGGGTTATTATCCCAAGCAAGAGTTGTGTATTTGCAATGGTATAAGTGTCACCCTGCTTATTCGCCTCCGCCAGCAGTTCTTGCGCCATCGGATAGCTTGCTTTGGGATCGCCGCCGCGAAGGGAGCGGACTATTTCGTAATAGGCGCATTCGTGATAGACTCGGTACAGCCCACTTTTTTTTGCCTGGCGTTTTACTTTGGTGTTTAGCTTTTCGGCGGTTTCGAAGTTGCCGGCCTGGTCTTCTATATTAACCAGATGCTGTTCCACGCGCAGAATACCTTCGGCGTACTTTTGGGCTTTGCAGTCTTTGTGTAATTGCCGTAATTGATCTTGCACGGCGGGGTAGAAGGTGTCGTGCTGCAGGCGCGTATCGATATCGTCTAATTGCTGTTTCAGTGCTTCACTCATTGTCGAAAGAGATAGATTGATGGATCGTAACTGTAGTACCACAAAAATAAGGAGGTTTGAGACTATCGTTTTACAATCAATCACTCTATCCTCTTTCGATATTCACTATAACTTTCTATGCAAACTTACCTTCATATCATAGTAGATAGTTACTCTACCAATACTCCATTTTAAGTGATCGTTTGATCGCAATTTCTTTTCACGGTTGTATTGTATATTTGCTGGGTATTACATCGAGCTTATTTATCCTTGCGACGCTATGAACAACCGACGATTATTACTTGCCTTGCTCTTTCTTTGTGGCGGTGTATCGAGCGCGAATGCGCAGTTTCTCGATCTGCTGGGGCCGCTGTTCAAGAAAGTACTTGGTGTTTCGGCCTGGGTATCGTATCCGGCCTCGCAGCATTCGCCGAATGTAAATTCCGAGCGTACCGGCTTCAATAGTTTTCGCTACGGTCTTTCGCTCAAGTACGGCCCCATCCATTTATGGACATCCGATTCCGTCAGTACTTCCTATAAACTCAACCGGCAGGTGCGTGATTATGGCGATAGCTGTTCTCCGGCAAAATGCCCGAAGATCACGGAAGAATACGAACTCGAGAAAAAGCCTTTGCGCACCCTCGATGCGTTTATCAATTTCGGCTATAGTTATTCGAGCGCCGTCGATTATAAATCGCCACAGGGCTTTGCGGCCTCAGTCGATCGCAGCGGATTTTTCCTCTCGATGTTTGTCGGCCTTCCGTTGATAGAATGGGGTGAAGAATTATTCGGTGGAAAATCTTCGGCAGCACGAACCCGTTTCCCGATACATTTTTCGGTTGGAGGGCAATTCGGTATCGAAAGTATTTCCGATGTGCAGGCAACCATACCCGGAGCTATCGGTGGAGTGGCAGGTACTATTCCAATTAGTGTATCCAGCCCGATAGAAATAACTCCGGAGATCGGCTGCGGTGTAGCATTCTTCGGTAAGATCTTCTTCGATGTATCCTATCAATACGCCTTCTTTACGAATCTGACCTATTCTTCAACCAGCGATGCCGATGCCATGAAATCGGCGTTCGAAGCGACACGGCCGTATTTACCAAAGACACTTGATCTGAGTGCATTGCACCTAAAACTTGGTATCAGTTTAACGGGCGATTTCTCCGACTAACTATTCTATCGTGAACAATGTAGCATCGAGCTGGCGGGCCGATGATTGCTGCTATAAGGTAATTGAATCTTAAGAGTCTTCATCCCGTCATTCGGGGTATAGCAGAGATCAATATCGGTCTGGCTGGCGGCGGGGAGCACCGAGCGGTTGCGTTCTATAAATAAGACGTGGTACTTAACGGGGCGGTCGCTCTCGTCGCTGACGACAAGTTTTGTGGGTTCGAAGAGGATCGCTTCCTTGCCCGTACGAATTCGAAGCGTCAGGACCGGGTCTTTGGAAAACGAAGCAAGGCTGCCATTACCGGCCGGCTGGAGGGCGATCTCCACTGCCGAGGCTCGATGCCGGCGAATATTTCTCGCAAGCACGACGGCCGAGATCAGGCTCAGGATAAGTATAGCACCACTGATCGCAAACTCGTTCATGCGCCCCTTCTCAACAGTTTACGGCTCATTTGGGTGCAGCCATAGGGCCAGGGCTCGTATCTTTGCCCTGAAGATACATACCAGTTATTTATGAAGATCGTCATTCTATTCTGTATCGTAGCGGCAGCAACTCTATGTGAAGGGCAGGGCAGTAATTATCTCAGGAGCAATACTGCTTCTAAAAAAGGATATTACCGCACAGCCTACGATACCGTAAAGCGAGGGGTACAGATCGTAGCCATCGAAGCTGACGAACATAACGACCTTCACGACGAATGGATCGTCCTGCAAACCGATACGCCGAGATCGCTAAAAGGCTGGTACCTAAGCGCCGGAAATAAAGGACAAACCTATATGCTCTACAGCAGGATAGAAGATTCGCTTGTGATCTATACTCATGCCGATAAAGACCTCATCGGTGCGCGCGATACCGGTCTCTTTCTTGCAGCAAAGAAATTTATCTGGAATAACACTAAACAGGATAACGGCCTCTTGTTCAACGATCACGGCCAGATCGTCGATGTCTTTTCCTTTGGCAACTAAATCGCATAATAATAATAATCAAACGGTTCTGAAATCTTAAGGTAATATTAGCTCGGTAACTTTGCCGTTCTTTTCTGTTCGGGCGTTCCGTGCGCCTGTAAAAGGTATAGATATGGGAGCTATTCGTCGGTATGTTATCGGTAGTGCGTTCGTTCTAAGTATATTTTATCTCGGTTGTTTTTCTCATGCCGGGTCTGCACTCAATAGTAAAGAGAGTGTGCGCACTTATTATTTACGCAAGCTTGATACGCTCGATACTGCGCTTGCCGCCTTAGCTTCGGCGCTCGATACAAAAGCTGACGCCGCCACTACCCAGCAGAAATTCCGCGAAGCCCGCGAACGCTACAAAGCCATAGAGCTATTTGCCGAGTATTATCACAGCATGATCGTAAGAAGCCTCAACGGGCCGCCGCGCCCGGAATCTCTCTCTGACGAGGAGAGCACCCCGACTCCACCCATTGGTTTCCAGGTTATCGAACCCTGGCTCTTTCCGAAGCTTGCCACTGAGCATTTCAATGAAGCCACCGCTCAAATAAAAGATATGCGCGCGCATCTGAAAAACATAGCTTCGACGGTCGCCGCCGCTGTGTTTGACGATGCCCAGACTTTCGATGCCGTTCGCCTCGAAGTCTTTCGGGTGATCGCGCTTGGCATCACCGGCTTCGATTGCCCGCTTGCAAAAACCGGTATTAGCGAATCGGCAGTAGCGCTTCGCTCCTGTGCCGAGGTCGTATCCTTTTATGGAGAAGGAGTTGCAACGCGCGATTCATTACTGGCGCTCATTGCGGCGGCATCTTCGTATTGCACTTCACACCCGGATTTCGATACCTTCGACCGCGCCGAATTTATCACCGTCTATGCAAACCCGCTCTGCCGTTCGCTTGTCTTACTGCGAACGGAGCTGCATATCGACGTACCTAAAAAAGATAAACGCCTGCTCCTGCCACCAACCGCGGTGACGCTCTTCTCCGCGGAGCTTGACCCACTGGCCTATGCACCATCTTACCAGACGGCCGGCACTCCGGCGAAGATCGCACTTGGAAGAATGCTCTTCTTCGATCCCGCGCTTTCGGCCAATGGCAAACGCGCCTGTGCTTCCTGCCATGACCCGAAGCAAGCTTTCACCGATGGCAATGCAAAAAGCACAGCATTCGATTTCGAAGGCACGGTCGATCGTAATTCGCCGACGATCTTAAATGCCGCCCTGCAACGCGAGTACTTCTACGATTCGCGCGTCATCTTCCTTGAAGATCAGATCACGGCTGTCGTCAATAGCCACAAAGAATTCAGAAACACGTTCGATCATATCGTCGAGACGCTTTCCGCTTCGCCCGAATACCAGAAATTATTTACCGAAGCGTTTGGCACTCCGACCTCGCTCAAAAGTGAGAATGTTCGCACGGCTATTGCGTGCTACGTGCGTTCGCTCGTATCGCTCAATTCGCGCTTCGATGAGTATATGCGCGGCCGAGCCACACTCACCGCCAGCGAAAAACACGGCTTCAATCTTTTTGCCGGTAAAGCGCAATGCGCCACCTGCCACTTCCTGCCGTTATTTAACGGTACCACGCCGCCGAAATTCGAAGAGACGGATTGGGAAGTGCTCGGTGTGCCATCGAAAGCAGATACGGTTGGTATAACGCTCGATCCCGACGAAGGCCGCTACGCACGCTTTCAAACATTGCCGATGGAGCACCACGGCTTTAAGACACCAACGCTCCGCAATATTGCCGTCACCGCTCCTTACATGCACAACGGCGCCTACAAAACATTAGAGCAAGTCCTCGATTTCTATAACCACGGTGGCGGTGTAGGGCTCGGCCTGCAAGTCCCAAACCAAACGCTATCGAGCGATCCATTGCACTTAAGCAAAGACGATATGCAGGATATCATCGCTTTCCTGCATACCCTTACCGATTCCTCCTATTTAAAGATGCAAGCGCCTACTACATTACCAGAGCTTTCGAGCAAGGGATACGCAGCAAGAAAGATCGGTGGAGTATATTGAAGTGGGTTCGGGGTTGCTTTGGCTGGGGTATGGGGTTTGGGGTGTGGGGTATGGGAAGCGGGTTCGGGGTTCAGGGGGGTTCAAATTTAATTGTCATCGCGAGGAGTCCGTCGTGGCGGACGACGTGGCGATCCAAGACCTTGAATAAACCTGTCATTCCGAGTGCAGCGAGGAATCCCTAACATGTCCTAACGAACCGTCTTAAGCATCTATCAGCATTTCTCAAGCCTATCCAAAAAAAGATAACCCCATGCTCACACACGGGGTTATTTTCATCATTCAACCATTACGAATATCTCATTTATCTCATATTCTTTTCATATCCATCATATCCATTCTATTCTCATATTCATCGTCTTCTCATCGTAAGGGCTGAAGGCGGCGTAGCCATTGAAGTATTCACTATATTTGCCCAACCGCATGGTATTTATCATCGTACAAGTCGCAGATCCGAAGCTCCGTAGATAGTTGAGCCACGTTTGAGAACGAGGCGGTACGCGCCATTCGGAAGATCGGCTGTTGAAATGATCGCTTCCGAGCCGGTGATCGTCAGTTGCAGATCGGTAGTGCGGCCGCTGCAATCGATAGCCTGTGCCGAAGTCGGATAAGGCGTCGAGAGAACAGGTACGCGGATACTGCTTGTCGCCGGGTTCGGATAAATAATAAGATCGGTCCGGGCGATGGTTGCTTCGACGCTATTCGCCGAGGCTGCCTGCATAGTAACATCCCAGGAAAGTTCTCCCTGGTCCGTCACTGCTTTTACCTGGGTACTGTAGGGGTTTGCATCGCGGCAATGCAGGCAGACCTCGAAGCGGATAGAGTCATTATCCATACAATCATAGGGCATCGACCGCGTGGGGTTCACATGGAAATTAACCGAGTCAAGACAATAGAACCGGTAGATACGCATCATACCCATGTGATGATTCTGAGTCCCGAAGACATGGCAGGTATCGTACGGGAAGGTGCGTGGTACGCTGGTAATATCAGTTGATCCGGAGCCGCAAGCCATTCCCTGCGCCATTGCGATTGTACTGCCGGCGGCCAAAAGAAGAAGTGCTATCAATAGAGTTTTCATAAGCGTTTATCGATTATGTATTCTACCCCGAGTTGATGTCAAATATTGTGCCATTTTCGTAAGTCTTTTTTTCGCTTCGAAATCCGTATCTTTGACTACCATTTTCTCCTCAGAGATAATATTTTTGCTTCGGAGAGTAAATATTTTTTATATAGGCTATCTATACCTGGTATCCGATGCAATTGGGTATAGAGCCTCCCGCACGAAGTAGTATTGTTACTGGCGGTTATGAATCTGGCGGTGTTTTCTCAGCCGTTGTTGTTTCGGGGTGCCCTGCATGGTGATCTCCCATGAGAGCTCACCCTGGTTTGTCACAGCCTTTACCTGCGTGGTATGGGGCTTCCCATCGGGGCAATGGAGGCAAATGTTGAACCGTACGGATTCATTGTCGCGCAAACTATATGGCAGGGCTTGCAGCGCGCTAACGCTAAAATTTGTCGAATCAAGACAATAGAACTTATTTATTTGCACGGTACCCTTGAGGTGATGCTCACGGCTAACCACCTGGCAGGTATCGCAGGGATAAGAAGTACCGCCGCCCTGAAGAGGAGTCGATCGCATAGCGCAGGCCATATTCGTGGCACACATCGTATCGCACCGGGCCTGGCAATATTGATTCGACCGGCTTTGCTGTGGCCGGTGCTGCTGGCAATATTGCTGGCATCCGATAGCATTTCCCTGAGCAAGCACTTCAGCACTGCCGCTAATGAGTAGTAGAAGTAGTAATAGTAATTTTTTCATAGCCTGAATACATTGTACTATTCATACGATAAGTCAAATGCCGTGCCAATAGCAATTGCGATTGATAATCGTAGCTAACAGCAGAAAGAAAGTACCCGGGAGGCAAAATATTTACCACCGGCAGTAAAATTTTCGAATAACACAAAGCCCGGAGGTATGGGAATGGAGGTTCGAACTGGGGTATGGGAAGCGGGTTCGGGGTTGGGGGTTCAGGGTTCTTGAATAAGCCTGTCATTCCGAATCCGCCACGGCGGATGAGGAATCCCTCTAATGCCCTAACAAACCATCTTAAGCATCGCCACAGAGTCCCAGCGGGACGAACTGTTGATAGCCCCGGGTGGAAGCCCGGGGTTAATAATCAAAAAAAATGAACCCTTCGCCCTTTAAGGGAGAAGGGCAGGGATGAGGGTAAAAAGCCGACTACACACCAACTTTCCATGTCCTCACCAACCATCTTAATCATGACCTCAGAGTCCCGGAGGGACGAAACGTTGGTAGCCCCGTGCGTAAGCGCGGGGTTAGCTATTTATTTAAATAACAGAGCTCCGTAGGAGCGAAACGTTATTCGCATCTACGTATAAAAAAGGCCGCCATAGGGCGGCCTTTTGTCTTTCTGGAGGACGGAGCCATCTTTGCGCTGGGGTGCTCCCAACCAAAGATTATTGTCTTAACTAAACCGGATCCCGTGGCAGGGACGCGCGCTCAGCACAAGCATTAAAAAAAATTACCGGGAGCCCGGCAGATCGTTCTTCCGCCCTTGATGATTTTACCACTACTAGTATGTTGCGTTAAGAGCGAAGATGTTGCAAATTTGCATATAAATATATCGTTGGTGTATATGCCAAACGATATATATGATTTACAGGCTAAATTGCATCTATGAATATTAAAAGAATCGTCGGGGATAATATTCGATTTATCCGGCAGCAACGGAAGATGTCTCTGGAAGACTTAGCGCATAATGCCAAGATGGGGAGGGCGTACGTGAATGAAATAGAACGAGGCAATAAAAATATCTCTGTTGATCGGCTCGCCAAACTTGCCGAAGCATTAGGTGTTGAGCCTCGTGAGTTGGTTATTCCGAAGTATTATAAGAACTTAAATGCCCCTAAATTAAAAGTGTACTGCTGATGGTCGAACATGCCTATAAATTATCGAAAGAGGAGTTGCAGGTTTTGAATGGGTTTGGGAAGAAGTAAAAAAAAGATAAAATTATTCGACAGCAATAATATCCCACAAATCTGTAGATATTCCAAGTAGCTTTTCTTGAAAACGACTTTCGTGAATGGCTACGCATAGTAAATGCGTGGGGCGTGAGAACCCTACGTAGGCCATCTTTGCTGACTGCAAAACAACATTTAGAGGTCTTCTTGTAGTCACGGGTCTTCCCTTAAATTGATTAGCAAGTCGTTCTGATTCAAAGTTTCCTTGCCCCTGACTAAAGAAACACTCCATATAAAGAGTAGCAGTATGAGTCTGTCCCTTTACGGAATGAATTGTGTCTACGTCAATTTTTACTCCATTAATTTCAATAGTATTCAAATCTACAGGAAGGGAAGAAGAGCTATTTCGGAAAATAGGTAGTGATCGTGAAGAATGAATAAAGGAATGGCTATTTATAATGCTTGCATCCCAATAATGTAAAAAAATGGGTATGTATTCTCGTATCGCTTGGGAAATGTTGAAAGAATTACTGCGTATAATTTTTGATGTCCAGTGAAATATTTTAGTGCGTAATTCATAATATTTCTCAGGGTGTTCATTCCTTAAATAGCTAAATAAAGTATTCTTAGTAAAATAATAATTTGTAGGTTGGCGAATAGATTCCAGTCGAAGCACCTTAAGTAATATTCCGATAATTTTATCGAGCACGTCCTTAAATGATTTATTCGCCATAATTGAAGTCAAGAGGTAGTCTTCAATAGAAGGGAAGTCAACGCTCTCTTCACCAATTTCGGAAATAAAATTTGGCCAATAACTCGATATACCAATTTTATGCTCTTCCGTTACTTTGCGCCACCCGATAGCCTTAAAGCATGTATTTGAAGAGGGTATTTTACCATCGTTTTGCAATGTAGATATAAGAGATGCAAACCTTGGGATAACTTGCTGAATGGTTAAGTCATTATAAGTCAAAATTTGCGGTTTTATTGCAATAGGACTACCATCTGAATAAGTTTTTTTCCCATCGATGGTAACTGGGGAAATACCGAAAGGGGTGACAACTTTTGCAATCAATGGAGTTAAACGGTGACTGCCAGTTAAATATAAGATTTTAGATCTCGCTGTAAATAAATCATCTTGAACAAGAGCACTATTATATATTGCTTGATTATAATCACCAATTCGTTGATAAGAGGATGTTGTTGGATTGCCAAAGAACACCTCTTCTAATATCTTGTTCTGTTTGTTATCTATATCTTGAATCTCGTCAATAAAAATATATCTAAAGCGACGCTGGAGTAGAGCTTTGCATGATGGGAATTGGTCCAAATAAGTTTGAGCTAGAAAGTATGCATCGTCAAAGCTAAGAATTCCTTTCTTAAGAATAGAGAATTTATATTCACGGATCCACTTTATTATTTGTTCTTTCTCAACGGAAGTCCAATCATTGTATTGCCTTTGATTGCGAGCACGTGGTTTTGTTGGACTAATAATACTCCCTTTGAAACTTAGCGTTGTATCTTCATTTAAATTCGATAGCTTTATCTCATGTGGCGGACAAATCCTAAGATATTGTTTTGAAGCGTTTTGAATTGAAGAAGAAAATCCACCTAAAAATCTATTCGAAAAGTCAGACGAAGCTCGTATATATATATCGTTGTCAATGCTCTGAATTTGAGAACGATATTTGTTCGTAAAATATGGCTTGGTTAAAAAGGTATCAACAAAGCTCTGGATGGTGCCAATAAAATTTGGGTACGAAAATAATTTAGGGCATATAGAGCCAATTTTGTCTTTTATCTCGTTAACGGCAGCATTTGTATGGGAAAGCACTAATACTCCCTTCCCATTCTCTAAAGGAAGGTAGCGTTCAAGAATTAGCAGCTTTGCAAGTAGTGCTGTAGTCTTGCCACTACCTGGCACAGCATGAAGATCAAGCGTATCAAGATCCTTAATAAATGTAATTCTTTCACTGTCAAAGTGGGCTCCGTTCGGGAGAAGGGTGGTTTCCGCAAATAGAATATCCTGCTCAGAGATATTAATTGTGGCAGGCATATTCCAAAGCTTCTATTATATAGGAAATATAGCTATCCGTTCTATCTATCGGCAACTGATTGGGAGTTCCAATGCGTGATTCAATAATTCGCGCCAGAATGCTTGCTACTTCAACTTTTTTGAATTTCTTTTTTTCTAATTTTCGAACTAGCTCTGACTCAAAATTGCTCCAGTCACTTCCTGAATGAATATGCTTTGTTGCCCTCTCAAATTCAGATTGTAAAGAAGCAGACTTTGCTAAGCAGTACTCTAGAGTCCATTCTGGCGAAATAAAAGTCTTTACAGGTTCTCCATCATACCTTGCCCTTTTTGCTGCGATTGAATCCGCTATGATCACCGGATTTACGTTTGGTTTTTTATCCAAATCTGTAATAATGGCAACGGGAATTAACATTTTAGGTTCTTGAAGCCTCTGAAAAATCCGAGAATATCTTAAAAAAGCAGTGCTGCCGACATTTATTACTGAAACGCCTTTCTCAGTCAAATTGAGATTTATGGATTTTGCAATTGCGGGAAGTAGAATCTCTTCTGCCCAGCCTTCTACTAGTATTATCCCTCTTGCAAAAAAAAGATTAGCTTTTGTAACATCTAAAAAACGCTCTAGAAATTTGTAATCGGATGCATTTAACTTAGTATTTCCTTTTGAGAGAGAATATACATGATTGGAATGACAAATAGTGATCTTGTTTAATTTTACTTTAGAAGCAATATTTGGACTATGGGTTGTGAGAATCAACTGTAGCTGATTTCTGGATTCTTTTAATTTGCTAATTATTAATTCAAGAGCTTCTGTAACTTGCATTTGTACTTGAGGATGAAGATGTGCTTCTATCTCCTCTACTAGACCAAGTCTTAAACCACCCCAGTGATTTTTATGAAGATGGAGTAATTCTGCGGCCATAAAAAGCCTATTTAGAGTTCCTAGCCCGGGATTTGCTACATCCTTGATTGATAATTCAAGCCTTTCCAGAATTTCTTTTATTTTGGCTTGCGAGGTTTCAAATTGTGTTGTTTTTGTTGGGTCATTAAAACTTTTAATGAAAGAATCAATAAGTGCCTTGAGCTCTTTACCTTTTTGGTCTTCAATCTCTACTCCATTCTTATCTTTCCCCTCAAAATATTTTTCAAGAGAATCATTTAATTCCGAAAATAAAGTTATTAAATAATGAGGGGATTGATTCTCCCCAAATGCTTCATGCCCTAACAGTATTTGGGACAGTCGGGACCCTTTTTTGGGGATAAGTTCAGACTGCGCATCTCTGAGCGGTTTTAAGTATGTTACTTTTAGATATTCTTTCGCTTGAGCAGTAAGTGTGATTCCTTCTATATCGTTACCCGCCTTAACATCGGCTGGTAGTATTCTAGTATTATTGAGATCGCGATTGACATCGTAAATTAACCTTAGATATGGTTTGGCATTATTACCTTCACCGTCCCAACTTAACCATTCCAAAAAATGCTGCGCTTCGTCGGGTTTTAGATCTCTAAATATAAGTTCAATTCTTAATCTAGTTGAATTATTAAAAAAATCATCCCAAGAAATTTTTACCCACTCTAGGCTATGGGTTTTTAGGACCAATTTAATAGCATCAACGATGGCTGACTTTCCAGAGTCATTTTCTCCAATTAATATATTTAGCCCAGGTAAAAATGAGACTTTTAAATTAGGAGATTCGATAGAAAAAGCCCCAGAATTTCCAAACTTTCTAAAATTCCAAAGTTTAAGCTCTGATAGATGCATGGACATCACAATGAATAATACTCAAAAATAATAAAAAAAAGGTTTATAGAGCAAGATTTTAGATAATAAAATACTTTAAGTGTCTCCTCAGCCTGGGCAACTCAAGCAACCCGCTCCCGCACCACGCTGTTCTATATCGGTATGGCTAAAAAGATATCGCATTTGGGGATTGCGGTTCGCGATCTGGGGGCTTCGGAGGCGTTGTTTGCTAAGTTACTTGGCAGCTCCGAGGTGCATCATGAGACCGTCGAAGATCAGGGTGTGCGCATCGCTTCCTTTGCTGTTGGCGATAGCATTATCGAGCTGACGGCGCCTATCGACGAGACTTCTCCGATCTCGAAATTCCTCGATAAGCGCGGCGAGGGCATTCATCATATTGCGTTTGAAGTCGATGATGTTGCGGCTGAGCTTGAACGTTTGAAAGGTGAGGGCTTGCAATTGATCGATCAAGAGCCGCGCGATGGGGCCCACGAGATGAAAATAGCATTCCTGCATCCGAAATCGACGAACGGCGTCCTCGTCGAACTTTGTCAACATAAGGAAGGGCACTAAGCGCCGTGAGTGATTATTTTCCGCTGAAGGTATTCGATCAGGAAGAAGAATCCGGCGGGTTCGATGACGAACTCGAGCAGGATGAGGATGCGCTTGCCATTGCCGAACTTGGCGAGCAATTCCGCCTTGCCGTCACCGTCGATGATCTGCGTCTCGAAGAAAAGCTCGAAGGCTTGCCGAAGAATCCCGGCGTGTATCAGTTTAAGAATGCAGCGGGAAAAGTTATTTACGTCGGCAAAGCAAAGAATTTAAAGAACCGCGTTCGCTCTTATTTTCAGAACTATCGCCGTGGCGCGGGCGATGGCAAGCTGCGCGCCCTCGTAGAGAAGATTGCCGATGTCGAGCTATTGCTTACCGATAGCGACGTCGAAGCGCTGATCCTCGAGAACACGCTGATCAAAAAGCTCAAGCCACGCTATAACGTCAACCTCCGCGACGATAAAACCTACCCGTGGGTTTGCATCACCAACGAGCCATACCCCAGAGTATTTCCAACCCGGCGCAAGCGCCACGATGGCTCCAAATATTTCGGTCCCTATACCGATGTAACAACGCTGCGCTATGTGCTGCAAACGCTGCGCGATATTTTCTCGCTGCGTACCTGTGATCTGCCGATCGACGATCTCTTCATCGCTCGCAAGAAAGCGCGCGTCTGTCTCGAGTATCATATCAAGCGCTGCGAAGGTCCGTGCGAAGGCTTGGTCTCGCAGGAGCATTATACGGCGATGATAAAGAAGGTGCGGCAGTTTTTGGCTGGCCGTACACGCGAAGTAGAAAAAGAACTGCGCGAAGAAATGCATAAGCAGGCCGAGGCGATGCAGTTCGAAGAAGCGGCGAAGATTCGCGACCAGCTAAAGATCTTATCGGAATATTCCAACAAGCAAAAAGTATTAAGCGAAGAGCAGACCGACCGCGATATATTCGCCATCTCCCATGAAGATGACGATGCGGCCGGTATTGTCTTCAAAGTACGCGATGGCAAGCTCATCGGCAAGCAGCAATTTCTCTTCACCGGCACCGAAGGCAAGAGCGGACAGGAGATACTCGAAGCATTACTCGAGCGCTACTACTCTGGCGCCGATTACGTACCCGAGGAAATTTTCCTGCCATTTGAATTGGAAGAACCGGAGACAATGGAAGCCTGGCTTAAGCGCCGCACGCGCGAGCTGAATTCCGGCGATGAAGAAAACGGAGCCATGAAGCCGCCGACGATCATCATTCCGAAAATTGGCGATAAAGCGAAGCTGGTGAGTATGGCGAGCACGAATGCGAAATTCCTGCTCGGTGAGATAAAAATTCAAAAGCTAAAGCAGACGGATTTCGTCCCGCATGCCGTGAAAGCATTGCAGCGCGATCTGCATTTGCCGACATTGCCAAAGCATATCGAGTGCTTCGATAACTCGCACTTGCAGGGCACGGAGTACGTCAGCTCGATGGTCTATTTCGAGAACGGCAAGCCGAAGAAAGATCAATACCGCCGCTATAAGCTCCGCACGGTCGAAGGCAACGACGATTTTGCTGCAATGCGCGAAGTAGTAACGCGCCGCTACGGTCGCCTGCTCGATGAGAAAGCAGAACTGCCGGATCTTATTATAGTAGATGGTGGCAAGGGGCAGTTATCGTCGGCGTATGAAGTACTGAAAGAATTAAACCTGACGAATATTCCGATCATTGGTTTAGCTAAGCGATTAGAAGAAGTGTTTGTCGTCGGTAGTGCGGACTCGGTATTACTCCCGCGCGTTTCGAGCAGCTTAAAACTTTTACAGCAGCTTCGCGATGAGGCTCATGATTTTGCGATCAATTACCATCGCACTCTTCGTCAAAAGCGAACCATCACGACCGAGCTATTAGAAATCCCCGGCATCGGCAAGAAAACGGCGATGAAACTGCTCGAGCAGTTTGGCTCAACCAACGGTGTGCGCCATACTTCGGAGCCGGAGCTGGTGAGCGCCGTCGGCCTGAAGGCGACGAAGAAGATCATTGAATATTTCAAAGAACAGGAAGCCCGTGCGCACCTCGAAGCCGATAAAGCTGCCGAATGACGGAGTGATCCTCGGGATCGAAAGCTCGTGTGATGAAACGAGCGCTGCCATCCTGCGCGGCAGCGAGTTGGCGTCCGTTATTATTTCTTCGCAGCTTTTTCATTCCGAATATGGGGGAGTTATCCCGGAGCTTGCTTCGCGCGCGCACTTGCAAGCCATCGTGCCGGTCGTTGAAGAAGCGATGCAGAAAGCATCGGTAAGTAAGCAGGAGCTTACTGCCATTGCCGTCACACATACACCGGGCTTGCTCGGAGCACTGCTTGTTGGCACGACATTCGCAAAAGGTCTTTCGGTCTCGCTCGGTATCCCCATCGTTGGGGTGCATCACATCGAAGCGCATATTTTTTCTGCACTACTTGAAGAAGAAAAACCGGAGTTGCCGTTTCTTGCACTCGTAGTTTCCGGTGGGCATACGCTGCTGGTGCTGGTTGAAGATATCGGGAAGTATAAGATACTCGGCAAGACGCTCGACGATGCAGCCGGCGAAGCATTCGATAAAGTAGGGAAGATGATGGGCCTCGGCTATCCGGCAGGTCCGGTGATCGATAAGCGAGCAAGAGAAGGCAACCCCGCCTTCGTGCAATTTCCGCGACCGATGCTCCACGATGCGAGTTACGATTTTAGTTTTAGCGGAATAAAAACATCGGTACTCTATCATCTGCGCGATAACCCCGAGCAACTACAACACAACCTAGACGACCTCGCAGCCTCTTTCCAGCAGGCAATAGTAGAAGTACTGGTAGCAAAAACAATTCGCGCTGCGAAAGAATATGATCTGCGTGATATAGTGTGCGTCGGTGGTGTAAGCGCAAACTCTCAATTACGAAAAGACCTCGGCGCAGCCGCTACAAAGCACCACATGCGCTTCCTTACCACACGCCCGTTGCTTTCCACCGATAACGCCGCTATGATAGCCATGCTCGGCGGCTTGAAGCTGCTCAATGGGCAGACGGATGAGTTGTCACTTGCCGCACAACCGAGAGCAGCGCTGGGGTATGGGGTGTAGGGTATGGGGTATGGGAAGAGGGTTCGGGGTTCAAGTTCTTTACTAAGCCTGTCATTCCGAACGAAGATGGCACATCCGCCGTGGCGGAGAGGAATCCCTATAATATCCTAACCAATCGTCTTAAGCATCGATCCGCATTTTTCATCCCCATATCCGAATTCAATTCGCACACACGATCACTTCACTAATGACAGTGGAAAGGTATATACCGAAGGTCCATCGGCAATTCTGAGAAAATACTGGCCGAGTGGAAGGGTATTAAATTTCAGATCGATCGTCTTTGTACCGGCCGGTACCTGCTGCTTTAATCGCTTCATCGGCTCGCCGTCGTTGGAGACTATATCGAGAACCAGCGTGCCGCTCGTTTTACATTGGATCTGCACGTTCGATCTGCCGGCGCTTGGATTGGGGAAAATATAGATGAATGGCGAGGCCGGATTGATCGGCGCGGGAGCAACGATCGGCTGCGGTGGCGAATCCTCGGCGCCCAAGGAATGCGAATCGTTATCGCAAGGATTAGCATTTGGAAGATCATCGGTTTCTGTCTTTACTATTTTCGACCAGAATGGAAGCCGTACTGTCGAGCGAATCGTAATGATCAACGGTTTGCCCACGAGCGATTTCGGCACGGCATAGCAAATTTCGCTTTTGGTAGAAGGAATTCCAAACCAACGCATCGTGCCTTCACCATTGCGATAGATACATACCGTATCGATGGTTGCCACTACTCCTTTCGATGCGGCAGAACGCAGCTCGACGGCATAGCTGATAGTGGAAAATTCGTCGAAGCTCAAACTGGTCGGCAGTGTGGAATCGGTGTATCTATTATGATTGCGACCACGATCATCTATAGTAACTACCCGGCAAAAGTAAATCGAATCGGATGCAGCAGTAATAGTAAATGGCGCTGTCTGTAAAAAAGCAGAAGGTTTTTTGGAGGCCATTTGAAAAGTGAGCGGCTTTTCCGCACCCTCATGCTTTATCTGGATCGCTCCGATCTTATAGCCGATCTGGCTGGTATCGCCAAGCAGATAATGCATCCAGCGCGAATGAGGATGCTCGCCCTTTGCAAGTACGGTGGAATAAGCGAAGAGCCCGGCACAGAGGACAAATAGTCGCACAGCTATAGAGGTGGTCTTTTGCATCGAGGTGTAGAAAACGGCAGCGCTGAAATTAGTTCGATGATGAGAATGGGGTGTGGGGTGTAGGGTGTGGGAAGAGGGTTCGGGGGTCGGGGTTCAGGGTTCAAATTTAATTTGTCATCGCGAGGAGTCCGCCGCGGCGGACGACGTGGCGATCCAAGGCCTGTACTAAGCCTTTCATCCCGAACTCCGTCACGGCGGATGAGGAATCCCTACAATGTCTTAACTAATCGTCTTAAGCATCGATTGCATTTCCCATACCCCATACCCCAGACCCCAGCTCAAGCAACCTCGTGCCGCCAGATAGCGTTAGCACTCTGCACGTATGACTAAAACCAGCCTCATTGGCCATGCTATCGAAGCATTTTCGGAGTTCACCGCTAACCCGCAGTTGCCCTCCGATATTACGATCCGGAATTTCTTTCATAATAGAAAATATCTCGGCTCGAACGACCGGCGCTTTATCGGCGAAGTCTATTATGGTACGATCAAGCATTCGATGCGGCTCGAAGCCATCTCCCACGATGCGCTGGCTACGAAGAAGAATCATCCACAACTGGTGATTGCCGCGTATTGTCTGGTCTTCCGTCACGACGACCCCAAAGAATTGCACGATGTTTTTTCCGAGCTGGGTAATAAATTTGCTCGTAACTACCCGCTCGATGTCTTCGAGAAAATGGCGGATCGCAAACGCGAGGAGCGCCGCTTAAAGCAGCTTTCCGATGTCGATCGTGTTGCTTTGTATCATTCCTTTCCCAAGTGGTTCGTCGAACAACTCATCAATGAAAACGGAGTAGAGAAGTCTTCTAAAATTCTTGAATCGCTTAATGAAGAAGCGTATACCAATCTGCGTGCCAACCGCGTTTTCTGCAATCGCGATGAACTGCAAAAAGAACTGGCCGATCTTGGTGTCGTTACCGAAGCATCGACTATTGCCGAAGATGCGCTGATCTTAAAGAAGCGCATGAATGTCTGGGATTACAAACCGTTCAAGCAAGGACATTTTGAAATTCAAGATGAAGCCAGCCAGCTGGTTGCACCTTTTGCGGCGATTACCTCAAATAGAATTCGCGTTCTTGATGCCTGCGCCGGTGCCGGCGGAAAGACGCTGCACTTCGCCAGTTTGCTTAAAGGCAGCGGTGAAGTATTTGCAACCGATGTCGATGCGAGAAAGCTCGATGAACTTCGCAAGCGTTCGATTCGCAGCAATGCGCAGAATATCCGTATCGTGCCTCCGGCGAAATACGATGCGCAGCTTGGCCCCGAAAAATTCGGCACGTTTAATGTTGTCCTGCTCGATGTGCCTTGCAGTGGCACCGGCACGCTTCGCCGCAACCCCAGCATAAAGTGGCGTCTCGATCAGCAGATGCATGACGAGCTGATAGAAAAGCAGCGTCAGATCATGGAGCGCAATGCACCCTATGTGAAAAGCGGCGGGGTATTGCTATACTCGACATGCTCATTATTACGAAGCGAAGGTGAACAACAAGTGGAGTGGTTCTTAAGCCTGCACCCGGAATTTACACTGGAAGCAACGCGCCGTACACTCGTCGAAGAAGAGCATTGCGACGGGTTCTTTGTAGCGCGCTTGAGACGGAGTTAGAAATAAAAAAGCCCGCAATAAGCGGGCTTCTCTATTAGCAGATCTATACTGTTACATCGGTTCAACCTTACCGGTATATGTCGAATACAATGCCCTAAAGACATGGACAGAAGGATATGCCGCTTGGATAACATTGGCCGAGTAAAAGATATTCTGTCGTGCCACTTCATCAACGAACGCTTGGTTATAAGATGCGTACGGTTTGAATTTACCCGTTGAGTCTTTATCAATGACAGTCTTGACGGCATTATCGGCAATACGTTTTACAAGGCTGGTAAGATCGGGCCCTGCTTTCTTAGTGCTAAATGCAACAGTATCTTTTTTAATATAGGTGCGCCAATAATCGATTCCGCCTTGCACTGCCCCGCAATTAGTATGGCCCAGGACGATGATACACGATACATGCTTGAAGTTTACGGCATAAGAAATGCTGCCATTCATATCTGAGACCGGCATATTCCCGGCTGAGCGTCCGGTAAAGATTCTTCCGATGGTCTGACGAAAGCATAATTCAGGTATTACACGGGAGTCAATACAATCGAGCACAAAAACGGAGGGGGATTGACTTGTTTGAGTACTTTTGATCTTTGCAGGAATGGAATCAAAGCATAAGCTAGAACCGGTTCTATAAGAGTAATTCCATAGTAATAACAATTTAAATCTTATAGAATCCAGAATCGCAGAGTAAGGAGACGAGGATTCCAGTTGCTGAATTTGATCCTCCAGTTCTTTAATGTCCGGCTCTTTCTGTGCCATGGCAGAAGTTGCCATGAAGAATAACAGCATGATGGTGATACCGAGTGTTGAACGTTTGGTCTTCATAATGATCTTGGTTGGTGGTAAAAAGAAAAAATGATAGTGAACAAAACTACGAATTAAACATGGGAAATGCAAACTAATTACGTACTCAGTAAGTACTCAATTTTGGAACAAAAACGTTTTAAGATGTGGGACTGGGATTTGGGAAAAACAATCGATGTTTCAGACGGCAGGTTAGGACAGTATAGGGATTCGTCATCCGCCGAGGCGGAGTTCGGAATGACAGGTTTAGTAAAGGTCTCAAATGCAAATTGTATTTACATTCCAATACCCCAACCCCTATGCTCTAAACCCCAGTGACTACTGATGACGCCTTGCCATCATCGAATCCCATTTGCGGATCATCTCTAATCGTTCGGCATCGGTATAGAGGCAGAGTGTATTCGGGATATGCTCTTTCCATTCTTCTTCGAGCTGCTCGATCGGCGAGCCGAAGATCGTTGCAAACGACGAACTGGTAACATCGTCATCCGAGCGCGAGAAGGCAACGACTCTATCGTCGGACGACGTATCGCCAAGATAGAGCAGGAAGGCCCCGGCCATAGTGCGGCGCTCAAGCTCCGAAGAAAACCACACGCTATGCCACGCGTAAGAAAGATTCGGTAGGAACGAGCGTGAGAGAATATGATGAGCGATCACATCCGGGTCGGCCCCGTAGAACGGAAAGCCACCTTTGCCCGGCGTGAGCCGCTCGGAGACGAACGTGGCAAATGCGTCTTCGAGCATTGCCCAGCCAGGTGTTATCCCGTAATGTTTTAAGTAGCGGTTGAAGCGCATCCCATGGGATACCATGGCGAGAAGCTCCGATTCGGCTGGTTCGAATGAAGAGCGTACCAGGTAAATAGTACGTTCGCCGGCATTAAAATGCGAGGTCGTTTTTCTGCCAAGCAATGAAGGACTGCGAAGATCGCAGAGATAGACCGGCAGGCGGTCCGGATGGCCTTCGCGGATCATGGAATAGATCGCGCGGTAGGCTTCTTCAAACTCATGAGCAAGCGTTACGGCTTCTTTCTCGTGGTAGCAGATACGATCATAGGAGATCGAAAAGTGAGGAGTGGTAACATTCGCCCATTGTACACGGGCCCGAAGCTCGGCATCGGATACCAAGACGAGTGGTTTTGGCGTCAGCGGTGTGGTTATAGAAACCACCGGCTGACGTAATAACTGCGGCACTTCGGGGACAAACTTCGACGTAAATACTTCTTTAGGCAATCCTACAGTACTCGTATATTCCATACTCACTACCTCCAACAAGCAACTCAAAAAAGCTCCAAAAACTGTCTCTGTGGGTTAGTGCTATAAATATAATATACGATCTTCAAAAATGCAAGAGGTAACTGAAAATAAAATAAGAATGGGAAGATGTGGAGAAAAATCTTAGCTTGCTATTTCATAAGGGAGGTCTTTTAATGAAGAGTTCTGTGCTACTGCTTCTTTAATAATGCAACGGTATGCTCGATACTCGAAGCATCGTGCCAGTCTCCATGGCCGGGAATTACAATCTCTGGCTTCGGAAAGCGCGTTATCATTTTTTGAAGAGATCGCTTCCATTGCTTTACATCGGCATCTTCAAGATTACCAAGGCCCGGGGCCGCTGCATCTTTAATGAAGCATCCGCCAAATAAGAGATCATGCTGTGGTAAATAGATGACAATGTTATCGGGGCTATGTCCCGGTCCCGGATAGAAGCACTGAAACTTTGTAAGTCCGAATACAAAGGTCTCATCGTCATCGACAGGAATATAGGTATAAGTAAGATTATATTTTCGTTTTAGTTCTGAGGCAGTCCTGTTATTATAGAGAAATTTGATAGGGCTATAGCTGGAAATATAGGCAGGGATGCCGCCGCTTCGATCATTATGGGCATGAGTGATAAAGCAGGCGGTCGGGAAAAGATGCAGTAGCTGCATCCACTCTTTGATGATCGAAGCTTGTAATGAATCGAACCCCGCATCGATCAGGACAGCGCCGCCGCTGGTCAATACGATAAGCGAGGAGGCCGGAAAGGGCCTGCCATTGAGCATCGTATAGGTCGTTGCCACGAAGAGACTATCGGTGATCTTTTCTATCTTCGGCAGCGGCGTTAGCTTGATGTTCTGGCGCTCGGCGATCAGAGTAACTAAGTGTGCCGTATCGAGCGGTTGGATCATCCCTCCGAAGGTAAAATTCTGAACGGAAAAGCGCCCCTCATTAGTGCTGATCGAAAGTGAGCGCCGCCATTGCGAAGCGGCTGTACCAATAGGAGGTTTGAAACGCAATTCGAAATATCCTTCCTCACCCGGAGCGTAGCGGGTTTGTGTAATATACGCCCCCGAAAGCCCACCATCGGATGTCTTAATATCTTTTATCTCAAGTGTACTATCGCCGATATTCTTAAAGCGAAACCGAAACGTGCTCAGTACTTCGGTGGGAATAGGAGCAATGCGTAGGCAGGAGGTATCGAGTTGGAATTTGGGTTGTGCGTAAATATTAGATCCGATACAAAAAAGAAACAACGTTAAACTGTAATAAAGAGAATACCCTATCTTCATATTGCACTCTTTATTATATTAAAAAACGTAGAGAGAGGCATGAATAGCAATCGTTATTCATGCCTCTTTATACAATGTACTATTATTAAGGAATCCTATTATCAACGAAATAACCCATTTCTGTACCGGTTGCAATATAATAGGCAGCGGCGTGAGCTTTTTGAAGCGCATAATTTTGATCTGTTTCGGTCGTACACTCCACAGTAAATTGTACGCTGTCATACATTGGTAATCTTACAACCTGGAACCCATATCTATCAAGGCCGGTACCTTTGTATGTACTCAACATCAGATCAGTAGCGATTTGTAGCTTCATATGGGAATATTGCTCGATAAATTTGGAAGCTCGAAGCCACGCCATGTTTGACTCCGATGATGGCAGCTTGAATTCCAATTTTTGGGCAATAAGTTTTGTATAGAGATCAAAATGTGGGATATCTAATACACTGGCTTTATCGACATACCCGGTATCGGTATTCGATACGATCTCAAACCGATCCAATCGTTGACCGATTATGGTCACTTGCTCGGCAAATTTTAATTTTCGCAGTGTAGAGGTAAAGCTTGACGCTCCTGTCGTAAAATCAGCTTCATGGGATGCAATATAGGCTTTCTCCGGTGGCAATGATTGAGTCGTCCAAACACCAGAGCCGCAACTGCATAGGACTATTAAGAACAGCACACAAAAGTTTTTCATAGGATAAATAGTTGTAGGATGAAAAAGAACATGCAAATATAAAACTTATTTCTAAGGAGATCTAAAAAATTATTTATGTTTATATCTCCAGCACCAACCCATCATATCCCAGCCTAACATTGGGCGGGAAGCTCACTTCAGCTTCTGTATGGAGAACATCGTGGTTCATGTGCGTAAGGTAGGTGGTTGTTGCATTTAGCTCTTTAGCGAGCTTTAGCGATTCCGGGATGGCGAGATGCGTCGGGTGTTCTCTGTAGCGAAGGCCGTCTAAGACCAGCACCTCGAGGCCTTTGAGCTTTTCTTTAGAAGCGATGGGCATCCGCTTGCAATCGGTTGCATAGGCAAAGTTGCCAATTCGAAAGCCGAGAATATCCATCATGCCATGATCGATAGTAAAGGGCTCGATCAGTACCTCACCGATCTTAAACGATTCTGTACCGATAAGCGTGAATGGCAGTTGCGGTACTCCACCGCCGCCGGTATTCTTTACCTGCCCAAACGCATACGGAAAGGTATGCACAATGCCATCGAAGGTCTGCTGATCGGCATAGCATTGCGGTACGCCAAGACGAAGAAATTGAAACGCGCGCAGATCGTCGAAGCCCGCAATATGATCGTAATGATGATGGGTATAGAGAATAGCATCGAGCTTGCGAATGCTATGTGCGAGCATCTGCTGGCGGAAATCGGCGCTGGTATCGATGAGGATGGTGGTCTCGCCCGTCTCGATGAGGGCGCTGACGCGCAGGCGCTTATTGCGGGAATCGGTGGAGGTGCAGGTGCGGCAGGTGCAGCCGATCATCGGAACACCTGTCGAGGTACCGGTACCAAGCAAGGTGATTCGCATGAGCGGCAAAAAATTATAACGCGGAAGGAGTAGCTTTCATCTCCTGCAATACGCGGCTTACTTCGTCTTCGATCGCTTCACGAAGAGCGGGCGGCACATAGACGGAATCCAACCCGAATTCGTGCAGGCCAATGGCAAGCGTCCGGATCTTTCGCTGGACGCTCGTACGGCGGTTGATAACAAGCAACTGCTGTTCGCGAAGCAGGCAATACCCGCCTTCGAAGTTGCCATTTTCAAAACGGACCTTCAGGCCCATTTCAGAGGCCAGGGCTTTTAATTCTTCTAATAATTCTTCTGTCGTCATGGAGGGCTTAGGCGAGCTTTCCTTCGGTATCGATTGAAATAAGTCCGCTTTCCAATTTCTTGAGTTCACCTTTAATATGGGCGACGACATCGGCATGCGGAAGCGATTTCGGGGAGAAACGCGAGCGTGAAACTTCTACCGCTTCTTCGAGCGATGGCAGCTCGCCGCGAAGGAACATCCAGACGTGGTAACCGAGGCGGTTACGGTCGTTCGGTTCGACGGTCGGTACGGCCCGTACCGAGGCGTAGGCCTTTTCGGCCAGTTCATTATCTTCCGCTTTTGAAATATGAAGCGACATAACGATCTAACGATTTATCAATAGGTTGTGCCGGGCGGGCTACTGCGTTACTACGAGCGTTCCGCTGCCGACGACGGAATTACCAAACACCACCTTCGCAAAATATGTCCCGCTCGAAAGCGAAGGAATATTCAGTTCATAGCGGGCTTTCGGATTCTTAAAATCTTCGTAACTGGTGCCGCCGATTGTTGGCAGCTTCTCCAACAATTCGGAATAGACCTGCTTTCCATTGGGATCAAACAACTGAAGCACACCATGATTGCTGGTAAGTAATGCTAAACGCTGCAAAATATAAGTGGATCCCGGGAGATCGGTATTCATTACAAACGGCAGGGTAGAAATACAAAGCTGAAGGTTAGAGCGTGAAGCGGGATTCGGGCTAAAGCTCAGCAGATACATCTGGCTCAGCGCGGCCAAAGCTGTATTCTCATTTGGATTCACCGACATAGTAACCTTGCCGATAGTCTTTTTGAGGATAATACCATCCGGGTCGATTCGCAGCGTATCCGGCACGAAGGAAGAGGGGACGAATACCGTCGTTACGCCAATGGAATCCATCAGTACGGATGTTATCTCATGGGCGCCGGAACCGGATTTTTTGAAAGCATCGACCGGAATCAGCATCCTGAAATACCGGTGTTTCGAAGGATCCTGCATCTGGGCAAAAGTAACGGTATAGCCATTGGCTACCGGCTGCCAGGTTACGGAAATTTCCGGATACCAGGTTCCATAGACCCACTCGTCGAAAAACCATTTCAGGTCTTTTCCGCTCGATGTTTCGAAATCTTTTTGAAGGTCGGCGCTGGTTGCATTTGCATAGCGGTGGGCTGTGCCATAATCGCGCATAGCTTTGAAAAAGGCTTCGTCGCCAAGAACATATCGAAGCATCCCAAGCACGGCCGAGCCTTTCTGATAGATCACGGGATACGGATAATTATCGCGCGGCGAGGTATAGTACGGCGCTCCGTACATTGGGATGGTCGAGCCATTGGCAACGGCTCCGTTCACCGAAGATTTCAAAAAACTATAGTACGAAGCTTTACTTATAAAGCGCTCGCGGTAAAGCCCTTCGCAGAAGGTAGCAAACCCTTCATTGAGCCAGGGATCGTTAAAATCTTTGCAGGTCACCCAATCGCCCCACCACATGTGAGCAAGCTCATGCACAGCAGTCGTACCATTGGAATCGAGCGCTGCCTGGCGAACGAGGGTGATCATCGTCTGATGTTCCATCGAGCCGATAGGAGCAACGACATAGCCCACTTTTTCAAACGGGTATGGTGCAAACAGCGAATCGAAATACTTCAGCGCTCGCGAACTTTCTCGGTGAAGCGTGCCGGTAAAAGCCAGAGAATCGATTTTATTACAATATCCGACGATCGGAATATTCAGATCGTTCGGCATCGAAAGTTCGAAGAAATTTCCGGTTGCGAACGTGAGCAGGTAGCTTGCGATCGGATGCGATTCCTTCCAGACCATCGTGCGCACATGGGTGGAGTTATCGACGGTATTAGAAATCATCATTCCATTAGAAACCACAATCTCCGAATCCGGGCAATTGAACACGAGTGTCGCACTATCCGCTTTATCATCCGGAAGATCATAGCAGGGCATCCAATGACGGGTGCAGGAAATATACGGGGCACTGAAGCCAACGCCCATGGCGAACATCATCGAAGAAGTGGTCGTAACACCTCCCCAGGGATTTGAGCCGCCTTCGTTTGTTGGGTTGCCGTGATAGGTAGTCGTTACGGTGAAATGAGTACCGGCTACGATGGTATTGAAGCCTTGGATAGTATAGGTACCATGTGTGGTATCTTTTATATCCATAACGGCAGTAACAGAGCCTGGTGAACTAACCGTAATCTGATCGATCGTCAGATCTTTGAGATGCTGGAGGATAGAAGTAAGATCGGTGGTAGCAACCGCATCCATCGTTACTACTCCCTGCAAGGCATTGTGCTGGCGATCAAGCGAAAGCGATACATGATACGAAGTGACATCGTATCCTTTATCCTGAGCACGGGCGCCGGAGAATACTACAAGAAGTATACCTATAAGAGCGAGATGCAACAAACGATAGTGCATAATCGTAATACTGGGCGATTGTCAGGGAAATTGCCTGATCGTTCTGTAAAGAAACGAGTCGACCACCCCAAGTAACAAAAACCGCACCTGTTTGAACCCAAAACTCGCAAAAACAAGTTCTTATCACCACGTGAACAGCTCCTTACAAAGACCGCTGCCGCCATCGGTCGTTGCCGAAAGCGACGAGATGCGCGAGCTGGTAGCCGTCGTCCGTGCCATTGCACCGACGATGATCACTGTCCTGCTGACCGGCGAAAGCGGTACCGGCAAGGAAGTTTTTGCACGGCTTATTCATGATTGGAGCGCCCGTGCCAACGGGGCGTTTGTAACCGTCAACTGCGGCGCCATTCCGGAAGGGCTTATCGAGAGCGAACTCTTTGGCCATGAAAAAGGCGCCTTTACCGGAGCGACGGGCGATAGAAAAGGATTTTTCGAAGCGGCACATGGCGGGACGATTTTTCTCGATGAAGTAGGTGAAATGCCGCTCGCCGCGCAGGTGAAGTTATTGCGAGTATTAGAAACCGGCCGCTTTACGAGAGTCGGTTCGATCGCCGAGCGCACGACCGATGCACGAATCATTGCGGCGACGAACCGCGATCTCGAGCAGGAAGTCCGCGCCGGAAGATTTCGTGCCGATCTCTATTATAGATTACGCGCCGTAATGCTTCGCCTTCCGCCGCTTCGCAACCGCCGCGACGATATTCCCGCGCTTGTCGATGCCATACTCAGCGATTTGATAAAACGGCATTCGCTTCCGCATAAGCCGCACCTGGAAACCGGCGCGCTCGAACAGCTTTCGCTGCATGGCTGGAAGGGGAATGTCCGCGAGCTTCGTAATGTACTCGAACAACTGGCAGTACTGGCCTTTGCTCCCGGCTCTGTTTCAACAGGTACGATCACTGCCGAGGCCGCCCATGCGGCTATCTCTTCGCAGGATGGGTTTGAGTGGAATCATGAATCGATCTTCGAGCCGAAACCGCAGTTCGCTATCCAGCCGATGCAATCGTTTACGGCTCCACCGGCGGCTACCGATCTAACGCTGATCTATCGTGCCCTGCTCGAGCTTCGCTCGGATATTTCGGATATAAAACAGGCGCTTCATCTCAACGGCCATGCTGCCGAACCCAAAGCCCTGCCGCCGGTAAACATGAGCGAATATTCGGATCTCAATATCGACGCGCACGAACAGCGGCTTATCACCGAAGCGCTCGAACGCTTCGGCGGAGACCGGGCCAAAGCGGCTTCGGCGCTTGGCATCAGCGAACGAACCTTATATAGAAAGTTGCGGAGTAAATAATAATGCGGCTGCTCGGTATTCTTTTTCTTGCGCTTACACTTGGAAGCTGTTACAGCTTCACCGGTGCCAGCATCCCCGCACATCTGCATACGATCGGTATTCCGCTGGCACAAGATAACTCCGGCTTCGGGCAATCGGAGATCAAGCAGGACCTCACGTCGTTACTCGTGCAGAAATTTACGCGCGATGGCTCGCTGCAGGTTCGCGATAGAACGGTGAGCGATGCACTGCTCGAAGTGACGATCACAAGCATTAGCGATCTGCCGGTAGCTGTAACGCAGGGGACTCCCGCCACCGGCGAACAGTTAACGAATAAGCGCGTGACGATCACTGTCGATGCCGTCTATCGCGATATGAAAAAACAGAAGCTCATTTGGGAGCGCAGCTTCCAGCAATCGAGCGATTATGCCATCTCTGGCGGCCTCACCGAATTACAAACCGCCATCAAAAACGCCGAAGATAAACTCTCCGATGACCTGCTGCTTGGCGTGATTTCAAACTGGTAGAAACTCTGTCTGAACCGTGATTAATGGGATTAAAGGATTTTTTGGATTATTTTGTGGATGCTTAAGACGATTCGTTAAGACATTATAGGGATTCCTCCCTTCGGTTC
>CAYOJJ010000023.1:0-49732 GCA_964404255.1 uncultured Alphaproteobacteria bacterium | reverse complement strand
AGAAGCGCGGCGTCTGCACGCGCGTCTACACGACGACGCCGAAGAAGCCGAACTCCGCGCTGCGCAAGGTGGCCAAGATCCGCCTGACCAATGGTTTTGAAGTGATCGGCTACATCCCGGGCGAAGGCCATAACCTTCAGGAGCACTCGATCGTCATGATCCGTGGCGGTCGTGTAAAAGATCTTCCTGGCGTTCGCTACCATATCATTCGTGGTACGCTCGATACCCAGGGTGTTCAGAACCGTAAGCAGGCCCGTTCGAAGTACGGCGCAAAGAAGCCTAAATAAGTTTATTGGAGTCCGCCTCGGCGGATGGTGACCGGCGGAACAGCCGGTTCGTTCATTTAAGAACTAAAACCTACTAATGAGAAGAAAACAAGCAATAAAACGGGTTCGGGTACCGGATCCAAAGTATAATGATGTATTGGTTGCCCAGTTCATCAATGTATTAATGTATGATGGCAAAAAGGCGGTTGCTCAGCGTATCGTTTATGACGCCATTGATATGATCGGCGAAAAGAGCGGACAAAATGGCCTTGAAGTATTAAAGAAGGCAATCTCGAACGCTGCCCCTACCCTTGAAGTACGTTCCCGCCGCGTCGGTGGTGCGACCTATCAGGTACCGACCGAAGTTCGTCCCGAGCGCCGCACGGCGCTTGCGCTGCGCTGGCTTATCAGCTATAGCCGCGCCCGTGGTGAAAAATCCATGGCGAACCGTTTGGCTGCCGAACTTCTTGCCGCAAGCAATAACGAAGGTACAACGATCAAAAAGCGCGATGACACCCATCGTATGGCTGAAGCAAATAAGGCATTTGCTCATTTCAGATTCTGATCGAATTCTTAGAGAATGTATAAAAACGACCGGCTCAAAAAGCCGGTCGTTTTTTTTTGAATCAAATCATTCATTTTCTTAGTTTTAAAGTTCTTGAGCGTAATTATGATCTTGTGAAGCCTCTTTACGTTTTTTCCTTACTACTAATACTACTGGTTCCGGCCATTGGTTTTGGACAAACCTCTGGCCGTCAGGATTCAGTCTTAGGCGATCCGCTTCGTCCCCGGCGCGATACGTATCTTATCGAACCCTTTCCATCGCCGGCATTGCGCGGGCAGGTTGTCCAGATCCAGTATTACAATCACAATGAGGAAGAAACATCATTATATATCGTTGATATCAATGATAGAGTGGTAAGCGAGTTGCAACCACGAAAAATAGTACCCAATGGTATTCACAGTTTTCCATTTCAAACTAATCTGGTCTCTACCGGCGCTTATCATATCCGTCTCAAGCGTTATACCAGTTCAGGATCGGAATTAGAGACACAGGACCTTCGCTTTATCGTTGTACATTAATTCTGTGACTAACACTTTTATTGTTCGTTCGCTCATTCTAAGCCTTGTAGGTTTTCTTTTGGCAGCTGTGGTAGATAGTACTGTTGCACCAGCGCAAAACCTGAAAACCGGCAGCAATATGCATGAATCGCGAGGAAAAGATTTTTGGGTATGCTTTCCTCAAAATGCCCGTAACGATCGCAACAATAATCTTATCTTCAAACTCTATATTACCGGTGACAAAGCGACTTCCGGAACCGTGACGATCCCGGGGCTTGGAATTCAGCGTAAGTTTTTTATCAATCCTTCCGAGATCGTTGCGGTAGATGTCGATTCTAATGTCGAAGTGTTTTCCAGCGATCAAATTCAGAAACTGGGCGTCCATGTCGAAGCTGATAATCCAGTATCCGTCTATGGATTATCGAGCAGAAAAGCGAGTACCGATAGCTATCTTGCATATCCGACAGACGTTCTTGGTACTACGTATCGCGGGGTGGGATATTACCCGCTTCCGAAAGAAGATGCTTATACTTCACAGATTACCTGGGTGGCAACGCAGGATAATACCGTTGTGACGGTCACCTTAACGGCCGATACTAAAGGCGGGCGTCATGCCGGCGAGACCTTTTCCGTCTCAATGCAAAAAGGCGATGTGTACCAATTGCAAGCCAGGAATACCTCCGAACGTAAAAATGATCTTACGGGTACTTCCGTCATTGCTAATAAACCGATCGCTTTCTTCTGTGGTCATACGTGTGCGCAGGTTCCGCAGGATGTTCTCTATTGCGATCAATTGCTCGAAATGGAGCCTCCCGTCCCTTCCTGGGGAAGACAGTTTTATGTCGGGCGTTTAGAAGGAAAAACGGAGTATGTTGTTCGTGTTGTTGCCAATGAGCCGAACACGGAAATATTTATGAATAATAAACTGGTTAGCACGCTTGCTAAACCGGGAGAATTTTATGAGAATAATCATGTAAGGGAAAATTCTCTTATTACCACGACAAAGCCGGTAGTGGTAGCTCAATATGCCCAAAGCTCTGAGGCCGACTCAGTGAAGATCGGCGATCCGTTCATGCTCTTCATTACTCCGACAGAGCAGTTTTTGAATTATTATCGATTTCTTACCCCGATCAAAGGTGACTGGCATCATTACATAAACCTTGTCGTGCCGACGGATGCTATTAATACGTTGTTGCTCGATAACAGGCCTATATCAGGGCGCTATTTCAAAACGATCGGTATTTCCAAATATGCTATTGCTCAGGTAGAAATTGGCTATGGTTCTCATTTTGTAAAATGCGAAAAACCATTCGGTCTCTATTCCTATGGGTTCGGTGTCGCCGGAGATAACTACGATTCTTATGGTAACAATGGCGGCCAGTTAGTCGAGACTATTCCCGATATTCCGGATACCCTTAAACCGGTAGTGGAATTAGTCAGTGACGATGGCAATGGGCCGGTCGCTATTATTGCCCGTGACGACCGGTTATTTGATGCTGGTCTGGCATCGATTACCGTGATCGATAGCAGTAATTTCAAGTCTCCGGTTTCTATCCCTCCGTTCGATTCCGGTATTCCGCAATTACCATTGCTCTTTAGGATTCGCGATACCAGCTCCTGCGGTTTTTTGAGCATCAGGGTAATGGACGCTGCAAAGAATGAATCGTATTGGGTTATCTGCCGTACACAAGTAAACAATGTCTGGACCTATCAATTATATGAAGGTCAGGGACAGATCTGCCCGAGTTGTAAATCGTGGACTGTTCAGTTTACTTCTACTCCGAGTTTTACGGTATCCAATGTTACTTTTAATACTCCATCATATTTGAAGGGTGGTGACATATTCAATGATTTTACGACGCAGCTCTCGGGAGGTATTGCAGGAAATTATATTTATCCCTTCAGTAAAAAACTAATGCTCTCTGTAGGGCTTGGCTACAGCGCTTATAGCGGAACGGCTAATGCGTTGCATACGACATTCACCACTGATTCGATCTATTATGGCGATACTACGGGTGCGAAAAAGATCAAGGTCGTCGAGCAATTCAAAACCAACGTGACTTTAAGCTATCTTTCCATCCATGGTGGCGTCTATCATTATTTTATTCCTGAGAAATTATATATCTATGGTGGGCTATCGGCTGATCTTCTGTTGAATGCTACTTATAATGAGACGGCGGAAATTCTTTATCCGGCAACGCTCGATTACAACACCAGTATCGATCCGGAGCGAAAGAGTACAGGGGCGAGGAAGATAACGGCTGCTCAAGGTGATCTTCCCAATCCCACAAAATTCCAACTTGCCCTGGAAATTTCACCGGGCTTACAATTTAAACTTAATAAGAATTTCTCATTATTAACCGGTTTATATCTAAATATGCCACTCTTCGATGCCATTCAGGACTTGAACTGGCATTTATCTACCTTCGGAGCGCGGGTCGGTATTCAATATCGGCATTAATTCTTCTTAGAATCCATCAGAAACAGGGTTTTTGTATTTTCGTATATCTGCAATAAAGATATACTATGCCATCTATTATAGAAACAACCAAGCAGCGATTAGACGAGATCGAGCGGGAGCTTGCCGGTCTTGTTGAAGAACGCTCTCAGATTCGGGCTCATTGGGAGCTGGAAAAGAATCTTATTAAAGATATTCGCGCGCATAAACAGGACATCGAGCAGGCTAAACTCGATGCCGAGCGTTTTGAGCGCGAGGGAGATCTTGCAAAGGTAGCCGAGATCCGCTACGGAAAAGTTGTGGAGCTCGAAAAAGCCATTAAGCAAAAGCAGGAAGAGCTTTCAAAAGTACAGCAGGATCAATCCCTGTTAAAAGAAGAGGTCGGGGCCGAAGATATAGCGGAAGTTGTATCGAAGTGGACGGGAATCCCTGTCTCTAAGATGCTCGAAAGTGAGCGCTCGAAATTATTGAAGATGGAAGATAATCTTCATGAGCGCGTTATCGGCCAGGACGATGCCGTCAATGCCGTTTCGAATGCTATTCGGCGTTCACGAGCTGGCTTACAGGATAGAAACCGACCCATCGGCAGTTTTATTTTCCTTGGCAGCACCGGTGTTGGTAAAACAGAATTAGCACGAGCGTTAGCTGAGTTCTTATTTGATGATGAGCGGGCCATGATCCGCATCGATATGAGCGAATACATGGAGAAGTTTGCTGTCTCGCGGCTGGTTGGCGCACCTCCGGGATATGTCGGTTATGAAGAAGGGGGGCAATTAACAGAGGCTGTTCGTCGGCGGCCTTATAGTGTTATTCTATTGGATGAAATAGAAAAAGCTCACCAGGACGTCTTTAATATTTTATTGCAAGTGCTTGATGATGGCCGCCTGACGGATTCGCAAGGACGAACGGTAGATTTCAAGAATACTATCATCATTATGACGAGCAATATCGGTTCGCAGTTCATCACCCAGCAGATCCAGCAAATGACCGCTACTAACCGCGAGCACATCATGGCCGATCTTCGTACTAAGCTTATCGGTGAATTGCGGCAGGTGATGAGACCGGAGTTTCTCAACCGCGTTGATGATATTGTGATGTTCCAGCCATTATTACAGGAGGATATTCGCAAGATCGTGGATGTGCAGCTTGCTTCGGTCATTGAAATGACCTCTAAAGAAGGCCTGAAGCTTGTTATAACCGATGCTGCACGAGACTGGCTTGCCCGCAGTGGTTTCGACCCTATCTATGGTGCTCGTCCGTTGAAACGGGTGATCCAAAAGCAGATTGTCGATACACTGGCAATTAAAGTACTTTCGGGAGATTTTGAAAGCGGCGATACGGTAACGATAGATCATACCGATGCGGGACAGTATATCTTTACAAAGAATGGATAATATTGCTCAACCGATCATAGCCGGGAAGCCCCAGGAGGGTAAAGCGGGATTACATGATGTCGTTAATCCCTTTAATGGAAGTATAATCGGGAAGGTAGGGTATTGTTCAAAAGACCAATTGCAGGAAGCAATAGCAATTGCTTCGATACTTCATACCGCCACGTTTAGTACTCCCGAGCGCTCGAAAGTACTGGCGCAAGCTGCATCATTATTAAAATCCAGAAGTGAAGAATGCGCAAAACTGATAACTGCCGAAGCAGGGAAGCCCATAAAATTTTCAAGAATCGAAGTTGAGCGTGCGGTATTTGTGCTTGAAGCCTCTGCTAAAGTAGCATTGACTATCGATGAGAATATTCCGGTCGATGTTATGGAGGCAGCAAATGCCAGAGGGAAATCGGTAACCTATCGATATATGCCGGCCGGCCCGGTTGCGGCTATTACTCCGTTCAATTTCCCGTTGAATCTGGTGGTACATAAGATAGGTCCGGCCATTGCTGCCGGCTGTCCTGTCTTATTAAAACCTGCCCCTCAGACTCCGCTAACTTCTTTTTTTCTGGCGGGTATCCTTACCGAAGCTGGCCTACCGGAAGGATGGTTGAGTGTGCTTCCCTGTGAAAATGAAGTTGCCGAAACACTGGTAACCGATGATAGAATAAAGATAGTATCATTCACCGGAAGCGCGGCTGTTGGTTGGAAACTTAAGGCATTAGCTCCCAAAAAGAAAGTTACTCTTGAACTTGGCGGTAATGGAGCTGTCATTGTTGATGAAGCGAAAGATTGGGATGCTCTTATCAAATCCCTGGCTACTGCGGCATTCTATTATGCAGGCCAGGTCTGTATAAGCTTACAGCGGTTATATGTAGCAAGACCGTTATATAAAGAGCTGGTCGAGCGATTAGTCGCCGCGGCGATTGAAACACCCATGGGAGATCCTTTCGATGAAACCGTGGTAGTTGGCCCGATGATCAGCTCTAAAGAGGCGAAGAAATCCTGGACATGGATAGAGGATGCAATTGCGGAAGGAGCTACCATTCATTGCGGTAAATTCCAGGAGCCAAATTGGATATCCCCAACCGTACTGACTACCGTTTCTGAAATTAGTAATATCTACAAAGAAGAGGCCTTCTGTCCGGTTGTCTTGGTGGAACCGTATGATAATTTTTCTGCTGTCATTGATAAAGTAAATTCCAGCAAATACGGATTACAGGTCGGTCTATTTTCCAGCGATCTTTCAAAAATATCCGAGGCCTATAAACGACTTGAAACTGGTGGGCTAATAATAAATGAATCAACCAGTTTTAGAGTCGATACGATGCCCTATGGGGGTATAAAAGAATCAGGATTTGGCCGGGAAGGAGTTGAGTTTGCTGCCCATGATTTCTGTGAGATAAAGGTATTGGTACAGTAACACCACATATCAGTAATATACTTTTTACGAATTGTGGATAAATCCACGAATGATTTATTTTGTTTTGGTTTTAGGATTTTGTAATGCCCCAATCTGATTTTGTACATCTTCATAACCATACCTATTACTCGCTGCTTGATGCTGCCTGTAGTGTAAAGGATCTGGTTAAAAAGGCCAAGGAATTCGAAATGCCGGCCGTCGCCCTTACCGATCATGGGGTGATGTTTGGTGCTTATGAATTCTATAAAGCTGCCAAAGCCGAAGGCGTAAAGCCTATTATCGGCTGTGAAATGTACATCGTTTCCGAAGGCTCTCGCCGTGAAAAAGAGGCTATTAATGATCCGAGCGGCAAGCGTAAGGTCTATCATCATTTGATTCTTTTAGCCAAGAACGAAACGGGCTATAAGAACCTGATGAAGCTCGTCACTAAGGGACATACCGAAGGTTTTTATTATAAACCCCGTATCGATACCGATATCCTTCGCGAGCACCGGGATGGGCTTATCGCTCTTTCTGCTTGCGCTGGTGGGGTAGTATCGCCTTATTTAATTGCCGGGCAATTCGATAAAGCGAAAGAAGTCGCCTCGATCTATAAAGACATTTTCGATCAGGATTTCTATATCGAGATTCAGAACCACCATCTTGAGCCGGAGCAGAAGGTACTGGCAGCAGCACCGAAACTGGCCAAAGAGGTAGGCTTAAAGCTTGTTTGTACCAATGACAGCCACTATATCCTTCCAGAGCATGCGGTGCCTCATAATGTGCTGCTTTATATCAAGGATGCCGATAAAGACTCACCTCCGGATGTAAATAAGCTCCGTTATGGCACTCCGGAAAACTACTTCCGCAGTGCTAAGGAGATGAAGCAGCTCTTCAAGGAATATGGCGGGGCAATAGAAAGCACAATGGAGATTGCCGAGCGTTGCAATCTCGAGCTTTCCAAAGACCTTAAAATGCCGGTGTTTCCGATCCCTCCTGATGCCGGAGTATCGAATCTTGATGATTACTTGGAAAAACTGACATGGGAAGGTCTGGATCGTCGCTATAAGTCGATGAACGCAGAGCTCAAGGAGCGAGCAGATTTCGAGCTATCGGTCATTAAGAAAATGGGCTATCCCGGTTACTTCCTCATCACGCAGGATTTCATTGCCGAGGCAAGAAACCGAGGGGTAAGCGTAGGGCCCGGCCGTGGTTCTGCAGCAGGATCTTTAGTTGCCTATGCACTTGGCATAACTAATATAGATCCAATAAAATATAACCTTCTCTTCGAGCGCTTTCTAAATCCCGATCGAGTGTCTATGCCCGATATAGACATCGACTTTTCCGACGACAAGCGCGATCGTGTTATCAGCTATGTTAAGGAAAAATATGGCAATGAATCGGTAGCACAGATCATCACATTCTCAACGCTTTCCGCCAGGGCCGTTTTGAAGGATGTCGGTAGGGTACTCGGTGTACCGTTGAATATCATCGCTGAAATGACGGAGTGTATTCCGGTGGTAATGGGTAAGGTCACCCCGCTTAAGGAAGCTATAGAGCTGCCGGAAATGAAGAGCGTACTGGCTAAGTATGCCAGAACAGAGCATAAGGAAAAGCTCGATAAGCTGATCCAGAATTCGCTCGTACTCGAGGGGTTTGCACGCGCCTCGAGCAAGCATGCGGCTGGTGTCGTGATTGCCCCGGGGGATATCTCTAATTACGTCCCACTTTATAAGTCCCCGAACGAAGATGATCTTGTCACTCAGTATTCGATGAAGGATATTGAGGATGCCGGTCTGCTCAAGATGGACTTTCTCGGGTTGCGGACACTTTCGATCATCGATACGTGTCTGGCGCTCATTGAGCAACAGCATGGGGTTAAGATCAACATCGATGAGATACCGCTCGACGATAAATTAACCTACGATCTCTTTGGCCGTGGCGATACCTTAGCCGTCTTCCAGTTCGACTCTCCGCCGATGCAGAATTATATGCGTGCATTGAAGCCTGAAAACATGGAAGATCTTGCTTCAATGAACGCTCTCTATCGTCCGGGCCCGATGGAGCATATCCCGGATTTTATCGATCGTAAGCACGGCAAAAAGCAGATCGAATACAGTCATTCAAGGCTTGAACCTATCCTGAAAGATACCTACGGGGTTATTGTCTTCCAGGAGCAGGTTATGCAGATCGTTCGTGACCTTGGCGGTTTTACACTCGCCAAAGCAGACGAAGTCCGCCGCGCCATGGGTAAGAAAGACCTGCAAAAGATGGAAGCCATGAAGACCGGCTTCATCAAAGGCTGCGCTGAGCGGGAAGTACCTGAAAAGATAGCTTCTGAGATATGGGATAGATTAGTCCGCTTTGCCAGCTATGCATTTAATAAATCGCATAGCGTAGCATACTCGTTTGTAGCTTATCAGACCGCTTACCTGAAAGCCCATTATCCGGCTGAGTTTCTTGCTTCGAACATGACGCATGAAATGAACTCATCGGATTATGTGGTACAGTTGATCGATGAAGGAAAGCGCTTTGGTATAAATACGCTGCCCCCGGATGTTAATTCAAGTTTACTGACCTTTACTCCTTCGCAGCTATCTATCAGGTTTGGACTTGCCGGTATTAAGAATGTTGGTGAAAAAGCCGCGCAAAGCATTGTTTCGGAACGGGCAAAAGGCGGTCCGTACAAATCATTATTTGATTTTACATCTCGAATCGATTCGCGTTTAGTAAATAAACGTGCAATAGAAGCATTATCACTTACCGGTGCTTTCGATAGCTTGAAGCCGGATGGATTGTCAAAGACGCAATTCCGCTCCGATCTTTTTGCGAATATCGAAAAGGCGATCGATTATGGCTCAATGTCATCGAAGATGAATGAGCAGGGGCAGGATAGCCTTTTTGGTGGCGGGGATGCACCGATAGCAGCAAAAGAACCGACGCTGTCTATTGCTTCGAATGTATTCAGTGACCGGGAGTTGCTATCAAAAGAGAAAACCTTACTTGGGTTTTATGTCAGCGGTCATCCTCTGGAGCCGTTTCGGATCGATGTTCAGAGTTTTAGCTCGACAAAGTTTAGTGAGATCAATGACCTCAAGCCAAATGAGGAGATCTTTGTTTTGGGAAGTATCGTCAATATAACAAAAAAGCTCAATCGCGAAGGCAAGGCATTTGCGATTGTTTCCGTCGAAGATTTTTCGGGTAAATGTGATTGCGTTTTCTGGGGAGATACCCTTGAGAAATTTAAGGATTTAGTCATCGACGAGCAACCCATCGCTATTAGCGGCAAGATCAGGAAGAATGCGATAAATGATTCGGCCAGTATCACAGTAAACGAAGCATTTCCGATCTCTGAAATCCGCAGAAAACGCACTAAAGGAGTTGTTTTTAAGGTAAGCGATGCCGGGGAAGCGCCCAATGGAGAACTCAAGGCGTTGAAGGAATTGATCGCCCGTCACCCCGGGAATTGCCACGCCTATGTTGCTGTTGAACAAGCCCAATCTGCAACAGTACGGCATTATAAGCTTCCCGAATCGTATTCGATCTCGGTGAACGATGAGATGATCGCGGACGCAGAGGCTCATCTGGGGCGAAACACCGTTCTTTTTAGATCGTAAACTCTTCAGTTAGTAATAGAAAGGATATTGTACGTATGACTACCGTTGGATCAGCCCTGCATTTTGCAGATGCGACGTTTGAACAGGAAGTGCTTCATAGTGATAAGCCAGTATTAGTTGATTTTACGGCCACCTGGTGTGGACCGTGCCGAATGATCGCTCCGATCATCGAAGAATTAGCCGGAGAATATGCCGGTCGTGCCGTCATCGGAAAAGTCGATATCGATGAAAACCCGATGATCTCCATGAATTATGGTATCCGCTCGGTACCGACTCTTATGATTTTCAAAGGCGGTAAGCCCGTCGATATGATCATCGGTGCTGTTGGCAAGCAGAAGCTTGTCGAGAAACTCAACGAGCACTTGAACTAAGTCGTTAGAACTGCTCACAAAAGCCCGCTTTTATAGCGGGCTTTTTCTTTACTTTTTGCCCTGAACCCTCGCAACACTCTCCCTCTAAAATCTGTTAAAAGCCCGATGCAAAAACAGTGGAAACACGCAATCGTTGTCGGAGCTTCGCAAGGAATAGGCGAAGCGCTCGTTTATGAACTTGCCAGCCAGGGAGTATCGGTAGCACTGGTCTCAAGAAATGCCGAGGCCATGAATAGGGTCGCAGCCGAAGCAAAGAAACGTTCGGATGGTAAGAAAGCTTATTATACCTTCGTCCATGATGTTACTGATTTTGCCGCTATTCCGGCATTGTTTCAGGAGATCACCCGCCAGCTTGGTGGTTTGGATGTGATCATTTATAATGCCGGTATTATGCCGGAGGTCAAGCAAGATGAATTCTCGTTCGAGACCGATAAAAAGATCATCGATGTGAATGTCCTCGGAGCAATGGCATGGCTTGATGAAGCGGCCAAACGCTTTCGCTCGGTTGAAGAGGGGACTATCGTCGGTATTTCAAGTATTGCCGGTGAACGCGGAAGAATTCTTAACCCACCATACCATGCTTCTAAAGCGGCACTTACTACTTATTTGGAATCGCTCCGTAATCGTTTAAGCAGACATGGTGTAACGGTAACCACTGTTAAGCCCGGTATCGTCGATACCGCCATGACCAAAGGAGCTGCTAATACGCTTTGGATCGTACCTGCCGATGAAGTAGCCCGTAAGGCTATTGCTGCCGCCCGAAAGGGAGTTGTAGTAAAATATATTCCCTGGAAATGGCGCATCATTTCTATGATCCTGCACCTGCTTCCTTCCTTCATCTTCCGTAGATTATCGTTCTGATGTCAGTACTGCCGGTCGATCGTCTTGAAAAAATCGAAGGCTGGGGCGGAGCCGTATCGAGTTATGGCTATGTTTTTCGTCCGACGACGCTCGACGGCATTAGAGAAGTCTTTAGGTTAGCATCCGAAACCGGTCGTAAAGTTACCTTCAGAGGCTCGGGTAGAAGCTATGGCGATGCCTCGCTCGGGGCGGAGAATATTATTCTCGACCTGACAAGAATGAACCGTATCCTCGAATGGAATCCCGAGACCGGTATTATAACCATGGAGCCCGGAGTAACTATCGAGCAGCTTTGGAAATATATCATTGAAGATGGCTGGTGGCCACCCGTAGTTTCCGGCACCATGTACCCAACGATCGGTGGTGCTCTTGGAATGAATATCCATGGCAAGAATAATTTTAAGGTCGGTCCGATCGGTGAGCACGTCCTCTCCTTCGATATGCTGTTTCCGAATGGTGACCTGAAAACGATAACACCGTCCTCGGAGCCCGAGCTTTTTTATTCAGGAATATCCAGTTTTGGTATGCTTGGTTGTTTTACGAAAGTAACCATGCAAATGAAGAAAATGTATTCCGGGCTTCTTCATGTAAAAGCTTATACCTCAGAAGATTTGCATGGTCAATTTGAGATCTTTCAGAAGCACATCCCGGAAAGCGATTATTTAGTAGGATGGACTGATTGTCTTTCCACCGGGAAAAAATTAGGTCGTTCGATAATCCATCAGGCAAATTATTATACTAAAGGAGAAGATCATTTTCCAAAGCAAACCCTTAGGGTCGAGCGCCAGATGCTGCCGGATACAATTCTTGGCTTTTTCCCTAAATCGATTGTCTGGATATTCATGCGGCCGTTCTCCAATCGCTTTGGGATAAAAATCATTAATACGCTCCGATATTACATGAGCCGGCTTCCTATCATAGGACAAAAGACCTATGAGCAATCTCATGCGGAGTTTGCATTTTTACTCGATTATGTACCGGGCTGGAAGAAATCATATGGGCGCGGCGGTCTTATTCAATACCAGTCATTCGTGCCGAAAGAGAATGCCGAAGAAGTCTTTCGCAAACAGATTGAATTAGCGCAGGCCGAAAAGCTCGAACCATATCTGGCTGTTTTTAAGCGCCATCGGCCGGATAATTTTCTTATTACTCATGCCGTCGATGGGTACTCTTTTGCACTGGATTTTAAGGTAACAGTAAAGAACCGTGAGCGCTTATGGACGCTTTGTGCTAAGATGAATGATATTGTTCTTGCGGCAGGCGGTCGGTTTTATTTTGCCAAAGATGCTACCCTGAGGCCTCAGGATTTCAAGACGTTTCTTGGGAAAGAGACTATCAATAAGCTAAAAATGCTGAAACAGACTTATGATCCATCCGATCTACTGGAGACCGATCTTTCGAAACGATTAATGCAATAATTTGATAAATAAAAAAGCCGCAATTACTGCGGCTTTTTTATTATAAAAATACCACTATCAATGGTTAAAATTGGTCATGATCTTTAATGAGCCCCGGCTTTGAATTTTTGTCGGGTAATTAATCACCGAATGGTGGAAGAAATCTTCGACGGTCATGCCAAGATCACTGGATAAGTACGTATCGACGACGATCTGGCCGGCGGTAGTGCTTATTCCCTGAACGGTGGCTGTTACCGTATGACGAACGTGTGTAGTTTTAATAGTAGAATCGGAAATAACAAAGGAAGTATCGTTCAGGGCCATTGCCGCATCATTCAAGTATACCTTTACATTTCCAAACGGGGTTTGAATATTCGCTGAATCGTTCTTACCTACCCACGTTGTTCCCGAAGGAGCACCCGGCTTTGCAACCAGCACCCAACCAACGTTGACAGGGCCACCGATGGCATTTGTAAGATCGGAGTATTTATTGAGGATATTAAACCCGTAATTATATCTCCATAGAAAGCCATCTTTGTCCTGATAATAGTAATTGGAATCCGGAGGAGCACTATTGAATAGCATGGAAATCACGGCATTCCCATTGGCAGAAGGATAGGCTGCTGAGGTGCTTAATACAAGCTCCTGCACATTACGTTGAACCGAATCATTAATAATGTGATCTCCATTATTTCCCTGAGCATCGGCAGTATCTACCAAAAACAGGTCATAACTTCCATTGAAGCCTTGTTTAAACTTTACGGTTACCGGAGTATAAGTATTCGATGTACCGCCACCGCCTGAATCTCCGCAGGAAGAAAGAATAATGGTGCAAAAAACAAGAAGAATGCCAGAAGCTAATAGTCTCATAAAAAACAATAAGTTATATGTAAAATAACTCTTTTATTCGAAAAAAGTTACGGTAAATAGAAAGAGCGGCAAAAGGCCGCCCTTTCTTTAAGATTGACAAAAAAGCTTGCTTAGAGTTTCACTTTGGCAAGATTTTCTTTCACATCGTCAGCGCTCTTCTTGAGCTCGGCTGCTTCGCTATCGGTGAGCTTGATCTCGATAATCTGCTCGACACCATTCGAACCGAGCTTTACCGGTACGCCGACGACAGTATCTTTGAGGCCGTATTCGCCATCGAGCATAACGGCGCAAGGAAGGATGCGCTTCTTGTTACGAGCAATGGATTCAACCATCTGAGCGGCGCTCGAACCCGGAGCATAATAAGCGCTGCCGGTCTTGAGGAAATTAACGATCTCAATGCCGCCATCGCGGGTGCGCTGGATGATCTGCTGTAAGCGATCGTTCGGGATGAGCTCAGGAAGCGGGATGCCGGCTACGGTCGAGTAGCGGGCAAGCGGTACCATCGAATCGCCATGACCGCCGAGTACGAATGCTGTTACATCCTGAACCGATACATCGAGCTCCATGGCAATGAAGCTGCGGAAACGGGCGCTATCGAGCACACCAGCCATACCGATCACTTTATTGCGCGGTAAGCCGGTCTTCTTGAGAGCGACGTAGGTCATAACATCCAATGGGTTAGAAACGATAATGAAGATTGCATTCGGGCTATGTTTGAATGCATTCTCAGCACAGCCACCGACGATCTCGGCATTCTTTGCTAACAAATCATCGCGGCTCATACCAGGCTTACGGGCAAGACCGGCCGTAATGACGACGATCTCCGAGCCGGCGGTCTCTTCATAGGTATTAGCGCCGGTGAGACGGGTATCGGTACCATGAACCGGAGCCGATTCGAACATGTCGAGTGCTTTTCCCTGCGGGATGCCCTCGACGACGTCCACTAATACTACATTTTCTGCGAGTTCTTTGTCAGCGATACGCTGAGCAGTCGTTGCGCCGACGTTACCGGCGCCAATGACGGTGATTTTCTTCATTTCAACAATACCAACAAAATATGAAAGTCATTTGGAAGGATGCAGTTTCACACCCTCTATATAAGCGGGCACTACAACGAAAAGGGCGGGGGGGTGGTTCTAATTATACTGCAACTATCTCGGCCGGTAATAACACCTGCCCAAGCAATACTTCAAACTTAACAGTAACTTATGAAATACGTTTTATTAGCATCGGTTTGTCTGTTCATTGGTCTTTGTTCCTGTGGAGATAAAAGCAAGGTAAGCGAAAATGCAAACCACTCGGATAGTATGCAAGTCCTTCAAAGCAGACAATCAATTTATAATGCGGCTACAGAAGCTTTGACATCCCACTTAAAAATGCCGCAACATATAAAACTTCCCCAGCTTCATGTACAGAACGATAGCATCAAAATACTGAGTGATTCTATCAAAGCTTATATCATATTCCCATATTCTGCAGAAAATGAAGCCGGTGCTTTTACAACTGATATAGCGGCATTCGATCTTGTTAAAAAAGATGGGAAATGGATCTCAGCAAATAATTATAATGGAGTTCGTACAACGGTTACACCCGCTGAATATGAAGATTTCGATATGTTAGCCGGATCGCATTTCGATAAGATCGGCACTATTCCGATCGATGTCATTCCGGCAGCTCCCGTCTCTCCTTCGGCAACTTCAACACCAATGCCATTACCTCGCTAAGGATGAAAGGCCGGCGTTTAATCGCCGACGCCGATCTCCATGTCGTCGTCCAGGTCATCTTCGCCGCTGCCAATGAGCCCTTGGGCAGTTTCAAAATCATCAGGGGCAACATAGATTGCCACCCCTCTCGTATAATCCAGCGGAGGAAGCATATTATCCATATCGGCTGCCTGTATCAGCGATTGGATTCCTGCTTCCAAAAGTTTTTGCTTTATGATCTCAGCTTCTATCTCACTCGGCATTGTTACGAGCAGTTTCAGGTCATTCATAGTCGGTACTGTAAGTAAATGAATAGGAAATATACGGGAATATGTATCAGTAGTTGCTTTGAGCCGTAATTTTGAATATATGACGGGTATTTCCGGCTCTATTTCCTATACTACTACACCGGCAGAGGGGGAAGCAGTTTCATTACTTTCCTCAGGTGAAGTATTATTACAAGCGAGCGGGACTTCTACTGGGTACATTCACGATGAAAGGTTTTCTGCGGCTATTGCCGGTACGCTGATCCTGCCCTCAGGAAATACCGATGCCCGGCAGCTTGTATTTATCAATGAGTTATACGATGGCTTGCTCTGTGATCCGTCAGCATTCCTTTCTGACTGCGAAGGGGCGTTTGTTGTAGCGTGGTCATTTCACGAGAAAAAGGAGCTACACATAGCGTCAGATCCTTTCGGAAATGTAGCTCTTTATTTTGGAAAGAACGAGAGGGAATTCTATTTTTCTACCTCTCAAAAGCACGTTTCACGGTACTTTAATACTACTTCCTCAGAACGAGCGATACTTTCCTATATTAGAATCGGTTTTCCATTAAACACCGATACCTTTTTTAATGGGGTAGAGCGTTTACCAACGGCTTCTATTTTAACCGTTACCTCGCAGGGAACAATAACAACCAGGCGGTATTTCTATCCGAAGTATTCGCGAATTGAAGGAGCGTCGATCGACAAAGCCATTGATGCTATTATTGAAAGCCTCTCCCATTCTCTTAGAAAGGCTCTCGATCATACTCCATCTGCAGGAATAGCGTTAACAGGAGGGTTCGATTCCCGTACGACCCTTGCCATTCTTCGCTCGATCGGTAAAGAAAAAGCAGTTGAGTTTTATACGCATGGTTCGCCGCAATCGTACGACCTGCTAATTGCCAGTGAGATAGCGGCCCGCTTTGGGCTCAGGCATCGGGTTCACATTTTTTCCGAACAGGATATAGAGCGTTCGGTCGGGTTGTTCGATCAGATCATTTCCGGTTCGGAAGGGGGATTCGGATTGGAAGCCGTACTCACATTAAATAGCTGGGAATTTCAACGCACTCTTTTTTCAACGATTTTCGATAGTCATGGGGGGCAGATCTATCGGCGGACAATCTTAAAAGCCCGGGCCCATGCTATTGAAAAGCTTCATTCGGTTGCCGAGGGAGTATTGCGCCATATCATTTCACCGTTGTTTCACTCGCAGTATATCCTTGCTCCAATTCAAACCCAGGCGAAGGAAATAACGCATTCGGCTCTGAATCGATATTTTTCTACGGTCTCAAATCTGCAAATAGGCGATCAGATCGATAGGTTCTTTATCGACCAAATATGTAATAATAGAAACTCGGCTACCGGGAATTTGGCCTTAGAATATCTTCCCTTTATTCATCCGCTTCTTACGACTAAAGCTTCGGAAATACTTTCGGGAATACCGATCCAATTTCGGGCAAAGAATGGTGTCTATCGGGCGATCATCGATCGGTTGGCGCCGGAATTGGCAACCTTTCCTTTGGAGAATAACGGCTTTAAGATACCTTACCGTGGTTACGAATGGAAGCGCTACATCCCTCAGGTCTACGATAAGTTGTTGCGAAAAGCAGGGGTATCGGTACACAAACGCCTGACGCTGCAACGGCCTATCACTTCTGCAGAACTGGTTATTGCAAAGGGAAGAGAAAAGGCAAGTACATTATTGTTGGAAAACCTTCCGTATCTGAAAAATCATGCAAATACAGAAAAGCTGGAAGAAGCCTTAGCCAAACAAAAGCCAATTCATTCTGGCGAACTTATTGCAGTAACGAATATGGCATTGCTATTGAAGTACCTTCACGAATAATGTTAATGCCAGCGATGTACATCATATCCTTTGGATTTTAAGTACGGGGTGATCTGCTCGCTAAAGCCATGCATGACGACCACCCGCTCTGAACTGGTATCGGTAATTGCGCTTAGGAGACCCTCCCAATCGGCATGATCGCTTAAAGCAAAACCAATATCATAAGCAGTGCTTCTGGCGGCCGAAGCATTTGCCATCCAACCGGAAGCAAAACCGGTTTCATATTCGCCGAAATCATCGAGCAACCCATATTTCTTCACTTCCTGCGGAGCGATAAGTATTGCCCCTCTTCCTTTATAGGCTTTGATCGTCTCGGCATTTACAACGGTATATTCAGGAAAGGAAATACCTCCTTTCTTGTATGCTGCACAAAAGGCATCGACGGTATGGTAGGTAAGAATAGGGCCGATCGAAGGATCAAGACCTGCCAGTAAACGTTGAGCCTTTCCAAGCGAATAGCCGAAGAGGACGCAGGACCTGCCCCACATCGCATTGAGCTGCCACCAGTCGTTTATTTTAGCAAAGATATCGGCCTGGGGTTTCCACTTGTATTTTTCCAGGGCAAACGTCGTCTCGGTGACAAAGGTATGGCAGCGAACCGGCTCGAAGGTTTCGCAAGTGGCATCGGATTCGACCTTGTAATCGCCACTAACCACCCAAACCTCTCCTCTGTGTTCGACTCGAACTTGTGAAGAGCCAAGAATATGACCGGCCGGATGGAGACTTACTATTGTATCTCCAATGGTCATCGTAGCCCCGAAGGGAAGCGTTTCGATGACAGCGCCTTTACCGATGCGCTCTCTGATGATCGGTGCTCCAGTTTGAGAAGTTAGATAAGACCCCATCCCCGGACGGCAATGATCGGTATGGCCGTGCGTAATAATTGCTCGACGAACTTTGCCTACCGGGTCGATATAAAAATCGCCGGCAGCACAATAGAGTCCGTTTCGGGTTTGTTCGATGAGCACCGAGAATGCGGAAGGGAAGGTTTGGTCGGCGTGGCGGGATTTGAACCCACGACCCCCACTACCCCAAAGTGGTGCGCTACCAGGCTGCGCTACACGCCGAAAAGCGAGTCTTAAACAGACCTATTGCAATGTGTCGTTCCATCCAATAGTTTGGCAAGAAACTAAATAGCCCTATTCCTGACTCTATTGCATCAGCTATATAATTAAAAAACATGGAAGCTTATTTTACAGTACTAACCCTCGGAGTGGACGATATTGAGCGTTCATTTTCTTTTTACCATCACGGGCTGGGATTTCCCTCCAAAGGCATAATCGGCAAAGAATATGAACACGGCGAAGCAGCCTTTTTCGACCTTCGGCATGGTATTAAACTTGTAATCTATTCCCGGGAGAACTTAGCCTGGGATTCTCAGGTCAATATATCGAATCCTTCTCCAACAGAATTTTCCATCGGCTATAATGTCCGTAGCAAAGAGGAGGTAGATGAAGTAATAGCAATCGCAGAAAGAGCTGGAGCCCTGATCCCAAAGCCAGCTCAGAAGACATTCTGGGGTGGGTATGCTGGGTATTTTCAAGACCCTGACGGGCACCTGTGGGAAGTAGCTTGGAATCCTTATTTGTTACCTGAATAAAGAAATTTTAATATAGAATATTTTGATTATATTATGTATAACATATTATAATATAATATGTTATAGAATTATATTAAAGTAAATTATTTATAAATTTCTAAGAATCAATCTTCAAAATATTTCATATTTTTGTGTTGATAAGTTGTGCTCAATTTGTGAAACATCGTGTTTATAACTGGCGTTAAATATTAGAAGCAGGTTATGGATATTTACGATGATTATGATCCGTTTGCACTTGACGACGACGAATCCCCGGAAGGAGATAAAGATGGTCGCGAAGAACGACGCCGCTATTTTGAGGAAGAATTAACCCGGTTTCGCGAAGATAAACGGTCCGAAAAAGATTCTAAACCCCGAGCATTTCTTAATCCTGATATTTTAGAAGAATTAGTCGATTATTGTATCGAAAACGATAAATTCGAAGAAGCGCTGCATTACAGCCGTCTGTTGACCGAACATGCCCCTTTTAGCTCTCTGGCCTGGGCACGCCGCGGAATGCTCGAAGCCCATCATGGGGAGTATGAAGAGGCAATGATCTCTTATGAAAAAGGGCTTTCCCTCGATCCCACAGACACCGATCTGCTGATGAATTATGGAGTTGTACTGGAATCCCTCGGCCAGACCGATGCCGCCCTTGCTATTTTCGATAAAGCACTAGCAAGCGACCCCACGAACGATGAAGCACTTTTTAGCAAGGCGCTATGCCTCGAAAAGGCCGAACGCTATCGGGAGGCAGCCGCTATTTTTACCTTCCTGAGCGGAAAAGAGGAATATGCTAAAGATGCTTTGTACGAGTTAGGCTTTTGCTACGATTCTCTCGATGAGTTCGATAGAGCAATTGCTTCCTACGAGGCTCATCTGGATCTTGATCCGTATAATAATAACTGCTGGTACAACCTCGGTATCGTCTATAATCGAATGGGGATGTACCATAAAGCTATTTCTTCTTATGAAATGGCGTTGGCAATTAAAGAAGAATTTCCCGCTGCCTGGTATAACCGTGGCAATGCGTATGCTAATCTCGGCAAGCTCCATGAAGCGATCGAATCTTATAAAGAATGCTTAAAGCATGATGCCGAAGATGTCAGTGCTTGGCATAATCTTGGTAATGCTTATGAAGAAATGCAGCGCTGGCGCGATGCTATCCGCTGCTTCTCCCAGGCAATAAAATTTAATCCGAAGCACTCGGAAAGCTATTTCGGCCGTGGTTCATGCTATGATGCACTCGATCATCCGAGAAAAGCCCTCGAAGATTATGATGCTGCCCTGGCAATAAAAAATACCAATCCCGAGCTGTGGTATGCTAAGGCCGATGCTTTATATAATCTGGGCCGTCTTCCGGAGGCATTGTTAGCTTATAAAATGGTACTCGAGCTTTCACCCGAGGATTTCGAAGCCTGGTTTGATTACGGCGAAACCCTCCTGGAGGATAAGCAATATAGCGAAGCGGCTAGTGCCTTCGAACAAGCCTGTGCCCTTGAGCCTGAATGGGCAGATGCTCATTACAATAGGGCAAAGGCGCTATATAGTGCGGGTGCTACCTTAGAAGCAGCCGTAGAATTGCTTCTGACATTCAAATTAGAACCAGCAAAGCAATTGCTCTTTGAGACGGAATTCCCGTCACTTGGGCCGGAAACCTCATTCCTGCAATTAGAAAAGATCGTCAGCGAAAAGCCTGCCGAGCCTGCTCAAGAGATTCAAGAAGAAGGCTAAAAGAGCCTTTCCGAAACCCTTAGTATAAACTCCTTGTTTTACAGGCGAAGAACATCTGTATAACTCAGGAGTTTTTCAAATGGCCAAACAAAGCACAACCCGCCGCATTTCTTCCGCTTCTTTTCCGCTCGACCTTCAATCAAAATTTCCTTACGGTGATGGCTTTACGTATGATGACGTATTGCTGGCTCCGAATTATAGTGAAGTCCTGCCGAGAGAAGTTGATACTTCTACTCAATTAACCAGAAACATCCGCCTCTATCTGCCGTTCGTATCCAGCGCTATGGATACAGTTACCGAATCCGCAATGGCAATCGCCATGGCTCGTGAAGGTGGTATCGGCATTATCCATAAAAATCTTTCTATTGCTCGTCAGGCCGAAGAAGTCGATAGGGTAAAGCGCAGTGAAAGTGGGATGATCCAGAACCCGATCACCCTTTCTAAAACTCATACGCTGCGCGACGCACTGATGATGATGGAAAAATATTCTATCTCCGGTATTCCGGTGATTGATAGCGATAACCATCTTGTGGGTATGATCACTAATCGTGACATTCGTTTCGAAGCCAATAAAGATCAGGCGATCGAAAAGATCATGACCAAAGAGAACCTCGTTACCGCACCTGTCGGGACGACTCTCGAAAAAGCAGAAGTGATCCTACAGCAGAATAAGATCGAAAAGCTTCCGGTGGTTGATCGTGCAGGAAGACTAAAAGGGCTTATTACGTTCAAAGATATTCAGAAAAAGAAGCGTTATCCCAATGCTGCTAAAGACACATCTGGGCGGCTTGTCTGCGGTGCAGGAGTCGGGGTTTCGGCCGATACTATACAGCGGGTCGAAGCGCTGGTCGGAGCGAAGGTTGATGTGGTGATCATCGATACGGCCCATGGCCATACGAAAGGTGTTATCGACATGGTCAAGAGAGTCAAGCGCACTTTCAAAGGACTCGATGTAATTGCCGGTAATGTTGCAACTGCCGATGGGGCAATGGCGCTTATCGAAGCCGGAGTCGATGCCGTAAAGGTTGGTGTCGGTCCGGGTTCTATCTGTACGACCCGAATCGTTGCCGGAGTAGGAGTACCACAATTAACAGCCGTTATGCTTGCCGCAAGCGCCGGCCTTAAAAAAGGTGTACCGATCATTGCCGATGGGGGTATCAAGCAGACCGGGGATATTCCGAAAGCATTAGCCGGAGGGGCATCGACGGTTATGATTGGCAATCTTTTTGCCGGCACTGAAGAATCACCCGGTGAAAAAGTATTTCTCGAAGGCCGTGCTTATAAGACATACCGGGGTATGGGGTCGCTTTCCGCGATGGCGCAGGGTTCTGCCGATCGGTACTTCCAGGATGTGGAAGAAGGCCTTGCCAAAATGGTACCCGAAGGTATTGAAGGCCGTGTCCCGTTTAAAGGATCGCTTAGCGAGATCGTCTATCAAATGGCCGGCGGCTTAAAAGCAGCCATGGGCTATACCGGTTCAGCGACTATAGCCGATCTGCAGAAAAAAGGAAAATTTGTCCGAATTACTCCGGCAAGCCTAAAGGAATCGCATCCTCATGATGTAACGATCACGAAGGAAGCGCCGAACTATCATTTATAATTAGGCGTCGCCGAGCGTTACTTCTTCGATCTCTTCTTCACTGGTAAGCTCTTTGAAAGCCTGATAGAGTTCGGGGAAGTAGTGTTCTTCCTGGATAGAGCGGCTAAGGTATTCGGCCCAGTTGGTGTCGCCGGTTCCGCGTGGGACACGCTTCATGTGCTTCGCGGCTGCCTTTAGGTGCGACCGCTTCCAGTCGATGATCTTCTCATCAAGTTTCAAGAGTTCTTCACCAAGGGTATGTAGATCGTTGCCAAGATCGCCCGATAATAAGGAGTGATATAGTTTTTGCAGGTCGGTTTCGGAAGAAGCGACTTTGAGGGCTTTTTCAAAGGCAAGTCTGAAGGAATACGGCTCACGTTTATCATACATTTCATTGAGCCAATGCAGGTGTTTTTCCTTGAAAATGACGAGCGTAAGCGTTGGCTCCCCGGTTTCAAGATTACGGGCAGCACGCTCCCAATAAAAAGTTTTATCTTCGCCTTTAGCCTTACGTTCGAGCCCGGCAACGATCTCAATGGCTCTGAACTGGGCCGATTGAAATCCGCTTGAAGAGCCGAATGCTTTCCTGAATTCTAAGAACTCATCGGTACTTAAGCCTTCGATGAGCACATCGAAGCTATCGGTAAGAAAGCCAAGAATCCGATTCGTACGAGAAGCAGCTTCGGTTGCTTTGGTAATATCGGCAGGGAATTTGAGCAAGGCTTCAATACCTGCTTCCATTTCATGGAGCGCTAAGCGAAACCATAGCTCCGTCTGCTGATGGTAAATAAGAAAGGTCAGCTCATCGTGATAATTGGTTAACGGCTTTTGCAGGGATAGGAGGGTATCGGTTTGAATATAATCGTCGTAGGTAATTTCCCGCCGGATCGCCGTACCTTCAATATAATCTTCGGCACGATCGCCATATCGATTTACAACTTTATCGATCGCTTCTTGTAATCCCATATCAGAATATAAGTATAGCTAAATAGATGATTAAAACTCGCGTTTAGCAAGCTCTTTTACTTGTTCACGAATAACGTTCATTCCCATATCGATCTCTTCTCGGGTAATGTTCAATGCCGGGCGGAAGCGAATAGAACGATCCCCACAACCGATAATAATAACGCCTTCATCATAACACTTTTGCCGCAGGACATCGCGCATTTGGGCCTCTACCACTGTAAAGGCGCACATCAGGCCCTTGCCGCGCGGATTCGAAATGATATTCGGAAATTCGGTGACGAGTGATTCCAGGTTATTTAAAAGATACTCTCCCTGGATGCGCGCATTTTCGACGAGCCGCTCATCTCTGATTATTTCAAGATATTTTTGAGCTCGTACCATATCGACGAGATTACCACCCCAGGTGGAATTTATGCGGCTTGATTTGAGGAAGACATTATCATGCACTTCATCGATACGTTTTGAAGCCAACAGGCCGCAAACCTGCATCTTCTTCCCGAAAGTCATAATATCCGGATTGACGAAATGCTGATGTGCCCACATCTTTCCGGTCAGCCCGACGCCGGTTTGTACTTCATCGTAAATGAGAATGGCATCGTTCTCATCGGCAAGGGTACGAAGCACTTTATGAAAATCAAGACTGAAGTGGTTATCGCCTCCTTCACCCTGGATCGGTTCAATAATGATCGCCGCGATCTGATCGGGGTAGTTCATGAAGGCTTCCTTCATTTGCTTGATCGATTTTTCTTCCGCTTCCTGTGCCTGAACCAGATGCTCGCCGGTTAAGGGAAAGGTAAGAAATGGTGAATCGATACGCGGCCAGTCTTTGAATTTAGGGAAATAAAGCGTCTTTGTGGGGTCGGTATTCGTCAGCGAAAGAGCATAGCCATTCCGTCCATGAAAGCCATAGCGAAAATGCATGACCAAATGACCACGTTCCTGCGTATATCCTTTAAGGAAATTTTTACGAACTTTCCAATCGAAAGCAACTTTAAGGGCATTCTCGATCGCAGCACCGCCGCCTTCGATCATAAAAAGGTGAGGGAGATATTCCGGAATAGCGACCTGGCTAAAGGTCTCGACAAATTCTGCCATTTCTACCGTGTACGCATCCGAGCTCGAAGGCTTATTTACGGCAGCGGTTGCCAGACGGTCGCGGAATTCCGGGGTATTCATTTCCGGATGGTTCAATCCTACAGGACCTGATGCAAAAAAGGTAAAGAAATCGAGGAAGCGTTTGCCGGTTCTGGCGTCATAAATGAAATTACCCTGGGACTGCTTAAGATCGACCACCAGATCGAAGCCGTCGACCAACATGTGTTTGGCAAGAGTCTCATGGACGCGATCCGCCGAAATATGCACCGATTTACTACCTTTATTGGAGAGCTCTGCATTAACTTCGGCCGAACTGCGTACTTCAACAACATTATCTTTCATACCGGCGCTCCTTATTATATTAAAAATATATAATTATTATAATACCTTAAAGTAATTTCTACAAGGAAATGTACTTTAAGAAAACAAGTATAATTATAGCAATTATTGAACAAGCGCCTTCCCCTAAACGTTTTCAAGACCCATGATGAGGCAAACTGAATACCATTCCTATTGTAAGATTAATCTCGGCCTTGAGATTTTAAGAAAGCGTCCGGATGGTTACCATGACCTCAATACGCTCTTTTACCGGTTATCGGCTCCATACGATCTTATCACTGTTGCCGAATCAGAAAAATTCGATTGTATTTGCAGTGACCCCATACTTCCGACCGATAGTTCGAATCTCATTGTCAAAGCTATCGAGCGCTGTGCTGAATTCAAAAATCTACCCATGCCAGGCTTGAAGATCTCATTGACGAAAGAAGTGCCTTTCGGGGCAGGGCTCGGAGGGGGATCGGCCGATGCCGCAACAGCAATTGCCATCTTTTCCGAGTGGGTAGCTCCGCTTACCGAACAGGAGCAATTTGAAATTGCCCGGGGGATCGGCGCCGATGTTTCATTCTTTCTTTTGAAATTTAGGGCAGCCAGCGCCTCTTCAATAGGGGATATGCTAATGCCTCTCGAATTGCATGTACCTTATCCAATTCTAATAATAAAACCGATCGATATTTCCATTTCAACGGCAAAAGCCTACCAAAAAGTAATAGTAGAACCACGGTCGCGGCCTACCGATCTGGCTGCGGTTCTTTCTACTGCTCCACTAAATCAATGGAAAAATACTATAGTAAATGATTTTGAGATCGTTGCCTTTCAGATGGCCCCTGCGTTGGAGAAATTAAAAAGTGAATTATACGAGACCGGGGCTGAATTTGCCTTAATGAGTGGTAGCGGGAGCGCCTTTTTTGGAGTATTTCTTACTTTAGAAGCAGCCACACGAGCCAAAGAAATATTTTCTGCTAAAGAAGGTCTTGAGGTATTCATTAGTATCTAAATTGGTCTAATAAGTCTGTTTTTGCTGGCACGGAATTTACTTATCGCTTTTGAATCGAAAAACTGTATCATTGTACCTACAAATTGGAGTACCCACAATGAAAATGTTTATCTTTTTTACCAGCATTATCTTTTTTGCGACTTTCAACCAGTCTGAAGCTCAGGAAAGTCCTATCAATCGAGAGTCAATATCGCTTACGGTTTATAACTCTGATCTTGGGGTAGTTAAAGATACGAGATCATTAAATTTAAAAAAAGGGGTATCGGAGATATCGTTGAACGACATTTCAGCCCAGATCGACCCGACTACTGTAAAAATATCCTCACCAAAACATCCCAGAGCGGTTGCAGTCCGCGAACAAAACTATCGGTTTGATCTTGCCGATCAGGAAACATTATTACAAAAATACATCGATCACCCAATTACATATTCAGACGATCAGAAGAATATGATAGAAGGAACATTGTTATCTTCCGATGGTAAGAAATTAACCATTCTTACATCAAAAGGGATTAATATGGTCACTCTTGGAGCTGGTCAGGTAACGGTGCCATCGTTGCCTAACGAATTGATCACTCGGCCTACCTTAGTCTGGCAGTTAGAATCGCAACAACAATTAAATAATGAACCGGTAGAAATATCTTATCAGACATCAGGATTGACCTGGCATGCGGAATACATTGCTGCCTTAGCTAACAATGATAGTTCAATTGATCTCTCTGGCTGGGTAAGTATAGAAAATAAAAGTGGAATGAGCTATCCTGATGCTCATTTAAAAGTAGTTGCCGGGAATGTGAATAGGGTAGAATCATTATTCTCTAAGAGGAGAGAACGAGATCGCATGTTTTATAGCTTGCCCACCTCAGATAAGGATTTCGAAGAGCGAAGGATGTTTGAGTACCATCTTTACGATCTCGGCAGACAGACAACTATTGCAAATAATGAGATAAAGCAAATTTCATTGTTAAATAAGACCGGTATAAGGGCAGAAAAACATTATTCCTATACCGGTGGATCTTCGGTTGGAGTATCATTAACATTTAAGAATGATGAAGCAAATAATTTGGGGTTGCCTTTGCCGGAAGGTGTAGTTCGAGTTATGAAAGCTGATAAAGATGGCGCACTCGAATTTGTTGGAGAAGATCGCCTGGCGCACACCCCAAAGGATGAAAATGTAATTATTAATGTAGGGAAAGCTTTCGATCTGGTCGGTGAACAGGAATTGACGAATTATCAAAAGTTAGCCAATAAATCTTATAAACGAAGCTTTAAGGTCACCTTGAAAAACCATAAAGAAGAAGCCGTCGCTATTGACGTGATCGAGCAATTATCCGGGGATTGGATTATCACTGAATCCTCAATGGAGTATGTTAAAAAGAATGCAGGCACTTTTGTCTTCCATCTGATACTAAAACCTCACACTACTGAATCAATAACCTATACTACCATAGCTGATCGATAATTGTAAGCTTATGTATAGTGAGAAATATTGCAGGCATAGGCATCCATAAGTGCCCGATTCTCTTAGCTATAGTGGCATAATATTTCCCTGAGTTCTTCTCAACCCCACAATCTGTATCTCTACACCTACAAAAGGAGAACTCAATGAAAACGCTTATTCTCGTTGCTATGGCAGCGCTTGCGATCTCATCAGAACTACGAGCCCAGGAACATACTCTTAACCGTGAATCGCTTTCTTTAACCATCTATAATTCCGATCTTGGCGTAGTCAAGGATGTTCGCTCGTTGGATCTGCCGAAGGGTACATCTCAAATAGAATTAACTGACGTCTCGGCATCTATCGATCCAACTACAGTAAAAATCACTGCGGTAAAACATCCGGAGGCGATCAGGTTGCTTGAGCAAAATTATGAGTATGATCTTATCAATCAGGAAGCGTTGCTTCAGAAATATATTGATAAGAAGATCAGCTTCATTGATGATAAGCGAAATAGTACCGAAGGCATCTTGCTGGCTTCTGATCGGGGTAAGTTAACGCTGCAGACCGATAAAGGACTAATCATGACTCAACTTGGTGACGGCCAGATCATGGTCCCCACGTTGCCTCAGGGATTGATCACAAAACCGACATTGCTCTGGCAACTGAATTCAAAATCGGCGCTCCAACAAGAGCCCATTGAAGTGCTTTATCAAACCTCCGGTATTACCTGGCATGCAGAATATATTGCGACTTTGGGTGTCGGCGATACGACACTCGATCTTTCGGGATGGATCAGCATTGAAAATAAGAGCGGCGCTTCCTATCCGCAGGCTCATATAAAGGTAGTGGCCGGAGGAGTACATTCGGTTGCAAAACGGAAGAAAAGATCGACGGGATTTGCTTCCTTCGATGATTCCTCTGTCGAAGAACGGGGCTTATTCGATTACCATTTGTATGATCTGGCAAATCCCACAACGATCAATGACAATGAAATAAAGCAGCTATCGCTCTTGACGGCTTCATCGGTTAAAGTGGAAAAAATCTATACCTATAGCGGCCCTCAGATATGGGTAGCGGTTAAATTCAAGAATGAAAAGCAAAATAATATGGGTATGCCTTTGCCGGAAGGTATTATGCGGGTAATGAAACGCGATAAAGATGGCGCAATGGAATTTATCGGTGAAGACCGCATTAACCATACCCCTCGTGACGAAGAAGTGACGTTGAATCTGGGGACGTCATTCGATCTTATCGGCGATCAGGAAATGCTTGAAGATAAGACCATCGGTAAAAATACCACGAAACAAACCATCCGCTTTAAACTGAGAAATCATAAAGACGAGGATGTGGTAATCGATGTCCCGGAGTATATCGATGGGAATTGGAGTATCCCCAGTTCGACGATGAAGTATGAGAAGAAGGATGCTAATACGATCATCTTTCATGTTCCGGTGAAAGCCCAATCCGAGGTCAGTGTAACGTATACAGCCATTTTTAGTCGGTAATAGTAATGAGCAGCAACGGGCGGTTGCTATTGCTTCGGCAGCGGCAGCCGCCTTTTTGTATACTTATCTATAGTTTTTATTAACTTTGTAGAGCTTCGTTCACAGATGATAACTTATGAAAATCGTTTACAGAATTCTTCTTTTACTACCGGTCTTTCTCTCTATAGCATCAAGTACATACGCACAACGTGACCCCGGGCTTATAAGCTCACGCCATTATATTGGTGTCGAGGCGGGCGCCAATGCGGATTGGCTTGCCGGAGGCAGTAACTTCTTTTGGGCATATATCTATCCTTATTCTGATCCGGGTACGACGGTTATTACATCATTACCATTTAGTAATTATGGGGTAGGTGTCGCACCCCAATTCGGAGTTACACTCGATATTTCGTTGTCAAATTTATTCGCTCTTCAGGGTAAAGTATTTTACAGGGCTAACCACCTCAGTAAGACGGAAACCGTAACCGGAACCTGTGCGAGTCTCGATAATAGTGGGAGCGGTTCGGCAACGTATCAATCGAGTTACGATCTTACCAATACCTATTTCGGGGGCGATATAGGATTGAGGATACAATTCTCTCCCGAATCCTGGTATGGGTTAGCCGCTTTAGAACTGGCCTCACTTTCAAGCAGTACCTTTTCGGGCTATCAGCAAATTCTTGCTTCGGATAATGCCTGTAAATATCTTATGCTGCCAAGCAGAAATTCGACAGGGAAAACCAGAGTAGATGTTACATCGCTGGCATCGAATAATTTTTTTAATTCTACCGATCTGAGAGTAAAACTTGGCATTGGCACTTTTTTTGCCCTCGATAACAAATGGGTACTTACTCCTGAAATTGCAATTGGTATTCCTGTCGGAGATGTTATTGCATCCGATATTGCTTCAAATTATGCAAAGGGATACCCGACCAACGATCCGTTTAATTCAAGCCAGGCTGTTGCTACGGTGCCAAATCTGTGGTATGCTTCATTAACTATCGGCCTAAAATTTCCATTCGGCGCCTTGGAAAAAGAAGCAGAACCGGCGCCTGAACCGATAGCCCCGGAACCGGTAAAGTCCATCGAACATGCCCCTATACCGGAGCCGCCGCCGGCAAAAAAGGAAATTCCGGAACCTAAAAGAGCAACGATACAGGGTAAAGTAACCGATGCCGCTACCGGCGAAGGGTTGGATGCTTCTATGACGGTGACGGACCTTTCAAATAATTCAACCGTTACTACGACCGAGACTAACAGGAATGGGTCGTATCAAGTGACAGTGCCTGCCCCTGGTAAATATTCTGTTACTGCAGATGCGAAGGATCATCTTTTCGGATCGGCGTATGTGCAAGTCGATGCCGATGGGCGTATTCTCGGTGATAACCTCAATCTCAAATTAAATAAAAAAGATAATGGCAAAACACGACTACTGATCTTCTTTGATTTTGGTAAATCCGATCTAAAGCCGGAATCCTATCCCGAACTTGAGCGGGCCATTTCCATTATGAAAGGGAATCCTACAATGATAGTGGAGATCGCCGGCTATTCCGATACGGTGGGTAGTGATGAAGTGAATCTCGAACTCTCAAAACGTCGGGCTCAATCGGTGCAGCAATATTTGGTCGAGCATGGGATCGAAGCAAAACGTATTAGCGCAAAAGGATATGGAAAGGCAAATCCGGTGCAATCGAACGATACCGAAGAGGGAAGAGCAGCTAATAGAAGAGTAGAATTCGTGGTTAAAAAGTCGTAGGTAAAGAAAAAGCCCGTTGAAAAACGGGCTTTTTTTTGTAGCGCGTACGGGAATCGAACCCGTGTCGCGGCCTTGAGAGGGCCGTGTCCTAGCCGCTAGACGAACGCGCCGGTCTATTAGCGGCAATACTACATTTTTTCACTGGTTGAGGTTCCGTGAGGAGAAATCTAGAAAAGTAGTATTTTTGTACCACTATTTTCAATCACTTATAACCATGATCAGAATTCACACCTTAGTGATAGCTGCCACGCTATTACTCATTTGTTCATCGCTTGGTTTTGCTCAACGGGATCCATCGCTCATCAGCTCCCGCCATTATGCAGGTATAGAGGCCGGGATCAATTACGGCTGGCTTGGCGGAGGAGAAAATTTCTTTTGGGTGTATAACTATCCTGTCGATCCGCTCTTTCCGAATACCAGGTATATAGCTGCACTGCGCTTTCAAAATCTTGGCGGCGGAATCGGGTATCATTTTGGCGGAACGATCGATTTTTCTCTGAGCGATTTTATCGGCTTGCAGGGAAAAGTATTTTATCGCTCCAATAGTACCAGCTCAACCGAGCAGTTTACTGATTCTTGTGCAGGCATTAATGGAGGAGCGGCAGGTCTTGCCACCTTTGAAAACAATTACAAATTCAAGGCCACGTATGTGGGAGTTGATATTGGCGTTCGTTTTCAGTTCGTACCTGAAGGTCTTTATGGGTTGCTTGGCTTAGAGTATGCGTCAAATTCTTCCGCCACCCTTTCAGGATATACGAATATTATAAATTCTACAAATGGCTGTCAGTGGCTTTCTTATCCCACCGGAACACAAATAGGAACGAACTTACCTATTGCAGAAGGTGATATTACTTCTTCGATGAATAGCTCACAGCTGCTTCTAAAAGTTGGAGCAGGCACCTTTATACCCATTGGTAATAATGGCTGGGTTTTGACTCCGGAATTAAATCTGGGTATTCCCTTATCTTCGCTCTTCTCCCAATCTACCGAGGATGCTTATAAGAACGGAGTATTGGTCGGCGACCCGGCGGTTGTACAGCCTTCCTATCCCACCGCAACCACTCCTAAATTATGGTACGCATCATTATCGGTTGCGCTGAAATTTCCTTTCGGTGCCAGAAGCAGGGATGAGATGTCCGGTAACGAACCTGCCGATGTTACAAGTACACCGAATGAAAAAACGGTTGATCTCAGTGGCCGTGTCACCGATGCCAATACCGGCGAACCGGTTCGAGCCAATGTTACCGTCACCGATCTCAAGGATAGTAAAGTTGTAGCAACGACTAAAACCGATGGCGACGGACGCTATAAGGTAAAAGTAAAATATCCGGGTAAGTATTCTGTTACGGCCGATGCCGATGGGTACTTATTTGGTTCGACATACTATGAAGTGGACGATCAGGGAAGAATTCTCAAAGGAGACCATGATATCAAACTCAGTAATGCGAATAACGGAAGAACCCGCCTGCTTATTTTCTTCGATTTCGGAAAAGATAATTTACAGCCGGAATCCTATCCTGAGCTTGAACGTGCTGTTTCAATCATGAAAGCTCATCCTTCTATGGAAGTCGAGATCGCCGGTTATACGGATAATGTCGGTGGCGATCAAGTTAATAAAGATCTTTCCTTGCGTCGTGCAAAAGCAGTGCGTGACTATCTTATTCGTCATGGTATCGATGCTAACCGCATCACAGCCAAAGGCTACGGCAAAGATAATCCGATCCTGCCGAACGATACCGACGAAGGTCGCGCCGCTAACCGCCGCGTGGAATTTGTGGTACTAAAGAAATAATAATAATAATAATAATAATAATAATTTTCCCATAAAAAAGCCCGCTCAAAAGAGCGGGCTTTTTTATCTTAGTACGTCGCGTTTTTAATTAACAAATAACCAGCCATTGGCATAGACGAACTGTCTTGCCTGACCCGGTGCGACTATTGCGGCAGTCGGTGCAATAGTGGCATTGTTAATAGCATCGCGATTTACAACGACGATCTTTTGGCCATTGAAGCCTGCCGGAAGCGTAGCGGTAATAGCAACATTAGCAGCATCATCGCTTATTTGGAATACATCGCTATTTGAAATAGCAACGGAGGCCGCAGCATTGGCCGAAGCAAACGGGGTACTCCAGCTTAAATTGCTTGTCGCACCACCGGAAGAGGTAAGCACTGCATTTGCGGGCGGAATATTATTCGGCAGATTATAAGTAAGATTTTGTGCCAGATCGCCATTACCTTGTCTGAAGGCACTATAAAATATTCCGGCGGCAGGAAAACCACCAGGAGTGGTATTTGCTTCAAAGAACCGAAGCTCGCTGGCCTGATTCCTATTATTCACTAACCACAGATCGGTATTACCGAAGGTAATAGTATTTGGTGTCCCGATACTCATTGTTCGGGTACCGGTGGCATTATCTCCTAAATAGCCCGCAGAGAAAGTAGCGCCAGCATCGAAGGTTAAACCACGTCCACCCCAGATACCGGAGTACTGGGCATTCGCATTATTGCCTCTGCCGCCAAGGATCGTCGCATACGTGGCCGTTGCCGTATTTATTCCGGGGCTATCGCCGAAGTCGGCACCGCCACCGCCAATAAATGAAAAATCGCCGGTTGCCTGATTGAAACCTCCACCGCAAACCGCCGCTGCTCTGGCTCCTGCCTTATTAAAGAATCCCCCGCAGACAACGGGGAAATCACCACCGGTAGCAACATTTACTGCTCCACCGCTGACAACGGCATTTGTGCTCGAAGCAGTATTATTAGAGCCGCCGGCAACAACGGCCGAAGCACCGGAGGCCGTATTGGTCGATCCACCGGATACGGTTGCCTGTGTATTGCTTACAATATTTAATTGGCCGCCGCCGATCGTTGCAATGCTCGCTGTAATATGATTCTGTGCTCCTCCGGCAATCGTACTATAGCTCAGCAGTTGATCGATAGTATTATTTGCTCCACCGCCAATAACCGCTTGTGCAGAGACATTACCAATACTATTAGTGACCCCGCCTCCAATTACCGATTGACTTCCGGCATTGGAATTCCCGGTGCCGGCGCCAATAAAATTTTGTCCGCCACCCGGGATAACATTAGGAGCAATGCTTGAACCGCCACCGGCGATAGTACCGCCAGAACCCGGTGAGGCTCCATTACTTGCGGAGCCTCCGATAATTTCCGGCGTAGCACCGATACCATTAGGCACAAAGCGCATTACCCGTTGCCCGTTGGCTATAATATTTATTGGTTGCAACGTCGAACCGGCAAGAGAACCGATCACATTGTTAGTGTTATCGACACCAGATACATTGTTGCCGGTCTTAAGCCAGCCCACCGGCTCTACGATTGCAAGATTGGTAACCCAGGACATCGAAGCAGCAGTATTTGCCGTCGTTGTTGTCATCTGCATATAGCGGTTATCACCGTTCGTGCCGGTAATAGCAGTAGGAAGAGTGTATGTTATATTATTGGTTTGTACTCCGGCCTGAAAAGCCGAGTAGTTCGTTGTCGCTGTAGGGAAGGTGCCCGTCGAATTTTGTGCTTCATAAAATCGGAGTTGGCTTGCCTGATTTCTGGTATTACCGAGCCAGAGATCGGTATTTCCGAAATAAGCTATTCCGTTACCGGAGATGCTTGCAGGAAACGTACCAAGATTATCCTGATTAAATCCAAAGGTACCATTACCCGTAATGGTCAGATTTCTACCTCCGAGGATGCTATTATCGGTTCCTGAGATCAAATTAGACTGCCCGCCGGTAATAAAATTCCAGTTACCGGCTGGGATAGAATTGCTTTCACCCCCAAGAATGCCATTGACGGTGCCTCCGGTGATCGAGTTCGAAATACCTCCGCCGATCACTCCATAATCGCCGACAATTGAATTATTCGCACCGCTCCCGATAAAGCCCCAACGACCCGAGCTAATTTGATTACCGAGTCCGCCGGCAATTACACCATGTTGAGCATTATTAATATTATTTTGTCCGCCGCTAATGACCGTCCACGGTGCATTTGAGCTATTATTCTGTCCACCGCCGATAAAGGAATTATCGAGACGAGCGGTATTAGAAGTACCACCAGCAATTGTAATACCCGGTCTGGAAACGGCACTGGCATCGTCAATCGTATTTCCGCTTCCGCCAAGAATGGACGAGGTTTGCTCTAACACAGTATTGCCGCTTCCACCGGCAATAACACTGCTTGGGCCGGCAACTTTATTATTAAATCCGCCGCCTATTGTTGCATAGCTGGCATCAGAAGTAGTACCGGCACTATTACCGGCAGTATTTGACGATCCACCGCTTATCGTTCCAAAATCATCAGTGATGGTATTTGCTCCGGCAGCATCACCGGCAAAGAGTGTTGCACCTTTTACACCACTGGTTACAGTATTGGCTGAAACGCCCCCGATAGTATTGATCGAAGTACCTACGGATTCGAGACGGAATGCTTTTTGATTTGCTACCCGGATCGTTACCGGCACATTATCGATCGTACCGATAAAATTTACTCCATCGACGAGGCTGTTATTACCTTGCAACTGCCAACCCGATGATGCATTAACCCATCCCGACCCATTAAAGAAGTCAATACTATTGGTGGTAGAGTTATAGAGTAGCATTCCGGCAACTGACGTTGGACAATTGGAAGCAATAGCATCCCGGGCCGATTGAGTCAGTCGTGGTAGTAAGAAGCCTTTGCTATTGCTGCTAAGATCGAGCAAGGCACAAGGTACCGGCATCATATTGTTATCGCTGATGGCAAGCGAACCGCCTTGTGTTTGTAGATACACAAGGTTGGAATTATTGTCATCAAGGATTACTGTACGAGCGCCGAGCGTTCGCTGCGCATACGAAGAGGATGCGCACATAGCTAGCGCGCATAAAATAAACAATAGTTTTTTCATCCGTGGCTGTAGTTAACCTGAAGACATCCTGGTCTTCAGTGTGTGATAATGTATCCCGTAGCAGCCCCGAACAGCCCTAAATTTTACATCGTTCTAATACAAAGGAGCTATCTTTATAATATAAAAATTTAAGCAATAATGAAGAAGCATTGACTTATTTTGCCGGTAAGAATTATTCGTTTTTAGGGGTAACCCTATATTCTTCTTTGGTTTACAATATTCGTTTTCCCATACTGCTGGCAATCAGATCGGCAGCAAATTCTGCACTGGCATTTCGATTATCAAGTATAGGATTGACTTCGGCAATTTCAAAGCTCGACATATATCCGGTATCAGCAATTGCTTCCATAATAAGATGAGCCTCCCGATAGGTAAGTCCTCCGGGTACCGGCGTACCTACTCCACCAGCAACACTCGGATCGACTGAATCCAGATCAAAGCTTACATGCAGGTGATCGACCTTTGCTCTCATGGCATTAAGCATTTTTGCGATAATACGATGGACTCCTTGTTTATCAAGATCGGTCATCGTATAGGCTTCGATCTTTAATTTCTTAATAAGTTTACGTTCACCTTCGTCGATAGAACGCAAGCCGATCATTCCAATCTGATGAGGTTCAAGTTTTGTAAATTTTCCGCCGACAGAAGTAAGCTCTTCAGCACCGATACCAAGTGAGACCGCTAATGGCATACCATGAATGTTGCCGCTTGGTGTTGTATCGGGGGTATTAATATCGGTATGAGCATCTATCCAGATGACGCCTAATCTCTTTTTGTACTTTCGGCAGTGGGAAGCAATACCGGCAATAGTACCGATGGCCATGGAATGATCCCCGCCAAGTACCATCGGAAATTCATCGTTATCGAGTGAAGTCTCAACTGCAGAGGCAAGGTCTTCACAGGCTTTGGCGATCTGCGGAAGATATTTTAACTTCGTATTCTCGATCGAATAGACTTCTGGCGGTTGAATATCGATATCACCGGAATCGACCACTGTGTAACCCAGTGCCGTGAGCTTTTCGCCAACGCCTGCAATTCGCAATGCGGAAGGCCCCATATCGACGCCACGCCTATCGGCGCCAAGATCCATCGGAAAGCCAATCAGGCGAACAACCCATTCTTGCATGGCCTGCTGCTTCTGTGCGGGACTCATGACGCTACGATTTGAAATTGGCGAAGAACAGTAGCCACTGTATGCTTAAGCTGTTTCCGGTGAACTACCATATCGACAAAACCATGCTCGAGTAAAAACTCCGAACGTTGAAATCCCGGTGGCAATTTTTTACGAATGGTCTGCTCTACCACTCGAGGACCGGCAAAAGCGATAAGTGCTTTCGGCTCTGCAATATTTACATCGCCAAGCATTGCAAAACTTGCCGTTACACCACCGGTCGTGGGATCGGTTAAAATCGAAATATAGGGAAGCCGAGCCTCGGAAAGCTGTGCCAGTTTAGCACTGGTCTTTGCCATCTGCATAAGCGAAATGGCTGCTTCCTGCATTCTTGCTCCACCGGAGCTCGAGATCATTATATAGGGATTATTTCTCTCAATAGCGAGATCGATACCCCGGGCAAATTTTTCTCCAACCACCGAACCCATCGAACCGCCGACAAATGCAAAGTCCATCGCTCCGAGCACCACTGGCTGGAATTCGATCGAGCCGGTAACGAGCCTCATCGATTCGTTCAATCGTGTTTTACGGCGGGCATCGTTTACTCTGGCAGGGTAGGGCTTGGTATCGACAAAATGTAAGGGGTCGTCAGGGATAAGTGAGCCAGCATGTTCAGCATAAATACCATCGTCAAGCAGGATTTGGAAATACTCATCGGCCCCGATCCTGAAATGCTTATCGCACTTCGGGCAGGTATATTGGTTATCCTCTAATTGCTTTTTATATAAGATCTCTTTGCAATCGGGGCAATTGACCCACATGCCATCCGGCATGGTGTCAGTTGCCTTCTTATCGGTACGGTTTATGTTTTCTTTCGAACGAGCGAACCAAGCCATAAAACTTTTGATTATGAAGAACGTAGTCTAAACAGGTGAAGAAAACGATCGATATGAAACATTTCCGCTTCGTCGTTGCTGTTATCGTACTGGTATTAACGATGCGAGCCGTCCGTGCCCAGGAGCTCAATTGTACCGTGACGGTCAATGTGCAAACACTTTCCGACGATGAACGACAGAAATGGGCGACGTTCCAGCAAGACGTTCAAGCCTATTTGAATACGTATTCGTGGACAACAAACTTTTCCGGTGAGAAAATTCAATGCTCCATGGCTTTTAATCTTACCGGCGGCAGTTCGGTACAGCTCTTTGTCCAGAGCAACCGGCCGATCGGGGATACGAAACAGTTAACGGCCGTCACCAGATTTCTCGATGCCAATGTCTCTTTTAATTATACCCGGGGTATGGCCTTGCAGCACGGCGTAAATTACCGCGAGCTTGAAAGCATACTCGATTACTACGCTTACATTATTATCGGACTTGATTTCGATTCCTATGACCAGGAGACCGGTACAGCCGCCCTTCAACAGGCACAGCAGGTGGCCCTTGTCGCCAATGCCGGGCAAGGTACCGGTTGGGACCGGCTTATTACTTCCAGTGGTGCTTTTTCCCGCATCGGATATGTGGAAGATATACTGAGTGCCAATAACAGGGTACTGCGCGATCTATGGTGGAAATATCACACCGGAGTACTGGATGTGCTGGCTACGAACGAAGAAAAGGCGCAGGAAACTCTTGCCGGCATCATCGATACGCTTGTCTCTATGAAGCGCCAGAGCTCCGATCTATCGAGAAGTGTGTTCTTCCGGGCGATCTTCGATTGCAAATATCCTGAATTTGCAGATTTCGCCAGGCTTTTTAAAGATAATGCAGAATTATATTTCAGAAAATTAAAATATCTTGATCCTTCTCATTCCACCTTTTATGACGAAGCGTTGGCAAAAATGAATTGAACCGGTCAAAAAGGGCTGACCTCTTAATGATTTACCTTCAAAAGCAGTTCTTTTGTAGTTAAAAGATAGTACTTGAAATTCAGTAGAATAATAGCGTATGGTTTGGTATTGCTTCTTGCTGTTGTTGTAGCTGCTCAGCCAACAGTAAAGCATTCCACTGTTTCTTCGTCTCATTCGGCCGTTATTATAAAAAGGCAACCTTCCCCTCATTCAGCCACCATAAGTAAAACGAAGCCATTGATAAGCGTACGCTCTTCGGTAACGGCTTCATCGGGAAATATTTCTATTGTTGCGAATTTAGGTCCGGTAATATCTCAACCGTTTACCGGCGAAATTACCGGAGCACAAGCTTCGACGTTTTCAACTCTTTCATGGGTACGGCTGCACCCGGAATCACTTCCACAGGGATGTGAACTGAGAATGATCTCAGCACCGGGAAAACCTGAGATTCCTACACTGCTCGTTACGGTTGCCATTCCAGCATCAGCCTCGGGCTTTCGAACCAACGTAAAAGGTAATGCCACCCAGCGTTTTACTAATACCTATTTACCTCCGGGTGTAAAAAGAAATGGGGATACGGTCCGACGAATATTTGATCGCAGTATTTATGAGCAGCCATCGACTTCGAGAATCATTGTTACTAAGCCGCTTCGCTTCCGCCGGTTACGATTTATTACCGTCCAGATTCCACTGGCAGAATATTCCAACGGCACAGTAACGGTAAAAACGGCTTTCGATTGTGCACTTTCTTTTTCAGTATCGGGAGCACAAATGGCCAATAGCCGGGATGCCGGTGACCCAGTTTTTAATGCCTCGTACAGATCGCTCGTAGCCAATGCCGGGGATATAGCGGCCTTTCTTGCACCGTTCAGTAGGAAGCAGCGTCCTTCACCAATTCAGTTTTCCTTTTCCGGAGTTAAAACTTTCGATACTACTGTAACTGGCTGGATCGATCCGGCGGCAAGCAGTATTAAGATGCTCGTTACAAGAACCGGATTATATAAGGCTGATATTGGAGAATTGATCAGCCGTTCTGCTAATCAGCAACTGGGGAGTGCAAAGGCCTCGCAGGTAAGACTGATAAATCGTGGTAAAGAAGTACCGCTATGGGTAGATTCTAATGTCGATGGCACCATTCGTTCGATCGAATTTTACGGTCAACGACTACCCGGATTACCAGATGAATTCTATAATTGGGATTCAGATTCTAACGCCTACTGGCTCGTACTTTCATCGAATAGATTTACAGGCCCTCCAATAAGGTATAAGGATGCGACGCCCGGCATTGTAGCTTCGACCGATATTGCCGAAGGGACGTTTCACATTCATCACGAGCACGACTTCTTTTATTATGATGGAGATCCGGCGGTAGATGAATCGGCTACCAAGCAGCGGTACTTAAAAGTGGATGGTGAGCGATTCATTTGGAGACAGCTTCATGATAGTGCCTCTTCGGTACTCGATACTTTTTATCTTGGTGCGCTTCCCTCGGTAATAACCGGAAAACGGGCAAGGCTCAGGGCTTTTGTCCGTGGAGCTTCCAGCGATGCTAACGATATCATTCATACTACTGCCGTTATAGTAAATGGCACCGAAGTAGGGCATAGGGATTACAAAAATTTCGATTCGGCTTTTATCGATATTGATGTACCGCTCTCGTTACTGCATCCCGGAGCAAATTATGTGACATTCCCTTATCGTGGAACATCGGCAGGCGATCAATGGTACATCGATTACTATGAGCTTTCCCTACCTACATCACTTACTCCGTCTATCGATACAGGAGTTGCTCAGGGACAGTGGCTTTATAAGATAGCTTCTACGGGTGGCAATGGATATACTGCTACATTAACCGGGGACGTTGCTCCTACTGCCTTGTTCGATCTTACCGATACTATTCGCACCCTTTCTTCTTCAAGCACAGGCACCTCCTATTCTTTCAAACTGCCCGCAAGAGGGGATTCGGTTACGATCGCTGCTGCAAGTGCCCAGAGTTATCTTCATCCGGATCGGATTGTCGATGTAAGCGGTAACTGGGCGGAGATACTCGATACACTTGCCGGAGCGGATTATATTATTATTACGCATCCGCTATTCCTTTCCACTTCGCAGAAACTAGCCGCTCGCAGAGCGGCTTCCGGATTACGGACTAAAGTAATAACTACCGAGCAAATTTATAATGCGTTTAATTTCGGTTCGGATGAACCTTGGGCGCTTCGCAGATTTCTGCAATATGCCTACGATTATTATCATGGAGTACCACCAGCCTTTGTGACACTTATGGGCGATGGTACCTGGGATCCGAAATTTAATCTAAAGAATGATCTTCGCAATAAGGATCAGGGGGAATGGACTACTCATAGAAGCTTTGTCCCAACCTACGGAGTACCATCCAGCGATTTTATTTTTACGCTTTTAGAAGGAAGCAGCATAGCCGATTCGCTATTTCCGGAAATGGTCATATCAAGAATCCCGATTGAATCCTCAGAGGAAGCAGAAGGGTATCTTTCGAAAATTGTGGAATACGAATCGGCCCCGCCCGCAGATTGGAATAGAAATTTTCTCTTTATCAGTGGTGGAACTCCGCCTTTTGAAAATTTTACTATAGCTGGTTACGTCGATGCCTTTATCGGTACTACTGTGCCGAATCATACTCAATATGGTGGTTTGGGATATGATCCGTTATTCGTTCGGCCGACTAAGATCAGGCGTACCGATCTTACGTCATCTCTCGATGCAACCCATGTTGCTGAGATACAATCAGCCTTTCAACAGGGGCAAAGCCTTGTGTATTTCTTTGGCCATGGTGCGCCTTTCGTCACCGATGTATTATTCCCGGATGTAAGTACCTTACGCAATCAGGGCTTGTACCCGGTACTGATTACAATTTCATGTCGTACGGGTGCCTTTGCCGAGCCAAATATCATTTCACTTAATGAATCATATTTGAGATCACCGAATAAAGGGGCTATTTTAGCACTTGGGACGACAGGATTCGATGGAATAGATTATTCTTTCCTGGCATCGGCTGAGATATTTAAAATGCTTCGGATCGATACGAGTGTAGCAAGGATACCGTTTACGGGTCCGCATCTGATAAACTTGCCCACCGTATTTACTCTCGGTAAATATAAAGAATCGGTTATCAATAAAACGGGTGGTTTGCAATTTGAGGACGATAATTCTCTCTATGAAATAACTACTCTCGGTGATGCCGCTTTAGGTTTTGCGTTCAGGCCGCAGCCGGAATTTAATGTTACTGCCGGGGATATAACTCTATCTACCTCTGCCGGCCAGCCGCGCTCAGTCTTTCTTGTTTCCGATTCGACGATCCATATTCAGGCGACCCTTCATAATTTTGGGTATGCGACCAGTAACAAGGTCTTAGTTTCTATTACCGATGAAAGTGCATCGGGAAGCAGGTCGGTGATCGATACGCTCGATCATTTCGATACAACAGCAGTACTTACGGCAACGCTTCGTCTGGATTCATCGATGTCCGGTTCTCATACCCTTAGGATTAAAATTGATCCGCTTAATAACTATGCCGAGACAAACGAGAACGATAACGAGGCATCGGTAACCTTTCTCGTGAGCAGGGCAACGGCGATCGCGTTTTATCCTCCGGAAGGGGCGAAAAATATGTGCGATATTACTGCTGATTCCGTTCGATTGATGATGATCGTCCCTTCTACCTCAGATCCATTAACATTGGAAATAGAGGTAGATACTACTTCATTGTTCACACACCCGACCGCCCTTGGTTCATTTCAGATCGCTCCGTTATTTTTCGAACGCTCTTTTTCCCGTTCTCTTTTTCCACCCTCGTCTTCAGGGGTGATCTGGTGGCGCACTCGGACTTCCTCTTCTTCCAGCGGTATATCGGATTGGGCCCTATCGAGTTTTTCACTGATAACTACCGGTGGAAGGTCGGAGTTTTCTTATTCAACACCCGATCAATTTAAGAGAACGATCGTTTCCGGTCTCGGTGCCGATGCCATTCATAACGGATTATTCATGTCGGCATTCGACTCTATATTATATGATATAACTTCTCATGGCTCTAATGATACCAACATTATCGATCATATTGCACTGAGCCAGATCGTTATAAATGGAGTACCAAAATATACTACTCCAGCCTATATAATAAATGGGGTTGTCGTTGCGACATTAACTCCCGATGGCCGTAATATCGATACCAATAACTTTTATTTATTTCCAAATACGGGTGATTATAGCGATTCGATGACAACAGTTCTGGTCGATAGCTTCGAAGCGGTTATCAATTCGATCCCACAGGGCAGGCACGTAATTGTCTTTACAAATTTTCAGCCATTCATTACCGGCCCAACAACTATTTATAGCGGATTTACCTATAACCCGCGAGTACAAGCCTCCTTAAAATTATTGGGGTCGGCACATGGATTTGTGTCCGGTGGTACATCCGATTCGCTGTTCTATTTTGGCTCTTACGTTCTTTCGGGAGTAAAGGGAGCTCCTTCGGGAAGTGCCAAAGAAAAATTTAATTATCCGAACAACGGGGGAGTACAACTTCTCGATACCGTTGTCTTACCATCCAAAAAAGGAATTGCAGAATTTCCGCTTACTCCGGTTGCTTCCGGTTATGGTTTCTTAAAATGGAAGGCTACCGGCTTATCTTCCGATGCGAGATTAAGACTTAGGGTCATCGGAGTAGAGAAGGTATCAGGGCGTATCGATACCGTCGATACGTACGATGCTTCTGCTGCTTCTCAGATCGATCTTTCTTCAATTAGTGCATCCCTGGTTAATAAACTCGGAGTAATAGCTTATTTTGACCGCGATACTTCTGCGGGTGCCGTTCTTTCTTCATTGGAATTAGAGTATGATCTTGCACCGGAATTTGAAATTGTCCCGCAACAGGTAGCTATAACTCCTTCTTCAGTTGAAGAAGGGAAGCCGGCCGTGTTATCATACCAATGTACTAACCGTACCTGCATTGATGGATCGAAGGTCCCTGTCGTTGTCCTACGCAATTTTAACGGGAAAATAGATACGGTCGCTACTCATACGATCGATCTCTTTAAAGGACATTCTTCTATTTCTTTCGTAGATACTATCTCGACGTTCGGGCTCATCGGAAAAGCCGAGTATATAATAAGTATCAATGCCGATAAAGCGATCAACGAACAGATCGCTTTTAATAATACGGCGAGCGCTACATTAACGATAAGCGGCGACACTACAAAGCCTCGTCTCGATCTCATATTCGATGGTCATCATATTAATAAAGGAGATTATGTTTCTTCTAAAGTAGAGATCGAAATTCGATTATCGGATTCCAGCCCGATACGTACGAGCGATACCGCTTCTATCGGAGGGACTCTTATAGCGATCGATCCTTCGAGTACTACCCCGATCTTCTTTTCCGGCAATCAACCGCAATCCGGATTTCAGATACAATTCATAGCTTTGGCTAACGGTACGTTACAAGCTAAGTTGACGATCGACCCAACGACTCCTCTTAAGCCGGGCACCTACGCCTTTACCGCTTATGCAAAAGATGCCAGTGGTAATAAATCCGATACAATAGAAACAGAATTTGTCGTTTCGGGGAAAAACGGATTGGACCATGTAATGAATTACCCCAATCCGTTTAAGGATAAAACATTTATCACGTTTATTCTTAAGGGAGCGGGCGATGCGTCGGTCAAGGTGCCAATCTATACGGTCGCGGGACGAAAAATACGTACCCTTACTCTCGACCCTGCAAAGCAGCGGGTCGGCTTAAATGCTATTGAATGGGACGGTAGGGATGAAAATGGCAACGATATTGGAAATGGCACCTACCTATATAAAGTGGTGTTGACAGGGACGAACGAGGACGGTACGGAGGTCAGTGAAGCAGTCTTAGAACGAGCTGTCAGATCGCGCTAAGACCCATAACTACTTATCAACATGTAATATAGAAACGACAGAACACAAAGGCAATAATCCACAATTTAGCGAATTTTAAGTAGAAACAACGATCTCGTCGTATTTTTGTAATTCTGAAACAATAAGTGTTGAAAAAGGGCGCTTAGTCTCAGCTGGTTTAGAGCGTCTCGTTTACACCGAGAAGGTCGGGGGTTCGAATCCCTCAGCGCCCACAAAACCGATAGTGCTCCCGGGAGGGAGCTATATTGGGTTCAGCGTAGGAAGTGTTGTGATCATCTCAAACCTGCGCTATTCAAATTTCTCGCGAACCTACAGGATGGCTCAAGGACAAACACCCGGTACTGTCTTACCCTGGCTCCGACAAGGGGCCGACCGCGCGATCGGAGCTCCGGGCGCTGCCAAAGCAGCACCAGCTCCAGCAAGCCCTGCCGCTGCTCCTGCAGCCGCCGCAGTTGCCGAAGCGCCAGCTCCCGCCGCCGCTCCGGCGAAAAAGAAAAAAGTAAAACTTTTGGCTGTAGTCCACATGGAGGGCTGCACCGGATGCGATGTCTGTGTTGAATTTTGTCCCGTCGATTGTATCTACCACATTCCCGGCCCGGAGCATATTATTGCATCTAATCCGCATGCTGCCGTTAATGGGGTAGTAATGATCGATGAGAATGTCTGTATTGGCTGTAAGCTGTGTGCTAAATATTGTCCGTGGGAAACGATCGAAATGATCGATTCGGACATTCTCGAAGAGGCACGAGCCCTCGGGGTGGCATATTAAGCAAGCACTGATAACCAACTGATCTATGGCTGACGACGTAAAGAACAGCGAACAACTGACTGATCTCCCTTACCTGGAGATCCCCCGGCCGGAAGAAGCGGGTACTCATCCGACGAGTACGCCGAATATGCCGCCAATGAAGAATGCTCCCGAAGAACTAAAGGAGGTAGCCGCTAAAGTAGCAGCCCCTGGTTCTCAGCTTGCCAGAAATATCGCGCCGCCGGAAAAGCAGCGCATGGCTAAGCCGCTTCCGAAGCAGGAAGACGATCCGGGCACCTGGGAGTTCGGGCGCCGCAACTTTTTGCGAGCCACCGGCTGGATGTCATTCTTTGGCTTTATTACCATTGCTACCGTCGGAGCATTACGCATGATGTTCCCACGTACCTTGTATGAACCACCGAAAGTCTTTAAGGCCGGTAGTCCTAATGAGTATCTTCCAATGACGGTCTCTGAAAAGTACAAGGATACCGAGCGCGTTTGGATTTGCCGCGATGAGGATAAGATCTATGCCCTCGTTGCTATTTGTACCCACCTTGGCTGCACGCCACGCTGGCTTGCATCGGAAGTGAAATTCAAATGTCCGTGCCACGGATCCGGATTTCATATGGATGGTATCAATTTTGAAGGCCCGGCTCCACGTCCGCTCGAGCGCGCAAAGATCACTCTTACCGAAACCGGGGAGTTGCTTGTAGATAAAGGACAAACCTTCCGCTTTGAAAAAGGCGAATGGGATAAACCGGAAGCATTTATCAAAGTTTAACTTTAAGAAACGGTACTTAACTTTTAGTTTTTATGGCACTTAAACTTCCATTCGTACCGCCGAAGCCACCGCCATTCGAAAAGGTAAAGAAAGACATTACCCAGCACGAGGCGTGGAAATCCATTTTCAGACACGGATACCAGGATAATCAGCGTAACCGTGCATTGCAGATCGTCGATAACGTCTTTCTGCATTTGCATCCGGTTCGTGTTACCCGCCATGCTACCAACTATGCCTATACCTGGGGTATGGGTGGTATCACGTTCCTGCTTTTTATCGTCCTTACAATCACCGGTATCATCTTAATGTTCTATTATCGTCCGACTGAAGCATTTGCTTTCCAGGACATGAAGGCATTAATGAACGATGTATCGTTCGGTCCGCTGATCCGAAACATGCACCGATGGTCGGCCCACGCAATGGTTATGACCGTCATGCTGCACATGTTCCGTGTCTTTTTAACGGGTTCGTATAAACCACCTCGCCAGTTCAACTGGGGTGTTGGTGTTATCCTGCTTCTGTTGACGTTCCTTCTCTCCTTCACCGGTTATTTGTTACCGTGGGATCAGCTTGCTATCTGGGCAGTAACGGTAGGAACGAACATGGCTCGTGCAGTGCCGCTGCAAGGTTCGGAAGGACCATTCTCGAATTATCTCGGCCTGCGTAACGATAACGATATTCGCTTTATCCTGCTTGGTGGAACGATGGTAGGTGAGCCGACGCTGCTGCGTTTTTACGTCGGTCACTGTATCTTCCTGCCATTTATCGCGGCTACACTGATGGCAGTTCACTTCTGGCGTGTGCGTAAAGACGGTGGTATCTCTGGTCCCGTCGTTGATACGAAGGCCAGTGCCGGCGCCAAGTATATTGCTGCTAAGATGGCCGAACGCCGCGTCGGGCAGATCAAGGGTGTTTCGACCAATGGTAATGGTGCTGCCCCGAAGGCTGCTCCGGCCGCCAAACCCGCTGCTGCTCCGAAGCCGGTCGCTGCTCCTGCAGCCGCACCGGCCCCAGGCGCTGCTCCGGCTTCCGGCAAGCCGACCCCACCGTGGCTTAAAAAATAAGTTTATAGATAACCACCACTAACGTATTCTCACTTTCTGAAGAACGAAGAGTATGGAAGGTTTACATAATTTTTGGAAGATCGTAAGCGTACCGGACAATGTACCGATCGTCCTTATGATCTTTTTCGTCCTGTTCTATTGCTGGCTCGCTTATAAACAGGCTCGCAAGAACGATCGATATGGAATCGAAGAAGCGAAGCAAGCGGATAAGGTACAGGTTTGGCCGTATCTTGTGAAGATCGAATTCCTTGTGACCATTATCGTGATGATCATTCTTACGGTCTGGTCTATCACGATCAATGCTCCGCTTGAAGAACCTGCTAATCCGACCCTCACACCAAACCCATCCAAAGCGCCCTGGTACTTCCTTGGCTTGCAGGAAATGTTAGTGTACTTCGATCCGTGGATCGCAGGCGTTATGCTGCCGACCTTTATCCTTATTGGTCTTATCCTGATCCCGTATATCGATATTAATCCAAAAGGGAATGGCTACTACACCTTCAAAGAGCGTCCGTTTGCTATCTCGGTCTTTAGCATTGGCTTTTTGATTTTGTGGGTGGCACTAATCGTTCTTGGTACGTTTATGCGCGGCCCGGGTTGGTATTTCTTCTGGCCATGGGAGTTCTGGGATACTCACCGCGTGGTTGCTCTGACGAACATCGATCTTTTCGATTGGATATTCGGCATACCGACTAAGAACATCGATGGCTCGTTTAACCTAATTCAGGTCTTGCTGGGGGCCTTACTGATAGGAGGGTACCTCGTTGCGCTACCGATGTGGATTTGGAAAAAGTACAAGGAAAAATCTCCGGTACTGAAAGAAATGGGCGTCTGGAAATATGGTGCGGCTGCGGCATTATTTTTAATGATGGCCGGCCTGCCGATTAAGATGTTCTTACGCCTGGCATTCAATATCAAATACGTCTGGGTATTTGGTATTGGTCATGACCTGTTCTTTAATATCTAAAAGTTTCGGATTCAGTTTCTGATCTGTCGATAATACCAGTATGAGTCAAGCACCGAAAAAAGCTCCGTGGTGGAATCCTGCAAAGTGGTTCGCCGTTCGCCGCAGTATGCCGGTCGAACAGCGTTCGTATACGAAGATCTACGGCATCCTGGCGCTCCTGTTATTTGCCTTTACGGTATGGGCTGTACTCGATGAAGTTCTTGCCCGCCGTCCGTGGAAAGATTATCAGGCCGACTTTAAGGATTTTAAGATCACTCGGTTGAAGCTCGAACGCAGGAGGGCTCTTAATAAGATCGATCTTGCTGTTCGCAAAGCCGTCCGCGGTGAGCTCAAGAAAGCTCAGGCTGCAATGGAATCGGATAAATACGCCAATCTCCAGCAGAAGCTCGACGACATGGATAAGGATATTGCCAAAGCTCAGCGCGATTATACCTTTACTAAGTCGTTGGCTGATGAAGCCTACTATAAGTTCGATGAAGATCGCATTCAACATAAGGATACTACCAGTAATGCGAAAGATCTGAGAAAGCTTGAAGCTCAGATGGCAAAAGAGAATGATGTTGTCGTCGATCTTACTAATAAACGTAAAACTATTGCCGATCAGACCAATCCGTTCATTAAGAGAGTCAAAGATGCTCAGAAAATTTATGATTCTGTCTTTGCCGATGTGGTAGCGATCGATCGTAAGATCGAAGCGACGGACAAAATGCCGATCGCCGTGAAGCAGACGATCCTCTACAATTACGAAAAAACAAACTTCAATAACCTGAAGATGCGTGTCGATCGCTGCGAATCATGCCATCTTAGTTATTCCGATCCACTTTTCAAGAACGATACCCTGGTCTCCGGCGACGCGGCTGAGGTTAAAAAATGGATCAAGGATAATAAGTATAACGACGATCACTATACGATCAAAAAGCTTGGCGCTAAAAAGGATACGGTTGTAGCGGTTATTTCTGCGCTATATCGTATGCATCCACAGGTCGATCTTTTTATCAAAGGCCATAAAGTAGGCGAGCCGACTGCTCCCGGTGTTCTCGGATGTACTTCCTGCCATCAGGGTCAGGGGCCTTCTATTACTTCAACAGAGTTTGCTCACGGCTTTGAACATCATTGGGCCGAGCCATTGCTTACCGGCCATTATGTAGAATCTTCCTGCCAAAATTGTCATAATAGTAAATTCGACTTCGAAGATGCTAAATACATCTCGATGGGTAAGAAGCTCTTTGTGGATTTTGGCTGCTATGGCTGTCATAGTATGCCGGGAATGGAAGATTGGACGGGTCAGGGACCGTCACTCCTGAATGTATCCAAGAAGGTAACGCCTGAATGGATGTATCAATGGATCAAGAATCCGCGCGGCTGGTCGCATAGTACCCGTATGCCAAACTTCATGTTCAGCGATGACGAGGCAAAAGCTGTAACGGCCTATATCGTAAATCAATCGAAGGGCTCGGAGTATATGCCGATCGCTCATTCGAGCGGGGGTGGCGATATTGCCCGTGGAAAGCAAACCTTCTTCGATGCCGGTTGTGTCGCTTGTCATGCGATCGATGAGTATAAAGCAGATAATCGGGTAAAAGAAGGTAACAGCTTCGGCCCCGATCTTAATAAAGAAGGCTCGAAAGTTACGGCAGAATGGATGTTCGATTGGTTGAAGAATCCGAAAAATTACCAATCGCATTCGAGAATGCCGAGCTTACGATTGACCGATCAGGAAGCCGCCGATCTTACCGCGTACGTAATGTCTCACACCGGTTCGAACGATTCGGTAAAATCTTCGCTCACCGGTGATATTCTTTCCGCCGATCTTATTAAGAAGGGTGAAGGCCTTGTCCGTACTTATGGCTGCTTCGGTTGCCATGAAATAAAAGGTATGGAGAAAGAAGCGAAGGTCTCGGTCAGCTTATCGACCTTTGGGAAGAAAACCC
>CAYOJJ010000022.1:0-51099 GCA_964404255.1 uncultured Alphaproteobacteria bacterium | reverse complement strand
GGAATCCCTAGAATATCCTAGCGAATCGTCTTAAGCCTGAGTGAAGCCCGCAGCGCGGGCGGCAGCTACATAGCCCCGTGCGTAAGCGCGGGGTGTTTGTTTTTTAGGCGGCAAAGCTCCGTAGGAGCGACACATTGTTATTCACGCGTTGATTCGATCTATCTTTTGTGTCGCACCTACGGAGCTTACATATTTTTACAATTCCGATCCCCGAGCTTACGCACGGGGCTATGTAGCTATCGCCCCTACAGGGCTATCAATGCCCGAACCTGCTTTCAGAATCCCTATAATGTCCTAACCAATCGCCATACACACCAACCCGCATTCTGCTATGGGGTATAGGGTATGGGGTTTGGGGTATGGGAATACAAACGCAATTTGATGTCTTAACCACCCGTCTTACGCATCCGCAATAATCCCAGCTAATCCCATAAATCCCATTAATCACGGTTCAGACGTTTTCAACTACTGCCACGGCTCGATCTTCAGGGCTTTGGCGATCTTTTCTAAGGAGGTGGCGCTCACATTTACTTTGCCTCGTTCGAGCGTACTCAGGTAGTTGTTGCTCAGCTCGGCGCGCACGGAAAGCTTCTCCTGGCTCCAGCCCAAGCCGGTTCTAAAAGCGCGAATATTCTGCCCGATCGTTACTTGTAATGACATACGCGAAAATTACGGCAATTCGTGAAAAGCTCTATCCAAGTATGTGGTGCTAACTATATGGTGCATCCGGAGTACGAGAACTCCATACCGAAACGTTGCTAGCCCCCGTGGCAGGGGACACATACCCATTCCATAATACACGAAATTACCACCGCACCGAGAAAAGTAGTTATCGAAATTTAGATAGTGTGTTACTGCTACCTTGGAAATATAAATAAAGCCACCCGAAAAGGCGGCTTGTTGCAAAATAATTCTGAATCGAGATTAACTTCGTATCAATAAGCTGGTCTAGCTACAGTTTTTCCTGAACCAGTCGACGTAGAAGTATTTGAATGCGATTCTTTTTCATCGTTGTTGTTGCACTTGTTAATAACATTGGTGGCCTTATCTATGGTTTTAAGTGTTCCCACAGCGGTAATCCCACCACAAACCGGCGTAAGAGCTGGAAGTGCAGGTGTTGCCGCCCAACAAGAACCCGCAGCTACAACTGTGCCCGTTGCAGTTTTACCGAAGTCACGTTTTGCTTGCTGACATTCAGCATTTGACGATTGAGTTGTAGTAGAAGTTTGAGCTTGTACCGAATAGCAACTAAGCAATACTCCCATTACAACAATAGCACTGAAAGTGATTTGTTTCATGGTCATCTCTAAATTAAATATTTAATAATTAGTACTACTATGTGTAGCACATACAGCAAAAATAGAAGTGAAGCAAATTAAACCAACCCCCAAGAAACACCTAAAGTGAAGACGCTAATTAAGGATAGTACCAGAAGGCAAATGGCTCCGGTCCTCCATAGCGTATGTCGAATACGAAAAAGCCGCCCGAAAGTGCGGCTTTTTAGCTTGATTTCCTATATTATTAATTCGCATTTTCAAGTTCTGAGGGATATGTAATATTGGTTACTTCATATGCATTACTATCTATGATTTCAAATAGGGAATACATTTGTAATCGAATATGAATCCCAGTTCTAATTTTTAGTGCAGCTTCATCTTGACTTAAAGTTTCACCATCATCATCTATTAATAATTGGGGATTAGCTTCTATTGCTAGCTTTGCTTCTTGCTCTGTTATTTCACTAACATGAGCTTCAATTCTGTGATCGTGCCATTGATCATTTTCAAATGAAATGCATTTAAAAGCGGACTCCCAGTTAGCAACAAGGGTGAAATTGGGTGGTGGCATATAAACCCGAGATAGATTAATTCCTTTGTATTTGCCAACAAAACAATTGTGCTCTGAAGAATCATGAGCTTGCTCAAAATTCGGATTGCGAAAAAGATCAGTAAGATTATTATGAAATACCTCGTTCGATATTAGTATAGTATCAGGACTAATTCCCTTTGACTGCAAACTGAGTATCATTGTGTCAATTGAGTTGAAAAGATCGGTACTGAGTTGGGCTGTTGCGTTCCTAAGAATATGATTCAAAAATTTATAATCATATTCCTGAGCTAACCTGGTTCCATCGGATAAGCCTAAATTATATGACTCAGGCCCTGTGACAAATTGTCTTTTTACCACGCCTAGATAATTATAACTGAATACTATCATCGCGGACGGATTAATTGCAGGATTAAATGCCTCAACGATTTCATTGTGATAAAATTGAAACAAAGCATTTATTTGAGAGCGATCGTTAAATTGCTCTCGTGATTCATTGATATACCTAATGATTTTATCATTTGAGAGTTCAAGCATTACTATGCGGTTGTTGTATATGCTTTTTTGGCGTTGTTTTAATTTTATAAAGAAAGTCTTTAATGAAGCAATCCTTTGGTCAAGTTCCGTTTGCGTATTAATTCTTAAAATATCATCCCACTTTTCATAATGTGCTTGAATGGAATTGCAGATGTCATCTATTCTAGTACTTAAATACTCAATTGAGTCATCTTCTATTATTAAGCGTAAAGAGTCAAAATCTATCAATTGTGGTCGTCGAAGCGTGCTAATCACAAATGACCAAAAAACCCAAGTTTGTGCAGCTTCTCCCCATTGTGTTTTCCAAGCTAGTGGTGGGTTAATATCATCGTCCCAATTCTCAATGTCGGGATTGTCTTCGGCGAGGTACCAACTTTTAAGCAAAAAAATTAGCTCCAAATCCAAATTGGCAAAATGTAAATTTACATCATTAGGATTTGTAAAATACTCCATGATATTTAAAATATCGCTTTGTGATATCGCTAACTTTCCTGACGCATATGCTTTGCATATCCATGACATAATCGCACGTGCGTATGACTTTTGAAGTGTTTCAGACAGCCTGTGGGATGTAAAAACTTTCGCTATGTGATCAAAGGATGTTGGTTCCGGGTTGTGCGCGCCGATTCTTGATGTAATTTCATCATAGGATAACATTATCAATGCATTATCACTAGATGGTTGGTTGAAGTAATTAATAATTGTTTTAAGACCTTCGTGATCATTGTTTATTGTTGCGCGCCTAATTAATGATGTAAATGCATTGCTTATTTGACCGTAAATAATGGTACGAAGATCTATGTCTGACGCATCTTCCCGTTGCAATATGAACTCCTGCAACCTCCAAGATTCATTTAGACGAAGCGCTATTGCATCAGCGATGCTTTGTTTCGTGTACTTATCATCAAAGCAAGATTGATAGAAGTAGCTCGAAAGATTAAGAAGCTGTCGTGTCATTGATAGATGTTTATTCTTAATTGCTTTTCTAAGCAACTTGTACCAGAATTCAATAACTTCAAATATGAGACCGCCATTCTTTTCGGATAATGCAATTCCAAAGCCTTTTGTAATTATTCTCGCAACATCCTCAGTAAATCTATTTAGAGTTGTTTTTTCCGATATAGTTGCAAATACATCGGTCGTTTCTAATATAACAGCAGTATCATACTCTCTTAGAGATTTATAAAATTTGGACTCTAACCTTTTAACCTTGGTTTTATATTGCTCCCATAAAATATTTAATGCTTCTTTATGTTGATTTTTCTTTTTAATAGACTCTTCTTGGAGATATTCTGTATGTTTTTTTTCTAAACCTTCAAGTAGAAGAGTTAGATTGTGTATGTAATCTTTGAAAAGAAAATCGGTGGAGACAATTACATATATTTTATAATATATATATCCCAGTCCACAAACCATTAAAATGAAGCTAAAACCGGCTAATTCGGAAATTCGCGGATAAATATCCCCAAGATCATTACTGTAAGATTTAGGTATATTTGAAAATATAAACAATAATCCAATATTTAATAAGATATATCGTAATATTGGATAAAAACGAGTGTTGCTAAAGATTGTCTGTAAGTAGTCAGTGGACTTTTCCTTTGCTACCCAAATTGAGTAAAGAAGTCCTAAAATGGCCAAACTTGCGGCAGTTAACCCCACCCCAAATTGTAAACTTTTGGAAATAATTTTTTCAGCATCTTCATAAGTCATTGAAAAAGTAAATTGCTCAAAGCCCCATAGAATTCTAATAAGGGCAAGAGAATAGTATACAATAATAGAGGTTAAAGCTGTTAAGAAAAACCTTGTATCACCACTTATTTTTATATTAGGCTTTCTCGCTTGTAATTGTTTCTTAAACAAATCAAGGTATTTCATAATGAATAGAAGCTTGTGTTGTAATGGATGGTATATCAAATATACACTTTAATTAAGCTTCTTTTCTTGATTATCCCCCTCACCCAAACATCCAATCACTCGGCCTTTGCCTGTCATCTTCGTCTTCTTGTTGGGGTGGGAGGTCTGCGATGGGGGTGGTGAAGGTGCTGTGGTGGGGTTCTGGCGGTAGGTAGGCTGGGGCTATGTAGGCGGTGCCGGATTCTGCTACTACGTAATAGGCGTAGATGGCCGATTCGAGGCGGTCGGGGGATTCGCCGGTGCGCTCGCGGTATTTCTCTTTGCTTTCGATTCGTTTTTTGCCGGTGGGGTTCGGCGCGGTGCGCGCGGCGCTGGCTTGCTGGATAAATCGCTGCGATGCAGGCAGCTTGTACCCGCCTTCGACCGCTTCCTTGAATCTGAAATACAGCTCGGCCTTTAAGTTATAAAAGCGTTCGCGGTCATGCGCGGCTACTCCGTTATGAATCGGCGTGACGCTCACCCCGGCTTCGAGCAGCCGATCGTGCAATCCCCATCCGAGCCCGTCGCAATCGACCGCCACCGGCGCAGTGATGCCATGCTCGCGGATATAACTCACGATGCGGCCCGTCACCAGATCGAACGATTCGCCACGCACGCCGATCTGCTCAACGATACCCTCCGAATTACAGAGCGTTATCACCGTTTCATCACCATTCAACGAGCGCGCCGGATCGACGCCGATCGCACTCGGCTTTTTATTGACAAGCGGCTTCGCTGCTGCTTCGAGCAGTGCGATAGGAAAGAGCGCATCGGCCGAGTGCTCCGGGAAGCAACCAAGCACGCGGGCGCTGAAGCGTTCGTCGGGCACATAGCAACTGCCATTCCAGGGCAGACGAATCGCGGCGGGATCGTGTGGCTCTGCCGTGCGGCACCAATCGCGCGCTTTCTCTTCGATGCTTTCTCGCGTGACGGCTCCTTTAATTATCTCCTGGCCATGAATGACGTTCGGATGCTCGAGCGCACTGATCGAAAACACCGGCAACCCATGTCGCACCCCATTTCGACATAAGTCGTAGAACGCGCCATAGGCCGAGAGCGGATTACCGAAAAAGACGAGGCGGTTATTGCTGCCGGTGGCATTGCCTTTGAGCGCATCCATAATGGCGGGTTCGACGCCGCTGGTTTCATCGCAGATTACGAGCAGGTTCTCGGAGTGAAAGCCCTGCACGCCTTCGGGTTTATTGGTAGAGCGCGAAACAAGGTAGCGCCGATCGCTGAGCCAGATCTGCGTGGTGAGGATCTCGTCGTCATCGAAGAGTTGGTTCTCGCTGGCCAGAGCACGGATGCGCGGGCAGAGCACGTTCTCGACGGCATTCCAATCGGAGCCCGTCAGGAGCACGATACATTCATCGAAGCGTTCGAGCCACCAGAGCGCGAGCACGGCGGCGAGTGTCGTCTTGCCGATGCCATTGGCCGATTGCACGGCGACGATGCGTTCATCGCGAACGGCGCGGGCAATCTCGGCCTGCCGGCTCCAGAGTGTAACGCTGAGTTTCTCCTGCGAATAGCGGACGGGGTCGGCAAGGAGTTTTTCGCTGCGGCGATACTCGCGCTCGGCCTCGAGCAATACCTCAAGCTCCGTAGCTTTCGATACCACCGGCGTTCTCGGCCTCGAGATCATAAGCGGAGCCGCTATCGGATAAGCTTCCTCGCTTTCGCTTGCTGCTATCTCGTTTGGTATCAGCTCGCTCTCGGTTGCTTCGGGTTGCGGCACTTCGTTTGGTGCTAGCGTTAGCGCTTCGTTTATTTCTTTGGTTTGCTTGCTTGCGCTTGCTCGCGGTTTCTTCTTCGCTGCTGATTTGCTCTTGGGCTTGCTCGCTTGTGCTTTGCTGTTGGTTTGATTGATAGGTGGCATGGTTAGTAATATCGATAAGCTCGGGATCGGCAAGGAGTTCGGCGATGCGCTCGCGGCGTTCTTCGGGTGTGATGACGATATGGAGTTGCTCGGTCTCGATGCGATTAACATTCTTCCATCGTTCGGGCACACGATTGCACAGATAGAAGATCATCGCCGTCGGATGTCCGGTAATAGCTTTGGCCCAAAGCGCATCTTCGACTGCGGCTATAGCAAGCTGCTCGCTATGCATCACCGCATCGCGGAAGGCGTCATCATCGCGCAGCCAATTATAAAAGGTGGTGCGCCCGATATTCGCCTTGCGACACGCCTCGGTAACCGTACATCCAAAGCCGATAGAACTAAGCACGGCCTGCTTGCGATTAAGCCGAAGCTGCTCGCGCATCGGCGCCGGAGCCTCCTCAACGGGTAGTATAGATTGTACCATTGCGGTAGAACAGGCGCGGCGCGGTGGTTCCGGAGGACTGGGGGGTGGGGTATAAAGTCGTATATTTGTATATGGTTAATATAAGTCAAAAATATTTGAGAGTCTTCTCTATCGTAGTCTTGCAATTGCTATTATTACTGATAACTGAGATTGCTACATCACAACCCATCTTTAAAAAAATAATAGTTACTGAAAAACCGATTCAGGTACTAAGTAGCGTTAGTTCACCTGATAACACGATAATATCTGTCGGATATTTTTCAGATCATGACTTAGACGCGGTCTTATTCAAAACCGATTCAAACGGGTCTGTTTTATGGGCAAGGCAGTTTCATCTTGATAATAATAATATAGCATTTAAAAATATATCCATTACTACTTCGGGGAGTATATTTATTTCTGGTCAAACTCTATACCCAAATTTTGATAGTACTCCTGTAATTATTTGTCTGGACAACGATGGTAACCTTCGGTGGAGCCACAGTTACAAATTTGAAAAGTCTATTTATCTTTCCGGACAGACGGCAACTTCAGATGGGGGATTGGTTATGGTTGGTGAAACATATATTATCAATAAAGAGGGCGGCACCATCGAAACTGGTTTCCTTATGAAGGTCGATGCCAATGGCTCTATTAAGTGGAGCAAAATGACAAAACAAAGTCATGAATACTATTCTTCATATTTAACGAATGTAGTGGAAACAAAGGATTCTTCATTAGTAAGTTGTGGTATTGGATTTCAAGATTTTGATTCAGTGAGAGCAACGCTAGAACTGCTCAAGGTAGGTAAGGATGGAACATCAGTCACATCAGCGTCTTATGAACCACCTATCTTGATGCAATATCCTTATTCTTTATTAAGTAATAGTGATGGGTCTGTTACACTATGTGGAGGCGTGTATACCGGGTGGGAATCGCTAACGCTGATCATTCGATTTCCTGATATTGATACTGTGGGCTGGGCCACGCAGATTTTTACCCCTATTGAAGCTATCGCAAGCAGTATTGTTGGAGGCAATCATGATGAAACGCTTGGGATATTGCCTGCATGGGGCTTACAAGATTCGTTTTGGGTTGCTTTTAAGCTAGATAGTCTTGGTACGCTTGTGAAGTCTTCTGGGTTTTATCATGATGGTGCCAATCCTCTTACTATTACGCGAATAAACAACTCCAATGGCATATTCCATCTACTTTTTACACAGTCGCAAAAAACTCCTACTAATACTACTATTTCAGCAATCAGTAGTGAATTCATAGGTTGTGGTCGACGCCCCGCCTCATGTACTGCAAAGTCTAGGACACTAACTTTGCTTCAATCAGCAATTATCCCTACAAACTTTTCTGTAAATAGCACAAATCTGATTATAGAAGAATCTTCCCCCCATCTCTCAGAAGTAGAACTATGTACGAATGAATTAGTCCATAACTCATATCAACCATTACTACTGATGGTATCTCCTAATCCGGTAACAATGGATCTTCCAATGATTATTACACTACCAGACATTGGTAATGTTTGTGAAGTCATCCTTCGCGACCTCACCGGCCGCGAAGTCTATCGCACGCACCGCGAAGCCGCTACTTCCGGCGAGCAGATACAGATACCGACGGCGGGGCTGGCGAGCGGCGTGTACACGGTGGAGCTCGTCGATGCTTCGAGCTTTGCGAATGTGTGGCGAGGCAAGGTGGTCATAGAATAATGCTCTTGTATTGCTGGTCCGGAGCGCTTATTTTTGTGGGATGAGACAGCAACAAAAACCGGCAGTAGTTATTATTCTCCTGATCGGTGCACTGGTAGGTAGCTGGTATAGTTCTTCGAGGGCGCAATCTCCTTATGAAAAGATCGTCGTAACAGAACGATCTACTTTTTTCAGTGCAAAAGCACGATCGGCAGACGGAGGAATGGTCTTCTGCGGATATGATAGAAATTCCTTTAGAAGCCAGCTAATAAAACTTGATAAGTTCGGAGCCATCGAGTGGGTAAGCGATATTCTCGATAGCACCGGCGATAGTATTATCGTTCTTACGTCGATCGCCGTTGATACCGATAATTCTATTATCGCAGCAGGCATCTGTGTTGCTAATGCGAACGATTTTAAGAAGGAGCCCTTTGTTCCAGCGACGCTGGTTCTTATACGATTTAGTCCGGATGGCATCATTCGCTGGAGCAAACACTTTCTATCGAGTAAAGAAGCAACATTCGGCTCTGTCACTATTCTCCACGATGGTTCATTATTTCTTTGTGCAAGAGAAGAGAGTGGGGCTAATTATTTTATCCATACCGATCGCAATGCCGCTATCTTATGGATCTATGGGGGATCGCACGCGTACCCACCGTTTGGCCTGAAGGTATTGCAACCGGATGATTCGACGATATTGCTATATAATTGCCCTGTTTCTTCTCCTCCGCCTTCCGGTTCTTCTGCCACACTCTTTTTGCAGCGGCTCACCCTCTCCGGCAAATCCGACCCTCTGCAAGTTTACGAGAAAGATCGGTCGGTCATACAACCTACTGCAATATTCCCAATGCCTGATGCTTCATTACTGGTAGTTGGTAATACGGTAGCTGCCGATATCAGCACTCCGAATATTGCGATGGTAAAAATTTCTGCCGATGGAAGCATCGCCTGGGCCCGCAACTATAATTCGCTTGGTGGCAGTACATCCTTACTGGATGTCTATCTCGATAGTTCATCGATACTAACGGCGATTGTTAGCAGCCCGGCCAACTCCAATTCGTTACAGCTATGGCGAATCGATACTGCCGGTGTGCTAAAATCGGTATGGAGCCTCGGCGGGCTTTCATCACTCACGGCTATGTGCTATCCACTTTCCGATACGGGTATCGGAGTTATAACGTCTGTTACCGATCAACATAGTAATTACGGACAGGAGCTTGCAGCGGTTACCGCATCCGGCCTTGGGTGCAACCTATCTCCACAACTCGGAATATCGCAGGAGATGACACTCAGCCATAGAGCCGAACAATTCTCCTTATTCAAGATCAATACTGCACAAACCGATTCGCTCCCCATTTACTCTTTTCATCTACCAATAAGTACGGAAGTTATTTGCTTACAAGATGGAGTACCGCAGGCGACGGCGAAAGCACCACTATTCTTATTCCCAAATCCTGCGCCTACAAATTCCTATATTACTATTTCCCTGCCGGCTGAGGCAGGGCATATGATAGAAATTGTCCTACACGATCTCACCGGCCGCGAAGTCTACCGTACACATCTCGAAGATGTAACTTCCAGTAAGCAGATACAGATACCGACGGTGGGCCTGGCGAGCGGCGTGTATACGGTAGAGCTCGTCGATGCATCGAGCTTTACGAATGTCTGGCGGGGCAAGGTGGTTGTGGAGTAAGGAAAGTAGTATATTCGCGAGGATGAGCTATATTTATATGAAGAAGTGCATTGGTCGATATGCTCTGGCGCTCATACTTTTCTGGGTTGTATCTACAGCAATAGGGCAACCAATAACCCATAGCAGACTTAGATTTTCGCACCGATACCGCCCCGAAGCATCTGCGCCGACGTCGGATAATTGTCTTATTATATGTGGCTATTCAGAAGTTCCCGTGCCCGTCGGCCTGCTGGAAAAAATAGATCATACGGGTAAAGCAGTTTGGTTTCGCAATATAATAGCCGATAGTTTGCGTCAAGCATTGTATTTCTATTCGGTAAAAGTACTCCGGGATGAATCGATCATTGTAGGAGCAATTTTAAATAATGAGACGCCGGTATTATTAAAATTTTCATTCGATGGTACATTGCTCTGGGACCGAGTATATACCTGTGCGCAGAGCCCTTCCTTAATGGATGTTTGTCCTACCAGTGACGGGGGAATTGCTGCGATAGCTCTAAGAACAATATTCAAGACAGATTCTACCGGTAATCTGCTTTGGGCACGCAGCATTGCGCCTAACCCATTGGTTGCTTTATCTACTTGTTATTCCATTTCAGAATCGCAGGATTCTAGCCTTCTTCTTTGTGGAATAAGCCAATTGCCACAGATACGAGGCACACCGATACAAGAGTTGGGATTATTATTAGGAGTATCTCAGCAGGGGACGCTGCTTCGATCTGCATCCTATCGAGCTACTGGTGGCAGTGTTCGTTTTTATTCAAGTGTCGGTATAGCAGATGGTACTACTGGTATAAGAGGTATATTCATATCGGATGGTCTTACTCAAAGCCCGCTGCTTGTAAAATGTGATAACATAAATAATATACAATGGGCTAATAAAGTAGAATTCTTCTCCGACGATGAGATGGTTGCTATTGCAGCTAAAGATTCTACAATAGTATGTTTGACCAGCGATGCGCAGGGAACAGGTATACCACCTATGCTGCACCTGTTTGCAGCAGATATGTATGGTGATGTCACTCATGTAGCAGAACTTCCGAATGTAAGCACCAGCGTTGGAGCAGTTTCAGGTTTTGCCCAAGAACCGCTGTATGGGGCGGTTGTAATTTCAGGCGATTCGGTCAGTGGAATAGCTGCTGATTTTTATAGCTTTGACTCCGTATTAAGGGGTTGTAATATAAATGCGACGCTCTGTATTTCGAATCCGCTCCCCTTAGTTGATACATTGCTTGCTCCTTCGTTAATTCCGGTTACTGTTTCTCTGGATTCATTGGTAATCACGGATACTATGCCGCAAGCCTATTATATTCAATTTTGTATAACAAATGAGGTAGAAGAGTCTTTCATCAAAAAAGACCTTTTAGTCTATCCCAATCCAGTAACAGTGCCTTCAGTAATTACTATTGAGGTACCATTATTTTCAACGTCTTGCCAATTGATCCTCCGCGATCTCACTGGCCGCGAAGTCTATCGCACCCACCGCGAAGCCGCAAGCTCCGGCGAGCAGATACAGATACCGACGACAGGGCTCGCGAGTGGCGTTTATACCGTCGAGCTTATCGATGCTTCGAGCTTTGCGAATGTGTGGCGGGGGAAGGTGGTTATAGAGTAAAACCGATCTTGGTTTTGTTTAAATGAATTATATATCTATATTATGTTCGCGCTGAAGATTAGAAATAATGTCCTGCTCGCTATTATCCTCATAAGTATAAGTCTTGTTGGTTCGGTTAAATCAGTAGGTGCACAGGAAGTGTTTGAACGCCGCATTTATCCCGATAGCCGGTATTGGATCAATTCGAGTACCGTATCGCCGGATTCTTGTGTGATCTCCAGCGGATGGGCAGAGGATTCCACATCGGATATGATAGTGCAAAAAACCGATATCAATGGCGGTGCGCGTTGGATATATCGGTATCATATCTCCAATGCTCAGATGCAGGGTCAGTCGGTCATGGTGTTGCCTTCGGGAGACATTCGTATTTCAGCATCCGTTAGACTGACACCTACTCTTTCATTTCCTATATTACTTGCCTTAGATCGTGAAGGGACGATTCAATGGTGTAAAGAATATCGTCTCGGCTTTGGTGTCACTATGGGTTCCGGCTGCGTTTTCAGGAATAACACCATTGTGTTAACAGGTGCTATCGCACTTAATCCTGATGCGATCACGCGGGCTTCCGGGTTAGCCTTAAATATCGATTCCACGGGTACACCTCTCTGGTGCTATAGCTACCACCGGTCTCAGCAATCTAACTGGCAGACGTTTTATACCGCGGCGATTAATAAAGCCGATAGTGCCGTTGTATTATCGGGGTATAGTGCCTTCGATAGCGCCGGACGAAATACATTCCACGTCTTTGAATTGATGCAACTACGGCCAAATGGAATTCCAAACTACTACACCACCTATAATTTTCATGATCTCTTCTTCCAGAAAGTTAACATAGTGGCAACGCGGAATAATGGAGCAGTGGCAGCCGCAGACGTCGGTTCCACAAATACTCTTTCCACTATCGGGCTCGCTCAGGTGAACGAGGTTTGTCAATTTGGATGGGCAGTCAAAATTGCGTTGCTTTCTGTTGCTCGCTTGGTGACTACTACCGCCTCATTCACCAGTGGTATTCTCGCGGTAAGCACAAGCAATAATCATCTTCGAGATTCTTTATGGCACATAATAAGTATAGATAAAGATGGGCACATCCCCACTGTGATCGAATTGAAAAATCGCGCCGAACCACTTACTATTTGCCCGATAGACATTGTACCACCTCGTTACCAGGTAATATCCTTGTTTGACCATCCGACGACACCCTATATTGCTATCTCTTCTTTCACCAGTGCGTTGGAAGGATGTGATAGTAGAGAGACTTTATGCATCTTCGACACTATCTCTTGTAGTATCGATACCTCGAATGTTCTTTATGATGTTGCAGCAATTCAGACCGTGCCTCTTTCGCTGCTGCGCGCCCCGATTCAATGGAAGGAAGAGACTATCTGTGAGGAAAGTAGGGAGGTTACGTCTTCGCTTGGAACCAGCGTCCTCGCGATATATCCTAATCCCGCAGAAGGAGGAGTTATTAGAGTGAAAACTCCATCGAATATTACTGGCGCTTCAGTGGTAATCATCCTCCGCGATCTCACCGGCCGCGAAGTCTATCGCACGCACCGCGAAGCCGCCACCCCCGGCGAGCAGATACAGATACCGACGGCAGGCCTCGCAAGCGGTGTCTATACCGTCGAACTACTCGATGCCAATAGCTTTGCGAATGTCTGGCGGGGGAAGGTTGTGGTGGAGTAAAATAGTTTGTTATAATGGCTAGTCTATTCGTGTCGCTATATTGTATTAATAATTCTTCCATACATTAGCGTGTGTATTCGTACTGCTCTGTTGCTGCTCTTATGGATGGCCTCGGCTTCCATGGCTCAGACTACTTCTGAATGGAATAGTAAGTTTGCTTCCTTCAATAACACTCTCAATGCCGTTGCTTCTGCCGGCAATGAGGCGGTAACGGTCGGTTACTTTACCGATCAAGGAATTAGGGGATTCGTTTATAAATCCGATAGTACGGGAGCATTGCTATGGTCGAAACAAATTTCATTTGGGAAAGATGAAGTAGCGCCCTCCTGGGTCACGATGGAAGACAATGGCACGATCTTAATTTCGGGTTATACACAGGATGATAATTTGATCGAGCACCCTATAATAATCTGTCTTAATTCGGATGGCAACATCCGCTGGAGTGCTGCCTATGCCACTCCGTTTAATTGTGCCTTTTCAAGACATTGCCGTACCCATGATGGCGGGATCGCTATAATCGGCAGAACAGCAGGAGATTCTGTGGGCAATAGTTTTTCCAGTGGCATTATCATCAAGACGGATTCCATAGGCAATCCGTTGTGGGCGATAGATGCCGTCTATCCTACAGTAAACGGCCCGGCCTTCAGAGCTGTCCTTGAAAAGAACGATTCTACTATAGTAGTAGGAGCGAATTTCTTTGTATTAACTTCTACCCGGATGGGGCTATATGAAGTATCCTCTAAAGGAGCTCTACGCGGCAGCGGCTTATTTCATATCACTAATAATAGTACAGTACTGACGACTATTACCCGCTCGAGTACCGGAGATATGTGGGGCGGAGGTTTTATCAGTATTACCGGAATCAGAACACCGGTTATTTTTCATATCACCGATAGTTTGTCCGGTGACCGAGCCAGTATATTAACTACCTTTTCCGGAGCGTGGATTACCGATCTGATCGCAGGCCTTAATGGAAACATGATAGGGGTCCTACCCGCTCAACAAGAACTCACTGACCCCGTCACCCTTTGCACTATCGATTCGCAAGGTACAGTACAAAATGTTATTACACTGCCGGACCGTCTTTCCTCACAATCGCGTGGATGCAGGCTCGGTACGGACAAAGAAAAATATTTTCTTTCAACATTCCTGACGGATGTATTTAACCAGGAGTCAATGGATATTTCAACTGTTGTTGGCCCATTACAAGCTTGCAACTCTCTTCCTACCCTCATATCTCGATCTCCGGTGTCCATGAGCGATACCATCCTTAAGCTCTCCTGGGTGCCGGTGACGGCCATAAAACAAGAAGTGACATTCTCTATATCGCCGGTAGCGTTAAGCAGCGAATCGGTGTGTGGTAATGAATCGATTGCCGAAACTGCGAGACAACAGCCCCGGATAGTTTCTAACCCCGTATATAATCATTCTTTCGTGGGTTTACGAGTGAGCGATCTTGCCGAACAAGGAGCAATAGTAATCCTCCGCGACGTTACCGGCCGCGAAGTTTATCGCACGCATCGCGAAGCCGCAAGCTCCGGCGAGCAGATACAAATACCGACGGCTGGCCTCGCAAGCGGTGTCTATACCGTCGAACTACTCGATGCCAATAGCTTTGCGAATGTCTGGCGGGGGAAGGTAGTCGTGGAATAAGGAGTAAGTGATGTTGAGACAATTCTTATAAAAAGGTGTTGTGCTTTAGTAGTTCATCATACCTGTTCCCATCATGAAATTTAAGCGCCCCTCTATTTTTATAGCAGCAATTATTTTCTGTTGCGGTCTTAATTCTTCAACTTCCATCGCACAACATCTAAGCGAGACTACTATTTCTTACGGGCGTCTTTCTTATCTTCGTGGAAGCGCGTATGCTTTCGATGGTTCGTTCGTCACCAGTGGGTATGTGTACGATTCTACTTACCACGGCCTGCTCACTAAAACCGATTCTTCCGGTGCGGTTCGCTGGAGCCAGACGATAACGATAGCCGGGAGATCGTTCGAACTGAATTCTATCACTTCTTCGGCCGATGGTTCAATCATTGCGACCGGCTTTGCAAGTGACGACTATTATTACCCGGAGCCTATGCTGCTCTGTTTTAACAGCGATGGAAAACTTCTCTGGAACCGTCACTATAATTTCGGAGCCTCTGCCCGGGGTGATAGTCATTGTCTTACGAGCGATGGCGGTATAGTAATGATCGGTGCCCTTGCGCCGAACGAGGTGGCTACTACCCGCCATCCTGTCGGTTATATCCTAAAAACGGATGCTCATGGGATGCCGCTCTGGTGCCATCGGGCAGCCTATTCCAATGCGACGCAAAGCAGCTACTACCGCGTGATCGAATGTAAAGATTCTACACTTCTATTAATCGGCTACCAGGAACAGCCGGCGACTTCTTCGACAAAAACAACCGATGCAGTAGCGCTGCTTCATCTATCGGCTGGTGGCATGGTGCTTTCCGATGCGAGCTATCAATCGTCGGGCGATAATATTATCGGTGAAACGATAGTACAATCTTCCGATGGCAGCTTTGTGGCAGGTGCTGCGGGGCTTTCGGCAGCAGGGCTCATGCTGCCGATGATGTTTCATTTTAGCTCGGTGAAAGAATTGGATTGGGTTAGTGTAGGAAATTTTCTTTCGAAAGAATATCCCGCACAATTATATCAGCTTCCCAATGGAGAACTACTTGGCCTTACAGTTACTGCTTCGAATACTGATGCTACACCGCATGTCTTTACGATAACGCAAACCGGCAAAATAGAAGAACTTTCAGAATTCTCCGAACGGACTCCGTATTATGGACTGCTAAGTCAGAACCCGAAAGATCATACTATCTTTTCGGTCGCTACAGTGGTCAATGATGGCGACATTGCTACCCATCTCGATATTACCACCATTACCGGCTCGCTTGAAGGATGCGGCCTGCAGGAAATGCCGGCGCAGGATGCAATATTTAATCTATCTATAGCGTCGGGAGCGCTGCAATACGATCTCTTAAGTGTTAAAACCGATTCGCTTGCGTTATTACAAAGCCCGATCGTAACGACGGGCGCTATTATCTGTTTTAAAGATGTTAATGCCGTTGTAGCAGATCCTTTGCAATCGACCACACTTCATCCGAATCCGGCAGCAAAGAACGTACTAATAGCAATTGAAACACCAACACTGCCCTCGGGTACCTATGAAGTAGTAGTACACGACCTCGCTGGTCGCGAAGTCTATCGTACACAGCACAAACCCGTAACTTTTGGTGAACAGATATTAATACCAACGACAGGTATGGCGAGCGGCATCTATACGGTCGAGTTACGTGATACTTCAGATTCTTCAAAGGTATGGCAGAGCAAGGTAGTGGTGGAGTAAAAGAAATAATCCTTTATGATGCATGATGGAACGTATATATTCCTATTTTTTAATCCACTCGTTAGCGCCTTCTATTAATAATAAATGCAGTTCGACCTTTAAACCGCACGTATTTTAGAATTATGAGAAGAATATTTAGTACTGATAAGTCCTAATTATTTTAGCCAAGATTTTGCATCTTCCATGAATAAGATATACTCGGGTACATCCAAAGCCCGGGCAATTTTATGGAGGTTCGTTAAGGTTGGATTACGAGTGCCTCGCTCTACACCACCGAGATATTGCCCGTGAATGTTGGCTTTTTTGCCTAATTCTGCCAGTGTAAGGCCACGATGTTCCCTAAATGCCCGTACGTTTGCTCCGACAATTTTCCTAATATCCATGGATGCTATATTACTACTCTCCCGGGGCGGTGTTTTTATTTGGAACTGATGAGTACTAAATAGTATTTGTATTTTGTAGAATAAATAGATAGAACTGTCTGGGTGCGCGGCTCCTGTCACGGGGTAGCTTAAGTTAATATAGAAGGCTTTCCTAAGGGATAGTACACCGTAGGAAGATGGCTCTGTCCTCCAGTATGTCGAATACGAAGCCGCCCGAAAGGGCGGCTTCTGTATGCTGCTTAATGCACGCGGTATGTAAATCTCCGATGCGCGGGGGATCGTAGAGCGATTTCTCCGTTTCTCGCTGATTAGGTTGTGCGGGAATTATGAATTCTTATCTTCGGGTTACGTTGATAATAGATGCGCTTTATGGCTATCGCCCGGCGAACGGTACTTCTATCTCTAACTACTGCCTTGCTGCTATGCTTAGGCGGCCTGCTACACGCGCAGCAAACGGTAGAGCAGATGCTATTTCCGTTGCGGCAGTTTGCTATGATCTCGAGCGCCGCAATGGCCGATGCTTCTATTATCACATGCGGATATTATAACGATACCCGTACCGATGGCCTTCTGCTCAAAACCGATTCGCTTGGGAAAATGCAGTGGGCACTGATGTGCACCAACCCCAACTGGCAGACGATCTTTAATTCGGTCACGCTTTCCTCCGACGCTACCGTGATAGTAACAGGCAGTCAATACGATTCCACCGGCACTATCATGCCGCTCGTCTGCTGCGTATCTGCCGATGGGAAATTGCTCTGGAGCCGGCAATACCATTCCGATCTTAACTGGCAATCGATCTCCCATTGTGCAACGAGCGATGGTGGTATCGTCCAGACGCTTATAGCGCTTAAAACCGATAGCACTCAGGCAACGCACTACGTTACGGCGGTATTAAAGATCGATCGCAGTGGAGAACCGCTCTGGTGTTACGATCTCCATCATTCTGCCAACTATGAATCGGTAAATTACCAGATCATCGAATGCCGGGATTCCAGCCTCGCACTTACGGGATATGTCCGCGATATTAACGACGTGAAAGTGCCGGCGATCTCCTCGTTCCTGCTCGGGTTTCTCCGGCTCGAACAGACCGGTATTCCACGGTCGGAAGTACTACTGCAATCGGTCGATCAAAATATCAACCCAAGCAGCCTGATACAAACATCCGATGGCGGATTTATTATCGGCGCGGTTATGAATAATTCGAACCCCTTCGAAGCTACTCAATCGACGTTGGCAGTACGCCTCGATCCCGCGGGGCAGTGGAAGTGGGCGAACACCTTTAATTTTTTTACTTCCGAACGCCTGCAGCAACTGGCGCAATTACCATCGGGCGATATACTGAGCCTCTCGATAAGCCAGAGCGAGGGCGCCAATGCAGTACATCTTAGCACTTTCGATATATCGGGAACACTGACATCGGTAACCGCACTTATGAATCGGCAAAGCTCCGGTGCATCGATCGTTCATACGACGAGTCAATCTACTCCCTATACGGTGCTCAGTACGGTAACAGCCGGAGGAAATATTGCACTCTACCTCGATATCACCACCCTTACTTCTTCCTTTGCCGGCTGTGGTGTTACCCAAACGCTTGGCACCGGCGCGCCGGTAGCACTGAGCGATACTACCCTTGAGTTTCGTTACTCTCCGGTTACCTTCACGAGTGATTCGAATGCCTGTACGGCTGTGGCGACATCATTCTATCAATCGCTGCTCTGTAGCACAATAATAGATGATGTTACCGCTTCACCCGAAGCGGCTCCGTATTCGGTCTCGCCGAACCCTGTTCGTCATCATGGCATACTGACGCTCAATGTTGGGGAGGCCTTAAAAGCAGGTTCTGAAATTATACTGCGCGACCTCACCGGCAGGGAAGTCTATCGTAGCATCGCTGAAAGCGGCGCGCATTCATTACAAATACCAACCGGCAATCTCCCGGCCGGAGTATATAGTATTGAAGTAGTGCAGGGCACTGACTACTCCGAGCGGTGGCGCCAGAAGATAGTCTTAGAGTAATGGAAGAAACTACGAGGATCCTTTCATAGTCTTATTAAGAGATCAGTGCAACTATTATAGGGCCCGTAGGCATATACTATCGTTGGATATTCCTTTGGGTAACTATGTTCCACTACTATAAAAAATGGATAGTCATTGCAGGACTACTGATGTTCTGCTTTTTTAACAACATAGCTCCGGCACCTGCACAGAGCGCTTATACCGAAGACATTACCTATGGAGATTATGACGATCTCTTTATCGAGGCAAGCACTCCTTCTCCCAATGGCTCCGTTATAGTCTGTGGGATTATTTCAGTCCCTTCGGCGAAGGGCTTTATTGCAAAGATCGATACCTCAGGTACGCTTAGATGGTCGCGGCAAATTACCGGGGAATCCTATATTAACTTCCAGTCGATCGTTACTCTTGCCGATGGCTCCATTATTATAGGAGGAGATTCTTATCAGTTCGAGCAGCCCTTATCGGGAGCGCCGATCCTTGTATGCTTGAGTCCAAATGGGGAATTTCGCTGGGGGCGACGATATAAGTTTGAACCGGCGGGAAGTCTAAACTCGATGATCCCGCTATCGGATGGTGGGTTCTTTTTATGCGGAAATGTACTCGATAGTATAGATGGTATCGGCCGTAATAATTTTTTTATTAAAACCGATAGCAGCGGCGCAGCAGTATGGAGTAGTTACGGAACAGCGCTTGATAAGAATACGAGTACGCAGTATGTGGCGGCGATAGAAGACACCGTAACCCATTCTCTTTTTGTTACGGGAAGCGTGCAACGGATTACTGATTCGTTAACGCCGGTAGGTCCCAGTATGCTCTCAATAGTACAATTTCAGGAATCGGGTGTTCTTCTTCGTCAGTATCTTATTAGTCTTAAGGAAGATATTACTCCGGTTTCGATAGTATCGAACGGCAGTTCAGGATTTGTAATCGGCGCTACAGTGACCAATGAATTTTCCGAGCACGCACCTGCATTGTTTGGTTTTAATGCCTCGGCTGAATGTAGTTGGGCTACTAACTATTCCTTGTTCTCGGATGATGAATTGCGACAACTGCATTCTATTGCTAACGGCAATCTCATTGGCTCTACCTATGAAAATGCGAACGGATTGCCTGCCCATCATCTTTTTATGACTGATTCCGATGGGACTCTGCTTTCTGCTAAAGAGTTAACCGGCAACCTACTCTTCTATTTAGATGGCACTCCATTCCCGGGCAGCTCCGGGCAGTATATGATATTCCAGGCCCAATACGGAAAGTATGTATATAATAAGCTCGAAGTTTCTGCCACCACCTCGCGGCTGGATGGTTGTCATCTCGATGATTTGCTCGGTACTGTATCTCCGATACCATTTACCGAAACGATAGCACCGGCTGCAATTCACGAGCTTGCTCTTAGCACCAGTACCTATCAAATAAGTACCGTCGAAAACAACCCTCCCGTAACTGCGCTCTGCGGATTATCGGTTGAGAAAGATAACCAGGTATTAAAAGAGCCTTCGATACGTACCTATCCAAATCCCATGCATAAAGGCTTATCGGCTAAGGCAGTAATTACAGCAGATGAAGGAGCATCCTACGATGTCGTCCTTTACGATGAAATCGGCCGAGAACTTTACCGCACTCATACGGAACGTGCCTCCATGCCACAACGAGTTCAATTGCCGACTGCTAACCTGAATGCCTCTACCTATATGGTTGCTATTTTTGATTCCGAATCAAGAACAATGATCGCCACTTCAAAACTATCGATTAATTGATAAGAGCTTTTTTCGGTGCTAACTGTAACCGATCGAAATATTTCGGGTTATGTGGTACGTAGATGGTAGCGCTATAAATACAGTTACTTACGTCTGTACCCTATGATCGTCCTATTATTATTTCGGTATCTTGCGAAGAAATCCGCTCTGGTAGCTTTATTGCTGGGCGGGCTTTTCTGTAGTATAAGCACTTCTGCGGCAACGGCACAAACACTGGTTATTAAGAAATTGCTCTTCGATGTTCGCCGGCCTATTTCAGCAATGACAGCCGTGCCCGGCGGATCCTTTATTATTTGCGGCAGTGCCGAGCTCTCGACGAAGCAGGGAGTCATTGCCAAACTCGATAGCAGCGGAGCGATCGTCTGGGCACGGTTGCTCAATGCTACCGATAGCGGAATAGATCTGCAGGCAGTAAAGGCACTTCCCGATGGTTCTGTACTTATCTGCGGAGATATTTATACCAACACTACCTATCATAGTCCGTTGGTGATGAAACTTTCGGCCGGTGGTGATGAGCAGTGGTGTTACCGTTATAATATCGGCCGTAATGCTTCGGCTAACAATCTTTGCGTCATGAGCGATGGCAGTATCGTCGTTGCAGGCAGTAATAGCTTCTCTTCGAAAGCGTCTACCGGAGGCATTCTCTTGAAGCTCGATGCCGAAGGCACGGCACTATGGTGCAACGGTATATTCGATTTTAACCCGCAGCCATCGCCATCGTTTGATCTGCGCGGTCTTGTAGAACTTCCGGATCACACGCTCATCGTGGCCGGGACCGATGTACCTTCCAACTTTGTCGCCAAGTCGCATATCATTCTGCTCAGGATCCAACCGGATGGCACTATAGCCGATCGGACACTGCTGACGGATTCCAATCAAAGTATTTCTTTAACTTCGCTGCTGCTGCTTTCCACCGGAGAGATAATGATCGGTGGTGATGAAGTTATCAGGACTAATGAACCGGCCAGCCCCATCCTTATCTGTCTTGATTCGCTACGCCAGTTGCGCTGGATGAAACAAGTCAGTTTCTTCACCTCTCAGAAGCTCTTAGGATTGGAGCAAACGATTCACGGAGATATTATCGGCATTTCCATCGACGAATTCTTTTCTAAGAATTTATTCCAGTTCGATCGTTCCGGCACCTTGAAATCTGCTTCGCAGCTTAACGATTCGCTTACGACCGTTTCGAGCTTTATACCATTGCACACAACGCCCCCAATCGTTGCTGCGATCTTATCGCCTTCAGTCATCAGCAGTTCTTCGCTCATGCAGGTACAGACCTTCTCCGAACAACTGGCCGGCTGCAATACCGTCTCAAATCTCGGTTCAACCCGAATCCCGGATCTGAAATTCGAAGCCGCCGATGGCATTCAAATGCAAAAGGAAACGGTCACTCGTACCAGCGTAGCCGAAGTACAAACAGCCAACGATTTTACGACGCTCTCGGTCTGTAGTATGACGCTCGATGCCGTTACAGCACCAGAGCCTATACTACCGCTGGTGTTTTATCCGAACCCCATATCGCAGCATTCGCGGCTAACAATTTCATTGCCTGTTCGAGGCGAGGGAGAATATGATATTATCGTGCGCGATATAACGGGCAAAGAGATATACCATGAACGCTTAGAGCAATACTCATCGCAAGACGAAGTACAACTCCCGATAGCCGGCCTTACGAACGGTATCTATACGATCGAACTGATGAATGCTTCTACCTTTTCCCAATGCTGGCGCGGGAACATTGTAGTGCAGTAGTTGTCGTCGTACTATTTAATAATAATAGTTGCAGCGGCAGTAACTCCCACTGCATTGCTGTGTTGTAATAGCAATATGAAACTTCGAAATATTTTTTTATGGTTCTCGCTGCTGAGCCTTTGTCTATTGCCTGGTATCGAGGATAGCCTTGCCCAGCCGGTCTTTCAGCGCAGGATCTTTGGCACTGATACTTTTTCCATTCTTTCCCAAACCGTACTGCCCGATAACTCGGTAGTCTATTGCGGTTATTCTATCGCTTCTTTTGCCGGTAGTACCCAAAAGGGCATGGTTATTAAAATAGATAGCAAGGGAGTGATCGAATGGATGAGGAAACTGGAATGCCCGATCGCTAAAACGGCGATAAGCGCCTATGCTATCGTAACCGCCCCGGACGGTTCGGTGGTTCTTACCGGCCAATTGAACGATTCTACTCCTATGCAGAAAACTATTCTAGCCAACATCACGGCTGCAGGCCAACTGCGATGGGCCTATTCTTACGATCTCGGGTTACCGGCTTCTACCGGCTCGCTTTGCTCTACGCGAGACGGAGGATATTGTATTCTCGGTGCGCTTAATGCTGCTACTCCAAAGGATAATTTCCGCTACGTAGGATTTCAATTAAAGACCGATTCACTCGGGCATCTCGACTGGTGTCATACTACCGATTTCCCCGATGCGATACAATCCTCCTTTTACCGTATGTACGAGAGTCAGGATTCCATTCTGACGGCCGTAGGATATGTTCTGGTATTTCCGGATTCCACTAACCCTATGACGGAACTGCTATCGATGCTGCAATTACATCCGGATGGAACGGTTAAACGACAATCGCTCTGGCATTCACCCGACCATAATCTCGAAGCCCGCACACTCCTGCAGATGCCCGATGGGGCGTTCATTATTGGAGGGGCGACCGCATCGGTAGATGGTTCGCTCTCCGGTCTTCTGGTAAAAGTGAAAGATGGTCCGCTTCCCGAATGGTCTTCGAAATATTCTTTCTTTACCAACTCGACGATATGCTCACTTGCCCCAAAAGCGGACGGTACGTTCCTCGGGCTAAGCGTCGAGGAAAAATCGAACGGTGATAATGCCGGCATTTGCGTGGTAGATGAATCGGGAACCATGCTCTCCGCGATGCAGATGCAGGGTCGCGCAGCGTTCGATGGATCGCTCACTATCCTTAACGGCCAGTCAGGATATGTGATCACCACAATGATAGGAACCGATTCTACCGTCAGAAGCCATCTCGATATTTCTACCATGACTCCATCGTTGCAGGGATGCGCGATAACTCCGGCGCTTGGTGCCGTGCAGGAATTGCCGCTGAAGGATACCGTGCTCAACTTTTCTTATAATCAATGCAGTATTCAGCGCGATACGCTGCCGCTTATCGTCACTTCCGAAGTTCTCGATACCGCGCTTGTTTGTCAGGAGATATTTAATGCCGTTGCTTCGACGAATGTAGAACAGCAGTTTCAGGTGTACCCGAATCCGGTATCGGCCGGAACGCCGGTTACTATTTCCTATAACTGGTCGGGCAATGATGAACTACTGCTCCGCGATCTCAGCGGCCGAGAGCTGTATCGCACGCACGCACAAGCCGGTAGCATGGGGCAAGAACTTCGATTGCCGACCGCCAACCTTCCTGCCGGAGTGTATTATATAGAAGTACTTGAAGCAGGCGCAGGAGGGCATCACTGGCAGGAGAAAATAGTGATAAAATAGTATGCGAAGACACCGAAACCGGTGTATATTCGCAGTATGAAGCTTCGGTGGTTATCTGTATGGTTCTCGTTCGTTAGCCTGTGGGTAGTGGGCACTGCGGGCAATAGCATAGCGCAGCCGGTCTATCAACGATCTATAACTATCGGTGGGTTATATTCTATCAGTTCGCAGGCGGTATTGGCTGATAATTCGGTCGTCTTCGCCGGGTATCTTGATAGCTCTTTTTTTCGCAATAAAAGAGATGGCATCGTCTTTAAGATAGATCGCAATGGTTCGCTGCAATGGGCTATTACGCTGAGCGGCCCTCCACCCTTTACGATGGTGGATCTTAATTGGATCGTTGCCTTGCCTGATGGTTCGTTGACTATGATCGCTTCATTGAACGATGGAGCCTTTATACAAAAAACTGCTCTTATCCATCTTTCCTCTATGGGTGAAGTGCGATGGGCGCAATCGTACGATCTTACCTTACCTTCTATTCCAGATATGTTCTGCCATACCCGCGACGGAGGATATTGCCTGATCGGGTTGCTAAGTGATTCTATTTCGCCGAATATCTTCCGGAACGAAACCTACCTCTTAAAAACCGACTCACTCGGCTCTCCGCTTTGGTGTTACAGAGCCCAATTCACCAAGACTGATTATACGTTGTATTACCGTCTGATCGAAGGAAAGGATTCTCTGCTAACGGCAGTAGGTGTTACCTTTAAAGTACCATTTTCTCCGTTTTTAAAGCGTACCGAGTTGCTCTGTTTTTTGCAATTGCACGCCGATGGCACCCTTAAGCGGCAAATAGTTTGGCATTCCGCCGATCACGATCTTGAACCAAAGACGCTCATCCAAGCATCCGATGGGGAGATAATAATAGGGGGAACGGTGATTGCGAGTCCTGGGGTAAATGCAGGGATGCTCTTAAAAGTGGGCGAACCGATTCTTCCGGTATGGTCATCGACGTATTCCTTCTTTGCCAATGCTCTTATCTGGTCGCTCGTTACGCAGCCCGATAATACTATTATTGCTCTTAGTGCTCCTGGGGACACCGATCTTAGCAATGCTTCTCTATGTATCGTCAATGAGGCCGGTACGATGCTCTCAGCATTCGAACTGCAAAAGCGTCCTGCATTCTATGGGCAATTAAGCGCGTTGGAGGATCATTCGGGATATGTGGTTGCTACTTCGGTCGTTAGTGATTCTCTTACTCCAAGCCACCTGGATATCTCCACTGTTACCCCTGCATTGCAAGGCTGCTCGGTAACACCTATTCTTGGTGTGGTGCGGGAATTGCCGCTGGAAGATACTTCTCTTGCTTCCATCTATGAGCAATGGAATGTGAGTCGCGATACCTTTGCATGCAGCGTAACTCAGATACCACTCGATACCGCGACTATTTGCCAGGAGATAGTTAATATGGTCACTTCAATGCAAGGGCAGCAGCAGTTTCAGGTCTATCCGAATCCGGTACCGGCCGGTACGCCAATTACAATTTCCTGTGATAAGCCGGGGCACTACGAGATACTACTTCGCGATCTCAGCGGCCGCGAGCTGTATCGAACCAGCAGCACGACAGCGGAGATACGAATCCCGACAGCAAGCCTCTCTGCCGGGATATATTATATTGAAGTACTCAAAGCAGGCACACAACAACAGGTTTGGAATGGAAAGGTCGTGGTAGAATAATGATCGCGAGAGCTATGAAACAATATCGCTTTGTAGGAGCAAGTATCTTTTTCTGCATACTCTTGGCGCTATCGTCATCATGGGCGCAACATACCTTTATGAAAAATTACAGTTTCGATCATGATATAAATACCTACATTGGGCAATCGGCAGTATCGGCTTTCGATACGTCGATCGTCTCATGTGGCAATTTTCAGGAAGGCGGAGCCGAGGCGGTATTATGCAAAGTCAATCAAAACGGGAAAGTGGTATGGTCCTACCGGTTTTATAATCCGGAAAATACTTATTTCACTACGGTAACGGTATCGCCGGATGGAAGCATATTCGCGGCAGGATCGAAGCTGCCGGCAAACGCACCCTTCTTAGTAAAACTCGATCCTGGTGGTACGCTTCTGTGGTGTCATTATTATTTCATCGGGACGAGTGTAACCGTCTCATCGATCATTCAAAGCCGCGATGGTGGAATAGTATTAATAGGTAGTAGATTAGATGGGACGTTTATCGCGAAGACCGATTCTTTGGGCGCCTTACTCTGGGCGAAAGCCGGCGCGTATGTGATAGAACGGCAGCATGGTGTTTCTTTTGATAGGGTGATCGAATATCCTGACGCAACACTACTCATAGGTGGAGTGGTCCGTTCTGAGCCTATCGATCTGCCTATCCGCCAATTATTAACCACTCTCCGTCTTACCTATGCCGGAGATATAATAAGTGCTGCAGCCTACGCGATTCCCGGCACTACGCATACCTCGCCTTGTTTCGTGCAATTGCCCGATGCCGGTTTTATTGCCGGTATTGGCACCAGTGATGAATTTAATAATGTCCGGTCGATCTTATTGCATGCTACCGAGTATGATTCCCTCCGGTGGTCTATCAATATTTCAGCGCTATCTAATGCTCGGCTGGTTTCTCTCATTCAAAGTAGTAGAGGTGAGCTGATCGGGCGTCTGGCTACACCATACGGTACACAGGCCGATAATTACGCCTTTAGATTTTCTATTGAAGGAAAAGGCAGGGATCTCATTCGCACACCGAAAGTAGCCTCAGCACCTATTGAGCAATTGCTTTCGCTTGCCACCTCGGCGGGAGAAAATTACATCGTGCTTGAAGGAGGAAGCCAGCTTGGAATGAAGATCGCAACTATATCGGATACGCTCTCGGTGTGCGAATCAACTGCGGCGCTTTATACCAATGATCCTATCACGCTCGAACAAACAGTGCTTTTGCCAAATCTTACTCCGCTCATACTACAGGATACGATCATTTCATTGGAGCGCTTTGAAAATCCGATAACCACCTCGGTTATCTGCGCGAATCAGGATGAAGTTCAAACTCCACAAGAAGATATTAACTCGTTATTACTTTCCCCGAATCCCGTCAGCGATCATGCGGCAGTTACGCTCACGGCTCCTTCATCGGTACACGGTGCGGTTGAAGTGTATGTGCGCGATCTGACGGGCAGAACTATGTATCATACCAGTGCGACATTCGATGATGCCCGGCGCGGGATTCAACTACCAACTTCATCGCTCGCCAGCGGCCTTTATTATATAGACTTACTCGATAAAACAACATTCTCACGCCTCTGGCATGGGAAAATGATCGTAGAATAACAGTGTTGCGGAAGCCTTAAAATAGGTGGTTACTGGGTAGCGGTTAGTATAGCAGTGCAGGTATGTTTGTACTTCATTCATTATCACAGCACATACCATGCAGGAAAAACATCTTCACGAACTCGTTGCCGAGCTTGAGGCAACCGTTGCTCCCCATATAGGGAAAAGTGCAACTGCTATCGATCTCTGTGCTATTATCAAGAAAGTATTGGAGATATTAGACGGCTTGAAAAAGATACCCATCATCGGGCCGATGCTCGCTAAGATACTCGATCCGATAATAGCACTACTCAAGCTGGTGCAGCAAGCGCTCGGATGCGCCGCATAACACCAAAAGCCCCCGCCTGAGCGGGGGCTTTTTTATTCGGCATCGGGGCTGCGTAAGATCTTCAACGCGCGCCTTGTTAATTCGCTGCCGAGTTTACGGCGCTCGGCGGGGGTAAGAATACGCTTGCCTTCGAGCACCTGTTGTAATAAAAGTTTTTTTCGCGCAATATTTCGGCGAATGCGCTCGCTGGCTCTGCTCATAGGGATATAGGATGTTGTATTTCAGCAGAAACACTCTGGCAAATGAATTCCCAAAGGTCTTACGGTAATTATTCATATTTTCGTAGTGCTCATTACTGAGCAGTTCACTATACCACTATCATCATGACACTCACACTCGAACAGCTTGTCGCCTGTATGCCGGGCTGCAAGCAAAGCCGTGCCCAGCAATTTCTCGATGCCATTAATGAAACGCTGGCCAAATATGATATTTCCACTCCGCTTCGCGCGGCACATTTTCTCGCGCAGGTCGGCCATGAATCCGGCAGTCTCGTCTATAGTGAAGAGATCGCCAGCGGCTCGGCCTACGAAGGCCGCAAAGACCTTGGCAATACCCAGCCAGGCGACGGAGTAAAATTCAAAGGCCGCGGACTTATCCAGATCACCGGCCGCGCGAATTATACTTCCTACGGTAACTACGTCAATCAGGATTTTCTTACCGATTCGACGATCCTTGCGCAATCACCCTGGGCTGCCGATAGCGCCGGATGGTTCTGGAATAGCCGCAAGCTCAACGATCTCGCCGATCAGGATAACATCACGGCTATCACGAAAAAGATCAATGGCGGCACCAATGGCCTTGACGATCGCACCAAGCGCTACCAGACGTGCAAAAAGGTGGTAGGAGTAGCTTGATTGGGGTTTGGGGTTGCGGGGTCGGGGTTCTGAAATCTTGCATATAACCCTCACCATCTCTCAGCACAAATAGAAATGTTCGATCCTAATCTCTTAAGCATTACTGAGATATTTCATATCAATTCGAACCCGGAACCCCGACCCCCGAACCCCATTAAATAACCACAAATCAAACTCGCCTAACAGTCATACCCCACCCAACGGAACCCCCTATTGTTGTCAGAGCAACTATGGCAAGCAATCTCTCACTTACAAATCCCTGGCATTCTATTGCAGTCGGCGATAACGCTCCGGCTATCGTTAATGGTATCATTGAAATACCGAATGGCAGCAAAGCCAAATATGAACTTGATAAAACGAGCGGTCTCCTGAAGCTCGACCGCGTGATCTATGCTTCCATGTATTACCCCGCCAATTACGGCTTTATCCCGCAGACGCTCGGCGACGATCACGACCCTTTAGATATAGTAATTCTCTCCCAGCTTTCGATCACGCCACTCTGTATCGTTCGCGCGACGGTCATCGGCGTCATGCAGATGCTCGATAACGGCGAAGGCGACGATAAAATACTTGCCGTAGCGACCGACGATGTAAGTCTCAGCCATATCCACACCGTCGATGAATTACCCGCATATTTTCATTCTGAACTTCAACACTTCTTCCAGGAATACAAAGCGCTCGAACACAAAGAAGTAAAGGTCGAGCAGTTACAAGGCCCGAAGCTTGCTTACGAGATCATCGAGCAGGCGATGGCTAATTATAAGCAGGTATTCCCGAAGTAATAACCATCGAAGTTATTTGACTCGGAATCTTCGTAGCTTTGTGCTATTGCCGCGGCAATGGATACAAATACGAACACCTCTCAAGACCCTCATCGCCCTGCTCATAGAGTCACGAGCATAGCCGGTATTGCTATGCTGGTCTTTTTGCTGCCAGTCATTCTATTTTCCGGTTGGCTTTCGAGAATAGCCCCGTTTTCGCTGATCTGGGTGTTATTGCTTGGCCCGCTTCTCGGCATCGCATTGATCACCTGGCCGCGAAGCATAGTAGTAGTTGCTGCTGCAATATACTCGGGCTTCTCATGCCTGTATGGAGTATACATGCTCATTATTATTCATCATCCCATACGGATTATTGGAATATATCCTATCGTGGCCTTTGGATTTGTATTCTATCTTTTGAGCAACTATAACCGGCCTGCACCGAAGCAAAGTAAAGTCTATATCACAGTAGTGGGGACGATCGGCTTACTGCCTATTATAATTATGTTTCTATTGATACGCTCCTGCAAGAATCCGCGCCGGACGCCGGAGCCGTACGAGGAGCCTCCGGCAGTATTATTCAAGCAGCTTCTCTATAATCTTACTAAGGAAGAAGAATATCTAAAACCCGATCTTGATGATATCCGCTCGTACCTTTCTCGTATTGAGCATCTTGATACGGCGGGTAGGTTTGGCTGGGCCTTCTGCGATTCCATTGCAATCCATACCACTAAAGCATTGGAAAACCAGGAGTACACGATTGCTCTTTCAACAACGGCGCTGAACTCATTATCCGATAGCCGCAGAACCGATACTGCCGGAAGATCGCCAATATGTTTTTACATAGAACAACAACTGCGATTCTTTAACGACCGCAAACAATATATTACTGAGGCCGATAGTATGGTAAAATATACTCGGCTTCTATTTCAAATCGATAATCATCCCGGGGCTCATTATGCTGCTCGTAAACAGGAATATGTAAAAGAACTTCATCGGCTCGATAGTGTACTTACAGCCGGGAAAAAGCAACAGGATCGGCTCCTGACTACCATCACTCCGGTGGAATACCAAGAATGAGTTGAGTGCTACCGAATAAAATTACTGCCGGTCCCAGCGTTGATTGGTTACGGGTTCTGCGTGCGGTTCTTCGATGTGAATAAATGGATGCGAACTTGCCGTGTGGCAGTTATTGCAGGCGGAAAGTGTTACTGTATAAGCGCTCTTAAATTGTGCGGCATCCTGACGGGTAATGGCGGTATCGAGTTGGGGTAGAATGCCGGTCCGTACGCTATGGAGCACCGGAGTAATATGCACACTATCTTTTACAGCATCGAGCGATTCGGCGCCTTCCATTGTTTCGGCAAGTTCATCGAGCTCGTAATGAGCGAGATCCCAATTAGTATGCATAGCTGCTATCCATAGTTTCGCATAATGCAATTGCATTGCCGTCATGTATTCACCGAGGCCGGGAGTGCGGGTTTCGAGCATCGTAAGCCGCGACCGGATCCGGGTTACGGAATCCTGAAGCCGCAGGATCGCCGTTTGCGATTCTTCTATCTTCGAATTCGAACGAATGAGCAGCAAACCCAGCGCCACGATAGCGGCCGCAAGCAATACCATACCAGTAATCTTCTTCATAGAATTTATTGATAACTGCAACCTGAAAACGAAGAAAGGCAGATACCCGGTTCGGTAATAATAGCACCGTTATTATGCTTCTCGTACGGTAGCCTGGCTTTTTATAATTACCGATGTGCATAGCGGTATCTTTGTGCACTAACTATGTATTCCATCGGCTATGAAGTTCTCGTTTAAGCGAAACAACTCCTTCCACCCGCGATTAGCCTATACGCTCGATCATCGCTCGGCCTTTATTATGCTCTTTTCGAGTGTACCGTTATTAGGGCTGATGGTCTATACAAGGTATTATGCCTGGTCTTCGCTGCATATTAGTATGATCTTCAGTGTCGGTATCGCCTTGAATATTATTCTGTATTCCGATTACGCAGAGTTCAATAAATACCCGCTGCTTATTGGTACGGTGCTTGCCATCGCGGCTATTGCCGAAGGTGAGGGAGCGCATACATGGCTCGGTCTGTATCAGCTACTGGTCTATCTATACTTTATTATTGAGAATGGTCTGGCGCTGCGGGCTTTTATGACATACCGGATCCCGCAAGTATTATTGGTATTGGCCGTGGGAGCCTTTGGTATCGCTGTTGCGGAGGCGACTAATCTCATTCCGACAAAAGAAGTAGAAGATAAATATTTGAATGAAATCTTAGATCGCTTTGACCGCCGCCTGGACCCCTATTATGATACGATCGATACGGTGCTCGTCCATCAATATTCAGATTCTACCCTTCGTTTTACTGCCGATACCGAGTTGTATTTTTCCCGTCTCGATACCGCGGTAAAAAATGCGGCGGCCACAACGCTCTTTCTTAAGCAGACCGCTGCTATGGCCGATACCACCCTTATGCAAATACGCCATACGGAAGCATCGGAGGAAACGAAAACGAAGGCGATACGGAGCTTACAGCTATTTTGCGATCTGCTTCGTTACCAGACGCTGTATGAGGAAGCGATCGATAGTTTACAGCATAATTACCGGCTATGGAAAGCCCAAAGCAAGCCCCGAAAAGATGAATACTGGTCTTCGGCCGTAGCCTTCACGCAGAAAGCCGATAGCTTGGCGCACCGGATATCGAAGCTGCAGGATGCCGCCGATAGCCTTTCGCGTGACGATGAAGAGTAGGAGCCTCTTATCATCGGTTCATTCGTATTTTTAAAAAGAAGAATTCACCTTTTTCCCATCGAACTAATGGATACTATCGAACCGCAGGATAATAGTACTGAGAGTCCTGAGCAAAACACGCCAGATAGCGTGCAGCAAGCCGCCCATAAGCAAAGCAATAAGATTATCGGTCTGATAATGATGATCTATTGGATACCGGTCATAGGGCTATTCTCCTATCTGCATATATCGATGCCCCAACGTATGGGAATGGAAATAATGGCTAATGCGGTGCTTGGGTTTGCAATATTCAGGGGAGGAATTTCGCATAAGCTGCCATTATGGATTACCATCAGGGTATTGTGGGGCATCGCCTTTGGTATCGTGGATCTGACGGAGCACACATTTCTTTCATGGCTTGGAGTTTATGAAATATTGATCTGGATCTATATTGCCGTCCGATACCGGCAGCCATTTGGCGAGCATTCCCTGCGCATCGCTTCCTGGCTATTGCTTCCGCTTTCGCTCGGTGCGCTGGTCAACGTTTTTATCGAATTCGGCCAGCGTGATGTCTACCATAAAGTTGCCGTTTATAATAAGCGGGAGAATAGTTCTGTGATCATCCTGTTAACCAATATGGAAAAATCTATCCATCGATATATGCTTCGCGTACGAATCGTCGATGATTCGATAGGCAAGCTTGCCGAGCGCTTCTATGCTCTTGAGAATCCGGATATGGGATTGCCAATCCTTGATTCGCTGGCTCCGCTCGATAGTGACCGACAGGTAAATGTGAATGCCTGCCTGCCTATTCTGGATGAAACAATAACTAAAGTGAAGGAATATCCGGATGCCGATAGCCTTACCCAGCGTGCAGGCCTGGACTTGTTGCAGGGATATAAAAAATTATACGGCTCTTATCAGAAAGAGGGGCCACTGCTCGATAGTTTGAGAACCTATACGAAGGCACTACAACATTCCAAAGGTAAAAAGCAGGACGCTCTGTACCAGAGCCGGGATGAGTGTATGCAAAAGATTCGCACGAATGGCGACCATATGAATTTTACGTTGCGCGATGTCAGCGAAGCGGTCCACCGTCTTGGTCTCGATGAATAGAGAGTAAGCCTGCTTACTGCTTCTGCGGCTAAAAATCGTTGTAAATTTGTAATAGCACTACCCCTGCTATGCCTAAAAAGTAACCTATCGAATAGTGGTATATCATGGATGTTACCTTGTGGGGTATATTGTTTGAACGTATCGTAAGAATCGGCTTATGATCCTTGCTGCAGTTCTTCTTTCGCTGTTTTTTCATTCTTCTATCGTACCGGAAGATGCCAAAGAAATCGTCCGTCGGGCCGATAGCCGGATGCGCGGTGCGTCTTCGGAAGCAACGATGACCATTAAGATTGTCCGTCCGACTTATTCCCGCGAGATGACGATGAAATCCTGGTCGAAAGGCAATGACCTTGCTCTGGTGCTTATCACTTCACCCGCCAAGGAAAAGGGCACCGTATTTCTCAAACGAAAAAAAGAAGTATGGAATTGGCTGCCCAGTATCGAACGAACGATCAAGCTCCCGCCTTCGATGATGAGCCAATCCTGGATGGGTACCGATTTTACCAACGATGATCTGGTGCGCGAAGCCAGTATGGTAGAAGATTATGAACATACACTGCTCGGGGAGGAATCGCTGGAGTATGGTCCGTGCTACAAGATACAACTACTACCGAAAAAAGAAGCGGCTGTGGTTTGGGGTAAGGTAATACTCTGGATCGAAAAGAAAGATTACTTGATTCTTCGCGCCGAATACTACGACGAAGATGGCCGGCTGATGAATACGATGACCGGTTCACAAGTGAAGAAGCTCGGCGGCCGATTGATACCCACGCAAACGGAAATGATCCCGGCCGATAAAAAAGGTAATAAAACGATTTTGATTTACACAACGCTTGCCTTCGATCGGCCTATCGCAGAATCGTTCTTCAGTACGCAAAATATGCAAAAGGTAGAATGATCCTGCGGCTGATATGGCGAAACGTGTGGCGCAATAAACGCCGGACGCTCATTACAATGGCTTCGGTCTTGTTTGCGGTCTTGCTTGCCATATCGATGAAGTCGCTGCAGGCCGGAGTCTTCGGCCATCTTATTAAGAACGTCGTTAGTTTTCACTCCGGTTATATTCAGATCCATAAGCGAGGCTATTGGGATGAGCAGATTCTCGATAACGGTTTTACAACAAGCGAAGAGCTAACCAATAAGATTAGACAAATTCCCGGGGTTAACGGGGTAGTCCCGCGAATTGAAAGTTTTGTGCTTGCCTCAAGCGGCAATCTTACGCAGGGAGCATTATGTGTCGGTACCGAAGCGCAAAGCGAAGATCGGCTTACTCACTTGCGCAGCAATGTAATAAGCGGTCATTACCTTGAGGATTCCGGCAAAGCGATCCTCCTTTCGCAAGGCCTCGCCGCCAAACTGCAGCTTCGCGTTGGTGATACGCTCGTGCTCCTCGGGCAAGGCTATCAGGGAGCGCAGGCCGCAGGGAAATTTCCCGTAGGCGGCATCGTGAAATTCGGCTCGCCGGCTCTCAACGATCTGCTTATCTTCCTGCCCCTTGCCGAGGCGCGCGAATTCCTGAGCGCCGAAGGCCAGCTTACCGGCTTTGCGCTTTCGTTGACCGAAACGGGGACGCTCCGTGCCACGCAGAGATCGCTTCAACAATCATTGGATAGCAGCTTCGAGGTAATGACGTGGGAAGATATGATGCCGGATATTGCAACGCATATCAAAGCCGATAGTATGTTCTATAATATCATGATCGGCATTCTGTACTTTGTTATCTCCTTCGGCATATTCGGAACCGTGCTGATGATGATGAACGAGCGGGCCTATGAACTCGGGATGCTGCTGGCCATTGGCATGAAACGCCGAACGATCGCACTAATGCTTCTCGGTGAAACCATCTGTACTTCTATTATCGGAGCGCTTGCCGGTATTGCGCTAAGTTTTCCGCTGATCTATTACCTTCAGGAATATCCGATACGATTTAGCGGCCAGATGGCCCGGGCATATAGTGAATTCGGCTTCGAGCCCGTCATGCCAACGGTTATCCAGGCTCCTATCTTTATCAATCAGGCGCTTATCGTTCTCGGTATCTCTCTGGTACTCGGTATCTACCCGATGTTTTATGCGCGTCGAATGAAAACGCTCAATACGATGAAGCGATGATGATGCTCCTATCCATAGCGTGGAGAAACATCTGGCGCCGCAAGGCGCGCAGTATCGTTATCATCTGCTCGGTGATCATCGGCCTATGGGCTGGCTTGTTCATCATGAGTTTTTATTTCGGCTTTGCCGAAGAACGGGTTCGCAGTGCTATCGAAACGGAGATCTCGCACATCCAGCTTCATAACCCCGAGTTCAAAAAAGATCGCGATGTACGATTTACAATCACCGATGCCGATTCGCTGGTGAGTTCGCTTCGCCGTAGTTCGTACGTTCGCGGTGCCGCCTGCCGGCTGATCGCCAGGGGAATGATCGCTTCGGCGGCCGGCAATTCTGGGATACAGATCAATGGGGTGATGCCCGCCGATGAAGATTCGCTGACGAAGCTGCGGGCAAAAGTGATCGAAGGAAAGTATTTCCCGGGCACAAAAAATAATGAATTGCTTATCGGCAAGAAACTCGCACGGAAACTGAAGGTCCGCATCGGCTCGAAGCTCGTGATTACCACCCAGGACAAAGAACGCAATATCGCTTCGGGCGCCTATCGTATTGTCGGCATCTTTCAAACGAAAAATACTCCGTACGATGAGTCGAACGTGTTTGTCACCCGGGCGGATTTTGGAGCGATGCTTAATGACAGCCTTGCTGCCACTGAAATTGCACTGTTATTGCACTCACAGGATTCGGTGGATTCGTTTGTCAGGATATTGCAGGCGCAGTATCCGCGGCTTCTTGTCGAAGGGTGGCGGGTCGTTTCGCCGGAGATGGATCTTATTATCTCCTTCATCGACCAGAGTATGTATGTGCTGATGGGTATAGTATTGCTCGCTATGGCGTTCGGTATCATTAATACGATGCTCATGGCCGTGCTGGAGCGCACCAGAGAGATAGGCATGCTTATTGCACTTGGGATGAAACGCCGGCGCGTCTTTGCGATGATCGTCTTCGAAACATTCTTTCTGATGTTTGTCGGTACTCCTATCGGGATGCTCTTCTCCTGGATAACCATTGCGTACTTCGGCAAATACGGCATCGACTTGAGTGTCTTTGCGGCCACGTTCAGGAGTTTCGGGTACGAGGAAGTGGTCTATACCAGATTAGACTTGTCTCATTACGGGCAAGTACTTGTCTTGGTCACGATCACGGCGTTTATCTCGGCGCTTCTTCCGGCGCGCAAAGCGGTGAAGTTGCAACCGGCCGAAGCCATAAGGAAATAAGATCATGGAAACTGTCATCGACTCTCATAATATCTCCAAAGTATATGAGGAGACCAAAATTCCGGTCAGGGCGGTAAGCAATGTACATGTCCATATAGAACGCGGCGAATTCACCGCGCTTGTAGGTCCTTCGGGATCGGGGAAGACTACCTTGCTCAATCTTATTGGCGGCCTCGACCGGCCGACCGAAGGATACATCGAAGTCGGCGGCGTGAATATTACTAATCTTAAAGATAACGAGTTGATCGACTTTCGCCTCCATAATATCGGCTTTGTCTTTCAATCGTATAATCTGATCCCGGTTCTTACCGCCAGCGAGAACATTGAATTCATTATGCTGCTTCAGGGGAGACCGAAAGCAGAACGCGAAGCACGGGTACATGAATTATTGCGGGAGGTCGGTATCGAAGATAAGCACGATGTTCGTCCTTCGGAGTTATCCGGCGGGCAGCAGCAGCGCGTTGCCGTCGCCCGGGCACTGGCTTCGAAACCGCGCTTTGTGCTCGCCGATGAGCCGACAGCAAATCTCGATTCAGTCTCGGCTGGAAATTTACTCGATATTATGGCGAAGCTCAATAAAGAAGAAAACATGACCTTTGTATTTTCAACTCACGATGCCCGCGTTATCGAACGGGCCCGCCGCGTTATCACGCTTCAGGATGGAAGGGTAGTCTCCGACGAACGACGGTAAGAGTATGCGCCGCTCACTCGCTCTTGTGCTTTCCATTATGTTCTCGGTAGCAGCAACCGGGGCATCTGTGTTTGCCCAGGAGAAAGAAGATACTTCCCGCTCTTGTATAAGTGTGCATGGCTATCTTAAATCGCTGTCGGGTTTGCAATTTGCCGATGATATCGATTCGGCCATTTCAAGTTCATTGCTGCATAACCGCTTGAATGTTTCGTTAGAGATTACCCCTGCGCTTAGCGCAACCCTTGGTGTGCGTACCCGTATCTTTTATGGCGAAGATGTAAAAGTGACTCCTTCATTTGCAACCATCATAAGCAGCGACCCTGGTTTTTTCGATCTATCGGTACTCTGGCTGAATTCCCGTTCGGTGGTGATCCACTCGATCGCCGATAGAGCCTACCTTCGATACGCAGACGATAGCTGGGATGTGCGGCTCGGCCGACAGCGGATCAATTGGGGGATCGCTACGATCTGGAATCCCAACGATCTCTTCAATGCCTATAATATTCTTGATTTTGATTATGAAGAACGACCGGGCTCCGATGCGATTCGCGCGCAGTACTCGCCGGCTACCAATACCACCATCGAAGCAGCGTTCAGCCCATCGAGAACGGCGAACGATGCGGTGGGGGCAGGGATCGTCCGATGGAACATGGCGGGCTATGACGTGCAGGCGCTTGCGGGGATTTATAAGACCGATCTGGTTGCAGGAATAGGGTGGGCTGGAAATATCGGCGAAGCAGGATTTAAAGGAGAGCTATCGTATTTTCATCCGAGAAAAAAAGAGTTCGATAGTTCGGATGCCATTGAGATCTCGCTTAGTGCCGATCACATGATAGGCGAATACTATCTGATGCTTTCGGGGCTGTATAATAGCTCGATTCCGAACGATGCGGCTCCGGTAGCGGCTCTATTTTCCCGGCTGCCTTCGCCAAAAAATCTTATGCCGTTCCGGTATTCGCTCTATGGAAGTGTCGCGCACAGTTTTTCACCGATCTGCTCGGCAACCATCGCGCTGATCTATTCGCCGAATAATAATAGCACGATCTTCTTTCCCGTCGTTACCTATTCGCTGGCAGAAGATATCGACGCTGACCTTATAGCGGAATCCTATTTCAGCAATGCTGCCGGCTCCTACCGCTCGCTGGCGAATGTTTTATTCCTGCGATTACGCTGGAGTTTTTAAGACTTCAGCGATCCTATGGCACCCCAACGATAGATTTCATTGTTACAGTGCGCCGTAGTGCTGTATATTCTCTACCTATAAAAATTATAATGATCTCACGAGAAGTCGTTCGCGAACTCTATACAAGTCCGTTCCTGCAATTAATCGCCCGCGCAAGCGAAGTGCATAAGCAGTATCATAACTACGCCGATGTGCAATTATGTACGCTGCTTTCGGTAAAAACCGGCGGCTGCCCCGAAGATTGCGCGTATTGCCCGCAGGCCGCGCGTTACGATACCGGCGTGAATGCCGGGAAGCTTCTTGATGTCGATGCCGTTGTTGCAACGGCCACCGAAGCAAAACGCGGCGGAGCAACCCGCTTTTGCATGGGCGCCGCCTGGCGCGAAGTGCGCGAAGGAAAAGATTTTGAGAACGTGCTCGAAATGGTGCGGCAGGTGAATGATCTCGGCCTTGAGGTCTGCACGACACTTGGAATGCTCAATGCTTCGCAAGCCGAGCGCTTAAAAGAAGCCGGCCTTTCCGCGTATAATCACAACCTCGATACCTCCGAGCAGTTCTATGGTAGTATCATTCGCACGCGTGAATATCAGGATCGCCTCGATACCTTAGAGAATGTCCGCAATGCGGGTATCTCCGTGTGTTGCGGCGGTATTCTTGGGATGGGCGAGAGCGACGACGATCGCATTCAGTTTTTGCATACGCTGGCAAATTTCGACCCTCAGCCGGAAAGCGTACCGATCAATGCACTGGTACCGGTTGAAGGTACACCGCTTGCCGAAGCAAAGCCGCTCGATCCGTTCGATTTTATTCGTGTGATTGCCTGTGCGCGAATCCTGATGCCGAAAGCACGAGTGCGCTTATCGGCAGGGCGCCGCTCATTAAGCGAAGAAGCGCAAGCGCTCGCTTTTCTTGCCGGAGCGAATTCGATCTTTACCGGCGATACATTGCTTACAACTCCGAATCCCTCTATCGACGAAGATACAGCGCTCTTAACGAAGCTCGGTATCAAAGCAAAAGCTCCGTTTGCGATGGAGATGTCGTTGCAGGATTCCTGAGATGAGAATCGAAGACCGTCTTCAGGGCGAACTTGCGGCTCTGCAGCAGCTCGAACGCAAGCGGGAATTGCGCTTGCCCGCCGGGATAGATTTTACCTCCAACGATTATCTTGGTCTCACCCAAAGCCAGGCGTTGCGTGAGCGCATTATAGAAAAGCTTGCGGAAGGTATGCCGCTCGGTGCCGGTGGCTCACGGCTTTTGCGCGGGAATCACCACTGGCATGAAGAAGCGGAGCAAGCCTTTGCCGAATTTGAAGGTGTAGAACACGCGCTCTTTTTCTCTTCCGGCTACCATGCGAATATGGCCGTGCTAACGGCGCTGCCGACGCGGCACGATGTTATCCTCTACGATACCATGGTGCATGCAAGCATCAAAGAGGGAATCCGTGCAAGTCTTGCAGCGAAGAAAAGCTTTGAGCATAATTCGCTCTCATCGCTGCGCGAAATGGCACGTGCTGCCAGGAAAGAGGGCAGCGATATCTATGTCGTCGTTGAAAGCCTTTATTCTATGGATGGCGATGAAGTACCGCTGCAAGAACTGGCTGCGCTTTGCGATGAACTTGATCTTGCACTGATCGTCGATGAAGCTCATGCCACCGGGCTTTTTGGTAAAGATGGCAGGGGGCTCATCGATGACTATGGTGTACGCGATAATGTGCTCGTAAGTACGCATCCCTGCGGCAAAGCTATTGCAGCGGCCGGTTCGTTTGTCTGCGCTTCGGAAGTAATTATTTCCTATCTTATCAATAAAGCGCGGACCATGATCTTTACGACGGCGCTCCCGCCGATTGTTGCCGCTACGATCATTGAAGTACTCAAAGGATTCAAAGAGGATGCGCAATTGCGCGAGCAACTACTTACCAATGCGGCATTTTTCAGGCAACGGTTACAGCGATCGTTACAGCAGTGGCGCGTTAGCGATGGCCGCTCGCCGATTGTCCCGCTGATTGTAGGCGAAGATCCAGTAGCTTGTGCGGTTTCCGATGCCTTGCTCGAACGCGGCTTCGATATCCGCCCGATAAGACCGCCGACTGTTGCCGAAGGCACTGCACGCTTTCGCATTACTATTAATGCGTTGCATACGCGCGAACAGCTCGAAGAATTATGCGAGGCGCTTATCGCCTTGGAGCAGGAGTACCGATGAATAATTCTTTTATTATCTGTGGCACCGATACGAATGTCGGCAAGACAGTGCTCTCATCGCTGCTCATGGCAGCACATGACGAGTTGTATTATTGGAAGCCGATTCAATCGGGGCTCGAAGAAGAAACGGATTCGGAAACAGTACGTCGCTTATCGGGTGTTGATAACAGCCGCATACTTCCCGAAGCATACAAGCTGCAACGGCCGCTCTCGCCGCATTTATCCGCTCGGTTGGATGGTATAACCCTCGACAGGAAAAACTTGCAACTGCCAAACGAACGACCACTCATTGTCGAAACCGCCGGAGGAGTGCTCGTGCCGATCAACGACGAGCTCCTGCAGATAGAATTGATAAAGCGCTGGAATCTGCCGGTGCTTATTGCTTCGCGAACAACGCTCGGTACAATCAGTCACACTCTACTAACGATCAAAGCGCTCCGCGATCATGCCATTGAAATAGCGGGAGTGGTACTGCTTGGTGTTCCTAATGAGGAAAATAAAAAAGCTATCGAACAATATGGTAAGGTAGGGGTGCTGGCAACGATCCCTCCGATGCAAACCATCGATCGTGCAACATTACGAGAAGTATATCAGAATGAATTCCAACTGGAAGCACTACGATAAAGAATATATCTGGCATCCGTACACGCAAATGCAACTGGTGCCGGAAGCCTGGCCGGTTGTTCGCGCCTCGGGCTCGTATCTTTATCTCGAAGATGGCAGTACACTCTTCGATGCGATCTCTTCGTGGTGGCTGACGCTTCATGGTCATGCTCATCCGGTGATAGCGAGTGCTATTGCGAAGCAAGCTGCAACCCTCGAACAGGTGATCTTCGCCGGGTTTACGCACGAGCCGGCCGCGGTGCTTGCAAAGAAGCTCATCGAGCGTGCACCGAAGGGACTCGCCAAAGTATTTTTCAGTGATGACGGCTCGACGGCCGTTGAAGTTGCCCTCAAGATGTGCCTGCAATACTGGCTGCATCACGGCGAGCGGCGCACGACTTTTCTTGCTCTCGAAGGCGCTTATCATGGCGATACCTTCGGCGCCATGTCCGCCAGTGCACGAGGTACGTTCACTGAAGCGTTTGCTCCGTTGCTTTTCAATGTTATTCATCTTCCGTTTCCAACACCACCTGCCGGTACTTCTTCGGGGCTCAGTGAAGCTGAAACAGTATTTCTCGAACGGCTTCGCAAAGAAGTAACAACGAATGCCGCGATCGCCGGTTTTATTTACGAACCACTCCTGCTCGGAGCGGGCGGGATGAAGACCTGGCGCAAAGAAGTGCTCGCCGAAGCACTACAGATCGCCAAAGGAAATAACATCCTTACTATTGCCGATGAAGTATTAACCGGCTTCGGCAGAACCGGGACTTTTTTTGCGAGCGATAGCACCGGCCTCTCGCCCGATCTTATGACCCTCTCGAAAGGACTGACGGGCGGCTTCCTGCCGATGGGTGTTACGCTTGCAACTGCAGAGATATACAATACCTTTCTCAGCAACGACCGCACCAGGACCTTCTTTCATGGGCATAGCTATACCGGCAATCCTATTGTCTGCGCCGCCGGTGTTGCTTCGCTTTCGATCTTCGAGAATGAGCCGGTCTTCGAGCGCATCACCGCTATCAATAAAGTACACAACGAATGTATGCCGCGGCTTGCCGAACGATTCGGATATACGCATCGCATTCTCGGTACGATGGCGGCTATGGAGCCAAAAGAACCGGAAGGGTATCTCAGCAATCGCTCGCTCGAATTTTCGGCAGCCTGCCGCGGCGAAGGAGTATTAATGCGGCCGCTCGGCGATACGATCTACCTGTTACCGCCGTATTCATCGACATCGGATGATATCGCTAAAGCATACGACGTCATTAATGCCATAGGATACGGTAGATAGCCTACTTTTCTGCTGATTAACAGAACCATTTTTGCCTGAATTATCGTATGTTTGTATACACACGACGTTCGTATTCCCCAGATACTATATGCCATTGCATTATGATACGTACGAAGTGGCTGCGTTATAGCAGCAGCATTATTATCGGGATGCTGGTGTGTGCCTTTTTCCCGCTCTCATCGCTGGCACAGTCACAACCTGCCATACTTATTAAGTCGATCGACGATAGCACCCGTGCTCTGCGTCACGGTGAAGACGTACTTCGGGCCTTCATTGCGCGCAATGCCGAAACCTTCCGCACCAAAGGATATACTCCGTATAAGGTACTGACGATGATGGATTCGATCGACGCGCTGGCAACACCATTGCAGGACTGTCTCCAGCGCACGATGGCGGCTTCGTCGGAAGCGCTTGGCTGGCTGCGCCGCCAGCATACCTACGAACCGGCCAAAGAGCGAGAACTCGCTATTACGATGCTTACGAAAGGCGATTCGGTGCTTCGCAATCTCAATGACGGTCTCGATCAGGCGTTGCATTTTTCCGATCTCTACCGCCACTATGATTTTGCCGATAAGAAAGAAGCCCAGCAGGTGCTTACTGCCATGGAAGAACTGGCGGCAAAATTGAAAGCGCTGGCAACGATGCCAGCCCAACAGCGGCTTATTACCGAGCGCCGCACTGCAAGGGAAGAACTACGTGTCTATCTGCCGAAGTGATTCGCTTAGCGGCGCCACTCATACTGATACCTCGTCTCCTCATACGGATCGGCTTCGGGCCAATCGTGATCGAAATAGGTGACAGTAGAAGGTAAGCCGATGCTGTTATAGCGAATGTGCATTCTCGCGGTTGGCGAAAGCGGCGCTTCTATTAACCGGTTGAGCGTATCGTATTTCCAGATAAGCGTATCGATCCGCCTGCCGCGGGTGGTATCGATGAATGATGTCGTTATCGATAGTATCTTTTTCCCGTTGTGATAGCGATTGAGTACTACGAGTACCGGCACGGCAGGAGAAGTCCCGAATGCTTCTTCTCTCATTTCGGTGTTATCGCTGTTCCATCGGAAGATCGTTTTCGTAAGCCATTGATAGTTCTTTCCCCAATCGGTTTCGCGTAAGCGGCCAAGTTCGTCGTACCGATCGATCTCCATCGTATCGTGATCTTCGGTGCTCGTGATGATGCGTCGCTTGAGTGCACCGTTGGCATGATGCTCATAAAAACTCTCGCCGCTGAATCGCGGTGCATCGCCCGGCAGTACCGAAGAATAGCGTCGTTCGGCAGCGATAGCGCCGCGTTCATCGATGCTATATTCGATCTTCGATTCCAGTTTATCGTTATTCAAGACACTGTATTGTTCGAGCGTCCCATGCGGATCATACGTATAGAGCGCTATGCGCCGCTCGCCGGAGCCGGTGGTTTCAGATCGTAACGGTTTCCCGCGCTCATCAAACGTGGTGAGCGTAGTAACGGTGTTATTAGCAGTGGTGGAGTGCCGGGTTTCAGTAACGCTCTTGACACGGGCAAGCAGCGAGCGATCGAAGATAGCCGTATCGAACGGGAAGTATTCCTGGGCATACCCTTTAAGTGAAACACAACTACCTATCAATATAAAAAGAAAAATTCGCAGCATACTATTTCTTAAAAGTATACTCATAACGGCTTGACGAAAGTATTCTATCCGGATATCGGCGGGCGCGAGACTCTATTTTGGAGGGTAAACCAATACTATTATACGAAATAGTACGTCTGGGACCGCTACTGCGCGGTCGTTCGATAAGCCTACCTTGAGCATCATATTTCCAATACAAAGTATCGTATGTTATTTTGGGGCTATTAAAGTCGAACTTCGTAGAGATAGATTCCACTTCTTTTCCATCTTTATAACGGTGATAAGTGATATCGATGACGAACTTGCCCGCAGGACGTGTATGTACTTCCTGCATTTCAGTATGATCGAGATTCCATTCGTAAGTATGGATCCATACAATTCTTCCGCGTCTTTTATAACATTCTCTCGCCAATCCATTAAGAGAATCGTAGTCGAAGATCACTGTATCGTTGCCTAATAATGAAATTCGTTTTAGGCCTCCGGTCTGGTAATATTCAATGATCTTTGCTGGCAAGGTATTGGATGGTAGAAATTCATAACAAGTACCGGTACTATCAAATCGATATTCTTCCTCAAGATGAGGATTTTCTTTCCCATAAAGGCTATAGATGAATCTTGGCCGCCCTAATATATCATAGGTAATCGAATCCACTGTTTCTAATTTCCCATTTATTAACCCCACTTTTTTTGTGATCTTACCTTTCTTATTAAAGAGGTAGAATATCGTATCCTGCTCGCCTAAGGAAGTACTATCATACACAGTGATTTTTCTAATTCCGGATAGCAGCGAGCGATCGAAGATAGCCGTATCGAACGGGAAATACTCCTGGGCAAAGAGAGTAAGCGGGGTAAAGAATAGAATAAGAAAAATGACTATCGGCTTTTTCATGCTTACTTTCTTAGTACATATTATACCAGATTTCTTCGTGGCCAGTCCTGCGCTTATACAGGCACCGAGAAACACGATGCGAGTAGTATAAATAGGATGATCGTTTTCATTACAATCTCTAAAACAAATATACCGTATAGAATAAGTAGTCTTACCGATTGAACCATTGCCCGTTTCCTGAGTTATTCTGTACTTTAAACTATATCTTCGAGCAGAACTATCTCATGGCCAGAACTAGAATATCCATCGCAATAGGTGCAGTAACTTTTTTTATGCTGATCTTGAGCACCTGTACCCGCGCACAGGGAAACCGGGAGATCACGGGCCTGCGGCCGGCGGCCGTAGCGAAGATCGTCGATGAACTGACCTCCGATATTTCGAGCGAATCGGAAGCCTTCGATTCGCTATCGACCCGCCTTTCCGATTCGATGCAGCATCTTGGGGTTTCGCCTCGTGCGGCGAGCCTTGCCGATACGATCGTAGCTCATGGTAAAATATTGAAAGCTCATATTCAGGGCCGGATGATCTATTTCGATACAGTGATCGCCCAGCTAAAAGCCCGCGCCGGGTACCAGCCCGCCGAAGAACGTACCCTCGCACTCAGATTTTTCGAACTCGATAAAACGCTGCTCACTTCCTCGGTTGTTTTGATCGATGTCGTCATAGAGACTAATGGAATCCTCCACCGGCTTTACGCAGCCCCGTCTCAGGAAGAAGCAAAGAAGTTGGTAGCGCAGATCGACCGGCTCAATGCAAAGATAGATCAAACCAGCAAAAAACAAAACAAGCAAGCAGCCGAACTGGAAAAAATATTTACAAAACTACTCTCGTATTTGAAGCAGTAGCCCGCTATCCCTGTCCCTACTATCCATCGTTACAGGCAGCACCCGCCCCTATGGAACCACTACCTACTACCTCTGTAAGCGATCAGCAGTTCGACGCAAGAAAAAAGCCGGCTGCTTATATATTGGTCTTTGGCTGGATACCAGCCTTGCTGGTACTTCTTCAGAGGGGTATTGCACCTCCGATAGGCATTCTTGAGGTAATGGGTCTCGAAATAACTATCGGGCTTGCTTTTTGGTGGTTAAAACACAGGCGCAGATCGGGTATTATTGCAGGATTATGGACCTATTTCTTTCTTCGGATACTAGTATTTATAGGAGCAGATTTTCCAGAAGCAGAAGAAATGATAGCGGTCTATTTAATGCTGGTCGCCGTTATAGCCTGCGTGTTTTTTTTACTGCATAGAGTGAAGATCCTGAGAAATATTATTGCCGGTTGTATTGCTATTATGGGGTTGGGTGCTTTAATAGGTGGATTAAAGTATGAAAACATCCATCATCGATTGCCTACAGAAGTAATGCGGGAATGTGCGAAAGGAGTGAAGCAACGATCGATGGAGATCGATCCGGAAAATGAAAAGCTGGATTCTATCACCGCGCATTTGCAGGCGGAGAAAGATATTAAAAAGCAAGCGGCGCATTTCGACCTCTTAGCGGACTATTCCCGAATTCGATTTCAACGGATCACGACCATACTATCGCTCTTAGATTCTGCAACGACGGAATTAAAAAAAGAAATTACTCCTCCAAAGAAAGAACAGCAGATCATCAATAATTACGCACAATTTTACAAGATGGCGGCAGGTTTGGGGCAAGACGAGCAATTGCTGATCGATACATTGGAACAATGGTATCATAGCCCTGCTGTACAAATGAATGCTGCAACCATTGCCCATTATACCGATTCTCTGATCGGTATTCAAACGCAGATCCTGCTGGCACTCGATAATGCCAAAAGCCGCCGCTGGAGCTTCTTTGCTTATACCGAATGAAGGTTCATATGCTATAATTATTTACTATCCATCGTTGCGTATGCGAGTTATTACGTTCTCTGTTCTTTTATGTGGCCTCCTCTCAGGCAGTTTTGGATCTTCGGCTGCTCATCCTTTGTATGACGATGAGGAGTCGGTACCGGCTGCGCTGCGCCAATTCGTTCTTAAGGGGTACGAACGCTTAGTACTGATACAGGCCGATCTTGATGAGGATGGAATTTCCGATGCATTGCTTGTTCTTCAGAAAAGCGGCAAACACAAGCGGGATGCAGTGCGACCGCTATTACTGCTAATCGGCGATAAAGATGGCTCTTACCACTTAGCTATTCGAAACGATAATATTATTCGTTGGGGGGATTCTGAATTGGAAGATCCCTTTTCGAAGATCATCGCAGAAAAAGGATCGTTTACAATCGAGCATTCCATTTGGGGTGGGCCGAGCCACTGGCGCCACGAGCTTACATTCACCTATAATAAAAAAGAACGGAATTGGTTTTTACACCGGGAGCATTACCTCTCATTAAAGTTTAACCCGAGCAAGGATCCCAACGCCGAAGCACTGATCACCAACCGCGAATACACCAAGACCGAAAAACAGCTTGGCCATAAAGCATTTGCTACTTATAATTATTATAGTAAATAATGATCGTTTTCTCTACGATACTTATGCTGTTCAACCGGGATAAATAAAAAACCTGTTAGGAAAGGTAGAGTGATAGAACCGGAACGGTATCAACTCCTTCACTAACAGGTCCGATAGAGTCCTTTCGGGCGCTATTCAACTCTTTTAATCTGACCCTCTACTTATTTTTTACAGGGAAAGAAGAAAGGGAGGTTTTAAAGGTAACCTATAGCTACCGTAATAGCTTTGCTTTTGCCTGTCTATATTCTTCATCGTTGATAGCGCCTTCTTGCCTGAGCTTTAAGAGGTGCTCTAATTCATTACCGATGGATGTCGTATCCCTGGCTTGAGCAAGTATCGGTCGTATAGAAGTATCTTCCTGTAGATAAATGCGTAATCCATCGTCATCGAATGGAATATCTATTTCTTTCAAGTTATCGGCCCAGGCATCGACTATTATTCCTAATCCTGCCGTGCAAAGAATATCTAAAAAGATCGCCGCACCAGAGGTCTTTGCAATAATCAATGTATCTTTTGGCAGGTAGCCATTCAATTGAAAATGCAGGAGTTGGTTGACTCGTCTCTTTAACGTACCATGATACGGTGTCGTACCTATAAAGGTTGAGCCTTCGTAAATCGATGCACCTGGCGGGCTCGAATTGATGTCGGCTTTCACTTCAGGGCCAGCGAGTATTGTTGCACAAGAACAGCAACAAAGAGCAAGGAGAATAGAACCAAGCAGCTTCATAGCGGTATAGATGATTATATGATCTGAGTCCTTTCGTAGTGAGAGGACGACTGTAATAACTCAACGAGCACTTATCTTCCTGGTTTCGAAGTGCTTCTGACTTCCACTATTTAAAATAATTCATGGACAAGCGCACTGTTTGCCAGATAAGGGTTCAAATGCTTCGTAATTTTAAGTCAATGGTACATTCAAAAAGATACGCGGCTCATGTTCATGCTATGGTACACTGAAGAAAGAACGGATGCACAAGAGGCGGCATTTCGCCGGGTTATTAATAAAGAAATCGGTATTGTGCTTGGGCTGGTACTCGTCTCGATACTGGGGCTCATTTTTCGCGGATACTATAAAGATATTGCGATCCCACTCGTTCTAACGCTTATCCTGATGGGATGGCTTGCCTACGCCTTGCTTGCTCAACTGGACGATGTACGGCTCACGAGTTCCATGAATTTCTTCTCGTACTTTGGCGCTTTTGTGGTAATATATGCCTTGCGCTCAGGCCATAGGGAAGGCGCATATCTTGGCCTCTATCTGTTCGCGACGATCTGTTATGCGCAGTTACGGTATCGGCAAACCTTCGGCCTCTATGGCAACCGGCTGGCAGCCTTGCTCTGCCTGGCAGGAGCCGGGTTTGCCTTGGTCTCGGCGGCATTGTTGCCGTAACAAGACATTATATTTTATAATAATCTTCGATCAGCAACATCTCTGGGGCCACCTCCAGCACCTTCGCAATCTTTACAAGCCGGCCGATCGAGATAGTCTTCTTTGCCCGCTCTATCTCTCCGATATAAGTCCGGCTCATCTGCGCATCCCAAGCCAGAACTTCCTGGCTCATATTTTTCCTCTCACGAATATGGCGAATATTATCTCCCACAATTTGCTGTATCGTCATACAGCAAAGTTAGTACCTCTAGGCTAAAAATCTTTCCTACTATGAGTGTGATTCGTAGGATTTTACATTCCCAAAGTCCGCTATGTTTATTGCTGATTGTCGCGACTGGCTTCCTCTCATGGACTTAGATTTTGTAGCACCAATTCATATTGCCGCATATTTCTCGGGATCAGCTCGCCCTTCCCATCGTGGATGGGGGTTGGTACTATAGCCCCTTTATCGTAGCCACCGGTTTTCCTTTCATCGTCCGCTTCACGAGATCGGCTAAGAATACTGTGAAGGGCTTTATATTCTGTTCGACGCTTGCCTGTTCTAATGCTTTCATGTACTATTACACTAAAATAATGCCGTACTATTACACTAAAATGATGTCGTACTATTATACTAAAATACTGCTGCATTTTCACCCCTTCCTTCGCCGCATATTTCTTGGGATCAGCTCGCCGTTCTCATCGCGGATGAGTGATTGGGCGGATTCGACTCCGAGGATCTTCTGGACGTGATCGCGCCAGCCTTGCAGCGAGGCACGCATGGTGGCGAAGCGCTCGGGGCGGCTATCGATCGGCAGGTTGGCACGGGAATCGATCTCGTAGGCGAGTAAATCTTTTAAGTACTGGCGTACTTTTAAGAATTCAAAATTCGGTACGTGCTTTACAAAGACATCCTCGGTTTCGAGTTTATAGTGCTTGCTGGCAAAGATCAGATCGTCGGTGGTTGGGTTTTCTGGTGTCATTGTCTGTTTTTTGGCTGTTGATTATAGATATGGTTTTCGACTGTCTATTGGCGTTGATGGCTTTTGATCGGGGGTATGGGGGCTGGGGTTTGGGGTGTTGTGTAAGTCGGTTTGTTAGGACGTCAGGGGATTCCTCTCCGCTGTCGCGGCTCGGAATGACAGGCGTAGTATAGAGCTTAAATACAGATTGTTTTGTATTTCCCATACCCCAAACCCCAGCCCCCATACCCCAGCCACACTACAGCCCAAGCGTTTCTACCAGCATCCGGCCTTGGCCTTCAAGCTCCCATGGCTTTTGCTTGCCGCTTGGGCAGGGAAGGGTACCGCATACTCTGCATCGGAAGTATTTTCCTTGTGCTTCGATGCGGCAGCGCTGGTAGAGTTCACTGCTTGGGATGATATCGCTCAGTAGTGCTGCTCGTTCTCCCTGGTACTTCGTCGTTACGATGTAGCAGGCGCAAGACTCATGATCGGCGGGCTCTCGGCGGAAATGCTCGAAGAGGCAATTCGTCTCGGTACTATAGAAAAAGATCTTTCTATAAGCGGCCCGTACTTCGCCGGTCGTAACGCCGATCGCTTCAGCGCAAAGATCGTACCGGCGTTGTACGGCAAGCGCCGCTCGCAGTAGTTCGAGCAGGTCGCATTCAGAGCGCGGGCGGCGCCTGCCGCTGGTATCGAAATACACAGCAGGCAGGCTCGTCGCGCTTGGTGTTGGTTCGTCTGTCGCATCATGTCGATGAGGCGTCGGAGGACACGGGTTCACAGGTTGATAAGGATGTCGGGTAATGTTCTTCGTTCGCTGAAGAAGCATCCGTCAGCGCCAGCAATCGCTCGGCAATAGTGGCTGAGCGTTCGAGCAGTGCACAGAGCCGCGCGGCACAGAGGATGAGGTATTCGTCGCGCTCGCTCATTCGGCACTCACCTTTCTGCGCCTGTTAGGATCGTCTTCGTTTGTAGAACGAACCCAGATATGTGTTCCCGAGCGCGGCGGCACATACGGATGCCGGTGCCGCCGCTTATAGTTGTATTTGTAGATAAGGCCGAAGAGTAAAAATCCTCCCGCAACCGCAGCGAGGATAACCAGCCCATATTGAATGATGTTGAATACTGAATTCATTAGTTATGTATGTCAATGTTGAAGAATGATCCTGCTTTTCACTT
>CAYOJJ010000021.1:0-58034 GCA_964404255.1 uncultured Alphaproteobacteria bacterium | reverse complement strand
TATCGGTATAAACAGCCTGAGGTTGGCCCTGTAATAACGGGAGGGCTTTGATCTCACCGGTGGTGGTATCAGTCTTGGTTTTAGCTCTGGCAGCCCTCAGGAGGAAATCTCTGGCTAAGAGGCTACTTTCACCGGTGGCTAGGTAATACCGGGCATAAGCTACTCTGGTAGCATCATCGATGGCTACGGCTATCCAGACCCTACTTTGTTTGGCATTGGCTCCCTTGAGGTCGGTTAGCTTTAACAGGGATTTTCCGTCTTTCCTCAGATGCTCGAAATGAATACTTCTGGTAAAGTCCAGTTGGATCATCTCCAGTGGTTCTGATCGTTCAAAGGGAGTAAAGTAAGAGCCGGAGAGATTCTTAAATCGCTGTCTACGGATCGATTTGGAGATCTGATCGTAAGTAACGTCTTCGGATAAGGCTCCGGTCTCTTTTAAACGTTTAATGGCCATTGTAGTGCTTACCCGGCGCATCGTAGAGAACTCCTGCTGATAATCCCAGACCAGTTTACCAAGGGTATTAAAGTGGTCTAATCTGGTGCTCTCTTTCTGACTCAGGGTGCGCTTTCGGATATGCAGTTCAAGAGCCCTCATTAATCCACCGTAGGTGTATCCGGTTACCTTACAGGCTGTTTTAATGATCTTAGCACGTTCTTTTGCAGTGGTAGCCAGTTTATACTGGTCCCTGACCTCTGCCTTATACTCTGGATCGATAAGTCTTCTTGGAGCCATGACGGTGCTGGGTGGTATGTATAAATTGGTGGTAGAGTTCTTGATCGATCGATTGTAGACCTAAGGTATTCATATACCGCAGGAGACCTTTTACTATCGTTTTAAGGGCTGCTAGCGATGGCAAGGACTCAAGTTCTTTCAGGACTCCAGGACTAAAGTAAGCCGAAGCTCCGGCGAGGGTTTCTTCGATGATGGAAATTACTTCACTCTGGCTCAGGTCATACGGTAGTTCTATCACTAAAGAACTAGCGGTCAGGGAGCCGACCGGTCTCCCTCGTTCGGTGATGCAGATGATACTGGGAATACCGACCGGGGTTCGTTCGACCGTTAGCTCGGAGAGGATCGGTAGCAGGTTAAAAGCTTTCTTCTTGAGTAACTCCGGGTATTCAAATAAAAAGACCGGGAGTACCCGGTCGTAATGAAGTTCTTTTAAGAGTTTGCCACTGAAGAACTGGACATGACTCAGGTTCAGTAGCAGTGGCCAGCCGAAGGATTGAAGGACTTGTCGCTGGATATTCTCGACGGACATCTTATCGCTGGCCGGGAAGGCTATCTTATCGAGCACCCGGATCAGGTAATCCTCCTCGTGGGATGGAGCGATGATACTTCGGCCCCTATCGACGGTTATTAGTTCGTTTAAGAGTTTACGAACGGTGATAGATTTCCCCCGGAGTTCGACGTTTTGCCGCTGTTTTAGGGCCTCTTTTATTCGGGCTAGTTGTGGCTTGAAATGGTTGGTTTTGGTCATCAGTTACTAGTTTATCGCGTAAAAGTGACCGGTGTCGACAAATTATCGCGCAAGACCGTTCGGGCTATTTTAACTATAATTTATCTATTATACAGGCAAGAAATAAGACTTAAAACAGACAGCCGGAAGCACATTTAATCCATTGTCATCCATCATCACTAGAGCCTCCGGCCAAGTCTGTAGCTGTATATTTACAGTGCTCCGAATAATGAGAGAATGTTATCCTGGGATAGTATTGTAAGGATAACGTGAAAGAAAACAAGATCAAGGGAAAAATTTATCCATTATTTGTTGACAAATGCATTTTTGCAATTGAAACTTCTAATCTTTAGTCGTGTTTTAATTCAGTATATGGTAACCAATACAGTGTTAAATTTCTCTCATCATGCTTCACATGCTGCTTCAGATATTTCTCTGGCAGAAGTAGCAATCCCTTCCACAAATGAACGTATGAGCATAGATCGTCTAGAAATTCGTAAAGAAAGAGGCTGTAAATATATTCGTTTTTGCTCTTCAGAGATATGGGCAACAGAATTGTTCTTAACCCCACGTGCGATTCAATCACTCACCGAGAGGTTAGGGGTTAGAAGATCCGGTACATTTTTATCCTCAGTTACTGATTTTGCTATAATTCTGAGTAAAGGCGAAGAATTTGGAATTGACAAGTATATTCTTCATATCGATAATGCGGAATATTTTCTTCAGTGCTTCTCTCGAAATAAAATAGTCGTTCAATATTTACTCAGGCAAGCTGCGCTTGAGAAAATACTTGTTAAATAAGAGTAGCGTAATATGATGATAAGGTTACTGAGCTTCAGCTAAATGCCTTAATAAATTTACTGTGTTGTCTTTCCCCTGATGTGAACAACCCACCACACCTATCAATCAATGTACAATGCAAGCATTCTTGCAAATAAATGTTTTTCCAGTCTGAAATTGATTTCCGGGCAAATTTCCAAAGGGCCTCAGGCAACAAACAAAGTTGCGAATTATAAATAGATACATTCATACCCATTGTAGAAAGATATTCAGCCGATTCCCCTAGTTCATTCATATATTCTACAGGATCAATCCAAAGCTTTTCAATATTATACGGAGTATACCCTTCATATTCCAATCCCATAAAAACGACATGCTCTACAAAAGGTAAATTCATGTAAATGTATTTTGCAAGCCGTGTTAACCTTGGAATGGATTGTTTATGTAGCACTATTCTAATCTCAATGCGTTGGTTTCGAAGTGCCAGGTTGTACAGTCCCTGCATGGTTTGATGGAATGCATTCTTTGCCTGTACTATATAATCATGGATTTGATAATAATCAGAATATAACGGAATACCGAGCATTAACCGATCGAATTGCAAACTTCTTAAGCGCTCTGCCATATTTGACCAAGCAAAAGAGCGACCATTAGACAGGCAATGTATCTCGGTATCCGGCAATTCGCTTTTTATCAGTTGTAATAATTCAAAAAAAGAGGGGCCTAATAAAGTAGGTTCGCCACCAGTAATTCCTAGCTCTTGGCAATCTTTAGGGATTAATGGTATTAGCTGCTTATGGAGATTCACTAAGTATGGAACGTCATTCCGGTCTCGAGGAGGTTGTGAACACATTAAGCAATTACTATTACATCGCTCTGTAAACAATAAAAAATTCTGATAAGACTTGATTCTATATAAAGTATTTATTATCCCGCTAGGATTGACTACAACAATATCGCCATCAGATAAATGATCAAGAGTTGCCACTTCATAGACCATAGGGATAGAACTATCGACTGCATATTTGTTATTAGTCAAAATAGCTCTAAAATGTCGCAAATCATATAATAGCGCTGCCGATTCAGAAATAAGTAATTGATTCGCTTCTTGGCAGAAAGGATCTCTCGTAACTTTCGCAACGATGGGCTCTTGTAGGTTACTTGCAATTCCTTTAGTTTTAAGTAGCATCTAATTGGCTATCCAACTCCTAAAAACAGGTTCTATCTTTTTATCACGATCAATTAATTGAAGCAGGTATCGAATGATTTCCATATTGCGATGACAAAATGAACTAGTTGGCCTATATCCATATATGTCTCCTTGTGTAGCATGATTTAAAACGGGATCAGCTCCGCAATAGCTTTGAAATGCACAATCGGAACAACCGGCGAGGCTTTCATTTGACCATACTTCAGAAAACAAATGGGCTTTCTCACCATAGAATATTTCTTCGTATGTGCTTGTGTCGAGATCGCCCAACTGGAATGTGAAATCATCCATTTCAGCTAGCATTCGAGCTTCGTCGGTTGCATATACCTTCCCATCATAATTAAAGACAATTACACTATTTATCATCCCAGCGGGAGATTGCAGGTCCACATATCCAACCGGGAATGGAGTCAGTATCTTTTTGAGTATGATTGATGCATAGGATTCCCGATAAAAATAGCCATTCAAATTATAATCGATTACCTTGTCTAAGGCTGTCTTATAAAATGCCAGGAATTGCTCGGTTTGGTATTTATTTCTCTTCTCGTTTTTAACAGCAAATCCATAAGGACTAATTGGCCGTAAAAAGATTTCACGAAACCCTAGCCGGAAATACTCATCTACGATTTCTGTAGGATACCCAAGCGACAAATTGGTTGTAGTAAGTAATGCCGAAACTCTGTCCGGCCCCAATATCTCTTTGCATTTTTGAATCCCATCAATGGCCAACTCATAACTATTACCTCCCGGTCGATGTCGATTTTGATTATGAATAAATGATGGGCCGTCTATTGAAGTAGAAATAAGAATGTTATTTTCTTTACAATAGTATAGCATGTCATTAGTGACCATAGCTAAATTAGTACAAATAACATACGTTACCGTTTTATTATATTTAACAGCCTCTACTTTTGCTTTTTCAACTGCATATACTATGTTATCAAAGGCCAATAATGCCTCACCGCCTTGAAACTCCATTGTCACATTTTTATTAGGCGACCTCATCATAAACTCAATACCCATATCAATATGCCTACGTTTCATATCGAAAGCATTTTTATCAACGCTCGCCCTAGATACCTGGCAGTAGTGGCATGTATGCTCGCAACGAAGAGAAATAACAAAAATATGGAGAGACGTGAAATTATCTAGAAAAGATTTTTTAGTGCGATAACGGGTTGCAGCAATACTTAACAAAGAAGGTACTCGTTCTTCGCTTATAAAAAAATTTGCTATTAAATCTCCATACAACTCGTCATTGTCGGCTTTGGTCAGCGTTCGGGTTACAATCTGCTTTACGGTGCCTGATGGGACGACAAGGAAATCACCAACTTCATTTACCAATACCTCCTTTTCTGTGGTTAACCTATGGAAGCGAAACGGCAGTAGAAAGTAATCAGTAGGTTGACTTAGGTCATAATGATCAAGTTCATTAAATTTCCTAGGTGTCTTTGAAAGAACTGGAAGAGGTAAAATCATCAGATGCTAATGGTTTGGGTCAAAACCAACAGGATCGGACACTAGCGTTGCAGGATCGTCGTTAATATCAAAATTAGCGAAAGCCTTAGCAACTAATAATTCACGAATTGTTTGGGTTTCTGTAGTTATAATATGCCGGAGTTTAAAGTCAATTAAATCACGCTTTATTTTTTCCGCCGTTACTTCTAAGTCTGCCATGAGATTTTTGCGACTTAGCGTAACTTCAAAAAATTCCGGAGTAAGTGGCGTAATTTCAACTGTAAAATCTGCTCCGTACCAATAAAAACATTTATACAGTACCTCTTCGCTATATAGGCTTTTCTCAATTAGTAAACGGAGATCATTACTTCCAATTTCCGTTTTCATTTTGTTTGCGACTGAATTTTACTTAATGTTATACTATCTACGATACCATCAGAGTATAACTTGTTGGCAGTTTGGAACTTCTCAACGGCTAGCTTAGTAGTTACTCCAAAATAACCGTCCACTGTGATGGTATATCCCAGAGATACTAAATTTGTCTGCACCTGCTTTACGTCAGTACCTTCACAACCTACGAACAGATTTCTTGAGCCCAAAGCGTGATCAACTAATCCAGTAGATGCTGTATCCGATTTGATTGAACCATTGGAGGAACTGGTTGAAGGCTTGGCAGTAGCGGTACCTGCATCTGCTGGTTTTGTCACCGGCGGCGTGTAGCTTGATGAGGAAGAGGAAGAATAGTGAGAAGAATGCGACGAGTGCGAGCTGTGAGAGCGGTGCGAACCATGGGATGCCTCTATTGCTTGAGGATTATTTTGATTTAGTTTTAATATTAGCTGAGGCTTTAAAACTGAGCTTTGAAAACTTTCTGGGGATACATTTTTAGGGAAATCATTTAAGCTGGAAGTAGCTGCTGGAACGTTTGCCTGATCGATTATTAAAGCACTTAAGGAAGTAGCAATGACTGCTAAAGTCTTCTTAGCTAGCTTTTTGAGGCCGAAACCTTCTTTTTTATCCATAGTGATGATGGGAATTAATGAAATAGGTAACAACTGGTCAATTGTTCATGATGGATGCTTCATGAATGCGAATTGATACTTACAAATATAAGGATAAATTTGGGAGAAATTATTTAATAGCATAAAAATATCCGTAATTAATTTATTTATAGACACATATAGATATTTTTATTGATCATTTTTTGATCTTCATTGGCAAAATGGATCCGTCAGTTGATACTTGCAAAGAAACAGTTTTAGATTTTGAGGGTTATATCAACTTATTATTATATTAATTCCCATGAAAATCCTTTTAATAGTGTGCTTAATGCTAGGGGGAGTACTACCCACTTTTGCTCAAATGAGCACAACCACGGTTAGTGAAAGTAAAGCCTTGACTTTAGTTATTAAAGGTTCTAATCGTGGAGAGATGACAGCCGGAGATGTAATAAACCTTGATGCAGATATTTATAATAATACTCCTAATGAAGTTCAACTGAACTTTAAGCGAACTCATCTTAATATTCCGCTCAATTGGACTTCTAGTATCTGTTTTGGGATTACCTGTTATGCTCCCAAGACTGATAGTTTAAAGTCCGATGCTGCCTTTACTTTACCCGCTGGCACCGAACCTGTTAATTTTCATCTTAGCCTGTATTGCCCACCGGGAAGCTTTCCTGATTCGGTAGTAGATTATATTAAATTTTTTATTCAAGATGGATCTGAGGCTGACACTGTTAGCAGCATTTTTATCGGATATTTGGGTGGACTCGCATCCGTAGGCCAAACCAACGAATTAACCAACAGCCAACCTGAAATTATCTCCATTTACCCTTCGCCTCTTACTAATGGCTCTTCGGTTAGAGTAAAGATCAACTCGCCTTATGAAACGGATGTTAAATATTCAATTTTTGATGAAGGAGGGCGTGAAATTGCTTTTGGGACAATCCCTAATCGGCTAGTAAGAGGATATAATATATGCGAAGTTAGCAAACTGAATAGTTTGGCTAATGGCAATTATTTCATGAAGTTTATATTTAACGATGGCTCAATCACTAAATATACCTTCCAAATTGTTCGTTGACATCTAAAATAATTATCATTTTATGAAAGCCCGCTTTATGCGGGCTTTTTAATTGCTGAGATTTTTAGGATACGAGATAGTTGCTTCAGATGAATAATTGACTCATAAATAGCTGTCTGGTGACTAGTTATAATGGAAATCTCGATCCTAAGTATGAAACAGGGAGAAGGGAAGTCTACGTGCTTTGTACTTTTTTCAATGCCCGTTCTATTTCTTCCGGAGTTTTATTGAAAGCGTTTTTTACAAGGAAATAATGCAATGGTTGCTTTAAAGACTTGGCTATTCGTTGCAAGGTAGCAACAGTTATTTGATATTCTCCTCGTTCGATGTTTCCAATATAATTTCCATTAAGTTCGCATTGGGCACCAAGGCGGGCTTGCGTCCACCCCCGGAGCTTCCGAAAGCCCCTTACGTTTTCCCCGATAACGGTCGTAATCTCCATAACGAGATTTGTACCTGTAGTTTGGAGGCGAATTACCGAGTATACTCGGTAATTCTATTTTTTTTGCTTATATTTGTACCGTACTTATGGCATTGAACGGGCGGGAATATATTGGGCCCCTAACTGTTTCCCCTATAGGGCAAAAAATTCTACCCCATCGTCAACGAATAATAACGTGTAACTATTTGCCGTTTCGGTGGTCTTTCTTAGTACCACGAAGCGATGTTTTTACTACATTACATACGACTAATGAAAAATCATACCATCATCGCCGTGTTGCTGCTGCTGTTCGCCAGTACGGTCTTTGCTCAAGAACAGCAAAAGCAAGAACTACCTAATCCACCCCTCGATGTAACGCCCGGATGGGAATTGCAAAGTAGTGGAGTAAGTGCGGGTCTATATACTGTTTTTTTTAAAACAAAAGATACAGGTTTTGTCGGTGTCGGCGGGCCAACACCTATAACCTTATTCACTTCAAACGGCGGAAGAACATGGGATAGATACCCTCAACCGGTTACAGCAATAAAATTTATAGGAAATTTTGGGTATGGGTATGGTCAGCGGAGTTACGATAGTGGATATATTTCCATTACAATTGATAACGGAAAAACGTGGAATGAGTATCCCACCCGGGGACAAACTTCTGGAGGATTTTACTTTGTAACACCGTCGCGCGGGTTTGGCTTTTTAAATAGCTATGGTCGAATCATTAAAACACTGGACGGTGGTCATACATGGGGACAGGACACTGTTTACCCGGGGGACATTTCCGGGTTTAATGCTTTTGATTCATTACATATAATTGCTTCGGGCCATAATTACTCTTTTAATACCTCACATGGCCCGAGCCAACACGTGGCAATAATGGTTTCCACGAATGGCGGTGATACTTGGTTTAACCAAACTACTGTAGAAGCAAACCACAACTTGCTTCCCTCGGTCGTGTTCGATTCTCTAACCGTTTACTTTTGTGGCAGTAATTATGGAATGTACCGCTCCTTGAACAGAGGTTATTCCTTAATACGCTTTGGCAATGATTTTATCCCTTCTGATTTAGTTGCTCCTTTAAAAAATCTTATTATTACAGTAGGAGCGAATGGAGAAATTCATCGGAGCGACGATACCGGAGCAACATGGATAAAACAACCTTCGGGAGTTACGGGTGACCTACATTCGGTTTTCTTTCTTGATAGTGTTAACGGTTGGGCCGTTGGTGATAATGGTGTAATTCTTCATACTACTACCGGTGGGTTTCCGAACGGTGTGCCGGTTCAACACCAACAACCGGTAGAATTGGTTGTACAACCAAATCCATCGGCTTTGAGTGTTTCGCTTTCTTATTCCTTGCCAACTACTCAGCACGTTACAATACGGATGTACGATCTGGCAGGTCACTTGATCTCTACACCGCTTTTAAATGTACTTCAACCACCGGGGCTGCAAACAGTACCTATCCCTACTCAAATGCTTGTAACCGGCAACTACCTGTTGCGATTTGAGTCCGAGTCCTACCTATCCACGGTAACTGTTTCCGTCATTCACTAACCTATTAGAAGTACAACTTATGAAAACGATCTGTTACGCAAAGCGTATCGCTTGCGCTATCCTGCTTATTGTTTTAGCTGTTTGTTCTACTACTTCCCGCGCACAAATGAAGGTTCCGGCGGGATGGGAGAACGAAGACTCCGTTCGCATTGCAGCCTATTTCGGCTACACTGGTGTAGGGTTTCCGTACAAAGAAACCGATGCCAGAATGCGTCGCCTGCTCGATTCGCTCGGTATTAAAATGATTATGAGTTACGGGAAAGTTGATGCAACAGCGCAACCAATTTATGGCGGCCAACGCGGTTACATTGCCAAAGATGATGACCGGTCTATAGGCGGAGTAAATGGCCTTACCGACTTTGGAAAAAATTTACGGCAAAGAATTTTCTATCCTACCCCGGCAGTAACCCCTCAAGACTGGGACGACGGGGGCTACCGGTGGCGTTACATCGATACTGTTCGTTATACGTGGAATAATAACACTTACGATGCAAATGATATTTCTCCGTTTGCAAAATTCGATTCAAGTGCTACTCTGGCACAACAGAAATATTTTTCCCGGATGTACCATTCTTCCGGTGATTCGCTTTCAATCGGTACGGACGGTAGAGTAATTCTTGGTTATAACGATTCGCGCAAAGCGGATAATTTACTGGCGACACATCTAAAGTATGCGTTTCAAAACAAGAGTGCTATACCCCAAGCATTCAGCGCACGACTCGAATTTGCGATTGATACTACTCAAATATATACAGTGAATAACCCTACCGGGGTTAAGGATAGTGTTCCGTTGTTAAGAGTGCAAATATTATTTAAAAAAGGGATCGGCAAAATTCCCACTGATCCGGGCTGGGAGGTACTACCATTTGTTCCATTTAAGCGAACACCTACCGGAACAGAATCTGGTTGGTATGCAATAATTGATACAGTGATAAGCCCCGCTGTTTATCATTCGTTAAGAGAAAGTTGGAGAACACCCGATACTTTAGAAAATGGTTCTGCCGCTCACGAATGGAAATTTAAACAAATGAATCTTGTACTAAAGAACTTACCTTCATATATGATGGATTATGTACAAGAAGATTCATCGTTTCAATTAGACCAGTTTGGGAAAGGTAGCGGTCTGCCACGCATAGTTGGAATACAAAACTCGGATTCATTAGTAAATATTGAAGCGGATGATCTTGTATATAGAGATAAAGATGATACTACTAAACACATAAAGAACTTCCCCTTATTTGAAATCCGCTTACTCTCTACGTATCGTGCTCCAGTATATATTAGAAGTGTAAGCTGGCAGGATACAATGGCCGATAATTTTTTATATCGCGCCCGTTTTAGCGACGGCACCAAAGATTCCACGCATAGCCTTAACCCGGCTACCGGTGCGTATGGTGGTCTTGACGATCTGATAAAAACAAATATTGAATTGTGGGCGGATACAATTTTTGCTACGAACTGTAAAGCCCGTGAAGTACTCTTTAATGACATTGTACCGTATATGCCGTTTAACGCGATGTCCGGCGTTGCGTATGTCGATGCAATGTTAAGTAGGAGTAACATTCATACACACATGAGGCCCCAAGAAGGCGGGGCGAAAAGCCTTGCTATGAGACGCGAACGCCGAAGCTACGACGGTATAGCACCTAAGATTGTAGAGAATGAAACAGCCGATACATACTCTCAGCGTTTCAAAAGTTTTCACTGGCTTGTACCGGATAAAATTCTAAATGTATTTCCCGGTGATTACGTCCCCACTACTTCGTTAGGAATCGGTTCGTGGCCGAGTGATACAAAAGATACTATGATGGGGATGCTTATCGGTCGCCCGGGTACTGCTTTGGAAACCGATACCTTCTTTGCGTATCGTTGCTATACTGAGATAAGCGAGATACAACAAACTATACAGAGTATTCGCGGCACCGCTCGTTCGGTGCTCGATCACCCGCAAAACACCCGCTCTTCATTCGAGACCAGCCCGATGACATGGGGTTTCCCGGATGGAATGAATAAGTACAACCAAGCGTGGGCCATTAAACACGGCGTAAACAACTGGGAATTCCTAAAAGACACGCTGTTCGATCCTGAGAGCGGTGCGTTAATTCGTATTTACCCGCGTTATTCGGCAAGTTATAGCTCCCGGCCAAACACTCCCGAAGAAGTCTATGCTATTTATTATGTAGCCCTTGCCAACGGAGCCGGTGCGTTCGATGTCGGGCAATACTTCGATGGAAGCGGTGGCCCCGATGGTGGTACTGCCGCTTCGTTTAACTTTGCCGTTCGCCATAACGCGACCGATGACGGAGCCTATTTACAGTATAATTATAACTTTGGCCACCGTAGAAGTCAATGGGGTGCCGATGACTGGCTTGCTTCCAATCATAACGTTATTGATTCCACTATCCCGGAATACTATCTCGGCTTTTCGAATCACTTCCGGGCTAACTACCGGATTCAATCCCGTATGAACCAGATCTATGGAAATGCGAACGGCAATAAATATCCGTTTAAACGGATGTCATGGATGGATTCGTATAGTGCCTGTAGAGCATTATCCAAAGTGGATACCATTTTCAAGTTAGCTGCCGATAGTATAAGTCTTTCGAAAGCATTTCTCAAATGTACCCGAACGCTGCCAGTGAAGCACTGGTCGCGCGGGACTAAAAACGAGTACATAGATAGTACAACGTTCGATTCGTTACAACGTACCTACGTGGAGGTAGGGCTGTTCAAAGATAGTATTTCTCCTTCGAAGGTAAATTATGCCGCTATGGTCGTTAATACAAGACTATGGCCGGATAGAAAGCTCGAAGGCGACGCTCTCTACTATACACAAGGACTTGCTAACCGAGACAAATTCCATTCCTTGTTCGGGGACATCGACGTTCGGAAAGTCTTTTTTAAGATAGATTCGAACGCGCTACCCGCTTCGTTTAGAAGTGGATACTACGTAGTACGCGATACCTGGCACCCCGATACGACATGGTTAGTGAAAGCGGATTCCGAGTTTGCAGTATATATAAAACCCGGAGACGCGCGCTTACTTTATATTGAAAAAGGTATTGCAATTACGGCAGCTCCTAATGCCGCTTCATCGGCCTTAGAGTTTGCATTCAATAACGGTCGCCGAGTTGCCGAGCGTACTACTGCAACCCGTGATATTGTAACCTATACCCGTAATGATAGTTTGTTTGTGAGTACGCCGCTACGTGGTAAGTTAGTAGCGGGAAGCAACCAACGTTCGGACGGGGATAATATTTCAACCGGAATTGAAACCTGTATCGATGCAGGAACAGCCGGAGCGTGTCATCGTCCTTCTGTTTGCGTTGGTAGAAATGGAAAATCGGTAGCCATTGTGTATTGGAAATCTCCGTCGAGATTGTGTGTAGCCTATCAACACGGAATAGATTATCCGTGGAAATTAGCTACCGACCCGACAAACGGTTTCCTCGATACTACTGCCGATTTCTCCGGGGTTACTCCGGTATGTACACCTATAAGCGATAGTCAATGGATTGCCGTTGCCGCTTATCAAAAGAACGGTGCTAATAAATCCGGTATCGTGCTACAGCGATTCCATACGCAAAGTGTCATTGTAGCGGGGCATTTTGATACGCTAATAAAATTCGATTCTACTAGCAATAACCCGATCTATCTCACTCAAGACGCGGACTCTACGAAGCCTTCCAAGTTTCCGACGGTGGCTTCGCGTCCGTTACCGGATTCCGTATTTCCGGTTCGTGTTGCTTGGCAGAACAACGGACAAATTATGTATAACCGCTTGAAGTGGCCACACAATGTCGCTACTCCTACGGCTGATGTTGCAGTAATGATTTCGGCGGGATTGCCGAGCGATTGCACGAATACCCACCCTTCCATTGCAACGGTCGGATTTGACAACGGGCCGCGTATTGTTTCGAGCCTAAAACTGCCGCCTGAAATTCCGCAACCCTCGCAAATAACCCTGAACGATTATGTTACATGGGAAGCGGTATTAAAAGATACACCGGCTGTAGTTTCTCACGGCCAGTTCTGGCCGGTGATGCGATCAAATAGCCAAGCCTCGAACCGCTCAAAGCAAACATGGACAAATTCGTTTATGATCTTTAAGCCGGATACCATCAGTGACGGGTTCCGCTTACCGAACATAACTGCCGGAAATGCCGGATTCCCGTTTGTTCCTGCCGTACAACTTAACCCCGGTTCAATCCTTTTAGGAAAGCCGAGGAAAGCAACAGCGGCTACCGGGTTTAGAAACTTCGTGCAAATTGCATGGGAGAACCAGACAAGCGAACGTCTTGAGCTTGCCATGAATACCGGTACTTGGTTTAAAGGCGGCTTGTTAGAACGCGGCCTTACTCCTTCGCAGGGATTAACAACCGATAGTATAACGAATAAGGAATTCATTCCTCGTTCACTGGTATTCATCGGACAACAACCGAACCGGGATTCAACGAAGAGCCTTGTTCGCATTACGAACGGATGGACTCCGTGGATTGACACGGTGGAAGTCATGGGCACTACGCTCCGCTTTACTATTAAGCCGAAAATAACTTTCCCGTGTAACTCTATTATTCGAGTAATGGGAACGGTTGGTAACGGTGGAGTTGGTCCGTTCGGCGGTCCGCTGTTCGGAATTTCATGGACGGCAACCGACCAAACAGACCCGTTAGTTCTTGGCGCGGACTGGTTACCCGGCCCGCCGAGTAGTCCTTCGGAACTCGCTTCGACAAACTTCCCGCTTAATAATAACGATCAAATTACTATTAACCGGGCGATGGATGTAGACGACACGGCACAAATTCGTGCCGCTCTCAATAGCGCAACCGATACGGTTTCGATTACTTATACCTTGCGTAAGTCAAGCGATTCGTCGCGGATCGCCGTACTGGAGCAAACTATAATAACAAAAGACACTATTATAGGCCCCGGGTATGGATTGAATGCTTCGCAGTTGAACTACCTGTATTCCGGTTCGAGCGATACGGCCTTTATTTCTATTGATATTGCCCGAAAGGAAACCGATAGTTTAGACCGGTACGCGATCGTTCTAAACGACGGCGACGATCTGCCGCTTTCTGCTTACAAGAAAGCAGCACCGCCGAAGGTAGCAGCAACACCGAAACAACTTTCGGTGGCAGTCATACCGAACCCATTCCATAGCTCAACGCAAATAACGATTGAACCGGTGGAGAACCTACCGCTTACGGTAACCCTGTTCGATGAACTTGGCCGAAAGGTAGCCGAACTGTTCAACGGAATAGGCGACCATGAACGGTATGAATTCACCCTAACGAATGCTCAACTTTCGGTGGGGCTGTATTATCTGAGAATTCAGAATGGTACGACCGTTGCAACGAAGAAAGTAGAGCTATTAAAATAACTGTTCCCTGAGCGCGCTACATAGGTACTCTCAGAATCGCTTCGTAGAGTACCGATGCCGAACGAAAAAAAGCCGGGGTCTCTATGCCCCGGCTTTTGATCTTCAGAGATCATTTTTAACTACACCATGATGCATTGAGGTATTCGGAAATCACAGAGAGTTGACATAGGAGGATATCACTCTATAATTTATTTCCAGTTCTAATATGTTTAAAATCGACCATTAATTAGAGAAAATGATCTATCCTCATTTTTCTCTTATCCTATGCTTAATAATTATTTAAGGTCTATTACGAAACTGAATTCTAACTCCTACGTATTTATTAATTCTTACTTATTGGAATTATTAACCCGAATTAAAGGGTTACAGACCACAGATGAAGCGAATTCTACATATCATCTTTTTTTGCGCAGCGCTTGTCGGCTATCTAGGCGACAATACTTTGTGCTTTGAAGAGAGATTAGATACGCTTTGTAAAACTACTCACAAAACTACTTCGCAAAAACATCACGAAGAAGTTTGCAATTGTGTATGTCACTCTGTTGCCGAACATACACCATCAACGTATAATAATTGTTTATCAACCTCAACAGTTTTTCATATACCTTTACCGGAAGTAATATATTCCTTCCAATCGAACCCTCCTGAGCCTCAGCCTCCTCGCTGCTAATTAGTAACCCCTTTTTTATAATTTAACTATACCAAGGTACCCCCTTGGTGGTTTCCATTTATTTTTACTTAAGCAGCTCCTCGAGATCTATGTTAGATCGTATTATAAAATTTAGTATCCAGCATAAACTGGTAATTGGCTTTGTATTTATCCTCTGGGCTATCTGGGGAATATGGAGCCTTACACAATTGCCAATAGACGCAGTGCCTGATATCACAAATAATCAGGTTCAAATCATTACCAATACTCCGAGTTTGGCAACTCAGGAGGTTGAGCAATTTGTAACATATCCTATAGAACAGCATCTGGCAAATTTGCCAGATATTGAAGAAATTCGTTCAATTTCACGATTTGGGCTATCGGTTGTAACAGTTGTCTTTCATGATAACGTCGACATTTACTTTGCTCGGCAGCTCATTAGTGAGCGGCTAAAAGAAGCTTCAGAGTCTATACCCAAAGGGATGGGTTCTCCTGAACTGGCTCCTGTTTCCACTGGTCTGGGAGAAATTTATCAATACATAATTCGTCCCAAAAAAGGAAGCGAAAACAAGTACACAGCTATGGATTTACGCACAATGCAAGATTGGATTGTTGCGCGTCAATTGTATGGGGTGCCCGGAGTTGCAGAGATCAACAGTTTAGGTGGAGAATCAAAGCAGTATGAGGTTGCGATTGATCCAGAAAGACTCCGGGCTATGAATGTGACGATACCCGAAATTTTCTCTGCTCTTGAACGTAATAATCAAAACACAGGCGGTGCTTATATAGATAAAAAACCAGTGGCATTCTTTATTCGAGCCATTGGACTAGCGTCCTCACTGGATGACATTGGGGCTATTTCTATTAAGAAAAGTAGCACTGGAGTACCAGTCCTAATTCGAGATGTGGCAACCTTGCGGTATGGCCATGCTGTACGTTATGGTTCTGTAACGAGCAATGGTGAGAAAGAAGCCGTTAGTGGTATTGTTATGATGCTCAAGGGTAGTAATAGCGCAGAGGTGGTGGAACGGGTAAAGACAAAGCTTGAAACGATCAAAAAATCTCTTCCTCCAGATGTTGAAATTAGCGCCTATTTAGATCGTACAGATCTTGTGCATCGTGCTGTAAAAACAGTAGAAGATAACTTGCTTGAAGGTGCTCTAATCGTCATTTTTGTACTTGTATTATTTCTTGGAAATTTTAGGGCTGGACTGATCGTAGCCTCTGCCATTCCACTCTCCTTGCTTTTTGCATTAGGAATGATGAACCTCTTCGGAGTTTCAGCCAATTTAATGAGTCTCGGTGCAATTGACTTTGGATTAATCGTTGACGGTGCGGTGATAATTGTCGAGGCAACAATGCACCATTTAGCATTAAAAAAACTTGATCGGCGATTTACTCAAAATGAATTGGATGAAGAAGTATACACCTCTGCTTCATCGATAAGGAAAAGTGCGGCGTTTGGTGAGATCATTATTCTCATTGTATACATCCCTATTCTTAGTCTAGTGGGTATTGAAGGGAAAATGTTTCGTCCTATGGCGCAAACGGTGGGATTTGCTATTATAGGTGCACTGATATTGTCTCTCACTTATATCCCAATGATGTGTGCTTTATTTCTTCCTAAACAGTTTAAGCATAAAGTGACGCTTTCAGATCGACTCATGGCTTTCTTTCACCGAATTTATGAGCCGTGTATTCATTGGGCGATAGAGCGCAAATATATTATTGTAAGCAGTTCTGCTGTTTTGCTGGGCATTGCTCTGGTATTGTTTATGAGAATGGGAGGAGAATTTATCCCCCAGCTACAGGAAGGTGACTATGCTTTTCATTGCATTTTGCCCCCAGGTTCCTCATTGTCTCAAAGTATAGAAACTTCAATGCAGGCGGCCCGAATTATTAAGTCATTCCCTGAAGTGAAGGATGTTATTGGTAAGACCGGGAGTGCTGAAGTTCCTACAGATCCGATGCCTCCAGAAGCAACCGATCTAATTGTTACACTAAAAGACAGGAAGGAGTGGACAACTACAAAGGATTATACTAAGCTTGCGGCAATGATAAAAGAAAAGCTTGAAGTAATCCCAGGAGTTTTCTTTGAAGAAAATCAGCCTATCCAGATGCGTTTTAACGAGTTAATGACTGGGGTTAGACAAGATGTAGCCGTTAAAATATTTGGGGAAAATATCGATACATTAGCAGCTCTAGCTCAAAAAGTCGCTCGTGTGTTAAAAGGTGTCAAAGGGGCAACAGCTCCCCAAATCGAGCAGACGGCCGGTTTGCCACAGATTACTATTGTCTATGATAAAAGTCGTATGGCAAGTTATGGTCTTTCGGTTGAAACTGCTAATCAAGTGGTAGCCACTGCATTTGCCGGACAAACGGCAGGTGTGATTTTTGAAAATGAGCGTAAGTTTGATTTGGTTGTACGGCTAGATTCAGCTCATCGGACTTCAGTAGAAAATGTTTCTTCATTACTAATTCCTGTTCTAGATGGAAGTCAGGTGCCTCTATCACAAATAGCTGAAGTAGGATTAAAAGAAGGTCCTGCACAAATTAGTAGAGAAGATGCAAAGCGTCGCATAGTTATTGGCTTCAATGTACAAGACCGAGATGTAGAATCCGTGGTTAAAGATATCCAAGCTGAGATACCTAAGCAAATTGCGTTACCTACGGGCTATTACTTGAGTTACGGAGGCTCATTTGAAAACCTTGAACAAGCTTCAAAGCGGCTCCGCATTGCTGTGCCAGTTTCGCTATTGTTGATTTTTGTACTGCTGTACGCAACGTTTCGTTCGGGCAAACAAGCAACATTAGTATTTACTGCAATTCCAATGGCTGCTATTGGAGGAGTATTTGCTTTACTTATAAGAGGAATGCCATTTAGTATCTCCGCTGGCGTAGGATTTATTGCTCTTTTTGGGGTCGCCGTTCTTAACGGGATTGTATTGATCGGAACATTCAATCAATTGAAGAATCATGAAAGTGAGCCTGAAAGTGATCGGTTAATACGTGAGCGGGTATTGGCAGGTACCAACCTTCGCCTTAGACCTGTTCTTATGACTGCAATGGTGGCCTCCCTTGGATTTTTGCCAATGGCTATTTCAACGGGTGCAGGTGCTGAAGTACAAAAACCTCTAGCAACAGTAGTGATTGGAGGATTAGTTACAGCGACGATCCTGACACTCTTTGTATTGCCCCTGCTATACTTAATTGTATATCGAAATAAGAAACAGAAAAAGGGCAAGCTTGGCATAACTATAGTATTACTACTATTATGTTTTGGGGGACCACAATTAAGCAGAAGCCAGCCTAAACGGTTGCCTCTCTCAGAAGTTCTCGATTCTGCTCGAGCATTTAACATTGATCTTAGAGGCGATTCATTACTACTAGTAAAGGAGCGGTTTTTGGCCTCTTCGGCTTCAGAATTCCCGAAAACCGGCTTCTTTATAGAAAATGAAGACTATAATAAGTACGATCCTAAGGGTATCCTAAAAATTGGCATTTCACAAACACTGGAATGGCCCGGTATTTATGGAGCCCGTTCGTCGGCCTCTTCTGCTGGCGTTCGAGTGCGGGAGTTTGCTTCGCTCGAACGTCAGCTCGAATTGCGCCGTGAAGTGCGTGAAGTATACTATTCCCTTTGGTATGTTGAGCAACAACTTCGTTTATGGCAACGACTCGATAGTAATTATCGGGAAGTATCGGCTGTTGCAGCTCTAAAAGTGCGTAGTGGTGAAACTGCGGGGCTCGATTCTCTCTCGGCTTCGGCCAAATCACAAGAGATACATCTTCAACTTCATGAACTTGAACAGGAACGCCTTGTACAAACCGAAATACTAAAGCGGCTTCTTAATACTTCTACTACAGTCTTGCCCGAAGATAAGGCTTTAGAGAAAGTCGAATTACCACTTCAATTACAATCGGTGAGCGAACATCCTATTATTGCAGGCCGCAAACAATCCCTGATTGCTTCTAAGGCAGAAACCGATGTTTTACGCCTTCGCCTTTTCCCTGATTTCCAATTCCGTGTATTTTCTCAAAAATTATACGGAGTAAGTGATCAATACTCTGGCTTTTCTTTTACGGCAAGTGTACCAATACTTTTTGGTGGGTATAACAACAAGGTAGCAGCCTCAGAAGCAGAAGAGCAATATCAAGCGACTGCACTTGAGAGTGCTGAGCGTTCACTAGTGAGTGCACGGCTTCAAGCAGAGCGGCAATTTGAGACGACAAAAGCCAGGGTATCATTTTATGAAACCACCGGTAGAACACAGTCCGCTGAAATTGTTCGAAGTGCTACAGCATCCTACCGGGCAGGAGAAATTGGATTTATTGAACTTTCACAATTTCTTACACAATCAATCGAGATTGAGCGCAACTATCTTGATGCGCTAAACTCCTATAACCAATCTGCAATAACCCTATTATTTTTATCCCATAATTAAGCCATGCGTAAGTACTTTTCATTAATTCTTTTACTCATTTTTTGTGCTTCTTGCGACCGTCAACAGCAAACTACTGCACAAAAGGAGGAAGCTCATGAGGAACAATCACAAACTGCGGTGTCAATTTCTCCAGAACAGGCAAAAGCAATTTCATTAGAAATGAAACCCATTGAGAAAAAAGACATTACCTCAACTATAGTTTCAAATGGAGTGCTTACCGTTCCGAGTCAACATAAAGCACATATTACGTCTCTTTATGGAGGAATTGTACGCTCTATATTGGTCCAACCTGGTACGGCGGTTCGTAAAGGTCAGCCTATTGCAACTATCGTTTCGGCAGAGGCAATTCAGTTGCAACAAGAATACCTTGCCGCTAACTCACAGCTTACGCTTGCTGAAACCGAATTAGTAAGACAAAAAGAACTACTATCAGGTAATGCAACCGCCGCTAAACGATTGCAGCAAGCCGAATCTGAAACTCGGGCTTTAGCAGCGAAAAAGGAAGGGTTGTCAAGAAATTTGGAAGCAATCGGTATCTCTGCTAACTCGGTAAGAGAAGGGGCTGTAAGTTCTATATTAACAATTACTTCCCCTATTGAGGGTACGGTTAGCTCTATAACTGTTCAAATTGGTAGTAATATTTCGACTGGTATGTCTATTGCTGAGATTGTCAATAACTCAGAATTGCACTTAGATCTTTTCGTATTTGAAAAAGATCTACCAAAAATAAAATCTGATCAAAAAGTGCATTTTACCCTCACAAATAATCCGGGGCGCGGGTACGATGCAACTATATTTTCTATAGGAACGGCCTTCTCTAGCGAAACAAAGACAATTCCAATTCACGCAAACGTTCAAGGTAATAAAACGGGGCTTATTGAAGGTATGAATGTTAGCGCAGTTGTTAGTATAAGCGACGCAGAAATGTTAGCTGTACCCAGTACAGCCATTGTAACTTCTCAAGGCAAAGACTATATTTTTATTCAGACAAAAGAACTGAATACTGCAAATAGTGAAGCATCAAAAAAAGACCAAAAGGAGAAGTCAGAAGGAAGCAAAGATGAATTGCACTTTGCAAAAGTACCAATCCAGCGAGGTACAAGCAATATTGGGTATACACAAATTACACCAATTAGCGAACTTCCTCCAGACTCTCAAGTAGTCAGTTCTGGAGCTTTTTTCCTATTGGCAAAACTAACAGGCGTTGAAGAAGAGTAAGGAGAACTTATGAGCCTACAATTTTCTGAACTATGGAAAGAAAAGAAATTCCGATTGCTAACAGTCGGGATTGCTGTCGTTGGATGTTTTGAGGTACTTTCCTTCGGATGGTATCAATTACCACGGCCAATTGCATTACCTGTTGTAATCTTTTTTATTCTTGTTGTTGGCTCACAAACGATATTAAGTGGTCTAAAAGCAGCTATAAAAGCTGATTTTCAGAACATTGCATTGCTAATTGTCATAGCGGTGATAGGTGCTTTCATTCTTGAAAAATTCGAAGAAGCAGCTATCCTTGTAATGCTATACACTCTTGGAGAATATTTGGAAGAGGTAGGGATTGAGTCCAGTCGAAAGGCATTAGATCAATTACTGGAAAAAATGCCCAAGACGGCTCTAGTGAAGGGGACAACGGAGAAAGTCCCGATTGAACAACTGTCAGTCGGGACTATTATTAGTATTCAACCTGGAGACCTGATACCAGTAGATGGCCTAATAATGCTGGGAGAAACCTCTGTTGATGAGTCCACCATTACAGGAGAGCCTATTCCAAAAGACAAACATTCTAATGATCAGGTGTTTGCTGGCACCTTAAACCTACAGGGTTATATAGAAGTAAAAACGACAAAAACAGCTGATAAGTCGACTGTTTCAACAATTGCGCAGTTAGCGTTTGAAGCAGTAAAAATGAAAGCGCCTACTCATAAATTTATTGAGCGGTTTGCTAAATATTATACTCCATCAATTTTGGTTGTGGCAATTCTTATTCCTGTTGTTCAAACACTACTGCTAGATAAGTCATTTTACCCGTGGTTGCAAGTATCGTTAGTATTGCTTGTGATTGCCTGTCCTTGTGCGTTGGTAATCTCAATTCCAATTTCAATGTATGCGGCTATTGGCACTGCTTCACAAAAAGGTATCGTTATCAAAGGAGGGAAATACATCGAAGAATTAGGGAAGGTGCAGGCAGTAGCTTTTGATAAAACTAGAACTATTACAACCGGTGTGGTGACGGTTACAGATGTGATCCCTATCTCATCAGTGGATAGAGAAACGTTACTAGCGTGTGCCGCAGGAATGGAGCAATATTCGGAACATCCGTTAGCCCAAGCAATTGTTAAAGAGGCAAAAAATGAGCAAGTTGTCTTTCATCAGATGGAGCAATTTCAAGCTGTTTTTGGCAAGGGGGTTTCCGCTAAATGTTTAATTTGCAATGAGCGGTCGCACGCTATCGGAAAACTTTCTTGGATCTCTGAACTAGGTGAGATTAAAAAACAGGTCCTTGCCGAGGTTGAGAATCTACAACGACAGGGAAAAACAGCTGTGATAGTAATGGCCGGGACCTCAGTTGAAGGCATAATAGCTATTGCTGATACTTTAAAAAAAGATAGCTCTGAGGCTATTGCGCAATTAATATCATTGGGAATCACTCCGGTTATGCTCACTGGCGATAACTCGATTACGGCATTGCAAGTCGCAACTACAACCGGTATATCACGAGTTAAGGCAGAGTTGCTACCAGAAGATAAAGTAACCGAAATTGGTCGACTGCAAAACGAATTTCGAACGGTTGCTATGGTAGGTGATGGCATTAATGACACACCTGCTCTCATTCGCGCATCGGTTGGTATTACTATGGGCAGCGCCGGGAGTGATACTGCATTAGAATCAGCTCCAATTGCCATTATGAACGATTCTTTAATGGCAATTCCATTTCTTATCAGACTAGGTAGAGCAACTTCGAAAACGGTGCGAAATAATATTATTCTAGCCCTTTCAGCAAAAGCTGCTTTTATTATCCTTGCTATAGCTGGAATCAGCAGTATTGCTATGGCCATTTTTGCAGATGTAGGTATTACTTTAATAATAATACTTTACAGTCTCCGTTTATTAAATTTTTCTTAAAGGGGCAGAAATGAGGACGATTTTTCTAATTAGTCTTATAATCACGCTTGCTATGGGAGACCTATTTTCGCAAACACTTTCTGTGGAAGTAGGAGGTGGTTATGTATCCCAACAAGGTCACTTTGAAGCTCCATGTGGCTGTACTTTCGCTCAAGGGAATGGTTTTGAAGCCCATCTAAATTCGGGTATTAAGCTCTTTAGTATTTCTGACCTATCGTTTGGTGTCGGGCCCGGAATTGAATATCAAAGATTTGTAGATATAGAGGTAAATAAAGATGCTACCAAGCCTATCTTAAATGGTGACCGCCAGATCAGCAAATTATTGTATATCAGTGTTAATCCTTATATATATTATTCTTGGAGTACAATTAACTTGTTTTTACAGGTTTCTCCTAAAATAGGTTATTTGGTATCTAAAAAATTTGAACACCTTAGCTCTAGTACCTCTGATGAACCCGAAGGTAATAATAGTTATGAGATGGATATAAATCACTTGCGAGCATCGCTTTTCGCCGCTGTCGGCTATAATATTGATATGGGCAAATATAGAATTATACCCTCTGTTGGATATGAGTTACCTTTTTCTAGGCTTAGGAATGAGCTTTCCGATCAAAATTGGAAGGCGTCATCTATTAGAGGTTCTGTGCTTGTAATGGCCCCTTTATAATAGCAGCTGTTACAGACATAGTGCGTTATAATCATCATAATTGTTGGTTCTCCCTTGTAGAAATAATGGACATAAGATCAGGCCGGGACCGCAGTCTCGGCTTGATCTGTCCTTTATTGCATTTATAGCTTCTTCCGTAGAATAATAACTGACGCAACAGTTGCCCTCCCGAAAACAGCAACCCGCTCGTTCCCCCCGGTACACTGTGCTGGGGGTTTTTATCAAATCTTAAGAATTAAATTAAACTCTAACTTGGTAATGGTGCAAACTTTGCGAGAAATTGGCAAAATCATAAACCTCATTTTTATGACTACCAACTATACTAAAACCGTACTTGGACTGATTCAATAACAAATGTAAGAGTGTCCCATTTTCCTCCCAAGTAAAAATCAACTATCAAAAATGTTTAAAACTAAGCTCAAACTATACTCTATCTCTACTCTAACTTAGCTAATACTAATCACTAACTTATCTATATTTCAGCTATATTTTGCAATAACTACGCATCGAATCGCGCAAATAAAGGACTTACAGTCGCGCAAATTAACAAAAACAAATCTCCCTCTCCCTCTTTGGGAGAGGGCGTTTATAATGACGATTCGTTAAGATATGATAGCGATTGCTCGCTGTACTCGGCAGTGACAGGTGTATTCACTGTCTTTTTTACATTTGTCATTGCGAGCGAAGCGTGGCAATCCAAGACCTTGCATTGTACACTTCATCGCCTTGGATCGCCACGTCGTCCGCCAAGGCGGGCTCCTCACGATGACACATAGAAAATAATCCCGTATAATCCTTTAATCCCATTAATCTTGCAAATCCGCCGCGGTGGGAAGGTTCAGAAAAGAATAGCTTAGTAGAGAATTTAATCCATTCTTCCCAAACCCCATATCCCAAACCCCAGCTAACCCTACTGCTATTTCGTGCGAAAGATACCAAGTTCGCAATTCCGAGTTAGATCAAGGCGCAGCGCTTCGAGCCACGGGAGCGGGGCAACCTCGATCGTACATGGGCCATAGGTAAGTATCTTAATACTTCTACCCATCGAATGACATCGAATGCGTTCGAGGACTTGCCGCAGCATTTCTCCTTTGAACGGCGTGTAGAGGAAGAGCACCGTCGCTTCGGAGTAATCGGCTTCGCGGGCATCGGTGGTGATGAAGTCGATATTAGATAGATGAAGTTCGTGGGCACAACGCTGCGCATACTTACTGAAGGCGGGTTCATACTCTATCGCTGTTACGGTGCACTCAGTAAGTAACTGCACCAGCATCACTACCTGGCCAAGACCGGCGCCGACATCGAAAAACACATCGCTGCTTTGTATTGCTGCTTCTCGCACTATCTCCAATACGACCCTCGCCGGAGTCTTTTGATAAAAAACCATCTCCGGTTCTATGGCTTTGTCTTGTGAAGGAAGGGGATGGAAGGTGAGTAAGCCATCGATGAAGAGATCGAGCGTATCGTAATCGGGTGAAGCCATATCATCGGCTTTCGAAAGATCGATATATTGCTTCACGAGAGAAAGGAAGGATTCGCCGCGATACCCATGTACAGCAATTTCAGAACGCAGATGATGAAAGAGAGTAGCGTTGCATTCTTCGAGAGCGGTTTTTAGTTTTTCGGCGCGAAGCCGAAGTGATTGCAGCTTTGCTTTTTCACTTTCATCACATTGGGTAAGCAGATGATCGAGATAACCGATGATCTGGAATTCAAGCATATCTATCGCTTCGGTGCGCCTATAGAAATAATATCCTTCGTAGAGGGAAGCGTCGCTTTCGAGCGCTTCGAGCGAGGAAACCGGTTCGGGATAATGTGCCGTATCTATAGAAGAGAGGGAATGATCCTTAAATACAAAAGCCAATTAGTTGGTACTAATTGGCTTTTTGAACTTGTGGACCCTAGGAGAGTCGAACTCCTCACCTACTGAATGCAAATCAGTCGCTCTACCAGATGAGCTAAGGGCCCGGTTGTGATTGAACTTGTTGTGTGGGCCTAAGTGGAGTTGAACCACTGACCTCCCGCTTATCAGGCGGACGCTCTAACCAACTGAGCTATAGGCCCGACTTATATCGGAGCGTAGAAAACGGCTTAGGGGCCGTTCCTGTTCCCCGGAAAACGTAATTGGCGCCAAGGCCGGTAAATCCGCAATTATGAGAACGAAAGGGCAATAAAAAACGTAAGAGGGTGGCAAAAGACCCTGTGCTGAGCTGCTATCGTACCTGCTGAAGCCTGTTACTGCTTCAGAATGATATTCCCCAATCCAATCATTCGAAATGCTGCTACATGAGCTAGTCAAGACGCTGAATGAAGCCGAGCGCGAGACCTTGCTTGCGGCCGATCTTCCCCAGCGCCAGAAGGAAGTACTTTCTTATATCCTGAAGTATCACCACTGCGATCTTCCCGATACGGATGTAATCTGCACCGAGCTTGGCCTCAGCCGTACGAACCTCTACCGCCAGCTTTCTTCTATCTTACCGCAGGCATACCAGATCCTTGTTCCGGAAGGCGGCATCGAGACGCTTAGATTCCTGACGCGAAAATTTTTACGCAAACATTTTTTATTGGAGATCGATCGGCTCGAAGCAGCCTATACCGCTTCGGGTAATACCGAAGCGCTTAAGACACTCTACGAACAGGCCTTCCATCAGAACATGCGCTTTCCGGTAAAGACGTTCGATCCGAAAGACGCTTCTATCCTCGCACAAAAACATCTGGCGTTGCTCAGCGAACCCGATCCTAATCTCGAGACATTTTATAACGTCCGCACTGCGTTTCAGGAGATCGTCTCGCTGCCGGCAAAAAAGAAAATGCGCGTCAGCGAAATGGCCAAACGCTCCGATGAGCTGCTCGATAGGCTTCAAGCCGAAGTTGAGCGCTGCACCGATTACCGCGCCAAGATCTATTACAACGATGCGCGCCAGATTCAGCAGGAGTTTCATCATTGGGATCCGCACGAACGCTTATTCTGGCTCTATAAGAATCGCGCCGTTGCCGAAGAATATAACCAGACGTTCAACAAGCACATGAAAGAGGTGATCGAATTGCGTATTGCCGAGATCGAAGCCTACATCGGCAAAGAACAGCAATCGCTTGCCACCTACAAACGGTATCACCCGACTATTGCCGATGTGATTGCGCGCGGCTATCTCTTCGTTAATAATTATATTATCACCGCGTTGATCTGCAAAGAAGATGCATTCGCGCGGCAGATCGTCAGCGAAGCGTTCGATTCGGGAGTTGCCCGCAACGATGAATCGCTGCGAGTACTTGGCATTACGCATCGTACGCTATTGGCGCTGCTCGGCGGCGAGTACGATGAAGCGCGGCGGCTTATCGACAACGGCCTGAAAGAAAACATGGAAGGTAATTTTTTCCTGCTTTATGAAGTACAGCTTCGCGCATCGGAAACAGCGCTCGCTTTTTTTACGAACGATCCCGCGCTGGTGCATGCACTGGTGGAGCGGCATAAGAAATGGATCAGAGGCCGCCGCTACTCGCTTGGCGTTTCTACCTGGGGATATTTTTTCAGCTTTGTCGATGAACTGGCCGCTTCGAAGCAAACTTCGAGGCCGATAAAGAAAAGCACCTACGACCACTTCTTCACCGATTTCAAAAGCGAGTGGCCGCACTACGCGAGGCTCTTCGAAGAGCTGGCATAATTATTATTGATCCTACTTCAACACCTTGCAAAGCTGCCGCCCGGTGGGTGTCGTTGCTACGACAAAATAGGTGCCCGATGGCAATGAAGCAATGGGCTTTGTGATGGTCGTTTCGCCGGCAGTGAAAAAATCATCGGCGAGAACTTCGATCTCGCGGCCAAGCAGATCGTAGAGCGCGATCGTTGTTTGCGAGGCTTGCGGGGTTATGTATGTCGCTTCGATCGAATTCGATATGACTCGTGCCGAAAGCGAAGAGACCGAAGCAAGCCTATCGTAATGCTGGACGCGCGTTGCTTTAAAGGAAGCATCGTTCGTCCAAATGCCATTATCGGCAAGACTCGTGTATAAGCGGCCATCGGAAGTTTTTAGCAGTCTCAGGGCGGCGTTATCGCCATCGGTCGGGAGTTCGCGTATCCAGTTCGAAGAACCGAGATCGCAGCTCATGAGCCCGCGATGAGTAGCGGCATAACATCGCGGCCCGCTGATCTCAAGACCGGTGATGGAATCGGTTTGCAATCCCCATTGCTGCCACGTCGTCCCATGATCGAGCGACCGCCAGACGCCGTTGCCATTCGTACCGAGTACGATCGTATTGATACCGGCGAAGCGAATGAAGCTTATCTCGACATTCTTTAATCCCGTCTGCAATTTTTCCCAGCTTGCTCCTTCGTTCGACGAGCGGTAGAGCCCCGGCGGGTATCCGGCATAGATCGTACCGCCATCATCGATCGAAACGGTGCGGATACCGAGCGCCGTGCTCGGTGTCGGGACTTCATCCCAGGAGATGCCGTGATCGGTCGTCTTAAAAAGACCACCGTTCAAGACGACAAAAAAATCATGATCATGGCTGAAGGTTGTCGTAGGACCGTACAATCCGATAAATGAATTCTGAAGCTGGAAATCGGATGGCTGTTGAGCCGATGAATAATAGGTTGAATAGGAGATCGAGCTATTAAAAAACGTTGACGAGGAGAAGAAATAGTATCCTCCATCGGCATCTTTATAGAATGTACCGCCAAAGTGGTAGATCGAATCCGCACCCGGCGCAATAGAAGGAAATAGCTGCATCGTCAGTGGCCAGGTGTGGCCGCTATCGGCCGAGCAATATTCTCCCTTAATATCTTGCCATACTTGATCGTATGGCGCGCTGTAATTTTCAGCATTGAGAACTCCGTTCGGGCCTTCGCTTAAGCCGTTGATGTTCGTGTGGGGAATACCGAAGGAGACCCAGGTATCGGAATGATCGCGATTGCGATAGACGCCGCCATCCGAAGGCTTATACCCATAGGTGCTGCCGAGGGTGCTGAAATAGGTTGTTCCACTGGAATCAAAACAAAAGCTGTTGAAGTATATATTGGAGGGGAAGTTGAGTGTCGTCCAGCTTTTTCCGAAATCGGACGAACGGGCGATGGTGGGATAGTAGTAATCATGCACACCGATAGCGGTATAAAGATAGCCATCCGAGCTGCTATAGAGTATATTGCCCTGACGGTATGTTGTCGGAAAGACGCCTTGAAATTGCCATTCTCCGGTTGGTTTGATAACATAGCTGGCCGTATCGGTGAAGGCACATAGTTTGCCATGGCAAAGGCTTATATAACAATAATGCCCGAGGACAGCATTATCGGCAATGTAGGGAGTATAGGTATCTTTCGCAACGCTGTATCGGATAACCGTCGGTTTGCTGTCGTTGGCACTGAAATAACAATTATCCTCGCCATCGACAGCGAACAAGACCGAGCGCAGCGGGATCGTAGATTTTAACGCCCAACTGGCGCCGTGATCGCTCGAGATATAAATGCTGGTGGTTTGCACGGTGGAAGCAGTATAGCCGCCTTTGAAGGCAAAGAGGGTGCCGCTGCCTGATTGCAAAATAGCAGCAAAGAACGGGTCGGCCGCATTATGGCTATAGACGTTCGACCAGGTCTTTCCGTGATCGGTCGATCGGAAAATACCGAGCGGCAGGCTGTAACCGGCGGCATTGTAATCAAACGTATTGTAATACAATAGCGCTCCGGTGCGCTCGACCATGATCCTGCCGAAAAATTGACCGGAGGAATACTGGTAGTTTACCGGCAGCCGGATAAGATCCCATTGACGCAGCGTAGAATCCCAATAGTAGGCTTCGCCGGCATTCGTCAGCGCATAGACGCCGCCATCGGGCGAGGTTTCTATCTGATAGACATTCGCCGTATAGGGCCCGGATAACTGTTTCCAGGTACCGCTTTGAGCAAAGGAAGCCACCGAAGCCGCAATGACCAATACCAAGGATAGCGCCAAGTGTTTCATAACCAATTATCGGATGATATACTATTACCAAATAACAGCCCAAGATTCAGAAAGTTACGAATTATCTGCGCTCAAAAAGGAGATCAACGTTATAATCTGATCTTACAGAGTGTGCGGCCATTTGCCGCTGTTGCCACTACAAAATATGTGCCTGGTGGCAGCGAAGGCAACACGAAGGAGATGGTTGTCTCTCCGGGGCTCATATACTGATCGGCCAACACCAAGACTTCGCGGCCAAGCAGATCGTAAAGCACGATTGTAGTAGCTGAGGCTTCCGCCGAGCTGTATACTACCGTTAGCATTCCCGATGAAGCTGTTGCCTGTAATAGTTCGGATGCAACCGTCTTCTGCCGATGAATGACACTTGATTTGTACGAAGCATCGTTCGTCCAAAGGCCATTATGACTAAAACTAACGACGATCCTTCCATCGGAAAGTTTTAATAAGGCCAAGGCGAGGTGAAGCGAATCGTCGTAAATTTCTTTCTGCCACTGCGATGAATTAAGATCGCAGGTAAATAACCCATGCTCGGTTGCCGCATAACAGCGCGAGCCGCTTATTTCAAACGCCCTAACGGATTCCTGAGCGATACCCCACTGCGACCATGTAGCACCATGATCGAACGAATGCCATATCCCTTTGCCGGCAGTGCTTACAACGATCGTAGAAGTATCAATAAATCGGATGCCGGTGATCTGCACATTTTCGAGGCCCGTAATTATTTTCTCCCAACTTACTCCGAGATTTGTAGAACGATATAGTGCCGGTGAAAAACCTATATACAGGGTGCCGTTATCGTCAAGTTCAAAAGTTTGCAAGGTTGCACCCGTTATGGGAGTGGGAATATTATCCCAGGTATTGCCGCGATCCGAAGAGAGGAGCAATTCACCATTATCGCCCCCGATACGAAATAAAGAATATAGGTTGTGATTCCAGGTTGCACAGAGCGGATCGCTATAAAAATTAATGAAGGTAGTTTTATTATGAAAATCGAAAGAGAAGGGTTGAGCGTAAGCGACAAAGGATGGGCTGCCATTCTTTGCTAATTGAGCTCTTCCGAAATAATAAGAACCCCCATCGGTTTCATGAACGAAAATACCGTACAGCGCCAGCAGCGAATCTCCTTCCGCTCCCATAGTAGGAAATATTTCACGGGTCTGCTTCCAACTATGCCCGCTATCGAGAGAAGAGTATTGCGCGACTTTATTTTGCCAGGTAAGTGAACCACCGAGCTGATAATAATCAACGGCATTGATGCTTTGCAGCGGCCCTTCCTGTAACGTGTGAATATTGAGTTGTGGTACTCCGAATGCCTCGGGATGCCCGATGCCGGCGCCGTAGCGGTAAATACCGGCTATCATGGTGGCGCGGTATTCGTTCGGATATGAATTTGCAGACGTTACGTATATCACCCCATTGGGATCGAAACAGCAATGATGGGGCATGCTATTCGCAGCGGTGGCAATGGTATCCCAGGATTTCCCCAGTGTTGAAGAAATAAGGAGGCAGGTGCTGTTGGTGCTACCCACCGAGGTAATAAGCCGCCCATCGGGAGCACTATATAAACCCGATGACATATACCAGCTTACCGAAGGAAAGGTTTGCTGACACTTCCAATTCCCATTTTTATCAAGGATAAATAAAGCGGTATCGCTACGGACACATATTGTACCCTGGCAAATGCTTATCCAACAGTTGTTAAGCAATCGCTTTGAGGGATAGGCTGCAAAGAGATGGTTCTTCACATCGTATCGTACAATACTGGTCTCGGTGCCCTGGACGGTAAAGTAGCATCGGTCACTATCATCGACGGCAAAAGAGTTCGAAATTAAAGGAATAGAACTGAGTGAATCCCAGCTTGATCCGTCGTCGGATGAGCTATAGATGATGGTAGTGAACCCTCCGAGATTTCCTCCTTTAAAGGCATATAGTGCTCCCGAGGCCGATTGATAGATAGCATCAAACCATGGATGGTCATCGGTATGCCGATAGGTAAGCGACCAGGTTTTTCCATAATCATCCGATCGGTATATCCCAGGATCTCCCCACTGGTTATAGTATGGTTTACTATTATTATAGAAAAGAACAGCACCTGAGCGCTCGGCCAGGATACGGCCGTGATAGAATACCCCTGAAAGCACCCCAAAGGCGGCAGGCATGGTCATTGATTGCCAGGCATGTAAAGACCCATTGTAATAGAAACCTTCGCCATTATTTGTAATGGAATACATATTGCCCAGGGCATTGAACTCCGCCTGGACAATCTCCCCACTATAAGGACCGGAAAGCTGCTTCCAGTTATCCTGCTGCGCCAAAGCATTCCCACTGATGAAAGACAATACCAGAAGGACGATAGCATACTTCATTACACTCAGGATGTGTTCCATAAAGGAAAAACATTCGGGCAGGGCCGAAGTTACGAATTTATTGGAGTATTATTTTACCGAATGAACTTAGCGCTGCGAACATATCCCGGACCACTGATAACGACGATATAAGTCCCCGAAGCAAGTGCGCTGACATCCTCGCGAATAGTCACTGGCCCAGCCTCAAAATAGTTATCAGCAAGAGTAGTGATCTTGCGACCGAGCAGATCGTAGAGGGCGATAGTGTTATGACCAGCAGTGGGGTCGGTGAAAGAAAGTATAGTGCACACTAATTCAGAAGTTATTCTCATAGACCTTTATTATTGTTTAATGACCTTTACTGATTGCCGGCTATCGGGAAGCGAAGCAACCACTACATAATAGCCGTTGGGCAATGAAGACATATTATAGTCAAAAGTCTTAGAGCCCATTTCATACTCACCTTCACCCACTGTAGCTACTCTTCTACCCAATACATCATATAACTCTATTGTAGAGTGGCCATAGGTAGTAGTAGTTATTGTAGTAATTAAAGTATTATGGGTCATTCGCGCCTTGACAGAATTCGTGGGTATTGATACTATCGACTGGTCTATAGCAGATTCGCTATAGCGGATATCGTTCGTCCAGAGACCGTGCTGCTCAAGACTTACATATAGCCGGTTATCGGAAGTTTTGAGCAGCGCTATTGGTTTATCATCTTCATCACCGATTTCTTCCTGAGTCCACACAAAAGATGTTAGTGGGCATTTAATCAGTCCGTGGGTTGTGGCAGCAAAGCACTCCGTACCAGCGAACTCCAGGTCGAAGACGGTATCGACAGTCTGATCCCACTGTTGCCAGTTTATTCCGCGATTGTAAGATTTCCATATTCCCCCACCCATAGTACCAACCGCAATAGTACTCGGCCCCGTGCACCGGATACAAGTGATGGGTGCACTTATGATATCAGTAGATAAAGTTTCCCAGGATGCCGTTCTGTCGTTCGATCGAAAGATACTACGGTTAGAACAGACATAGAGACTTCCTAGCGAATCGATGGTAATAGCTTTTAAGTAAAAATTGTTAAAGGGACAAAATAGGCCGTCCCAACTGATACCATGATCTGTGGTTTTCAAAAGAACGGCAGATAAGTCATAATATTTGGAAGGCAGTAATACAATACATTCCCCGTGGTATGCTGCAATAGAAGGAAAGGCATCGCAGAAAAGATCGCTATTAAGTTGTGTAATACTAGCAGGAGATATATCACAGCAGTGATATAGTGAAACACAAGGGCTGTGAAGTTGGAACGCGCAGGAGTAATATTCTCCTTCATTCTCAGAAATGGTGACTAGTGGCCCGCTTTCCTTAAGGCCGAATGTGTCAAGAGGATTTACCCATTGTTGTTCTGCTGCAACACTGATATATGAGAATAAACTATTTCTTTGGGTTCGGTATACATAATCATTGTCATAAAAGCTAGTTGCCAATAACGAATGTCCCGGTCCTTCGCTTAATGCTGCGAACGAACTCCGGGGAATTCCGATCGCTTGCCAGCTTGCTCCGTGATTCGTTGAACGAAAAAGACCATCGGTAGAACGATAATTACTATAATCATCCAATGAAGCGGAAGAGGCAAAGAGCGCACCGTTTGAATCGACTGCAATAAAAGAAGGAATGCAAGTAAGAGGTATACCAATCTTATGCCAACTTTTACCGAGATCATCAGAATACCGAAGACTATAGTTATTAGCGGAATCGGTATAAGGGATATACAACAGGCCATTGCCCGAGGCGAATAGTATGGAAGAGCTATTGAGCATGGGACTAGGCAGCGAGCTCTGCTTTATCCAGGAGCCTTTGTTATTAATACGATAGAGTGCTTTATCAGTGCGGACTAAAATAGAATCACCGATAATTACCATCGACGATATGCTCGCATTGCCGAGCGATCTATTTACGAAAGCGGCGAAAAGGGATGTTGCCGGATCGTACCGAACCAAGGTAACTACGGAATCCGGAGAGACAAAATAACAGCGATTATGTGTATCAACACCATAACAGACAGATTTTAATGAAATTGAAGTAACAGTGTCCCAGTGACTACCATGATCGGTTGAATGAAAGATAGTCGTGCTAATAGTGTCCAGTCGTGCCTCAAATGCGTAGAGTGATTTGTCTGCTGGTGAAACTGTTACATAATAATGTGCGGGGCAATTAGTCTCAATTACTACTTCCCAGTGAAGACCATGATCGGTTGATCGGTAAATACCTCCTTTTTGGGGCGAAGAAGTAATAGTAGTATTATAATAGAAGAGCACACCATCGGGATCAACCGTGAATATAGAAAATTGAGGTTGAGAATTCGGATCCCCGGGTAAGCGAAAGATATGCCAGCGGTCTTGGCGATCGAGATAATATCCGGAGAGTACGTTGAAGCGGTCTCTTGATGCACAATACACAATGCCATCGGAGCTGCATTGAACAGCAGTAACATAGCCGGTATTAGGACCGGAGAGAAGTTCTCTCCAGTGACTCGGCTGGCAACGGCCACTTCCCAAGAGAACGGTACTATAGAAGAGAATGCCAATATATACTTTCATATACTATCAAATAATATACCTGGTAGATAATAGACCGTCCGCCATGTAAAAGATATATAGGCTAATTTTTCCTAACTAGGGCAAAATTTTGCCTCTATCAAGAAGATGGCACTTTCCCACCGGAAGTATATTCCTCCCAAACCGTTGTTATCACTTGCCGTGAAATTCTGGATCGTTATTTTTCTTTGTGTGGCGGGGCGGGTAGTTGCTCAGGCGGGCGATAGCCTGCAGTGTTTGCGGCATACGCATTACTATGATGGCGAGGGGCCGTGGGTCTTGGTTCGCGATGGGGCGCCGCTTGCCGAAGAGAGGGATACGTTGTCTGATGCCACTCCCGTGTTCTATGATGGGAAGCTGTATGTCTCGCTAAAACATACCGGGTTGCGCGAGTGGAGCGGCCGTACGTATGCTCTGAAGGGGGAGATCAAGTGCTCTCCTGCTATCTCAGGCGATCTTATTATCGGAGGAAATACTGCAGGGCAGATCGTTGCTTTTTCAAGAGCGAAAGGCAGTGTGCGGTGGAAATATAAGATAACCGGTTCGCTCAAGAGCCCGCCGATCGTTGCAGCAGGGATGGTCTTTATCGGCAGCGCGGGTGGTACGCTTTATGCCCTTGATACCAATGGAAAACTGAAGTGGAGCAAAACGCTTGGCGCGGAAGTATTTTCTCCATCGTATGATAATGGCGTCGTGTATGCCGGTACTTCTGCAAGCAAAGGTGTTGCCTGCATTGCTTCCGATGGGAAGGTGATCTGGGAAACGACGACCGGCGGCAGATGCCCGGTCGTGCTCGATTCTATTATACTGTTGCAGAATGGCAATGGTGCGCTTATCGCGGTTAATAAAGGTAACGGCGCCGAACGTTGGCGTTTCGATGAAGATGTTAGCGCAAGCGCTTTTGCACCGGCTGCATCTAACGACTATATCGTCCTCGCCTGCGGCACAACACTTTCGGCGATCAGCCCCGCTACCGGCAAGCGATTATGGTATGCGTATTTACCCCAGCCGTTTTGCGGCTCGCCGATGATCGTCGGCCGGACGATCTACCAGCCCTGCACTGATTTTAACCTCCATATTCTCGAAGCCTCTTCCGGGCATGAACGCGCTACGGCCTATATCGGCTTTGCGCCCTGGGGTGCGCCGGTGTATGATGCTGGAACCATCGTCTATCAGAATCGTAATACCATCTACCGTTACCGCAGCAAAGAAAAAGAGTAATGTTCGAGCAGTTCGATATTTCCATACTTCGGTTTATTAATGTCGATCGCATTCATGCGCTCGATGGCTTTTTTCTTTTCTTTACCAATACGGCGCCGTATATCAGCGGTATTATTCCGCTCGGCTTTATCGTCTGGGGATTTTTCCAGCGCGAGCGCAGCTACAAAATAACCGGCGTTATGATCGGCGCTTCGTATCTGCTTTCGGTGCTGATCTCCAACGGCATCAAGCTGTTCGTAACGCGGCCGCGGCCCTTTACCACCTATTCCTTTATTGAAAAACTTTCGACGGGTGGCAGCAGCTCGTTTCCATCCGGGCATACCTCGGATGCATTCTCGGTGGCAATGGCGGTCTGCCTGCTCTTCCCGCGAAAGCAGGTTGTAATACCGATCATGATCTGGGCAGTGCTGGTAGGGTATTCGCGTATGGATCTCGGCGTGCATTACCCAAGCGATGTGCTCGGCGGGGCGGTCATCGGAATGATCTCGGCGGTACTGATAGCGCGGCTCTTCAGAAGCCGGGGTTGGGAGGCGGGGCCTCAAATCCTCGAATCGCCGGACGAGAGGGCGTAGGTTCGTATTTTTGCAGAACGATGTCTAATTATATACCATTGGCGTTGATGCTCGTGATCGCCTTCGTTTTTGGAGCGATCATGGCAAACCTTTCCAAGTGGATCGGCCCGAAACGGCCGAACCGCGAAAAGCTCTCGACCTATGAATCGGGTATGAAGCCCATCGGTTCGACGCGCGAGCGCATCTCGGTGAAGTACTATATTGTCGCTATGTTATTCATAATATTCGACATAGAAATAGTCTTCCTCTATCCCTGGGCCGTCACCTTCGATAAGCTCGGAGCGTTTGCCCTCGGCGAAATGTTTCTCTTCATAGCGCTATTGTTTATTGGGTACATCTATATATTGAAGAAGGGAGCGCTGGAATGGGATTAAACGACGCCGTCCAACAAGAAGGATTTCTGACCTCAAGGCTCGACGCCCTCGTCAATTGGGCGAGAAAGAATGCCGTGTGGCCGATGCCGCTCGGTATTTCCTGCTGTGCGATCGAGATGATGGCTTTTGCCGGTCCGCGCTACGACGTTTCGCGTTTCGGCAGCGAGGTATTTCGCTTTTCGCCGCGCCAGAGCGATCTCTTGATCGTGGCCGGTACGGTTACCTATAAGATGGCAAAGGTCGTAAAGAAAATTTACGATCAGATGCCGGACCCGAAGTATGTCATCGCCATGGGCGCCTGCTCATCGAGTGGTGGCATTTATCGTACGTACTCGGTAGTGCAGGGTATTAATCAGTTTATCCCGGTCGATGTCTATGTCGCGGGCTGCCCGCCGAGACCGGATTCAGTTATCAAAGCGCTGATGGAGATCCAGGCCATGATCACCGGTGATAAACCGTTCATCAGGGGCACGGTCATCGGCGGCGAAGATAAGCTCTACGATATAAACCTGCCGGAGCATGGAGAACTGGTAAAAGCGTAAGAGCAATTTTTATTTTATAAGAAAGCCGCATTGATGTTCAGTGCGGCTTTTTTATTTCATTACATTTTATTTTGTCATCGCGAGGAGTCCGCGTCTGCGGACGACGTGGCGATCCGAGACGGTTCGAGTACATGGAGAAAAGCCTTGGATTGCCACGTCACCTTTGGCTCCTCGCAATGACAAATTTGAATGGTCCATATTTCACCTGTCATTCCAAACTCCACCATGGCGGATGAGGAATCCTTTGATGTCTTAACGAACCGTCTTAGATATAGACGCAGCCCCCGGAGGGGGCGGCCTGTACATAGCCCCGTGCGTAAGCGCGGGGTTAATGGTTAAAAAAGAATCAGAGCTCCATAGGAGCGATATAGTGGATCGGCTTGTGGGAATATATCGCTCATCATTTTTAACATAATTCGATCTGAAAATTTCGACACATGCAAAAAAAATTTCATTTCTTGATGTATCACATCAAACGGATTTCCGGAGAATGTTCGGATATTTGTATCATGAACATTAAGCAGATCGTCGGCGATAATATTCGCTTTATCCGGCAGAAACGAAAGATGTCTCAAGAATGGCTGGCGCTTGATGCCAGGATGAGCCGGACGTATGTCGGCGAGGTAGAACGGGCGCAAAAGAATATTTCTATCGAGCGGCTTACAAGGCTCGCCGAGGTTCTGAATGTCGGGCCCGATGCGCTGCTTATTCGGGAATATTATAGGAGTGTCGAGTAGGACATTTCGGGGTGGTTGTTATTCAGCCTTTTACCCTCATCCTTTTTCCTTCTCCCTCGTAGGGAGAAGGAGTTTTTATTTACCGGAATGAAAAAGCCCCCAGCGGGGCGGCCTGTCGATTGCCCCGAGCGGAAGCTCGAGGAAAAGATGATCTAAAAGAAATAGAGATTCGCAGGAGCGATCTCTTTTCTTATTCCAGTGTATTATAAGAAGATTGGGTCGTGTACAGCATAATGGGATAATAATGGGTGAACAGAAAACGAACTCTCTTTTACGACGAAGTAAAAAATTATTAATATGTATATTTTCTGTTCACCCATTAATCAGTTATTATTGTGGCCTTCCCGTTACATGGAAGGAGAAGGAACGATCTCGGGGCTGGCAATCGCTTTGCGGGCATAACAATCTGACCCGAAATACTCCATCGGAGCTCATTCTGCTTACGAGTGGAACAACGCAAGTACCACAATTATCGATATTAATCCAGTTATCATCGATCGGTGTAACCACAATGGAAACCTGGGCTGCAGAATTGGAAGGTAACAATCCGAATAAGCATGAGGTTGAAGGTCTGACTACATTATTTTGAAAACCCGAGGTGGCGGCAGGCGGAACTGTCGGGTTTGCCAGAACAACTTTTATCTCATACACACCGCGTGCAATTCTCTTAATATATTGGCATCCAAATTCTGCATGCACTATAACGCCATTTGCATCTACGGGGTCCGGGGGACCGCAAGGCTCCCATTGTAGAGTCGTTGCATTAAGCAGGACATTCGGTTCTACATCACCCCAGGCATACATGATATTGTCTTTATACGTACCACCTACGTCTGGTGGTATAGATGTCGTTGCCGGCCCACCATTCGATGAGCCCCCGCCAACAGGAGTAAATTCCATTGCTCCGGCTGTTCCATGGGTATTATACACGATAGAGTGTCCATTATACGTTACTTCAAAAGCATTAGATCTGTGGGCGGCATCGTTGCCATTTCCAATAGTGAATAATTTTTGATTGCCGCCGATCAGATCGTCATGCGATGTACCTCTAAGAAACGTCCCTCTATTCAGTTTATTAAAATACCCCAATCCTGTTTGAGCATAAGACCACCCTAGTAGCGATTCGCCTCCCGGAAGAGTTGAGAATGGGCCGGTGGCTACATTACCTGTTCCCCCGCCGATGGTTGCTTTAGCGGCATTGATATTATTATCTCTGCCTCCGCCGATAAACGAATAATCGGAAGTATCGGAAATGATATTCAGGTGTCCGCCACCGATCGTCGAATTCAATGCATGGATCTGGTTGGAATCTCCACCACCGACGAATGAATTAGCAGCGTTGCTCGTATTGAATTTAATGGTATTTGCGAAACCACCGCCGATCACTCCGTAATTCGAAGTAGGAGTGATAGTATTGCTTTTTCCACCGCCAATGACCCCAAAAATAGAACTATCGGTATTCCATTTGCCACCACCAATAAAGGAATGGTCGGAACTCGGAGCAATAAGATTGGTGTCACCACCGGTAATGGAAGAATAAGTAGAATTCGCATTGATAGTATTTAAATGGCCACCACCAATGACCGACCAACTGGCATTTACCGCATTGGTATCCCCGCCGGAAATAGTTGCGAAGTTTACTCCGGGCCCGAGTGGGATATGGGTCTGGTTACCAATAAAGTTATTCGTGCCGCCAGTGATGACATCGAAGATACTATTATCATAAATATAATTATTTAAACCACCACCCATAAAGCTGACGCCGCCGCCATTATGGTTATTGAGACCTCCCACAATAACATTATCGGGAGAGCCGGGATCGATAATATTTTTAGCTCCACCGCCAATGAAGGAGAAGCTGGAATTGAAGACGTCTCGGAAGATGACATTGGAATCTCCGCCGACAATAACATTCAGCGGTGCGTATACTCGATTAAACCGTCCGCCACCAACGACCGAAAGATCAGCAGAACTATCGATTCGGTTTCTTTCTCCACCTCCGATCGTTGCACTCAGAGAAGATAAAATAGTATTAGTCAACCCTCCACCAATGATGGAATGATCGGCCGGTGCGGTTGCGGTGAATGCTGTAAAGCCGCCGCCGGTACCTCCGGTACCCGTGCCCGTAATATGATTTCCTTCCCCACCGCCAATAAATCCGGCATCAGTTGCGGAATCAATACTGTTGCCGAACCCACCGACAATAGCATTCCATTTCATCAGATCACCCGCATCGTCATCTGCCGGAGGATTTTGATTGGAAATAAAGTTATTTTGTCCTCCCCCAATAAAGCCCCACGGACCTGATAATGTATTGCTATCACCGCCGGCAATCGTAGAGACACCCATTATCCCTTGTTCACCGGCAAGAGGATTTGCATTTACATCTATCATAATGCGATTAGACCGGCCTCCCCCAATGGTATGCCAATTAGTGCCTTCACCAGGAGGGTTAAAAGAAAATTGACTGGTAATCTTATTATGTTCGCCGCCTCCAATCGTAGAAAAATCAATAGCTTTAGTAGTATCGCCAAAAATTAAATTATCCGCTCCACCACCAATGACATCGAAATTACTTTGAATGGTATTAACTTCTGTGGATTTTCCGCCACCTGCTATGACAGAGCCTTCCGTGGCCGTCATTACATTACCGGAAAATCCACCGACGATATTCGGGACCGTTCCGGTGCCAGTTGCTGGTGCATAGCGCATAACAGTTGCATTATTGGCCACAAACTGCACCGTTTGAGCGTTCGTCGAACCCATTACTTGTCCACCGCTTACGGCATTACCACTTACAAGCCATGCTCCACTACTGGTACCGGTACCACCATTGCTGACAGGCAAGACGCCATTGACTTCACCAGTTGCCAAATCGACGGCATTGCTTGTCGAACCACTGCCTGTAAACTGGTTTGCCGTGATAGTACCGCTTCCGGAAGTGCCTAAGCTGGCGCCGGTGCCAACCACCATAGCAGCGGAGGTATTAGTATTAGAGGTTAATTCATCGAATCCGGTAGCTGCCTGAGGCGTGCCACCGCCGATAGTGGAATTGACGGAAACACTATTGGTTGATTCATCATAGGTTAAAGAAGTACCAATACCATCCTTGAGGTCAAGATTCGATTGGGCGATCTTTTTCCCGTTTACGGAGATCTTATTAATATATTCTTCCGCCAATTTTTCTTTTGTGATAGATTTATCCGGAACGCTCAGAGCATACGGCGATGCCGATACCTGCGTAAGCGGACGTGTCTCCGCATTGCCATCGATCTTTATGCCGATCCAATGGGGTTTTGAAAAATCTTCATTGCCCGGCAGCGGAGTACTTCCGCTTCCGAGGAGCACCGTGAAGATACCATTGGTGATGGTTTGCGTATAGCTTCCACTCCAGACCGGCATGGTACCGTTAGGATCGCTATATAACGTAGCAGTAATGACGTGCTCTCCGGTTATCGGGTTGCCACTGGCTGCGATAGAACCCTGATAGGAGATGATGTCGGATTGAGGTGTTTGCGCATCGGCATTCTCAAACACCAGTACAAACAATAAGGCACTCAGAATACTCAATGCTGTAAGGCAGAGCATCCTGACGGCCTTCGAGGTTATAGTTCTAGGTTTCATTGTCGTAGAGAATGATAGAGTTGAATACTTCCCCGCGAACGAACGTTACTCATTAAAGAACGAGAGCATCTCTCATCCGCGAGGGTGGGTTATTGTTTTTGAGTCACTGAATGGGGAGATTACTTGTAATAATCTCCCCATTCAACTTTTTAGGGAAAATTATACCTGGCCTTTTAAGCTATATCATAGGCTTTATTATGCAGTCTGGTATTTTGCGATACTATAGTATCAAAGAGCAGTATTAAAAGCTGCGAGCTAATGATTTATTTGCTTGCATAGGCTTGACGGATATATTTTGAACTTCCTGATAGATGACAATAGGAGGGTAAGCATTTCGTTTGGATATCAGGGAATCCGAAAGCACGAATTTTCCGGACGTCATAAACTCTGTTCCAAGGTAATCACGTATGCAATCGGGCCAATCGATAACATAGGATAATGAGGCTTGATCTACATAACGGCCCAGAGAAGAGTGTTTACGGGCTGAAAGAGCTAAGGTATTTACTTTCCCATCAAGATTGGTTACATTGGCAGCCAGATAATTTGCGGTCCCGGATTGAATCATCCCTATATGATTATCCGGGTGCTCGGCTGCCCACAATCCGGCCAAATATAAAGTACTGGTATTGCCCGAACGGAAATAGTTGGTAAACTTATAGGCATTAAAACTTACCGCCAACAGTAGAATACCAAGTACCACTTTTCCAAGCAGAACAGCATCTTTCTTAGAGGATCGGTTGATGATGCTGGAATATACCAGTGTGACGCCATAACTCCAAACAATGATCGCAAAAATTCTAAGCGGCTGAAAGTACCGATCGATAAAGTATGGTGCACCGAAAAAGAACACATAGTAGGTAATAACCAGCGAAGCAGTTATTATAAGAGGAATAAGTACCCTGACCTGTATTTCTTTCTTTATCAATGAAAGTAATTGGTACTTATGATGGAGAGTGATTATAAGAATGCTTGCACCACCGACCCATAGTATGTGCATATAGATCGGTGCACCCCAGAATGGAAGACGGATCATCATGGATATCATATTGGAGAGAGCAATGGCTGCAAAATGCAGATTTTCTCCTATCCGATATGAGAGAGACTCCGATTGGCCGCTGATAGGGAATAAGCTCCCGAACGTAACATAATTATAGATCCACCAGGGGCTGCTGATACAGAAGGGAACAATAGATAGGCTCGCTGCCCGTAACAATACTTCCGTTCGCTCCTGGCTTATCAATTCATAGAGGAAAAAAGCTATGACCAATAGTATGCCATCGATTCTGGCAAGCACGGTGAACCCCAGCATTATACCTAATGTGATCCATTGAGCGATCGTTGGGCTCGCCCCGGCATTTCGGTTGTTCCAGATCGCAACGTATTGTAATAGCGAAGTAATAATCAGTAAAGAGTAGAGAGCTGTCTCCAATCCGTTGGTAGTATTAATGATTATACTTTCTGCAACTGTCCAGATAAGAGCCGATATTACAGGAGGGGTGAGTATCGGAATCACAAGATACTTCTGCTTCCCTCGTTTATTAAGATTGGCAGATAATACCGCGATGCCATAGACGCAGAGCGCATCTATGAGAGCCGTTATAATAAAGGATAAACGTATAGCAGCGACTTTATCTCCACCGGAAATAAAATACAACGGAGCATAGATAGCTACTATGAGGGGATGAACCCCATTCGTTTGTTCTACCCCATTAACGGTAAAGCCCTGCCCATTGGCAAAATGGGAGGCATAATTGAATACATAGAAGGCATCGTCTATATACGGAAAGCTGAATAGCTGCGGCTCCGCTCTCAGCCCCAGAATAAGTCTTGAAAGAATAGTTACTATCATAAGACCCCATACTATTTTCCGTTCGATGTTGCTTAATGATGTCATGATTGTTCCTTTGTCAAGTGATATGCAAACTTATCGAATAGCTTCGTTCTTCTGGTTGGGAAAAAGCCAAGGTAGTATTTACTTTTTGACGGTAATAGTTAACTTTTTGACGAAAGGCTTTTGGCGATTCTCCGACATGCTTATGAAATACACGATCGAACGATGACAGATCATCGTATCCTACGCTTAACCCTATAGCATAAATAGGATCGTCAAGTTCTAAGAGTAATCGTTGCGCTTCTCGTAATCGCAGATATATTACGTACTTCCAGATACTGCATCGTTTCCATTGCCGAAAAAGTGATTCCAGCCTGTCCTTGCTACTATGGGCGATAGTACATAAGTCATGAATACACAATTCGGGATTTGCTAAGTTTGCATAAATATATTTTATGGTATCGCGTATGGTTTGCGAAGGCGGCGGCCCTTCCCAGAAGGAGAGGCTATCTTGTAAAAGAAATAATGCGTTGGGTACTTTTTCTACAGACTTAGACAAGCATAATGCCGTTTTGAATCGTTCAAAAAGCGGAGAAAGCAAGTCCCGATGTTCTGCAGATGTTTCTTGCGCAGTAATATTTATTATAAAGGGAATTCTAAGAGAGACGGGAGTCGATTTATGGAGCAAAATAACGGAAGCTAAATCAATCCATTCCGTTCTATAGCCCATATTCTCGATTAGAAATTCTATTCGTTGTTGAAGCAATAGATTGGTAGCAATTGCCTCGTAACCTATAATGGGAACGACAGCATCCATAATGATTTGAAATCATAAAATAGTGAAGAAAATAGGGCATACCATCACAGCCAGGAAGCCATAAGCGCTGTGCTTTTATGTACTAAAATGTTAACGTTCTTTAGGACTCGGTACTATGCTTAAGAATAAGATTCACAGATCGAATAAAAGAACAACGAATAACATATATGTAGTGATAATATCCATATAAACCATACTGTTTGAAAAGATTGATCTCATACTACCTGCAATATAAGAAATTTTTTGAACAATAGCGTAAAATTTTTTTAAGAATTTTCTTCTACTGAAGCTCTGATCTTGTAAGTTATTGTAATAGTTTTTTATACGTTGAAGACTGCTTCTGCTATTACTATCATAAAAAGTCTTACTTTTAATAATTAACAAATAAAAAACCCGGCTTGCGGCCGGGTTTTTTAATACACTTTGAGTACGATATTATTTATTGAACGGACTGCGATTATCGGTTGACATCATTGCCGAGATCGTCTTTGTATCGGTAAGCGATTTGAGGAAGTTGATGATATCGCTCATCTCATCCTGAGTGAGGTTAAGCTGATGAACGTTCTTATCCTGGCCTGCCGTAGCATCGCCGCCATGATTATAATGGTTTAGTACTTCTTCGAGCGTTGCAAAGCGGCCGTCATGCATGTACGGTGCCGTCAGAGCGACGTTGCGAAGCGTCGGTATTTTGAACAGATAATCATAGGCCGGATTCTTTAAGGCATCGCCGCGGCCTTTATCGTACACCTTGCTTCCGGAAACGAGCATCGGCTTGAGGCCATTGTTGCGATAGATCAGATTCGGATCGAGCTGATTGCCCGCTGCATCCTTCCCCGTACCATTGAAATCATATCCCGAGTGGCAGGAGACGCAATTAGCTTTATTCGGATCGATAAAAAGCTGGAAGCCGCGCTTGGCGCTGGCACTGATCGCATTCTTATTGCCGCGATTATAAGCATCGAAGGCGCTGCCCGTGCTTACGAGCGTCCGTTCAAATGAGGCGATCGCCTTTGCAATACCATCGAGCGACATGTTAGCGCTATGGTAAGCATTCTCCCAGTCGGTAACATATTCAGCCTGATGGCCGCTGAGCAAGCGCTTGAAGAGGAAGAGCGTGTCGTTGCGACCCGCGTCGGAATGATAATACGGGTGGCCTGTCGTATCACCGGGGATGCTGGAGAAGTTATTGCCCATTTCCACCGAATTGAACATTGGTGCCGGAGCATGTTTTTCGAGCGTTTCGAATTTGCCGTCCCAGGAGTAGGCACTGTTATAAGCAACATTCGTTAGCGAGGCGGCATTACGCGTTCCGATAAGATTGTTAAAGCCGGTGCTGAACTGCCGCATATCGGAGAAGCCGCGGCTTTCGGCATGGCAGGTGGCGCAAGAGATCTGCGAAACGGTCTTGCCGGTCTTTTTATCGGTAAACGGCACGCTGACATTCGGATCGAAGAACAGCATTTTGCCGAGGGCTACCTTTGCCGGTGTCATCGGATTATCGGCTGGGATAATCATAGCATCGGGGTTAGTAGGGATCGGTGAAGCAATATCGGACGTCGCCTGTTGGGCCGATGACTGCGAGATCGAATCGGATTGCAACGACGCATCTTTATTACAACTGCCCAGGAACAATGCAGCGGTACCAACTACTGCAACAAGACTCAAGCTGCGGGCGACGCGCTTAAGCGAATGATACGGAGGATGTATATTCATGACAGTTTTCCGACAAAAAATCTGTGTTTTTACACGTGAATTTTAGATCAACCCTTGTACCAACAAGAACCTTCTGACCTCAATAAAGTTACATATTTTTTTCATTAATTTTGATAAGGGCTTCTCTTTTGCCTCCCGAGTTGCTAATCGGCTTATGCGCCCGCCATTGAAATGGTGGGCTATGATGTTGCCGTCCGCCTATGGCGGACTCTAAGGGAATTCCCATTGAATGGCTTACACTACGGCCCCGTCTTCTCTTAAACCATAGTGGTGAGCGCTAATGTTAGCAACGAGCCATCAGTAATTACTTTTATTTCTCAATGCGTTCTATCGTCGTAGTACTGGCTTTCTGTTGTGCTTTCTCGGCGTCTAACGCACGGGAGAGAGCGGGTTCAGGCCCTCTTACCACCAGGCATTCCTTCTATTGTGAAGATGACGGGCAATCCTTTGACTTCTTAGCCATAGATAAAGGTACGATTACCCGGGCCGATTCTCTTACGGTCGATAGTCTAATAAGATATTTAGATGCTAAGGGATTTCATAATGAGGAGGGGATACAAGCCTTTCGATCGTTTCACCACAAATATCCCTTGAATGCGGAGGTAGCGCTGTATCTTGGCAGGGCATTCTTGAGACAAGAGGTAGCCGTGCCACCCGAAGAGCGGCAAGCTTACCTCGATTCAGCAGAATATTACTATAAGCTGGCCGATCGGCAGCAGCCCGGCATTTGCGAGCAGGCAAATCATTTTTCCGTTAGTGAGTTACTATTTCACCTCTATGGTGCACGCGCTATGGACTTCCTCGAAAAAAAGGAATATGATAAGGCCAGAGCAGCACTAAAGACCGCACGAACATCCGGCTGGATATCGGATAAATGTGTCGAACTGAGCCGGGTGATGCTGGACATGTGCGATTCCAATGGCATTATTTTTCCGATCACCGATGAGGATTCATTTGGAATTATGTATTTGCAGCTCGTCGAACACTATCGCCCGGATATTAGTCATGTCAATATTGTCCTCACTAATTATTCCTGGTATAATACACTGCTGCTGACAAGCCAGGTACCAGGTCTTCGATCCGTGAAAATGAGCTTATCGGATTCAGCGTTACAAGCGCTTCCGCTTTTTACTGAGGTGGATCAGGATTCAATATCGGTTACAACCTACCCTATCGATCCTACAAGCAGACCGGCATTACAGAAAACGTATTCGGATATTTTAGAAAAGCCTATCCATCTTGCCGATTCTGTCAGCTTCTATTTCCCTGTTATCGAGCAAATAAGAGGTCATACCGGATACGAGCTTTCTCAGATAGTACTTTCTTCTATTATCAGGGGTGAGCAGTGGCAGCGAAAACTCTATTTTCCTATAACGACGGTAGAGTATCTTTTTCGTATCAATGTTCCGCTGCTCTGTTGCGTGGTAGTAAATGAACTAATTCCTATTAGTGACGAAGAGTGTCGTCTCCAAAAACTGGATTCTATCATATTCGATTACTCGAAAATACGGCACGTGCTGCTGCATGATATCGACTATTCAAAGTTCGGAATCGATAGTGGGTGCAGCCAAATGGGAAATGCTTTTGAAACGATGGTATCGTTCTATTTGGCTAAGCCGACAAAAGATACGGCCTCACAGGTTCGCTTATTGCAAAAGATTTTATCGATACCGATTACTGCTTCGCGGGCTCCGTTTCTATCTCATATAGCGGTATATTTATATTATTATGGAAAACAAAAAGAAGGCCTTGCCTACCTGAATAAACTCTTGCCCTCTTTTTCTCCCCAGACTACCGAAGAATATTCGATCTCAGACAATGCGCTGTACTACTGCGAAGCATTATTGCTATGTGGTCGCCGCAAGGAGGCGCAGAGGTACGCGCATTTCTTCCCGGAAACGGCCGAACACTATGCCAATCTCCAGCACGTCTTCGATTATTATCATTGCAAGCTTCGGTAATAGTATGCTTCAAGGCATACGATTATAACTTCGTGCGCTCCATCCGCTCTCGTTCTTTCCAGATTCAGAAACTCTGGTAATAATAGTTCATTGGGTATTACTGTTCATCTTCATACAATGAGAGCATCGTATATCGACTATCAAAATAGATTTACCATTCGTGCGGAGTGGGGCCTTGATGCGATCGAATCGTTATACGATACTACTGATGTGTTTATTATTGTCGATATCCTTTCCTTTTCAACGTGTGTCGATATTGCTGTCTCACGCGGGGCAGCGATCCTGCCATATCGTTTTAAGGATGCGTCGGCCGGCGAATATGCCGCTGTTCATAGCGCAGAACTCGCAACACCTCGCTCTGGGAACGGACGCTTTACCTTATCCCCTGTTTCTATGCAAACGGCCGAAGCAGGAATGAAGATCGTGCTGCCATCGCCGAACGGAGCTACGCTTTCGATGCGGTGCAGAGATAAGGTTACGTTCTGCGGCTGTCTTCGCAATGCGACGGCTGTTGCAATGGCGGCACAACAACTCGGCGACGTTATAACAGTAGTTGCGGCAGGCGAGCGTTGGGAGAATGGGAATATCCGCTTTGCACTTGAAGATGCGCTGGGAGCCGGAGCCATTATCGCTGCATTGAACGGTACAGTATCGAGCGAAGCCGAGGCGCTGAAACAGTTATGGAAGAATTCGCGCAGTACCATAGAAACGATCCTTGCCGATTGTACTTCCGGCAACGAACTGATCGGCAGAGACTATCGGGAGGATGTTCGTCTTGCGGCTGAGACAGATGTTAGTACGGCTGCTCCACAATTATATGAAGAGTGTTATTATCGGGATTCGCACCGATAATATTACTGCAAATAAAAAACCCGGCAGAAGCCGGGTTTTTTAATACACTTTGAGTACGATATTATTTATTGAACGGACTGCGATTATCGGTTGACATCATCGCCGTGATCGTCTTGGTATCGGTCAGGCTCTTTAAGAAAGCAATGATATCCTGAATATCGTCATTGCTCAGGTTGAGCTTGTGGACGTTCTTATCCTGTCCCTGAGTGTTCTCGCCGCCTTTGTTGTAATGGGCGAGTACCTGTTCGAGCGTTGCAAAGCGGCCGTCATGCATATACGGGCCGGTAAGAGCAACGTTGCGAAGCGTCGGTACTTTGAACTTATACATATCGTTCGGGTCCTTGCTGTTCTCCATCCGGCCGACATCGTAGCCCTTGCCTCCCGGAGGGGTGGCCGGTGCGAGGCCGTTGTTGCGGAAGATCAGCTTCGGATCGAGATCATTGCCGGCAGCATCTTTGCCCGTGCCATTGAAGTCGAAGCCCGAATGGCAGGAGATACAATTGGCTTTCTGCGGATTGATAAACAGCTGGAAGCCGCGCTTGGCGCTGGCGCTGATCGCATTCTTATTGCCGCGGTTATAGAGATCGAACGCGCTCGTTGTGCTCGTGAGCGTACGCTCGAAGCAGGCGATACAATTGACGATATCGAACAGATGCACCTCGGCATTACCGAATGCATTATGCCAGGCCACCGTGTATTCGGTAGAACGGGCAGAGTTCTGAAGGACGCGCCTGAAGAGGAACATCGTATCGTTCTGGCCGGGATCGGAATGATAGCCGTGGGCCGTAGTATCGTCAGCCGATTTTGAGAAATTATTTCCCATTTCGACGGAGCTGAACATCGGGGCCGGAGCGTGTTTTTCCAGCGTCGAGAAGGTACCACTCCAGGTGAAGGCGCCGTTATAAGCGACGTTCGTCAGCGAAGGGGCGTTACGCGTACCCATCTGATCCTTGATGCCTTTGCTGAAGGCCGTCATATCCGAAAAGCCGCGGCTCTCGGCATGGCAGGATGCGCAGGCAACGGTCGATGTCATCTGGCCATTCTTACTCTGCGTCGGGACGCTGAAGTTCGAATCGAAGAAGAACATCTTTCCGAGCGCTACTTTTGCCGGTGTCATCGGGTTATCGGCGGGGATAACCATTTCTCCGGGTGAGGTCGGGATCGGAGACGGAAGATCCGAAGCAGCCTGTTCGGCCGATTGTATCATCGGATCGTTTGTCGTAGAGGCATCCTTATTACAACCGCCAAGCGAAAGGGCGGCCATACCAACAAGGACAGCAAGGCTCAAGCTGCGGGTAACGCGCTTAAGCAAGTGAAACGGAGGTTGATTTTTCATGATGGTTTTTCCCTGGGATAAACTTATACCTTAGTAGTTCTTACAATTATTTCCACGGATTCGAGAACGCCGGGTCGCTCGTGAATGAATGATCGGTGAGCGTTTTCAGGAATTCGATAATATCCGAAATATCCTGTTTGCCGAGGTGCAGCGGTTTGATCGCCGCATCGTGGCCCGTGCTCATAGCGCCGCCATTGTAATGCGCGAGCACCTCTTCGAGCGTTGAGAAGCGGCCGTCGTGCATGTACGGTGCGGTCAGAGCGACGTTGCGCAGGCTCGGCACTTTGAAGAGGTAATTATCCGCCTCTTTTTTTGTGACCTCCGAGCGGCCCATATCGGTTTCGCCGGCGGCGATGCCATTGTTACGGAATTCGTTATTCGTAAAATTGAAGCCGGAATGGCAGGCGATACAATTCGCTTTCGCGGGATCGATGAAAAGCTGGAAGCCGCGTTTGGCGCTGTTGCTGATAGCGTGCTGATTGCCGGAATTATAATCGTCGAACGTGCTCGAATGGCTTAGCAGCGTGCGCTCGAAACAGGCGATCGATTTCGCGATACGATCGAGCGTGAAGGTCGTATCGCCCCAGGCATTGGTAAAGAGCTCGGCATATTTCGGTTCGCTGCGAAGCCGGCGGAAGAGAAACATGGTATCGTTCGTACCCGGCTCAGAGCCATAGCCTTGCCCGGTAGTATCTTTTTCATCGAGTGAAAAATTGTTGCCCATTTCCAATGCGCTGAACATCGGGCCAGGCGCATGTTTTTCGAGCGTCGCAAATTTGCCGCTCCAGGTGAAAAATGTATTGTAGGAGACATTCGTCAGCGTCGGCGCATTTCTGGTGCCGTGCTGATTGACGAAGCCGCTGCTGAATGCTTTGTTATCGGCAAAGGCTCTCGAAGGATCATGGCAGGAAGCACAGGAGATACTGCTCGTCACCGAAAAGGAATTGCCGTCGGTCCGTTTTCCCGTCGGCACACCGAGACGACCATCATAGAAGAGATGGCGGCCAAGCTCCACTTTTGCGGGCGACATCGGGTTATCGGCCGGGATCACGACAGCGGAAACATCCGGAGTTTTCGGGATCGGAGAAGGAAGATTGGTAGTCGGCGGCGCATCGGTTGTCGAGGAAGCATCGTCACTGGATTTGCAGGACGAGAGAAAAAGCATACCGCTCAGCAGAGAGAGTACTACTACAGACCCTATCGTTTTTTTCACCACATTCATAGACGATGCAGATGATGTACTTTTGAAAACCGTTAAAACCTGTGTTCCAACACGAAATAGTAGGTGAATCTTTCTACAGATTAAGAACCCTTGCCCTTGGCTAAAGTTACAATTTATTTAAAATTATTTTGGGGGAAATGACCCCCTGTTTTTTCGGAATCATACCACCCGGGTGCCGGTCCTTTTTCAATAAATAATATGACGGGAAGAAGCAGGGAAGTTTCATCCCTTAAGTGCCTTTATGCTATGGACTTAAAGATGCTATGATCGAGGAGAAAAAAACGGATGCTACCCAGCATCCTTAGCGAGAGTGAATAGATTTGAAATCTCTTTTCGCAAGCTTTCTTCCAACGTAATTAAAGAGCAGTACCACTACTCCATTAATAGTAATGCGAACCGAGAGGCGGCCGATAGCCTGAGCGCTCGCACCGAACAGAAGAAAAAAAGCTATATCAATAAGCAGCAGCGCAGCAAAGAAGATAATAATATTGCGTGGCAAAAACCGGTGGGCACGCAGGAAACCCTGTTTTGCTTCTTCGCTTATAATATCATGGCGTTTCCAATAAGCTTTCAGTAGGTGAAGCAGCCAAAACCCAAGACCGGTAAGCAGCACCATAGAAACCGCCACCGCCTCCCATACATACGGGCTATCGTTCTCCGAATAGACGGTACTACTAATAATCAGCGCCAGGAAGATAGTAAAGAGCGCCAATAGCCGGTCGGTGGTACGCAACATGATGTAGCAGATGATTTAGCTGTGCAACCGAAAGCAATAACTTCGGATTCCACAAACTGCCGGTACGTAAAAAGTATCGCGTTGTATATTTACAGCCTATCATTTGTCAGATAGCCCCATACTCTTTATGAATTTCCCCTTGCGAATCTTGGTGCTGGCGTTGCTGCTACTGGCTTCTCGGGCCGGTGCGCATATTGTGACCGTTGCCACGTATCCCGAACTCTATGCCGCCTGTACGCAGGCGGTGCCTCACGATACCATTGTCATGAAGAATGGTACGTACACCATTAACGATGGTAAGTCGAGAATCTATATTTCAAATCGGCCGGGGCCGGTCGTGGTCATGGGCGAGACTCAGGATCCTTCCAAGGTGATCGTCGAAGGGCTCGGGCAGGACGATCCTACCGTCGAGATGATCTTCGATCTCGATAATTGTCCGTCCTGGGAGTTCGATAATTTTACCACACGTAATTCCTATTATCATGGCTTCAAGTTCGATCATAGTTCTACCGATTGTACTCTGCTGAATGTAATAATGCGCGATCATGGTTCGGCCGCTATTAAGGGGACGAGCGATCCGGCAAGCCATTCGTACCCCGATAGATTGAGTGTGATAAATTGCGACATCGGCTATACGACGAAGAAAGGCGGGACGCGCGATGTCGTCGAAGGGCTCGATGCTGTCGGTGTTTCGAACTGGGTGATCGTGGGCAATCGCTTCATCAATGTTCAAAAGACCGGCGGCGATGGTATTGCTTACGGTTGTTTTACCAAAGGGAATTCGCTCAATACGCAGATCATCGGCAACCGCTTCGAAGATTGTTTTATCGGCGCCTCGCTCGGCGGCGGCGGTACCGATCCGCAATTCTTCCGCGATAGCGACCAGACCTATGAGCATCAGCACGGGCTCATCGTTAATAATGTCATCATCCGATGCAACGATGCCGGTATCTATATCAATAAAGGCGCCGATACGAAAGTGTATAACAATACGCTCTATGGCTGTGAACTGAGCATTCAATTTCGATTCGAGCAAACGACCGGTGAGATCATAAATAATCTCGTGCGGCCTGCCGATGATAACATGGGTGAACCAGTCTTTCGTCTGCGCAATGGCGCCACGGCAAGCAAGACGACGCATAATCTTTCGGCCACCGATGATGATTTCATCGGGCCGAGCGGCACTTCCGATCAGCTCGATCTGCATTTACGCGCCGGTTCGAAAGCGATCGATTCCGCCGAAGGAATTTACTTCGTCGATCACGATTATGTCATTCGTCCCAAAGGCAATGGTTTCGATATTGGCGCCTATGAATACATCCCCGCCGATGGAGTGGAAGCGGCACTACCGGCAGCGGCATCGCGGGTGCGCTATCTCTCTTCATCGCATCGTTTGCTTATCGAGTGGCCGGCAAGCGCCACCTCGAACTGCACGATACAGCTTGCCGATCTGCTTGGCAGGATAGTGATGGTAAAAAGCGGCACGGCAGCAATGCTTGGCGATGTAGCGCTGTCTCATGAACTGCGCGGCGCGTATTTCATCTGTCTGAACGATGGCAGCACCCAGCGTATTGAAAAGATCGTTATCTATTAAGAGATCGCATTTCTTCGTACCCTCATGAAACACACGATACTTCTCCTATTGGCAGTACTGCTGCTGCCGCTCGCTGCACTGGCGCAAACGCCGGCGCAGATCGATTCGCTTTCGACGTTCAAAGCGAATCTCGATCGCATCGGTACGCTTTCGAGCGTTGCCGCACTGCGTATCAAGAAGAATAAGAGCTATGCAAAGAAGCTTCCGGCTTCTTATGACATCGAAGTCGATATCGATACGCTCAAGACCGTCTTCGAGCGCTTTATGAAAAAGAAGCAGACGCTGCCGAATTGCTTCGCCGCCGAATATGAACTGACGACCCATTACATCGAAGCGCTGACCTTGCTCTCGCAAAAAGGGATCAGCAATTCCACACTGCTTGCCATTCTCACCGATATTATGAACGACCTGCATCTTAAAGCCGAATCCTATCATGGCGGCTGGAAGAATGCCGATCTTATCAGTGTGCAGGTGCATTCGCATTCAAAGGATAGAGCCGAGACGAAAAAGTATATCGAGTATATTCCGAAGATACTCGAATTTTCGCCGAACCCGAGCCCCTCGCGCACGAACGAACTCACGGCAACGACAGTGAGAGTTGCTCCGGGAAGGTATCTGGTATGGTCGGCCGGTGAGAGCGAAGATTCGCAGGGCAAGCGGCAGGTAATGACCGTCAGCAAAGACGGCTCGAAAACCTGGGAGATCGAAACACCGAAATAAGATGGCTTCGGTAAAAACAGATTGGCTGAAGCTCGCAAAGACCGGCATCTGGATCGTTGCCGTTGCCGGAAGTTTTTTTATTCCGCCGCCTGTCGCACTTTCTTCCGAGCAAAGTACCTACACACATTTTGCCACGTTCATCGCGACGGCGCTTACCGGCATTATGTTTCTGCCGATGAAGCTCTACGATAACGCTCATCAGGCGAAATGGTGGGCCGCGCTGAGCACGCTCCTACTGCTTGCCGTTGCCGCGACCTTCTTTTATTACACGGCGGAAAAGAACCGCACCACCTTCAGCTACAACGACCAGCTTATTGTAAAAGGAGATCTCACCTACGAAGCACGGCAATACACCGCGACATATTCCGCCGTGCTCGATTCCGCCCTGCTCGAGGATGCCGGAGGAAGAACCGAACTTGTCTGGACAAAAGAATCGGTAGAAAAAAATCGCTTGTGGCTCGTAGGTATCTACAGCGCCTCGATCGTGCTCTCGACGCTGTGTATCTTATCGGTGATCCAGACGGTTCATGCGGGGAAGGGGCGGGTCTGAACCGGTATTAATGGGATTAGCTGGGATTATATTCTTTCTTCTTCAAGGCCTCCACTAAGCCGTGTCATTCCGAACCGCAGGTGGTATCACCCGCCGTGGCGGGAAGGAATCCCTATCATGTCCTCACCAACCGTCTTACGCATCGTATCGCATTTTCCAAACCCTGTACCCCAATACACTCATTATTTCCGATGTAACAAATCGGAGGCGCAGGGGTTACTACCAGGTATTCTTTCTATGCTACACTATGAAGTCTATGAGGTTGCTGCTCGTGCTGTTCTTCGTAATTCCCACGATATCTGTATCGCAACCGTTGATCGAAAAAAGCTTTTCCTTTTCAGGTATTTTAACGGTTACCGGTAGTGTGCCCCTGCCCGATGGATCGGCTATTACCTGCGGCTATATTGTGGATCTGTTCGGTACTACCTCGCAAGACTTCGTATTCAAGGTTACAGCTACCGGATCCCTGAGTTGGGCAAAAACAATTTCCGATGCCAGCTCTTCGCTGACAGCAGAGTCGATATTTCCTGCCGCCGATGGCTCTTTTATTATTACCGGTACAAAGGGTGGTGCTCCTCCTGAATCGTATGTCATTGCGATCACAGCCGAAGGAGAGATTCTATGGTCGAATAGTTATTCCTGTGGTCAAAATACAGAAATACTTTCCGGGTATGCTCTGAGCGATAGCGGAAGCTTGTTGCTCGGGTATCTCTACCCCCATACGCCGGGAGTAATAGATTCTTCGTTCGGTTTTGCCTTGAAGCTTGCTAATAATGGAGCCGTGCAATGGTGCTATGTATTCACGGCCAATGTCGATTCTATCCAACAGACATATCTGTATCGGGCGGTGGAATTCCCCGATTCAAGTATTGTAGTCTGTGGCAGTACCGGGGTATCTTCGGTCGTTGGCAATCAGGATGTGTTTCTGCTGCGGCTTGATCGCACCGGTTCGATTCTCAATACTGGTGTCTATCATAGTGAATCGGCGGCAGTCCTGCCAACGACATTGTCTCGTACATCCGATAATAAACTACTTTTTAGCTGCACGGCAGATGGGAAGCTCCAGCAGCCGATACTCATGCGGTTGGCCGATATCGATAAGCCGTTATGGTGTAATATCTACCAATCATTTAGCGACGAGTTCACTCTTGCTGCCTATGAGGATACTCCCGGTGAGCTCATCTTTTTTTCTCAGGCGGCAGTAACCGACGGGCCAACACAGTTTATGTTTCGTATTGATACCTCCGGCCAATTAAAAGCCATTGCCGCTATCGCCGATCTTCACACTTCACCCACTACTGTTTTTCCAGTAGCTCCCGACCGGTACGGCTTATTGGGCAGTGGCCAGGGAGGGATTACGCTGATGACGGTTTCGCACGGCTTCGAAGGATGCACTGTTAGCGCTTCGCTCGGATCGGCAGCTCCATTTACGTTAGTATCTGCGCCGGTTACTTATCGCACGTCAGCGCTTAGCCCGGTGAGAAACGAGCTATCGGTTTCAACTGCCACTATTACTTTGGCCGAAACTACTATTTGCTCTACGGCCATGAATGTCAATGCTTCCAGACGCTACCCGGGCCATGGTTCGATCTATCCGAATCCCGTGATGAACGCTCAGGCAATTACCTTTGGTATTTATGATGCCCAGCCCGGCCTCTATTCTGCAAGTATTTATAACGTACTGGGTCAGGAGTGCTTGCGAACCAGTGTTGGTATTGCGAGCGGTGGTACTCAGATCAACCTCTCAACATCCGCCCTGGCCGATGGAACATATATTCTTGAACTGAAGGATCTGCGCGGCGAAACAGTTACTACCGGGGAGTTCGTTGTTCAAAAAAAGAAGTAACGAATGGGCACGAAGATCATCATCATTGGAAATGGTGGTTCTGGAAAATCCACGCTTGGGAAGCGGCTGGCGGCGCTTACCGGCTATCCGCTCTATCATCTTGATCTCTTGACCTTCAATGAGGATGGCTCGAATGTTTCCGAAAGCGTTTTTACCTCGCGCTTGAATGAGATTCTGAACGGTGAACAATGGATCGTCGAAGGATGGTCGTATCAATCGACGATGGCGGCGCGCTTCGCGGCGAGCGATACTATTATTTATCTCGATTATCCGATCTGGGTTTGTTATTGGAATGCACTCAAGCGCACGGTGAATTCTACCTTTCGGCGCAATGAATTTTCTCCGGTGCGCACGTCGCTCTGGCCGCATACGGTTCGCATCGCTAAGGCGATGTGGCGGGTGCATACCGTTCTTGAGCCCGAAGCCCGCCAGCTCTTAGAAGGCTACATTGCTTCAAGGTATTATTATCGCGTTGCGCACCGCTCGGCACTTGCGGCGCTTTTGAAGCAGTGGAAACGAGCCCGCAGTAATTGAGCGTATATTCGCAGTACTAACAAATCCGTTATTCGCATGTCCGATTATATCGATCGTCTTGAACGGCTCAATAAATTAAAGAACACCGGTGTACTTACCGATGAAGAATTCCAGCGGCAAAAAGAAGATATCCTTCGCAACGGCGAACAGGCCGCGTATATAAGCTCGCTGCCACGAAAGAATAAACTGGTGGCCTTACTGCTGGCTTTTTTTCTGGGCGTTGTTGGTGCGCACCGCTTTTATCTTGGTTATACCGGAATCGGCATCGCCCAGATCCTCACCTTTGGCGGCCTTGGAGTTTGGGTACTCATTGATATTATTCTGATCTTAACCGGCTCGCTCAAAGATTCCAACGGCCAACCGCTGGAAGGGGATTTTTAATAGGTAGAGTATTTTATAGAATTTCCTTCTCCCTACGAGGGAGAAGGACAAAGGATGAGGGTGCGACGGTGACTGTACTGCTTTGTGAATCGAGAAAAACCGGACAAAACTAATAAGCTTTGCGTGCTTTCAGCCAGGAATTTGCTTCTTCCGTGAGGAGCACATAGGTTGGGATGTCGAGGGCTTTGGCTATTTTATGCAGATTTGTAAGAGTCGCGTTACGTACACCTCGCTCTATACCACCTATATAAACACTATGGATATTAGCTTTCTTGCCTAATTCTACCTGTGTTAGCCCCCGCTGCTCGCGGAATGCCCGGATATTTGCACCGACGATTTTCTTGATATCCATGAATACTATATTACAACCACCTGCGAAGCAATGAAATGTTACTCCCTTATAACTGTCTTATATCCATCTTTCTTTATCAATACCTCTAAATCTACTTTAAGAGCTTTTGCAATCATTTCAAGTTTGACTATGGTGATAGCACTTCTTCCAAATTCTACGTCAACAATATAGCTTCTGCTTATTTTGACGAGAATAGATAAATCGTCAAGGGTATATTCCTTCCCTCTCTTCAAATAATTTTAAGAAAAAAATAAATAGTCGGATATATAAGTCTGGTTTTGGGAATACCTCTTACTATATTTGATACATGAACATCAAGCAAATCGTCGGAGATAACATTCGCTTTATCCGGCAGAAACGAAATATGTCTCAG
>CAYOJJ010000020.1:0-59318 GCA_964404255.1 uncultured Alphaproteobacteria bacterium | reverse complement strand
AACGTTTCGTCCCTACGGGACTCTCACAAGATTCGTAAGGTAGTACCGCTTTTTCTTTTTGATATAATTATATCGTGCTATGTTATTCTTCCCATGAACAACATCCTGCATCCTGACGATCTTATCATTAAGCCTATTGCCAAGGCGGAGACAATACCATCTCACTGGTATACTTCGCCGGAAATTCTTGCTCTTGAAAAAGAGAAAATCTTTTCGAGGAGCTGGCAGTGTGTGGGGCATGAAAGTCAGTTGCCGAATAGTGGCGATCGTATTGTTGCCGAGGTTGCTGGCGAGCCTATCGTCATCGTTCGCGGAAAGGATAGTATCATCCGCGCTTTTTATAATGTGTGCCGTCATCGAGGTGGCCCATTGGCGACTGGTGCGGGGTGCGGCAATCACCTCCAATGCCAGTATCATGGCTGGACGTATGAACTCGATGGCAAATTAAAAGGCGTACCGAATTTCGAGGGCGTTAGTGGTTTTGATAAAAGCTCATTCGGATTGGTACCGATAGAACTTGAACTCTGGAATGGGTTGATCTTTATTCGTCTTGAAAAAACAGAGCTTGGGTTACAGTCCATAGTCAAAGGTATTACCGAACGTGCCGGTTCGTTACGCGAGCTTATCTATCATAGCAGTGTCAGTTATACGGTCAGGTGCAATTGGAAAGTGTACGTGGATAATTACCTCGAAGGCTATCACGTGCCTATCGTGCATCCCGAACTGATGAAGCTTTACGATTACCGCCACTATAAAACTGAAATAGCCGAGTGGTACTCCTTCCAGCACAGTCCTTTAAGTATGGACGATATGCTCTATGGCGGTGGGGAAGCGCTGTATTATTTTATCTACCCGAACCTGATGCTCAATATTCTTCCGCGCCGGTTGCAGACGAACCGTATTTACCCCATCGATGAGAATACCTGCAGGGTAGAGTTCGATTATTATTATGCGAAGAATGCCGATGATGGCCTGATTAAGAGCGACCTCGAATTCAGCGATAGCGTCCAGGCCGAGGACATCGGTATCTGCGAGCTGGTCCAGAAGGGCCTGCACTCGCGCTCCTACAACAAAGGCCGCTTCTCACCGGAGCAGGAAATAGCCGTCTGGCATTTTCAGGGGTTACTTAAGCAGGCGCTAGCTTTATGATGTTTGGTGCTGTAGTATCTTGTTAATGCCATCGTTAATTGTTTTAACAAACTTTTCTTCAATTTTATATTTATTATCCTTTACACTCTTCCAAAAAATGTCTTTAACTTCCTGTTCGTTTTGAATAAATTCTTTTGCTTTTTGTAACGATTCTAAAGGGAAAGCTCGTTTTCCTTTGATGCTTGCAACGGTTCTCGTGTACTCAAGAGGGATTGTTGATTTTAAATTAAAATCGTCATCAAAAATCAATTCTACTACTTTTTCTAAATGAGTATCGTATTCAGAGAAAAGGAATTCAGAAGCTCGATTTTGTGGCAACACTAATATATATGCATTTTTCTCTGAATTAAATATCTTAAAATCATTTTTAGTCCAAATACATTTTTCATCTGAAATAAATGATTTTATATCATCTACTCCTTTGTCACCATCTACAATAAAAATAAATTTTTTGTCCGGTAACTTAATAGAATTTAGAACCAACAAGTGTCTTTTGATATCTGGCATGCCATTTGCCTTGTTTGTCACACCAATCCCTGAATCCTTAAAACATTGAAAGGTGATGTCTTTGCTGTCTTCTATAATAATTAATGTCTCATTTTTAGAAATTTCAAAATAAATATCAAAATTTGAGTCACCCATCAATGTGCCAATTTCAGCTATCTCACTTGCATCCCAACTCTCAGCTATTTTACTCTTTACTAATGCATGATCCTGCATTAGACTCCAAGTTGCAATGTTCTCACTTTTTTTGCTTGTTGCAAGCAGAACAGGAGAGTGCGTCGATGCAAGGACTTGAATGTTATTCAGCCATTCGGATGAGTTTAGCAAACTTCCTAATTTAATAATAATATCTGCGTGAAGAAAGGATTCTGGTTCTTCAAGCAGCCAGATAGGATAATAGAAACCTCTATGTATTGTTTTATCACTATCTAAAAGGTAATGAGTTTGATAAAGAATTGTCGACTGGGCACCAGTTCCTTGATGAGTTAAAGAAACTGGAGGTTGTTTGTCCATTGACAACGAGATATCTGATATAGAAATGATATCCTCAACTTTTTGGGGTAAGGCGACTTCAGTGGAACAGCCTGGCCAGATAGTTTGCAGACTTAATGTTAATGAACTTGAAAGATAGGTGTTTGCGGTTGAACGTAATGTATCCCAAGATTTTCTAAGTTCTTGAAGATTTTTTGTGATATCAGCATGGCGACCCCAATTCGTTAAGAGTCTCCTTTTTAACTTTTGTTGAGCTTTTATTAACAAGTCCTCTGATTCTTGTGGATGAATATAGGAGACCGAAATTTTGGATAGAAGTTCTCTAATATTGGGATCTAAATGATCGTAATCAAATGTGTCACCATTGATTTCATATTCAATGACTGTTGTTTGACTGATTTCTCGAAATGTAAAAGACTTTGTGATTACTAGTGTTTCATCGTATGTTTTAGTAAGCCGCTGTTTAAGACCTTTAGTAGTAATTTCTGATAAATTAAATTCTAATGTTATGGAGGATTTATTATAGTCTTTTAACCTTTGGCGTAATTCAGTCCTGTTAATAAATGCTACTTCAAATTTGGAATCATCAAAAAAACATAAGAAGGCAATTAATACGGCTGATTTTCCGGAATTGTTCTTTCCTATGAAGAATGACGCTTTGCTAAGTTGGAAAGATTCTCTTTTACGAAAACACTTAAAATTTTGGATTGAAATATTTGATATGAGAGTCATTTTCGATAACGATGATTTATCTGGAATTAACTAAAAAGGAAGGGTTTAATTCCATGCTTTCTGGCTTAGCCCACTTATGGCCATCTAATTTGACCCCTAAAAACGAACGCGAGCATGGCTTGGGACTGTTATTTAGCACTATTCTATGATCGACGCTTCACTTTTAGCTAAATACGAGCCGGTAATAGGGCTCGAGGTGCATGCGCAGATGCTGACCAAGTCCAAGGCCTTCTGCGAATGCTCTACGGAATTCGGCGGCGCGCCCAATTCCAAGACCTGTCCCATCTGCCTCGGCCATCCGGGTACGCTGCCGATGCTCAACGAGCAACTGGTGCGCTTTATCGTCCGCATGGGCCTGGCCACGCATTGCGATATTCGCGAGCGCTCGATCTTTGCCCGCAAAAATTATTTTTACCCCGACCTTCCGAAGGGCTATCAGATCTCGCAGTACGAAACGCCGATCTGCTCGCATGGGTGGGTCGAGGCCGAGCTGACCGATGGCAGTTTGAAGAAGATCGGTATCACCCGCATTCACATGGAAGAGGATTCGGGGAAGTCGATCCATGATTTTGGTAGCGAGACGATGGTCGATCTCAATCGTGCCGGTGTGCCGCTGATCGAGATCGTGAGCGAACCCGATATGCGCTCGAGCGAAGAAGCGTATGCCTATCTCACGCAGATCAAAGCGATCGTTACTTATCTCGGTATCTGCGATGGCAACATGGAAGAAGGCTCACTTCGCTGCGATGCCAACGTTTCGGTTCGCTTGCGTGGCGCCGAAAAATTCGGCCAGAAGACGGAAGTAAAAAATATGAATAGCTTCCGTAATGTGCAGCGTGCATTGGAAGCCGAGATCGAACGCCAGATCTTACTTGTGGAAGCCGGTGAGCCGGTGCTGCACCAGACCATGCTCTTCGATGCCAACAAAGGCATCACGCGCGCTATGCGATCAAAAGAAGATGCGCATGATTACCGCTACTTCCCGGAGCCCGATCTTTTACCGGTCACCATCACTTCCGAATACCTCGAAGAAACGCGCAAGCAAATACCGGAGCTTCAGCGCGAACGCCGCGACCGCTTCGTGCACGAATACGGCCTGCCGAAATACGATGCCGATGTACTGACGGCGACCGGCGATATAGCAGATTTTTTTGAGAATAGTATCGGCGCCCTCAGCGACCGCTCGGCAGAAAATATCAAAGCCCTTTCGAACTATACGATGGGCGATATTCTGAGATTACTTACTGAACGCAAAGTTTCTATCGATGGCCTGGCGATCAACCCGCGCCACCTTGCCGAATTGATCGAACTCGTTGCCGGTAGCACGATCTCGAATAAGATCGCGAAAGATCTGTTACCTGAGTTACCCGGCTCGAAGCTCTCGCCGAAGCAGATCGTCGAAGAGCGCGGTATGGTGCAGGTATCGGATGACGGTGCACTGCGCGATGCCGTAAAGAATATTCTCGCTAATAACCCGGATAATATTGCGAAGTATAAATCCGGCAAGACAAGCTTACTCGGATTTTTTGTCGGGCAGACAATGAAGGCCATGGGTGGCAAAGCCAACCCGACGCTCCTCAATGACATCGTAAAACAGGAATTGGAAAACGTATGAGACGCACCTTCATTTGCGGCAACTGGAAAATGAACGGTACCCTCGAAGAGACGGGCGCACTGCTGGCCGGTATCATCGGTCGCTGGGATGACTCGTTTCGAAAAGTAGAGATCGCCGTTTGTCCGCCGTTTCCTTCGCTCACAACGGCTCATGGTATGCTTAGCGGCCGCGGAGTGCAGATCGCCCTCGGTGCGCAGAATTGCCATCATGAGCAGAAAGGCGCTTATACCGGCGAGGTCTCGACGCGCATGCTTGTCGAAGCAGGTTGTACGTATGTGATTCTCGGCCACTCCGAACGCCGCACCTATTTTAACGAGTCCAACGACTTCATCAATAAGAAGATGATCTCGGCGCTATCGAATGGGTTGAAGCCTATTCTGTGTATCGGCGAGACACTCGAAGAGCGTGAATTGCAGCGCACGTTCGAAGTATTACTCGAGCAGCTTCGTGGTGGGTTACGAGATATTACCCCAATGCAGATGCATCAGGTGACTGTGGCGTATGAGCCGGTTTGGGCCATTGGTACCGGAAAAACGGCAACGCCGGAGATCGCGCAGGAAGCGCACTCATTTATCCGCATGGAAATTGAAAAATTGTATGACCGCGAGACGGCTTCGCGTGTCTCTATATTGTACGGGGGCAGCATGAATGCAAAGAACGCTTCAGAGCTGCTGGCAATGCAGGACATCGATGGCGGGCTCATCGGTGGCGCTGCGCTCGATGCCGAGGCCTTTGTTTCGATCATCACTCAGGCCGCTTCCCTTCATTAATCCCTTTGTTTCTTGAATAGATTTCTCGATCGACTTTCAACGGCACACGATCGCCCCATCCTCACCGATGGGTCGATGGAGGTGGCATTAGCAGCACAAAATATTCTCGAACTGCCGATCGAGATTTGCAACATCGCTAAGCCCTTGGCGGTCGAACATGCGCACCGCGAGTTTGCCGTAGCCGGTGCCGAGCTACTTTCTTCCAACACCGAACATGCTTCGCCGCTCGCGCTCGAGCGCTACGGCCTGCGCCAAAAAGCGTATGAGATCAACCGCAAAGGTGTCTGGCTTGCGCGAAGTGTTGCTTCTGAAAAAGGTTTGCTCGTTGCTGCAACCGTTGGCCCGGTAGGGAAGTATCTTGCACCGCTTGGCCCTGCAAAGCCAGAGCAGGTAAAGCAATCGTTCGAAGAACAGATTCGTGCGCTTGCCGATGGTGGTCCCGATGTATTACTGCTTCGCAGCTTCATCGAACTTCGCGAACTTGAAATTGCCATCGAAGCGGCGAAGAAAGTCGCTCCCGAACTTCCGATCATTGCACAAAAGACCTTTCCGGAAGACGGCGCATTACTCGCAACCGATTTTGCCCGAACGGTTGCCGAGCGCCTAATAGAGCTTGGTGTAGATGTCATTGGTACCAACGGCACCGTTGGTCCGCAGCGAATGGTGACGATCGTTAAAGCATTTGCGCTACCCGATAAACCGATCTCAGCACAGCCGGATATCGGCATCCCGACGCTTGTGCATGGCCGTCCGGTCTTTAATGCAACGGCTGAATACGTGGCACAGAGTGCGAAGCGCTTACTCGAAACCGGTGTAAGTATCATCGGCGCTTGCGGCGGTGCATCGCCGGAGCATATCAAAGCCATCGCAACAGCGATCGAAGGCGTGAAGCCATCGCCGGTGGTAGTTGAGCCGATAAAGGTCAAGCAAGAAAGTGTCAACGGTTCGCAGGACGATAGCCAGTTCTCCAACTTTCATCGTAACCTCGGCAAGAAATTTTTAGCAACGGTCGAACTTGATATTCCGCGCGGCCTCGATATGTCGAGCGTGCTCGATGGGGCGAAGTATCTGGCTGGTACGGGTATCGATGCGGTAAATATTTCCGATGGTGCAAGAGCCCGCTTGCGCGTTTCATCGATCATGCTTTCGCATATTGTGCAGCAGCAATGCGGCATCGAAGTAATAACGCACCTGGCCTGTCGCGACCGTACGATGGTCGGCTTACAGAGTGAATTGCTTGGTGCAGAACTACTCGGCGTACGAAATATCCTGGCGGTTACCGGTGATCCGGCGCAGATCGGCGATTACCCATATGCAACGAGCGTCTATGATATCGATTCTATCGGTCTTATTCGTGCGCTGCATTCGATGAACTCCGGCCGTGATCTTATGGGTAATCCTGTTACCGGTAAGCATCAGCGCGCAACGCATTTTTCTATTTCCTGTGGCTGCAACCCAGTAGCTGATGATATGGAATTGGAAGTAAGCCGCCTGGAGCAGAAAGTAAAAGAAGGATGCAAGACGCTCTTTACCCAGCCCGTCTTTGAACTGCCGGTACTTGAAAAATTTTTAGAGCTTATTAAAGATTTCCGCTCCGAGGCTACGATCATGCTGGGGCTGATCCCACTTCGTACGGTTCGTCATGCGGAGTTCTTGCATTATGAAGTACCGGGTATGCATATCCCCGCCTGGATTCATGACCGCCTAGCGAAAAAGAATACTCCCGAAGAGCAGAGCGCTGAAGGGATCGAGATCTGTGTGGAGTTTTTGCGCAATGCAAAGTCGATGATCGATGGCGTGTACCTAATGCCGCCATTCAAGCGCTATTCAATGGCCGTGGAGATACTGGATAGATTATGAGCGCTCCCACTTCGAAGATCGGTATTGTCCTCGTCCATCTTAATTCGTATGGTCATACGTCGCTGTGTTTAAAATCACTGCGCTCGATGACCTATGAGAATGCACTGGTGATCGTGGTCGATAACGGTTCGGTCGATGGTACGGGTAAGATATTGCAGGAAGAATTTCCGGAAGTAACGCATCTGCGCTCCGAAGAGAATCTTGGCTTTACCGGTGGGAATAACATCGGTATCGACTATGCGATGACGCATGGCTGCGATCATGTGGTGCTGCTTAATAACGATACGATCGTCACGCCGGGTTTTCTTGAGCCGCTCGTCGAGCGTTTGGAATCAGACCCAAAGATAGCTGCCGTCAGCGGAAAGATCTATTACTATCCGCCGGCCATGAAGGGTAAGGAAAATATCTTGTGGTTTGCGGGTGTCTATCGCAAATGGCATACGGGCTATCATCACGTAGCAAGCGAACAACCGGACGATGGCAGTTATAATACTGCTATGCCGACGGAATATGCTTCCGGCTGCCTGATGCTTATGCGTGGCGATCTTATTAAAAAGCTAGGCGGTCTTTCCAAAGAGTATTTCATTTACTGGGAAGAATCGGATTGGTGTATGCGCGCCAAAGAGCTTGGCTATACCTGCTGGTATGAGCCGCGCTCGGTGATCTATCACAATTTTACCAGCGCCCCGTTCGGTCGCGAGACACCCTTCTATATGTATATGCAGACGCGCAATAGTTTTATCTATGCGTCTCGGCATTATCATGGCTTACTAAAGCTGCGCTATATTTTTCTGTACCCGATCTATATCCTATATTATTTCCTTTCGCTCATTCGCTCGAAGAATTATAAAGGAGCCCGTGCTATTATTAACGGTATCATCGACTATTACAAAGGCTATACCGGGAATAAAGGATTAAAAGAACGTGGGTATCTAAAATCGTAAGCCGAAATAGTCGTATTTTTCAGTGTATTTTGTTGTGTAATTCGTAATCGTATGATCACTTCTTTAGTAACCGGGGCAGCCGGATTCATTGGCTCGCATGTTGTCGATTCGCTTATTGCCGAAGGGCATCGCGTTGTCGCGCTGGACGATCTTTCCGGCGGGTTTGTCGATAACGTAAACCCGGAAGCGATCTTTGTCGAAGGTAGCTGTACCGATCATCAAAAGGTAGCGCGTTTATTCAACGAGTACAAGTTCGATTACGTCTTTCATCTGGCCGCCTATGCAGCCGAAGGATTGTCGCATTTTATCAAGCGCTTCAATTATAATAATAATGTGATCGGCTCGGTGAACCTGATCAACGAATCGATCAATCACAACGTCAAGCGTTTTATCTTTACGAGTTCTATTGCCTGTTACGGGAAAAACCAGGTGCCGATGCATGAAAGCCTCGTGCCGCAGCCGGAAGATTCGTATGGTATTGCAAAGTATGCCATCGAGCTTGAGCTCAAGTGCTCGCATGAAATGTTTGGTTTGGATTATGTGATCTTCCGCCCACACAACGTCTATGGCGAGCGCCAGAACATCGGCGATAAGTACCGCAATGTGATCGGTATCTTTATGAACCAGATCCTGCTCGGCGAATCGTTAACGGTCTTTGGCGATGGCGAGCAAAAGCGCGCCTTCAGTTATATTGCCGATGTGGCTCCGCATATTGCTAAGAGCGCTACACTCGAAGCGGCGAAGAATCAGATTATTAATATCGGTGCCGATACTGTCTCCACAGTAAATGAGCTGGCGACCGAAGTAATGAATGCCATGGGCAGCACGGCGCCGATCAATCATTTACCGGCGCGTAATGAAGTGGTCGATGCCTGGAGCGATCATGAAAAAGCAAAGCAGATCTTCGGTATCACTAATGAAGTGCCGCTAAGCGAAGGCGTACGCAGGATGGCCGAGTGGGTAAAGGTCTCCGGCTCGAGAGTCACCAAGCCCTTCGCCGGTATCGAGATCGAGAAAAACCTTCCGCCGAGCTGGAAGCAGTTCTCGCTAGAGTATGTGAATAATGAATAATTGATTATTCACGAACCTCAAGCAGTCGTTCTAAGGTTAGAGAATTTGAATATTTACTCAATCCATTGTACTAAATGAAAATACTTGCAGCTATACTTTTTTTAATCGTTGGTCTAACAAGTTCTTCTTCCTTTGCTCAAATAAGGACGGAAGGAACAAAAACCGAACGCGACTCCTCCACTGGAAAAGTGACGACCACAACGTATGTCGAAGAGCGAAAAGAAGAAGATATTACCCCGCGCCATAATGTCATTACTATAAATCCATTAAAATTCTTTCTCTTCTATAACTTAAATTATTACCATTCAATCGGATCCTCTATGGCGATAGGAGGAGGTGCTCAGCTCCCGACTCTTAGTGGTTTAGATGGATATGGGGTAAACCTGGAATTCCGTTTTTACCCATCCGGCCGTTCCTTACGTGGTTTCTATATTGCGCCCAATATTTCTTATAATCATTTTGGAAGTGATGGGGAAACAGCGACTGCAACTTCTATTGGAGCACTTGTCGGTTGGCAGTGGTTTCCGGGTGATGATTTTGCGATCGGGTTGGGTATTGGCTTAGATCATTATTTCCTTTCCGGCAGTGGTGATGTATTCGGATCGTATGATGGTAACGTACCTGCCCTGAGATTCGATATAGGATACGGCTGGAAATAAAAGACCAATAATCATTTTGTTAAAGCGCAGGTTTTACCTGCGCTTTTTTTATGATAGCTCACTATATCTTATATAGTCTTTCGATAGCAGCGCTCATTCTTTGGATGAAGTATCTGCTGCTATCGGCCTATCACGGAGCTTCTATTGCATCGCTTAAAGATGCGCCGTTCGAGCATGCGGCGACATACCCGAAACTAAGCATCGTTATCGCCGCTCGCAATGAAGAAGCCTCTATTGAGCGGGCGTTGCAGTCGTTACTGGCATTGCCATATCCTGATTTACAGATCGTAATAGTCAATGATCGCTCTACCGATGCCACCGGTGCGATCATTGATAACCTGGCTGCTACTGATGCAAGATTACAAGTTCTGCATAATACAACGCTGCCGAAAGGCTGGCTTGGCAAAGTACATGCTCTTGCTCTCGGGGAGAAAATGGCAACCGGCGAGTGGCTGCTCTTTACCGATGCCGATATTCATTTCGATGAGCATGTGCTTGAGCGGTCAGTTGCTTACTGCGAGAAGCATAACCTCGATCATCTGGCTATGCTGCCATCGGATAAAACACAACACTCGGGCTTTTTCCTGCCGCTCTTTGTTTTTGCGTTCGGCGGCTTATTCGTGCAGCGCGTGAGGGCTCGATATATTGGTAAGCCGGGAAGTACGGCGTATGTTGGGGTGGGAGCATTTAATCTGGTGAAGCGCTCGACGTTCGAACGAAGTGCGGGCTTCGAGTGGCTGCGAATGGAAGTGATCGATGACGGAGGAGTCGGCTTACTCATTCATAATGTCGGGGGCAAATCAGCATTGCTTAATGCCGATGGTTTGCTAAGCTTCGAGTGGTACCCCACGGTAACTGAGGCGATTAAAGGTCTTGAGAAAAATGCGTTCGGTGGTTTCACCGGCTATAGTTATGTAAAAGCAATAGCAACGATTCTCTCGATGTGGGCGACGATCACGCTACCCTTCATCGTTGCTGCGATCTATGGAGATATATGGCTCTTTGTTGCAGCTCTATTCTTTTATTCTCTAGAACCGGCACTGGCAGTATTATTCGTCAATAAAGGGGTGAAGATAAAGCCAAGTATTGCAGCCTCATTACCTATTGGCTACTTTTTAGTTTCGCTTGGAATTGTCTATTCGACGATCTCTGCCGCAAAAAATAACGGCCTCAGATGGCGGGATACCTTTTATTCGCTGGAAGAATTACGCCGGGGAAGGCGAGTCTCTATTTAATTCTCATTCTCTGCTACGAGCTTGCCGGCCGCAGCATGAGGTTTGAGGAAATTCACAAAGGCATTAAGATCGCGCGTAAAGCCTGGAAAGGTAGCGAGTGGCTTATCATCCGGAGAGATGATCACATAGTAAGGCTGAGCGATCGTATTAAAACGCTCTTCCTCCATCGTGCGGTTAGAATCGTTAAGCGGGCTGCCATCGTCGGCATAAAGTCGGGCCAATACAAAATCTTTGAACAATCCTTTTACTTCTGCGGTCTTGAAGATCGTTGCCTCCATCGCGCGGCAATTAGTACATTGATAGCCCGTAAAATCTATAAAGACATTCTTGCCGGTCTTCTTTGCTTCGGCAAGTGCTTCGGAAAATCTCGGATGCCAATGAAGTTCGGCGGAAGCTGCCTGTGCCGGAGCACTTCCTAAGCCAGCTTGCACAGTATGCTCTTCATAGATCATAGGCGGCAGAAAGCCATCGAGTTCGCCGAGCGCTTTACCACCCAAACCAGTATAGAGGAAAATTCCGAACGTTAGAAAAATAACCGAGAAGACTGCACGAATAGGCCCGATGTGCTCCGATGGCGTATCATGCGGAAGATTGAAGCGGCCCAGCAAATAAAATGTCGTAATGACCATGATCGCGATCCAGGCAGCGAGCACAAAATCACGGGTGAAAATGCCCCACTTATAAACGAGGTCCATATTCGAAACAAACTTCAATGCGGCAGCGATCTCAAGGAAGCCCATTACGACCTTCACGCTATTGAGCCAGCCGCCACTCTTTGGCAGGGCTTTCATTGCGCTCGGGAAGAGAGCGAGTAAGAAGAAGGGAAGTGCAAAGACCGAAGCAAAGACGGTCATACCGATAAGTGGTACGAACCACTGGCCTTTGGAGAACGACACCATTAATGTACCGACGAACGGCACTGTGCAGGTGAAGCTCGTGAGCGAAAACACAAAGCCCATCAGGATCACCGAGCCGATCTTGCTATCGCTCTTATGCGCTTTCATATTGAGCTTTGTGAGTACCGAAGAAGGCACCCCTAGCTCAAACATCCCGAAGAGATTCAGTGCGAAAACGATGAAGACGACAGCGATGAAGGCATTGACATACGCATTAGCTGCAAACTTATTGATACCCGCCGGGCCCATCACGAGCGCCAGTAAAAATCCAAGCGCTACGAAGGTACTGATAATGCCGAGCGCATAGAACACCGCATCTTTAATGGCATGCTTCTTCGAACCCTGATTGCGCTTGGTAAAGAAGCTCACGGTAATCGGGATCATCGGGAAGACGCACGGCGTAACGAGTGCCAGTAAGCCAAAGCCGATAGCAGCAAAGATGAATTGCCAGATCGATTGATCGGCAAGTTTCGTCAGCCCTTCGGCTGAAGTAGCATCCGGGCTTGCTGCAACTGATGGAGCAGCAGCAGATGTCGTGGGTGGGTTTGCTGGTGTAGCAGGGGCAGAAGAAGTGGAAGCAGTTACCGGCGTCGTATCTTTAGCGGGTGTCGGATCTATTTCTCCGGTCCCTTCTTTAATTGTAAGGGTAAGTGGTTTCCCACCGAGGAACGGCATCGGGACAGCGAATGTGTTCGGCGGGATACAATTGCTTTCATTGCAGGTCTGATAATCGACGAGCAGATAAAATGGCGAAGTGCCGGGCTTTGCCTTGGCACTCACTTTTACGGTGACGTTCGCATCGAAATCCTGATAATGCGAAACGGTGGTGGCCATGAAATTAGAATCGAAATGCGAGACCGTTTTACCGGTTTCTGAAATACTGACGATCTGGTAGGTCTGCTGTAATTCCTGCGGGATACCCATGATCATCGGGTAACCGGCATCGGGAGAAGATTTACTGCTATAGATATGCCAGCCTTTACCGATCTTGAAATGAACGGTAGCGACGAAGGTCTTTCCGGCTTCGATCGGAGTCTTTTGCTTTACCGATAAGGTAAGGACAGAGCCATCGGAGGCAAATTTATCGCGCGGGCGCTCGAGCCTCTTTGCCGAGGCGGTGCCCAGTGCAAGTAAAAACGCAAAAAATAGCAGTATGGCAGATAACCGACGCATTGAAGCCTTTAACATGGAAAGACCGATAAGCATTCTACTAACTAATTCTTCAAAATAAGGGGGTTATTTTACCTCATACAAGGTAACGCCGTTCTTTGTAATGGTGCGGATCTTTGCTTTGCTGTGACCATCGGCACGAAGCTCCGCAAGTTTTTCCTCGGCTTCCATGCTATTGGAAGTTCTATAAGCAGCGGCAGACGAAGTTTTTACTTTGTGATGAGCCGGTTTTGAAACGGTTGGTTTTTCCTGTTTGGGCTCTTCAGCAGGAGCTGTTTCCGTTGGTTTGTCAGTAACGGCGGTCGAAGGTTGGCAGCAGGAATCCTTCGGCATTGCAGAAGGAGGCGGTGGCTCAGCGGCTGGGGCCGGCATTTCATGACGCGGCGGCATATCCACAATCATCGGCGGTTCATGATGCTGTACGCGCATGATAATGACAATGGCAGCAGCAAGAGCAAGAATACCGATCACCCCGAGAAGCGCTCCGAGCGTCGAGACCGGATTCCAATGGTGCTCCGGCTGGGGCATAATAACTGGCGGCTGAATCACCGGAGGGGTAGGGGGCGGAGTTGGCGGCGGTGGGGTTGGGGCGGCTGACGAACCCGAGCCATATAACAGTTTACGAACTTCCTGTTCGGGGATGCCGAAGCGTTCGGAAAGGCGTTTGCTCGCATCGGCGGAGCCGCTGCGTTCGTCAGGAGCGTAAAAGCGTAGTGCCATCGTTGTTCTCTAATACATTTATCGGGGCTGCCGTTCCAACAAAGTTGGAAGCAATTATGGCAGAAACCCGAATTTTACGGTCTGCGTAATTTCAGCGCGATCCTATCGTATTTTTATTCTCAAAAATAAGGTATTTTGTGCCGAAAAAGAAGAAGAAACATTCCTTAAAGACGGAAAGTATTGCCACCAGCTCCAGAAAAGGTGAGCATGTCGATCTGGTAACTTCGAGCGATGTCTCGCACCGCCAGATCAGGACCGGTTTCGAGAACCTCCGTTTCGAACATTGCGCCCTGCCCGAGCTGGCCTTATCGGAGATCGATACTTCGACCGAATTTCTCGGCAAATCGCTTGCCGTGCCGCTGCTTATTTCCTCTATGACCGGCGGTTACGAAGAAGCGGAAGCTATCAACCGCTCCTTCGGCAGAGCGGCTAATTATTTCGGACTCGCTATCGGCATCGGCAGTGCCCGACAGGCACTGGAAAATAAAAAACACCATCGTTCGTTCTCTGTAGTACGCAAAGAGCATCCGAAAGGGCTCGTCTTTACGAATATCGGCGGAGCTGAGATCGCCGGGCTCACGGCAAAGAATAAACTCGCTTCAATACAGACTATTATAGATCTTGTAGAAGCGGATGCCGTGATCGTGCATCTGAATCCGTTGCAGGAATTGATGCAGCCGGAAGGCTCCCGCGATTTCCGTGGAATTCTTTCCGGCATCGAGCAGCTTTGCAAGACTATTCATCCGCCGGTGATCGTCAAGGAAGTCGGAGCAGGTATTTCGAAAGCCGTTGCACGCCAGTTGGTGACGGCCGGGGTACGGGTCATCGATGTTGCCGGCGCCGGTGGTACGAGCTGGGCCGGTGTTGAAATATTACGCCATCAGGAAATCGACCGCGCTCCACTCGAGCCATTCTGGGATTGGGGCATCCCAACGCTCGATGCACTTCAGGGAGTACGCGAGCTTAAGCAGAGTATGACTTTTGGACTTATTGCCAGTGGTGGGATTCGCACGGGGCTTGATGTTGCGAAGTGCGTCGCCCTCGGCGCCGACCTCGTCGGCATCGCTCATCCAATCATCCAGGCCTATAAAGATGACGGCGACGAAGGGATCATTGAATACCTGCAGACCACGATCGATCAATTACGACTGGCGATGCTGCTTACCGGATCGAACACCATAACCGATCTTTCCGAACGGATTCTCTTTAAGCGTTCATAAATTCTCTACTATTATAGTACTATCTATAGAGCGGAAATTCATCTTGAGTATCTCTTTAAAGCAAACTATCGATCTTGTTCAACAGCGGGTGAATGCCCGGCTATTGGAAGTTGTACCTCAAGCGCCGGCAAGTTTATACGACCCGGTACGCTATATTATTACTGCCGGTGGTAAACGCTTGCGGCCGATTCTCACCTACCTTTGTTCGTTCTCTGCCGCTACTGCAGATTGGGTAAGTGCGGCCTGCGCGGTAGAACTTCTGCATACATTTACGCTCGTGCATGACGACATTATGGATAATGCACCAACTCGCCGCGGCTTCGATACCGTGCATGTCGCCTACGATCTCAACACGGCAATTCTTGCCGGAGATGTGATTATTGCTTTAGCAGAAGAATGTCTTTCCGCAGGCAAGTATAAAGATGTAGGTATCATGCTGCGTGAATTTTCAAATGGCTTCCGCTACGTGTGCGAAGGACAAGCCTTTGATAAAGAATTCGAACTGCGTGATGAGGTAAGTGTCGATGAGTATTTTCAGATGATCGACTTAAAGAGCGCGAAGATGATCGAGCTTGCTGCTGTGCTCGGTGGCTATGCAGCAGGAATAAAAGAAATAGAAGCATTGCGCTCGTTCGCCCATCATCTTGGTATTGCGTTTCAGCTTCGCGACGATCTGCTCGATCTTACTGCCAACGAAGCAGAACTTGGTAAAACCATCGGGGGAGATATTATCGAAGGCAAGCGCACACTGCTCTATCTTGCGGCAAGAGCGCAGTATGACTCTCTTGATGATGCGGGGAAGCAATTGCTCGATGCTATTGCCGGACGCAAGGCAACTAAAGATGATGTGCCCGCTGCCAAAGCGCTCTTCGAACGTAGCGGCTCTATTGCAAAAAGCAAAGAGCTGATTGCTCTTCATACCGATAAAGCCCGCGCCGCACTCAGCGAGGTAGGGCACGAAGCGACGCGGAATGCGTTATTTGATTTTAGCGAATATTTGTTACATCGCCAGCACTAAGAACCTGTGATCACGAGAACTGCTACTATCCTCAACCGCGCCGGGCTGCATACCCGTCCCGCCGCCGCCATTGTAAAACTTGCCAGCGAATTCCAGGCCGATTTCTTTATCGATAAAGAAGGCTTTCAGATCAACGGAAAATCGATCATTGGCGTCATGACGCTCGCCGCCGCCCAGGGCACTAAGCTCGAACTCACCTTCGACGGCCCCGACGAAGAACAAATGGCCGATGCCGTCTCCGACTACTTCGCGAAGGGGTTTGATGAACTGTAGGCTTTCTAAAAAAGCGTAGTTTGCCCCTTGCATTTTACGAAATTATTTCGTATGTTCGCTTATCGGTTAATGGAAAGAAACTATATATTATTGATATGACCTCCATCAGTATAGTTTTTGTTTCAAAGAACCTGCGTTGTATCATCGTCTAAAAAATATCAACGAAAGGATGTTTGTATGTATCTTACTGTAATGCGGCGTCAAGTAATGATGCTCTCTTTTATTCTTTGTGGTAGTATAATACAGATATTACCCTCCGAAGTATATTCCCAAAGCTCGTATACTCCGGTAAGCTATCGATTTTCAAATATTCCGGCTTCTGCAACTCCGGTTGCAGGGACGGTCAGCGATGGAGTATGTCTAAGCTCCGATGGCTATGGTAATTGGTTTGGTGAGGAAAGCAAAACACTCTTCCTTTTACAAGGTGATTCGCTTATAGATCCTTCCACTTCCGCATCGCCGAATATCCCTTCAGGGCTAATTCAATCGGGCGATCTAAACCCGGAATCTGTGGGTCCGATAGTAGGCGAAATCAAGGTAACTTCTAATTTAGTGGGAAATGTACGATACGTGTGGCCAAATTCCAATACTGATGTGAGCACAGGTGTTGCCCGAAATACATTTGTCGTAAGAGGATTTAATGCTGTCGACGGCCCTAATAATATGTTGGGACAGCAAGTCGATATTTCCTGTGATGGCATACCAAATGCAGCCTCAAGCCGTGATATTGTAAAACATCCGGTTACTATGTATACAGATATTCCTACATTAGCCACTACAACTTTGGGGACGCGAAATATGCCGGTTGAGTTTGCCCAAAATGTTGGTGGCCCATCAGTCAATGATCTTGATTGGCATGATACCTATGATATATGCTGTGATGCTGTTCATTTGTATGTGGTCTGGACATACGTGCTCATTACGGCAGGAACACCTATGCGAATGATTCTGGTAACCGCAGTAAATTTATCGGATAATACTCCTGTCCCCGGCTTCCCTAAAGTGGTCACATTTGGTTTCGACGACTTTAGGCCAACTATCTCCTGTGATGTAAGGAATAGCAATCCAAGTATTAATAGCTATATGGTAGCTTGGGTGAATAATGCCGGTTCGGGAGGTAATGTATTATTTGCACTTGAAAGTTCTGGAACGTTATTATCCTTTATTTTTCCAAAAACATATATCGATCCTAATAATCATGCTAATGTGCTTACTTATCAAAATCCAAAGCATGTAAGATCAGTAACGGGTAGTGTTAGAGGATCATCGACCCTCGTTCGTGGTATTTATGTGATATGTAATGGCGCTCCTGATTTAAATGCTACAACCGGCGATGATCTTATCTTTCATAAAATAATAGGCTCTACAGCCCAAGCGGTGACTTCGTCATTTCCATCGGTTTCGGGAAGCTATATAGATGGTTTGCATATTCCTACACATGCTCCACCGATCGATTTTACACCTTCTACTACTCACTTTTGCCCGATCGTTAATCAATATATCCAGGCTTTTGGCAATCCGTATGATGGCGAAGGCACGAGCGATTATGATGAATTCCATTGCCTGTATCAGCTTGACGATCCTTTAGCCACTGCTGGCTTTATATCGAAGCCACTGCTTATTGCTGGCGGTCATTTTTGCGATAACTCTCCCTTTGCACCGCGGCTGGAAATTCTTACCAAAAATAATACCGGGGTGGTTATAACACCGCTTGGCTCACCGGTATCCTCCCCGTTGACCGGCTTTCACTACCTTGGCTCGGTCAACCAAATGGGTATCCATGTCTATTGGGAGGGAAAGGTAAGTGCTGAAAGCAGTTCTACCCAATTCTTTTATACCCGCGATCAGCGCTCATTAGATGAACCGATTGAAGAAAATACCCTGCTGAGCTATTACAACGAAGTAAGGGATGGTAATTCTCATGGTGGAACCCTCGGGGCTACGCTCCAACCAGGGCTAACTTTGACGATGTGGACAGACCCTAATTTTAATAGTGGCTCTTTATACTTACCTCCGGCCAGTACACCGCATCATCATAATTGCCGGCTTTCAATCGGAGGATCAGGAGAAGATATTGCAAATGTCAGCCTTCAGATCGGTATCGATCCGGTAGTAAATTATACCAGCGGCCCCGATCACCAACCGGTGTATACCGGTTATACCAGTGGGAAGGCCCGGTTGGTATCGATGCCGAATTTTGAAGTCTGGTTTTCCGATATCTGTAAAAATTCCTCACCGCAAAGCATCAAGATCAGAGGCGAATCCAAATGGGATTATTACGGAGTACCCCCGGCCGGAGGAGGAAAATCTAATTTCTTTGGCTCGGGATCGATATTGCCTACGGGGTTTGGGTCTATCGTGCCTTCGGTACCACCTCTGACTCCGGCGAATTTTGGCGCTAATATCCTTATTCATCCCGGAGCGACGCTGAGCTTGCCGGATCAGGTGACACTCAGCGGCAATGGAGCCGATATAGAATGCTTATTCGGCCCGCATATTCGCAGCGTGGGTACAAATCCCGATGAAACGGGTGTTCTTCAGGTGCATGGTGGGCTAAACCTGCATCTCTCCCGAGCGATCTCGCATATCGGCAGCGGCTTTAGCGGCTCCCGCGATTACCTGCAGATCCTGCCGGAGCTTGGTGGCAGCGGCTGTACGCCGCTCGATCCGGAGTTTGTCTCGACCACCAGCGTCTTTTCCAATATCCCGGGCACCCAGACGAGCCGTATCACCTGTAGCGGCAACACTTCCAGTACCAATTACCGGGAGGTAAGTATAGCGGGTACTTTATTAGGTAACGGTATCGATTCGGCTGTGAATATCGATATTGCCGACCCCATCGCCGTAGTCACAATCGACCGAAATACCTTCTATAATTCGCAAGGCACGGAAATTCTCGTGCATAACGATCAGTCTCCTTCGGCTCCTTTTACTTATGATGATATTCATATAACGGATAATACCTTCACATTGACAAATATCGATGTTACCCCGATTGATTTTGAAAGTATGAGTCTTTTGCGATCATCAACCTTCGATAAAATTTTAGTTGAGGGTAATACTATTTCAACTAATCAGACTGCAAGTTCAACAGCAGCTGGAATTTACTTCTATAACTCGACTGGCAAAATTTCTTCTAATATCATTGATGGAAATAGTGGTGGTTTAATAAACGGTATTGCAGTTCTTGGAATAGATCCCTTACATAAATCGGAGACGTTTTTATGCAGTAATATAATTACCAATTGTAGTAACAGTGGAATTCTTACGTCATATTGGAATGGGATTGCTACATTGAATTCAGCTTCAGGAAATGATGTGGGGCACTTTTTTGCTGATGAAAATGTGCGCCCTATGCTTAATATAAATCATTATTTTCAAAATAATTCTGCGGGATTGGTATTGTCGTCACCTTCCGGCAACTATGTAAGAATGTATACTAATAATTCTTCTGGCTCTTATATTAATGGAACCAATACTATAGAAAATAATAATCAACTCGGAAGTTCAGCTACCGCGGAAATTGAATTCCGAGGGGGAGGATTTCATTATCTTGATATGGGTGTTACTTGCTCTACAAGTACTGTTAGTGGAAATAACAATGTGGTTCGAAATACAAGCTCCGATCAGTTTGTAGTTATTAACGATCCTGGGACGGGAGGAAATTTGTTTAAAATTTTTAATGACTTCTGGACAACGGGGACTATATCAGGGACACCTTATCCTATCTTAGCTTCAGGTGATTTAAATTTTGGTGGTGTAAATTATACCTGCCCAAATGGTGCTACTACTGCTTTTAGCGTATCAAGCCCAACGTGTGGAGATGGATTGCCGAGTGCCATTAAATATAAAAAACAACCAGATATACAATCAATTTCCTCTGATACATTAGATTGTTTTGATTTATGGCAGAGAGTCTTAACTTTAGGGGATGCCAATCAATACTCAAAAGAGTATGACAGTGCAAAATTTTTTATTGAACATTGTTATATAGAAAAATATGCTACATTTGGATTTGATCTTGCAACGGACGGTGCTATTGGTTTAGATAAACAGGGTATTACACTATGGGCCGCTTATAGAGAATGGCTAAAGAAAGTACTGTATTTAAGTCCTGATTCCAATTATTATTGCAAGGATATATTACAATATGCAGGTACATTTGAATTTAAGGATGAAAATGGCAAAGGCCCAGATTTTAAAACAGCACTTGCTATTATGAAATATATCATAGATTCCTCATACTGTGGTTTTTTGCGAAACGACATGAATGCCATGCTTAACCATTATCATTTGGATTGGAAAGATACAGTAAGAGACTCTCTTAAGACACCTTTTGATACTAATTACACCAGCATTGATAGCCTGGGCCAAGGATTTCTTCATGGGCTTCCTAATAGTGTAGCTATTAATAAATATACAATAGTAAACTCAATAGTCGAATTGACAGCCGAGAAAAACCCCTTCACTTCCGAAGCGGTAATTCATTATGTGACGAATCTACCGACGGTAGCAAAGCTGGAAGTCTATGATGCCTTGGGTCACATGCTCTGGACGAACGGGCAAGGGTATCTTGAGGCTGGTAACCATGTAGCCAGTATTGATGGCAGCCAGTGGAGTTCGGGGACATATTATGTTCGTCTGGTAACGCTGAAAGGTGAGATCAAGACGTGCAAACTCATCAAAGAATGAGTCGAGTAAAAATAATTATATTATCAACAGGGTCGGCAGTGATGCTGACCCTGTTGCTGCTTATAAAACCCGCTTATAGCCAACATAATAAACCGGTAGATACGCCGAGTAACTACGATACCGATGATTGTCTTAATTTATTTTTAAATTCTTTAACCTATAATGATGCCCACAAATATAATATGGGCTATGACACGGCAAAAGAATATATTGAACACTGTTACAGTGAGCAAGGATCAGAGAATGCCTTTAGTACTACAACTACTTCCGTAGTTGGACTCTATCACCAAGGTACAATTATAATAATGGCCTATCGAGATTGGTTAAAGAAAGTACTTTACTATAACCCTGATTCTAATTATTATTGCACTGATTTACTTCAATATGCAGAAACCTTCGAATTTAAAGATGAGAATAATAAACCCGAGGATTATAAAACCACTTTGGCTATCTTTAAGTATCTTATTGATTCGGCTCAATGCAGCATACTGAGAAACGAGAGCAAAAATGTTCTAAAAGGATATTATCTCGGGTGGAAAGATACGGTAAGAGATTCATTAAAAACTCCATTTGACACAAATTATTCTAGTCTGGATGATCTCGGCCAAACCTTCTTACGCAGTCTCGCTCGAGATGTGGATGTTCATAAAATAAACTCAACAGTCTCACTAAGTGAATTAACGGCCGAGAAGAACCCCTTCACATCGGAGGCAGTAATTCACTATATAACAAATGCTCCCACAGTAGCAAAGCTGGAAGTCTACGATGCTCTCGGCCATATGCTCTGGACGAACGGGCAGGGGTATCTTGAGCCGGGAAATCATGTAGCAAGTATAGATGGTAGCCAGTGGAGTTCGGGGACGTATTATGTGCGGCTGGTAACGCTTAAAGGGGAGATCAAGACCTGCAAGCTCATTAAAGAATGAGTAGAGTAAAAGTAATCATACTATTAACAGGGTCGGCCGTGATGCTGACCCTGTTGCTGTTTTACACAATCACTTTCGATCCAAACTTTAGTGGAGTGATTTATGGATCTCTCAATGGCACAACAACCGCTTACACGGTATCCAGTCCGGTCTGTGGAGATGGTATACCAGACGGAATAGATCATAAAGACCAACCCATTATTCAAGATGTAGCCAGTGATGCCATCGATTGTTCGATGTTAATGGACAGGGTACAACTTTTAGGGGATGCTCATCAATATAATAAGGAGTATGACACCTCCCGATATTATATTGAGCATTGTTTTAGTGAACCCCATTCATTTCAGGCATTTTCTAACACAGAAGATGGAGCATATGGTTTAAATAGCAAAGGTATTATTATTTGGGCTTCGTATCGAGATTGGTTAAAGAAAGTACTTTATTATAATCCCGATACAAATTATTACTGTAATGATTTGCTGTACTATGCAGAATCTTTTGAATTTAAGGATGAACAAGGAAATAATCCGGATTATAAAACAACATTGGCCATCTTAAAATATGTAACCGATTCGACACCATGTCGAATGTTAAAAGGAATTATTAAATATGATCTTAATCTTTATTACCGTAATTGGAAAGATACGGTAACCGATTCCTTAAGAACACCCTTTGATACCAACTATGCAAGTATCGATAGCTTAGGTCAGGGATTCTTACATGGCTTACCAAGTAGCGTTGATGTCACTAAACCAAATAGCAGTAGCTCTTTGGGAGAAATTACCGCGGAGAAAAATCCCTTCACGTCCGAGGCGGTAATTCATTACGTGACGAATCTACCAACGGTAGCAAAGCTGGAAGTCTATGATGCCCTCGGTAAAATGCTCTGGACGAACGGTCAGGGGTATCTTGAGCCGGGAAATCACACGGCCAGTATCGATGGCAGCCAGTGGAGTTCGGGGACGTATTACGTTCGTCTGGTAACGCTGAAGGGTGAGATCAAGACCTGTAAGCTATTAAGGAGTAGATGACATTAAACCGGCCGGAACCTTATCCTAACCGGTAGGAAAATAGGAATCTTACGGCGAGGCGATTACTTGGTGATCACCTCGTTTTTTTTCGAACCCTTTTCCCTTTCGCACGTTTGTAAATAGTTGAATTACCGTACTGGCGGCTTTTGAGAAACAATGGTGGAAGTCCGCCGACCGGGTTGTGTACTACATTCGATCTGTTTGAAAACAAAGACGATGACGGCAAGACGACTCTTCCTTTCACTCACCGTATGTTCCTCGTTTGTATTGGCCTCTGTGTGCTTCGGGCAATCCGATAGCGCTAAAAAAATGGTGGCCAGCGACTTCGCCAATACCCATGCCGATCCTATCAAGGTATTGAACTCCGCTTCCGACGAGGCTACACCCTTTATCAGTGCCGATAACAATACAATCTATTTTTCCAGTTATCGCAGTAAAGGCCAGCAGCCTTCGATCTACCGGGCTACCCGTTCCGCCTCCGGCGAATGGGGCGAGCCGCAATTATATTCCGAGCTTCCGGGTAAAGAAGGTCTTAGCTCTCTTACCATTTCGGCCGATGGCCGAACGGCTATCATCCAAAGTTGTAACCGGGCCGATGGTATTTACTCGACCTGCGATATTTATACCTGCGATATCGAAGGCTCCGAGATCAAAAATATCAGGCCGCTCAATAACCAGGTCAATTCGGAGTGGTGGGAAGGCCAGCCATATCTCTCGGCCGATGGTCAGTTATTATTTTTTGCCAGCGATCGTAAAGGCGGGCATGGCAGCAGCGATATTTACATGTGTTCGCGCAATGCTTCCGGCGATTGGGGCGCTCCGGTCGATCTGAATTTCAATACCGGCGCAAACGAACTTTCTCCGCTTATCGCCGCCGATAATCAGACCCTCTATTTTGCCAGCGATATGTCCGGTGGACAGGGAGGTTTCGATATCTATGTTACCTACCGCAAAGGCGATAACGAATGGACACAGCCGAAGAATTTAGGGCCGGCTGTCAATACCCCATCGAATGAATTGTTCTTTTATATTCCGCCGAAAGAGAATGCGGTGTACGTCAGCTCCGATCGCCCGGGAGGACAGGGCGGTTTCGATCTGTATCGGATCGTGCCGAACGTCGTTCCGCCGAAGCCGAAGTTTATTGCTTTCAGCGGTCGGACGCTTGATGCAATGACAAATCAGCCGGTGAAGGCAGAGCCGACCGTTTCTTTGCAGGTGTCGTCAACGGGCGAAGGCCTGAACAATGCGGGTTCAGCCAGAGAGTATAAAACGGAAGCCCCGATCGGAAAGATGATCCGTGTAAAAGCTGAAGCCGATGGTTACGCTTCGAGCACGATCGAAGTTCAGGTACCGGAAGCCTTCGATCCGAACGGATTTTCACAGGATATTAAGCTGATGCCGTCCAAAGTGAAGATCAATGGCCATACGGTCGATCTCTTCACTAACGCTAAGATCAAAGATGCGAAAGTGACCCTTGAAGAAGTTGATGATAATGGTGCTTCCCTTGGCACGCAGGTGGCGCAGTCCGATGCGGATGGTGCTTTTTCATTCGATGGAAAAGTGTATTCCCGCTATCGCATTGCAGCGAGCGCAAATGAATACCAGGGGTTCTATCAGCCGATTGACGTACCGTTGACCCGCGATGCACTGGTGACGGTTACTAAAGAAATTCGTATGACTCCGGCCGACATTAAGCCGATCACGATCAACTTTGAAACGGCAAAGTATGACTTGCAGCCTAACCAGCTTTCGAAGTTTGAAGATTTTATCAGACGAGTAAAAGGTAACCCGAACGTCAAACTGGAAGTGCAGGGATATACCGATGAACGCGGTTCGGAAGAATTGAACCGGGTGCTATCGGAAAATCGTGCTAAAACGGTACAAGAGTACTTAATGTCGAAAGGAGTACCTTCGAACCAGTTGGCTGTTGTAAAAGGATATGGCAAGAGCAACCCGCTCGATCCATCGAGCAACGAAGAGGCCTATGCCAAGAACCGTCGTGTAGAAATCAGAATTGTAGGAAAATAACCAGACCACACTCAGAGCGAAGCAGGAATGACTATTATGAAGAACGTACGTGTACAGCAAATCGGAGCAGTGGTTGTGCTAATGCTTGGGCTGATGTTCGGTGCATCTGATTCCGGTGCACAGATCCTCAGCCGCGGTGATATGTTTGGTCCCGGTGCACCTCCGGCAATGATCGGTGTCGAACTTGGGATGGGAATGCACTCGCAGCAGGGTACCTACCAGGCTCTTTGCCACTGTGAATTTACGGGTGGTTCCGAGACAGGGTTTTTGGCCGGTTTGATGTTCGAACTGCCGTTGAGCTATGAAGTAACTGTCGGTCTCGGAGCAAAATTCGATTTTGGCGGACTGGATAATACGGCGCTTGTCGAGGATGTTGCGACCATCCGTTTTGAAAATCCGGTCGATTCGGTAACTTCAAGTGCGATCCACTTCCAGCGCAATGGTACCGTCCGAATGACGACGTTGATCTTCAACCCATTCATTCGATATGAATTTTATCGTAATGGTCCGTTCGTGCAGGTAGGACCTGGTATAGGGCTGGTCCTCTCGAGCAGCTTTGTCCATACGCGTGAATTGCTTAGTTCGACCGTTACCTTAACCGATGGCAGTGTATTGCACGGAGTTGTCTTCGAAAATAGCCGCAGCAATACGGAAGAATTGGAAAATGATAGTCCGATCCCGAATATCAATAATCTCCAATTAAGCGCTCAATTGACGGTCGGTTATAATATTCCGGTGGGAGATAATTCCGTGATCGCTCCGATGATCACGTACGGATTACCGTTGAGCAAAGTGCGAGATAATATTCTTGCAACCGATTGGAAAATATCGACCATCTATGCGACGCTCGGACTTAAAATGAAACTGGACTGACGGAGCCTGTTGCCCGAATAAATGTTTAGTTGTTGTTGTGTTGTGAATGTGTCTAATGATTTGAATATAGAAAGGGAATTCCGAATGAAAACCCCTCTCCTCATTTCCTGTCTCAAATGGTTTTCTTCGATGGTATTGCTGTTGCTGATAGCTGGTATGTCCTCGCTTTCGGTAGCACAGAATTTTAGTACCTCCAATCAGTTTATTTTTGCTAATGTGGTACAGGGCACTGGTATTATCCAGGTATTATTACCTCCGGGCACCGGCACCTCACCTCAGTTGTCCTTCCCGAATAAGAGCTTCTTTTCTTGTTTGATCGGTAATCAGGTTTATACTAATAATGATGTCGGTACTAAGCCGGCAAATGCAGGGGCCAATTATATTCTGAATGATGCTACTATTACCAAGATAGCCGATACCATTCATGTCGTTTGGACAAGAAGTAAAGTCGATATTATTCAGGATGTCTATCCTATTGCCTTTGAAAAGAGCGGCCAGATCGGTATTCGGTGGAGCTTTATCAATCATAATGATAATAGTCTTGCTGTAGGATGTCAGTATCTCAATGATATCGATATTGCCGATCCCCGTGAGCCTGGCCCTAATAATGGAACGGACGGACCGATCATATTAAATCGCTACACCTATCTCAGCCAATGGCAGCAATTTACAGCAGCTTCTACACCGCCGTTACCTTGGTTTTACATTGCCTTCCTTCACAATCTTCCCACGACAAGTCCCGGTTTAAGTGCGCAGGGATTTCTCGATAATCCTTCTGTCGGAACGATAAAACCATATAGATTTACAATCGGCCAATGGCCGGTGATGGTAAATACAGTCTGGAGTATTCCGACCGGTTCAGGTGCATGGCCGATCGGGCAGAGTATGCCTACGGTTGGAAATGATGCTGCGGTGCTCATGGAATTTTCAGTTGTAGGTGTACCGGGTAAAGGAGCAAAAACGGTTGTAGGCGGGGCTACTACCTATGGTACCGGTGAATTTGAGATGTGCAACGGAAATCTCGTTGGTATTTTATTTTATCCCCATCGTTTAAAATGGGACAAGACACTCAAACTGTATTCGCCGAACCCATTCAATGTTGAAATGCTGGTCTTTAATCCAAGCCAGACGATCACAGCCTCCAATACTTATTTCACGTTGACAGCCGGCCCGAATCTTAATTTGGTGAGTGCTCCGCCGAATTACACACCGATCGGTGTCTCCCAACAGTTACCATCGGCACCGGGAATGGTAATTCCACCGGGCAACGTCGGTCTCTTTGATTGGTATCTTAAAGCCGATCCGGCCTATCTTTGTACCGGGGACGTCCTTAGTAATATAAAGATTACCGGTACGAGCACGATCAGTCCGTTTGCTTTCGATGATGATACCTGTGCCCATGATATTATTATGGAATGCGCCGAAAGCGATGTCGATCCGCCGCTGTATGAGAATCAGACGGAAGTGAAAGTCGATACTGCCTATAAATTAGATATTAATTTTCATGACGATCGCTCTACCGACCGCGGCTTGAAGAGTATTATAGTACAACCAAAGCCAGGTACCGATTCTACTAAATTCCTGATTACTTTCTCGCCGGCAACGATCAAGCCTTGTGCAACCGATAAGGATGTTCATACCGTTACGATCACTCAACTGGATTCGACGGTCAAGGGATGTTTCGATCTTACTTTTGAGGATTGTCTCGGGCATCAAAGTTTTGAAGAAGTATGTCTCAATGCTCATACGCTCATACGTGATACCCTGGCGCCGCAGATCTTCATTATAAGCCGTTCCGGTAGTTACGATGGATCGATCTGTAATAACCTGTTCGATTCGCTGCTCGTAACCGATTCGAATACGTATGATAAAGGTATCGATAGTGTTATTATCGCTCCGAATACTACTCCGGATAATATGACACTCGTACCTTCACCGATTACTGTTACGTCCGGTTCGGCATTTGTGCGATTCTCGGTTCAGGTGCAGGATAAATTTAAGAATGGAAGTATTTGTATCGAAGCGATCGATCATGCAAAGAATAGGACCGATACCTGTCTTTCGTATTGTACTATTGCCGATATCCTTAAGCCCAGAGTTTTTGTCAATCAAAATGCGGCCCTGCACCAATGGATCGTAACCGTTTTGGAGGATTCGGTCTGGGATCGATTGATCGATTCGATCTATCTCACAAATGAAGATAATGTAACCTACCCGCCGTCGGGATTCAAGCCTACCTTAGCTCAAACCCGGGGCCAGCAGTTATATACCTTTACGGTTCAGACGATCGATACCACAAAGCCGAGCGGCTTCTGCGTTGAAGCGACCGATCTGGCAGGCAATCGCAGCGATAAGATCTGTGTATCGCAGGGGGTAGATACCGATGGGTTGGCACCTAATATTGTCTTTGATAAGAATCCCTCCACTAATCCGACAACGATAACTGTCACTGTGAATGATATTCATTTTAATGATCCCGGTAATAATCGCGATACTGTAGTATGGGATACCGGCATAAAGAAGATCTGGTTCACGAGTGTGAGCGGTATGAAGGTAACTGACCTTTCCGGTTCACCGATTACCGATACGATCTTTGTGTTCTGTGCAAAGGTGGCACCTTCGTTTAAGATATCGGTGATCGATTCCCTTAATACCGATTCGCTTGCTTGTATTACGGTTAATGCAGCCGATTGCCATAATAATACTTCTGCACAGCAATGGTGCTATCCCTATACTCCGGATACCAAAGCGCCGGTTCTTTTTGCCCGATATATCGATAAGCAACAGATACAAGTTATCGTAACCGATTCGACGACCTATGATCGCGGCAATAAATCTATGTTCACGTCGGGAGAGGTTAATCTTACTCCTTTCTCAATGACGGCGAATAATACTCCGATCAATACTTTTATGCTGACCCGTCCGATCCTCGGACAATCCTCGTATGCGACGGTCGGCTCTATAGATTATTGGGGTTCTCTTGCTGCTTATAGAGTGCCGACCCACTCGGCTTCGGTAAATATTCAGGTCTGGGTGCAGGATTTTGCTATGCGTAAAGGAGCGATCATCCAACAGGCCCAGGGTTTTGTTGTTCCGATCTATGTGGTCAAGAATGACACGATCCCGATGAGCCGCAAAAAGATTTCGGATTTCAAGTTCAGTTTTACCTTGCAGGGAGATGCACAGTCTATCCAGTTTATGGGTGTCGATCAGGCAAGTTCGCTCACTCGAACCGGCTGGACGGTAACACCTACGGTTGTTGGCAATACGGTAACTATTCATGGCTCTATGGATCCGGGTGGCTCCGTATTATCCGATGCAACGACAGCCGATAGTGTTCTTGTCTATCTCAAATTCCAGGCGCAGAAGAATGAGAATAACCAGGATGTAGTGATCAATATTGATAATACCAATGGCGAAACTATTATCTACAATAATGGCATTGATACTGTAATAAACGGCTTAAGTGCAACAGCCATCATGCCAGCACCGTGGGGGACGCTCTCCGGTATGCATATTGTCATTGTTGGCTCTTGCTCACCGCTGGTAAAGAGTTCGAACGCTACCAAAGCAACATCGACTATGCTCGATGTACCGAACCCGAATCCGGTAACGCACTCGGTAACCATCCATTATGCGATAGCAAAAGATGGACTGACAAAAGTGTCGATTTACGATATGCTTGGTCATGAAGCAAAAGTATTGGTATCGGTGGATCAGAAACAAGGGTATTATGATCTGACGACCGATCTTTCCGACTTAGCGGCCGGGCAATATGTTCTCCGTCTCGAACAGGGCACCGAAATTCACTCTCGCATTATCGGGGTCCAGAAGTAATATTCCGCAGGGAATAGTACTTATCATACATCATCGAGCCGGGTCCGCGCATCTGGAATACCTATGGAAATAGGTAAACCATTTGCTACTTGTTGTGTTGTATTTTTAGTGGATAGATGGGAGTCCAACTTATGAATCGTTCCCCCAGATTAGTAAGGATTCTTGCTTTTTTTGCAGTTATTGTACCTTCGGTACTGCAGGCTCAATATTCTACGGCGAATAGATTTATTTTTGCATCCGTGCAGCAAGGCACGGGGCGTGTTCAGGTGATGCTGCCACCCGGCAGTTTGGTCGATCCGAGTCTTTCTTTTCCCGATAAAAGTTATTTTTCCTGTACGATCAACGGGTACATTTATACAAATAACGATCAGGGAAGTTTACCGCTTGATATGCGTGGTCTCCCATATTTATTACGCGATGCAGAAATTACTAAGATTGCCGATACAGTCCGGGCCGTTTGGAAACGCGATAATGTCGATATTATTCAGGATGTCTATCCGGTGCTGTTCCCTAATAGCGGCCAGATCGTATTACGGTGGAGTTTTATAAATCATCAGAATTCTCCAATTGCTATCGGATGTCAGTATTTGAATGATATAGATATATCGGATCCGCGCGACCATTCCCACCATGGTCTGACTGCCAGCGGAGATGGCCCTATTATTCTTCACAAATTCGGGTATTACAGGAATTGGTTGCAATTAACCGATGGTAGTGTTAGTAATCCCGGTGTACCTCCGTTTTACCTTGGTTTTCTGCACGATCTTCCGGATTCTATCCCGGGTTTAGCCGGGTTCGGATATCTTGATAATCCTTCGATGGGTCTTATTAAACCGGTTCAGGTCACCATAGGTGATTGGTTTACGCTTCGGACAAGATTTTGGGGTACAGATCCTGCCTGGCCAACCGGCTCTCTCGGAAAACCAGGCGAAACGCTGACACCAGGAAAAAATGGAGGAGATGTTGCCGTCTTATTACAATTCGTTCCAAAAACTGCGAATCAAAATAAATTGGTAACCGTCGCCTCTACTTCCTATGGTACCGGTGAATTCCAAACCTGCAATGGCAGTATGTTCGGGTTGCTATTCTATCCGGATCGCTTAAAGTGGGATAAGACGACGCAAACCTATTCTCCGAATCCGTTTCACGTTCAGGTTTATGCTGTAAATCCAGAGCAACTTTTGGATCTTACAACCGGTATCCCGGGACAGCCGGCCTATAATACGACCTTTACCCTTACAGCCGGAAATAATCTTACCGTTGTCGATGGCCCGCCTTCCTATACTCCTATCGGTAAATACCAGACCCTTCCGAAGACTCCGGGCGGTATGTTCCTTGGGCCAGGCGACGTTACGGTATTAGATTGGTATTTAAAAGCCGACCCTGAATATTTTTGCCAGGGTGATGTAGTGACCGATTTTAAGCTGACCGGCACAAGCAGTCTTGATTCCTTTGCATTTGCCGGTGATACGTGTCCGCATACTATCATTCTTGAATGTGCAGAAACCGATTACGATCCGCCGCTTTATACGGTGACGACCGGTATCGATACCTTCTATCGGTTGATCGATGTTCACGACGACCGCCCGACGGACCGCGGCCTCAAACGAATATTCTGGTCGCCGATCAATGGCACCCCGGATTCGAATTTTACTATTTCCTATACTCCGGAGATCAGGCCTTGTGCAAGCGATAAGGATGTTCATACCATAACCATTCACCAGATCGATTCAACCATCGGCGGTTGCTTTGATTTTACATTTGAGGATTGCTTAGGGCATCAAAGCTACACGACGGTCTGCCTTCCGGCGCATCCATTGATAATATATCCCGATACGCTACCTCCGCTGATATCCGTGATACAGAGTAGTGGAAGCTATGATGGAACCCTTTGTAACAATAGGCTGGATTCGATCGTCATTTTGGATAACCGTCTGCATGATAAAGGGCTCGAAAGCATAACGATTACACCAAGCACTACTCCTGTAAATATGGAGCTGCGTCCTTCGCCGGTAATTGTTCCTTCGGGAAGCCTGATCTCCAGAATTTCAGTGGCAGTTCTCGATTCCATGCTCGATGGCACGATCTGTATTCGCGCAACCGATGGAGCCCAGAATAGTACGGATACCTGTATCAGTTATTGTACTATTGCCGATACGATAGCACCAAGAATTGAAATTTACAGAAATACCAAACAGTATCTCTGGAATGTTATTGTGAAGGAGGATACGGCCTGGGATCGTGGTATTGATTCGATCTATGTTATCAATACTTCTAATGTGACGTACCTGCCGACCATAGTACAAGCCCATGGAGCCCGTACTTACTATTTCGATGTCTATACGATCGATACAACTCAGGTGAGTGGCTTCTGTGTGTACGCTACCGACCTTGCCCACAATCAATCGACGACAAAATGCGTGACACAAACAGTTGGCTCGGACGATCTTCCGCCAACGATCGGTTTTAACCCTGATCCGAAAACAAACCCGACCGTTATTACTGTCAATGTAGCCGATCTGCATTTTTATGATCCGCCATATAATCTCGATACGGTAGTATGGGATACCGGCGTTGATTCGGTGTGGTTTACCTATAATTCGGGAATAATCACGCCGCCGACGATTCATAATAATTGCGGTAGGGTAGTACCACCTTTTGTATTACAGATCGCCGATTCGCTTAAGACGGATTCGGTCGGATGCGTGACTATTAATGCCGTCGATTGCCATGGTAATCTTACGACAACCGAATGGTGCTACCCCTATAAGCCGGATTCATTACCACCGATCATTCAGGCGCGCTATCTTGATAAACAGCGTATTGAAGTCTTGGTCACCGATGCGCGTCTTTATGACCGTGGCCTGCGAAGCATCACTTCAACCAATACTAATAATCTGGAGACCTTCGGCGGGACGATCAACAGGCTTTCCGATACTTCTTTTATTTTACATCGGTTTGATGTCAATAAATCATCCTATTCAACGATCGATGCCGTTGACTATTGGGGAGAGCTTTCTCCGGCACAGATACCTACCCATAGCGCCAGTAGTTTTCTGAATGTATGGATTCAAAATATGGCCATGAAGCCCGGAGCATTGGTAGATCAGGGTGCTACCTTAGATCTTCCGGTATATTTTATAGATAACGATACGGTCGCCCGTCTTAGTAAACCGATCAATGATTTTGCTTTTAGTTTTACCATGCACGGCGATGTAAGCGGCATCCAGTTTACCGGCATCAATCGTACAGGAACGGCCACAGAAAAAGGCTGGAATGTATCCGCTACCCAAAATGGATCTACGGTATTGATAGAAGGTCACCGCTTACCCGGCGGTCAGCGGTTTTCGAATATACTCGATACGGTAGTATTATTAGAATTCCAATCGAGTAAGTCCGAAGATAATAAAACAATATCGCTGGATATCGATCTTATAAACAACGAATCCATTATTTATAATAATGGCCGCGATTCAACCTATTTTGGTCTCAACTCGACGGCAATAATGCCGCCGCCCTGGGGCACATTATCCGGAGCCCGTATCGTTGTTGTCGGTTCTTGCAGCCCCATCATGGGGCCGACTTCGGGTACACCGAGCTCCACATATATCGATGTTCCGAACCCAAATCCGGCTGAACACAGTACGACGATCCATTATGCTATTGGTAATGAAGGCCCGGTAAAACTCTCTATCTATGACCAGTTGGGAAGAGAAGTAAAGCAGATAGTCAATACAACTCAGAAGGCTGGTTATTATGATCTGGCGGTCGATCTTTCGGATCTGACGAATGGGCAATATATCATTCGCTTTGAAGCAGGTGGTAAAATACAAACAAGGTCGATCGCAATTCGTAAGTAACCATGCAATAGATGTACATAAAAAGCAGGTCGTTTGACGACCTGCTTTTTTTATATATTATTTATTGGTTGCTTTTCGCCTTCTGGAATAAAACCACCAGGGTTCGCAGCTACCATGCTCTGCATAATCGATAGCCGCTTCGAAGACATCGAGAACACAAATATCATGGGGGACTCCATCCAGCTTCGCCAGTTTATCGTATAATTCCTGAGCATTGTTGCCGCGCAGGTCGGCAATAGAAGTAATGCCCAAGCGGGCAAGATCGCCAACTGTTGCAGGACCTACATTAGGAATAGAATGAAGCTCGGACTTTTTACTCATGATTTCTTTTTCTTGCTATACTTAGGAATAAGAATAAATTTTACTGATTTCGTTCGCATTGTGGAAGGATCGGCGAGCGAAGCAAGCGGCACATCCCAGGAAAGGCCGTCGGAAATAACTGTCAGGTTATGATCGGAAGATTGCAGGAGATCCGGTGAAAAGACGCGGAAATGGAAGCCATGGCGGCCGAACATCGATTCGACCATTTTTTTATCCTCTTCGGAAGATGGTTTCTTTTTTCCGGTGGGGATGGCAACAGTCATGATCTTTTTATTACCTTTGGAGACCACCTTAAAGGTCAGCGAAGGAGTATTGGGGTCGGTGGGATGTTCTTTCCCATCGAGCGATTTAAATAGTGTCGTTATTAATCCATCGAGCGCCACTTTTTTTGTTGCAGCAATCTCCGTAATAAAATAAACGGTGGAGTCATGAATGCTGTCACGAAGATCATACGAGGTAACTCCTTTAATTTTCTCCAATACCGGCCGCTCCCATTGCATTGAATTTTTCATTGTATCGATCATCTGCTCGCGGGAGATATTCTTTGAAGAATCGGTAAGATGCTGGATAGAATTTAACCTATCGAAGAGGGATTGCTCGATCGCAGCCATTTTCCTAATAGTATAAGAGCCATCTTGATGAACGATGATGTCGATATAGACATCAAGGCACCCCGAGCAACAGAGTAATAATATAAAGGCAATGAAAAAACGGTACATGGTATTTCTTTGGCTTACTCTACAGAAGGATCTGGTAAAAAGTTTAGCGCTTAAGCTACCATTTTTCTCTATCGTTCGGGAGGTCCTTTAGCCTGTGATCGGGGGGACTTGTCATGGTAACCCATTGAAAAACCTTGGATAGGAAACCGAGAAGCGTGAACGCTTATGCTCTAAAAGTGTGTTAAAAGTCGAGACTACATAAACCCTAAGCGGCTATGACGAAAGCAGATATTGTCGATCGCGTCGCAAAAGCAACCGGTGTCACCAAGCTCGAAACCGAAATCTTGGTGGACGGTTTTTTCAAGACGATCTCGGATATGTTGGCTGAAGGCGAACATTTCGAGATTCGAGGCTTCGGGACTTTCAAAGTCAAGGAACGTAAGCCACGAATGGCTCGTAACCCGCGTACCGGCGAGCCGGTACCGCTGGAAGTTCATTGGGTGCCTACCTTTAAGCCTTCGCGTGAACTTCGTACTTTGATCAATGGCCGAATGAAAGAAAAGAAATCGGCCGCGCAGTAAATCGTTTCTGTCCTCCACCGAAGAGCCTATATCGCCCGAACCTTCATCCCGCCCTGCTGAGGCGGATACTTCCGGTTCGACTTCAGACTCCCCACGGACGGAGGACATCCTGCTTGAACGCCTTAAAAACGAACCGCCGGTAAAGCCCCAGCTCCCATTTCAAACCACCATTCTGATTATTATCGGGATTCTTGTCCTTGGGGCAGCAGTATTTTATCTCTTTCGTAAACCCGACAAATTTGCCGAGAATCCTCATGCCAAACAATCGCAGCAAGAGGAAAACGATTCGACAGAAATTCTCGCTCGCCGCTTGAAATTTGCTCCATTGCTCGATTCTCTCCAAAAGGCTGTCGCCGCCCATCCTGACGATATTGATGCTCATTTGCTCTATGCCAATACGCTTTATGAAGCAGCATTTTGGGAAGAGGCAAAAGCACAATATGAGATCTACCTGGCAGCCAGGCCGAGAGATACCGATGCGAGAGTGGATTATTCCTTTGTACTGACACAGGTAACCCATAATTTTAAACAGGCGATCGATGAAATTGAAAAAGCGCTCGCCATCGATCCCGATCATATCAAAGGCTTATTCAATGCTGGCTTACTGGCCGTGCAGGCTTACAGCAGCCGGGAGGAAGGGCTGGCAAAATCGGAATATTATTTTAAACGTGCCAAAGCTGCTGCAATAAAGAAGCATGAGACCGAAATGCTTTCTAATATCCAGCAGATCCTCGATGAACTGGAGAAAATGAAAAAGGCAAAGCCCGGGCAGACGGAAGAAAATTGATCACAAGGAAATTCGAGTGACAAAAAAAATCGCCTTAAGGCGATTTTTTTTTGTCTACAATTATATTACAATCCAGACAAAATGAGAGAGTGGTCTATCAATAACCACTTCTCATTTGTCTGGATATGTTAGCCCCTAAGAAACACTTATTAGAATTTGTACGGAAGAGAATGTTAGAATTGTACTTCCGAGGTCTCGATCCTGGCAACCCAGCGCACGTCAACTGAACCACCGGAATCCTGAACAGTAATGTGTAGCGTCGTACCATTAGAACCAACCGATACCGAACCGGTAGTAAAGCCATTGGTAAGGGTCGTACTGGTAGCGGAAGTTACATTTAATGAGCCGGATACTTCTGCCGCATTTCCATCGATCACATATGTTGCCGAATTACCATTGGCATCCCGGGCAGCAAGGATAATATGGAAGGCATACGTAGTACCCGATGGTACAACGATCTCGGTCGAACCACCATCAAGCGTAAGATTTACCGCCGTTTGGCTCGAGGTAGTGCCGCGTTCGACAAAGACGGAAGTCTGAGCATCGCCTGCCGTTGCAAACGACCCCGAAGCATGGGAAGCCTGCCCATATTGCGTTGCATTCGATGAAGAGCCCATCGCCGAAGAGTAGCTTCCGGCTGCAGTATTATTAGCACCGCCGTTTACGGTTGCGTAATCGGCAGAGACAGTATTAGCGCTGCCCGAAACACCACCACCGGTGATCGTAGCACCGACAGCACTATTCGTAACGCTATTATCCTGATAGCCACCGATCAAATTGGCACTGGAAGCATTAGGTTCGATACGCAGGACGCGCTTCGATCCCTGCGATGCGGCATCGCCGTCATAGACGTGAATCTCGAATGGTTGGTCATCGGTCGTACCGAGGAATTGGCTTCCGGCTGAGGTACCGCTATTTCCGCCCAGCGACCACATAGGGACGCCCCAGGAAAGATTACCGGAGCCATCGTTGACCAATACTCCCGAAGCATTGGCAGTAGGCCATACATACGGAATATTTTTGATCATCGTGAGATCGCCATTGTTGTCAACCTGGAAGGGTGAACCCTCACCTACCGAAAGCAATGACAATGGATTATTATCACCAATACCGACATTGACATTATTACCGATAACCACACTGAAGCTTTCAATAGCATACGCTCCGGTACCGATGGCCGTGGAATACATCACTCCGGGATCGGCATCGGCGTAAGCGCCAATGAAGGTGTTATTATTGCCATTGGTATGAACCTGGCCGGCATTATAGCCGACAGCAGTATTATACTGCTCGGTAGTATTTGCCGAAAGCGTGTAGGAGCCGACAGCAGTATTATAACTACCGGTGGTATTATTGGCAAGCGAGGCATTACCAACGGCGTTATTTTCTGTGCTGCCATCGGAAGAAAGCATAAGAGCAGTATTGCCTACAGCAGTATTATTATTGCTTAGTGAATTCTGCAGTGCAGCATAACCAACGGCAGTATTACCATTACCGGAGATATTGGTAGCCAGGGCTCCGGTACCGACTGCTACGTTAGCACTGGCATCTTGAATACCCTGCAATGACTGGAAGCCAAGCGCAACGTTATTACTACCGGAAGAAACATTGAGCAGCGTATAATCACCGACACCGACATTATATTGCCCGCTGGCGATCTGGTAGCCGGAAAGCAGCCCGAGGAAGGTATTGGCAAAGCCGGTATTATGTAATTCGGTAAACCCGGCAATCTGCAACCCGGTCGTCGAGGTAGTCGGCTGAACGATATTCAAGGCGCCGTTCTGACCGATTATAACGGCATTCGATCCATTAGTAATGATATTAATATCGTCCGGCGTCGTTGTTCCGAAGACATTCGAACTGGGGGAGGAATTACCGCCAAGCGTCCAGTACGAACCTGCAAGCGAGGCAAGCGATCTGGTTTCTAACGAGCCGCCGTTGGAAACAACGATATCGGTTGAAGTGCTCGAAGAAGGCAAGCCGGTAAGAGTTAGACCGGTGAAAGTTGGGCTTGCTCCGTTATCGATATTCTGGGGAAGCGAAAGGGTAATATCGCCAGTGCTCTGAGAAACAGCAATTTGATTGGCTGTTCCGGTTAACGAAAGAACGCCACTGTTATCGATAGTAAGATTTCCCGAATTATTAGCGATCGAAATGCCGGAACCTGCTACAGCTGATAGCAGACCGGTATTATTGATCGAGATATTTCCTGCCGAGCCGCTAAGTGAGATACCGGAGCCCGCAGTAGCGGAAAGCACGCCGGTATTAGTGATGGTAACCGTTCCGGTAGCAGCATTTAATGAAATACCGGAACCGGCAATAGTAGAAATTACGCCCGTATTAGCAAGTGTTACATTGCCATTGGCTCCGCCATCGGCGAGCGATAGGCCAGTGCCGACATGAAGAGCACGCTCGGTACTGAGCGTCGCATCGTTAGAAATAACGACATACGACGCACCGACTGGAGCCGACACGGGAAGTGACTGCCAACTCGGTACGCCGCTGCCGGAAACTGTAAGCACCGATCCATTGGTGCCGATCGGTAATTTGGATAGAAGATTCGTTGCCGAACTATAGAGAATATCCCCTTTGGTGTAGGAAGTCTGGTTGGTACCACCGTGGGCCTCCGTTACGGTGCCGGTGACATTAGAGGAGGTGCCGGAGATATTACCGGTAAGATTGGCCGTAATAGTACCTGCCGAGAAATTACCGGAGCCATCGCGCTTTACCAGGGTATTCATATTGTTAAGCGCTGTCGCTGCATTTACAGTACTGGTGGCCGAAGCAATAGTAGAAGCGGACTGACCACCGACTACACTAACAACCGTTGCTGCCTGAGGACCGCTGACATCGCCAGATAGCGAACCGGAGAAGTTCGTTGCCGTCGTCGCGCTGGTTGCATTGCCATTTAAGGCTGCAGTAATAGTACCAGCTGAAAAATTTCCCGAAGCATCGCGTTTAACGATTGTACTTACCGTATTCAGATTGGTAGCGGCATTTGCAGCAATCACACCTGAAGCAACAGCCGCGGCCGATTGACCACCTACCGATGCTACGACAGTCGCATTCTGTGTGCCGGTAACGTTACCACTTAATGATCCGGTAAAATTAGCGGCGGTGGTGGCTGTAGTGGCCGTTGTTGCCGAAGAGGCGGTACCATTTAATGTTGCCGTGATGGTGCCGGCTGAGAAGTTACCGGAAGCATCGCGCTTAACGATCGTACTGGCGGTGTTTGCATCGGTAGCGGCATTAGCGGCGATAGCGCCGGTCGCTACTGTTGCGGCTGTCTGTCCTCCGACAGCAGAAACCACCGTTGCCGATTGAGTACCTGTTACATCTCCGCTTAATGAACCGGTGAAATTTCCCGCCGTGGTTGCACTGCTGGCAGTTCCATTGAGCGTTGCCGTTATCGTACCGGCTGAGAAATTACCTGAGCCATCGCGTTTAACGATCGTACCGGCGGTATTAGTATTAGTAGCGCCGGCAGCGGCAACAGCACCCGATGCGATTGTTGCGGCAGATTGGCCACCGACCGAAGAGACGACGGTTGCGCCCTGGGTACCCGTCACATCTCCGGCTAATGAACCGGTAAAAGAAGCTGCCGAACCGGCTGTCGTTGCACTCGTTGCAGTGGCGGCATTACCATTAAGATCAGCGGTGATTGTACCGGCGGCAAAGTTGCCGGAAGCATCCCTGAGAACGATAGTATTTGCTGCAGCCGAAGCAGTTGCCGTTGTTGCCGAGTTGGCTACTTTACCGGCTGTTGCTATGGTAGCAAGTTTATTATCGGTGATCGCGGCCGTTGCAGCAATATCGTTATTAGTAACGGATCCTGCGAGATTGAGCTTGCTATATCCGATAGCGGCGCTTGCCGAGACATCGCCATCGACAATAAGAGCAGAAGAAAGCACACCGGCAGTGCTATGAACGATACCGGTACCGAACGAAGAAAGGGTTAATCCTGCGAACGTGGGGGAAGCGGTGACATCGATATTCTGGGGAAGCGAGATCGTGAGTCCGCCGGTATGCGGATTTAAGTCACCATTAACGAACACCTGATTAACCGTGCCGGTCAATGAAGTTACTCCAACGCCTGAAAGAGCTGTCCAGACCGGAACACCGGTGTTAGAAACCGAAAGTACCGTTCCAAGGGGACCTATAGCACGACGGGCCAGGGTATTAGTACCGGACGCATAGAGAATATCACCTTTTGTGTATGCCGTCAGACTCGTTCCACCGTGGGTTTCGGTGACCGTGCCGGTAACATTTGAAGAGGTCCCCGAGACATTACCGGTGACGTTGCCGGTTACATCTCCAACAAGATCGGCCGTAACAACATTAGCCGTGAAGTTGCCGGCAGCGTTACGAGCGACGATCGCATTAGCCGTATTGTTACTGGTAGCTGTCGTTGCAGAATTCGATACTTTTCCTGCGCTTGTGATAGTGGCAAGTTTTGTATCGGCGATAGCGGCCCCAGCATTAATATCTGTATTAGTGATCGTTCCGTTTACAATATCGGCTGAGGTAATGCTGTTATTGAGATCAAGTTTGCTGTAAGCGATGGCAGCAGCCGCTGCGATGTCGCCATTATCGATACTGTTTGCCAGATTCAATTTGCTATAGGCAATATTGGCATTGTTGGCAACATCGGTATTAGTAATAAGAGAACTGTTTAAGGTACCAGCGTTGCTGTGAACGACGCCTGTTCCAAGACCTGAAAGGGTCATACCATTAAAGGTCGGGGAGGAAGAAGTACCGATACTCTGCGGGAGAGAAAGCGTTACATCGCCGGTCTGATCGGCTGTGCCGCCATTAACAAGTACCTGATTGGCTGTACCGCCAATGGACGTTACGCCAAGACCGGAAAGGGAAGTCCAGACCGGAAGGCCGCCGGAAACAGAAAGCACCTGGCCTGCTGAGCCAATAGCACGGCGGGCAAGGGTATTAGCGGCAGAGGCATAAAGAAGGTCACCTTTTGTATAGGCTGTCTGAGCGGTACCGCCTTTTGTTTCGTCAAGTGATCCGGTAACATCATTGGATGTAAGATCGACAGCGGTGCTCGTGATAACTCCGGAGTTATCTGAATGTAAAAGCCCGCGATTAAGGGCATTCATTTTAATAGTGCCGGCTGCTGGCGTATTTAGCGTCAGGTTCAGGGCATGGAGGGTAATGGTGCCTGCCGAAGTACTCGATTCGATCGTGACATCGCCGCTATTGGCTGTACTTCCGATATTGATATCACCGGTATTACTTCCGGAATTCGAGGAATTGATATTTACCGATCCTCCATCGATGGTTATATCATCGACAAAGGTGTTTTCACCGATATTGATATTTGGAGTACCACCTCCGGCACCTTGGATGTTAATAGTACCTCCTTTGAGGTTCATGGTCCCGGAATTACCGATCGAGGTCGCCGAAGTACTAGCCGTATTGATATTAGTAGTTCCGGCAATAGTCGTTGCGCCATTAAGTGTTGCGCCACCGAAGGTCACTGCAGAGGTAGTTGCAATATTCTGCGGCAGTGATAGTACTACATTACCCGTTGTCGGCGAAGCCGTGATCTGGTTCGCGGTACCCGTTACCTGATTAACAAAGGTAGCTTGTGGTGCTGCTGTGCCGATCGATGAACCCGGTGCAGAAATAGTAATGGTATTTCCGATCGTGGTTACGGTTGTGCCATTCTCACCTTTGAACTGAATATCTCCCGAAGAACCATTTAAACTGGTAACGGCGCCCTTTGCTCCTTTTGCAAGCGAAGCGGCTTCTTCGGCGTGCAATGAGTATGGGAGAGAGGTTAAGGCCGTTCTCGGGGATAGTTCGGCTCCACCATCGATACGCGTACCGATCCAATACTGCTTATCGAATTTCAGATAGGAAGGAATAGGATGCTCCCCGCCGAGAATAATATTAAATACTCCGTGTGAGAGAGTGGTTACGTGTTCTTCCGAATAGATACCCGATGTAGCATCCGGTCCGTCATAGATAGTAACCGTAATGGAGTGTTCTCCGGAAACCGGTTCACCGTTAGTAATGAGAAGACCCTGATAGGAGAAACTGCGAGGTGTCTGCGCCTGCAGAACAGGTGCAATAAAAAAGATCACCACCGCAAGGAGTTGTTTCCAAGGGGAGCGCATTGTCGTGTATGGGTTTTGTTATTGCTTCCTATCCACCGGCAAGCCACTGCAGGTAAATAGTATTTTTTAGAGAGTTATCGAGATCAGAGCTGGGCAAAAACTATACGCATCCGAAAGATAATAACTCGCTCGGTTTTCAAGCAACTTAGAGCAAAGGGGCTAGCAAAGCTGATGCAAATATAGGTAATAAAAAGCGTCGATGCAAGGGCTAAGTCATTGAAAAATAATAATGTTGAAGAATGTTTTATAGTGGGTAAAAGTAGAATTATATACGTATTATTTGATCAATATTAAATAAACTCCAAATAAAAAGGGCAGACTAAAAGTCTGCCCTTTCATCGTGGCTAAAGAAATTCTAACGGGTTAGAATTTAGTAAACTTAAGATAAGATCCTGCCTGCACCGTAGTATTGAATGCGCTATTATTATCCTGAGACCATTGGAAAGAAAGATTCGATCCCGAAGCACCTCCGACAACAGTGCCATGAACAATAAAGGTAATCACATCTCCACCACTAATGGCAACATTAGAAGTATTAGTATTAGTACCACCTGAGACATCCAATACATCGGCACCATTGCCGTTATCACCCGGAGTCGTGCGGCCAATATAGCTTGATACGATCGTTGCATTGGTAGTGGTATGCAGACGGAATTGAATATCGGGGTTACTGCTGCTCGAAGTAGCACGAATAATACCTTCAAACTCCCAGACTTCTCCGGCGCCAATAGCAACACCCTGAATATCCGGATCGTCAGTAAGAGTAGTGGTATTATTACGGCTGGTGTTAGCATTTTTATGCTTTAATACCATTGTATTGCCACCCGCGGCAGGTACCTGCCAGGTTCCATCTTCACGTAAGAACTTCGTGGTACCGGCAACAGCACCCGGGTCAGGTACCAAACCGGTAGCATGAGATCCGCCGGAAGCGCCCATCGTATTAACCTGTAAGTTACCACCCGAGAAGGTTACCGGAGCCGTAAGACCGATTTCCGTAGGAGCGGCACTACCACCAGTCGGGTTACCGAGCAAGCGATTAGCGGCTACATTCTGGATCTTTCCGTAGGTGACCTGGCTATTGCCGATATCGGCAGTAGCGATAGTCGAAGAAGAAAGCACTCCTGATCCATTGGAATGCACAATGCCTGTAGCCATACCATTAAGGGTAAGACCGCCGGTTACCGTTACTCCACCGCCGTTGACCAGACGTAGTTTTTCACTACTATTTGCAATGAGACTTACATCAAAAGCATCAAGCGAGCCGAGAAGTCTTATTGAACCGGTTGTATTACCAGCTGTTAACCAACCGGCAGAAGGTGAACCCGGTGTAGTAGTAATAATCATGCCGCCATTCGGGGGAAGGGTATAAGTGCCGCCCGGATTTGCACCGACAAGGAGTGAATAATGACCGGCGCCATCATCAACCTGCCAATGGTGTTGGCCAAAAGATATGCCGGCCGATAATGCTACCGCCAGCATTGCTGATACAAATGATTTCATGACTGCTCTATGAGATGGTAAAAATAGGGAATATCTATAATTTCAGGGGGGAAAATTATAGATTACACAGAACAAATATACGGAATAAAATTTACAAAAGCAATATCGAAGAGGTATGATGAGGTAAATTCTTCATTAACTCTATGTTTCCCAATACGTTATATTTTATTGATCGATTCAAAAATTACTTCGGGGTTACTTAAAAATGATTAAAATATCATAAGTTAGGATTCTATTGCCCACTAAAAGGTATTTTTCGTATTTTTGTACCCTTCAATTACAAGTACTACAAGCATGAAACGCTCTTCTATTGTTAGTTTATTATTGCTGGCACTCATTCTCGGAAGTTGTGGCGGCAAATCGGAAGATATGACTCCGGTCCAGCCCGGTGAAACCGTAACCTTCAAAGACCAGGTCTATAAATTTATGTTCAAAGCTCCGAAATCCTGGGTAGTCGAATCCACACCCGGACAGCGGACAAGCTATTTTTCTTCGCAAACCAGTGAAGTTCGCTTCCAGAAATTTACCGAAGGAGAGTACGGAGCAAAGATCGAAGTGGGTGTAAAAGATGGTACAACTCCTCAGGCGGCCATTGAAGATTTCAAAAAGAATTTTATTCTCGAAGGCGCTGCCTTTACCGGTCCGGATCAAACCCAGCTTGGTGGTGTGCCGGCCTGGAAAGTTGGCTTTAGCGCTGGAACCGATGAGAATGCCTATATGGGATATCGTATCTATACCAATAAGGATTCTGTCGTTACTTACTTTGAAGCCTCGACTTTTGGTAAAGGCAGAATGGATAAGTATAAACCTGTTTTCGAACTGGCTGAGAAATCGGTTACTCCGGGGTATGTGCTGAAATTTACGCCCGGCAAGATCGATAGTGCTACCATGGAGCAATTAAAGAAAGAAGCCGCTCCTTCTCCGACGATGGCAAATTACAATGGCAATGGTTATTCCATCTCCTACCCCGAGAATTTTAACGTCCAAGCTACCAGCAAAGGAGTAAAATTCGAGGGCGATTGGAAGGGTGCAACGATCATGGTCGATGTTATCCCGTCGAACGGCGCTACGCTCGATGCCTTTGCTTCAGCTGCCTCAAAGACCTATGGCGGCATTGCTCCGAGCAGTACTTCCCTTGGCGGCGAAGCAGCGAAGATGATCAACTATTCGGTATCTTCGGGCTATGGATCGAGAGCATACTTCATCGTCAAAGGTGCTAATGCCTATCGCATTACTATTAACTGGCCGAAAGAAGTCGAAGGGATGTTCAAAACAGAATTTGAAAAATCGGCTTCGAGCTTTAAGCTAAAATAATCTACCGAAGTTATTATTAATAAAAAGGGCGGTATTACCGCCCTTTTTATTAAGATCACTTTTTCGTAATAGTAAATTCTACCCGCCGATTAAGCTGGCGACCTTCTTCGGTGTCGTTAGTTGCTACGGGTTTTGTTTTGCCGTATCCTTTTGCTGTCATCCGGGATTCAGCTACACCTTGATTGATCAAATATTGTCTGACGGATTGAATACGATCTTCCGATAATTTTTTGTTTGCGGCATCACCGCCGACATTATCGGTATGTCCGCCGAGCGAGATCTCTACCGTTTGATTTGCTTTGAGGAATTGAGCAAGGCGGTTAAGATCGGGATAAGATTCGGCCCGCAGATCGTATTTGGCAAAATCAAAAAAGACATTATTGATGCGGATAACTTCGCCCACCTCAATTGGTACCAGATACAAGTCTTTAGTTACTTCGGTGTATTTATCGAGCACTGTGGCATCAAGGTTATCACTCACCGGAAAGAAGCCTTCCTTTTCTGCATGAAAGCCATATTTCTTTCCGCGCGAAAGAGAGATAGAATACTGTCCGGTAGCAGGAGCTGAAAGTGCCGAACCTGCATCTTTTCCTTCGGGTAGTACTTCATATTTGATCGCTGCTTCGATCGGCTGTTTTGTTTTCGCATTGAAGGTTCTTCCCGATACCAGGAATACCGGTACCGGTTTAACGGCATCCGAGAGTTTTACGCGCCAGATATCAGCGCTGCCGAGAGAATTTTTCTGGGAGACAACATAGGCATATTCGCCCGAAGCCGGTACAGAAAAGTAAGCTTCCCAATCATCGGAGTTAATATCGGGCCCGACGTTTTCCGCAGCGCTCCAGTTGGTCCAGGAATCATCCAGACGCCGGGAGACAAAAATATCGTTTGATCCGTAGCCCGGATGTCCGTCCGATGAAAAATATAATGTTTTATTGTCAGCGGCAAGAAAAGGAGTAAACTCCCGGCCAGGGGTATTTATAACCGGACCTAAATTTTTCGGTTGGGTCCAGTTGAGCTCATCCTTTCGAAAGGAAACATAGAGATCGTCGAACCCATAAGTAGAATCATCTTCCATTTCAATGATAACGACATCTCCGCCGGGCGCCATCGAGAGCGCTACGTATTTGCTGTTATTTACAAAATTCTCGACATTGAGATTAGTGGGAAGCGACCATCCCGTAGGAGTGCGTTTCGATGTGGAGAAGCCTGACCCTGCAACCGTACCGTCGGCATTATAGCGGTTCATACATAAAGCCGTATTATTATCAGGCAAGAGGGCAACGATCATATTACTGCCGGAAGTATTGATCGGTGCGCCTAGGTTACGACGCATACCCCAGGAGCCATCGGCCTGCAATTCTGTGAGCCAACAATCTTCAAAATCGGGATCGCCCCCAATATTTTCTTTTGAATATCTGCCGAAATACAGAGTGCGGCCATCGGCGCTGATAAGTGGATTGACTTCCGATTCTGCCGAATTGATCTTTGGTCCGAGATTTTCAAGCTTATTGCCTTTTGTCAGTCCTTTGGGAAGATTGATCTCGGGCTTGTGATCTTGGCGGACCTCGATATAATTGCAGATCGTTTTTTGTTTTTTACCGAGCATGAAGCCGATCTCATTGCCGAAATACTTTACGTATGGAATGGAATATACTTTTGTGCCATTAATATAGAAATCGGTCTCATGGGTTGTCTTTTTGATCTCCAGTTTATTTGGCTTTCCGAGTGGAGCAATAGCCGAAGACGGCTGATCGTCCGAAAAACTTTTTACCTTTCCTTCCTCATCCTTATAAAAATTAAACTGGCCGTTATTGCTGATAACAAAGACATTGTAATTCTTACTATCATAGAGATTCCAGACAAGCCCGAACCAGGCATTATCCACCCCTTCCTGAAGAACGAATTCTGCTTCGATAGTATAATCCTGCGAAGGATCGAGCGAAGAGGGGATCGAGTAGTACCACCAGTTGTCTTCGCTTAGATTATTCATTATATAGCTTCCGCCATCAACCTTTGAAGTTGTTCCTTCAGAATTATATTGCGGCCATTTATGGCTGTTATCGTTGAAATCTTCCCGGAAGGTTACAATTGGTTGTGCAACAGAGAGACGGCACAATAATAAGAAAAGAAGGGCTATTGGATATTTCATGAAATGCTACGCAAATCAGGGAACGCCTGATGTTAGGCCGGCCAGCGCAGCCGGCAAATTAGTGATTTTTAGCATCGCCCTCTACAATGCCGAATGTATAAGTATTTTTTCTTTATTCTGGTTTCGATGGGTGGTATTAAATAATATTTATAATCTTGTCCCTATGATTAGTAGATAAGTGTCTTTTTGTGGGTAGATAAAATTCGTATATTTGTGCGCCACTAAAATTATAGTTTTTAAGAGTTTCACGGGATACAATCTATGATAAAACAAGCCGGCATGCTGTTGCTGGTACTGTTTTTTTCTACGAAACTCCTCGCTCAGGAACAGAAAACTTCGATAGTGCCATCCGGCAACTCGAAGGCGATCACGGCGCCGTTACAGATAGCCGCCGTCGATCAAAAAGAAGAAGTAGAGCTTCTACGCCCCGAGCGGCCGGTGATCTATGGTTCATTTGAATTTGGTCCGACACCGGCAGGAGCGACCGTAGAAAAAAGTATCGAGTTTAAAGGTGTAAGGCCGGGGCATACTATCTCGGTATTTGTTCCGCATGGTGCAAGAGTGCCAGGGGCGGTGTTCAGCGTTCATATCTACGAAAACGATAAAGTTACCTTACGATATACTAATACCAGTTCTGAACTTCAGGATCCAGGCGGCATCCAGACCTTTAAAATATCTGTCCAGTAGAACCTTCCGCGATACTCTATCGCGTTTGGTATCTGTTTCGTATTTTTGTGCCCATGTCAAATGTATTGCACCAGGCCGTAGAATCTTTTCTCGCCTATACACCTGAAGAACTTATCGCTAATAAAACCGAAGGACGCGATCTATTTGCCGCTCTACGAGCTGCATTGAACGATGGCTCGGTTCGCTCCGCTGAACCCGATGCTACCACTGTATCGGGATGGAAAGTAAATCTCTGGGTAAAGCAAGGCATCTTGCTTGGCTTCAAACTTGGTGTGCTGGAGATGGCCGACTCTCCTTCGCCATTTTCTTTTTCTGATAAAGATGATCTCCCCACAAGAAAGCTGAATCCGGCAGATGGCATTCGCATCGTGCCCGGTGGAACTACGGTGCGTGATGGTGCTTATCTTGCACCGGGTGTGATCGTTATGCCGCCGGCCTATATTAATATCGGCGCCTACATTGGAAAAGGGACCCTGGTCGATTCTCATGCTTTGGTGGGCTCTTGTGCTCAACTTGGAGAACGCGTGCATCTTTCTGCAGCAGCGCAGATCGGTGGTGTGCTCGAACCGGCCGGTGCATTACCGGTTATCATAGAAGATGATGTGCTCATTGGAGGTAATTGCGGTGTTTATGAAGGCTGCGTTGTAAAGAAGCGCGCCGTACTCGGTTCGGGTGTAATACTAACGGGTTCTACTCCGATCTACGATCTCGTGAATTCGACGGTCATTAAACGCACTTCGGTTGATGACCCGCTTATTGTGCCGGAAGGTGCGGTAATTGTTGCGGGTAGTCGTTCGCTTGCCGGCCGTTCGGCTTTTGCTGACGAACACGGGCTCTCGCTTTATGCGCCGGTAATTATTAAATATCGCGATGAAAAGACCGATGCAAGAACAGCGCTCGAAGGAGCGTTGCGCTGATTATAAAAGTGTGCCACCAGGTATTCCGAACCAAGGATAGATTTCATAAGTAAAGCGGCCGGCAATAACAGCGGGGTCTGCTTCTACCCACGTTTGTACTTCCTCGATGCTCGAAGAGTTATAAATAGATAGCCCTCTGATTCGCTTATTTTCTTTACCAAGTGGCCCGTTAATCAACAACTTCTGCTCCGATTTAAGAGTGAATAAATGCCGCAAATGAGCGCGATGATTTTCGTCTAATAATTCTGAGGGATAACTCTCATAGTTCGGACCGGCAATCAAAAATACTAAGATGTACTGCTTGCCGGTTGCGATCTGGGAAGAAACGTACTCGTCGGTTATCTGCATAAGATAATCTTATGAAGCAATGAGATACTGCTAAAAATAGGAATATCAGCTTAAGAACCGAGAGCTGCTTTTATCCTTTCGGTTATCTCATCGATAGCCCCGAGGCCATTGACCATATCAAGGCTGCGGCTGGCAGCGTAATAATCCTGCACCGGTTTTGTCTGTCCATGGTAGACGACCAACCGATGGCGGATTGTTTCTTCCGTATCGTCGCTGCGGCCCGATTCCTGTCCTCGCTTAACGAGACGCTCAACCAGCTCTTCCTCCGGAGCATCGAGAACGACGATGCGGACATTCGAGATATTCAATTCCTTAAAGAGCCCGTCAAGTGCTTCGGCCTGCGCCACTGTTCTCGGAAATCCATCAAGTAAAAAACCTCTGCCTTCTTTTTGGTCGGCGCTGATAACTTCGCGGACAAGACCAATGATGACACTATCCGGTACCAGCTCGCCGGCATCCATAAATTTCTTAGCTTCCAGTCCGAGCGGAGAACCTGCCTTTACAGCAGCACGTAGAATGTCTCCAGTGGAAATATGGTGCAGGTTATACCCGTCTCGAATGCGTTCAGCCTGCGTACCTTTACCAACGCCCGGGGGGCCAAAAAGAATAATATTCATGAATTATGGATACAACTTCAGGATACAAACATACGAAAAGACGGAAACCGGAAGGCGGCCATTGCCCATGTAAGAATTTGTAACCTTTGGATGGGTTAAACGTTTTCTATAGGACACTTATAGAAATCTGACCGGATTATGCGTTTCGTACCCATCGCAACTCCAGGCGTCGATTTGTAATTTACGACCGCATGAAAAAAATCATTGTTCTTCTGATCGTTATACTATCTTGCAGCAGTCTCTATGCTCAGACTATTCCTCAAGGAGATTGGTACGCCTATATTACCCGAAATTATCTGATCAAAGTATCTTTTACCCCCGATTCGCTCATTTTCTCAAGATTACGATACGATAGCGTTTCCACGGGAAAATACCTGCCTATCGAATCCAGAAAGATCGCAAAAATAGTCAAGCATAATAAAGAAGTGAATGTTATTGTGGAGAAGCTTAACCCGCTCGATTCTTCCATCGGCTATACGATCCGAAAGTTTGTTCCGCTTAAGGGAGGAAAATCATATTTGCATGCCATTGTCCGCAGTACCGATGCGTATTCGACCGTCTCATTGGCCGAGCAATTTATTCGTCAGGACACGGAATCCGCTCATGGGTGGGTCATGCATACGGCAGCGGATATCGCAAAAGTGCAGCCGCTTAAATCCATCTCGACAATGTCGAAGGATGAGATCCTTCGCTATATCCATAAGTTGCATGATATGCAACAGCTCTTCGATACCCTCACCCTTCAGCATAGCTGGGGGCCGAATGCCAATGAGTATCTGGAATATCAGTACCGGGAAATTGCGAAAAGTCTTGGGTATAATCCGCTATTCGAAGGCCGATACCTCGATCAGCTATTTACTAAATATGATAACGATCCCGATGTGAAGATGCTGCTCGAATCCTATATACATTAAGAAATCGTTTCCTTTTATAACTACGGCATAACATTTCTCTAATCATATCGTAAGCAGGGACAAGTAACTTTGCTCCCACATGAAAATAGCTTACGTTAACGCAACGATGGTCGAAGGGCACGACGGCGTAACTCGTGTCATCTATAAACTGATCGAAGAAGCAAAACGGCATGATCTTGAAGTGATCGGCCTCGGTTCAAAAATTGCTCCCGATCCTTCGCCTACCGTGCCAATCTACAAAGTACCTTCGGTGGCATTGCCACTGCAAAAGGCATATCGAGTTGCGTTGCCGGGTTACAGGCCATTTGCAAGAACCTTACGCGATTTCCGTCCCGATATTATTCATCTTAATAGCCCATGCACCCTCGGGTTTTCGGCTATGCGCTATGCCCAGCATTTCGGTATTCCGGTCGTAGCGACCTACCACACCCATTTTCCGACCTACCCGCGATACTACCATTTGCAAGGCGCGGAAGAACTGACCTGGAATATCCTGCGCCGCTTCTATAATTCGCTCGATCGCACGTTCGTACCAAGCCCGGTTATACTCGATGAACTGCAACAACACGGCATCAAGCGCGCCGAGTATATTCCGAATGGAGTAGATCACAATCTTTTCACTCCGACTCACCGCTCTGAAGAGTGGCGTAAAGCAATTACCAAAGGCGAAGATAAACCGATCGTCTTATTCGTAAGCCGCTTGGTCTGGGAAAAAGAATTACGCACACTTGCCGAGACCTATAACATTCTTCGCACGATGAATGCGAATTTTGAATTCGTTGTCGTCGGCGAAGGACATTCGAGAAAAGAATTTGAAGCCATGATGCCGGGCGCACACTTCCTTGGCTATAAGAGCGGCACCGAGCTTGCTACCTGCTACGCTTCTTCCGATATATTTGTCTTTCCATCGGTCACCGAGACGTTCGGCTTAGTAACGGTCGAAGCAATGTCGAGCGGTGTCGTACCGGTTGCTGCCCGCGCAGGCGGAGCCGTTGGTATCATCGAAGATGGCCGCTCGGGCTTTCTCACCGAACCACGCTCGGCAATCGATATGGCCAGAAAGATCGTCCCGCTACTCGAACGCCCCGAGATCCGCACAGTCATAGCCAAAGAAGCCATCCGCCGCTCGACAGATTTCCATTGGGATGCCATCGCCCAAAAAATGTTCACCCGCTACGAAGAGATTATAGCCCAGGCCGGCACCAATAAAAATTACGCCGTAGCGGTATAAGCTACACTGTTTTCTTCTTCGTCCTGTTAGGGGAGTATGACCTTTGAGCTACTTCCGGTACTCGATGCGATGATCGCTCTTTATCAGGAGCCTGCCAGCCCTGCTCGTTTCGAGCATTATCTGCGCTTGATGCTCAATGAGAATCGTGATGATATCGTCCTACCCATCGGTGGCTATAATCCAATGGCAAAGCCACATGTATTGGAGCAGTTGCTCAAACTGCGTACTATCGAAGTCGAATCAATAATGCAGGAAGTGATTGCCGCTGAGAATGCCGAATGTGCCGATCTCTTAGGGAATGAAATATTCTTTGTCTCTTTAGTCCTCGCCGATGATCTGATGGGTGGCTGGACAAATCGCTACACTACTGATTACTCAGCAAGGTTTGAAACCGAAGCATTATTGAAGCGGCAGTTTGTCACTCCATACTGTTGGTCATCCGAAAGTATAGATGCTCTATTGATCCGATCGAGAATCAGGGCCGCCATGATTCGCACTGCTTATCAACTAACTCACTCCGCTGCAACAACTTTAGAAAGCCACATAGAACAAGAGACTTACATTCAGGAAGCCTTAGGAGAAAGAGGGTTGCTGGCCGGCCTGAGCGATAGCGCTCGTACTTATTACAATCGGTATAAATTGTCTGAGGAGCATGGTCGTATTATCTCATTTCTATATGGAGACGAGGCCGCAAAGCAATTAGGATATGAACCGGTTGGTGACAGGTTTAAGGGTATTCTTATCTGATACTCACCAACAAAGAACTATTTTTTCTTGCATTTGCAGTAAAAATGTCATATATTAGCAGCCGTAACTTTGTTAATGTATTGCAGTTGATGCCTGATGTGATGACGGTTGATCGTTGCTTATAATTTCCGTTGCTTGTTTGTAGTGATCTGACTTTCATTTGTACTTTATCACAACCCTAAAACCGAATACCACTTATGACTACCGCTGCGCGCGCCTCGCAGGTGCATGGCTATTATGCCTTGTTGTCGGGGCTTATGCTTGTTGTCTATCCACACGGAATTACCATGCTTGGCCTTGCCGAGCCGCCTGATCCGTGGCTGCGTCTGTTCGGCGCTCAGGCCATCGGTATCGGTATTAATCATCTTTTTGCCAGTAAAAATAACGATCCGGTATTCTACAAATCGTCGGTGATCGGGCGATTGCTCTTCGCTTTTATCGTACTGATCGCTGTGATCCTGAATTTCGGCGGGCCATCGACCTTCCTGTTGGCTGCTCCGGATGTCGTCACGGCTTTATGGACGATCGTCGGCTTACGCGATCTCAAGAGCGCGACCAAATAATTTTCGTCATTACATCATCTCAATTTATCTAAAGGAGTTCTGCATGATCTCTTTTTTCAATATTCGTGGGTATAGCGGCTACGATCCGCTCGATTATATTTCAACCGGTAAACGCCTCACCCTTGGCTTTATCATTAGCCTCGTGCTGGCACTGGTATTCAATTATTTACAAAGCGGGCCTGTCGGCATCATCCATTTCAAAGAAGATTGGATGGTCATTACGGCTTCGATCGCCATGGCTGTCGTCATGGGGCCGCTCATCGTAACGATGCGCAAGGCATCGAGCCTGCTATTCTATGCAGTCGTTGTTGCAGCCGGCTTCTCGATGGATATGTATTTCCAGGCGCATATCCGCGACATGGGCGGGATTGCGTGGTGGATGTATAACCCCGGCAATTTCATCTCGAACATCTCCATCTATCCGTTGCGCTTCTTTACGGCATGGTCGTTCGATGGGGTAATCCTCGGCGCATTAACATTATATGTTATCCGCCTGATGTCGCAGCTTATCTGGCGCATCAAGCCAAGCGGTGCAACGCTCGAGCAAAAAGAGAGCCTCTTCCCGAAAGAGTGGACCAATGAAGAAGTGGCAAAACCCACGCGCGACATCGAGTACTGGGTGCTTCGCTTACTCGCTTTCGGATATTTTGCGTATTGCATGTATCTCGTGCTCGGCTTCCTCGGTATTTCTCCGTGGCCGGATGCAATTCGCGGGCTTTTAGAAATGGCCTTTGCTAATCCCGAGTTGCTGATCAATACCTTCGCCAAGATCATGATCATGGTATTGTGCGGTTGGGTAGGGGCGTATAATAAGCGAGTCCGCTGGTACACCACCTGTGTGATGATGGTAGCGCACATGGTCTCGACGATCGGATCGCTCGGTTTCTATTTCTTAACATCGCCGAATGTAGCGGATCCGGTCTCGGTGACGCAGCATAACTTCCTCATGACCTCGGCAATCGTCGATGGCGTGATGGTTGCAATCTTCGTCTGGTTGATGATTCGCAATAAAGCCAGCCGCGATTTTTATGAAGCATCGCTCAAGATGCCGAGCGCCTATTCTATTCCGCTCACGCTCTCGAAGATATTTTACTACGGTGTTGCTGTGTTCATGTACGGCTTCATCGGCTTTGCATTGTATCAGCGCATCTGTGGTAATCCGGAAATGGGTGTCGGTGCCGTGTTCGGTTCACCCGATCCGATGCTCTGCAATACCTTTACGATGTGCACCGCGCTCGGTACGCTGGCCTTCTTCCTCGCTCGTTACGAAGTAATGCGCGATGAGATCACCGGCATCGAACTCTTCGGCTTTACGGTATCGGTTATCGTTACCTTCCCGTGGCTGATGTTCGGTAACCCGCTCATCCTCACCAGAGGCGGCGCCTGGGTTGCAGTACCATCGTACTATCTCGTGCATGCAGTCTTCGATGGCATCATCGCTATCGGTATGATCTCGCTGCGCAAGATGAGCTATAATATCGATTATGTTATTTCGTCGCTCAATCCTTCGAGTGCAAGAAACGTCGAAGCGCTCGACGGCTCGTTCTTTGGTGCCGATCAGCAGACGCAGACGGCGGTGTTGCAGGAAGTCGATCAGTATATGGCCGGTATGCGCGGCCGCAAACGCGGCTTGCTCAATGCACCGTTCTGGGTGATCGAACATATCTTCCCGACCATCTACGGCTTGCACCCGACATTCTCGGCCATGAGCACTGACGAACAAAAATATTTCTTACGCAAGTACCTCATGCGCTTGCCGAGCGAACGCGAAGTATCGATGATCCCACCGCTGGCCGATCTATCGGCGCAGCTTGGGCTGGCCTGTTACTCGCTCGTTGCAAACGCCCATTATTCGCAGGTGAATAATCGCTTTGCAATCGGCTACATTCCGCCGGAAGCCCGTCAGCGCTTGCAGGGCAATACTGCTTCGAAGACTCCGCCGGACCCGATCATGCCCGCACCGCTGCCGAAGGATCCGAACGATCCGGCAAACTTCATGCCCGATGTGCCGCTCGATAAGCCGCTCGTTGCTCCGCGTGTAGTTACTCCGGTAAATGAGCCGCGCATTCCCGATGAAGTCGATTACATGATCTTAGGCTCCGGCGCCGGTGGTGCCACTGCTGCGTATCGCCTGGCTTGTACGGTAAAAGACCCATCGAAAATTCTACTCGTCGAGCGAGGCAACCGCTATTCGCCGCTTCAGGATATGAATAACAATGAGATGCAAATGCTCATGAAGTTATATAAAGAAGGCGGTCTGCAGCTCACGAAGAAATTCAACATGATGATCCTGCAGGGTGAGGCAGTCGGTGGTACGACGGTAATTAATAACGCCGTTTGCTTCAAGATGCCAAGCCAGGTGCATGACATCTGGACAAACGATTACGGTCTCGATCTTTCCGGCCTCGAAGCAGAATATGCACAGACGGAGAAAGAATTAGAGATTCATCCGCTCTCTCAGGATAAGGGTATCAATACCAAAATGAAGGAAGTATTCCTCAGAGGTGTCGATGGATATAACGCTACCCAATCCGATCCGAACGAGAAGCTGACAAAAGATGAAGACCTGAACGTTAATTACCGCAACGACATGGGCGATGGCTTATGGAATATCGGTAACAAGCGTATGCGTAAGCGTTCGATGCTCGAGACCTACATTCCGTGGGCTGAAGCTCGTGGTGTGAAGACGGTTTCCAATACCGAAGCCGTGCAGGTAATGACCGGCACCAATGGCAAGGTCGATCGCGTCATGCTACGTATGAATACCGGCGATGTGAAGATCGTAAAGGTTAATAAAGCAGTGGTATTGGCTGGCGGTGTTATCAGCTCGAGCCATATTCTTATGCGTAGCGGCATCATGAAGAACGTCGGTCAGCAGGTAAGCTGCAACTTTGCTTTCCCGGTGACCTTCACCTTCAATGAAAACATCGATGCCTTCGATGGTACGCAGATCACGCTCGGTGCACTCGATCCGCAAAGCCGCGCTATCTTTGAAACGTACTTTAATCCGCCGGCTTCGTTTGCACTCGCACTGCCGTTCCAGTTCGGACGCCGCGAACGCACGATGAATAATTATCGTAAGCTCGTGAACTTCGGCGCACTCGTCGGCTCCGAGCCGAGAGGTGTTATCAATCCGAAGCCCGATCTGATCAATGGCCGCGCTATCGACTGGACCATCGGCGATAGCGATCGTACCAAAGTAAAGTATGCATTAAAGACGCTCGTCGCCCTCGGCGCTGCTGCTGGTGCGAAGAGCACGGTGCTTATGACGCGCCCGGGCCTTGAGTTCGATCTCACAAAGCCGAACCTCGACCGATTCAACGATGCGTTAGATGAATACCCGTTGACCATCGACGATGTCTTCTTTGCTACCGCGCATCCGCAGGGTGGTAATGGCATGGCCGGTGCGAATTCGAAGTATGCGGCGCAGCGTGTAACGAATAGCGATTTCCGCGTCAACGGATTCTCGAATCTCTACGTCGCCGATGCTTCGCTCTTCCCGACGGGTATCACCGTTAACCCGCAATGGACCATTCTTGCAATGAGTTCGCTCGCGGCAAAATCTATCGTTGCTAATCACGAATAATATAGATATATCTCATGGAGCTTGATCTTGTAGCCCTAACTATTGCGCACATCGAAGCGGAGAATATCCATAGTGTTCCGGCAACCATGGATACCATCAGCGCCGATGGTGCGTACTATAAAGTATTCTCAAATAATCAAACCTTCACTTCACGCCCGGATATTTCTACCTTCTATGGTGATACCATGGACGGTATTCCGGATATGCACGTGGCGGTCGAACACATGATCGTCGATAAAGAAAAGCGCGAGGTCTTCGCGCAGTATCTCTTTACCGGCACTCATACCGGCACGTTTCAGGATCTGCCACCGACCGGCAAGCCTATCTATTATCATGGTGGCATCCTCTATCAGTTCGATGAGAATGGAAAGCTGACCAAGGAAGTACAGTACTTCGATAAAACGGAAATACTTGCTTCGCTGGGCCTCATCCGCGATACGAATACGACGATGGGAAAATTTCTTCTGATCTTTTTCCAGAGTCCGTTCTATATGATACGCGCGGCCTTTGCCATGCTCTTCAAAAAGAAAAAGAAGTGAGCGCACGGCTCACTTCTTTTATAGAAAGGGAAGTCTATGAATAATAGGTACACATACCTTCTGCTGTTGCTCCTAAGTCTTGGAGCAATCGGTTGTGCTTCCTGGGGAGAGAATATCGGCAACGGTGTCTCGACAAGCCTGAAAAATAACGGGCAGGACATCACCTACAAACTTGGTGCCGGTGCAATCAGCGGCGTTCGCGATTCGCTTACGAGCCCTGCATCCGAGTTAAAAATAAAACTCTTCCTCGATAGCCTGCTCTCTCATGTCGGTATCACGACCTCGAAGCAGCTATCGATGCTGCTCGATACGCTGGCCGGTTCTACGACTAACGGCAAAATCCATGTGCTGCTCAAGACGGTTCGCGCTGAGATAGATTCTCTTCGCGATAGCCTGCTCGGGCCGCAGATGACAAAGCTCGTGCATAACCTCTTGCAGAAAGGCGTACTTAATCCGCTCGATGCGGAGGTAAAGCATTTGCTATCGGATGTCCTGGGTGATTCGACCAATCGCAGAGTCGGTTACTTACTCGATACTGTTTCCCATCATATCGCAATGATGCGCGATACCTTGCTCGGTGGTTCGCTGCAAAGTTCTATCGATACTATTCTCGCGCATTCGCTGGCACGAATAGAAGCGGCATCGGAGCGGCAGCAAGGCTTTATCAAAAAGAATGCGACGGCAATTCTCTGGACGGCCGGAGGAATTATTGCAGCCATCATTATTCTGTGTGCATACATCTATATCAAGAAGAAGAAAGCGGATAAGATGTTGCAGGTGGTGACGGCGCAGATCAATCAGATTCCGGATAAGCAATCGTATGACGAGCTTACCGATCGGATTAGTTCGAAGAGTAAAGATATGGGAGTGGAAGGAGACTTAAACTCCTTCCTGCAAAAACAGGGGCTTGTCGCATCCCCAAAGTAATCAATCTCTGAAGACACCTTTTAACGCTTCTTCCGCATCCGGTGGGGGAAGCGTTAAAGCGTGTGCGATCGCATCCTCTATTAATTTTTTACTTTCAGTTTCGACGGTAGAGATCGCCTCAGTGGCGATCTTTTTCTTTTGGAGCAGTTTTTTTATCCCAGCGATAGGATCTTTCTTTTCCCATTCGGCTAATTGTTCTTTGGGGACGTACTCTGCTGCATCGTGCTCGGCATGTCCGCGCATTCTCATCGTCACGCATTCAATAATAGATGGGCCTTTTCCGCTTCGTGCATGTTCGGCTGCTTTCATTGTTGCAGCATAGACTGCTTCAATGTCGGTACCATCGACGGTCTCACCAGGAATTCCATAGCCAAGCGCTCGATCTGAATACTTCGGATTCTTCGATTGCGATTTAACGGGAGTAGAATAGGCGAACTGGTTATTCTCGATGATAAGAATAAGTGGCAGGTCCATCGTTGAGGCCATCATTAAGCCTTCATGCACTTCTCCGACTGACGCGCCACCATCGCCGATGTAATTCATCACGATCTTACCGGTTTTACCGAGCTTTTGCGCCAGTGCCGCCCCGGCTGCTACCGGCACCATAGCGCCGAGATGCGAGACATTACCGTAAATGCGTCGTGCGGGATCGGCAAAATGCCCGGTGCCATCGGTGCCGCGCGTCATCGCACCTTTGCGAAAAAGAAAATTGATCGCCATTTCCTGCGCACTCATGCCGCGAACGAAATGCGCGCCGTTATCGCGATGCATCGGAAAAATAATATCGCCATCGCCAAGCGCCATCGAAGTCCCGACGCTCGTCGCTTCATTGCCGATCTGAGAATACACCCCACCGATGATCTTCGATTGACGGTACAGATTAATAAGCGCGTTATCAAACTCGCGCGCCAGAAGCATATTCCGATAAGCAAAAAGAAGCTGGTCGTTGGTCAATGGTGTCTCCGGTTTAGCCATAAAACAGGGCAGGAGGAATAGGCGTTCTTTTGTCTGAACCGGGATTAATGGGATTTATGGGATTAGCTGAGATTTTTAAATGCGTTTTTAAATAAGATTTCCCTCGCCCTTATTGAGGGAGAGGGATCAAGGGTGAGGGTGTATCCTTGAATATGGCGTAATGGCGATGTATAAATCAGCAGGTATGGTAGAGATAATCAGAGTGCTTTAATGAGATGCTGCACCCTCATCCTTTGTCCTT
>CAYOJJ010000019.1:0-71481 GCA_964404255.1 uncultured Alphaproteobacteria bacterium | reverse complement strand
ATTCTGTGTTCCGATATAGTTATGATAATCAAATCCTTGAATAAGTATCTTCTTATGGTCGGACGATAATAAAAGACGACGGGGCGAAATACTGTCTCCGTCTGTACGCCATGTAGTATCGAGCGTCATACGAGTTAGCAACGAGCCATCGACCGGATTATAGGTTCTAACCTCACCTCTTACACAATGAAGGTAGAAGTCATTATAACCAATAAAGGGTTTAGTATGACGTTCATAATGTAGTCCCTTATTCAAACTTGTATCACTTAAAATTATACCAATAGTATCGGCCTGCCCAAATGGCGTTGTGCGGTAGCCAGGTGTTGATGAATTTATCAAGAAGCTGTGCTCTAAAAAAAGCTTATTAGTGCTGTCGATTGTCGCCGACCACTGGCGATCTAGGGTATCCCCATATCGCTCTAAAAGCAATCGGTTATGGAATTTGCGAGTCAAAGTAACAACCGAATGAGCGTCACAGCCAATTAAATCAATGGACATAGAACTATCACTTAACCGGTTGCCAATAAGAGTAGCTTCGACAGGTACGAATCTATAGGTAGAGCATGAAGTGAGAAGTAAAAGAATATAAAGGGTGTAGACCGAAGATGCTTTCATAGTACGATGGTGTTTTCAATTAAAAAAGGTTACTGCTAAAATAACAGGGGTCTTCCTCAGGGAGTTGCAAGGATTGAGAATAGAACAAGTCTGCCCAGTGGGATTACCGGACTTGGAACAAACAGACAGCCGGAGGGTATCTTTATCCATCGTCATCCATCATCACTATGACCCTCCGGCCCAGTCTATTGTTGTGAGAGAAATATTTGATAAAGATATTGAGAATACGATGAAGAAAACAGAAGGCGAGAATAAATTTATCCGTGACTTATTCACAAAGAATCCGTTCATAAAAATATTTCACGGTACTTTTCTTGAATAAACAAATTGAGTTGCAAGATTTTGCACACTGAATTGCAGGATTATTTTTCTGAGTTGCAGGAGACCAGTACTCATATTAGAAGAACTATAAATAAACAAAGTACTTACTCCGTCAACTTTCTGCAAGCATACAATTGGAGTTCACATGTTTTTTAAAAAGAGTGGAAAACCCGGTCTCAGACGAGAGCTTGATTGACTCTCTAATATAGGTTGTCGAATGGTATAAAAAAATGCACTTAGAGTGGCAGATTATTCCAATCATCAGTATGTTGTATTTACTGTAATTGAGAGCAAGTGAAATAATCGCCGTGGTCGATTATTTTATCAGACCTTGTTCACTATTTCTTGTATAGGCTATGAAACGATATTATGCTGCTGGGCTAATTACTGCCCTTTTGCTGCTCAATCCTATTCTAGCAGTTGCTCAAAGTTCTTTTCAACGATTCTTAGGATTCTCGGACAATACAACTGTTTACGGGCTCAAGAAATTAACCTCAGGTAGATCGCTGTTATTAGGCGGTGTTCAAGGTAATCAGTGCCTTGCGTTTATTAATGATGAAGGGGATCTGCGTTCCAGCTATTTGATTCATTATGACGGCAGCACCGATATTAGAAATATTGATGTTAGCTCCGCTAATAGTACGATGCTTGCTGGACGAATTTCTTCTAATTCTAATTTTGCGTACTGGCAGTACTTTATAGCTAAACTTGACCCCGATCGCCTTACTTTTGGGTGGCAGCGAGTATTGGATGTACCTGCTTATCTGAATATGGGGCCTATGATGCGTTTGAACGATGGAGGATGCGTCGCAACTCTCTATTATTTCCCACCCCCATCTAACTTTTTCAAGTGCTTGCTAATTTGTTATTCAACCGATGGGAAGCTACGATGGAGCAGGTATATAAATGCACGTCCCCGAGAACTGTTTTATTTTAATTGCTTATATCAGAGTGTTGATGGCAGTATTATTACTGGTACTAATAGAGAGCCTAATACGATCTTACTTTCTAAGTGGTCACAAGAGGGCAAGATCATTACGCAGCGAACGTATCATATGCCCCAGAATGCTCAAAATATTTTTAAGATATTGACGGCCCCAGATGGCGGCATGTTTATTGTTGCTACACGACTTACCAATAGCCAGCCAGAGTTAGTGGTGTATAAACTAGCTTCAACATTAGAGGAAGAATGGGTAACAATTGTTAATTGTTTTACACCGATAGAACCAACCGATGCAATAGTGCGAAAGGAGGGTGTCTTAACCATTGCCACTACCACTACTGCGGACTTCAATGGTAAGGATTCCGCAATAATTCTTGACATGTCCACAAAAGGAGAGGTACTAAAGTCAGTTCGATTAGCTAGCGACCAAAAGGACACCTATATCAATTCCGGTGGAATTGTTGAACGCGCGAACGGCGGATTATTGCTAGCCAACAATTATAGGAGCTTTCCTAATGGCCCGTTTGGAATTCATTTGCTTAGCACCGACAGCTTGGAATCTACGTGCTATACTTCACCCATATCTATCACGAGTCACCATGAATCCACAGAGTTTGACCATGATACCATAACAGCAACTGACACCGTTCTTAGAGATAGTGCGGTGTCGTTATCCTTGATACCACTCAAAGCGAATGGTTATGCATTATGCGATCAACCTCAAACCAATAGTACTGCCGAAGTACAGAACACGAGTATGACGTTTTCGCCAAACCCTTTCTCTAAATCCCAGATAACTAAATTACATATGACAAATATGTTTCCACATGAATACATTCTCTCCATAAAGAATATCTTTGGTCTTGAGGTATATCGTTCTTCGGGAATTGCAGTAGACGGAGACATAGAACTTTCTGTTGGGAATATATCCTCAGGCATCTATATGCTAGAACTTATCGCACCAAGTTCGTTAGCCTGCATCTGGAGAAGCAAAATAATAAAGGAGTAAATTAAGAAAACAATATTGAAGAAGTTAAAAATAAAGGATTGCTAAGAACGGGCTGGAAGAAAAAGCCTAGCTAAGATTAATTTAGCATTCCTCGTCGCGTAACAAATCTCGGCCTGAGTGAGGGTTTAGGAGGATAGAAATGGGTATATCACAAGGCAATAGACAGCAGACTCTTAACAAATACGTTATGGATTTTTTAGCCATGTTTTTATCTCTTCACTCAGTAATAAATAGGGCGGAATGTCTAAAGCCGTAGCTATTTTGCTTAGATTTGCTAACGTTGCGTTGCGGGTGCCGCCTTCGATCCCGGCAATATAAACCGGGTGCATATTAGCTTTTTTTCCTAATTGTTCTTGCGTGAGTCCCCGGTGAGCGCGAAATAACTTCACATTAGCAGCGACGACTTTCTTTATATCCATAGTTACTATATTACTACCCTACTCAGAAAGTCGTTTTAAGATTAACGTATACGTTATGTTGTATCTTTGTACCGAACTTATGGCATTGAACGGGCGGGAATATATTAAGCTCTTAACTGTTTCCCCTATAGGGCAAAAAATTCTACCCCATCGTCACGAATTTACCATGTAACTATTTGCCGCTTCGGTGGTCTTTACTATTACCACGAAGCGATGTTTTTTTACTACATTACATACGACACCTATGAAAATTCGAAACATCGTCTCCGCGCTGCTGGTGCTGTTCGCCAGTGCGGCTATTGCTCAAGAACAGCATACGCAAGACCTACCGCAACAGCCGCTCGATTCCGAGAGTGGGTGGAAGTTAATTAGGCATTCCGATTTTGGTTTGGGTGCTTTAAAATTTCCTACTAAGGATACCGGCTATCTTGTTACCTCGAATGACGGTACAAATTTAATTCAACTTTGTTCAACAAATGGCGGAGTAACGTGGGACTCTATTTCCTCTGAATTTCATGGGACACCACATTATCTTAACTCTTTAATAGGATATACTATTATAGGTAGTAATAATAATCCCGGGAAATTTTGGAAAACGCAAGACGGTGGACGTACATGGAAATCTTACGATACTCCCGCCAGACTGTATGGTCAGGTAGATTTTTTTGATAATGATACAGGCGTCACGTTAGGAATAGGTAGGAGTACTGACGGCGGGGAAACTTGGACACCCATTTTTTTAAAAGGATGGGTTGGCGACAAACAATCAGAAATCGGAATTGCCAATAAAAAAGTAGCTTACATAGTAGGTGATTATGTTACTCTCGACACTTCGCACCAAAATTCTCCCGGTGGTGCTTTAGTATTAAAAACTTCTGATGCTGGATTAACTTGGAATCGCATTCCAAATAATATACATGATAAATTTTACGGTTGCCAAGTATTCGACGAGCAAACGATTTATGCCTTTAGTTACGAAAATTTCTATCGCTCCATAAATGGCGGTATAAGTTGGGATTCGATTAGAATAGTTGGAGTTGATGGTATATTAGCTATGTCGTTTATAAATAAAGGTCAGGGTATGTTAGCTGGCGGAGCAGGCAATAGCGGTGTTGCATTCTCTACTAACGATTCGGGCAAAACGTGGCAAAAGCAAGTATTGCCTCCGAATTTAGAGACAGTGCGAGGTATTGTTATGCTCAATGATAGTATAGCGTATGCTGTCACAACAAAAAATTTATATGTGACAACTACCGGAGGCCAACCTTCCACAGTACACCAGCATATAATAGATTTTCATGTTCAAACCTTCCCTAATCCTACTCCGGGATTAATTACAATTCAGTACCAATTACCAACTGCTTCCACGGTTTCATTCCGCTTTTTTGATTTGCAGGGGCAAACCCTCTCGGTCATAAATCCCGGAATACAGGAAGCGGGATTACACCAAATCCAATACGATGGTACTTCTCTCAGTAATGGCATGTACTTCTTTCAACTAAGTACACCAGTTGATTCATATACCGGTCAGTTCTCAATCTTAAAGTAAGGAGCCACGTCTTATGAAAAACTTTTTAAGCGGTTACCGCTACGCGGTAGCATTACTTATACTTTCTTTTCTTTCTTCATTTTCAACCGTCAATGCTCAAATAGTTGTAGAGCAAGGGTGGAAAGACCATGATTCAATTTTTTGCAGTGCGTTCGGCCTTGCCGGTTTTGGAATGTATCCTGCTTACTTAGGGATAAACGATACCGGCCAAGTGAAGAAACAGATGGATACGCTCGGTATTAATTGGGCGCATGAATGGACTGGAGTTAATGGAAATGTCGATTATGGCAATCATATTTACGGCGGAGCTTCCGAAGGCGTAACTGGAGTATTTCCCGACCTGAGTCAGCTTTGTAAGTTTAAATCGCTCGAATGGTTTGCACTACCTGATCGCATACCGGATAATTTTCACCCGGGGCTGTTCTGGCAATATCATTCAACTAAAGTAAAGGACTCTATTACAACTCCGTTTAATAATACGTACGATGCGAATGATATTTCTCCCTACTGCGAATTTGCCAAGAATGATTCATTTGTAAAAGCTACGTTTACCACGGCAGAGTTTGGTTCGCCGACAACAGTACATTACGGCGATGTAGGTCGTGTCATACTTGGAATGAGCGACAACCGCGATCCGCGAAGAATGCTAAAGTACCAGATTAACCCCTTCTTTGCTCCAGTCCCGGGTACAAACCGTTATGCGAGAGACACTGCAAAGTATCACAGCCCGGATACTGCAAAAGCATTTTCGGTAACATTATTTTTTAATGCGGATACGAAGACGGCAAATATTGATACCGCGTTTGCTAATCATAGACCGACGGATAGTTTGCCATTAATACGATTACAGATATTATATAAACGTGGTATTCTTAATGCAGCGAATCCATTCGATACCGGGCAAGGTACTATTCCCTTAATGCCATTCAAAACAAAATTGGATTCAACAAAAGCGGGATGGTGGAAAATAATTGATACTACTATAACAAAAGCTATTTATGATAACCTACCCGATGACTGGCACGCACCGGATTCATTGGAAAATAAAACTCTGGCCCGTTCATGGAAATTCAAACAATTACACGTTATTCTAAAAGATATTCCACCAACGTTAAGAGATTATCTTGATGGAGATAATCATCTGTATGACCCCGCTGTAAGTACTCTTGCTTATGCTAATTTTGGAACGGACTGGGAAAACAACTACCCGGCATGGGTCGAATCTAAGGACACGGTTAAGACATTTTCGACACCAGATAATTTAGTGGATAGTATTGGTTCGCCTAACGCGGCACGACATATTATTGAATGCCGAGTACTCTCAACTTATCGCACAACAATTCGTGTGCGTTCGATGACTATACAGGATACGATAACCGATAAATTCTTATATAGAAAGTTAGACCCGCTTACTGGCATTTCTCATTCGTGTGAGACTAACGGAAATTACGGCGGTTTCGATAGTGTAGTAAACGCAACGGCGGCGGACTGGTCGGACTCCGTTGGAGGAAGGCGATGGGGTATCCATTTTCAAGATACGAGGGAATACAATTGGAAACAATCCGCCGCTATGATAGGCTATGTCGATTACTTCGCCTCGAAAAACAATCTGTACGCACACTGGCACGAGCAGGATAACGGCGGTACGAGCTTGTACTATCGTCGTAACCGTTTAAGTTATGACGGACAACCACCCTCGATGTTCGAGAATGAAGGACAGATGTTTACGGGCCCCGTCTTATGTCCGGGAGATTATATCTTTAAGCATACCCAAAAGATTAACGGGTTTACAGCATGGCCTAATACCTTTGATACTTCGGCTAACGGCTTAGTATTTACAAGAAGAACAGCAGACACTGCTACCCGGTGGAAAGGATATGAGGATTTTGATACCTTGTATAACGGCCATGTCTATTATTCGCGTAACGTTCGCAATTCAAATCACACAGCACAAGACCACCCCAAGAATAAACGCTCGGCCATTGAAGTAAATATGCAAGCGTGGGGAGACTATAATTCCGGTGTTCGGTGGGATCCGGTGCATTCCAAATGGATTTACGATTCTGTAAAACCATTCGTACATATCAAACAGGCTTTCCCCGAAGAAATTGTAGGGACGACCTTTGCCTTTTTAGCCGATGGAACCACCGCGTTTAACAATCCACAAATTTTTTACCTCGGTGAAATATACGGTGGAATACCGGGTATGCTTCATGTTCAAAAATGGCCGGTGAATACAACTATACAGGATTGCCCCAGTGGTAATCTTATTAAATGGTTACATAATTACAATTACGGTCATATTTATTCAGCTTGGTGTTCGGATGTCGATCACCATTATCAATACACTCACGACACGAACGATATAAACGGCACACTACCAAATATGTACCTCGGTTATTCTAATAATTTCTTGGCTCAACAGCGAGTAATGGGGCGGATAAATCAAATTTACGGCTCGAAGAATGGCAATAAATATCCGCTTACACGAATGACCTGGCTCGATGCCTATTCGAATAACTTAGCGTTTAGAACTACTCGGGATAACTTCACCGCTTCCGATAGCGTATCGAGAGCGAAGGCGTTTTTGAAGGTTACAAAAACGCAAATGGTTAAAATCACTCAGCGAGATTCCAGACGAGCCTTTATAGATTCTGCGGCAATCGATTCAGCTTGGCGTACTATAGCCGAAGTAGGACTCTTTAAGGATAGTATTTCTCCTTCACTGGTGAACTACGCGGCGTTAGTAGTTAATACCCGTCTCTATCCGTCCTTAATGGATAAGTACGATAGTGGGTATTATAATGCTCCGTTTCAACGGCAGAACGATTCGAACCGGTGTAGTCCAATTTACGGTGACATCGATACCCGTAAAATCTATATGAAAATAGATACTACCAGAATACCGGCAGCATTCAAAAGCGGCTATTATGTGATACGGGATACTTGGCACCCCGACACAACTTGGTTAGTCAAAGCAGATTCCGAGTTTGCCGTATATATAAAACCCGGTGAAGCTAAATTCCTCTATATTGAAAAAGGAGTGGCAATAACGGCGGGGGTAGGTATAGGTAATGGTTCGTCGGCATTGGAATTTGCTTTCAATAACGGTCGTAGAGTTGCCGAACGGCTCTCCGCTACGCGCGATATAATCACTTATACGCGGCATGATTCGTTGTTCGTTAGCACTCCGAAACGCGGCACGTTAGTAGAAGGTAACGATCAACACTCGGATGGGGATAACATTACAACCGGAATTGAAACTCTCTTAGACGATGGAGCTACCGGTAAATGTCATCGGCCTTCTATCTGTATAGGCAGAGACGATAAGTCTGTAATGATTGCTTACCATAAAGAACCGGCGGTTCTACAAGTAGCATTTCAAGCGCACCCCGATAGTGCATGGAAATTCCTCGCCGATCCTTCGGTTGCTTTCCATGATAGTACTATCGATAATTCTGGGGTTACTCCGGTGTGTGCTCCTATTTCCGATTCCGAGTGGGTTGTAGTTGCGGCTCATCAGGCGGAAGGTCTTAACCCCTTCGGCATTGTAGCACGACGGTTTAAGCTAACACGAATTCTCCGTAGTGGAGTATTCCCTCAGTTAGACTTGCAAATTGTAAACAACTTTGCAAATCCCCAGTACATTTATACCGATACCGGAACGGACATCTCCCGTTTCCCCACGGTAGCTACAAGACCAATACCGGATTCTTGTTTCCCGATCCGGTTAGCATGGCAGGTTGCCGGTAAGATTCGCTACATTCGTTTTAGTTGGGATACTTCGGGAGCGGCGGTAGCACCAATAAAAGACAAAGACACTATTATTTCTACGGGGCTGCCGAGCGATTGCAAAAACTTCCATCCTTCGATTGCAACGATAGGATTAAATAACTTTATCCGTCCGCTCGGTACACCGGGGCCGTTATCATTATCCGATTATGTAACATGGGAAGCAGTGCTTACCGATTCTCCGGCGGTTACTTCGCACGGGCAATTTTGGCCGATCTTACGAATTAGCTCTCAACCGGCAACCCGGGTAAAACAGACCTGGCAAAGTTCGTTTACGATCTTTAAGCCGGATACTACCAGCGATGGATTCCGTCTGCCAAATGTAACGGCTTCAAATATAGCATCGAATGTAACTCTTGTTACCCCCATACCTATCGGTACAAAACCGAAACCTATCCCTACTGCACCCTATAAAAACTTTGTACAGATAGTATGGGAAAACCAAACGAGCGAACGGCTCGAACTGGCAATGGTAAACAACGGTACATGGATAAAAGGCGGGCTATTGGAGCGCGGTCTTACGCCGTCTCAGGCACTTACTACCGATAGAATAGATAACTTCGGTACCATTCCTCGCTCCTTAGTCTTCATCGGACAACAACCGGCCTCGGATTCCGGTAACGGCCATACGCACGTTCGCGTAACAAATGGATGGTCGCCGTTCATCGATACCGTTCAAGTGATGGGTACGAAACTCCGGTTCACCGTCAAAGCAAATAGCAAGCAATGTACCTTCCAACACAAGATGGTTACGGTACTAAGCGACGGTCTGGTCGGTCCGATCGGCGGACCAAGCACCGGATTATTCTGGCAACCAACGGACCCGGCCAACGGCTATTTATTGCCGGATGGTTGGCCGACCGGAGCACCACAAAACCCCGCGGAAGTTTCTTCTACGAACTTCCCGCTTAATACCAACGATCAAATTACTATTAACCGAAGCATTGCCTTTGACGATACGGCTCAATTTAGAACTCATCTAAATAGTCCTACCGATACGGTAACGATCACGTACCGTTTAAGGCGTTCGGCAGATTCTTCGGCTATTGGTGTCATTGAACAACAGATAGTAACGAAGGATACTATTATAGCTCCGGGGTATGGGTTGAATTCTGCTATGGCTCTCTATCTCTATACTGGTGTAACGGATACCGGGTTTGTGTCCGTGGATATAACCCACAGCGAAGCCGACGACTTAGAACGCGAAGTGTATGTACTCAACGACGGCGACAATTTGCCGCTCGATGCGTATAAGAAAGTAGTGCCGCCGAAGATAGCCGCAACGCCGAAACAACTCTCGGTTTCGGTAGTACCTAACCCCTTCCATAGCTCAACGCAAATCGTAATCGAACCGGTAGAGAACCTTCCGCTTTCGGTAACCTTGTACGATGAACTTGGCAGAAAGGTAAGCGAACTCTTTAATGGTATCGGCGACCATGAACGGTATGAATTCTCCCTGACGAACTCGCAACTTTCGGCGGGTATCTATTATCTGAGAATTCAGAATGGTACGACCACGGCAACGAAGAAAGTAGAGGTATTGAAATAACTGTTCCCTGAGCGCGCTAACATAGGTACTCTCCGCCGCTTCGTGGGAGTACTATGCCGAACGAAAAAGCCGGGGTTGCGATGACCCCGGCTTTTGTATATAAGTATTAAAAAGTAGTACGTATTGTAAATTACTACAAGTCTTTATAAGTTGGGTTTGACTGCCACCAGATATTGAGAGAATCATATTTCCCTGTGAGATAATTTTTCTCTTTGGTCATTTTAGAGAGTGTTTCGTATAATGAGGTTGTGAGAAGTGCTGCTTTCCCACCGTTTTTATCATAAGAGCCTCTATACCAGGAATAGGCTTTTATCTTATACCCGGATTTATTCTTATCGATTATATATCCCAAAGTAGTGATATATTTGATGCCAGAATCACGTTCAAAAGCAAAATTGACAAAATCGATAGAGGTTTTAATGAATGTCATAACCAATTGGTGTACAGGTTTACCGTCTTCTAATTTTATGGCCCCTACTACAGTCTTAAAACTGTCTTGGTATTCAACTTCTACCTTCAAATGATTATTTTCTTTTACATCAAGTCTTGCATGTTCATCGGGCGGAAGTGCCTTAATGATAGAATCTTTACGGTTTTCCATAGCTTGAAATTCCTCTTTAGAGAATGCTTTCTCTTTTTTACAGGATGCAAGCAACCCTACAATACCAAATAGTAAAATGATTTTTTTCATTGGTGAGTGCAACGTAAAGTTAAAATAAAAAGTATCACGCTAAGTCCGACTCAACTGGAAAATCAGACTCTAATTTAAATGATCTAAATAGGATGTGCTTTGATTGCAATGCCAATGATCTCTTAAACGGAATTGAAGACAATAAACGATATGAATTCACCCTGGCCAGCCCTCAGTTTGCTAATATCATTAATGATACCAGACATCCATAACCTTGACCCATTTATATCCATTTTAGATGCTAACAATTTTTACACAGTTTTTTTAATAAAAAATTTGGAAATTAGAGAACTTTGTATTATATTTGTCAAAATAGAAGAATTGTGATTTAGTCATGGGCAAACGGTACGGTCTTTATCTTAAAACAATTACGGGTAAATACCTCCTCTTCTAAATGCTAAAAATAACTGTCATTTTATTTCTAGTGGTTATCGGTTCTATGGTTCTTTCAGTAAGGACCAGCCATGCACAACTGAAATCTAAAGCATTAGACCCCCATTATTATGAGCCTTTAGAAGGCATTGCGTCTCAATACGATACCATTTATGGGCAGGCGAATGAGCAGGCGTTAGGAAGTAATATTTACTTAATTCCTTCTGCCGATACTTCTACTCCCAATGAATTATTTCTTTATGGAGTTGCTCCCAGAAATTCGCACCAGTCTTCATATTATGACACCGTTTGTTCGGTTACCCTATCTTCTTCGTTTTCCCTTCATAATTTACAATATAAACAGCGAAATATTCATTTGCTCGACCGGGTAATAGCAGGTCATTTCCATTCACCACATCTGATTGATTTGCTTACGTATGATCTTGTTAGTAGTACTGGGCCGATTATTTATTGGTCGGATGAGAATGGCAATTATAATGAAGAACGTAAGACAGAGCTATGGTTTACCGATTTCAATTTTTCTAATGGGCTGGGTCCCGGTAGCGTCGATCTCTTACCTTATGTTGATTTCTTCACTTCCGATAGTGTAAATGATGTTGTTGTGGGCTGGCGATTTTCCAAATTTCTAAATGATGCCCATACCCTTCGTACAGATTCATTAATACTATTTTTGTATAAAGGAGGCGAATCACTTTATACTAGTGGAGCGGTTAAAGGACCAGATAGTATTCAGACGGTCTGTTATGTCCCAGTTAATTTGACTCAGGGGCCGGGAACAAGCCTAGCTGCCGATTTTAGAGGGGTTGGTCATAAGGACGTGTTGCGAGTTGATCCTTTGGGGAACGTTCATCATTATAAATATGAACAGCCATTGAATTTAGTTCATATGGCTCTGGAGCTACGTGAAGACACTTTGTTTTCTAATTGGGAGAATCAGGCAACCTATTCAACGCAACCCTTTGGAAACAATCACCCTTTTGTGAACTATCCGGCTATTGCTATTCGTGCATTTCCTCGCTCAGCCAATGACAGAAGCATCGACCTCGCGTTACCCATCGTTCGAAATGATAGTACTTCCACCTCATTCTATTTTTACCGAGGTGGGTCGGATTTTGGAAAGAAACATCTCTATGTCGATAGTCCGGATTTCCTGCTTAGGCAACCTAGACGGATCGATAAAAATAACTTCTCACTAGCCTACCAACCTGATTTCTATGCAAATGTAGGTGATCTCGATGGAAGAGGCTATGATTACTTACTCGTTTCCAGTATGGTTGGTGGCACCCCATCGGAAAACTTTTGCTTTGTCTATGCGCTAGGGGACTCGATGGATGAACGAGCCGACATGTTTTTCGGGCAGGATCATTTCGGGCCTATTGTGCATGCCGTCGGCACCGATGTAAATCACGATGGCTTAGGTGATATTATAGTGGCGATGCCACAGTTTACTAGTACTCCCGATGCCCAGAAGGATTGGGATTACGTCGGGTCAATAGGTATTATATATGGCTCAAAGAAGATCCCCCAACACTTGAATGAGATAACTAGAAACGAACCTGAGTCAGAATCTATTAAGATTTATCCGAACCCTGCATCAGACCATATTTTTATTCAGTGCAGCGGCTTCGAAGCTGCTACCGGTTCCGTCACTCTTACGGATCAACTGGGCAGAACCGTAATCCAACAAGTGTGTGCGTTTAATTCAAGGCAAGAAACCGTACCAGTCCGCTTGCCCAAACTTCCTTATGGTAATTATTATATAACAGTCCAATGCGGGTCCTATCGGTCTCCCCACATTCCTGTTATGATAATTCCATAGGAAAATATTCTCAAAACACTTAGCCACGAAAGGTCGAACAATGAAATCTATTATTTCAGGCATATTGCTTGCCCTGTGTTTATTTGTTAATACTCCTGAATTCTATGCTCAAGACCATGTCGCCTCAAATATTTTTCCTATAGGCGGTTTTGATTTCGGATTATATATTCATCCCGAAAGTGATTTAGGCAGTGGCTTGTTGAAAGCATCCAGCCTTCTTCATGATATGGTTTTGTCTGGTTTTAATACAATGTATTTTAATAAAAGTTATAATGATCCAATCGGGTTTTCTGTAACGCCTAATGGTGGTCCAAGTGAAGTACCTAAATGGATGACGACTACCACTGATAAAATGAAGACCTACTTTGGAATGGAATCCAATATGCTCCATTATTTTACCGGTGGTAAAGCTATCTCTCCTTGTGTTGAACGGAGATATTTTTTAGCCAGCTATATTTCTCATACTGGTGGTGTTCCTGCCACCAATCCCTATGAGTTTGACTTTGAAACAAATCCATTATGGAATACTAATCCATTTAGTAAAGATGCTAGTTTAATAGCCCTTGACTCCAGAACATACCATACATGGACTCAACCGGATATAGACCCGGAGACTTTCTCCTACACAGCTAATGTCGAAAAGCGCTTTGACTATGACGCAACCGGAGATGGGGATAATATTGTGGTTTTTCATGAAGGCGATGGGAAATCTATTTTACCATATTATTACCCTTCTTTCACTATACACTATGATAACGCTATCATTACAGGAAATAACCCCGTTACGACATCTCCTTTAATAGTGGATGCTACCAATCATCAATATAGCTATGGGGAAACTCAATTAACCGACGGCGATTTCTATAAGCATAGTACCTCGATTATTGACTCTGAAGTCATTAGAAACGATTCACTCCGTTTAGATATCATTTATAGATTTAAGCCTTCTGAAAAATTTCATATTAACTCGACCGACGTTGATGCTGGTACTATAGAAAGTCTTAGCCACTCGGATCCTCATAGAACAGATGCTTTGTTCAGTATTCAGGTAGATGTAATTTATAAAGATCCGAATGGCGCTGTCCTGCCCGTAGAAAACACTTACCCAGATGTTGCAATGGGTTCTAATCGGTTTAATATTTGTTATAACGATTACGCAGATAGTATAGCATCTACATTCCATTCGCTCGAACCCGTAACACTTACAAAATTTGCAGGACAAAATTATGCCATTAAGCGAATTCATGCTATCCCCTTAACTGTGCTAAGTGGCACCACAACATTATATGCCATGAAAATTGAGTGTCGCCTGATTAGCAATCATAATTTAGGAATTTATTTTCGTGGATTTAGGACACGGTCAACCACTATGGATCAAATCCTATCAGGATATTTGGATAATTGTCTAACAGCAATACTTAAAGAGAATTTAAATCAGCTTAAGACACTGCAAGGAAAAGAGGCTCTGGCAGGACTAGGGGCTCTTTCTCTGGGTGGAGAATTGCAACAACACCAATATCGGGAAATTGCCTATTTGGATAAGCTTTTATATAACCTAAGTGATGCTTCCATATTTGGCAATAACAATCCTTGCCATTTGCAGTTTTATTCCTTTCAGTCGAATAATGTTGCAGCGGAGGGTGGGGGGTCTTATTCTAGCGTAAAAGCCATATATGAAGACCAAAATGGTGGAAACCCACCGTGTCCTCCGATAATGCAAGAATCGTTTGATATAACATCTATATCGGGCGAAAATGATGGCACTACAGATTGGAGTACTAAACCACCTATGTTTCCTGCCGATGGAGTTCCAGCATGGATACGTCATTATAATGATAGTAGATTTAGCATAAGCCATCTTGCGAGTGGTCAGACACCCGGGGATGACATAACAACTTTTAAATATGGCATGGATTACACTGATATGGGATTTGGAACAGCAGGGTGGGATAATACTTTGCTTGCCACACTACCAACAAATCTTACAACATGGAAAGGAGACGTTCTATCCCAAAAGCTCACCGATTATCCAGAATATACCTTTAGGATGCAGCATTATTTAGGCAAAAGTGATAACGATCATATGAAAGCTGCCCTCTCAATTTTTGAGTACAACAATGCAGTTGGGAAAAGTACGACTATTGACTACAATCAAAAATGGTATTCTCTCTTATCAACTATTGGAACTGCTGGTTGGGTCAATGATAACACTGAATTGCCCTATCGTCATTATTCTGCTTTGAGTAGTTCTCCTAAAGATGATTGGTATATTACGAATGTCTGGCACGAATATGTTATGGCTTGCCAAACGGACGTTTTTAACTATAATGCAACTCAACGGTATGCTTTAAGAGATAAACCATTCAGATTCGATGAACTCCTAAAATCAACTTCTTTAATTACAGCACCGCCAAACCCTGCGCATGGACCAGAATATTTTGTTTACACTCGTCCCCAAGTTTCATCGGAAATTCGTGCGGATGGATGGGATGCATTATGTTGGGGTGCAAAAGGCATTTTCTTTAATTCTGTGGGTAATGACCACGGTGCCGATATCGGAATGACTACGGAAAATTATGAACATGATTTCGATGGTTGGTTCAAAGATAAAGACGGGTGCACGTCCCCATCAGAACATAGCGGCACTTCACCATGTCTAAAAGAGTCCTTATTAAATTTACGTCTTGGTCTAAAGGGGAGCAATAAAGAAATTATTCTTCCAAAGCAACCCTCTGGAGTGACCGATCAAATTAGTTTTGATTATCGGCCTATTGTCCATACTGATGGACATGGGCATATCACGTCAACTGGAGACCCAGATTTTTATGAATATCAATGGATCCCTTCATCCCTTACGCCCGATAATACCGTTGGCTGGAGTAGCTATCTAAATGGTGGGTACACTGGATCACCATCGACATTTGTTATTTCAACTAGTAGTACACCTACTACAACGGCATATAGCTCAAGTACAATTTTTCCCGATCAAAGTAATTGGGTGCTTTTTACCGAAGGAAGTGACCCTATAAGTAGTTTCTTTAAAAGTGGAACTCCCGCTTATACAACATATGGTCCTACACATACCCCAAGCCCATATGATTTCTTAAATACTTATTTATGGAATTATGCCCACAGATACCCATTAGATATTTCTGATGAGTTTAATGTATGGCTACCTACATTTTATGGATTTAAGGAGCGGTTCGATGGAGCAACTAGGCTTGCAAAAGATATTCTACCTATTGCTTCAACGCTGTCTAAACTCTACTGGCTTCGATCAACCGATACAAGATTCGGCGATGTAACTTTTGCAGACCCAGAAAGCCAATATCCAATAAAATCTATTACTACGGATTTAGTTAAACGTTATATCAATACCTTTGATACAAAGACAAAAACAGCTCACTTTATAGATAGTACCGTTAGTGGAACCTCCGTTTCCGATGATGCAGAACATACTTTTTGTAGGGTAAGCATATTCAAGCAAAAGTCATTTCCATCTACGAAATATGTAATGATCGCAAATCCACGAACATGGCCGTTATATTTTGAGCCCAAAACTGAAGACGGAAATACCTGGGATCATATTAAAGCCGCCGATGAATCTGATAAAAATTTCTGGATCTCGGATCTAGATTTAACAGAGCCTATGCTCGGGGCAATAGACGCTCGTATTGTTAAATTCCAGCTCAATACATGTGATTTAGATGAAGACTTGTATCGCCCATATTTTATAAAACATCCGTCTGAGTGCCCTTCTTATGATTTGATAGTAAGAGATCTGCGTCGAAAGACTTCCACACATATCGACAGCTACAATTATGGTAGCAGTTCCGGATCTACTAATTATCTTTCGGTAGAACTCGCGCCCGGAGAAGGGACGCTACTAACTATCTCTCCTAATTTCGGAAATAATTTTAGTCTTACGACAAACTTTAATTTCAACAATGCCGCTCGGTTATCTTCGATGGAAAATCGTTCTAGCCAGCCTTCTTTAGCTATGGCAAAAGAAAGTCATGGCGGAATTTATGTATGCTACCCTCAGGAAATACTGAGCGATACAATGAGCGCCAAAAAACGTGAACCCGCAGCCACTGTTGATAGTATTATCGATAATAGTGGAAAAGCTCAGACACCTGCCATTTGTGCCTATCCTGCCGATAGCTCTGGAATTGGGATGGTATATGCCTTAGATTATGCGGGTCCTGGCAATGACTCGACTTATGTCATCTTTCGCTATGCCTCAACAGCTGCTCCCTATAATTATTCTGTAAGCGACACATTAGATCGATATAAGTCATTTTCTGATTCCAAAGCAGCACCTGCTATTGTCCCTTCTCAATCTCAAGGATTATCTTTTTGGGTATCATGGCGTAATCCTTCGCAAGGGGCAGAAATTGCTATTGTAAATTCTTTGGGGCAAGTAGTTGCGCAAAATTCATTTTGGGCCTCTAATAAATTCGAGACGAAGTTTATATCCTTAGCCTCCCATATGAATCCAATAGATACTGGTATTACCGGAACTCCTTCCGACACCTGCTATATTGCTTTTGAAGAAGGGCAGGAACCACTTTCGGAAATCTTCTTTATTAAAGCTTATCATAGTGATAGTGTTAATCCTACTACCATTTCATTAACAGGATTAAAAGACCTCTCTATTGGCATGCCCTACTGTGAGCATCATTACCCTTCTATTGCTTTGACTCCTCAACGTCATGTGTATGTAGTTTGGGAATCAACTCCACCGCCGCTCGTGCATAACTCGCTTGATAGCGGATTATTTAGAAGGCACTATACGACGCTTCGTGATAGAGATAATAGAGGAGTATGGTCCAAGTTCTCTTCTTTCTTTGGCTTTGAAAGCAATTTTCGTACTATTGGGGCCCACCCGGATTCTGTAAGTACTTTCCCGGTTATAACGGCTGCGGACTCAAATACAGTGGCCATCTCCAGTATGGTTACTACGGATACAAGCTGGCAAGACATCGTCCGTATCGCTTGGAACAGTCCAATTGATAATATAAGTCGGTTGGCGCACTACGGGTATTTTAAGAGTTCGGCATTATCGTTGGTGCAACCAATTCCAAAATGGGAAATTGTCCCGATGCCAGAAGAATCTCTTGAGCCTTCAATGGCCGCACGAACTAAATATAATGGTATTTTACAGCCGCTAGCCTATAGGGATAATCTGCTAATAGATACCAACCCAACTTATACTGCTCATTTAACAGCCTATGATTTTCCACTATCTAAGCAGATCGATACGCTTAGCCGTTTTCAGACCTTGATTGTAAAACCAAAATTCTGTTCTTGTCCAAGTACATTCGTAGCTAAGGCTTCCGATGTAACGGTAAGAAGAAACTTAGGTTTCTCTGCTTTTACTTTACTCTGGAACGGCTGGGATTGGGAAGATACAATTAGATATGGAGATGGTGGGCTTTCTGCTGGAGGATTGCGATCAAGTAAATTAGTATTATCCCCCGGCGACTCCATAAGTTTAAGTACTACGTTCCGAGTTGGCACCTTCCAGCGGGGAGATACCGCTTATGCTTCACCATGTATTCAGGCTGTTGCCGATACCTTTGGCTTCAGGCTAGTCGCACGTAAAGCATCGTCAAATGATTTGGCATGGATCTTAGACTCAGCTATCTATTATGCAGGTGTATTTCGCTCTTCGGTAAACTATCGTCAAGCAGAAAACCGGTTGCATATTGTACCGGGCTCCATAACTTCGGATACTGTTTATTTAGCTTTAGAAGCTTATACGAGAGGTCATGGGTTTAATGTTGCTCCTGCCAACGATAATTTGGAAAGCTACCATCAGGTCGTGTATGATAGCTCGATCTATGATATACCGGCTCCGCTTCTTGATAGCGCTGGCAATAGTTATAAGATTGCAACAAACAACCCTATAATTACTAAAGCTGAGGAAATCAAACCAATTAGTGTCGATATTTTCCCAAATCCTTATAGAGATTTTACAACGGCAAATATCGATGCCCCTGCAAATCTTCCGATGCGGGTGGCTGTCTTTGATGCAATGGGAAGGACTATAAGTACTCTCTATAATGATATGAATACTCCCGGTGCAAAGACATTCCAAATCGGGAATTCTGGATTAGCCGATGGAGTATATTTTTTACGGGTTCAAGCTGGTTCGCAAGTACTAACTAAGAAATTCGAACTACGTAGATAACCTGACTCTGTTAATATTAAAACCGGTGGTTATAACAGTATTAGTTATAACCACCGGTTTAGTTTTTGTGACATTTTAAATATAAGAGGACTACTATTATAAGGCCTTATCCATAGTTGTTGTTCCTTTGCAGAGGCTGTTCGGTTTGCAATTTAGATTCTATGCTACGGGTAGTATTCTATTAAATTCTTTATTGACAAATACCTCCATTTTTGATCAAAATAAGCCAATAAAACGAACCTAAAAAACCTCAAAAAATAGTGCAGATTGCCCGAACTCGGTGGGGACACAATTTGTCGTGTCCGTTGAATTGCAGCGACAGCAATTCCCATAAAACCAATAACTTAGAAGAAAACAAAAGATGCTTAAAATTCAGATTCAAACCCCGGTTCTTCCCAGCCATGAAGTCATTGCAAAGTTGCTTCCGGTTCTTCGCAAGGTGGTAAAAGATAACAAAGCCGAGGTGCTTTTTCATACCGACAAACCGGGCTGCGATTTTTACTGCGTAGTGCTCAAGAATAATTCTGAGCAGACCGATTTGGCCATCGATTGTCAGAAGGCCCTCTTCAATCACTTCTTTTCTAAGATTAACTAAACTACCTCATCCCCGCAAGGTACAATCATGAATAAGAAAACTGTTAAAATCCACATCGTTACCTCGGTGGCCCCGCTCCAAATTATTCAACACTATCTGACCACCAAAATTGTCGGAGCCTGTTTAGCCGATGACCGGGAAGTCATTTTTACTTCCGCAGGAGATACCTTCGATGTCGTAGTATTAGAATTTGCTCCGGGAAGCACCACCGGAATTCCTGATAACGACTTACGCCTCGATGTTATGTCGATGCTCTTTCCCCTGATTCACGATAATGCGTTTTCAACCTACCTTGCCTCTAAAATGCCGGAGCTTGAATATACCCACAAAGTGGTAGTCAAGACCGCTACACCTCCAAGCCAAGAAGAAATGAACGAACTTAGAAGGGTCTTCCGCACTGTTCTAAACGATCCCATAGCATTTGTTTATTTTTCCGAGAACCCGAACAATACAGGATATGATCTTTCGGTCGCCAAAGATCATCACGGTGACGAAGCCCTTCGTACCCAATGCCTGAATGCTCTTTATACCTACCTCTCCATTAAACAGAACTAAGCCCATGTACCACGTAGGAATTTACAGCCCCGTTGTTCTCGAAGCCACTCAGACCGAGACCATCGAGAGCATTATTAGAAGAACCCTTACCGATCCGAAAGCTGACATCCGGCACTACTATGAACCGAAGTTCTCCATTACCGTCCACGATGATAATGGTAACGAACGCCCGGGCCAGCAACAGGTAGTAACCGAGCAAGTATGCAAAGCTCTCTTTCAGCAGGATACCTTTTCCGCCGAAGCCGTCAGACAAGCTAAGATCGATACTCAAATTCAAATCTTACGTATCGTAGAAGAATGTGCGGTAACCGACGATATTACTGAAACGGTCTTCACGGTATTAACCGAACGGATGACCGGATGCATGGAAAACCTCTGGAAGCTTTGCCATAAGTCCTGGCAGGAGGTTTGTGAAGAACTATCCAAGAAGGGGTTAGAAGATTTTATGGAACGTCACTTAGGGGAGGAATGGGCATGAAACATCAAACGATCAAATCCTGCCTCGCTAATATCTCAATAGCCCAGCGGTTGCTTACTACCCGAATTCTCTCTAAGAAAGAACGCCGGGAGGTAACCGAACTGGCAAATCGGGCACTGGTTACCCTTCGCTACCTCTGTAACGAGGATGAGCACAAAGTCCAGTACTATTTGAATAGAATGTAAAAGTCCGCCTCTGCGGACTTTTCTATACCTGCGGGATACAGGTCAGCCCCGGTTTGGTCAACCGGGGCTGTGTTATGTTAATAGTTACGGATCAACAATTCCTTCTTTACCTGCCGTTTCTTCGATAAGCTATACTGAACCGGGTCGGTCTGTTCAATTGCAAAATCTTTATACAATTCTCTGATCAGAGGGACATCATCATAGCTCAATAAGAACTTCCCCTCGATCTTTGACAGCTTTTCCTGCAATTCAATATGGTGTTGCTCATTAAAGTAATACCTGTAAAAGCTTCGGTCGTTGGCTACCACGTATGGTGGATCACAATAGAAAAAGGTATCTTTCCCATCGTAGTTCTTCAGAATCCGCTCATAGGAGAGGTTATCGACATAAGTATTCTGTAACCGCTCCGAAAGAGCCAGTAAGGTATCATGGCCCACCGTTGACTTTGGAGGGTGGGTCTTACTAAAGGCAAACCCGGCTCCAAAGCGTCCGCCGAAGGTGTGTTTTATGATATAGAAGTAATACACAGCCCGTTCCAGATCACTGAGGCTTTCCGGGTGTTTGGTTAAGAGCTTTAGGTAGCGGTGGTATTCCTCCCGGGAAACCAGCAGATACCATACCTTCTCATAAAAGGCTTCGACGTTGGTTTGGATCTGACGGTAGAGGTTGACCAGATTCCCATCGATATCGTTAATGACCTCTATTTCCGAGGGTGGCTTTCCCCAGTAAACCCACGCGGCTCCGGCAAATGCTTCGACGTAGCAGCGGTGGGATGGGATTTTGGCAATGATCGATTCCCGAAGTAAGCGTTTTCCACCGACCCACGGGAAGGGGGCGTTTAGTTTAGATTGTTTTTTCAAGGCAGTCTTGGTGAAAGTTAAAAAGACCTATGCAGAAGAGGACCTTCTGCTGTTAATAAGTCACTACGAAACTACGAGGAGCCTTTAATTTTTCCAAGACATATTGGGATAGATGTAGGATAGATATACATCTATCCACTAATAGCCCGAAAGTTTTAGAAGAGGAAAAAGTATAGCAAGAAAACTCTTGTCTTAATTGTGGTCGCCGAAGATATTTATTTAATTAAAGTTAACTGGGAAACTCTGAACAAAAAAGAACCTCCTCAAAAAAGTCCACAATTAATTTCGCTGAAATCGCCAGTTGGGTACAAATATATACGCCTCTGAGGCACAATAAGTCACAATTAAAGACAATTAATCACAGCTTCAATCGCGCAAAATCAATCACTTAGCATCGCGCAGATTTACAAAAATTAATACTCCCTTCTCCCTTTAAGGGAGAAGGGTCGGGGTTGAGGGCAAAGTGGTGAAAAAGAACCAGCGGTTTAATGTCCTCACGAAATGCACATATCGGTTAGGACATCGGCGGTAGTGCTATGCCGTGGCTTTTTACCCTCATCCTCAATCCTTCTCCCTACGAGGGATGTCTAGAGTCTATACAAAGGGAGAAGGAGATGTATTTTTGTATCAATGAAATGCTACCATAATATCGGTAAACTAATAACGCCGCTCGGTACGGTTGCCCGGCGGGGAGAGCAGATGCGCGTCGTGCGGACGATCGAGCAGGCGGTGATCTGCACCGACGAACGTGGGTTTATTACTCATGCCGGCCGTGAGGAAGATGTCCTGCCGACTCTGGCGAGCCACTATTATAAAATAGATTGCCGCGGGCTACTCGCTTTGCCCGGCTTTGTCGATTCGCATACCCATGCCGTGTTTGCCGGTGAGCGCAGTAATGAATTCTGTATGCGCGCCGAAGGCAAGAGCTATCAGGAAATCGCTGCGATGGGGGGCGGTATTCGCGCGAGCGTCGAGGCTACTCGTGCGGCGAGCGTTTCCTCTATTGCGCGGTCGTCGGAGAAGATCATCCGTAGTGCGCTCGCACTCGGCACGACAACGATGGAAGTAAAATCCGGTTACGGGCTCTCTCTTCGCGATGAAATAAAACTGCTCGAAGCCGCGAAAGAACTCGGCAACGAGACACCGATGGAAATTATTACGACCTGGCTCGGCGCTCATGCCGTGCCGAAGGATAAGTCGCAATCGGAATATGTGGAAGAGTTGATTTTCGAGCAATTGCCGGAAGTCGTTGTCTCCGGCGCGGCGGAATTTGCCGATGTCTTTTGCGATGAAGGATATTTTACTAACGATGAGACCGAGCGCATCTGCAAAGCCGCTGCCGAAGCAGGACTGAAAATAAAACTCCATGCCGATGAACTGGCGAATACTTCGGGCGCGGCGCTGGCGGCATCGCTTGGCAGTTTCAGCGCCGATCATTTATTGAAGATCGATGATAGTGGTATCAGGGCGCTTGCTGCTTCCAAGCGTACGATAGCAACGCTACTACCTATCACGGCAATGTGTATTCGTTCGCCGTATGCACCGGCGCGCAAGATGATAGAAGCTGGCTGCGCCGTTGCCATCGCTACCGATTGCAACCCCGGCTCTTCGATGAGCGAGAATATGCAGCTTGCTATGTCGCTGGCCGTGATCGGGATGGGGATGTCACCCGAAGAAGCGCTGACGGCGGCAACGCTCAACGGTGCGGCGGCTCTCGATAGGGCTGCAACGCATGGCAGTATTGAAGTGAATAAATCCGGCGACTTTGTGTTCTATGATATACCGTCGCTCGCGTATTTACCCTATCATATTGGGGTAAGCGATGTAGCGGCGGTCGTTAAAAAAGGAGCAATCGTACACGGCTCGTTATGAAAATTTATTTTATCATCCTTGCATTTTTCATTTTGCGCATGATCCTCGCGCAAAAGAAGAAAGGCCAGCAGGCTCAAACCGAAGCCACGCGCTTAAAGAAAGCCGAAGAACGCCTCAGAGCCCAGCGTGCCAGTGCTCCTGCCCCGAGGCTTGCCGCCCAGCGCGAGGCTCGCCCGATGACGACTATCACCCGCACCACTTCTGACGATGCCGTAGCCTCCGCCGCCTATGCCGATAACAGCGGATATGGCGAGGGGTATGCGACGCAGGAAGATACAAATACCGAATCGGGATATGGGGCAGCCAACCGCTCGGAAGATGAACTAACGGCGAGCGAGCATGATGCAGTCTCCCATTTTCTTAAGAATACCGGCCTCAGCGATCTCGATAGAAAGGTCGAAGCGAAAGAAGAGCAGGAAGCTTATTCCAAGGTTGCCGTGAAAAAAGCATTCGTGACCAAAGAGAACTTCCGTCAGTTCATTATCGCCAAAGAAATCTTCGATAAGCCAAAAGCAATGAAGCGTTAAGTACTTTGTTTAGCTTTCCTCCTTATCCATCAAAATGACGCCCTCATTTTCAGATTATCCAGAAGAATGGAAAGTAGATAATATTGACTCTGTAATTGGCAGGTGGCATGAACGGTGGCCTAAAATAATTACATTCTGGGGAGATAATAATAAATATAAATTTAAAAAACAGGAAAAGGAATTTGGAGACGCAATACTTTTATTTAAAGACACAATTTTTATTTTTCAGAATAAGACAAAGAACAGCAATAAACTATATGATGAAGATGATGAAAATAATTGGTTCGAAAGCGAAGTAAAAGGGGCAGCCCTGGAACAAATACTCAAATGCAATAAATGGCTAGACACCGAAGTTATAGCAATTAGGAATGGATTCGGCGAGCGCATTGAGTTAGATAAGGGTAAGATCAATAACAGAATAAATATTATCATCTACAGACTACATATAAGTGTTCAAAACCGTAATCGTTTTTATAGGAGTAAAAGCATCATAGACCCAATATATGATTTCGTCCATTATATTTCATTCTATGATTACGGTCAATGTACAATAATCTTTGAAACTCCCACAGAGCTTAAAGGCTATTTTGACCATCGAAAACTACTGCTTCTCACATATGGTGACCAATGCAATAATTTAGAAGAAGGGTACTTAATTGGGAGTTATTTATATAAAATTCATTGCCTTCTCAATCGTATAGAGTATAATTTCCACCCCCCGACACTAGAGGAGTACAATCTATATGTAAAATGTCCACGTACAAATGGGAATTTCTTTCCAATGCTTAACAAGGCCGGAGAAGATGTTTTAGCTACAAAAGACATTTCGAATATAGAGGGGTACAAAGAAATGGTTAGTCTATTCATGAATCTAAGGAGTGTAGGGATCCAAATACTACGAACAAAAGCAGAAGCCTCTCTAAATGCATTGCTTAAAAGCAACATGAGTGAGGAGACAGGGGATAAAATTGTCATTCCTATTTCACCTGTTATTTTTGCCTCTGATCAACTAAGTGTCCAATTTATGCTACTAAATAAGCATGATTCTTTAGATCATATAGTCTTAATGAGATCTATGACATGGGCGCTAATGGTTGACTTACAAAAGAAAGAGCCATCCCTCAAAAATAATATTACTTTCGTCTTTACATATAATACTACTGGACAACCTCAATTACTTTGGATGAATATGAAATATTCGGACCTAAATAAATTAATGGGAATGCTATCTCAATATATTCCCCAATAAAAATCAAACTTCAAATATTTAATTCTTCTTTTGCTGTTTTTGTTTCTCCATCCGAAGCACTACCATAATAAAATAGGTCAACCCGAATACTGCTCCGAGGCCGGCGCAAAGGCCGAGCCACATGGAATTGCCAGTCGAGTTTTGCAGCCACCACCCGATACCGGCACCGAGCGCTACTGTTACTGCCATTTGCATGCCGAGCGTTAAGTACGGCGCATTATCTTTCATCGCCGAGCGGTATTCGGCTTCCGACTTATCTCTTGCTTCGGTGGAATAATTGTCGGGCCGCCCGAGCGCTTCGTTGCGCGCAATGCGTTCGATCTCTTGCTTTGTCAGTTTAGGTTTGCTCATCAATCTATATACGCCAATAATGCTAACGGAAGTTTACTAACAAAAAAGCCTGCTCTATGATAAGAGCAGGCTTTTCTTTTTTAAGAAGTACTATTAAAATACGACGGTCTCGACGTATTCGCCAAACGGTACTTTCAACGCATCGATCATCTCGCCGAGCGTGACGTACTTACGAGCAGCATTCATGAGCACCGGCATAAGATTCGTATGCCCGAAACCAGCTTCAGTGATCTCGGCGATGCAGCTTTCTACATCGGCCGCAGAACGGTTTGCTTTGAGCGCATGGAGTTCGGCGACCTGCTTCTTCTCTACTTCAGCAGAAATCTGCAGGATCGGAATATCGATCTTCTCATCCTGCTCGACGAACTCATTTACGCCGACGATATACTTTTCTTTCTTATCGAGTTCGAGCTGGTAGCGATACGCCGCATCGGCAATCTCACGCTGGAAGAAGCCCGCTTCGATAGCCGGGATAACTCCACCAAGTGCATCGATCTTATCGAAGTACGCATTAGCTTCGGCTTCAAGGCGATCGGTCTCGGCCTCGACGAAATACGAACCACCGAGCGGATCGGCCGTATTGATCACACCCGTTTCATAGGCAAGAATCTGCTGCGTACGAAGCGCGATCTTCACGGCTTTCTCCGAAGGAAGCGCGAGCGTTTCATCCATCGAGTTGGTATGCAACGATTGCGTACCACCGAGCGCTGCAGCCATTGCTTCGAAGGCCGTACGCACGATGTTATTCTCCGGCTGTTGGGCCGTGAGCGAACAACCGGCGGTCTGAGTATGGAAGCGCAGGATCCACGACTTCGGGTTCTTCGCGCCGTACTTATCTCTCATACGCTTAGCATAAATGCGGCGGGCGGCACGGAGTTTCGCGATCTCTTCGAAGAAGTCGATATGCGAATTAAAGAAGTGCGAAATACGCGGAGCAAAATCATCGACGTCCATGCCGCGCTCAATGCAATGCTCGACATACGCAAAGCCATCTGCAAGGGTAAAGGCTAATTCCTGAGCGGCAGTCGAACCGGCTTCGCGGATATGATAGCCGGAGACGGAGACCGGATTCCACTGCGGTACTTCCTTCGTGCAGTACTCGATCATATCGGTGATGATACGCATCGAAGGATTCGGCGGGTAGATAAATTCTTTCTGAGCGATATACTCTTTTAAGATGTCATTCTGCAGTGTGCCGCGAAGTTTTGCAAACGGTACTTTTTGCTGCTCGGCGACGCAGAGATAATAGGCGAAGACCATTGCGGCCGGCGAGTTGATGGTCATCGAAGTCGATACTTCGGCGAGCGGAATGCCATTAAATAATCGCTCCATATCGCGAAGCGAGCTTACCGATACACCGCAAATTCCAACTTCACCTTCGCTCCAGGCATCATCGGCATCGCGGCCCATGAGCGTCGGCAGATCGAAGGCGGTAGAAAGGCCCGTCTGGCCGTGAGCGAGCAGATATTTAAAACGCTCATTGGTATCTTCCGGAGAACCGAAGCCGGCGAACTGGCGCATGGTCCAGACCTTACCGCGGTAGCCCGTGGGATGAATTCCTCTGGTGTACGGGAATTCACCAGGAAACCCCAGTTTCTCCATATATTCCTTCGGACCGGCAGTATGCGGCATATAGAGGTTCTCGACCGGCTTGCCGGAAAGCGTGGTATGCTTCCAGCCCGTGGTCTTTCCGGAAGCATTTCGGGCTTCCCATTGCAATTTCGCCTCCATGTACTCGGGAGAGTTCTCAAAGCTCAGTTGTCCGTTCGTCTGGACGCCGTTAGTGGCTGTACCGTTATTCATAAAGTCTTTTGTATTAGTCCGAAAGCGTAAAACGAGCAGAATTCGGGGAAGGTTGCTTTGCAAAAATATCGGATAGTTATACATCTGATGGTGGAAGAAAGCTCGTATATCCTGATATATCCAATACCCTGCTTATTCAACTCAGCGATCGACGGTGCGCGTCATGGGGGACGGTAAGTGATCGGCGCTGAGAAGCTGTTTCACCTGAGGCGGCATGATTTGAATAAGCAGGGATTTTTTATTGGGGTGTGGGAATCGGGATTTATGGGATTTTTGGGATTATCTGGGATTAGGTTTGCATAGTTTTAAAGGTCTTTACTATACCTGTCATTCCGAACGAAGTGAGGAATCCCTTTACTGTCTTAACCGACGCCCACCATTTAAATAGTGGGCTATGATGTTGCCGTCCTTCGGACTCAAAGATGTTTTTCTTATTGTCATCGCGAGGAATCGAAGGCGACGTGTGGACTCACAATGACAAATTTAAAAGACCTCCAATATGCCTGTCATTCCGAGCGTAGTGAGGAATCCCCTGATGTCCTTACGAATTGTCTTACGATGTTGCGTTTTTAGAATATAGCGAGCCCACTAATAAGTGGTCCCCTTGCAGTAAAATCTATTGTTTTTTCCATAAGAAAAAATGTCTCTGCCCCTAATGACTTGAATAATCTCGCTTATAAACTCCTTTCATCCTTTTCCCAAATAAGGAACCACTTTTAAGTGGTTTTTCAAAATAATTTGATAGCCAACCAGTATCTTTCGATACAAATAAAGAGAAATACTAAGTATGAATATTAGGCAGATCGTAGGCGATAATATCCGGTTCATACGTCAAAAACGCAACCTCTCTCAAGAAGGCCTTGCCCTTGATGCCAGAATGAGCCGGGCATATGTTGGCGAAATCGAACGGGCAGAAAAAACGATTTCTATTGAAAGACTCTCACGAATAGCCACGATATTAGCGGTAGAGCCGGAAGTATTGCTCATTCGGGAATATTATAAGACGATTCGCTAGGACAGGATAGGGATTCCGAGTCCGCCGCGGTGGACTCGGAATGACAGACTTAGTAAAGGCCTTTAAAAGGCAAATGCGCCGTGGAGGGACGGTTCAGACAAATAAAAAAGCCCCGGCACATAGGTACCGGGGCCGATGTAGCGTAGATCTTGGCGTCTATTACAGGTGTATAGCTGCCCGGAGCTGTGCTACCGTCTTCTTTGCTTTTTTCATCATCCGTTTCATTTTGTATGAGCGGTACATATCCTGTGCCCAATCGGCGGTGCGCTCATACCCTTTAACGATCGCTTTACGCGTCTGCTTTGCTGCCGCTACAATAGCATCGTCCGGATGAAGATCAACGGAATTCGTATATATATACCGTTTGGTGCCATTTTTACCGGCAACTATTAATACGTTTTTGGTACTCGCTTTAATGTTCGGTAACATATCAATCTCCTTTTTCTTTTTAAGTATCCATCTGCTATTTTATACACAACTATCGTACCAAACGGATTAGCCGCCCCGTAAAACCTCTGCTGCCATTTACCGTGTATATTATACACAATGTAATATCCCCTTAGACGATACGATAAAGGAGAGTGTATCATGATCAGCAATATTCTTATTCCACCGACGGTACCGCCGACACCAAAACCAGTGCCACCAGAAGCGCCCCCGCTTACACCCGACAAACCGGCTATCCCGATGGAGCCAAAACCTGTTGTACCTACCCCACCGAGCCCAACACCGCCATCATCTCCTGCGCCTATTCTTTCAAAAGGCAAGGCCGATACCTGGATGCCGAAACAACTCGCTATTTTTTAGGGCATTACGAATTGAAGCACATTCGACGATGGGCCGGCAGCGGTATAGATAGTAGCACCAGTCTCGGGGTTACGATATGAACTCGGTATATATCCTGTATAAAGATCAATAGCATAAAAATTTCCTATTCCAAATGCTGCTATGTAACAGGTATCTCCGGAATGAAAACGCCCCAGAAGCGGGGACCGTAGAATAAAGCCGTTGGGCTGATTGTTTTCGTTCACTATTGAGAACGCTCCGCTCACCGAGGCAACAGAATAATCGGAGCTATCGAGTGGAGAAGGAGTTGGCTTCTTACTTATCGACAATACAAATCGACCCTGAAGAACGACATTGTCAGGACTGGAAACTATCATGGTAAGTCGATCCGGCTGTACCGATAGAGAAGAAATGTGTGTGGCAAACTTCGGAGCCCGTCCCATAAAAGTACTATCGAGTTGGAACGTACCATTGCCCACGAATTGAACATTATTTGTTTTCATGCCTCCGTACTCGGCTTTATCAAACGAAAATTGATAGACCCCTGCCGGGACATGATCGAATTGCCATTTCCCATCCGCATCGGTAGTAGTGGTATGGGAATAGGTATTACCGCTAATTGTTACGAGCGCCCCCGATAAATCATTGAGGGGCATGGCTGTCGAATCGAACGTTTGGATAGTCCCTTTAATACTGCCATTAGCTTCGGGATGATCATCATCGTTATCGAATAATCCGTGGCAGCTATTGAGTGATAATACTATAATCACCAGCAGACCAAATACCGCTATTGGTTTCATAGGACAATTAAGTGATTAAATCTATAATAAAAGGACAAAAAATGGTCAGGAAAGTTTCATCCGCTGGCCGTATACCAAAGCAGGATATTTAACTACCTTTCCTAAACCATTGTAATTTTGCCCGTTCAGAGAACGTTAGCATTTATCCATGCCCCCTAAAAACGCCGAAACGCAGACGCCCCTGATGAAGCAATACACTTCCATCAAGGCGAAATACCCCGAAACGATCCTATTCTTTCGGATGGGAGATTTTTTCGAAACCTTCGGCGCCGATGCGGTCACTACCTCCAAAGTAACCGGTATTACCCTCACTAAGCGCAATAATGGTGCCGCCGGAGATATAGAGCTCGCCGGCTTTCCGCATCACCAACTCGATAATTACCTTCCGAAAATGATCCGGGCGGGTTTTCGCGTCGCGGTCTGCGAACAGCTTGAAGATCCGAAGCTCGCGAAAGGTATCGTAAAGCGCGATGTAGTGGAAGTCGTTACGCCCGGCGTACAGCTAAGCGAGAAGTTATTAGATACGGGTCGTAATACGTATGTCGGGGCGCTCGCACAATCGGCCGATAGAGTCGGCATTGCCTTTGCCGATGTTTCGACCGGAGAATTTTATGCTGGCGAACTTCGCATGAGCGAACTAGGCGAGCAGCTCGTCGCCCTTTCGCTTCGCGAGTTACTTACGAGTAAGCGTGATAAAGCAGAGATCGAACAATCGGCGGCATACTTATTGCTCGATCATAAGCCGCTACTGACACTGCGCGAAGAATGGGCCTTCCAATACGATACGGCAAGAAAATTACTACTCGATCATTTCGAGACTTCTTCACTTAAAGGCTTTGGCATCGAAGAACTACCGCTTGCTATAACTGCCGCCGGCGTGGTGCTCGATTATCTGCGCGAGACACGCTCGGCTACAACGCTTTCTCATATCCGACGCATTTCGCATTTCAATACCTCGAAGGCCTTAGTACTCGATCAATCGACGCGCCGCAACCTCGAAATCTTTTTTTCCTTCGATGGCGAAGAACACTCCGGTTCGCTGCTAGGGGTACTCAATAAAACAAAAACACCGATGGGCGCGCGCCTCATGCGCCGCTGGCTGGCAATGCCGCTTCGCGATCCGGATGAACTTCGCAAGCGCCTCGATGCCGTCGGCATTGCTGTTCTTGCGCGCGATCAGCGCGAGCAGCTTCGCTCCTTACTTGCCGAGCTCGGCGATCTCGAACGCCTGGCGGGCCGCTTTGCCGGAGCCCGGCTGCTCTCGCCGCGTGATTTTATTTCCTTAAAGCATTCGCTCTGGCGCATCCCGACCATTACGCAAACGGTCACTGAGATAGCACACTTCGCCCCGCCCACCGAACAAGGAAGCGATACCAGCGAACTGCTCGAGCGTATTGCTACCGAACTCGATGACCTGCAGGACATTGCCGAAGAAATAGATCGTAGCGTGAACCCGGAAGCGCCTTCGGTTGCCGGGCTTGGCATGATCCGCAACGGAGCTAATGGCGAACTCGATGAGCTTCGTTCGCTTACTTCCACCAGCCGCCAGCATCTGGCCGATGTGCAGGCCCGCGAGCGCGAACGCACTGGCATTGCCACGCTGAAAGTTGATTTTAATTCGGTCTTCGGCTATTACATCGAAGTCAGTAATGCGAACCGCTCGAAGATCCCACCAGAGTATGAGCGCAAGCAAACGCTTACTAATAGCGAACGCTACATTACTCCGGAGCTAAAAGAGTACGAGCAGAAAATTCTCGGCGCCGAAGAACGGATGTCTTCGATCGAGCTGCAACTGATCTCGGCGCTTCGCGCAAAGATCACCGGCGAATTGGAAGCACTGCTGCATAATGCATCGCTGCTCGCTATTGCCGATACTATTTGTGCGCTTGCATTGGTCGCCTCGGGCGGCAATTGGGTACGGCCGGAATTCAGCGATGGCAATGATCTTATTATCGATCAGGGGCGGCATCCGGTCGTGGAGGCCTTACTGCCGCTCGGCGAAAAATTTACTCCGAATTCGGTAAAATTCAAAAGCGGAGAGAAAGAGTTCTATATCATTACCGGCCCGAACATGGCCGGTAAATCGGTCTTCTTGCGGCAGACGGGCATCATTGCTCTGCTGGCACATATCGGCTCGTTCGTGCCGGCAGCGAAATGCAAGCTTCCGGTACTCGATAGAATTTTTACGCGCGTTGGCGCAGGCGATAATCTTTCCCGCGGCGAATCCACGTTCCTCGTTGAAATGAACGAAGCGGCGAATATTCTTAATAATGCAACGAAGGATTCGCTGCTGCTATTCGATGAGCTTGGGCGCGGCACTTCTACCTTCGATGGGCTATCCATCGCCTGGGCTATTTCGGAATTCATCCACGATTCCATCCCGGGAGCAAAAACGCTCTTCGCTACGCACTATCACGAACTTAATGCACTGGCCGAGCGCTTCGAACACATCGGCAATTTAAAAGTGGAAGTTAGGGAATCCGATGGTAAAATTCATTTCCTGCATAAGATCGTCAAAGGCTCTGCTGATCACTCCTATGGTATCGAAGTGGCAGCCATGGCCGGTATTCCTTCGGAAGTGATCGATCGGGCGCGTGAGATAGTACGAGAACTCGAAGAGACCGAATTAAAAATTGCCGAGAGCAATATCCAGCGCAGTATTCCCTTCCCTCCGGCAAAGCACTATCGCCCGGCTGAAGCGGAAACTGTCCTTAGTACCGATGCCATTATTATCGACGAATTAAAAGAGGTCGATACCGATCATCTTACACCGTTCGAGGCATTACAAAAAATTTCCGATTGGAAAAAACGGCTATAAAAAAAGCGGCTTGAGAGCCGCTTTTTTTATTTATACGATCTTGTAATTTTACGATATAAGGCTCATCACTACATCAGCCGTTTGCGGCGCTTTGATGTTCTTGCTTGCAGAGGCAGTGCCTTTCTTCTTCCCGGCTTTTTTACCTTTGCTTTTTCCTTTCGGTTCGGGAGCGGCGTCTTCGGTAACGGTGCGGTCGAATTTACCGCTCGGAACACTGTTCGATACCGTTACAGAAACCAGGTTGTTATTAATACCCTTGGCAAGGAAGTATCCGGCGATCGCATTTTTCCTCGAATTGGCAAGGTCCGTCTGAACAGCCATCTTTTTACCGGAAGGCATTTCATCGGGATAGACGGTTACTGCTAAGCGTAGTTTGCCATTGCGCTTTATCTGAGCAGCGATATTATCGAGATCGGTAGTAACGGCCGGAGATACCGTAGAACTCTTCGGTTCGAATACCGGAGCCTTGAACGGATACGGTGAACCAAGCTCAAGCGGGCGGATCGTTGCGCTGACCGGAATATCCTGAGTCTTTTCCAATGTGGGGACAGAGACCGGTTGATCGAGCGTATAATAGGACGGACTGCTAAAGATCAAATGGTATTCCGTATTCGGCTGAAGAATGATTTGGAATTTCCCTTCCGGCGTCGATTTCGTTGTATTTATTTTCTCGCCACCCTTATAAGTTTGAATAACTACCCCTTCTACAGGAGCACCACTGGAATTTCGCACTTCTCCTTTTACCAACCCCACAGGTTTTGATAATTGAGAATAAGAAGTAGAAGCACCGAATACTGCTGCCAATACAAGCAACAGCGCTGCCATGGAACGATTGAGTTTTAACATTTGACGGTGGTAGATGGTAATCATTTGTTGCTAATAACACTCTTAGGGGCAAGTAGTTACACCCGAAAGGCTTAATTTAAATTCATGGCCTATATAAAAAAGCCCCGGATATTCCGGGGCTGGTAGTACTACAATCCATTATTTATCAGCGGCTGCTGCGCGAAGGCGCCGTAGAAGCGGAAGATCCGCCCTTGCTTACCGCCGCATGAAGTGTCTGGATGAAATCATTCGGCTTCTGGTACCCGACCAGCCGGTGGATCTCTTCACCTTTCTCGTTGTAGAAAATGATCGTGGGGTATCCGTTCACCTTGCCACTTTTTGCCAGGTCGATCCCTTCGCCTTTTTCTGCATTCACTTTGAGGGAAATAAAATTATCATCGGCATATTTACCGACATCCTCGTTGGAATAGGTATCTTTATCGAGGCGCTTGCACCAGCCGCACCAATCGGTATAAAGATCGACCATGATGATCTTCTTTCCTTTAGCAGCCAGTTTTTGGGCATCCTTAAAACTGACATCTTTGAAATGTACTTCGGCTTGGGCAGAGGCTCCAATACCGGCAAACGTAAGAAATGCGAGGAGAATACTTAGCTTTTTCATAACTTTATTCTGTTTCATGGTTACTATAACGCAGGTTATAGCAAACGGTTTCGGCACCGCTTAGTGAACAACTGTTAATCGTCCGAGATACTCAGAACCACCCACCGTCATTGATACAATGTAACTTCCCGATTCCAAAGCTCTTAACGGCAGTTCAAGAGCGGGTATCTTTTCATATGGTGTCTTCGATTCGTAGATGATATTCCCAAGCACATCCCTTACCGCGATCTTGCTTCCGCCTGGGATAGTTGCAGGTATAACGATCGTAACCGATTCTGCTGCCGGATTCGGATATAGTTGTAGTTGCGCAGATTCTTTCTTTAGTGAAGGCACTTTGCGCTCACCGAGATATGCCCTATAAATACCCGATCCATTAGTAGAAGCATAGATATAAGTACCGGCAATTCGCAGCGAAGCCATCTTCACCGTTTCCAAGCCATTCTTTTCCTGCACCCAGTTCGCCCCCTGATCCTTACTTTCGAATACTCCATCGTCAGTCGCTGCAAAAAGCAGCGCTCCAAAAGAGATGAGCGAACGTACCTTCTGATTCGTTAAGCCGTTATTAACAGTTTCCCAATGAGCACCACCATCGAGCGAGCGGAATACCCCGCTTCCTCCGGTGCCTGCAAAAAGCTGATCACCAACGGTAGCAAGACCTACTACTCGTTGATCGGTTATACCCGTTATACTTTGCCAGCTCTGTCCGTCGTCATTGCTGCTGAAGGCGCCGCTGCCATTGGTGCCGGCAAGAATAGTCGAGCCGAAGGTTGTAATAGAAACGATAGCCGTTGACGAGAGATTTTTTCCTACTACATGCCAGAGAGAATCACCAGGCGGTAAGCGGTACACTCCTCCCTGGCCTGTACCGAGATAAAGAATACTACCCGATTCAAAAAAAGTATAGGAAGCAGTATTAGAGAGCCCATCGATCTGTAAATTCCATAATGAACCGCTATTATAGGCAGGCCCTTCTGGAAGGGCGGCATAGACTCTGCTATCATGATAGGCCAATGCCCTGACCGATAATGAGGATAATCCTCCGTTGACAGCCGACCAGCTTAATCCCTCGTTCGTGCTGGCATACACTCCACCGCCATCGGTACCGCCATAAAGTTTTTTATTGGCCGGGGCAAAGCAGGTTACCGGATAAAGCCGGTAGGTTAATCCGGAGATAGACGGTTTCCAAGTGTCACCATTATCGGTCGAGCGATAGACACAGAAGTGGGTGCCGGCCAGAAGGGTATTACCGACAACGGCAAGAGTACGCACGGTATCGGTAATATCGGCATTAACGAGTTGCCAGCTTGCCCCCTTATTCGATGAACGAAGAATACCACTATCGGTACCCGCAAATAAATAATTATCATGTGAAACGAGAGCATACGTGTTACCAACGTAGGCAAAACCGCTCTTAAGCACAGTGTTAACCAATGACCAGTGATCGGTACCATCATCGGAGCGGAAAAATCCGCTATCAGTTACCGTGAAAAAACTTCCACCGAGTTCACAGATTGCCTGCACACCGAAATAAATATCGCTAAGTTTTGGGTAACCGGTGTCTTTCATTTCCCATTGCATACCATCCTGAGCTGAATCCTGAAATAAGCCGCCAATTGTCTGTCCAACGAAGCTTCCATGTGCCTTCGAAGTAAAAATGGTTAGAACTATACTAGGACCGCCGCCACATTCTCTTTTAAACGGTGCATGCGGAGGTAACTCGGTAGAAAGACAACTACTAAATTGAGTGCCTATAAGTAACCTATTTCCTTCAATCCCCAGCGGCCCTCCATAGCAGGGAAATAATTCGCCATGATAATGCATGAAATTATCCACCCATGTCCAGGTCTTACCATTATCGCTGCTCCAATAGAGCGACGAATCAGTAGCGACGTAGATCGAGTCATGCCGGGCAGCAACACCTTGAATACGTACATCTTTCCATGGCTCGTTTAATTGTGACCAACTCAACCCTTCATCAGTTGACCGGAATACCGTTCCAAACTTTGTACCAAGGTACACGGTAGTACTATCCACATACGAACACATGATCGGCGGGCACTCTCCCGGATTGATAAGTTTTTCCCATTGCAATGGTTGGCAAAAACCAGTAGAAGCACAAAAGCTTACCACCAGTAGGATAATTCCAAGACGAACCATACAATTAATCATGAGCAAGTATGAGGAGCCGTTGAGTGGTACTGCCGCCGTCAGTATCGATCGAGACACTGTAACTGCCGGGCGGCAATGAATGAATATCTGCTGTTAGTGACGGAGCAGATTGCGATACCGGATACACGGCATCATATACTAGTACACCAAGAATAGAATAGATCCGTAGATGCACCGCCGGTACATTTTTTATTGCACTCCAATCGATATGCAATTGGGTAGTTGCCGGGTTCGGAAACAGGTAGATCGAGGGCTGGGGCGCAGCAGAGACCGACCTTCCTTCGCCGAGATAGGCCCGGTAAATACCCGCGCCCTTCGTCGAAGCATAAATATAAGATGGGGCACGCGAAAGCGAAGCCATCGTCATATTTTCTAACCCGGCATTTTGCTGCTGCCAACTCTTACCGAGATCACTGCTTTCAAAAATACCATGATCGGTAGCGGCAAATAGCAATATACCGAATGCGAGTATGGTAGTAACCTTTTTATCGGTAAGGCCTGTATTAATGGCTTCCCAATGTTCTCCTGCGTCCGAGGAATGAAAGACACCACTGCCGCCGGTCGAAGCAAAGAGATCGTTATCTATTTGCGCAAAGGCGGTGACACGCTGATCGGTGATATCCGGTAGCGGCTGCCAACTATTTCCGGCATCGGTACTTCGGTATGAGCCGGCGCCATTGGTACCGGCAAGATAACCATTCTCAGTTACGGTAACAGCAATCACCGGGTAGGACTTCGTTACTTTACCAAGCGAATGCCAGACGGAATCGCCGTCATTCTTTTGAGCGATACCACCCGAACCGGTGCCGGCAATGATACCCGTTGCGGTGGGAGTCAGAGTATAGACTGCCGTGCTGGGGAGACCTTCATTTCTTAATTGCCAGGTATTGCCGGAAAATACATTTATTCCATTGGAAGTAGCAGCGATAACTTCATTATCTTTGACCGCAAGAGTTCTAACTGACAATGAAGGCAGGCCCCCATTATTTGCAAACCAGCTTATGCCGCTATTCGTACTGAGATAAACGCCGCCTCCATCGGTGCCGCTATATAGAGTATTGCCGGATGCAGCCATGCAACTTACCGGATACAATCGATAGGTGAGGCCTGAGACAGAGGCTTTCCAGGTAGCCCCATTATCGGTAGAACGATAGACAGAAAAATGCGAACTGGCAATCAGCGTTGTACCAACGACGACAATATCTCTGATCGTATCGTTGATCTCCGGACTTACTTTTTCCCAATGCTCGCCTTCATCTTCCGAACGTAATAATCCCGTGTTCGTACCCGCTATAATATATTTATCGATCGCCTGCAGGCATTGGATAGTACCGCCAAATATTTCGGCGCTTTTAATAAGGGCATTCACCTGCTCCCACTTGCCTGCTGGGTTTCGGCGAAAGAAACCGCTATCGGTTACACAATACAATACTCCATGGACTTCAGCAAACCCGCTTACGTTATAGTCCGGAGAATGAACAATAAAACCTGTATTCATTGACCGGTAGGCAAAAGAAGTATCATCTGTCTTATATATCTGTATCACCCCGGATGTAGTACCCGCATAAAGAGTATCATCCGCAATATAAAGACAGGTAATATCACCAGGGAAAATGCCATGACGAGTCTTAAAGGAATCGATACTCTCGTATAAGCCTACAATTATACTCCCGTAGAAGACGGCCCCCTTATAAAAAATAGTCTTATAATTGATATGATTTCTTGGCCTAATATAGATGGGCGCCCAAAGATTGCCATAGGTAAGCGAACGATACATCCCGGTATCGGTAATTACCGTCAGGAAAGAATCTCTCCCCATAATGGCCCGGATAGGTGTATCTTTCCAGAGAGTATCTATCTTCTCCCAGGTTTGCCCCTCATCGGTACTCCGATAAAAAGAGCCAAACATTCCACCGGCATAGATTTTTTGGCCATCAACATAAAGGCAATTTATTGGTGGAGTTTCTCCCGGATTGGATAATTTCTCCCACAAAACCCCCTGCGCAGCCAACCGTAAAGGCAAGATGACTGAAAGACAAATAGCTGCACAAATAATAATTCTTTTCATAGACTCCTGCCAGTAACAACGCTTGGTAAGCCATTGGGTTACATGAAAATCGAAGAAAATAGAGCTCTGTGACGACTATTAATATTCCATGAGAAGTAGTTCATTCAGGCTTCGAAGTAAAACAAAACTATTACTGAAGTGTTATTTCTCAAGAACCAAGAAAGGCTACTAATCACTAATGATCTTACGTAATTTTCGAGCCCTGCTTATCGGTGGGGTGGCAATGCTAACGCTTTCATCTTCAGTACACTCCCAATCGCTGCGGGCAACTACTGTTACCACCAGGCCTTCGTTATCGAAAGCCCAGCTTTCCTCATTGGTATCGAGCCGTTCGGCCAATACCCTTTCGCTTGTTGCTGTAACCCATAGCGGTTCGGCCCAGGTGCTTCGGGGAAATCCTGCCGAAGCTCAGCCTCTTATCGCCGGATTCGACCGTCAGAACGCTGCCGTTATCGAGCAAACAGCGACAACCTATTTGCAGAATTCGGTGCTCCCGATGCTGCAGATATCTTCCGGAGTTTCCATTACTCCGTTAGCAACCATTGAAACGGGTAACTCCTGGCATTCTAATTTTCAGGCAAGTTTTAACGGTATCCCGTTACGCGATCGTAGTATGCACGTGCATATCGGCGCCGATAATGGCAAGGTGATCCTTATTCGTTCGAATGTGCCGAACAGTGAGCCGAACGTCGCGGCACCCTCCTTCGATGCGGCTACCGCACTATCGGTCGCAGCGAAGGCTTATACTAACGAGTATGGCTCTACTTATAGCCTGACCGAATCGCCCTCGCTGATCTACGCCTGTTTCCCGGGCCCGGATGATATTACCCTCGCCTATGAGACGATCCTCTCGGATGGTTTTCACCAATGGCGGTATACGATCGATGCGACGACCGGAGAAATCCTTCAAAAGCTCGATATGATCGTTTGCAATTTCGGAACGGAACCGGTTGGTTCACCAACGATTCTTACTGCCGAAGAACCCATCGTAAAAGATCATGATCCTCTTGCTATTACTAACACTCCGCTCGAGAGTGTTACCGGCCGCGTCTTAGCAAAAGTACACTTAAAGAAACCGACCGATACATTAACTACCGTCGGGCTTGGAGGCGTTAATGTTACCGTTAACGGTTCGACCCTTATTACCGATAGCAATGGTGTTTGGAGCACGGAGACGACATACCCTGTAACCCTTACCACTCAATTCGCCGGACCCTATTTCAGAGTCTTGCGCCAGGATGGCGGTTCGAATGGAAAAATAACAAAGACGTTCGATAGCGGTCCGGTAGATGTACTGTGGGATGATAGCAATTCCGATCCGGCCGAGCGCGATGTCGCCAATTCAATTAATATAGCACGCCGTCATATTAATGTTATCGATCCTAAACTCACGAAAATTAATAACCGGGTCAATGTGAATATTAATATCGATAACTCCTGCAATGCATTCTTCGATGCTTCTTCCAACTCATTAAACTTCTTTATTAAGAGCGGAGGGTGCAATAATACCGCAATGATCCCCGACGTGGTCGAGCATGAATTCGGACATCGGGTAAACCTGATGCGCTATCAGGCTGCGGGTAAACAGGGCATGGTCGATAGAGGGCTTGATGAAGGGTTTGCCGATCTTTCGAGCAACCTGCTTCGTAATGACCCAATCATCGGATACGGGTTTTTCAGCAGCGGTAATAATACTCTTCGTAATAGTAATAATACCAAGACCTGGCCTAAGAATATCGATCCCGATGGACATATCACCGGTATGATCATTAGCGGAGCCGTCTGGGATCTGGTAAAATCGATCGGTTTATCGACGGCCGAAAATTTATTTACAAAAGCCCAATACCTCGCTCCGGATGGCAACGGATACAACGATCCGGGTTCGATGGAAGAAGCGTTCGTCGATGTGCTTCATGCGTTTCTTCTTAGCGATGACGATAATAACAATCTCGCTGACGGCACACCCCATGCAGAGCAAATTTTAAAGGCATTCCAGCTTCATAATGTCGGCATTCAAAATTATTTCGATATGAATGTTATTCCGGTTGCCGATGCCGATGCTCTTGCCCCGAGTTATCCGGTACAGGCGACGATCAAGTATAATGGCCCTGTTGGCGGTATCAATCCGGATTCGGTTGTGGTTTATTACTCAACCGATAAAGGAGCCTCATACAAATCCGCACTCCTGCAGAAAACCTCAGGCGATACTTATACCGGAGCTATTCCAAAGGCACCTGCCCAGACGGCTGTCAGATATTACCTTAGTGCCGGTACTACCTTTACTACTGCGGGTAATGCCGTATTCCCAATGTACAAGAGCGAGCCTTATTATTTCCTGGTTGGCTACAGCTCCAAGATGCTCGATAATTGCGAAGATGAAACCGGCTGGCAGTTCGCTCTGGACTCCGAGAAAGGCAAAGGATTCTGGACTATGGATGTACCATATGGTACCTTGGTCTCCGGGTCTGCAGAATATGTACAGCAGGATAGCGATCATAGTGTAACCGGCACCGGCAGATGTCTTATTACCGGTAATCAGAATACTCAAAATGCCCTGGCCGATGCTATTACCGGTGGGACTAAAACATTAATCACTCCGGAATATAGTCTCAGTGGTCTTAGCGATCCGGTCGTCCGCTTCTGGTATTATTTCAGCAACGATGCCGGCACCAATGCCGGAGGTCCTGTCTGGAAAACCTACTATTCGACCAATGGTACGTCCTGGAAGTCATTACAAAATACTACCCTTTCAACTAAAGGATGGAAGCCGTATGTATTGCGCCTGAAAGATGTAGGAGCTTCGACGGCCACTAAAATAATGCTGCGATTTGTCCCGAGCGATGCGGTAACACCGCAAGTATATCCTCAGCAAAATCCGCGTGCGGGTACTATTGTTGAAGCAGGGGTGGACGATATTGAAATATTTGATGCTGCTGCACCGGTGGATAAAGTGATGACCGCACCATTAGCATCTATGGCCGTTTACCCGAACCCGGCATTCCGCGGAAAACATCTGACGGTTTCAGGGCTCACGTTCAAAGGCGATGCCGTTATTCGATATACGCTCTATAATAATCTCGGCCAGGTCATCATATCGTCTTCATCTGCGATGACGGATGATCGCTATACTATGGCTGTTCCGGCTTCGATCAGCGCCGGAGTGTATCAGATAGCACTTACCGATGGAGAGCAGACGGTGACAAAAGAACTTCTTATCCAATGATCTCCTAAAAGAAACTACATTCAAAAAAGAGCGGCCAATAGCCGCTCTTTTTTTATCTAAGCGATGTACTTAGAAATGATAACTGCCGCTGATAAGTGGTATCAGCGGAAAGTCGCTGGCATTGAAGACATATTCGCCAAGCGTTTTTATATTATGCGCGGCGCCGGATTGATAGAGCGAGAAAACGACACCGACATCTATCGTCAGGTTTTCCTGAAAATATCGGATAGAGGCTAATACCGGCACGATCTGGAAATTGGTTATAAAGAAGAGTTCGAGATTCAATTTAAGATTTTCTCCCGCCCGTTCCGATCCGGCAATAGCAAAAATATTATCCTGGGCATTGTACCGAAGTCCGTTCGAATCTACAGCATTCTTCCACGTCGCACCAGCCATTAACGTAAGATTAGCATCCCATCTTCCATAGGTTACTTCGCCAAAGACCATTCCCAGGCGGGTCGTATTGACTACTTCGGAGTATAAGCCCTGCGTCCCCGCGGCGATATGCCATAGTTCGCTTTCATAGGGAGTGACCTTAAATCCGGCCGTACCGACGATAATATTATTTTTTAATGGAAGAAACACTCCGCCGAAATTTGTCGAGAGCCAATCGGTGATCCCAAAGTTTGCCTGCAAGCCGCCAAGTAAATAATCGGCAAGGAAATGATTACCGGCGCCGTATGGTAGGGCTGTAGGAGTAATAAAAGCCTGCGAAGCACGAGGGTCTTTAACCGTCAGATAGGTTGTCGTAAAGAAATTTTTCTTCTTAGACCCTTTCCCATCGAAGTTATCGATATAGGAAATGACCGGATAAGTAAAGAAAAGATCGCCCCAATCGGTAGCAAGAATTACATGCGCGCTATCGTCGAACTGATAGAGATTGCCGCGGAAGGCATCGTGCGTTGAGGTTTGAACGATGGAATAGTAATCGGCCTTGGATTGATGTAAAAACTGCGCTACATTATTTTTCTGAATATCGACCGCATTTTTTGCCGCTGTTTGCGTCAACTCATCTTTAAGGACAAAGTTGAACCGGTAATCGACAGCATAATCGATATCCTGTAATGGAATTTCCAACCGGCCATAGCGGGTCTGGAAAACAATTCGATCCGGCACCGGCCGCTGCAGGACAATACCGAAGAACTCTGTGGTATCCTTCATCACCAGCTTGACAACGAAGTCGCGGGATAGATCCTGGGGCCGCATTTGTGCAAAGACCGATGAAGAAATACAGAGCAGAAATAAAAGAAGGTACCGGGATATGGTCTTTGTCATAGATTATCGTTTGATGCGTTCGGGATGAGCTGAGATGAATTCTTTCCAATTTCCGGCGATCTTGTTCTGATCGCCCCTGCGTAATGCATGAGTGATAGCCACGGCCAATGCATCGAAAGCATCGGGTAATTTCTTTTCCTCGTCGGAAAGAGTCAGTAGCTTTCTAATCATAAATTCCACCTGGGCTTTCGAGGCATTCCCGTTGCCGGTCACCGCTTTTTTGATAACCCGAGGCGCATATTCGGCGATAGAAAGCCCGGCTAATTCCGCGGCCGTTAGAGCAACACCGCGGGCCTGACCAAGTTTCATACTCGACTGAATGTTCTTATCATAAAAGGCCGTTTCAATGGCGCATTCATCGGGCGAGGTACGGTTAATAACGGCTTGCAGCCGGGTGAAGATCGTTGCCAGGCGTTTTGGCATCGCATCGAGCTTTTTGGCTTCGATCTGCCCGAACTCCACCACGGAGAATTTGCCCGACGAGCGGCCTTCTACCGAGACAACCCCGTAGCCCGTTATGATGGTACCGGGGTCGATTCCGAGAATGATCATACGTCTCCCGGCAAAATTACGACAGATTTGCGCCGCACCATAATCTTTGAAAAGTACTGGCAAGCTCTAATTTCCTCGTAATTTTGTAAGATAACGACCGTCATTATTTAATGAAACTGGTACAGTATTTGAAGCCGGAGTATATTGGCATTAATATTAAGGCCGACTCCAAAGAACAGCTAATCGACCGGATGGTCGATCTGGCCGCTAATAACCCAAAAGTGTACGATAAAGAAAAAGTCCGGACGGCCATTATCGAGCGCGAACGGATCATGAGCACTGGGGTAGGAAAAGGATTTGCCATTCCCCACGGAAAGACCGATGCCGTCGGAGAGATCATCCTGGCCTTCGGCGTTACCGCCGAACCCGTCGATTACGCTTCGATGGATAATGAGCCGGTACGCCTCGTGCTCTTACTCGTCAGCCGCGATAGCGATGTCGGCGTCCGCTTAAAGCTGTTATCCCGTGCTTCCAAGGTTATGAATTCGGATTCGGCCCGCAAAGCGCTGCTCGAAGCCAAATCCCCCGAAGAAGTAATGGAAATATTCCGGGCCGAAGAAGAGAGGATCGGCGATTAAATGAATTTGAAGGCACCTCGCGGTACCAAAGACCTTTTACCACCCGAAACGTACCTTTGGCAGGAGATCGAACGGGCCGTCGATCAAACGGCAGCCTTGTTCGGCTTTGAAGAGATCAGAACCCCTATCTTCGAATCGGTCGGGCTCTTTAAGCGCTCGGTCGGTGAAGCAACCGATATTGTTTCGAAGGAGATGTATGTCTTTACCGATAAAGGCGGTGAAGACATGGCCTTGCGCCCTGAGCTGACGGCATCGGTCGTTCGCTCGGCTATCGAACATAATCTTCTCTCGCAGCAGGGTTCTTTGGCAAGACTGTATTATAACAGCGCTCCGATGTTTCGCTATGAGCGTCCACAGCTTGGGCGCCAACGCCAATTCCATCAATTCGGTATCGAACTTCTGGGCTCTACCCAGCCGCTTGCCGATCTGCAGGTGATCGCCTTTGCTCATACTGTTTATCGTAAACTTGGCCTGGTAGAATTCGAATTGCGGCTCAATACCCTTGGGTCGAAGGGGGTGCGGGCTTCCTGGCGGGAGTGCCTCGTTGAATATTTACGCGGCTATTACTCCGATCTTTCCGAAGAGAGCAAGCGCCGCCTCGAAACCAACCCCATCCGTATACTCGATTCGAAGAATGAACGTGACCGCGAGATTGTAACGGAGGCTCCGACGATAACCTCCTTTCTTAACGATGAGGATAAGGCGCACTTCGATAAGCTGCAGGCATTGCTTACCGATTCCGGTATCAAATATTATATCGATCCCTTGTTAGTACGGGGTCTTGATTATTATAACCGCACAGTATTTGAGCTCACTTCCGGTGATCTCGGCTCACAGGATGCTCTCTGTGGCGGCGGACGCTACGATGATCTTGTCGAACAGCTTGGCGGCCCCGCAACTCCGGCGGTGGGATTCGCCGCGGGGGTAGAACGACTGGTTATTGTTCTGCAAAAGCTTCGGGGTGAGACGGCAGGTCGTTCGGTCGATTGCTACATTGTATTAGCCGAAAAGACAGCCACTAAAGAACTCTTAGAGGCGGCCGCCCAGCTAAAAGGAGCCGGATTTTCAGTTCTTTACGATCTGCAGGACCGCTCTATCAAAGCACAGATGCGTGATGCCGATCGGCTCGGGGCACGCTTTGTTGTTATTATTGGCTCAGAAGAGCTCGCAGCCGGGGAATTGACCCTTAAGAATATGCAGGCAGGCACTCAGGAACGAATTGCCCCCTATCTTTTGGTAAGCAGGCTGCAATCGTCGTAATTTTGTTGCGATACAGGTATACACCTTAACGATCAGACGGTAATGGAACCACTACCACCAGTAAAAGAAGTAGAATATCGTTGTATAATTGGCAAGGCTTATGATGAGATCCTTGACATGGAATACACGACCTTCAGCTTTGAAACGGCAAAAGAATTTTCGAGCTTTCGCTATGAAATAGCCGTCCGCTATAAACTCGAAGGCAATACGATCGTCTTTCGCGTCTTAGGGATGACGGCTACGAGGATGATGATGCCGGCGTTCGGCACTGCCCAATCGGTTCTTAAAGTACCGCAGTTACAGCCCGGCATCTATACTGTTACCTTTGTTAAGAGCGACGCGACAACGAGCGAGTTCTTTCTCGAAGTTTCCAAGAAGGGCATCCAGATCGGTAAGCCTATTCCCCGCAAGCGGTTCATCGATATAATCGTCCGCGAAGATGCTGCCCAACCCGGTGGGAAGATCCTTTCCACTGTTTCCAAACTTCCCCATACTCCCCTTGTTCCAAGAACTATCCAAAAACGTCTTCAGCCGCCACCGACCCCTGAAGAATTGGAAATCCTTGCTGCTTTGAAGGACGAAACACCGGAAGAGCGCGATGCCAGAGAAGAGATGGAGCTCTTCGGAGGCAAAAAGCGGCTTTCCAAGAAGGAGTTAGCAGAATCGGAAAAAGAACTGCGAAAACTTGGTGCTGCTGGCGATAAACCTAAAAAGTCATCGGCGGCATCGGGCAAAAAGAAAAGCCCAAAAGCAGCTAAAGCGCCGAAAAAGGCCGCTTCTGCGTCAAAAAAGAAGGTTACTGTTAAAGCAAAGCCAAAATCTAAGCCAAAAACAGCGAAACCTTCCAAGAAAAAAGCCGCTAAGAAAAAGCGGTGATCGCAAGCAATGGAGGGACCGGTCATTTTCTTGGTAACCCAAGTAATATCAATTTTTCTTAAATTGCCAAAAAATGGCGTATTTTTGCAAAAAGGAGAAGCTGCTTGACTATAGCTGTTGACCCCCTCGCTTCCTCTTTTTCATCATCACGAAACTGAACTATAACCTGGAGTACAATTATGAATCGTTATGAAGAATTAAAGGCTATGCTCGAAGGCTTTCAGGACGACTTCGAGAAGTTTTATGTCAAAGGCAATAAATCGGCCGGTGTTCGAGTCCGTAAGGCAATGAATGAATTAAAGAAGAAAGCGCAAGAAGTGCGTTTGGAAGTTCAGAATATGAAGAACGACACCGCCTCTGCCAACGGGTAATTTTTTTAATAGCAGTATTGACCCGCAAAGACAGCATCACCTGTCATTGCGGGTTTTTTATTATATACCGTTTTGCCTGGCTCTCTCTTTCCTTCTTCTTCTTGGTTCCTGCCATTCTGAAATGCCTTCTACGGTAAGCAGGGCATTCTATTTCTGGAAATCGGTCTATAATCCGACTCCTTTTGAAGCGTTAGTTCTCGATTCGCTCCATTGCCATTGTCTGTACATCAAATTTTTCGATGTCGATCTCATCGATGGCCGGCCCCTGCCGGTCGCCCCGATCGTCTTTAAGAAACAACCTACTGCTTCTTCGATCGTCCCTACCATATTCATTACCCAGGCTTGCATTAAGTGGCTTACAGTCGGTTCGGCGCCCGAGTTGGCAAATCATATCGCTACGCTAACCGAAACGATATCCAACACCGCCGCCCTGCAGGGAATAACCGAAGTACAGATCGATTGCGATTGGACCGCTACTACTGCTCCGCAATATTTCGCGTTATTAAAAGCACTCCGACAAGCGCCCTTCCTGAAAAACAAAACGCTCAGCGCCACCATCAGGCTCTACCAGATCAAGTATAGTAGCAAGACCGGCATTCCGCCCGTCGATCGCGGCTTGCTTATGGGATATAATATGGGTGATCTGAAAAGCAGTACAGCAGAGAATTCCATTCTCGATGCTTCGGTAATCGAACAGTATAGAAAAGCGATCCATACCTACCCGCTGCTACTCGATGCAGCATTGCCGCTCTTTGAATGGGGAGTGCTGTACCGGCATAGTCAATATGCCGGGCTGATTCATGATGTCGATACGGCATCGTTACGCTCGGTCGCGCAGTCGGTACAAAAGAATTCTTATTTCATAGGACGCGATACGGTACTTTTTGATATTGCTCTTCGTTCTGGTGATCTCGTCAGATACGAATCCATTCCCAATGAACTTCTCGATAAAACGGCTTCGCTTCTTTATCGCGAATTGCCTTCGCAATCCCGCCGCATTGCATTCTTCCATCTCGATTCGGCAAGTATTTCACGCCATAGCCTATCGACATTGGAGGATCTCTATCGTCGTTTTGAGTAGTCTGCTCGCTACGCTCATCCCCGACCCTTCCCATGGCTGTGCCGATCCTCCCGATCCCCAGGATTATTTTACTTCCTTCTTCCAGAATGGGCTTGAATCCGACAGCGGGATGCAGCCTTTTTATTATACCACGATGGCATTCCTCTATGATTATAACGAGCAGGTGCCGGTTGCCCGGGCCACAAGTCGTGACTGGGCAAAAGAATTTGGAGTACCCGACTCCGAAGCTTACCGAGCTATCGTCACTACAACGGCGTCTATGATGGAATCAATAGCAGCCGCTGTCCAAACCTGCAGTGCTACCTCGCTGCCCGATTCATTGAAAGAGAATGCATTCGTTAAGGCGTTGATCTCGAAACATGCAACCGATGCCGCCGCCTATCTCCTGTTTGCAAAATCGGTCGAGCCGATAGTCGAAGAACAAGGCTGGGGCTATTACGAAGACGAACGCTCGCCAGACAGCAAGCAGCAGAAACAGCTATCGGCCAAAGCAGAACAATCCATCAAAACAACTAAAAATACGTTCTTAAAAGAACGGTATGCGTATCAGGCGTTACGGCTTTCGTATTACGGGCAACAGTATAAGCAGGCGGAAAGGATACTCAATACTTATTTTAAAAAGCCAAGCAGCAGCCCGGTGCTCGATATGCTGGCCCTTTCGATCAAAGCCGGTATTACTTACCGCTTTTACGATCAGCGCCCTCAAGCCTGTTACCTTTACAGCAAGGCATTTGCCGAAGGTATAACCAAGCATATTTCGAATCTGCAAAGCTTTGAGTGGGCGTTCAAGCCGGAGATCCCGGAATCGGAATACTTCGATCAATGTAAGAATACTCACGAGGCAGCAAATCTTGCTGCTGTAATATCTTTAACTCATTCAGACCCGGATATCGAAGGAATAAAAAAAGTGCAATCGCTTGATCCGGGCTGTCCATTACTCGAATTGCTCGCTATCAGAGAAATCCATAAAATAGAAGATGTACTTATAAATTTTCCGGCCGTCGAGCATCCGACGGAGTCTTTTGCACCAAGGATTGATTTTTATATGTATCGCGAGTATGCCGGCAAGAGAGATACTTCGCATCTTCAGGACATACGCGATCTTATTGGTATCTACCACAGTCTTGCACATACCGGCGGGGTGACCAACAGGGCTCTCTATGAGATTGGCGCTGCTTATCTTGCCTATCTCCTGCATGACTATAAGACCGCCGACGAGTATTTAGCCTCCGCTAAAACGATGCCGCAGCAGGGAGCTATCGCCGATCAATGGCAACTGACAACCCTGCTGGTTACGATCAATAAGCAGCCGATCATGACGACATCGTTCGAAGCGGCGTTGCTGCCCTCGCTGTTATGGATCGAACAAAAAGCGAAAACTTCTTTCGAGTGGGAGAAATATTACCGGGACATTTTTTCAGTACTATTGGCACCAAGATATATGCTCGAGCACGATCAGAGCAAAATGATCCTTTGCCTCGGTCGCTCGGAACTACCCCCTTCTACCGATACAACAACCCATTATTACTCCATGGAATCGCTCGAGTGGGTCCGGCATTACTTCTCTCTTGACGAGCAGCGCGCGCTCTATGAATTCATGACGAAAAAAGATCATACGCCATTCGAGCAATACCTGGTAACAAAAAATGTTCTAGTTACTAATGACGTCGGCGATGCGATCGCTACTACCTACATTCGCCGTTTCGATTGGCAACGGGCGTTGCAATGGATGGAAAAGCTCCCGGCAGAGTATTATCAAACGTCCACTTACAAAACTTTCCTCGGGGCAAACCCCTTCAGCACGGTGCTGATCGATACGCACGCTCCTACCGAGCAGGATACCATCCAATACACGAAAATAAGCTATGCAAAAAAGATGGCAGCACTTGAGGAAACAATGAAGTCCTCGGCTTCAACTGCTATACGGGCTGCTGCAACCTTCGAGTATGGCCTCGGGCTCTATTCCATGAGCTATTGGGGCAATAGCTGGTTGATGGATGAGTATTACTGGGGAAGCGATGAAGTTCCGGTCTTAGATTCTCTTTCCACAAGCGATTACCGCCGGGAATATTACGGCGTGTATACAGCAGAAGCTATTTTTAAAAAGGTCTTCGATCTCTCGATCGACCCGAATCTTAAAGCGGCCTCTCTCTTCTTTGCGGCCCGCTGCGACCAGAAACATCATATTCCCGGCTCAGGCTGGGATTACGGGTTTGGCGAAGGTACTACGCTTAGTCAACTGACCGATGAAAAAGAAAAGAATGCCTTGCGGCAGTATATGTATAACGCAAAGTATTTTCCTACTTTAGTTAAAGACTACAGCCAGACTCCGTTCTTTACCGAAGCGGTGAATACCTGCAGTTACTTACGAGATTTCATTAAACACTAACCCAATAAAAAAGCCCGCTTAAACAGCGGGCTTTTTATTCTTATAAAGAATTCTTTTATTTACCGAGATAGATGATCTTTTCAGTGACCGAACCGCCTTCGCCACTCAAGCGGCAGAAGTAAGTGCCGGCAGAAAGATGAAGCGCCTCTGCATCGATCCTCACCGAGTAATTTCCGATCGGAGCAAACTCGTTAAAGAGCGATGCGATGGTATTACCACGAGCATCGATCAGTTCGAGATGAAGATCCGAGGCACTGCCAACAGTAAACCCAACGATTGTTTGATCTACAAACGGATTCGGATAATTCGCTATAAAGTGCGCCCCAAGCTCAATCGCATGATGCATCGGGACATCGTCGGTAATTGTGCTCTTACTGCGATAGACACCATTATTAGCTGTTCCTACATACAGGCGACCGGTATTATCGACGATCACAGCCGAAGGCGAAAGGCTGTTAATGGAATTATCATTTACCGAAGTCCAGGTAGCACCATGATCGGCGGAATAAAACGTGCCGGCATTACCAACCACATACACAGTACCCTGGCTATTTACAGCGATCGACTTCGCGTTTGAAACCGCACTAACTTTATTCCAGGTCGTTCCATCGGCCGAATAATATAACCCGCCGGTGGTTGCGGCATAGATCGTCCCAATAGAATCGACAGCCATGGCGGTCGTATTCTGCGGTGAGCCGGCCAGGCTATTCCAATTCTCGGCGCTATCGATCGAGAGAAAAATCGAATCGGCATTAGCGGCATATAACTTTCCTCCCCCAGCATCGGCTGCAAGGGCCGTGATAGTGGACGTCGTGGTACCGCTACGTTTCAAGCCCCAATTATTGGTATTACCATAAGCACGATAGATCGCACCATTTTGAGCACCGGCATACAGATGGCCACGGGAAGTTATCATTATAGTGGTCAGCTTCGTTTTATAAATACTCGACCCAAACTTGCCGACTATATTAGTCCAATTCTTAGAGTTGGCATCCCACTGAAACATCCCACTATCCTGAACAGCAGCATAGAGATATCCACCACCATGTGTTGCCGCAAGGGCTAATATCTGGGTGCCGGTGATCTGCCCTCCGGCGCTTGCCCAGGCATCTCCGCCGTTGGTCGTGGAAAAAAGATCAAGATCGGCCTGAGCATATACATGTCCGGTAAAATCGGTACAGACAGCGGAGATAGAGGCATTGGTGATTCCGGTATTGCGCGGCTTCCAGGTAGAGCCTTTATCATTGGAATAAGCAACACCACTGGTAGTAGTACCAACAAAGAAATGAGCCGCATCACCGATCATCAGTGCATTCTGCTCACCATCGCCGGCAACGGCTGCACGCGTCTGTGTCCAGGTAACTCCATCATCGAGAGAAAGCCAGGTACCATCTAAACCGGTGATCAACATTACTCCTTTATTATCGTCGGTAGCTACTGCTTGTCCGCTGGTAGTATTAAGCCCGCCGGTATTATTAAGTTTTGTCCAGGTAGTACCCTTATTTGCGGACATAAAAAATCCGCTGCCGGTAACAGCAAATAACTTACCGGATTTTGTAGCAGCTATACTATAGAGCGTTACTGTAGAACCCTGGCCGCTTTCATCAAAGCCCGCTGTAGTCCATAATAAACCGACATTCGTCGTTTTAGAAATTCCGCGGCTGGCTGTTAATATATATACCGTTCCATCGGGAGCTGCATAGACAGAATTGATCAATTCTGTGCCTCCGAGCTGTAAATTCTCCGGAATGCCCTGCGTTTTATCATACAAGGTCCACGTCGAGCCGTTATTGGATGAAACATACATTCCACGGGACGAAACCACGAAGATATTTCCACTCGGATCGATAGCGATGCCGCTATAGCTCGACGTTCCATTTGCATCGGGCTGATGTACTATTGGATTCCAGGACACACCTTTATCGGTAGATTTATAGATATTATCAGAAGCGGCCGCATAAGCATTTGAAGAACCATCTATAGCAAGCACACTGGAGCCAACGAATTCGAATTGGGTATCATACTTCCCCCAATGAGCGCCATAATCGGTGCTATGATAGACATATTTAGAAGAAGTTGCCAGTATAAATCCGTTGCTTCCTTTAGCAAAAGACGTTATTTCACCGGCACCCGGACCAGAGGTTGCTTCCCAAAAATTTTGGGCATAAAGAGGAGCCGACAGCACTGCCAGCAGCATCACGATACAAAAAGCAAGACGTTTCATATTAGTTTGGTAGATGATGTTTCGTGTGAATATCAAGGATTGAAAAACACTCTCAGTATAGCAAAGTTACATCTTTTTTAAAGACCTACTACTGGAATAATGCTGTTATACAAAGGCTATATTGACTATTAAAACCGTGAGCCGAGCACCTTATTCATAGCTGTTTCTGATAGAAATTGTTCGAAGAGGATACCGGAAAGTGGCTCACCGGCATCCATCCTCTCCGGATGCCATTGAACGGCAATAAAATACGGTTTCTTCTCCAGCTCTTTCCACTCGATAGCTTCGATCACGCCATCGGCACTTGAACGGGCAGAAACCACCATGCCGGGAGCTATTTCATCAATGGCCTGATGGTGGGCGCTCGTAACAGATGCATTCGTCACACGGGTAATCTTCTTTAATAAACTGCCGGGCTCGATATGGACATCGTGACGACGATCCTTCCCTTCGATCTTCGAATGTGATGGATACTTTGCCTGCCCAAGATCGACGATCAGAGAGCCCCCATAATGAATATTCAGCAACTGCAGACCACGACAGATACCAAGGATAGGTAAATGACGTTCATCGGCAATACGGGCAAACTCGAATTCTTTCGCATCACGTACTTCATCGATCTCATCGCAAGCACCGCGCTCATCAGCTTTACCGAAGCGCGATGGCTCAACGTCGGCGCCTCCGGTAAAGACTATTGCATCGACCGTCGATGCTGCCGAAGGATTATTCGATAGGTCTGTAGTGGTTACCTCATAGCCAAGCGCTGAGGCTGCCTGCTGTAATGCGTCTTCATACCGGCGATATTTCGGAACATCGCTCGGAGCATAGCTGAGGCCGATATGAAGCTGCATCGATTAACTGGCGTATTCTTTAATGACACTGCGGGCAATGACCATTCGCTGTACTTCGCTCGTGCCTTCACCAATGGTAAGCAGTTTGGAATCGCGCCAGTATTTTTCGACCGGAAATTCTTTGATATAGCCATAGCCGCCGTGGATTTGAATAGCTTCCTCGCAAATAGCGACACAGGCTTCGCTGGCGAACATTTTTGCCATCGAAGCAGCAGTACCATAGGGCTCGCCAGCATCGCGAAGTGCAGCAGCTTTATAAGTAAGTAAGCGCGCCGCATCGAGCTTCATAGCCATCTGCGCAAGTTTGAATTGCGTAGCCTGCATCTCGGCAAGGGTTTTACCAAACTGCTTACGCTCCTGGGCGTATTTAACAGCGGCTTCGAATGCCCCCTGAGCACAACCGACGCTCAATGCAGCAATGGCAATTCTTCCACCATCGAGAATTTTCAGGGCTTGCACAAAACCTTCCCCTTCATTACCCATAAGATTGGCAACGGGTACTTTAACATTCTCTAAAAGCAGGCTTGAGGTCTCGCTGGCGCGCATACCAAGCTTGTTCTCTTTCTTCGACGCAGAGAAGCCCCCCATGGTCTTATCGACAACGAAAGCACTGATACCATGAGCACCCTTCGAGCGATCGGTGATCGCCATGATGACAGCCGTCTTGCCGTAACTGCCATGGGTAATAAAATTCTTTGCGCCGTTGAGAATATAGTAATCGCCTTCACGCGCGCCAACGGTCTGCATCCCACCTGCATCGGAGCCAGAACTGGGTTCGGTAAGGCCCCAGGCTCCCATAACTTCGCCTTTGGCGAGGGCTGGGATATACTTTGATTTCGTTTCGTCGTTGGCAAAAGCAAGAATATGGCCGGAGCATAACCCGTTATGAGCCGCAACCGAGAGTGCCACACCAGGGCAGGCACGAGCAATCTCTTCAATGATAATTGTATTCTCGATACAGCCAAGCCCGGCGCCGCCCAGTTCGGTTGGGACCATAATCCCGAGGAAGCCCAGTTCAGCCATCTTCTTAAAGGTATCCATCGGGAAGATCTGTTCTTCATCCCAGTGGATAGCATTCGGCTTTATCTCGGCCTCGGCAAATTCACGGGCCAGTTGGCGGATAGCGAGTTGGTCTTCGGATAATTGAAAATCAAGCGACATACAACTTATCGGGCTTCGTACGAAAGAATACAAATATACCAGTTGCAGACACCCGAAAAAGGCAAACAGGAGTTCAGCGATTACCGTCGGATTATTTATCTACTAAGCTAAATTATATAAGTATCGTAACTTTGCATACTATTCTATATTCTGATCTTGGCGCATCTCGAATTACGGAACATTGAAAAACGCTATACCAACGGCAATGAGGCCGTGACCGGTATTTCTTTTGCTGCGAATAAAGGCGAATTTGTCGTACTCGTCGGGCCTTCGGGATGCGGGAAATCTACAACGCTGCGAATGATTGCCGGTTTAGAAGAGATCAGCTCCGGCGATATTATGATCGGTAATAAACGGGTTAACGATCTGGCGCCGAAAGATCGCGACGTCGCAATGGTCTTTCAAAACTATGCTTTGTATCCGCACCTGAATGTCTATGAGAATATCGCCTTCCCGCTAACGATTAGAAAAGCGCCGAAAGAATCGATCGATAAAGAAGTTCGCTCCGCCGCTACACTGCTTTCTATCTCAAAGCTGCTTGATAGAAAACCGAAAGAGCTTTCCGGCGGTGAGCGCCAGCGTGTTGCACTTGGAAGAGCGATCGTCAGAAAACCGGAAGTATTTCTGTTCGATGAGCCGCTCTCGAATCTCGATGCCGCGCTTCGTACGGAGATGCGCACGGAGTTAAAATCACTCCAGCGTCGTCTTGGCACTACGATGGTCTATGTCACGCACGATCAGACCGAAGCGATGACCATGGGCGATACCATCGTCGTGATGAATAAAGGCCGCATCGAGCAGGTCGGCACACCTTCAGAAATTTACGAACGTCCGGCCAGTATCTTCGTTGCAAAATTTCTCGGAGCGCCAGCCATCAATTTAATTCACGGAACGATCGAAGAGACGGCCGCCGGGATGATATTTGTCGCCGGATCCTTCCGCCTTCCGGTTGCCCATTCCAGCCTTATTTCGGGGAAAGCAGTAGTTGTGGGAATTAGACCAGAGTCTTTTATGGTTGAGTCGGTCTCTACGGAGGGAACATCTGCCATTACGGGAACTGTAGTATTGGTTGAACGCCTTGGTAGTACTACGTATTGTTATCTATCCACTCCGCTCGTTGTCGGAGGTACGCTGGCTGTGACACTGAACCAGACATCAAGCATTCCTTCCCTCGGAGAGCACTATAACATCATACCTCATTCTGCTGCGATCCATATATTCGACCCTCTCAGCGGCGTGAGATTATAATACATAAAATAATTGCTTCGGTTTATACCGGAGAGTGCACTATTATAGTAACACATAATGACTTCATCTCTACATCCGTTATTTTCGCAAACTGCTAATCGTGTTTCAGTATTTGTCGATGGAGAAAATGCCTACTATGCCCAGCGCTCGCTCGGCTGGTTTTTCGATCCACGCAAATTACTTGAATATTTTACCGAAGGTGCCACTATCGGCGATGCCTTCTGGTATGCGTCTCAAAAAATGCCCCCCGATCCGCGCGAACAGCGCTTTTACGGCTATCTTAATCATGCCGGATATACCGTTCGCGTGAAATCGATCAAATATTTCCGCGATGAAATTTCCGGCGAATTGACTCGCAAAGCGAATCTCGATCTCGAACTGGCCGTCGATCTTTTTACCACTATCGCTCAGTATGATACGGCTGTCCTTGTGACCGGCGATGGCGACTTCGAACGTGCCGTCGAACTGCTGCGCAGTTATGGTAAACGCGTGATCGTCGCTTCGACGCAGGACACCGTTGCCCGCGAGCTTCGCAATGCTGCCGGTAAACACTTTTTCGATCTGGCCGAGATCAGATCTTCCATCGAACGATTCACCAATGGCGCCGATGTCTTCCAACGCGATGAAGTGCTGGCGCCAACCGGAATGTAAGAAGCATGGCACTACTCATCGAAGCTCCGAAACCGGGCGAATATGCCCCATACTACGATACCTATATTCGTCACGTCGCTTCGAACGACCTGCTGAAATATTTTAACGAACAGACCGAAAGTGTTATTTCGGTCTGTTCCTCTTTAAGCGAAGAGCAACTATTGTATCGCTATGCACCCGGAAAATGGTCAGTTAAAGATGTGATCGGCCATATCATCGATGCCGAACGTATCTTTTCCTACCGCGCCCTTACTTTTGCCCGTGGGGATAAAACCGAGCTTCCCGGCTTCGAAGAAAATGAATATGCCGCTGTTGCAAAAATGGATGCAAGAAGCAAACAATCCCTGCTTGATGATTACCGTGCCGTAAGGCAATCCACGATCGCCCTGTTTAGCAACCTGGATCCTTCCACCTACATGATCACCGGCACCGCTAATAAGAACCCTATGAGTGTCCGGGCCATTGGCTATATTATTGCAGGCCATGAACTTCACCATCTTTCTGTCGTTAAAGAGCGGTACCTAAAATAGAGAGAAAAAAGAGCTCGCTAGGACAACCTGACGGAACAAAATTTCGTTAGGTTCTTGATATGCCCGTAGCATCACAAAAAAAGAAGCGATTATCGGCTCCCCAGCCTAATGGCACGGCTTTGCCTTCCTCTAAAAAACCTATTACGATCAAGGGTGCCCGTGTTCATAATTTAAAGAATATTTCTCTCGAACTTCCGCGTAACGAGCTAATAGTATTTACCGGTGTCAGCGGCTCCGGAAAATCTTCACTGGCCTTTGATACACTCTATGCCGAAGGACAGCGCCGTTACGTTGAGAGTCTTTCCGCCTACGCTCGCCAATTTCTTGAGCGGATGCAAAAACCGGATGTCGATACCCTGCTCGGCATCAGCCCAGCCGTTGCGATCGAGCAGAAAACACTTATCCGTAATCCGCGCTCGACGGTTGCAACCCAGACCGAGATCTACGATTACCTTCGCGTCCTTTATGCCCGCATCGGCACGACCTATTGTGTACAGTGCGGCTCTATCGTTCGTAAAGATACACCCGGCACGGTGGTTCGTCACCTTTCGACTCACTTAAAAGAGGGCGATAAATTTTATATACTCTTCCCGATGCAGCGCCATGGCAAACGGCCGATCGAAGAAGAGTGGGCAAACCTCCGCGCGCAGGGATTCTTTCGTATTACGCTTGCCGGTCACGAGCGCATTTTAGAGTTATCCGAAGAACCGCCGCAGACGATCGCTGCTGAGAACGTCAGGGTACTGATCGACCGCCTCATTTGGAGAGAGAATGACGATACGGTTCGCTCGCGAGTGATCGATTCGCTTGAAACCGCTTTTCGCGAAGGAAAAGGCAAAGCAATCATTGCCCGGCTCGAAGGCGATGGCCCGACGGCCGAATTCCGCTTTAGCGATCGTTTCGAATGCGCTAATTGCGGCATCCCGTATGAAGAACCGGAGCCGCGGTTATTTGCCTTTAATAGTCCGTTTGGCGCTTGCCCGGAATGCGAAGGCTTTGGCCGTGCTGTTGGTATCGATATGAATTTGGTCGTGCCCGATAGATCCAAATCCTTACGGCAAGGAGCGGTTACCTGTTGGACTGGTGCAAAATTTTCGAGCTACCTGCACGATCTCGAGCGAGTCTCGAAACAGGCCGGCGTGCGCATGGATGTCCCCTATGCCACACTGAGTGAAGAAGAGCAGAAAACCGTGTGGGATGGCTATGGCGCTGTCTTTAAAGGTCTTTCCGGATTTTTCCACGATCTTGAGACCCAAACCTATAAGCTGCATTACCGCGTCATCCTTTCGCGTTATCGCGGCTATACGACCTGCCCTTCCTGCCACGGTTCAAGATTGCGGCCGGCGGCATTAACGGTAAAGGTTGCCGGGAAAAATATTTTTGAAGTCGTGCGGCAAACGATCAAGAATGTCCGTCAGCATTTCGAGCAGATCGAACTGACAGAATTCGAACGAAAAGTAGCGGGCCGCCTCGTCGATGAGATCACCAAGCGCCTGCGTTATCTTGACGATGTCGGTCTCGGGTACCTGACTCTGCACCGGCTTTCCAATAGTCTCTCAGGCGGCGAGGCGCAGCGCATTCAACTGGCAAGCTCGCTCGGCGGCGCGCTGACGAGTACGCTCTATGTTCTTGACGAGCCGAGCATCGGCCTGCATCAGCGCGATAGCGAACGCCTGCTTGGTATCTTAAAACGCGTCCGCGATCTTGGCAATACCGTGATTGTCGTTGAGCATGATGAAGATATTATTCGCGAGGCGGATCATGTGGTCGATTTCGGCCCCAATGCCGGCCAGCATGGCGGCGAAATAGTTTTCAATGGTACGTATTCCGATCTTATTGAAACGAACCCGGCTTCATCACTTACAGCCGGATATCTCACCGGGAAATTAAAGATACCGGTTCCGAAAAAGCGGCGACGCATCAATCCGAAATTAGCGGTCACAATCAAAGAAGCGTCGGAGCATAATCTTAAGCATGTCGACGTGAGCTTCCCTATCGGTGTCTTTACCGCGGTGACGGGTGTATCGGGTTCGGGAAAATCGACACTCGTTCATACTTGTCTTTATAATGGCTTGCGCAAAGAAAAAGGTGAACCGGTAAACGATGTCGGCGCTTTTGCAGGACTTAAAGGAGCGGAGTTTGTCGATGAAGTGGCAATGATCGATCAGACGCCAATCGGCAAAACGCCTCGCTCAAACCCGGCAACGTATGTCAATGCCTTCGATCACATCCGCGATGCATTTGCAAAAACATTGTATGCAAAACAGCGCGATTGGCAGGCCGGATATTTCTCGTTTAATATTCCCGGCGGCCGCTGTGAGACCTGCCAGGGTGAAGGATTCGTGAAAGTAGAGATGCAGTTTCTTGCCGATATGTATCTCGTCTGTGAGACGTGTGGTGGTTCGCGCTATAAGCCGGAAACACTGCAGGCCCAGATTGAAGGCAAAAACATCGTCGATGTACTGAACATGACTGTCGATGAAGCGCTCGAATTCTTTGCCGATAATAAAAAGGTTGTTTCCCGATTACAAACACTCGCCGATGTAGGCCTGGGCTATATCAAGCTCGGCCAGCCGGCTAATACCCTTTCCGGCGGCGAGGCTCAGCGGATCAAGCTGGCAACATTCCTTATCGATCGCGATAAAGATAATACGCTATTTATTTTTGACGAACCGACAACCGGGCTTCACTTCGACGACATTGCAAAACTAATGACGGCGCTCAATGCTCTTGTCGATGCCGGTAATACGGTGATCGTTATCGAGCATAACCTTGAAGTCGTCAAAGGAGCCGATTGGGTGATCGATCTCGGACCGGAAGCCGGAGAAGGCGGCGGGTACGTCGTCGCAGCCGGTACGCCGGAGCAAGTAACCGCCGAGAAAAACTCTTATACGGGCGCTTTTCTCAAACGATTGCTCTAAGTGTCGCAGCATCGTCGCATACTCATCATTGCAGGCGAAGCCTCAGGCGACCGGTTGGCTGCGCGAGTGTTACATGAAGCCGCCGCCATTGCGGTAGATCGCTCTCTCACTCTTGATATTTATGGCATAGGCGGCGCTCTTTGTAAGGCCGAAGGAATGCATTGCTATTATGATAGCAAAGAGATGTCGGTAGTAGGCTTTCAGGAAGTGGCGAAGCGATACCGGTTTTTCAAACGAGTCTTTAATGAGATGGTTGCTCTGTTCGATGATCCGGCAACCAGACCCGATGTTCTCCTGCTTGTCGATTATCCGGGCTTTAATATCCGCCTTGCTGCCGAAGCGAAGAAACGAAAGATCAACGTAATCTACTATGTAAGTCCGCAGGTCTGGGCATGGAAGCCTTCGCGGGTGCAGAAGATCGTTGCTTCGGTCGATCGGATGCTTGTCATCTTTCCGTTCGAAAAAGAGATCTATACAAACGCCGGTTTGGATAGGACTTCCTTTATCGGTCACCCGTTAGTCGAGATCATCGACGAAGAAGCACGCCAATTCTTAAGCCGGGAAGCATTTGCACGCAAGCATGATCTTGATGCTTCAAAGCAATGGCTGCCCGTTTTCCCCGGTTCGAGAAAAGAAGAAGTGCGTCGGCATTTGGCTATCATGGTTGAAGCCGCTTGCGAATTGCAGGCAGCACAGGACTTACTACCCGTTGTTGTAGAATCAGCCAGTCTTGAGCCTGGTATTTATGAGCATCTTCCATCATCGGTGAAACGCTTCCGCTCGTCAAGCGATATTCATCAGTTACTCCACTATTCGAACGTCGGCATATTAAAAAGCGGAACAACGACACTCGAAGCAGCGCTTTGCGGCTTACCGGGAGTGATCTGCTATCGCACAAGTTGGCTCACGTATTGGATGGCTAAGTCGCTTATAAAGCTGAAATACATTGGTCTTGCAAATATTGTCCTCGGAAAAAAATTATATCCCGAATTGATTCAGGCAGAAATGACCCCTGCCGCGATCGTCCGAGCGATCACCGATGTTCTTGTCAATGAATCTTCATTCCGTGCCGATCTCGCACATATTCGTTCGTTATTGCAAAGCGATGAGCAATCTCCATCAAAAAAAGCTGCGGAGTTCTTATTGACAACATGAAGGAAGCCATCCTCAATATCGGTATCTCGATGCTCGTGCGAACACTTCGCCTCAAGTGGCACGGCGATGCACTTCCCGCTCATGCAGTGATTACCTTCTGGCACTCCCGTATGATCGCCGGATGGTGGGTAGTCCGGCATAAGGCTGTTGCACTGGTTTCTCAAAGCAAAGATGGCTCCTACCTTTCCCGTATTCTTAGCAGTTGGGGTTATAGACTTGTTCGAGGATCGAGCGGTAAATCGGGAATGCAGGCATTGGAAGAGGCGATAGAAATTATTCGAAGTAATTCTGCCGATAGAATCATCATTACTCCCGATGGCCCGCGTGGGCCCAGCGAGATCTTTAAGCGTGGTGCTTTTATTGCCGCCAACCAATTGCAACGCCCGCTCTTTTTTTTAGAAATACGGTATCGTAAAGCTATTACCTTTACTAAAAGCTGGGACCGTTTCCGGTTGCCGCTTCCCTTTTCATCGGTTTCGGTTACTCCACACCTGCTCGATGCTTCTTCATTTCCCGCATCCCGGGAAGAACAGGATGCATGGCTTAAAGAGCTATCTCAGCAATTCCAGACCGAGAAATGAATGTAATGGATCTCATCAATCCCTATGCCTGGATAATGAAGCTGCGGCGCAGTTTCTACCGTTCGGGAATACTGCATTCAGCTTCGGCAGGACTGCCGGTTATTTCCATCGGTAATCTATCCGCCGGCGGGACTGGTAAAACACCCGTCACTCTCTACCTTGCTCATTTATTACAGCAGGAATTCCACGCATCGGTCGCTATTGTACTACGTGGATATAAACGTACTACCAATGGATTGTTGGTCGTTAAAAACGACAATACTATCGCTGCCTCCGTAGAGCAAAGTGGCGATGAAGCACAGCTCTATGCGGCAGAGCTTGATGATAGCATTGTGATCTGCGATGAGGACCGCTTGCGAGGTGCAAGGAAAGCAAAAGAACTTGGTGCAACTGTCGTATTACTCGACGACGGGTTTCAGCATCAACGCATTCGTCGCGATCTGAATCTGGTGGTTATAAATGCTTCGCAGGGAATACCGCCTATTATTCCTTTTGGTAAAGGGCGCGAAGGAACATCGGCACTTCGCGATGCAAGCGCTATCATCGTTATGAATGCGGAGGCTAATAAAGAGGTACTTTCAGAATGTTCTGCAACCGGACTTCCGGTGCTTACCGGCAAACAAACGATCGATCGTTTAACCTCGATCGATACTCCCGCTACCCACCATTCTCCGCTACTGCTTCAGGGCAAAAGGATACTTGCTCTTTCGGGGATAGGTACTCCGCAGATATTTGAAGATACCCTTGGGTTGCTCGGCGCTTCGGTTCATCCGTATCGTTTAGCAGATCATGCAGAATACACGCCGGCCTTGTTAGAAAAAATACTTGCCGAGGCACAGGCATACGAGGCCCTTGTTACGACTACAAAAGATGCAGTGAAGATAACACCACTACTATCGGGGCATACTGACAGCCCCTTCTATGTCGCCCATTCGAAGGTTATACTCGAAGGGCCTATAAAAGAATTAGTACAAAACGCTCTTAGCGGGCGATAATATCTTTTGAAAATGAGCCCTGCTCGTTGGTAAGTGTCAGGTGATAAGCTCCCGAAGGTAATGAGGAAAGATCGAGCGTTTCGCTGCTGCCATTCCATTTTTTAGCAAATACCGTGCGGCCAAGCATATCAGTGATCGCGATCTCGCCGGTCGTAGTACCTGGATAAGCGATAGTTACTTTTTCAGTAAAAGGATTCGGATAGACTTCGAGCGAAGCAGCAGCCATGCGCTGCGATACCGATGATTGTGTATACCACTCATGCTCGGCATTATCGATCGTCGCCTTAAGCGCCTGGTCGTCAGTAGCCATAGCAATGACGAACGTAAGTTCAAGCGAATCGAGCGAAGCAAATGGAATATCTTTTAATCCGTAGATCATGGTAACATCGTTCGGGCCTGCACTATCGCGGGGCGTGGTTAGCGTCAGCCACTTATCGGTCATATCGAACCCGCTATAGGTATCGAGGCTGCCATCGGAGCCATCGTTATTCAAACAATATAAATTAAGCGAGGAGCCGGCAGGCTTTGCCGAAATAAGTTTAATGCCCACGAGCGGATAACCGGGCTCTACTCTGCGGGTCACGGCTATTTCAGGATCGTATGGCGAGGCGGTCGCAATATTAGCAGAGCCGGAGGCGCCGATATCCCAATCCATAAATAATCCGATAGCCGTATGATCGGTCGGCGGATTGCCGCTATCGAGTGTGCGATGCTTAATACTATAAGAAGCGATAATTGCATCGGAAGCCGGTGCTGCCATCGCATAATTTTTACTTCTGACATCTACACCGACCTGCGAAAATTCGCTGCCAAAGCTATCGTTATAGGTAGCTTCCAATTCCTGAACGGCATTCTGCCGATCTACCGGAGTTATATCGTGAACGATAGAAGTCGGTGCAAAATCTTCGGTCGCTATCTCACTGGAGAAATCGCCGGGTGATTCGGCCACGATATGAGCCGAATCGGCAGCGATCATGAGCCCCGCCATAAATAATATACTTCTACCTTCCGGAGTAATGCTCGGTGGTGGGTTCTTCCAGATCACTCCGGAGCCCTGCTGATCGTCCGGCGCATCGTTAAAGCCGATGCTTCCTTTCGAATCGATCGTTGCTATGATATTATTCTTATTAAGATCACGATAGGTTTTATTAATAATCAGCGTGAAGTAATCGGTAGCAAATCCGAATCCGGCTTCATCACAGAGAAACGTTGCTTTAATAATCATTACTGCATTAGCCGGTGCATCCTGCGAAATGGTGATCGGGAACGAGCCGGAAACATTCTGCACGATATCGAGTGTATTGGCACTCTGAAATGCTACCGGAGCTACCGGCATGGTGACGAACTGCCCGCCGGATACCATTTCAAACTTTGCTTTCAGGTTTGATACATGAGACAAATAATTTCTGACCGAAAGCACGATATTCGCACTCTCTCCGGCCTGAAGCAAACTATCGCCGTTGGCATCTTCTACCGAGACATTTACGATCCGGGCGGAATATAGGTCGCCGGGGCTGACGGCCTTCTTAATATCGATGAGGCCGCTGCCAAAAAAATCTCTATCGGAAGTAATGATCGTTGCATCGGAAGAGGCGCGCAACTGCTCTACCGCCTGATCCGGAGTGAAGTTCGGAAATTTTTGCCGGATAAGCGCAATCGCTCCGGCAGCAGTAGGCGAGGCCATACTCGTACCGGTAAGCGGGGCATACATATTATTTAAGACCGTGTTGAGAACCGATTCACCCGGAGCACAGACATCGACATGAATACCTGTATTTGAAAACCCGGATAACGCTGCCGCTTGATTGACCGAAGCGACTGATAATACATGATCGTAGCTAGCGGGATAAAAATCCTGCTGAAGACTATTATTGCCAGAAGCAGCAACGACGACACAATTTTTTGCCGTTACGTAATTGACGATATCCTGCCCAACTTCCGATCTCGTACTGCCGCCCCAGGAATTATTGACCACCTTCGCACCCATATCGGCGGCGTAGACCATTCCTTCATATCCGAAGGCGACGTTATTACCATTATTATCGCCGCATTTGAGCGGTAGGATCTTTGCTCCAAAGGCAACGCCGACAACACCTTTCTTATTATCGCCGACCGCACCCATGATCCCACTGGTATGGGTTCCATGATCTACCAGCGGCATCGGGTTATTATCAGGGGTAATACCAGCTACACCGGCAAAATCCCAGCCATGCCAATCGTCGATGAAACCATCGCCATCGTCGTCGATACCGTTCATATTTTTTGGCACCCCCTGATCGTCAACTCCCATCTCACCCCAGTTAATATATATGGCAGCGGCAAGATCTTCATGAGCCCAATCGACGCCAATATCGTCATCGGCCACGAGCATAGTGGAATCGCACCGAACGATGTCCCATGCTTGTGGTGCATGAATCAGCGGAAGCGAATATTGTTCGGAAAACCTCGGGTCGTTCGGCGTATAACAAAGCGAATACTTATAGCGAGGCTCGGCAACTTCTATGAGTGACGATTTTTTAAGCAGTACACAAACTTCTTCGGCGGTAAGAGTCGGGTCGAATGTAAGTTCGAACCAGCGCGAAATGCGTTCTTCGCTGGAGCGAAGCATGGTCGTTGCCTCGGTCTCAACTACTTTTACAACGCCTTTATTTTGAGTAAAGAGAATAGGATTTGTCTGTTCACGAAGGCGTTCGAGCGCAACATTATGCTGCGGGATGAAAGGACGAAGAGCCGTGACCTTTAAGGCCGCAGGTAGATGAAATAACGATGCGATCGCTGCACTATTGGCGAGCGAACATTGCTGGGGGTCGAAGTGCGAATCGCCGGATACAACCGGAGCAAAGGCCGAACGAAGAGCGGTTACTGCCTCAGGGCTGACTCTAAAAAGGACTCTTCCGGCATAGGCCGATTCCTGTGCACTGCTCTGACGAATGAATCCGGCAAGGAGGAGCAGCGACCAAATAACAAGGGGTATTCTTATTCTCATCAAAAATAAGAACACCACCGGAGTTATAAAGTATCACCGAATTATTTATCCGCTTTCGGGTAATTTTAGCACCCAAAGCATCTTATCATCACTTCTGAGCAGGAGATGACGGCGTTGGAGAAGAAGGTGCAGCAGTGGCGGCCGGTGCGACAGGAGCCGTTTTAGGCTTCATATCTTTTTCAATTTCATAGCCTTTGGGGATCTCAAAGGTATCGTCACTGATCGATTCTTCTGAAAATTCCACCATTTCGCTTTTTACGAGTGTCCTGCCGCCCTGCGATACTTCGAAGACGACCGGAATATGTCCCCCGCCGGCAATAGGTGAAAAAATGGCCATTAATTCTTCCATGCCGCCCATTCCGGTTTGATTTTTCCCAAGCAAGGCATCGCGCATAACATCGAAATATTTCAATCGGGAATCCTGCGTAACCCACAAGGTAATATCGGTATTTTTTATCGTGGTCTTGAGTTCTTCGCAGGCCAGGCCGAGAATCGTCTTCTTATTGCCGGTCGGTTTTGGCATGTGTGCCTGCAGCGAATCGATAATTTCATGATGGGAATTAATGGAATCATCGACGGAGCCGCGTACTTTATCGAACGAATGAAGATCGGATACGTACGCAACTTTATTCGGCCCGAGAATAGTAAGCGTGCGGCTGTTACGATCGATAATGCTATGAAGAGTAACCGGCAGGATCGGCATCGTCATATCGTACGCAACTTTATCGCCTTTGCTGAACATGGTCAGCGTCATCGACGGGCCGGAAACCGGCTGCTCTACCGGCGGACCGGTACGAGGTGTTTCTGCAGTGGTGCTATCACCCTTATGACTAAAGAAATTACTGTTAAGAGTGATCTTCTGAACGATACGGCCTTCGAAGGCCCGGCCGGGCATCTGCGCTTTTTCACTGCAGGAAAGCAGGAAAATCGCTGAACAAAAAAGTAAAAACGCACTGAGAATCTGACGCATAGATTACGCAGGAAGATGAATAGCAGCCTCCCTTAACGCCAAAGAAGATAGTTTGTTTCTTTATTATTGCGGCGCCGAATCGGACTTATAAATAGCCTGCTTCGCTAAGACAGCATCATTTATAATGGTATAGAATTTCCCGTCGGAAGCAAAAAGGATATCAGCAATAAAAGCATGTGATCCGTCGTAGCCCGTGGAAAATGTTTTCAGATCGTTGCTTCCTTCGGTTACCAGATCAAATGTTAGATCTGTTCCCTGGGAAGTATTCCGGTGCAAGAACTGGTGATGCGAATTAAAACATAAGGGAAAATATTTGCCGGTATAGCTCTGCCAGCTCGCGCCCTGATCGGTAGAAGTAAGAGCGTCTGCATTATGACCGGCAAGCTCATATTGTTTGATGCCATACAATGTAGTGGAGCCATTATTAATGAGCGTAGTAATACTTCCCGGTGTGCTAACAGTCTGAAAGGTTTTCCCACCATCGTTTGAACGCATAACAAATCCCGCGCCATAATCCTGAATACGATCGACATAATCACAGACTGTGGCAACGAAGATATTACCAACTGCAGCAACCGCACTTACACTTGGAACACCTATGAAAATCACTCCTTTGGAATCGAAAGAAGAATAGGTCCAGCTCGCTCCATTATCACTCGAACAGATAATGGCCAGCCCGCAAGCAGCAGCAATAGAGCCATCGCTTGCAACGGCAAGTTTCCCTACTCCTCCGGGAAAAGCCAATGAATACCAGGTGCTACCCTGTTTCCTATAAAAACCTTTTTCGGCCCCGAGGAGAATATTTCCGTTTTTATCGAGCGCAATACTTTTTAGTGACGTTACGGTACCGGTGCCGAGCGTTATCCAGCCTACACTGGTATTATAGATCAGGCCATGCCCAGAACCCAGCACAATAGTATTATTCTTTACGGTCATTGTTACGGCATCGGCACAAATAAACTCTTGCTTCCAGGTTTGGCCACCATCGCTGCTACTCACTACTCCCGATGCGGAATTGCTTTGGTCCGGCTGTGAACCCGACGCCCCGCCCATAATATAGAGCTTCCCATTCATTTCCGAGAGATTACGGATGTAAGCATTGCTCGATGGCCACGGCAAGGCAATAAATGTTTTACCTCCATCGTGAGAGACCCTGATCTTATTATCGCCCTGGCTGTAATTATATATGTCGCCGTTCGAAGCCAAAAAGATCGTTTGGCCCAGACTATTGACCGGCGCCTTTGAAATCGTATTCCAGGTTACTCCATGATCGGAGGAAGTGATTACCGCGGCACCGCTCGGCGCGTCGGAAGTACTGATGATATCTCCATTTGGCAAGAAAGCTACATCGCTTTGGCCGTATTGCGGATGCAGCAATGTCCACGTACTACCTTTATCGGCACTATAGAATAGATCGTAATAAACCGAATGCTGATCGGCGTAGCAAATATAAACATCGCCATTCGGTGCGAACCGATAGGTGATCGGCACACCACCCTGAGGCGTATTCGGCAGCAAGAGCGAGGCAAAGGAAGAAAGCGAGGCATCGTATCTTCTGATACCTGCCGTACCATTAACAACAACCGTTGTATAGACCGAACCATCGGGAGCAACCGCAAGATCGGAATGAACAGCTTCATCATTGACAAGCGTTAAGACACTACCACCAATAGAAGCCTTATATATTTTTTTGTCTATGACGGCTAGCATCGACCCATCGGAAGCAAAGCCTACTCCGCTGACCAGTCCCCCGGTCGAGGGCAAACCAGCTAGTTCGCTAAGGGAAAGTTTTGCAGACGAAGTGCCTCCGCCGGAATCGGGTGCTGTAGTTGATTTACAAGATGCAAGGATACATACTGCTGCACACAGTAAGATAATATAGGTTTTCATGATCTCTTTGTAGTTCGTGTACGCTACAAATTTACCCGCAGAGAGAAATGAAAAAAACCTGTGATTTTTCGGATTCTTACTAAAGTGAATATTCTATATAAAAGAAAAAGCCGTCTGTAAGACGGCTTTTTTTGAAGTAAATGAAGTTTGTCGCGCTTATGCCGATATTTTATCGGCTTCCTGCTTTGCATAGGCGAGGGTGCCACCGGCCAGAACGATGTGGCGCTGGCGCTCGGTCAGCGGGCTCGTGATCTGGTAGGTCAGGTTCTTCGTCTTATTGGTAAGCGTGATGTTCTCCGGATGCTCGGCGATCTGCTTACGGGCGTTCTCGATGACGAGTTCATCGCCCTGTGCAATCGTAGCATAATCGGCAGCATTAACGAACGTTGCCGGTAAAATACCGAAGTTGATCAGGTTTGCCAAGTGGATACGAGCAAAGCTCTTTACGATAACAGCCGTTACGCCGAGATAGCGCGGAGCAAGCGCCGCGTGCTCGCGTGAAGAACCCTGTCCGTAGTTCTCGCCACCGATGAGCATACCGCCACCCCAATCATGAGCGCGTTTCGGGAATTCGGGATCGACTCGTACGAGCGTGAATTCGCTGATCGCCGGAATGTTCGAGCGGAGCGGCAATACTTTTGCACCGGCCGGCATGATGTGATCGGTCGTGATATTATCGCCCATCTTCAGCAGCACTTTGCCATGCAGATCGTTCGGTACCGGAGTGAAGCTCGGAAGCGGCTTGATGTTCGGGCCGCGAAGAATCGAAACCGCACCTGGATCTTTCGAGGGTGGAATAAGCATATCGTCATTGATGATATACTCGGGATCGATAATTTCTTTGAACGGGATACCGGCATCGCGCGGATCGGTAATGACGCCTTTCAATGCAGAAGCGGCGCAGGTCTCAGGACTGGCCAGATACACTTTTGCATCGGCAGTGCCGGAGCGGCCTTCGAAGTTACGATTGAACGAACGAACCGACACCGAACCCGACGGCGGGGCCTGGCCCATACCGATACACGGACCGCAACCGGATTCGAGAATACGAGCGCCGGAGCGGATAAGATTAGCAAGCGTCATATCGCCATCGCGGGCGATCATCTCGAAGACCTGCTTCGAACCCGGCGTCAGCGTAAAGCTAACGGCGGGATTGATAGCCTGGTCTTTTAAGATATAGGCGGAAATGCCAAGATCATGATAGCTGGAGTTCGTGCAGCTTCCGACGCAGGCCTGAGCAATTGGCGTACCGGCTACGTCGCGGACTTTCACTACATTATCCGGCATGTGCGGCTGAGCGATAAGCGGCTCGAGTTCGCTGAGATTGATCTCGATGTTCTCGTCAAAGCTTGCGCCGTCGTCGGCTTTGAGTTCTTTCCAATCGCCTTCGCGCTTCTGAGCTTTTAAGAACGCAAGCGTTTTTTCGTCGGATGGGAAAAGCGAAGTCGTTGCGCCGAGTTCTGCGCCCATGTTACAGATCGTGAAGCGATCGGCAACGGTAAGATTGTGTGCACCTTCACCATAATATTCGACGATGCGTCCGGTACCGCCTTTTACCGTCAGGCGGCGGAGCATTTCTAAAATCACATCTTTACCGGTAACCCATGGCTGAAGTTTGCCGGTGAGCTTTACACCAACGACTTTCGGCATCGGAGTATAGAACGGCTGGCCAGCCAGTGCCATCGCAATATCAAGACCGCCGGCGCCCATGGCTACCATACCGAGGCCGCCGCAAGTCGGCGTATGAGAATCGGAGCCGAGCAGCGTATCGCCCGGAACGCCGAAGCGCTCGCGGTGTACCTGGTGGCAAATGCCATTACCCGGGCGGGAGAAATAAAGACCGTACTTGGCGGCTACCGATTGAAGATACTGGTGATCGTCGGCATTTTCAAAGCCCGTCTGGAGCATGTTATGATCGACGTAGCTGACCGAGACTTTCGTCTTGATCAAATCCATCCCCATCGATTCGAACTGCAGATAGGCCATCGTGCCGGTTGCATCCTGAGTAAGGGTTTGGTCGATTCGAAGCCCGATTTCTTCGCCGGGAGCCGGTAAAGCAGGATGTGAAGTCAGATGTGCCGATAAAATTTTATGGGTTAGACTTTGTGCCATTATTTCTTCCTTTTTTGGTGAGGTGGATTACTTAGCAAGAGTATAACAATTTCAAGCGGACAGGGGTTCGGGAAGCTCGAAATGGATTATACAACTATGATCAAAGAGGCAAGGGATTAGAATAAAAAATTACCGGAGGCCTACTGATAATTGAAAGATAGATAAGCAGAGTTCAGGTGTAGGGATAGTTAGCTCATAAAAAAAGTACCTTTTAATTCTATGATATCGCTCCAGGGTTGCGCGGCAAGGAGATCGGCAAACGCAATATCGTTTGCCCCATCGGTTGTTACGCGAATAAGTAGTTTTGCTGGGGAGGCATGCAGGACGTGAAACTGCTGCTCCGATCCATCGGCATAGAGGATCTTGTACGAGCGTCTCACTTCTAATTCAAGCATAACCTATTTTAAATAAAAAAACCGGATGGATTAGAATCCACCCGGTTGCAATGAAATCTTGTTCGTAGAATGATTATTCTTGGTAATACTACATAATACCTACCGGTATCGTTTGCTAACACTACATTATTTCCGTAATAAAATAGCGTGTAAAGACATGTACTTTTTCGAGAAAGCAACGCCGAAGTGTAAGACGATTTGTTAGGACGTCAGGAGATTCCTCCCTTCGGTTCGGAATGACAGGTATATTGAAGGTCTTTAAATCTTATTCCGAACCCCGAACCCCGAACCCCGAACCCCGAACCCCGAACCCCGAACCCCGAACCCCGAAC
>CAYOJJ010000018.1:0-71872 GCA_964404255.1 uncultured Alphaproteobacteria bacterium | reverse complement strand
GATTATTGATCGAGTTATTAAGGATATTCATCGTCGCTACGTGACGGCCTTCTTTAGTCGGGCGGTAGGTGATGAAGACCGAATCGGTTGTGCCGCCGGGTATAGCCATCGAAGAAGGATAACCGGAAATATAATATTCACCGGCATCAAGACCGACGAACTGGAAGCCCGTCAAGAACAAGGTCGGTGAATTAGTCGAGGTAATAAGAATGCGCTTGGTAAGCGTTTGCCCGAGCTTTACAAATTTGTTCTTAAAGATAATATCGGTATCCACAGAGATAAGCGGAGCTAAACCGATGCCCTGAAGTACAAATGTCTGATTAGCACTATCGCGTCCATTGGAAGCAATAGTAACGGTCGCTTGACGCAATCCAGCCGTGATTGGTGTGAATTGAACAGTTATTTGACGGGAATCCCCGGCAAGAATAGAGTCGGAGGAGGCAGGGACTGCCGTAATTGTATAATCCGGATCGCCAGTGATCGTTACCGATTTAATAGAAAGTTTAGAAGTACCGGCACTATTATCACCGACATTTGTCACTGTAATATTCGTTGTTGCGGTCGAACCTGTACCCAGCGATCCAAAATTATAAGACTTTGGATTATTAGGAGTAATTCCAAGCTGCACATTGATCGGTGGAATAGGGGAAAAGCGAATATTTGTAGTAGGAGTATTGCTATTGCTCGAACTTGGGGAATAGAAATATTTATTGTCAGAAGAAGCGGGGTTGCCTTGCAATCCTACAATTGGTGGCCCGGGATCTGAGGATGGACCGGAGTTGTAAGTATTAAAATTGAAATTTGAATACCAAAATTCTATCGCATTGGTAGTCTCATACATTTTTGCCTGAACAGCAAAAGAAGGGTTTTGTTGGTACAATCTTCCATTCCATTCTACAGTTAATACACGATTTGGTGCCGAACCTGTTGTTAAATAATAAACCGAAACAGGATACCAATCACAATTATATGGTAATATTGCACCATTTACCTGATAAGCGGTCGCCCAATATGGAGAGGTAGTCGGTACTGCTGAAACAGATGTTCCCCAAGCCATGAATCCATTAGAGGAAACGCCAATCGTGGCGCCGGAAGAATAGGATGTATTATCGTACTTAAAGTTAAATGGTGCAGCAAATGTAGTTGATGCATCATCAGTACTGGAAAATAATTGTGTTGCTCCTGCTCCTGAGATGGATGAAAAACTGCCAGATATGTTCGACATGGTATATCCACTGACTACCTGACCCAATGAAGCGCTGTTATAGAAACACAACAATAGTAATGTATAAAAAAGGATTTGAGGAAATCCTTTAAGTGATTTCAATTTCATAAGAGTTGTCTCCCAAGATAAGTTAAAAGTGAACCTCGTTCCCAAAATATAGTTATTTTGAACCCAAATTATTAAGAAAAATTCCACAGTGCGGCCCTAAACAAAAAGCCCCGGAGCATTACCTCCGGGGCTTTTTGTTTGATAAACTGTATGTCGTTTATTTGTCGATAATTACAGTTCTAACAAGCTGGATAGCCCCACTCTCGAGCACGAGCACATAGGTACCGCTTGCCAGATTGGCTGCTTCGATAGTAAGCGTATGCTCACCGGCCGAGACTCTGCCGCTTTGGAGCATCTTAACGAGCTTACCGCTGAGATCGCGAAGCGAGATCGAGACCATGGCCTCTTTCGGAGTCGTGAAGCTGATCTCGGAGGTAGCCGCAAACGGATTCGGATGGTTCTGCCCGAGGCTGAAGCCATCCTGCATTGTCTGACGAACTGAAGCAACACCGGTCGTCCGGTTAAAGACAACATCGGTAGGTGTTGTAGTACAATTCGGTGTACCCGGGAAGGAGATCGTAGCCTGATACTGATGCTGGGTCAGCGTCGGGCTGAAATCAAATAGTAATTGGATACTTCCTTGCGGCGGTATCGGTACGAGAGCATTCGGGTTCTTCGGAGTAAAGACGCCTGCATCCGGACCGCCAATGACGGGTAATCCCGGAGTCCAGGTATAATCGCCTGAATTCGTCAGGGTAACCAAAACGGTATAGTGTCCACCGGCATTAACGGAATCGGCCGTCAGGTCGATCGTACCAGTGACAATCGCACAACCGGCGCCTGCATTGAGCGAGACACTCATCGGTTGAATATCTGCTGCAGAAATATTCAAGTTGGCCGTTGCCATACCGGTATCGATAGCAAGATACTTCACACAGAAGGTAGCAGAATCACCAGGCTTTACCGCGAGCGAACTCGACGGAGTCACCGTGTAATTGCTGGCTTTCGCTCCGGCAACCGAAGCTGAGTAAATAGCGGTAATATCGCCGCAGTTCTTAACGGTTACACATTCTTCCTTGGTGCTGTCAACCGGAACAAAGACGTTGCGGAATAAGCCGTCCGGCGTTGCCTGGGCACAGGCGATCAATCCATAGACATTCAGATTCGAGGTCGAACTGACAAGTTTGGAATTGGTCGTAGCCGAGATTGAGAGCTGTCCGATATGAGCACCACGTTCTTTCGGTGTACCGCAGACCGTCACGACGACATAACTATGAGCTTTGATGACAAAGGGTACGTTCTGGCCGGTAACGGTGAAGGTAGCCGAATCTTGGCCGCCGACATGAAGGGCAGTCACCGTCAGATCGGCATCGCCGTTATTGCGAATCGTATCGGTAGCGCAGATGCTGGTATTGACGAGTGTCGAATCGTTTAAGCCCAATCCTTCGATATTGCTGAAGGTTTGAGATAGCACACCATAGGGTACACCAGCGCCCGTAATATCGATATTAAAGAGGCTGGCTGTATCCCTCGGGATTGATTCGAAAGTCTTTGGAATATTGGTAGCGAGCGTGATACGCGCGGTACGGCTGCCCATCTGCTTCGGTGTGAAGCAGACCGTGATCTTTTTGGTTTTATCCGGTGGGATGATCGTATCACCGAGTGCAACATTAAGCGGGGTGAAGGCAAAATCGCCGTCGTTGCTCGTCATAAGATTGCGTAAGATCAAGAGGGTATCGGTACCGGGGTTATAGATACTGATATCCTGGCAGGTCGTCTGTCCGATACCGATCGAATCGAAGCGTACCGGGCGCGGGGTTACGACGATATGCGGCAAGATACCTGTTCCGTAGAGCGTAATAGGGAGTATCGGATTATTGATCGAGTTATTAAGGATATTCATCGTCGCTACGTGACGGCCTTCTTTGGTCGGGCGGTAGGTGATGAAGATCGAATCGGACGTACCGCCGGGTATAGCCATCGAAGAAGGATAACCGGAAATATAATATTCACCGGAATCCATACCCACGAACTGGAAGCCATTTAATAACAATGTCGGCGAGTTAGTCGAGGTAATGAGAATGCGCTTGGTAAGCGTCTGCCCGAGTTTCACAAACTGGTTCTTGAAGATAATATTGGTATCGACCGAAATAAGCGGAGCTAAACCGATACCCTGAAGTACAAACGATTGCGTGCCGCTATCGATGCCATTTGTAACGATAGTAACCGTTGCCTGACGAAGACCTGCAGTGATCGGAGAAAAGCGAACATTGATCAAGCGGGAATCACCGATAAGAATGGAATCCGAGGAAGCCGGAACAGAAGTGATCGTATAGTCGGGATCGCCGGTGATAGATACCGATTTGATCGAGAGCTTTGCAATGCCAAAATTATTGTTACCTACATTGGTAGCAGTAATAGCCGTGGTAGCAACAGAGCCGGTTCCAAGCGATCCGAAATTATAAGATTTCGGATTGTTGGGTGTAAGGCCGAGCTGTACGTTCGGCGGCGGCGGGGTAGGTTTCCATTGAATATTAGAGGAAGGGGTCGAACTGGCATTTTGAACTCCATTAAACGGAGCATATTTAAAGCCCCCAGTAGTAGTACCGTTGAGCCCCGTGCCGGCATTTAAGGCACTTGTTCCAAAATTATAGCCCCAGTCCTTATAACAAAATTCAATATAATTAGTCGTTTCATATAATTTCAACTGGAAACTGGATGTATTAGTCGATTGGCAACAAATCGTAATATTACTCCACTCTACTATAAGTACACGATTAGGTGCTGTTCCTGTCACAATATAATAAGCGGTAGCGCCATTGGGAAGAAACATATCTCTACAAATAAGCATCATAGAGTTTGCAAAGGATGAATTACCCAAATAGTTACTACAGCAACCACTTCCTGTATTCAAACCTATGCTAAAAAAGCCATTCGAGCAAATATAACCGGTGGTTCCAGCAGCAAATGAAACGCTATCATAATTGAAAGCAAAAGGTATGCTAAAGGAGCCATTGCCATCATCATTACTTGATAAGCCGACGGCATTAGCTGAGCCAACGATAGAATTAAATGTGCTGGAAAATGTCGTTACTATATAATTATTTACTCTTCGGCCGGTTTGACCAAAAGCTAAACTTGAAAAACAAAGAAAGACCCCTAAAAAGGCCAGTAACTTATATCTTAATTTCATAATGAGCTTTCTCCTTAAAAAGTATATTTTAATATATTTAGTAAAAGTTTTTTCTTTAAGAAAAATTTCCTTTATTTAGACAAAAAGAAATGTTTTTTTGTGACAAAAGTCCTATGCTCAAAGTGATTTTTTTTTGAGAAAGCCCTTTTATTGTTTCCCTGCCCTTTTTGAAGATTAATGAATAAATGAGGACAGTAAGGATTTATGTCTTATATAGACAGAAAAAAAAGAGTCTATTTTTCTTTGTTCTTTATAGTATTCCATAAAAAGTCTAATTCTTCGAGCGAATGCTCTATTATGGGCTTTTTCGTTTCCTCTACTGCTTTTTCGAGTGATCGAAACCTCATGTTAAATTTATCGGTAGCCGCTCGTAAGGCACGTTCAGCCTCAATTCCGGCATGACGGCTGAAATTTACCAGGGAAAAGAGCAGATCGCCAAATTCTTCTTCTTTTTCAGCCTGTGTTTGAGCAGTTAGGAATTCATCGAGCTCTTCACGTACTTTTTTAAGGACACTTTCCGCATTATCCCAGTCGAATCCGACTTTGGAGGCCTTTTCCTGGATGCGCTCGGCCCGTTGAAGGGCGGGCATCGCTGCCGGTACGCCATCGAGAATACTGGTTCTGCCGGCTTCTTTACGTTTTAATTGCTCCCAGTTCTTACTGACTTCCTCAGCAGTAGTGGCCGTAGTATCCCCGAAAATGTGGGGGTGGCGGTAGATAAGCTTTTCACATTCGGCCGCAATGACGTCCTCTATTGCGAACTCCTGTTGTTCAGAGGCTATTTCCGACTGGAAAACAACATGCAATAAGAGGTCACCAAGCTCTTTTTTAAGCTCCGCAACATTATTATTTTCAATGGCTTCTACCGTTTCATAAGCCTCCTCAATCAAGGGGGCGGCAAGGCTTTGCCTTGTCTGTACTTTGTCCCAGGGACACTCAGATCTGAGCCTTTTTACAATTTCGATCAGGTCGGATAGTTGAGAATATTGAGCCATTATCGTGGATATAATTGTCAGAATGTGGGATTTTTAACGAATATTGTGTATATCGCTTTTAACAAAGTAGAAATTGTAGCCTTTTTTGGCTCACTTCTTGCATAAGCACCAAATAATGAGTATTTTAGTGTACTCATTTATGCGTACGTAAACAAAAATACGCTACGGAGTTGTGTAACTCGTGGGTGTTAAGATTATTCACTATAAGTAGAAAAACAGAACACAATGGCAGAAGCAGTAGTAAACCGCGGAGCAAGAACCGCTCCAAAAGCGGCCGGTAAAAAGGGTGCCAAACCTTCGGCTGTTCCAGTTGTATTTCTCACGTTGGTATTTGCAGTAGCAGTGCATATTTTGCTTTGCATGGCGACGGCCGGTGCTGCCGATAAAATAGAGTGGCATCCTTTTGGCCTTGATGCTAATGTAACCTTCGGCGAAGCACAATTTATTATCAATGGTATCGTTAGCTTTATTCCGTTCGACCTCTTCTTCGGGTTCTGTTTTGGAGTGTTGGCCGGTTTTGCTCTTCGCGTACCGTTCTTCCGCGATCGTGTCTATCACACGGTTCACGATCTGAAGAAGCGCCTGATGGTTCAGCTTTCTGCTTCGCAAGAAGAAGTGGAATCGATCCTTCGTAACGATCCGGATAATAACCAGCGCTTGCTCTCCCGCCGCGAGGATATCAATCTTGAAAGCGTCGAAACGGAAATTTCTTATATCAATATCGGTACCCGCTATCTCGAAGGGAAGGGCGGTTTCATGGGGGGTATTTCTACCTACATGAAATTCCACTTCGTAGAGCATTATGCTAATACCGTTCAGGGCTTAGCATACGCCGGTGCTGCATTCCTTATTATCGTTGTCGGTGTTCGCGGTCTGAAGTTTATTCCCGCTGTAAAGCCGTCACCGATTCTCTTCGCTCTTGGCGTGGAGTTCTCGATGCTTTGCTTACTCGCTCTTTCGCTTCTCTATACGGAAGAAGAAGAACGTACCGATCGTATTTTGAAACAGATGGTCGATGCCGTTAAAGGTGGCAAGGGCCGCCAGGCTGTTGCTGCAATGGAAGAGCAGGAAGCTATGCTTTCACGCTCCGATTATGAGAAGATCATCCGCGATCAGCTCGATCAGCGTATCGTTTCTATCCTACAAGATAAAGATCAGGATGCCGTACGCCGCCTGGCCTTGGATTTAGTCGCAAAGAAATAACTGCTCATCTCTCTTATGCGCCGACTGTACGAAGGCAGCCTTTAATCAGAAGGCTGCCTTCGTGCTTTTGGCACTACCATAGGATAGTTCTTGTTTACAGCCCCTGCATGGACGAAGTGTGTAAGTCGCGGAAATGATTATCATTATGAAGAAGGAAGCCCGTGAGGCCGACCTTCAGCGAATCGAAAAATTATTAATGCATCAGGGCATTCGCTCGGAACGGCTATCGGGCGAAAAGCAAACGATCATTGGCATCATTGGTGCCAGTAACGGTCTCGATATTTCTGCATTATCGACGCTCGAAGGAGTGCAGGATGTGGTCCGGGTAAGCTCGCCGCTTCGCCTGGCTTCGAGAGCCCATCATCCTGAAGATACCGTTATTACCTTTTCCGATGGGACGAAGATCGGTGGAACAGCGCCGGCGATCGTTATTGCAGGGCCTTGTTCGGTCGAAAGTGCCGATCAGCTTCGCCGAACGGCAGAGCTTGTCCGATCGAGTGGTGTGCGCTTTTTCCGTGGCGGAGCCTTTAAGCCGCGTACCTCACCATATTCTTTTCAGGGACTTGGCTTCGATGGTCTGGAATTATTAAAAAAGGTAAGCGAAGAATTCGGGCTTTTTATCGTAACCGAAGTAATGGAACCTGGCCATGCACCCCGCGTAGCCGAGTTCGCCGATGTATTGCAGGTTGGCGCCCGCAATATGCAAAATTTTCCACTGCTTCGCCAGCTTGGTAATGTGAATAAGCCGGTGCTGCTCAAGCGCGGCCCCGCAAGCACCATCGAAGAATGGTTATTAGCCGCCGAGTATATTCTTGCCGGTGGCAATGAGAATGTTATTCTTTGCGAACGGGGCATTAGAACTTTTGAAACCGCTCTGCGCTATACGACGGATTTAAGTGCCGTCCCGTTAGTGAAGCAGCTTTCGCATTTGCCGGTGATAGTTGATCCTTCGCATGGCACTGGCCGCCGTGATATGGTGGTGCCAATGTCAAGAGCATCTATTGCAGTCGGAGCCGATGGTATCATGGTGGAAGTACATCACGACCCGCTTCGTTCGCTAAGCGATGGTGCACAAGCATTAACCTTTGAAATGTTCGAAGAAATGATGGGCGAGTTGGTCCGAATTGGCGATGCAATGGATCGCCAGATTCTTGTCGAGCCATTTACTCCAACCCGCAAAAATGGTAAAAGCGCTACCATTAAGACAAAGGTAGAATAACTTGGAGTGTTTTGTTGTCGATCCTTCCGACGTTGATCAGAACGAAGGACTACTGATTCTTCGCGCAGATGAGGCCCACCATGCAGCAAAGGCGCTTCGAGTGCGAATCGGTGAAATACTGGGGGCAACAGATCTTTGCGGTCGCTGTTATAAAGCTTCGGTTTTAGAAATAACTGAAGAGAAAAAGGAAAGCATTGTCACCTGCAAGATACTGGAAACGCTGGCAGGACATAATGACCCGGAGATCGATGTGCTCCTGATACAAGCAATGCTCTCACAGCCTTCAAAATTAGAAGAAATTGTGGAGAGGTGCACAGAGCTTGGTGCCAGTGGCTTTATGCCGATAATGAGCGAACGCGTAGAACGTAGCTCATTCAAAAAAGAGAGGATAGAGCGTCTGCTTAAAGTTGGTTGTAAGCAAACCTTTCGAGCTACGATGCCAACCTTTGCAGAAATAAGCTCGTTCGAAGAAGTATTATCGTTGTTGGTAAAAGAAGGTCGTAAGATCGTTGTACTTCATGAAGCGATAGACAATAAACAATCGCTTCATTCGTATATGGAAGACCTTAAGGAAGAAAAGATCGCTTTATTTATCGGACCCGAAGGCGGTTTTACCGATAGAGAAGTTGCCCTTTCAAGGGTGCGCTATGGGGCGATTGTTGCTTCGCTTGGCAAACGCAGGCTCCGTGCTGAAACGGCAGCAATCACTGCTGTTGCTGTGGCAATGAGTTTCGAATAAGCAAATCGGGAAAACAGAGAATACGTGCGTACGGTTATCAGTAGTATATTAGTGCTTCTTGTATTGGCAGCAAACGCCGTTGCTTCGCCGATAGATTCGGTCTATGCCGATACCATGATGGCTCCTATGATCCATGATTCCGTGATCACTGCGGATGCTTCCAATTGGAGGCCGGGTCCATTCGATATGATCACTAATCTTCCGGGTGATTGGTGGAAATGGTCTAAGCAAACCTTTACGATCGATCAGCTTCCATTAATAGCAGGCATCAGCGCCATTACGGCTGTAACTATCGCTACCGATTATGATACTTGGCAGTTTACCAAACGCCCCTACGATTATAATAAGACCTACCATGATGTAAACGACTTTTTTGCCTACTTAGGTGATGGCAAAGTACAGTTCGGTATAGCGGCCGCTTTCGCGGGATATGGATTTATAGCAAGCGATTCACGTGCTATCAGAACGGCAAGCCAGACCGTTGAAGTTATTATAGCTTGTGGCGGAGTAGTACAGTTATTAAAACATCTGACGGGTCGGGAAAGCCCCTTTGTTGCGACAACTCCTACCGGAGCCTGGCGGTTTTTCCCGAATCAGATCGATTATGCAAAGCATGTGCCTCACTACGATGCTTTCCCTTCAGGACATATTGCTACTGCATTGGCAACCTTGACGGTTATAACCGAGAACTATCCGGATCCGTGGATCAAATATGTCGGGTACCCAATTATTGGCGGCATTGCAACCGGTTTGGTGGCAACGAGTATCCATTGGTGGAGCGATATTCCGCTCGGTATAGCATTGGGATATAGTTTTGGAAGGCTCGTGGCTCATCCGGATGCAGAAAATACTGTTACTGCTCCCGGGCAAGTAAAAACATCTCTTGGATTAAATGTCAGACCGCTCGATGGCGCTCCGATGCTTTCATTCGCCATGACCTGGTGATTTCGTAAATTTGACAATTCATTATTAATTAAGGATACCCGGAAATGTCCGATATTCTTCTCGAAGTAAAAGGTTTAAAGAAGTATTTCCCCATTAAACAGGGAGTATTTTCAAAAACAGTCGGCCATGTAAAAGCGGTTGATGACGTCTCGTTCACCATTAAACGTGGTGAGACTCTTGGCCTCGTCGGTGAATCTGGCTGCGGCAAGACTACAACCGGCCGCTGTATTTTGCGGCTTATCGAGCCGACTGCAGGCTCGGTAAAATTCGAGGGGGAAGAAGTCACGACTATGACGCAGACCCGCTTGCGCGAAATGCGCCGTCAGATGCAGATCATCTTCCAGGATCCATACTCCTCCCTTAATCCCAGAATTACTGTCGGCGGAATGCTGACAGAGATTTTAAAGGTTCATGGTCTTCGTAAAACCGAAGCTGAAATGAAAGACCGTGTTGAAGAGCTTCTTAAGGTCGTGGGCTTAAACCCTTTGCATGCAAGAAGATACCCACATGAGTTTTCAGGTGGACAACGTCAGCGTATCGGTATTGCCCGCGCTCTTTCAGTAGAACCTAAATTTATTGTTTGCGATGAGCCGGTAAGCGCTCTTGATGTATCGATCCAATCGCAGGTGCTTAATCTGCTCATGGATCTTCAGGAACAGCTTGGCTTGACCTATCTTTTTATTGCTCACGATCTCTCGGTCGTTAAGCACATTTCCAATCGTGTAGCGGTGATGTATCTCGGCGAAGTAGTCGAGATCGCCGATTATAAGGAGCTATATGATGCTCCGAAAGCACCTTATACTCAGGCATTACTTTCTGCAGTACCGGTTGCTAACCCGCGTCTTAAGCGTGAACGTATCATGCTTACCGGTGATGTACCGAGCCCAGCAAATGCCCCAAGTGGTTGTTATTTCCATCCACGCTGCCCGAAGGTTATGGCCGATTGCAAGAATATTCATCCAGTGCTCTCACAGGATCCCAATGGGCATGATGTTCGCTGCCTGATCTACTCGGAAAGCTATCCGGCTGCCGGTCAGCAGGCTAAGGCTGCTTAAGTTTTCAATTGAGCAACTATTCTATTTATACCGAGTGATCGGTAGCCATGTCAGTTTATTATCATGAGTACCTCACTGACTCATACTTCCGATAAACTACTGACCTATTCCAATGCTATCAGCTTTTTTCGGGTACTGCTTGCTATCCCGACGGTACTTACCTTCCTTTCCGGAGATTGGGCTATAACCGGTTCTTGTATGGTCCTTGCCTATCTGACGGATATTCTCGATGGATATGTAGCAAGAAAAACCAATACGGTAAGCGAGTGGGGGAAGATCATCGATCCTACCGCCGATAAGCTGTACGTTGCAGCTGTTATCCTTGCTATGGTAAGCAAAGGGATGGTGCCGCTATGGTTTGTGCTTATCGTTATCGGTAAGGATGTACTGACTATGATTGGTGCTCTTGCCGTCAGATCAAAAACAACCGTTGTGCCTCCATCTAACTATTGGGGAAAGGGAGCGATCTTGCTCACAATCATTTGCCTTTTTCTCGCCGTGTGCGGACTTTCCAGTGATATTTTGTTGTTTGGTTGGATTGCCTCGGCCATTGCACTGCTAACGTCGTTCGTAGTGTATATTGCACGCTCGGGTTTCTTATTCAAACCCGATTCCGCCAGGTAAGCTTTTTGTCGTAGTATATCTCTTTACTTGCGAAACTTCGATGGGATTCTTTGATAAATTCAAATTTTCGCGCCTGAAAGAAGGGCTGGCGAAGACACAAGAGAATCTTGTGCGCAAGATCACGCGCATCCTGCATCGAAGCCGTAAGATCGACGACGAATTGATGGCCGAAATCGAAGAGACCCTTCTGCTCGCCGATGTTGGGATGATGACAACGGAGCAGATCATGTCCAACATTCAAGCCACTATGGCAAGGATGAAATGGACTGATGCTTCCGAACTGCGGGACGAACTTCGAAAAGAGATAACCAAAGCACTTACTCACGATGGAGCGTTCACTGCTTCTGAAGATCCATTTGCTTTACCCGCAGATAAAAAGCCATTCGTGACGATGATCATTGGTGTCAATGGCGTAGGCAAGACCACAACGGTCGGAAAGCTTGCTTATAATTACCGTAATTCCGGTAAACAAGTACTCATTGGCGCAGCAGACACTTTCCGTGCAGCGGCCAATTCACAATTGGAGGTTTGGGCCGATCGGGCCGGAGTTGAGATTGTTCAACAGCATCATGGGGCGGACCCATCGGCCGTTTCTTACGATACTCTGCAAGCTGCTATTTCGCGTAATGCCGATGTTGTGCTGATCGATACTGCCGGACGCTTGCATAATAAACAGCACCTGATGCAGGAGCTTGAGAAAATGACTCGCGTCATGCGCAAACTTATTCCCGATGCGCCGCATGAAGTATTATTAGCACTCGATGCAACGACAGGGCAGAATGCGTTACAGCAGGCAAAAGAATTTTCAAAAGTAGCACCTATTACCGGCCTGATCTTGACGAAGCTCGATGGTACGGCGAAAGGTGGTGTTGTTATCGCCTTAGCAAATGAGATGAAGATTCCGGTGAAATATATTGGCGTCGGTGAAGCAATAGATGATCTTCAGCCATTTGATCCGAACGAGTTTGCGAAAGCCCTTTTTGGTGATGAGACCTTCCAGGGAGAATCCTATACGGTAGAAGAAGAGGTAAAGGGCTGAGCATGTCCGTCATTCATAAATTATCCCCAACGCTTGCTCAGAAGATCGCTGCCGGTGAAGTAGTTACCCGCCCGGAATCGGTTGTAAAAGAATTGGTCGAGAATTCGCTCGATTCGGGCGCTCAAACGATCACGGTTATTATTAAGCAAGCCGGACGGACGCTGATTCAGGTAGTCGATGATGGCTGCGGAATGTCTCGCGAAGATGCCGAGCTTTCGGTCGAACGCCATGCGACGAGTAAGCTCAATGAGATCGATGACCTTGAAAAACTCCGGACCTACGGTTTTCGCGGCGAAGCACTCGCCGCTGTTGCTTCGGTCTCACAGTTCGAGCTTCGCACCCGTCGCCGAGAAGATGAGCTCGGTACGTTTGTAAAAGTCGAGGGAAGTGTAAAGCGGGAAGTTCGTAGTGAAGCCTGCGACGAAGGAACAACAGTCTATGTTCGTAATCTTTTTTTCAATGTTCCGGCAAGAAGAAAATTTTTAAAGAGCGAAGCAACGGAGTTTAAGCACATTATCGATACGGTCACTCGGGCTGCGCTCGCAAACCCTAATGTGCGTTTCATGCTCGTAAGCGATCATGATTGCGTTTTCGATCTCCCGGCCTTTCGCCCGTTACCCGAGCGCATCGAGCAGATATTTGGGTCCCGCCTGCGCTCCTCGCTGCTTGCCGTAGAGACAGTTACGCCGAATATCCATTTGCATGGATTTATGAGCACACCGGGTTTTGTAAAACGGGTACGCTCCGAACAGTTCTTTTTTGTTAATAACCGTTCCATCCATACTTCCCGCGGGCTTTCCTTCGCGCTGACCAATGCCTATGAGCACTTAGTAGAAAAAGGCTCATTTCCATCCTGCTTTCTTTTTATTGAGATCGATCCCAGTAAAGTAGATGCGAATGTCCATCCGCAAAAACTGGAAGTAAAGTTTGATGATGAGCGGATGGTGATCGATGAAGTCCGCCGCGCTCTTGCCAAAGTATTGCAAAAGGCAACTCAGCAAAGCGCCTCTGAAGGAGCAATGGCTCCTGAAATGGTAATGCCTGCCGGTATTAACCAAGGCGATGCAGCGCGACTTCGTTTTCCGGAAAATACTCCTGCCCCAATGCTCAGGCCGACATCAAGCCGTGATGTTTCCACTATCCCCGGACTAAAACCACCGGTGGCAGGAAATGGACTCGGGACGGTAGAGCGTCTGTTCGGAAAAACCAGTCAGGATCTTTTCGGTAATCAATCTTCCAGATTGATGCCAACACCAGCTACCCCTTCTGAGAATGGGGAAGCGGTTGAGCCTCCGGCACCGACTTCTGCAGCCGAACGCAAGGCAGTCAGCCATGAAGTATTGGCAGAAAAGCCACAGCTTTGGCAGATGCATACTAAATACATCTTCTGCCAGATCAAAACTGGGTTGATGATCGTCGATCAGCATGTTGCTCATGAGCGTATTCTTTATGAGCGTATCCTGCATTCGCTTGAAGAAGGAAAAGGAAACTCACAGGAGTTACTCTTTCCGCAGGCGGTCGAACTGCTGCCGAAAGAAGTTGCAATGATCCGTGAGCTTCATGACCAGCTCGAGCGCATGGGCTTTCATATTCGCTTCTTCGGAGGGACATCCGTCGTTATCGATGCTGTGCCTACAGATGTAAAAAGCGGCAACGAGCCTTCTATCCTTCATGAGTTGCTTGAATCGTATGAGGAGTATGACAGGCTGGGTACGTTTTCAACCCGGGAGGCGCTGGCGGCAGGGTTTTCGTGCAAGGCTGCTATAAAATCCGGCGATAAGCTTTCGCAGGAGGAAATGCATTCGCTCATAGAGCAGCTTTTCCAGACGAAGATGCCGTATGTCTGTCCTCACGGCCGGCCTATTGTAATCAAATTAGCACTTGATGAGCTTGACCGCCGCTTCGGCCGCACACCCGTCCCGGCTAAAGTCGATTAACGGTCTTTCAGGATAAAGTTGGGTTTTAAGATCGAGTTAGTCAAGGAGAAGAGGTTCGCTCCTAGTCTATTCGTAAATTAGGGGATATGAAGACTTCCGGTTCTATAAATCTACTATCAGTCATTAGCCGTTCGTGGTGTGAACGCCATCGCCCGGAATCCGAATCGACGGATTGGGGGCAATCGCTGGCCTTTTATGGTTTATTGCGAAGCCTCGATCATACGAACGATCCGATGGTCAAAGAATTTGTCCGCCGCTGGGTACACTTTCATTTGAATGAACAGGTATCGGTAAATTACTTTTGTGGCTCCTGGAGTTTTGGATTATTATATCCTGATATTGAGCGCCATTTCCCGGAAGTACAGGTTCAGCTTCGGGCAACGGCCGAGCGCATTTATGATGTCATCACCGAAAAGGCTTTGCGTAATGGCAACGGACTGATCCTTCATAATGTCGATTTGCCTAATCTCTATATCGATACCATCTACTATTCTTCGGTTATTCTGGCTAAGCTTGGCACGTATCTCGGACGTGAATGGAAAGTCGATGCGCTGCTGCAACTCAAAGGCCATCTTGAAATTCTTCGCGATGGGAAAAAGCCGTTCTTTATTCATTGTGAAGAAAATCTTGGTGGCAAACGTTCTGAGGGTTCATGGGCCCGTGGCAACGGCTGGGTGATGATGACCTCGGTAGAACTGCTTTCAAACTTCAAGCCTCGTTCTTCTGAATTCCAATATGTTCGTGATGAAGTGTTTTTGCCGCTTGCGACGGCATTAAAAAAATACCAAACCGCTAAGGGCTTATGGCGTACGATTATCGATGACCCGTCTGCTTATGAAGAGACCTCCGCTTCGGCAATGTATCTTTTTGCATTATTGCGTTGCCGAAATCTGGGTGCCCTGCCTAAAAGCTTCGATCCTGTAATTGCAAAAGCTGAAAAAGGCCTTATGTCCTATGTAGCGAAGAATGGATCCTTCACCGGTGTATCGGAAGGGACATGGCCAGGGACCATCGCTTACTATAAATCGCTATCCCGCGGCGAATGGTGGTGGGGGACAGGTGCGTATTTACTTGCTCTTTCGGAGGCCGGCGGCAGGGCATAATTTGAGGAATTTTAGTAGCTTAGAAGCCGTTTAGACCGGATTCGAAGAGTGCCCAAAGCTTTGATAGCAGAAGGTTTTGGGTCTTGTTAAACGATGCTATAATAATAACTTATGTCGATTACTAAACAGAAAACGTCAGATCTTATCTCGAAATTTGGTAGTGGTGCTAAGGATTCCGGTCGTACGGAAGTCCAGATCGCTATCCTTACCGAGCGCATTAATACTCTTACCCCGCATTTTCAGGCTAACCCGAAAGATCATCATTCGAAGGTCGGTCTCTTGAAGATGGTAGGTAAGCGCCGCTCGCTTCTCGATTATCTGATGAAGAAAGACATTGCCCGGTATCGCCAGGTCATTCAGGACCTCGAAATCCGTAAGTAATAAGTTTTTCGGGGCTGCCTATACCGGCAGCCCCTTGTTTTTTGTTCGTTGATAGTTGCTGTGTATAGAAGCGTCACGAGGAGTGCCGATCCCAGTGAATGCGATGAGACGTTTGACCTACATCCGACTATAAAGCGCCTCTACTCATACCTTGTTTCCCTCTGGGCGCGCAGCGTACACAGTATCATTCATCGCATTTAATGACTACCGAACAGTTATAGTTTTTTTTTCACATCCGATGCATCGGTATGCATTGGCTTAATTATTTATATCATGATACACTCAATAGAACTTCCCGGCGGTAAACAATTATCGTTCGATATCGGGAAGTATGCAAAACAGGCCGCCGGGTCGGCCGTTACGAGCCTTGGCGAGACCATGGTGCTCACTACCGTCTGTGCTTCTGAAAAAGCAAGCGTAGGCATAGACTTTTTACCGCTCCAGGTCGAGTACCGCGAGCGTATGGCTGCTGCCGGTAAGATACCGGGCGGCTATTTCAAGCGTGAAGCCAAGCCTTCTGAAAAAGAAGTCCTCTCGGCGCGAATCGTCGATCGTCCGATCCGCCCCATGTTCCCCAAGAAGTGGTATTATGAGACGCAGATCGTAGCTTTTGTTATTTCGAGCGATCAGCAGAATGACGCCGATGTACTGGCTGTCTGCGGAGCTTCGCTATCCCTGTTGCTTTCCGATATCCCGTTCGCTGAAGCCATTGCAGCAGTTCGCGTAGCTCGTATCGAAGGCCAGATCGTTATTAATCCGACGTTCGATGAATTAGAGAAAGCCGATTACGAATTTATCGTAGCCGGCACGAAAGATTCTATCGTCATGGTAGAAGGCGAATCGCACGAGATCAGCGAGATCGAATATCTCGAAGCACTTCGTGCCGCCGCCGATTCTGTCAAGTTGGTTTGCGAAGGCTTGGAGCGTATTGCTCGTGAATCCGGCCTTGCTAAGGCAAAGCGTGAAGTTGCCGCTCCGGTCGATTATCCAGAAATTAAACTCCGTATCGAAGAACTTGCTACAAGCGAACTTCGTCGTCTTGCCCGTACCATCCTCACAAAAGAGGAGCGTTCGACCCAAACAACGGCTGCAAAAGATGCCGTTAAAGAGGCAATTAAAACTCAGTTCGGCGAAGAAAAATATACGGAAGCCGAAAGTTATGTTGCTGCTTGCTTAAAAGAGATCGAAAAGCGTGAGATGCGCGAGATGATCTTAAGCGATAACATTCGTCTCGATGGCCGTAATACGACGACCGTTCGTCCGATCACGATTGAAGTCGGTGTTCTTCCGAGAGCCCACGGTTCGAGCTTGTTTACCCGCGGTGAAACCCAGTCGCTCTCGTCGGTTACTCTCGGTACCAAGCGTGATGAGCAGAGCATCGAAGGCTTGCGTCCGGAAACCACCAAGCGTTTTATGCTTCACTATAATTTCCCGCCGTTCAGCGTTGGTGAAGTTGGCAGAATGACTGGTACCGGTCGCCGCGAAATCGGTCACGGTAACCTTGCCGAGCGTGCTTTAAGGGACCTGCTTCCTTCGTCGGAAGAATTTCCGTATGCCATTCGTATTGTCAGCGATATTCTTGAATCGAACGGTTCGAGTTCGATGGCAACGGTCTGCGCCGGAAGCCTTGCACTCTTCGATGCCGGTGTGCATTTGAAGAAGCCGGTCGCCGGTATTGCAATGGGTCTTATCAAAGAAGGGGAGCGCTCTTCGGTTCTTTCCGATATTCTCGGTAACGAAGATTTCCTCGGCGATATGGATTTCAAGGTTTGCGGTACCCGCGATGGTATTACGGCCTGCCAGATGGATATGAAGATCAAAGGTATTGACTTTGCTCTTCTTGAGAAGGCATTATTACAGGCAAAAGAAGGCCGTATGCACATCCTCGGAAAGATGGATGAAGCCCTCTCTGCTGCTCGTGGCGATCTCTCGATGCATGCTCCGCGCATGACCACGATGAAGGTGCCGGTTGATATGATCGGTCTGATTATCGGACCTGGCGGTAAGATGATCCGTGAGATCCAGGCTACTTCGGGTGTCGATGATATTACGATTGAGGACGATGGTACGCTGACTATTGCCGCAACCAACGGCGAAGCTGCTGCAAAGGCCAAAGCAATGATCGATGGTCTTACGGCATTGCCGGAAGAAGGTACCGTCTATCGTGCCAAAGTAACCCAGGTTCGCGAAGGCCTCGGCGCTATCATGGAGTTCTTGCCGAAGAAGGAAGGCTTGATGCATATCTCCGAGATCGATTATAACCGTGTCGATAACATTAGCGATCTTATTCAGGTCGGTGATGAATTCGATGTAAAGCTTATTGCGGTTAAGCCGGATGGCAAATTCTCGCTTTCGAGAAAAGCCTTGATGGAAAAGCCGGAAGGGTATGTCGAGCGTCCGAGACGTGAAGGGGGTGGAGATCGCGGTGGCCGTGGTGGTGATCGCGGCGGAGACCGTGGTGGATTCCGTGGCGGCGATCGTCGTGGTGGTGGCGGTGGTGACCGTCGCGGCGGCGGCTATGGCGGCCGTCGGTAAAACAAATTACCTCTAATAAAAAAGGCATCTCGATTGAGATGCCTTTTTTACTTTAAACCATACGAACAACAATTTATTTATAAATCACCACCACTTTGCCGACACCAGCCGAAAGGCGAAGTGTGATCATCGGAGCATTCGATTGATCGAAGCCGACACTGGTATAATATCCGTCGCGGCGTTTATTTAAACCATCAAAAGAATACGAACTGAAAATATTATCGTCATAGATCACCTGTACTCTTCCGGCATCCGGAGCAATACTAAGAACGACCTTCCCACAGCCAACTTCCACATGAGCATCAAGGTTGCGTTGCAAACTGCCATTAAAGTGCAGTTCATAGTAACCGATACCACCGGAAAAATCGAGACGGGTACAGTTATAATTGCAAAGACCATCCATGATACACTCACCGAGACCGGCATTTACTGTCAGGTGGTCCATCGGAATAGGATTCTTATAATGATTAACAATGCGGGATTTTGCAGCGCTTGTTTCGATCATGGCAGTTTGAAGTTGTAAGCCGCTCAGATCGAGCATCGACTCGCCGAAGCCAAGTTCGGCGCTCAGGGTCATCGGCAATTCTCTGGTAAGAAAGACTCTTGAAATATCGTCGGAGCTGGACTTGGAATAGGCTCCGGGACTCGGATCATAGACATCTCGGGTAGAATAGGAACCGGCATCGGTATGAATAGTAGAGTAGCCGGCAAGGGAAAATCCGTCATTTGAAGCAAGCCATCCTTCGGCATATTCTTTTGGCTGAGTAAGCATCCCCTCGTCCGAACCTACCGTAAGTTTCAACATGCCTACAGCACCAACGGCATTATAATAATATCGGGCATGGATGGAAGGATTATCATCCGGGTCGCTGGATTGTGATTCGATCAGGGCTGCATAGCCGGCCGGCGCCCCGGAATAGACAGCAATAGCACCGTATGGCGCTTTGATATTGACATTGACCCGTTTTTCACGACCATCGAATTTTACCGGGATTCGGAATACACCTATAGCGGCTAAAGAAACACCGCTGATTGCGGCAACCGAGAGAACAACAAGAATTGTCGTTCTGTGTCTCTTCAGGTATGAGGTTGTAATAGTCAAAATTGCTATGCCTTCATTGAGAAAATAGCGAACAGCACCCAAGCTCCGGTAAAGCCCGGTTCACAAACGAATGCCTACGCAGATGAAATTATGAATGTTACACTCGAAAAGGGATTTTATTTTCGGTAAAAAGCCCTCATTTTGAAAGAAATCGGCATTTGGGTGTAAAGATCGGGATAAATTTAGTCTTAACATTGTGTTCTATGAGTGTATGATCCATAAGTTTGTGGTTCTTACAGAAGGTACCGGCGGAAAGCCGGCACTGGGGATCAACAACGCGAAAAAGAACCTTACAAATAGACTCTATGGACGTCTGATGCGATTTGTACCAATTACAGGCCTCACCGTAGCAATACGGAACTCCAATAGGTCGTGCCGAGCTTCGGGCTCCGCCGGATGAGGGACAGTGGAAGTAAAAGGTAAGAAATGCAGGCGCCCGTTTATAAAAGGACATCGGTTCTTTTAGCCTTTGTTCCGGTAAGCAATTACCGGCAGCATCCGGCCCATCTCGTGCGCCGATCCACGCGCTCTTTCGAGAGTACGTCCTTCGGTACTACACGGCAGGGCCGGGTCTGTGTCCCCTTTGAACGACCCGCGTTGAGGTACCTTCTGTAAGAACCACTTTTTATTTATATGAAACGAGCGTTTCGTTTAGGCATTACGGGAAAGATAAGCAGCGGTAAATCCACGGTTGCTGCTGAATTCGAGCAGGCCGGTATTACCGTACTTAATACTGATATCTTGGCGAAGGAATTGATGCAAAGCGATGATGAGGTCCGAAAACTTGTGAATAATATTTTCGGGACGCAAGCGTATACCGAAGATGGAATAAATACTTCGTTTATCGCCGAGGCTATCTTTTCCGATCAAATCAAAAAATTCTCTCTGGAAAAGATCATTCATCCGCGCGTCATGCAGCAGATCGAGCAACGCTTTCTCGAAGCAAAACCGGGAGAGATCATCGCCGTCGAGTCAGCACTATTATTCCAGAGCGGATACGATGCCTTATTCGATGCGATTATTCTTGTCGCCTGCAGCGATGATGAGATCGTGTATCGGAATAAAAAGCTTTCCCGCTTTGAGGAGGAAGATCTCAAGCGTCGCCTCAAAGATCAGGCTTATACTCCGGCAATGGAAGATCACAGCGATTTTGTCGTTACCAATGATGCTACCGTTGAGGTACTCAAAGAGCGTTCTTCAATGCTTATCGATATTATTAAGATCATGGCTCATCAGGACCTCCCTGAAACACCAATGAGGATGAACGATTGATTTGTGAATAAATAGGTTTTCCACAAATCCGTAATTCTCCCGGCGTTCTTATAATTTATTAATATATTTGTAGTGTGTAGAATGTAGTTTCTTTACTTTTTTCACAATCCATTTGGAGGAACACGTATGTCACGTTCACTTTTCAAAGTTACACTCGTACTTCTTATCTTAGCCGGTTTTGTAGGAATGAGCCGTGCTCAGGGAGGAGAGGATAACTCCATCATCCGCCCGAGCACCAAAGCTGGTTCAGCTGCCTGGGTTTTTGCATTTCAGGGATTATCGACTCTTGGTATGCCTGCTATGAATATCGGAGATCCGGTAACGGTTGGCCCAAGCATGGTGCAGGTAGCGGGCGCAGGGTATAAGTATTATCTTTCAGACGATCTTGCATTGCGTGCTATACTTGGTTTTGGTACCAGCAGCAATGGTGATGCTGAAAAAGGTGGTAAGAATACCTACACTAATTATGGTGTTGCAGTCGGTATCGAAATGCATACCCGCGCCGTGTATTCCACGTCTCCCTATTTCGGAGCACAACTTTCCTATGCCGGTGGCAGCAGCAAGAATGAAGTAACATCGGGCGGTACCACGACCGAGACATCCTATTCAGGCTCTTCGTTCGGTATTGGGGTATTAGCTGGTTTCGATTGGTATTTTACCCATGGCCTGGCTGTTGGTGCTGAATATATGCTCGGCTTTAGCTCGGGTTCAGCAAGCGCTACTGTTGCCGGAACGACAACAGACGCTCCTTCGACCTCTGCTATTGCCATTACCAATAATGGTAATGTTCATTTAGTTGTTCACTTCTAAAAGTCGAAACAATCGTATTGTAACAGGATGCCCTTCGATTTCGAAGGGCATTCGTTTTTCATAGAAGTTGTTTAGTATTTTGTGATAGAGACCGATATACTTATTCTTGGTTCCGGGGCTGCCGGCTTGTTCTTTGCCCTGGAAGTAGCTTCCCGCAGTTCATTGAAGGTGATCGTCATAACAAAGAAAGAACGATCCGAATCGAATACGAATTATGCCCAGGGAGGGATAGCCTCCGTCATCAGGACAGAAGATTCGTTTGCCTCTCATATTGAAGATACACTTATTGCCGGAGCAGGCCTTTGCGATTATGAAGCAGTGAAAACCCTGGTGTATGAAGGGCCGGAACGTATTTACGATCTGCTGCGGCTCGGAGCATCGTTCACAAAAAATAAAAAAGGAGAATTAGATCTGGGTAAGGAAGGTGGTCATACGTTTAATCGTATTGTCCATGCCCATGATCTGACCGGTAAAGAAGTTGAGAAAACACTGCTGCGGGCAGTAGGAAGAAACAAAAATATTAAGCTGATTGAAGATCATGTGGCTATCGAGCTACTGACCGATCACCAGCGATTGGATAAAAAAAGCGCCGAATCCCGAGGTATTCATTGTTATGGCGCCTACGTATTGAATGAGCAGACAGGAAAAGTCTCGATCATTCGTTCGAAAGTGGCGGTAATGCTCGCCACCGGTGGGTGCGGCCAGGTGTACCTGCATACGACCAATCCACTTATTGCAACCGGCGATGGTGTTGCGATCGCTTACAGGGCCGGAGCAACGATCGCGAACATGGAATTTATTCAATTTCATCCGACGGCATTATACGGTGGAAAGAGAAATTCCTTTTTGATCACCGAAGCCATCCGTGGTGCGGGTGGAATTTTGAAAAATCTTGAGGGTGAGCGCTTTATGAAGCGCTATGACCCGAAACGAATGGAGCTGGCTCCAAGAGATATTGTAGCGCGGGCAATTGATGCCGAACTTAAAAAACATGGCGATCCCTACGTCCTTCTCGATATTTCTCATTTACCCGCCAAAAAGATATTAGAAGAATTTCCCAACGTCAGCTCCCATTGCAAAGAAGCCGGGATCGATATTACAAAAGAACCGATTCCGGTCGTACCGGCAGCCCATTATAGTTGTGGAGGGGTCATGACCGATCTCAATGGCCGTACGAATATAAAAGGATTGTATGCTACCGGTGAAGTAACAATGACCGGGGTGCACGGAGCAAACCGCCTGGCCAGCAACTCATTGCTGGAATCGCTTGTCTTTTCTAAACGGGCTGCCGACGATCTGCTGGCAGTGCACGATGCAACCAAGAGTAAGCATATTCCAAAACTAAAAGAATGGGATGCTTCCGGTACCGAAAATGCCGAAGAATGGGTTGTTATAGAGCACGACCGTCGGGAAGTGCAGCAGCTTATGTGGGATTATGTCGGTATCGTTCGTTCGAACTATCGCCTAATGCGGGCCAAACGCCGCCTGGAGCTTATTGGCCGTGAGATCGAACAATACTACCGCAAAACGAAAGTGACGATGCCGCTGCTCGAACTTCGAAATCTTGCGACCGTAGCGCTGATCATCGTGCGCTCTGCTTTGGCCCGTAAAGAAAGCAGGGGACTGCATTATACTACCGATTATCCAAAACCCGATCCTAAGCTCGCTACTAAAAATACCATCATTCGTAAAATAGTATAATCCTATGGCACATCATCAACCGACTCATGCAAAAGAGGCATTCTCTTCCGAAGCGTTAGATCGTATTGCCGCGACTATTGCCGAAGTCGAACAGCATACCTCGGCTGAGATCAGAATTTCTATTATCGATGAGCGTGATAATGCTATGGGCGGTATAAGTATCGAAGCGCTTGCCGAGAAGGAGTTCTTTAAATTAGAGATGGATAAGACTTCCGGCAGAAACGGCGTTTTGCTCTTTATTCTGTATGCCGAACGGAAGTTTTACGTCTATGGCGATAAAGGAATTCATGAGCGCGTCGATCCGTCAACGTGGACTGAAGTAGCGCAGGTCTTAAAACATCATTTCTCTCATGCCCAGTTTGAAGAAGGCCTGCACGCCGCCTTGCGCTCTATCGCTACTCATCTGAAAACAGCGCTCCCGCAAACGAGCGCTCAAAAAGATAATCAGTTAACGAACGACGTTTCCATCAGCTAAGATGTCATCACCGATTCGTTTGGCAACCGCCCAGACCAAAGCCGTTATCGGCGATATAGAGAAGAATGCAAATCACCATTGTGATTTTGTGAAACAGGCAATAGCAGAAGGTGCGCATGCCGTTATTTTTCCAGAGCTTTCGTTAAGCGGCTATACGCTTCGGGATTTGAATATCGAAGTCGCACTCGATGCCGCCGCCGATCCGCGTCTTGCAGAACTTCGCTCGCTTAGCAACAACATTACCATTATTTGTGGTGGTGTCGAACGGGCTCTTTCAGGTGGAGTTCACAATGCGGCATTCGTCTTTGAGGGTGGTGAGTTGATTCACACGCATCGGAAGATCTACCCGCCGACCTATGGTATTTTCGAAGAACAGCGTTATTTTCTTGCCGGTAATAAAGCACTGGCTTTCGAATCGAAGCGACTCGGGAAGATAGGGGTACTCGTTTGCGAAGATCTATGGCATCCGTCGTTGCCCTATTTACTTACCTACCAGGGTGCTCAAAGTATCATTACTATTGCTGCAAGTCCTACCCGCATCGAAAGTGGTAGTAACGCTGAGCCATCGGTACCCGGAAATTATACGATCAATAAAGAGCATCATGTGGCATATGCACGGCTCTTTAGTGTGTTCATTGCCTTCTGTAACCGCGTAGGGGTAGAAGACGGAGTGAATTTTTGGGGAGGTTCCGAACTGGTAGATCCTTCCGGAAATGTCATTATGCACGGTAAGTTTTTCGAAGAAGATCTTGCGATCGGAGAAATGGATTATTCTGCCATTGCAAAAGCACGACAATTTTCCCGCCATATGCTCGATGAAGATCTGCTGCTTACGCGCGAGCTTTTCGATGAGACGATCGCCCGTAACCGCCGGCAATAACCCTTGATGTTAGTAATATTCCTTTGAACTTTGTATAATAATCGGGGAATTTTTATGTCCTGCGGCCTGCAACGCCCCTCTATTTTCAAGGGAAAGAATTTGCCGTTCTGATTGTTTTCTCACGCTCGAAAGAAAGCCCCCTTCGGCTTTGAATCTATTTGTGTATAAACTATGGCAAAACAACCTTCGTCAAAAACGAAACCTAATACGAAACGCCGCTTTAGCGACGAGGAACCGGCAAGCTATAAAGAACCGGCTCCGGTAAAAGCAAAACCCCAGGCTGCCGTCTCTCACGATAGCCCGCTTGAATCGATGATGCAGCGCTTCGATAAAGCTGCAGATATCTTAGGTCTCGAACCCGGAATTTATAACTATCTCAAAACCCCCGTTAAATGTGTGATCGTCTCCATCCCGATTGCGATGGATGATGGATCGATCGAAATTTTCGAAGGGTATCGTGTCGTTCATAATGATATTCTCGGCCCCTCGAAAGGCGGTATTCGTTACGCCCCCGATGTAAATCTTGATGAAGTAAAGGCACTCGCTGCCTGGATGACCTGGAAGTGCGCCGTTATCGATATACCGTTCGGTGGTGCTAAAGGTGGTGTCCGCTGCGACCCGCGTAAGCTTACGCAGCGTCAGCTCGAATCGATCACGCGTCGTTATACTGCAAACATGCTCGACGTTTTCGGTCCGGATCGTGATATTCCGGCACCGGATGTGAATACGAACGAGCAGGTGATGGCCTGGATCCTCGATACTTATTCGATGCACATGAAGCGTACCGAACCGGGTGTCGTAACCGGCAAGCCATTGGTACTCGGTGGAAGCCGTGGGCGCCGTGAGGCAACCGGCCGTGGAGTTATGCATGCAGCACTCTGTGGTATGCAGAAGCTCAAGATCAATCCGAAGAAAGCAACCGTTGCGGTCGAGGGATTTGGAAATGTCGGTTCTATCAGTGCTGCATCGTTGCAGGATCAGGGTGCAAAGATCGTCGGTATTTCCGATGTCACCGGTGGCTATTATAATGCGAAAGGTATCGATATCGATGCTGCTATTAAATGGTCGGAAACACACGGTAACCTGCTCGAAGGTTTTAAGGGCGCTGAAAGGATCACCAACGACGAGTTACTGACTCTTCATTGCGATGTACTCGTTCCGGCAGCTCGTGAAGATCGTATCACCGATGAGAATGCCGCAGATGTCAAGGCAAAGCTTATCGTCGAAGGTGCAAACGGCCCCACAAGCGCCAGTGCCGATTCGATTCTTGAATCGAATGGTATTATGGTTATCCCGGATATTCTTGCTAATGCCGGCGGTGTGAAGGTCAGCTACTTTGAATGGGTACAGAACCGCATGGGATACTATTGGGATCTCGACACGGTAAACAAACGTCTCGAAGATGCTATGATCGGCGCTTTCGATCGTGTCTATGAAAACAGCAAGCGTCATAATGTGCCGCTTCGCTTAAGCTCGTATATCCTTGCTATCGATAAGGTAGCAAAGACCCTCCGTCTGCGCGGTATTTACGGCTAATGCCTGGCGGAATCCGAATCGTAGTGCTTATGCTATTGGCCCTTGTTTGTGCAAGGGCCAATGGCTTAGCTCAGACCACTCAGTTTTCGGATCCGAGATTTATTAGCGAAGGTAAACCCGTCATCAGGAAATTTCTCGATTCGGTAGAACGGGTCTATTCGCTTGGTTCGCATTCTTATTCGCTGTCATATTCCAACGACGATTCGTCTTTCTTTTCTCATGAACCGATCACCATTACCGGGGCGTCGCTTTCGGTACGGTTCGATAGGATAGAACGCCGGCTCGATCAAAGCTATGCGCCCGACGGTCGGACCTTCTTATGTGGCTCGATCACCTTAAAAGGTACAATGGTCGCATCGGATATGGAGATCCATTTTTCCTCTAATCATCCTTTGTTTTGTGATACAATTATTTCCTCCGGGCGTACAATAACTGGCCCCAAGGGAAAAGAGGAAGGCTTTTGGGAATCGACAGCCCAGCCAGTGCTTGTTTCTGTCGGGGCAGTAGTTATAGTGGCATTATTTTTCATGATCCGAAGCTGATCTGTGAAGGTACAATACTTAATTATCGTTAGTCTTTTTGCCGCATTGCTCGGCAGTTGCGGTGGTTCAAAGCCTTCCCAGACGGCTGGTTCGACCCCGATCGAGCAGCGCCTTGCCGAAGGCAAAAAGCAATACCAGGATGAGAAGTGGCTTGAAGCCATTGCGATCTTCGATGAGATCCGTCTGCAAGCCCCAAGTTCCGATTATGCTGCAGAAGCAACGTTCCTTGAAGGAATGGCTCGCTATAATAGTGGCACCTACATCAGCGCGGTAGTCGATTTCAGAACGCTTCGCAGAAATTATCCGAGTTCTCCACTGGCTCCGCGGGCACAGTATATGATTGCTTCAAGTTACGACCAGCTTTCCCCGCGTGCCGAGCTTGATCAAACCTATACCCAATCGGCGATCAACGAATACCAGACCTTTTTGCGCGATTATTCCACTGCTCCGAAATCATTGCTCGATAGTGCCGAGACCAGGATATCGGATCTCAGGAATAAGCAGGCCTTGAAGATATTACTTTCGGCTGAATTATATATAAAGCTCCTTGATAATAAATCGGCTCTACAATATTTTGGCAGAGTGATCGATAATTATTACGACACTCCCTCGGCAATCGAGGCTCAATTGCGGATTGCAGAAGTACAATTTGGCCGAAAGAAAAATAAAGAAGCGCAGGATGCGATCCTTGCTTTTGACGAACGATTTTTATCTACGGCAACGCCGGCACAGCGCCAACGAGCGTTAGCATTACGCCAGCAGCTTTCTTTAAAATGAGAACCACGAGACCGAAAAAAGTACGCGAATCCCAGATCGAAATGACCGAGCTCGTTCTGCCGAACGATACGAACCAGCTTGGTAATTTGCGAGGTGGTACCCTGATGCATTGGATGGATATTTGTGCAGCACTTGCCGCTGCCAAGCATTCCGGCAAAGTATGCGTTACGGCGAGCGTGGATGAGATCAATTTCCTCGGGCCGGTAAAACTTGGCCAAGTCGTCCATCTACGAGCCAGTGTCAATCGTGCGTTCAATACCTCGATGGAAGTTGGCGTGCGCGTCGAAGTTGAAGATATACATACCGGCTATCACCGTCATGTGAATACGGGATATTTAACCTTCGTTGCGATCGATGAAATAGGTCACCCGGTACCGGTTCCTCCGCTCAATCCTGTTTCGAAAGACGAGAAACGGCGTTTTAATGCTGCACAGGTCCGGCGTAAAGACCGCCTGGCACGCCGCAGAGCTATCGAGGCGGGCGAGCAGAAGTCGCTGTCGAAAAAAGGGAAGTAATCAGTTATTGTGGGGCGAAGAGTCTCGATCTCTGCTTCCGGAATCCTTAAGCGCTTCAGCGCCCGGCCGTTGTTTGCTCCAATTGATATAGAGGTTCATTCGGGAGAGATCGTAGCTATTACAGGCTCCAATGGCACCGGAAAATCTACTCTTCTGAAGATTCTCGCTAAAGTACTGGAGCCGACAAAAGGCACAATAGCTCTCTCGAGCGATAATACGGTACTTGATGAAGATGCGATTAAACGCTCTATCGGTTATGCGGCGCCATATCTTGAGCTCTATGGCGAACTTTCGGCGATCGAACATCTGCAATTTATTTTTGAATTGCGCGGCGCTTCGCTTTCTTCCGATGCAGCGATTTCATTACTAACCACTCTTGGCTTGGATGCAGCGATCGCAGGCAGTGCCCGTCAGGTTAAGTTTTATAGTTCGGGAATGCAACAGCGGGTGAAACTGGCGATGGCCTTCATCTCCGACCCACCCTTCCTCTTTCTCGATGAGCCGGGGTCGAATCTTGATGCTAATGGTAATGAAAGATTATACGAGCAGATCAGACGTTCTGCTGAAAATGGGTCTATTATTTTTATCGCGACCAACGATGCTGCTGAAGTTGCATTAGCGCATCGTTCGCTTCCCTTATTACCCTATACTTCGCAACAGTGAACTTTACGGTTCTTCATACCGATCCAACGAGCAAAGCACGGGCATCGCTTCTTGAAACCGATCATGGGAAGATCGAAACACCATGTTTTATGCCGGTTGGAACGCTGGCAACCGTAAAATCTCTAACACCTCGTGATCTCTGGGAAACCGGCGCGAGAATATGCCTCGGGAATGCTTACCACTTATATCTTCGTCCGGGTACAGAGATCGTCCGGGAAGCAGGTGGCATTCATAAGTTTGCCAACTGGCAGGGAGCCGTCCTTACTGATTCCGGGGGGTATCAGATATATTCTTTAGGAGATCTGAGAAAGATCACCGATGAAGAAGTAACCTTTAAGAGCCATCTCGATGGTTCAAAACATATCTTCACTCCGGAAAAAGTTATTGAGATCGAGCGCGATCTTGGGCCTGATATTATGATGGTTCTCGATGAATGCCCTCCTTCGAATGCAGAGCGTAAGATTGTTGAAAAGGCTGTCGAACGGACGATCCGCTGGGCTCATCGTGCCGTAACTCATTTTCATGCGACAACACCTAAACATGGCTATGAGCAAGCCCTCTTTCTGATAGTGCAGGGAGGTGTGCATCCCGATCTTCGTACACGCTGCGCCGAAGAACTGATGGCTCTCGATACGTTCGGTTATGCTATCGGTGGTCTGGCCGTCGGTGAGCCAAATGAAGTGATGTACGATGTTACCGATATCACCACCGATGTCCTTCCGCCGGCTAAGCCACGGTATCTCATGGGTGTGGGTACACCGCTTGATCTTATCGAGTGCATCGCGCGCGGAGTCGATATGTTCGATTGTGTTTTACCAAGCAGAAATGCACGAAACGGGCAACTCTTTACGCGCAATGGAAAGATAAATATAAAGAACTCAAAATATAAAACGGATTTTAGCCCTATCGATGAGCATACTGATTCCTATGCTTCAACTAATTTTTCAAAGGCCTATCTGAGCCATCTCTTTACCTGCGGTGAAATCCTTGGAGCTGTTCTTGCTACCATGCACAATATCTCTTTTTACCAGCAGCTTGTTCGCGAAGCAAGGCAGGCTATTCTTGATGGCACCTTTATCTCATGGAAAGCCGCTTTTATAGGACAATATACTGCAATAAAATAGGCAGTTTCGCCGGGAAGAATGTTTTGAGCCCGATATCTGTTTTATTAATCTAACTAATTTATGACCATGAATTTATCTTCTCTTGCCGTTATTTTAATGGCACCCCAGGGTGGAGGGCAGGACCCGGCTTCCAGCCTTACTTCCACACTTATTATGTTCGCCTCTATCGGGTTGATCTTCTATTTTATGATCCTCCGTCCGCAGCGCAAACGCCAGAAAGAGCGCGATGAACAGCTTTCTAAGATGGATAAAGGAGACAAGGTAATCCTTTCCGGCGGCATGCATGGAAAAATTACCGCTCTCGAAGATAAGACTATCTTGGTAGAAGTTGCTGAAAATACCAAGATCCGTTTTGAAAAGACTGCTGTAACGGCGATCATCCCTAAATAAGAATTTTCCAGGTTTTATAGAGAGGGAAGGCCATGCTCGATTCGATCGATGCTGCAATAGCCGATATAAAAAAAGGCAAGCTTGTCATTGTTGTCGATGACGAAGACAGGGAAAACGAAGGCGATTTTATTACGGCTGCCGAAGTAACGACTCCGGAAACGATCAACTTCATGACCCGCTATGGCCGCGGAGTGGTCTGTGCGCCGATCACCGAAGCGAGAGCCCGCGATCTCGATCTTTCAATGATGGTCGATGTCAATACTGCTTTGCATGGTACGCCCTTCACGGTCACGGTCGATTATGTACATGGTACTACCACCGGCGTCTCCGTCAGCGATAGGGCCGCAACGGTTCGTGCTTTAGCCAATCCTTCTGCCGGTTCGCGGGATTTCGCGCGGCCGGGACATATTTTCCCGCTTCGAGCTGTCGATGAAGGAGTGCTTCGCCGGGCAGGGCATACTGAGGCAGCAGTCGATCTTGCCCGCATGGCTGGTTTTTATCCTGCAGGAGTACTTGTAGAGATACTCAATGAGGATGGGACCATGGCGCGCTTACCCCAGCTTCGCAAGATCGCCGATGAGCACGATATGAAGATCATATCGGTGCAGGATCTTATCAAGTACCGCACCGAGCGCGAAAAGCTTATCGAAAAAGTTGTAGAGGTGATGCTACCAACCTACTATGGCGATTTCAAGCTTCATCTATATAAAAACAAGGTCGATGGTAAAGAGCATATTGCTTTAACAAAAGGCGATGTAGCTACTGGAGAGCCGCCATTGGTACGCGTGCACTCGGAGTGTTTTACCGGTGATACCCTTGGCTCGCTTCGATGCGATTGCCAGGATCAGCTTCATGCCGCCATGATGATGGTAGAAAAAGCAGGGCGTGGGGTAGTGCTGTATATGCGTCAGGAAGGACGTGGTATTGGTTTAGCCAATAAGTTGAAGGCATACAAACTTCAGGAAGAAGGCAAGGATACCGTTGAAGCGAATGAAGCATTGGGCTTCAAGGCCGATCTTCGTGATTATGGCATTGGCGCGCAGATACTTGCCGATCTCGGTATTAATAAAATGAAACTTCTGACTAATAATCCGAAAAAGATCGTTGGCCTCGGTAGTTATGGGTTGGAAGTAGTTGGAAGAGTACCGATCGATATTCCGGCCGGCGAAGCAAATGCTGCTTATCTGGAAACCAAGCGCAAAAAATTAGGACATTTATTGGGCGGCCATTCTCATGGCATCGAGGGCCTCATCGAGCATACGATAACCGATACCCCGTAAGCTCACTTTCGAATTTCTCCGGTTTCCATACTCCAAAACAGCAGATCGAGTTCATCGAGTGGGATGCCAATTTCCTTCGCATATTTTTTCCATTTTTCCTCTATGGATAAGTACTGCTTATCGGTCATGCTTGTGGGAATACTTTTTATTACGTCCAGCCGCTGAAGATGCTTTAAAATATGTCGGTCTAAAATAGCAAAATTCCGAAAACCGATATTGCGTAAAAAATGTGATGTTTCTTTTAACCCGAATCCCGGTACTTTTTCTCTCAACTGTTGCCTGAAAGCAATGGGGTCTTCATATTCGGCTGCTATTAAAGCAACAATATCCGAATATTCCTCACGAATGCGAAGTAATCTTCTCGCTTTTGTATTATGAAAACGAATATAGTGCTCGCTATGGCGAAGTACTTCCGTGGGATCGAACCCCTTCTCAAAAAATGCACCTGTTTGTAACTTAGCTATTGTAGCTTCGGCATTTCTTGCACTTGATTGCGGAGTGAGAATACAAAAGATTAACTCGTAAAAATACTCTTCTCTTGGAATAGCGGCAAAATCGGAGAGCCTGTTTTTAATAGCGTCCGTGCTTGCCTGATATGCGCTTTTCCAGGGTTCGGGAAGCTCAGGCAAGTTCTATCCTCCTGCCCATGATCTGTATGAATCCTTCTTCTTTGAGCTCGGGGAGCACAAGCGATAAAATGGTCGTGCTTTGTGCGGGATTCAGATTGAAATTCTTTCGAAGATATGCGCCAATTGCCTGCCGGCTCGCACCGGAATTATTACTGATATATTTTAAGACCCTTCCGCGCCAGATACGCTTCGGATGTTCGAAATACAGCTTTTCCACAGTACGATTGGCCGGGATTTTATCTTTACGTTGCTTCGTGCCAAGGCCAGTTGAAGGACAGACTTCTTTTAACGGACAGCTATTGCATTTCGGCGCTCGCTTTATGCAAATCATTGCACCGAGATCCATTAGCGCTTCATGCCAGGCTCTTACCTGCTTTTTCGGTAAAATACTATCGGCGATTTCTTCCACCTGTTTTATAGGTAGCAGCGTCTCATGTTTGGTCGTCCGGGAATAAAGCCTTGTAATTACGCGGCTGACATTCACATCGATAGCAGAATAAGGTTCTTCGTATGCAAAGACAAGCACCGCTTTTGCCGTATAAGGACCAACGCCCGGTAAATCGAGTAACTGTTCGTAATTATTCGGGACTGTATTATTATGATCGGTAGCGATCGCTTTCATTGCCCGGTGCAGATTAATAGCGCGGCGGTTATAACCGAGACCTTGCCACAGGCGAAGAATCTGAGGCTGTGAAGCTGCAGCAAGCTCCGATGGGGAAGTGAAATGACTTAAAAAGCGCTTAAGGTATTCTTCGATACGGGTAGCCTGGGTTTGCTGGCCCATGAGTTCGCATAAGAGAACGGAATACGGATCTCGAATTTTCCCGCGCCAGGAAAAAGGCCGGGCATTATTATTGTGCCACCGCAACAGAAGACGCCGCGCTTCCAGCAGCCGTTCTCGTTGCTGTTTTCTCACTGTGCCGGAATTCCTTCGGAAAATAATCTATCGAGGATAGCTTTATTACCGCTTAAATGCTGTAGTGATGGTAGCGTTTCTGCATCGAACCAGCCGATGGCATTGAACTCGGTATTTTGGGGTTCGCCAATAAATTCTGTAACGACGAAGAATGTTACATGATAGGTGATGCCATTCGAATAGGTCATCGTATCTTCGAAATAGGGGGCGGCTGATACCAGCTCTATTTCAAGTTCTTCGGTAAGTTCGCGCTTCAGGGCTTCAAGTAATGTCTCGTTCGACTCAACTTTCCCACCTGGAAACTCCCAATGAAAAGGGTAGAGCTTTTTCTCATGGCGTTCGCCCATAAGAACTTTACCGTCTCTGATCAATAACGCCGTTACGACTTCAACCGGTATCATCCGAATTTTAACGCTTTAATTGGAGTGATCTTCGTAGCAATTCGCGCCGGTATAATGGCAGAAGTGATAGTGATCGTCAGTGCAATGGCACTTACAATTACATAGTGCTGCCATTCAATGGAAATCGGGACGCTTGGCATAAAATAGATATCGGCACGGAGTTTGAAGAATTGATAATGCAATTGTAAATAGCAAAGCACAAAGGCAATTATATTTCCGATAATCGTACCGGTAACAGCAATATAAGCGCCTTCGGAAACAAAGATAGAAAGAATAGATGCATTTGCCGCGCCGAGCGATTTCAGTACCCCGATCTGGCGCGTCTTTTCGATCACCAGAATGAGCAAGGTCGAAATGACATTAAAGGCCGCCACAATAATGATCAATCCGAGAATAATGGGAATCGGCTTTTTTTGTAGTTCGATCCAGCCAAAGATGGTCGGGTACATTTCATAGACCGTCTGGATGAAATAGGGATAGGGAAGGTAGCGGCGGATACTCGAACTGATCTCATTAACCTGGTTCAGATCATCGACAAGTAAACGGAAGCCGCTAACCTGTGTCGGGCTGATTCTGCGTAAATGCTGTGCCGAAGCAAGAGTGGTATAGGAGAGGCTGTTATCGTATTCGGTCATTCCGGTTTCGAAAATACCGACGACCCGGAAGCGCATAAGATTACTAATGACATCTTCGCGGCTTTGCATCCCTTCAAAAAACCGAAAGACGGTAATGATCTTTCCGGTATCGGTATGCAGTTCTTTGGCAGTCCCGCTGCTAAGAATTACTTCAGGAATAGAATCGCTATATTGATCCGAAGGCGCCCGGCCATATTTCAAACGCTTAAAGGCCAGCGTAAGTGAATCACCGACCGGTACTCCCTGCATAACGACTCCGGCTATCCCCTTCGAACTGCGCAGTACTACTTCCTGCTCGACCATCGGCACGATCGTTTTTACGTGCTGGAATTTCTTCGGTAATATTCGTAAAGTAGTAGGATAATCCGGCAGGGGGCGATTGCCAAATGAACTGATCTCGGCATGGGCTGTATAACCGATCACGTTATTGGTTAGTGTCTTTTCAAATCCGGAAAGAATGGAAAGCGCTACGATAAGGGTAGCTGTTCCAAGACCTACTGCCCCAATGGCGATAGCAATAATGAAAGAGACGAACCGTTTCTTTGACGGATTTCCCTGTTCGTCATTGCGACGATGCCGGATAAAGCGGCCAGCTATGTAAAACGGATAAAAGATACCGGTATATAATTTTAGAACCGCAATAACGTATTCCAGCGGTCATATAATTCAGCCGTTGCTACCACATCGCGGACGCAATATTCGGCTATTTCCCTGATCTTACCTTCGGCGAAATATTCCGGCACTTCATAGCCGGTAACACCTTCTGCTTTTGGAGATTTTATGCCGAAAGATTTAGTATAAAAATCAAGGTTAAAACGTCGGGTTGCTCCATTCTTATCGAAGCCGGCACCGAAGACCAGTTTATCGGCAAGATCGATATGATCGGCCTCATAATTTTTACCTCCGACCCGGAATGCCCAGCGGGTTCCGGCCATTAAATTTACCGTTGGCCTGACGCCGAGCGCAGCACTGCGAAGCATAAGAAACGGGCAATCGAAATTGCGGCCATTGAATGTCACATACGAAGAATATCGTTGGGCCTCAAGCCCTTTCCAAAAGTGTGTAATCAGCGCTGCTTCATCGGCAAAAGAAAGATACTTCACCGAATGATCGCTATATTCGATCGTTTCTTCTGCCTCGCTATCGGCAAGAGAAAGAGCCACTCCACGCTTGAGCTCAGGAATAAAGATACCGATACATACGATCCGGCCGAGCAGTGGATTAAGAGCCCCGAAGCGCTTTTGATTCTCTATATCTTTTTCTTCGGTTAGTCCGCGTAAAAGGTATTCTTTCTGGACTTCATCGAATGATTGATCGAACGGTAATGGCACCGTTTCAATATCGAACACAAAGGTTTGGGTCATTGAGATAACGTTTGCCTCAAAAATACGGCAAGAGCGGGACCGTACGTAGCGATCAGAGAATACCGAAAATAGTATTATTGCTTAACTATCCAGACCCGCCCGACTTTTACTTCATCGAACGTGGCCGGTTGTTCGCCGATAGGCCGTTTAGCGAGGTGTTTATCTTTCGGTTTAAGCACTTCGGTCGGGGTAATGACTTTAACAACAGTATCGACCTGGGTACCCTTATAGGTTACTAATTCGACTTTAACTTTACTGATATTATAAGTGCCCGAATTTTCATAAATGACATCGAGATACTGCTTCCCATTTTCAGGGTCCGATTTATAGGCCATGACGGAAACATCCTTTGTTTCAACCCAATTATCATTATCTCCTTTATTGCATCCCGTGATAGCAAAAAAAGAAAGCAATACTATCCATAGTAACGGTCTCATAGTCTCTCCTCCTAAGGTAAAACGTGGGGTTAAAATACGAAGAAAATGCTGCTTCATCGATAAATCGTCTATTTTAGAGAAGTACGTTTATTTGGATATCGATAGATTTAAGAAAAGTCTATAAATATCCTACAATGTTAACGATACGCGGAACAAGCCATTCGGTTGCACTCGTTTTTCAAGAACTGAAATGTTTGATTTCTTTTCCGATCATGAATTCGCTTCCCCGACCAGGCGCCGGATACTTGCCGTTATTATTGCCTTAGTTTTTGGTGGTTTCATATTCCGGTTCGTCCAATTACAACTCTTGGAAGGGGCCGAACTTCGCGGAGCTGCCAGCGCGCAGGGGATCAAGCGCATCGAACGCATCCCGGTTCGCGGAGCTATTTATGACCGCTTTGGCGCTGTGATCGCCGCCAGCATTCCTTCGTATGCGCTGACCATTACTCCGCAAGACTTCCAGCCCTATAAAAAGACCACGCTACCGTTACTGGCAAAGCTTATCGGTGTCGATACCAACTATATTTTAAATAAATTAAACCAATCCGGATTCTATACCAAATTCCAGCCAGTTAAGATCATCAGCGATCTTGACCCGCGGATGATTGCTGCTATTCAGGAGCGGGCAAGCGACCTGCCGGGTATCGATATTACCTTTGAATCGAAACGGCAATATGTGGCTCCCGTTCGCGCCTCTCATCTGCTTGGATATACCAAAGAAATTTCAGAAAAGAAGCTCGAAGATCTCGAAGGGACGGCCGATAGTGAATACTACCATCCTGGCGATGTGATCGGTACTTCGGGTTTTGAAGCCTACCATGAAAAAGAATTACGGGGAATAAAAGGCTATGAATATGTTGCCGTCGATGCCCGTGGTCAGCGTCAGGCACGATTCAAGCAGGGGCAAGCCGATGTTAATTCCACCGATGGCCAAAGCATTCAGCTTGGTATGGATATCGAATTGCAGGAATATGCCGAACAACTGCTCGAAGGAATGCATGGGGCCGTTGTAGCGCTCGACCCCAATACCGGAGAGATCTTATCACTGGTAAGCAAGCCGGATTTTGACCTTGATATTTTTAGCGGCAGAACATCGAAAGCAGAGTATCAGGAAGTAATGCTCGATCCCGCCCATCCACTGTACAATCGAGCTACCCAGACCCGCTATCCACCGGGATCGACCTGGAAACTGATGATGGCTGCAGCAGCAATGCAGACAAAAACGATCCCGATGAATTTTTCGATAAGCTGCCCCGGCTCGTTCACTTTCGGCGATCACACTTATCATGATGATGCAGTACACGGCTTTACCGATATTCACCGTTCCATCGTTGCCTCCTGCGACGTGTTCTATTACCGCACGATCCTCATGCTCGGTATCGACTCCATGTGGAAATATGCCCGGGAATTCGGTTTTGACCAACCGACCGGTGCCGATATCGGCTTTGAAGGAAGCGGAATGATACCGAACACGGCCCGCATGAATAAGTGGTACCCAAAAGGCTGGACAAAAGGATATGTTGTTAGCCAGGGTATTGGCCAGGGAGAAATCGGGGTGACGCCATTGCAACAAGCGGCTTACGCAGCGACATGGGCAAATCATGGCGTATGGGTACAGCCTCATGCTGCGCGAGCCATCTTTAATCCGAAAACGGCGATTTGGGAAACAGTCGAACCGAAAAAAAGAAAAGTAGCCATTGCCGATACTATTATCGAGACCGTTCGCAATGGGATGTGGGGTGTTGTTCACGAAGGCGGTGGCACGGCTCATTCTGCCGAAACGCCCGGCCCGCATGATTGCAAGATCGCCGGAAAAACCGGTACGGCTCAGAACCCGCATGGCAAAGACCACGCCTGGTTCATTTGTTTTGCTCCGTTCGATCATCCGAAGATCGCGATGTGCGTGATGGTTGAAAATGCCGGTTTTGGAGGTTCTGTATCTGCACCTATTGCCCGCAAACTTATAAAATACTATTTATATCGTGACCGGGAAGATCCCAAGCCTACCATTCTACCTAATACCCCTGAATACGAAAAATACCGGCAGGCAAAGTATGCCAAGAAAACAGCCATTCCCGCAAAACCTAAAGAAGAAGAAGTACCTAAAGATAGCGTGGAAGCTGTGATCGGTACTACCGAACGCCGTACGGTTGCATCCATCAAACACTAAACCTTTCTCCGTACTCAGACCGCAGTTTCGTATTTTAGACCTATTAATTATAGGCACCTATCAGGATGTTCTCACGCTGCTACTCGGCCACGACTCAGGGAATTGAAGCTTACACAGTAGAGATCGAAAGCCACATCGAAAATATGTCTCCAAACTTTGCAATGGTAGGATTGCCCGATTCTGCCGTTCGTGAAAGTAAGGAGCGCGTACAGGCAGCAATGAAGAACTCCGGGCTTGCGTTCGATTTTTCAAAACGTATCACCATCAATCTTGCTCCGGCCGATATTCGCAAGGAAGGTAGCGCTTTCGATCTGCCAATAGCATTGGGCCTACTCGCTGCAGCGGGGAATATCGATTCCGAGATCCTGAAGCAATATCTTCTGCTCGGCGAATTAGCTCTCGATGGAGCCGTCCGCCCGATCCATGGCGCCCTGAATGTTGCACTGCATGCAAGAGAACTACGTAAGCAGCAGCCCAACCTGAAAGGGATCATTCTTCCGTTGGAAAATGCCGCCGAAGCAGCCCTGGTACCGGAGCTTGAGATCTATGGTGTCACTTCGCTTCGCGAAGCAGTAGAATTTCTTAACGGAACAGCCGTACTTGAAGCTTCGAAGATCGATGTCGATCAATTATTTAAGCGCCGCCTGGATCAATCGTTACTCGATTTTGCAGAAGTAAAAGGCCAGGAGACGGTCAAGCGGGCACTTGAAGTCGCTGCTGCCGGCGGTCATAATGTTATCATGATCGGTTCGCCCGGCTCCGGAAAGAGTATGCTTGCCAAACGCTTTCCTTCGGTATTACCTCCGCTTACATTCGATGAAGCGTTGGAAACGACGAAGATCCATTCGGTCTCGGGCATCTTACCGGCTGATATACCGATGCTCACGAGCCGCCCATTCCGTTCGCCCCATCATACTATTTCCGATGCGGCACTTGTCGGCGGTGGAATGAATAATATTCGTCCCGGGGAGATTTCCCTTGCTCATCACGGGGTATTGTTCCTCGATGAGCTTCCCGAATTTCAACGGAATGTCTTAGAGGTATTACGCCAGCCGCTCGAAGATGGAAGGGTGACGATCTCCAGGGTAAAACTAACGGTTGAATATCCGGCTAATTTTATGCTGATGTGCGCTATGAATCCCTGCCCATGTGGCAATTTCGGTTCATCGCTGCATCAATGTACCTGTACCGAACAGATGCGCTCGCGATATATGAGCAAGATATCCGGCCCGCTGCTCGATAGAATAGATATTCATATCGAAGTGCCGAGCGTGAAGATCGAAGAACTGCAAAAGAAGGCCTCTGGAGAGCCATCGAAACAAATCAGAGATAGGGTACTGCAGGCAAGACAGCTTCAAGTTGACCGGTATAACGAGCATAACGAAAAGAATCCGAAGCAAAAAGTTTTCAAAAATGCCGATCTTAATCCGAGCCTTATTCAGCAATATTGTGAAATAAATGAGGCCGGCAGGGAATTGCTGAAAAAGGCGATGACGAAAATGGGGCATTCTGCCCGAGCCTATGACCGTATCCTCAAAGTTGCGCGTACTATTGCGGATCTCGCCGGGAGCCCGTCGATCGAGATACCGCATTTATCCGAAGCCATCCAATACCGAAGTCTTGACCGTCAGTTTTGGAATGCCTGAGAAGCAAGCCACCATAAGGTTACGGGAACCCTCTATAGCCGTAAACAGGTTTAAGACGCGCACTTTCACCAGTGCGAAAGCCGGGGCTGTAGCTCATCTGGTAGAGCGTTTGAATGGCATTCAAAAGGTGAGGGGTTCGAGTCCCCTCAGCTCCACTCTCAAAAGATCATCCTAAAGTCGCCTTATGAAAACGATTATTTTATATTATGCGACCAATCGCAATCACCTCGGTCCCGATCAATGGAATCCCACTTCCTATGGTACAAAATTCAGTGACGACGGCACTGAAAATCTCCGATTTGGTAAAGTACTGTTACAGGCCGATGAAGCAACCGTAGATTCTTTATTGCAAAAAGATTGTGGCTTCGGCCCCGGTGATGGAGAAAAACTTTCCGATTATTTTTCCAAGTGTTCTAAGACGGCAACGATCAAAGCATTTGAGGAATCGATCGATAAAACAAAATCGGAAGTAGCACAGCGGGGGGCAAAACTCGGATCGTTGGATATGTTCGAGGAGTTGCGCACCGCGATGCTCCAATCGCAGAATGTTCTTATCTATATTCATGGCTTTAATGTCTCCTGGGATGCGGCGGTCGGCTCGGCCTGTGCTTTACAGGAATCCTTAAATCACGACGAGACCGGCAACCCAGATATGCCGACTATTGTAGTGCTCTTTAGCTGGCCTTCGGACGGTATGGCGCTTCCGTTTGTCTCCTATAAATCCGATCGTACGGAAGCGGCGGCGTCCGGCAAAGCTTTTGGAAGAGGTATATTAAAACTGCGCGATTATCTTATCAAGCTCCGTCGCCCCGATGCCAATGGAGAGACACCGGAGCTTTGTAATCAGAATATCCATCTGTTATGTCACTCGATGGGTAATTATGTCCTGCAGAATGCGATAGCCCGTATTGCCGATTTTACCCCGACTCAAAGCCTTCCAAGGATATTTGAGCATATATTCCTTTGTGCCCCGGATGTCGATGACGATATCTTTGAAAAAGGCCAACCATACGAATTACTCGACGATCTTACCAGAACCGTTACTCTTTATTATAATAAGGGAGATGTCGCTATGTACATTTCCGATTATACCAAAGGTAACCCCGAGCGCTTAGGTACCAATGGTGCTGCACATCCGCAGCTACTCCACAATAAGATCAATCAGGTAGATTGTACCCCGATCGTAAAAGGAATTATAGAGCATAGTTATTATCAGGATGGATGGGTCGTTACCGATATTAGTATGAGCATCGATGGGCTCGGCATGGATGATCCGCGCCGCCGCCGGAAATTAATGGTAGCTCCCAATTGCTGGACGATGGGCTAAAACCCCTATGGCAGGTTATTCCGTATCAATAGATGGAATAACATGCGTAAACCATTGTCTTTTAAAAAGAAGATTCTCCTCTGGGTAGCCGGATTCATTAGCGCCATTGTTCTTACAATAGTCATTATTGTTGTATTTTTTCTCGATGGGATTCTCAATAAAACCGTCCGCCCTGAACTTGCCGAGTGGGTACGTCGCGCGACCCATTACCAATATGAATTGATATTGGGAAAAATTGACCATTCTTTTACTTCTCTATCCTGCCGCCATGTTGTTCTTATCCGAGTCAGATATGATAGCCTGACACCCGGCTTCTATATAAAAAAATGTTTTCTCGACACCATTAGTATTAGCGGTATTTCCTGGTGGGATATACTTTGGAAAAACGGGTTAAAACTCGACAGGCTTGAAATCCATCACCCGTCATTACATATTTCAACTTATAGTAATCCGGATCATTATTCTGATAAGTTCGATACCGCGCAATTTCTCCCCACCATCAAAAATATTTTTCCTTCGATCGCCATTGATAGTATTCTTCTGAGTAATATAGCTATCGTTATGGAGAGCGATACCAGCCATCAGCGGACAGTACTAAAAGGGACAAGCCTGACTATCGGAAGTTTCGGTCTCGATACGATGACCATGAAAACGAATAAATACCTGCTCTTTTCCAAGAGTATTCATATAAATGCCCGGCAGGCCATATATACCTTCGATGATAGTATATATTCCCTGGAGATTAAAGGATTGAATGGCGTATTTGAAGATTCATCGCTTTCCGTAGATACATTGCGTTTGCGGCCGAATTATAGCGAACAGGCCTTTGCCAATAAAAATAAATATAATCGGGGACGGTTATTTTTAGAATGTATAGGCCTTAAAGCGGAGCAGATCTATCTGACTAAATTATTGCGGCTCAATAGTATTCGATTCAGATCTGCAAGTGTCAAAAGCTGGAAGTTCGATTACTATTCGGATAAACGTAAGCCCTCGGACCCAAATCCACCGCCTGCACCAATGCCAAATGAATTGCTGAGAAAGATAGGATTTCCTATCCATGCCGATTCGTTGAGATTGCCTAATGGATTTATCCATATTAGGGAGCAATCGAACGTAAGCCCTCATCTTTCGGAATTGACCTTCGAGAAAACGAAATTGACGATCTCTCCTTTGCTTATTGATTCTTCGGTGTCTATGGATTCTGATGCCGTGCATTTCTCTTTGCAAACGCTCTTTCAGGGGCAGGGAGCATTAAAAGCTGAAGTTGAGTATCCGCTTTCCAAGCCATCGTTCGATATGGATATTGCAGCTCATATCGGTGGCTTTGACGGGAAAACCATCAATTCCTACCTTGTTAACACCGATAGGACTCAGGTAGCTTCTGGGAAGGTAATAAGCGGGGATATCATTATGCATGTTCGTAATGGAACAGCTACTACAGCCGTTACCCCCAGGTTCGAGGACCTTAGTATTACCTTTTTATCAAAAAAATCTTCAGAAAACAGGACTATTTGGGATAGGTTGAAAACAACCTGGGCTAATATATTCGTTATTCGGTCGAATAACATAGATAAGGAGGGAAAGCCTGCTAAAACAGCCATTACCACCCGAAAACGGCTGCCCCCGGAAGAATTTTTTCAATTCTTATGGTTCTCCCTGCGAAAATCACTCGGGCAAATAGTAGGAGGATTTGAGTGAAATCATTGAACTTCTGGTAGGTAATAATAGTTATAAGCCCGCAACTTTTACGAGTGCGGATGGAGCGGTAGTTCAGCTGGTTAGAACGCCTGCCTGTCACGTAGGAGGTCGCGGGTTCGAGTCCCGTCCGCTCCGCACCTTTCCCGCAGTTTGCTTCGATAGTCCCCACATCCAAAATATTTTGATTCCAATATATTAACAGTAACATAATATTCGAACCGAACCACCCCCGCTTTCGCTATCGTTGACTCTACTCCATTCTTAATTAAAATCAAGGTATGGAAGAACCAATAAAACGAGCGGAAGACATTTTACAGCCCCCGGAGCCTCGGCGAACATCTAACCCCATTACCATTTTTAATCATATTTTCGAATCGAGAAGGTCCAGTCCTAAATGGCAGCAATCGGGAAGCGATCCTCAGAAAAAAGTAACCTTTAAAGAGCGTAAAGTATCGAGTAAGATCATCGATGGTATTTATTATTCGGCCTTGTTTTTATGCTCGTTCAGCGTATTATTAATTATTCTCGGCATCTTTGTTGAACTGCTTTCCGGCTCGACCGCATCGCTTAGTACCTTCGGGTTTCATTTTTTCAGCGAGAGTAAATGGGATCCCGGCAGCGAGCACTTCGGCGCTCTCCCATTCATCCTTGGTACGTTATATTCCTCTGCCTGGGCACTGATCATCGCTGTTCCGATAAGTATCTTTACGGCCGTATTCCTATCGGAGTTTTGCCCTAACCGGCTTTATAAACCATTATCCTTTCTGGTTGAGCTGCTTGCGGCAATTCCAAGTGTCGTGTATGGTCTGTGGGGGATTTTTATTCTTCAGCCATTTTTAGTGAAATGGTTCGAGACGCCAATTGCAAAGAACTCTTTTCTTTCGCATATTCCGATCTTTGGCGATACTCCGAATGGGTATGATATGCTTAGCGCCTCCATCATTCTGGCAATAATGATCATCCCTTATATCACTTCCGTTTCGAGAGATATTCTTCGTACCATTCCAAGAACCATTCGTGATGCATCCTATGCACTCGGAGCAACCCAATGGCAAACCATCCGCCTTGCCGTGTTGCCGTATGCCCGTTCCGGTCTTATTGGCGCGATCATTCTTGGTCTTGGAAGGGCCTTGGGAGAGACGATGGCTGTTACAATGGTGATCGGAAATTCTCCGAGAATTACGTGGTCGCTCTTCAATTCCGGCTATACAATGTCGAGCGTCATAGCGAACGAATTGGCGGAAGCCTCCGGTCTCTATCGCTCGGCTCTGATCGAAATAGGATTGTCGTTATTCGTCGTGACGCTTCTGGTAAATATCGTTGCAAAATTATTAGTACGCTATACTGGAAAGGCTATTAACTAATGAGTACGCTCATCAGCAAATCCTCATTCCCATCGATACTGACGCATACCGGCAGAACACAGATCTCTAACCGGGTAATGGTGACGATCTGCATTGTTTGTACTTTGATCAGTGTAGCAGCCATGGTGCTGGTCATAGGATATGTATGTTATGAAGGAGCTTCTTCGCTAAATCTCGACGTGTTCACCAAAGGGCCGGCACCTCAGGGCGAACCAGGTGGAGGGTTGCTTAATGGCATCGTCGGAACAGTAGAACTGCTTGGCTTAGGAGCTATCTTCGGAATTCCACTCGGAATTTGTGGAGGAATATACCAGGCCGAATCGAAATCGAAACTCTCTTCATTCATTCGCCTGCTGACCGATGTGCTCAATAGTATTCCAAGTATCGTACTCGGTCTATTTGCGTATGTGGTCATTGTATTGCCAACCGCTCAGATCCATCCGGGGCATGCGTTTAGCCTCTTAGCAGGAAGTGTGGCACTCGGTATTATTATGGTGCCGACGATCATCCGGACAACCGAAGAAATTTTGAAACTGGTACCGAACGGTTTACGGGAAGCCTCGCTCGCTTTAGGAGCTTCACAGGCACGTACCATGTTCAGTGTAATCCTTCCGGCAGCCAGGGAAGGGATCATTACCGGTATCATGCTTGCTATTGCACGTATCGCCGGTGAGACTGCTCCGCTGCTTTTTACTGCTTTTGGAAATATGACCTTTAGCATGGCGCTCGATGAGCCGATCGATGCCTTACCTCTCAATATTTATAAGTATGCCACTTCTCCCTGGGAATCGCTTCATCATCTTGCTTTTGCCGGAGCTTTGATCCTGATAAGTTTTATCCTGCTGCTCAGTATTACTACCCGGTATATTCTCCGCAACAGGATGGCTCAGTAATAGATAAAAAAATCTCCCGGAATATCTATACGATTTCCCGGGAGATAGATAGAGTGTTTATGAAGCTGCGTAGATAGAGAACTTATTGCTGAGCAGTGCTCGCGCCGCCTTCTAATGCCGCCGCTTCCATTTTACGAATCGCTTCGGGAATCGGCGCATAATAGAGAGCCTTACAATCGTTCTGACCGTCGGTCGTTAACCAATGCATGAATTTCTTAATGTCGGCAGCTTTTGCAGCATTCTTATAAATAATGCACCAGCTAAATCCGGTGATCGGGTATCCCTGTGGGTTGCTCGTATTAGTGATCCAGGCGATCATATCCGGGGGAAGCTGAACGCCATCGGCGGCTAAGCTGGCCGATTCAACCGAAGGAGCAATAAAATTACCGGAAGAATTCTTCATAGAAGCATACGGGATCTTATTCTGTTCAGCATACGCTAACTCAACATAGCCGATCGAATTTGCATGCTCTTTGAGAATACCTGCTACGCCGGCATTACCTTTGCCGCCAAGTCCATTTTCTGGCCAATTGACGGTCTTACCTTCACCGATCTTGGTTTTCCAATCAGCGCTGACTTTTGTGAGATAATTGGTAAAGATCGCTGTCGTACCCGATCCATCGGAGCGGTGTACCGTAAAGATCTTTTCATGGGGAAGTTTTGCCGTTTTATTCAAGGCTTTGATCTCCGGGGCATCCCAATAGGTGATCTTGCCGAGGAAAATATTTGCCAATACTTCACCGTCAAAATTCAGGGCGCCTTCTACACCACTGACGTTATAGCAGACACATACGGCTCCAATTACGGCCGGAATATGGATGACCGGATCTTTGGCCCGCTCGAGCTCATTCGCATTCATCGGAGCATCGCTGCCGGCAAAATCGACTGTCTTATCGATAAGGTTATTGATACCTGCACCCGAGCCAACACCCTGATAGTTTACTTTAACATTCGATGCCTTTCCGTATTCGGCAATCCAGTGGGTCATGATCGGTTCGATAAAAGTCGAACCTGCTCCCGTTAGCGATGCACCCACCTTAGTCGAATCTGATCCGGGAGTCGTATCGGATTTCTTACCACAACCTACCGTAAGGGCGGCTGTAAGTACTAGTGCAGTAAGTATTCTGGTTGTCATGGATTTGTAGGATAGTTCATAGATAAATCGAATGGCGTTCGCCAATCGGGACTCAAAACATTGGACGCCATATAATCAATGCTTCGCTGTATTACCAGTCTGTTAAATATACGTTGTCTTATCGTTACCTGATTATCGTGGTATTGAGTTGGTGTAAAGCATAAAGTAAGTTTTTGGAAGTCTATGAAAATACGTTCATTGGGGGAACATCTCTTCTATGGAATCGTTATTGCACTGTATGAAGAAAACACTTATTCCTTTTATCTCTATAACGCTGGTATTTGCCGTTGCCATCGGGTTGCTTATTAATCTCAATTCCTGCGCAACGCTCAATGCCTTGGCCGGACTTACTAAAGCAGAATTCAAATTACAGGATGCCGTCAATGTGAGTTTGATGGGCATAAATCTTTCCTCGAAAAAAACGATCAAAGATTTTAGCATCGTCGATGGAATGAATCTGCTGAACTCGTTCAACTCCGGCAAAATGCCGTTGACCTTTACGCTGAACGTCGCGGCCCGTAATCCTAATAAACACGATCCCAAATCGGGCCTATCTTCATTCTCTCTATCAGAATTCCCATACCACCTCCTTATTGATGGCCGCGAGACGATCTCCGGAGGTATTGCAAATGCCGTCCCATTGCCTGACGGCGGCCAGACCACTATTATTCCGTTGCAGGCATCTATCGATCTAAAACAATTTTTTGGAGATAAGGGCTATAACGATATTATCAACCTTGCCCTTGCAATAAGCGGGCAGGGTGGAGTAGCAAAGCTGGCTCTCAAAGCTCAACCGAAAATTTCTACTCCTATCGGTAGTATGACCTACCCTAAAGAACTTACGATTGTCAGTACTGAATTCAGAAGTAACTAAGTGCGTCAACACGGCATTATTATCGCAATTGACGGGCCAACAGCGTCCGGAAAAAGTTCTACGGCTAAAGCAGTAGCAGCACAACTTGGCTATCGGCACCTTAATACCGGTGCTATGTACAGAGCTTTTGCGTTGTACTGTAAGCAGTGGGGAGTTTCGGATCCGGAAGATGAGAACGTTGCCGAACTGCTCGAAAGGGTGTATATAGATATCGATGAGCACGCGGAAGTTTTGCTCGATGGCAAGAATATTATGCAAGAGATCTTAGCCGCCGATATTGCAACGCTTGCCAGTTCGCTTTCTACGAGAACCGATGTACGCCAAAAACTGGTATCAATCCAGCAGGAGATCGGCAGAAACGGTGCTATTGTACTCGATGGCCGCGATATCGGCACCGTTGTTTTCCCGGATGCCGAACTGAAGATCTTTCTTGTTGCCGATCCTGAAATTCGGGCGAAACGCCGGTATAATGAGCGTTCGCAAGAGGACAGGAATATGAGCCTTTCGCAGTTAGAACAAGAACTCAAAGAGCGGGACGAACGCGATATGAACCGAGTGATCAGTCCATTACGCCAGGCTGACGATGCGATCATAATAGACACGGGTACGTTGAGTTTCGAAGAACAGGTCGCGAGGATCGTTGCGTTGGCAAAAGACCGAATAGAATAAAAGGAATGGGATAAATAAAAAGCCCGCCAAACTGGCGGGCTTTTTCTCATATTCTTGGATGATTCGGATGTTATTATCCGAGCCTGCCAAGGATCTGAGCACGAGATGCCGCTTCATAAGCACGGTTGACCATGGAGCGATCTACTTTATGAAAGCGGGATTCCGGATCGAGGTCCATTAATACCGTTCCACAAGCGATCGTTTCGAGGTGTTCGATGTCAGTACCACGGGCATAGGATGTCGGAGTAACAGATAGGACATCCTGGTGTATTTCGACTGTATGCTTGCGGTGCTGGCTGTCGGCGATCTCATACCTGAAGAGCTCAGGCAGTCTGGTATGACTTATTACAGTGATCTCATCGATCATTGCAGCCTCCTTTATGATTAAATAAGATACCTATGAGAAACGGAAGTAAGGCTGATAAGTTCGTCTGTTTCGTTGCCATAATATTATTGTTTTGTTACGTAAGAATTCCAATTATGGATGTCCGGTTGTGTGGATAACCTTGGGAGCGAAGTTTCTGCTAATACTGTTATTGCCGTACTAAAATTTGTACGATTTGGATACATGGCGACAAATGTGGTAATGCCCAAAATGGGCGAGAGTATTACCGAAGGTACTATTCTTCGGTGGCTGAAAAATCCTGGAGATGCTATTAAAAAAGATGAGCCTATTCTCGAGATATCGACCGATAAGGTCGATACCGAAGTGCCGGCTCCTTCAGCAGGTGTGCTGCTGCAGCAATTAGTACAGGAAAAACAGACTGTCGCCGTCGGTGCACCGATCGCCGTGATAGGTGAAGCCGGTGAAAAGGCGGAGGCCCCCGTTTCAGCGCCAGTGGAAGCTCCCGCTGCGGCAAAAGCACCGGCTCCTTCTGCTCCGGTATCTGCTCCTGCGCCAGCGGCACCCACTACTCAGCCAGCCGTGTCTTCCTCTGAACAGGCTGTCGTAATGCCTAAAATGGGCGAGAGCATTACCGAGGGGACTATCCTCCGTTGGTTAAAGAAGCCGGGCGATACCGTTAAGAAAGACGAACCTATTTTAGAGATTTCTACGGATAAGGTCGATACCGAAGTACCGGCCCCGATCGCGGGTACTCTTACCAAGATCTTAGCAGAAGAAAAGCAGGTTATTGCTGTCGGTGCAACAATAGCCTATATTGCCGGCCAGAGTGCCGTTGTTTCGAGTGCGCCGGCTCCTGCACCAGCCGCAGCTCCTTCAAGTCAATCTCAAGCGCCGGTGCAGCCTGCTTCTCAGCCGGTCGTTACAGTATCGGCAACTGCTTCTGCTCCTGCGAGAACCGCAACCAATCGCTTTTATTCTCCATTGGTACGTTCGATCGCTAAGCAGGAGAATGTAACGTTCGAGGAATTAGAATCTATTACCGGTTCGGGTTTGGGAGGACGGGTAAATAAGAACGATATTCTTGGTTATATTTCTAATCGTAAGCAGGGCAAGGTACAACCGGTTGTTTCGAGTGCTCCTGCTGTTTCTATGAAACAGAGCAGCGCACCCGCTCCTTCTGCACCGGCCGTTGTATTTGCGGGTGATATGACGATCCCGATGGATAATATCCGTCAGAAGATCGCCGAGCACATGGTTCGTTCGAAGCATACCAGCGCCCATGTTACGAGCGTTAGCGAAGTCGATGTTACGGCTATCGTAAAATTCCGCGAGAAATTCAAAGAGGAATACAAACGTCGTGAGGGCCTTAATCTTACATATACGCCGATCTTTATCGAGGCAATGGTTCGGGCGATCAAAGATTTCCCGATCATCAATTCTCAGATCGATGGGACGAATATCATTGTAAAGAAGGATATTAATTTTGGAGTCGCCGTCAGCCTGCCACAAGTCGAAGGCTCACCGCTTCCACCGGCTCTTATTGTACCTGTAATTAAGCAGGCTCAAAACTTAAATTATACCGGCATTGCAAAAGCAGTTGCCGATCTGGCTGCAAAAGCCCGTAGCAAAAAACTTACCCCGGATGATATTTCCGGCGGCACCTTCACCCTCACCAATCCCGGAATGTATGGCAATCTTTTCGGGACGCCAATCATAAACCAGCCTCAGGTTGCTATTATGACAACCGGAGCTGTCGTCAAGAAACCGGTTGTCAAAACCGGTGCCGATGGAGAAGATTACATTGCCATTCGCTCGATGATGTATCTCGGGCTATCTTATGACCATAGGCTTGTCGATGGTATGTACGGAGTTCAATTTACCGAGCGGGTAAAATATTATTTAGAGAATTTTTCGTACGATTCTCTCTAAGGGTTTTTGAAGAAGATACGGTCTAAAAAGCCGTATCTTTGCAACCTCTACACTGCTACTTTTTGTGGAGTTGTGTGTTATCAGAATTACTAAGGTTTTGTTGTGTCAGTGTTGACCGCGATCCTTTTTTCTATTTACAATGAAGAATACGGGTATTAAAAAGTCATATCTTATTGCAGTGCTTTTACTTGCAGGGTTTGCTTCGCTGCTTTCTTCCTGTAAGGATACTGCGCCAGATCCTTCATATGTCGATTTCGGATTGATCAGAATTATGGAATTCGTCCAGTGCGATCCTATCCAGATCGATCTCATTACCGATGGTACAACCGATACGGTACATTTAACACCGACTGCCATGACCTACGGCGTTGCAACTCCGTATGTCAATAATCTTCCTACTGCTCGCGGCGCCGGCCAGAAATATCATCTGGTCGCTCGTTTAGCCGGCCCCAAAACTGTTATTGCCGAAGATAATGTGACCTTATTCCCGGGTGATAAATATACCTGGGTCATCTTCAATAACGATAAGCATGATGGCGGACCAAACCCAAAATTGCTGGTTAGAGACAATCCTGCAACCGCTACAGATAATAGTTACTCCTATTTCAGATTTATGAATACGAATGCCGATGAAATGATCGTTAAAATTAACGATCCGATTTCTGGCGATGCTCTTGGTGGGGCCATTGCAGGAATGAATATCGGTAACTATATCGGCTTAAAAACAAAAACGGATACTACGGTTACATTCTTTGTAGTACGTACCAGCGACGGAGCTGTTATGGGCCGTTTGGCTGGTGTTTCTCTCGGACCCGGTGAGTACCATACTATCACCTGGGGTGGACAGTTAGATTCCGATTGCCGTAAAACCGATATCAATGGTGATCATGTCCTTGACGATACGCTCCGCGTTCATCTTTATGATGACAATACTTCCGGAACGGATCTTTTACCGGTACAGCAAACCTTGCGCTTTAATGTTGTTAATGCCTTGGTACCGCCGGCATTTCCTACACCGCTGCTTGTAAATTATATGGATCCCAATAGCCCAGGTATGGCTATTGTTATCAATAATAATACGGTATATGATTTCCAGGGCCTTAAAGCCTTCCAGGCTGCCCCGGGATATCAAGATGGAGGCACGGGTATTTGGAATGCTTATCCAAAATCTTTGCCACTAAACAGTCTTACCTATTTTAAGACAGTACGGCCGATCGGTCAGAACCCAAGCTCTGGCGATTCAATCTTATTCCGATTCTATGCCAATAGCCAGGTTATTGTCAGCGACCAATTAATGTCGGTCGTTATTTATGATACGGTAAAGAAATTTAATGCTTCTCAGGCGATTCCGTACGATTCGGCAGCCGGTGTTACTACCATTATGATTCCGGATGAACCGCAGCCCAATAATGCTATTATTGTTCTGGCAAATACTACGCCGGCTCCTTATAAAGGTACTTCGGTAACCGGACAGAAATTTTATGTGAATGGTACGTTGATTCCTTCGATCAAGGCATCATCCTTGAAGAATTCTGCCATTATTAGGGATATACCTGCCGATGGATCACCCACGACTGTGACTGGCTCCTGGAGCTTTAAACTTAGTGGAAATGATACACCGGTTGATATTAGTACTACCTTTACACCGGAAAAAGGAGGTATATATGAAGTTCTGGCAGTGGGACGTGGTAACGATCCGAACGGATATACACCCCACTTTATGGTCATTAGGACAAATCCTAAATAATACGGAAAATAGATCGTAAAAAAAGCCGGGTTTTAACCCGGCTTTTTTATTTGTGTCCTCTAAAATTAGGTTTGGATAACACCGGGATTAAAGGCTGGAATATTAGGGTTATGATTGGCCATTTCGATTCCAAGGGAAATTATTCTTCTGGTTTCTCTTGGATCGATGATACCATCAGTCCATAAGCGGGCAGCACCATAGAGCGGCCCTGATTGATCGGAATATCTTTTTTGTATCTCTGCGAGGAGTTCTTGTTCCTTTTCAGGAGTGATTTGTTGTCCCGATTTAGCAAGGGTTGCGATCTTAAGGGTTAAGAGCGTCTTTGAAGCCTGCGCCCCGCCCATAACGGCAAGTTGAGCATTATGCCAACTAAAAATGAGGCGGGGGTCATAAGCCTTGCCGCACATGGCATAATTACCGGCTCCATAAGAATTACCGATCATGAAGGTAAATTTCGGGACGACAGAATTAGCAACAGCATTTACCATTTTTGCCCCATCTTTAATAATACCCCCGTGTTCGCTTCTGGAGCCTACCATAAAGCCGGTTACATCTTGTAAGAATACTAAAGGGATGCGCTGCTGATTGCAATTCATAATAAAACGGGCGCCTTTATCGGCAGAATCGGAATAAATTACTCCGCCGACCTGCATCTCACCTTTAGAATTTTTTACAATTTTCCGTTGATTTGCAACGATGCCTACTGCCCAGCCATCGATTCTCGCATAGGCTGTTACAATGGTCTTGCCATAGCCTTTTTTATATTCATCGATCTCGGAATTATCGACGAGGCGGGCAAGTAATTCATAGGTATCATATGGTTTATTTGTGGTAGGGGGTAAGATCGAGAGGAGATCATCGGCAGGAAACAGAGGATCGGCAGAGGCAATTCGATCAAAACCCGCCTTCGGTTTTTCTCCGAATTTTGAAACAATAGAGCGAATCGTTTTTAAGCACTCCTCATCGTTCGGCATCTTATAATCCGTCACTCCCGATACTTCAGAATGGACGGTTGCACCACCCAGTGCCTCGTTATCGATCTTTTCTCCAATGGCCGCTTCAACGAGTGCACTTCCGGCCAGAAAGACGTGGCCGGTACCTTCAACAATTAATGCTTCATCCGACATAATTGGCAGGTAAGCGCCGCCAGCCACACAGGGGCCCATGATAGCAGCGATCTGGACAATACCCATGCTGCTCATAATAGCATTATTCCTAAAGATCCTGCCGAAATGTTCTTTATCCGGAAATATCTCATCCTGCATTGGAAGGTACACACCGGCGCTATCGACGAGGTAGATGATCGGGAGGCGGTTTTCAATAGAAATTTCCTGTGCCCGCAGATTTTTTTTACCGCTCATTGGAAACCATGCTCCGGCCTTTACTGTGGCATCGTTTGCAACAATGACACATAGTTTTCCCGAAACCCGGCCAACGCCGGTTATTACTCCTGCAGAAGGGGCACCACCTTCATCTGCATACATTCCTTCGGCTGCAAAGAGGCCGAATTCTTCGAAGGAAGAGCCCGGATCTATAAGCAGCGCAATCCGCTCCCGGGCTGTCAGTTTTCCTTTCTCATGCTGTTTTTCAATATTTTTTTTTCCTCCACCCAATTTTACACGATCCGCCAACTGCTCTAATTGCTGCAGGGCGGTTGTATGATGGGCGAATTGACTTGAAAAGGGCTCTTTCGAGCGGTCGAGAAGTGTACCGATCTTTTGAGACATGTAGGATTCTATTGTGTTACTCTATTTCTAATAGTACGTAAAACCGATTATGGATGGTGTCTGTTCTATAAAATCTGTAAAAATGAGGTAATATGAGAATTACTGTAAGATTAGTATTACTATTGAGTTGTGTACTTGTAGCGGGGTCTGTTGTTTTTGCACAGGAGTCGAAGCCGACGTTTTCCGACCCTGATTGGGGTGAGCGGCAGCATATTGAAGAAGCTCTTAAGTATTGGGCTCATTGGGAGCTTTCCGAAACCAAGGGTACTCTTTCTGAAATTCGTCGTAAAGGTTACGACGAGCTTAAGGCTATGACCCGCCCTAAAAATATGTTTAAAACCCAGGCTGTAACCCCTTCCTGGTTTCAGGTTGGCGGTTCGCAGGACGGGCATGTCAGTGGCCGGCCAAATAGTATTGCTTTTTCCCACCAACGCCCTCAGACTTGTTATCTCGGTACTTCAGGCGGTGGTGTGTGGAAATCTACCGATCTTGGTACTACCTGGGTGAATGTAAGCAGAGACATTGCAACAAATGCAATCGGTGCTGTGGCTGTTGATCCCACAAACGATAGCATTGTCTATGCCGCGACAGGGGATCTTTACAGTGGAAATACCGGTGAAATGAGCGTAGGCGATGGGTTGTATAAATCAGTAGATGGCGGTTTGAATTGGAGCCATATAGCCACAAAGGCGGTCACCGGAAGCACCGCTTACCAGATGATCTTTGATCCCGCAAATTCCTCCACACTATTTTTGACGGGCGGAGATGGTGTAAGAAGAAGTATCGATGGCGGTGCTACCTGGAAAAAAGTATTGGCAGTCAACGGAACCACCAGTATTGTAATAGATCCCAATAATGGAAAGAATATCTTTATCGGAGGCGCCGGCGCGATCAAGCGTTCGAACGATGGTGGCGACTCCTGGTCAGGTAATATCGCTTCGACGGTAACCGGGGGTGGGACTATTACCCTTGCTTTAAGTGCCAAAAATGGGTTTCATCTTTATGCCGGCATAGCCAACGATGGCAGTTCAGCTAAAGGGGTAGCTAATTCGGAAGACTCCGGAGTTACCTGGACGTTGAAATGGAATAATAATTATACCAGCCAACAGGCCTTTTACGATAATGCCTGTGCCGCTAATCCTAATGCCTCAAATGTTGTGGTTGTTGGAGGTTTAGATATATGGCGTTCAACCAATAGTGCCTCCAGTTTCACGCAAACGACGGATTGGAGAGTGTCATCTTCAGATTCTCGTTTTGCTCATGCCGATGTCCATGTGCTTCAGTATGGCTCGAATAATTTGTGGGCATTGACCGATGGCGGGGTTTTTATGAGTGGTGATAACGGCGGAAGCTGGCAATCAAGAAACCGTACCTTACCGACAATGTTATTTGTCGGAGGCGATGCCGATGCTGATTTTACCTATGTATTAGGTGGAGCGCAGGACAATGGCATAAATAGGGCATCGGTTAATGATCCTAATAAACAATTCAAATCGGTGCTCGGAGGCGATGGTGGCCGCTGCTTTATTTCGCAAACCGATGGGTTGTATGCTTATTCGACTTATATCGGAGCTTCGTTGCAAAAATCTCCTAACAGAGGGGAAACATGGAATTTCGGTACGCGCGGCGATAATAATATTATTCCTACGGGGTCGAAATTATTGAACGAAGGAGTCCCATTCTATATGTACTACGATGTTTCGGAAAGCAATCCGGCTATCGTTGCAATAGCCGGCGGGACCAACGTCTATTATTCCAATGACGGTGTGGCGACATTAGATGCGATCACAAAATCAAATACCATCACTGGCGGCCCTGAAACGGTGCATGTTCCTGCCGCCGATGAAAATGTTGTCTATGCCGGCAATAGCACGACTATGTATGTCACCAAGGATCTTGGCGGCAGCTGGACAAAATCTTCCCAAACACTGGGTCTCGTTTCGGATATCGTAACCGATCCGAACGATGCTTCTAAAGTGTGGGTATCGATAGCCGGTGCTGGCTCCAAGCATTTTGCCTACTCTACCGATTATGGCGCTACCTGGACGTTTCCGGCAACAAATTTCCCAAGCGTTAATGCTCAGACGATCGCTCGTGCCCCGAATGGAGCATTGTATATCGGCCATACCTTCGGTGTACTTCGCTCGCTGGATTTTGGAACGACTTGGGAGCCAATGACCGATGGAATGCCTCTTGCCCAGGTAACAAAATTGAGAGTCAGGGGCAAGAGTACCACTTATCTATTGGCAACTACCTATGGAAACGGTATGTACGCAATGAATTTGAATGATCCGCCACAGGTTCCTTCCGGCGTCGGCGGCTCGGATGTATCGGCATTCAAATGGATATCAGTATTTCCGAATCCCTCAAAGCCAGGTGCAGCCATGACCGGAACATTTTCTACCGATATTTCCGGGACGATTACTATAAAATTATACGATGAATTAGGCAGGGAAATAAAGACATTGCTTAATGATTTTCTTGAAAAAGGGGAGCATACGGTCACTTTAGCTATGCCTTCCCTCGCAGGCTCTTATTGGGCAGTACTTACGGAAAATGGCCGCTCGATAAGCCAGCATCTGATTACTTCAACTGTTAACTAATTATATATTAATTAGTTAACAATTTCGGGAAATTGGAGGATTTTGGGTCAAAGAATAATGACCTAAAATAGTTTGTAACAAAATGGGTAGTCAAGGGTATTTATGTATGTACCGAAGTTACTTTAATATTTTTTAAGAAAAGGAAAACCATACACTTCTTAACTTGATACTGATTTAGATCCGGTTTCAAATATAGTACCAAATACATCATACTATTATTTCCATACCGGATATATGACAACTGTACGTTTCATCACAATCATTCTCAAGAAAGAAGCTGATTATGGAAATCCGTCATTCTGCCCATTCTTCCACTGCTGACATTCGTTCGTTCCCGATCACCGATACGCTCGGTTCCCTTCGTAATAGTTATAAAGACGGACAAGCCAATCCGATTTCGGAATTGGTGAGCGATGATGTGTATGCTATGCTGCGGGAAAACGACCTTCTGAACGAGAAATCTCTTCGCGATTATATCATCCGTCAGATGTTCCTGAAATTAAAGGCCGAAGGAACGATGAAAACTTCGCAGGCGATCAAAGCTTTAATGGAGATGTACCCATACCTGCAATTCGATACGATCCGCAAGATCGTCTATCGGGTGTACCCGACGAGCAGCAGAAAATCGCTGATGTGATCTTTGTAATGGATGATGATGCCCATTCTGTTATGGGTACTAATAAAAAAGCCGCTGGCATGTTGCAAGCGGCTTTTTTGTTTGCTGCAGTTCTAATTACTCAACAATCAACAACGGGAAGAACTCGTTATTTGAAGTTCTCAGGCGGTACATCCCCGAAGCGAGTTGAGATGGGATCGTCATAGTTTTTCCTTCGCTGCGCAGTAGCTGTTTGCCTGTTATATCGTAGAGTTCAAGCCAGCTTATGGCAGTACCGGCAGTAATGATGCTGCCTCTTGCTGCCGGGTTAGGATAGGGGATACTATGATCGGCCTGCGGTTGGTGATCGACATCGTTTTGAGGCGCATCCTCGATGGGATCGAGAACACTTATATCGTCAATACCAGCTTCCACTAATACACCCACATTATCCGAAGCGATGAAGCGTAATTGTATCGTAGTAAGTGGCAGGACTGCTATATCTTTTAACACCAGCGTAGCTTGTTGCCATCCTATTGTACTGGCGGAAGTTTTGGTTACAATGTTCCAGCTACCCCCGTTATTGGTGGAAAGCTTTACAACAAACTGTGCCATGCCGGGATTAAAGCCTTTGTCATTAGAATAGTAATACCAATATCGCACGATCGGATTTTTCGAGCTGGATAATGGTATAGAAGGCGTTTGTAAAGTCGTTGCACCATTATCGACATCGTCATAACCGGGCGAACGGCTTTGGTTTAATAAATTTTGGTTTCCGGTTACAAAACAATTTATGCCGGTTGGCGAATGATCAGTATCCTGTTGAATAAAGTCAATGGGTGCTGTAGGATCATTGTAGGTGCCGAACGGATCGCCGAATTCCCAGATACCCGTAGTTGCATTATCGGAGCTAATGCCAATCTTCCAGTTGGTATTGGTTTCACAATCGTTACTATAAAGAGTCCTAAAGCCTACGAGAAATGTATTCGATGAAGAGAGTACTGTATCGCCTGTTAGGGGCATTATTGCCGAAGCATAATAAGTAACGATCGAGCCGGCAGGCTGTTTTGGAATATCGCAATGGTTAACACTTCCCACACTCGTCGGTGAGGTTTCAAGCGGCATAAAATTGCCACTATTCACTTTGTAATATACTTTAATGCTTGATTGATCTAACACACCAAGCACACCATCGGTCTTAGTAGTTATGCTCAGAGGATAAGAAAGGCTATTCGTATCCTGATCGGGAATGACAGAAGTACTCAACAGGGAAGAACTGGCAAGGGTAATATTGTGCAGTTTAAATGCTGCGAGTATTTGGGACAGATGAGGGGTGCCATCAGCAAGATTATTATTATCGTCATCGGTAATTATTGTAGCGAGCAGCGTCTGGCTGAAGGCATTATATAATCCATCCTGCGACTGATCATCCGGATCGTCCGGGTGGTGGTACATCATATAATGGAAAAGCCGTAGCGCATCCTTCAGGCCGATCGATTGACGCAGGTCCCAAAAAGCACCGGCAATGATCGTACCACTTTCGTGTACATCAGAGGAAATATCATCCGGCCAGACGGCTGAATTTTTACAATTGCGCAGCAACTGTGTAGTATCTGAGAAGAAACCGATACCAATACGCGGATCATCTCTCATAAAGGCGCTATAAATATCGGCAAAACCTTCTCCAAGGGCGCCATTGGAAATGTCAAGCCCGCCGCCTAACACCGTTGAATAAACGGCATGTTGAGCACGATGGCCGAATTCATGATAGACGACATCTGCAACTTCTGCCGTATTAGAACAATCCTGCCCACCGGCAGTAAAAAAATTCAGGGTAACGGAATCCGGATCATAAAAGGCGTTGCACGTCATATCCAAATTTACATTCACGGGCATGTACCGGTCAAGCTCGGTTAAGGATGGATCTAACGAACGGACAAAGGAACGGGCAAAGTTTGCAGAGCGATAAGCATCACGCTCGGCCTGATCGCTGTTGGAATTATCGAACACCAATTCCGATGTTCCGGAAGAAAACGTTGTATTCAATGTTGCATTCGGGCCATCGTTTCTGACAATACCAAAGTACATGCCATTGAGTGTTGCAGATACTGCGATAGGTAACGAGAGTGAAATAGTAAAGGCACCGCTGGAATCGGAATTAAGCAGCAGCGATGGGCCGGCTTTAAGTTTTAGATACGGAAGATCGACCTTAGTTGCCGGTTCAAAAGGATTTCTCAAATGTGCTTCGCCTTTAATAGAACCTTTGCTATTAGCCGCAGGCGACTCATTCTGCTCGTAATGAAGCCGGGAGCGTTTTTCGATAAGTTCGCCGGTTGTAGCGTCGAAGGTCAGGCGCCAGCTTCCGCGAGTATTATCACGGGCGATCACCTCATAGCACAGGCGAAGCGATTCGGAAGCTTTATCCTCACGATAGATAAGCGTAGGAAGCTGTATAAACGAGACGCCATCACCCAAATATGTAATACAGGAAGCGGTTATATACTCTGTCGAACGGGCAGGGGAAGAAGTGGTCGGCAGAAAGCCGGAAAGCGCCTGCTCGATAGCAACAATAGAATGGTTCTTTGCTCCTACAGTTGTGGTTATTTTCTTATCCTGAAGGGGTATCCCATTATATAGAACGGGAAATGTATTTATGACTGTTTGTGCTTCTACCTCGGAAGTTATAGCTTGACCTAAATTATATCCGGCCGATATAATGGCTTGATCCTGCAGGACAGAGCGGGTAATGCTGCGCACTTGTTCTGCGGCGGCGGCGGGCTGTCCTTTAGAAAAGGTAGTGATCGATACAGGACTGCGGGGTACTAATAACCTTGAAGAACCGGTGGAAGTTCGAATGCTATTCCAGGAGGTTTGCTGGGAAAATCCGAGACAGGGCAGGGATAATAGAACTAAGCCAACATATACAATAGTGAAAATCTTTTTCATCTGAACGGTCGCAAGAATTATCTCAAATAAACCCTAAAAACGGCAATAAGTTACGAGCTTATGCCCAATTCTTTTATTAAAAAAGACACAGAAATTACTTTGCAGTTTCAGTAATATTTGCCGCAATTTCGCGGAAATAATATAGTTTTTTTGTAGCTTCATCAGAAGCCGAAAGATCGGCTATCAGCAGCAAGGTTTCCGATGGGGTAATGATCGTTGCAGAATACTCATAGCTATCCGGCAGTTTAGCCAGTAGCTCATATCGCGCTAATATTCCTTTATCGGTTTTTATGGCAAAAATGCTATCGGAAAGCTCAACGGTACCGATCTTTCGGTTGCCATAATTCGAGCGCAGATTAGCCTTCAACAGCGTCCAGCTTTTGGGGTCGATGGTCCTTGAGGTAAAGTGCTGGCTGATAACTTTAATGAATATATGGTTAGTATCGGCCGGATCGAGCCCATAAAGGACAGAAATATGTTTAAGAGAATCATATTCTTCCTTCTGAAGCCAACCGGGATGAAGCTGAATAGAATAGGTAGCTAATTCCGGCTTAAATATCCTCAGTAATTCCGGCATCGAAAGGGTAGCCTCGGGAGAATGATAAATTGTCCGGATCTGAGCTTTTATGCCCGAGACCAAAGAAAAACAAGACAGGAGGATAAAAAGGAGAACAGCACCTTTGCTAAATTGTCTTAAAAAACGGTAAGAAGCAATCATTTTCATTGCTAACCCTAAGATAGGTCCCTTTGTTCTATCCTTTTTACTATCATACAATTGTCACAGAATGAGGATTTCGCGCGTCTATTGCAGAGGGTGACAATTTTTTGTATTTTTAAAAGAATGAACAGGGCATTTGCTCTCATAGGTAGTCTTTTTCTTTTCTTTGCCGGGCTAAGTGCCTGGGCACAGCCATTTTCTGTCGATGTCCCGATAATCACTAATCCATCTGCTTTTCTATCGGATTGGCAAAGCCGCAGTAGCATGGCGACTGTCTCCATGCATAACAGGACCGGAAAGCCAAAGCTCTGTAAGATCAGGACCGATTTTTACCTCAATGGAGAGCTCATCGCCTTTACCAGACCCGAGGTCTTAAAGACGGTTACGGTATTCCCGGATCCCGATCAGCGCAATACCTTCAACGGAGAATACATAGCCCCGTTTACATCCATCCATTTTGAAAACTCTGTCGATAAAAATTCTCAACGTTCAGGGCGTATTCCCGATGGATTAATCTGCTTAAAAATACATCTGCTCGATGCTGCAGATGGTTCTGAATTAGCGGTTAGTCCGGATGAGGCCGGATGCAGCCAGATATTCAGTTATTTTCCACCCCAGCTTATTTTACCGGCAAACGAAGCAATCCTTTGTAAAGTAGGAGAGAATAACGTGATCTTTTCGAAGGATGGCTCTCCGATGCCAAACTTCACCTGGACGCCGATCGCACCTGTACCTGCGCAGGTAGTGACCTACAGGTTTAGGATCGTCGAAGTCCTTCCCGGTCAATCGCCTGTTTCAGCGCTTATCGGCGGTAGGCCGGTATTTGAGCAGGATCTTACCGGATTAACTACTCTGCTATGGCCAGTACAATTTTTCTTACCGGAAAAAGGAAAGAAATATATTTGGAGCATTCGTGCCCTTAATAATAATGGGGAGCCATTTGTCCTTTCGAACGAAGGATGGGCAGAGCCCTTTGGCTTTACTGTCGATGCCAATTGTGGTGGGATCGATACAACATCCTCTTCCGCAACATCGCTTAAAAACGATACGACGGGCACCGGAGGCACTTCGGGGGGGACCTCAACCAGTGGTGGAAAAACGGATACTACTTCTACTAACTCATCTGGCTCATCGACAGGATCGGGAAGTACGGGTGGTACTGCCGGCACTGGTAAAAGTGATTCAACCACTACCAAACCGGTATTAGGAGAGCATGAATTCGAATTGGAAGATTGGAATACCGATGCTGTACAAAAGGCCGACCAAAATTCGCTTGGGTTATTTCTTAATAATAAACCTATCGGCCAGATAACCGGCCTCGAGATCATCGATAATAAAGGCAATAGAAGTGTGCTCGGAACGGTAGGTCATTGTGAGTTCGATCAAAGCTCTGGTCCGACGCGCTATATTCTGATAGCATTGCGGCCATCGTCGCTCGAGCAAAACCTATTGCCGCTTCTGCGTTCTCCGCGGCCTGCTTCCGATAAATGGCTTATCTCTTTTAAGAATGAGAAGAACATTCCGCAGCAAATCATATTAAAATCCGGGGTATCTACGGGAGAATCGCCGCTTGCAGCTGTTACGATCGATGCTGCTACGCTTACTCTGCGGCTTGCCGTATCGAGAATAGAAGAGACGTTTGACCCGACACCATCCTACAGCTCTATCAATGGAAAGATAGAACCAATCTCACTTTCCATAACAGGAGATCGCGATACCTTACAACTTACAAAGGCATCATTCTGCAGCGAGTTTAGCATTGTAAAAGGAGTTTCGAACGATTGCCGAACGCTTGCTGCCACTGCTGTCACCGGTGATATGTATCGTACCGAGCTTATTAAAAAGCTATTTTTACAGTATTTTGGGCGCAGTGCTTCAGCTTCTGAGATAGGCTCTTTGCTTTCCGAATATCGGGGCGGTGCAACACTCGAGCAGTTACAGGTTATTCTCTTAGGCGCACCAAGTTATTACATCCGCTGTGGCTCAACGGCAGGTGGTTTTATCGATTCCCTCTATAAGGATCTTCTTGGCCGCAATCCTGCTTCCGATGAAAAAGACCCGTTTGTAGATAGGCTCCAGGCTTCAAAAACTACCCGCGATGCTATTGCGAAGATAGTATTGAGCAGTACGGAATATCAGACGAGGCAGATCAACGAGTTATATAGCCGCTTTTTGCATCGTGCTCCTTCAAGTCAGGAAAAGAATAGTGCGATCGCCGCGTTGCAATCGGGTGGTACGATGGAAAAACTTACTCTTTCTCTGCTAACATCCGATGAATACCAGAAGCAGACGGGTGATTGCGAAGGAAGATTAAAGAAAGACCTTGGTCTGGAAAAACTCGAAGGTACATCGGATATTGGAAAGCTAAGCTGTACGGTGCAATTGCGCTCGCTAACCGATGAGACGACCCTTCTTCTACAGCGATGGATGAAATTCGGAGATACTCCCGATCTTACTATTGTCTTTACCGGTATTGCAAGGGCACCACTATCAACAATGATGCGTACGACCGTTAAAAAAGCGAACGGTTCACAAAATAGTGGCGAACTTTGCGGGACGACCGATCACTTTTAATTTACCCAATCGGCCACAAAAATATTTGTATTTCCTGGATAGGAGTCGTTTCTATTCGAGCACCAGACGATCGTTTTACCATCGGCAGTAAACATCGGGAAACCATCGAAGCCTTTTGAATAGGTCAGGCGTTCGAGATTCTTTCCATCGGTATCGATAGCATAGAGATCAAACTCTCTTCCTTGCGGGTCATCCATATTCGATGAAAAAATAATACGCTTTCCATCGGGGAAAAAGTACGGACAAAAATTTGCTTTTCCGTTATGGGTTATCTGATGCTTATTAGAACCATCGGCGTCCATTACCATGATCTCAAGAGCAGAAGGTTTTACGAGGTGTTCTTTTAAAAGGGTCCGATACTCTTCTAATCCTTTCCCGGTCGGACGCGAAGCGCGATAAACGATCTTCTTGCCATCGGCAGAATAAAACGCCCCGCCATCATAGCCTTCTTCGGTGGTCAATTGCTTTACATCGGTACCATCAAGCTTCATGGAATAGAGATCGATGTCGCCATTGCGGGTACTGGTAAATACTATACGGTCTCCTTTGGGTGAAATGGTTGCTTCGGCATCGTAGAAGCTCGAATCGGCGGTCAGGCGGCCCATCGTGAGGCCATTGGTATCGGCAATAAGTATATCGTAGCTTTTATAGAGTGGCCAGACATAGCCTTTGGAATGATCCGGCTCCGGGGGGCATTCTTCGCTAGCCTGCGAGGTTGAAGCATAGAGAATATGGGCATTATCCGGTAAATAATAGGAGCAGGTCGTCCGGCCGTATCCGGTGGAAATTTCTTTGACATTCTTCCCATCGAGCGTCATGGAATAGATCTGGTCGCAATGCCCATCACCTTTGCCGCGTGCCTGAAAAGAAATATGTTTCCCATCCGGGCTAAGGTAAGCCTCGGCATTTTCCCCTTCAAAGCTAAGCTGGCGGATATTACGGAGATGCTTTTCCTCTTTGAGGTAAAGATTATCGGGAAGTGGCTTAGCGCCGGGAAACTGGGTTGCTCTATTAATGCCGGAGTTCTCCGCACCCGAACGATAAGTGATGATATTTATTTGCGGATTCTTGATCTCATAAGGAGATTTACCCGGTTGTGCACAGACAGAAGTATAGAGCAATAGACCGGAAAGCACCGGAAATAACAGTTGCTTCATGGTAATGATCGTTCGTGATTGATGCCTTAAAACACTATCGCTCAGGAAGTAAGTTTACCCTGGATCGGTGTCGGTTTTTTAGGCATTCCGGAAGAATTAATGTTCGAGATCAGATGGTAAACCACGATCACGGCAAAAAAGCCTATGGCGATATAAGAAAAGATAGGAATTTGATCGTGGACGTAATCGACAAAATTTGCAAAACCTTGTGATGAAGGCTCCGGTAAAAAACCACCTTCATAAGCTTCATGGAGAGAATCGAAGATCAATTGAACGACAAAGATCAAGAGTACGTAGGCCGATTGCTGCAGGAATTTACCGATATTCACTTTTATCAGGCCTTTGGAGATCGAATAGGCAAGCACTACAGCACAGCCAATGCCAAGCAGCATTGCTCCTACATAAAAGCCTCCGCCGATCCCTCTGCCAAAGGCAAGCAGAAGCAATACCATTTCAAACCCTTCGCGAGTGATCATAAAGAAGACAAAGAAGAATACTCCGAGCATCGGAAGAAGTTTGTTCTCACTGCTGTAGGAATCGATACGGGTATCAATATGCTTGCGCAGGCCCTTGCCGGCTTTCATCATCCAAAAGACCATCCCGGTAACCGCCACTACCGCAGCCAGGTACAGCGCTAGTTCTACGCCATGATTATTAACGAGGGCGATCGTTCCGAGCATATATCCGCCAATGATACAAGCAAGCACCGCCACGGCGATACCCCAAAGCGCCGCCTTACGAAAGCGCGGATCTCCTTTTTTCTTTAAGGCCACGAGAACAGCCATGACGACGAGGGAGGCTTCGATCGACTCACGAAAACTAATTATAAAAGGATTGAATAATTTGCCGATCATTATTTTCTTTCTTAATGCTTATTGCGTTTTGCCGGATTCATCAGCGCCATCTTCCGTTGGCGGGCATATTCACAGTCCTGAATATCCATCGCGCCATCAAGGCATTCGCTGAATATCTGGAAGGAATGGTAGAGTGGCTTGAAGCCGTAGGCAATACAAATATCGTTTTGCATTTGCACTACGCGGGAATTATCGAATTCAATGATCTTGCCGCAAGTGGTACAGATCAGGTGGTCATGATGCGGGCGATCGACCGTCTTCTCATACTGAGCATGGCCCTGCGAAAACCGGTACCTCGATACCAGGCCGCACTCGTGAAGAAGATTCAGCGTCTTATAAACGGTTGCTCTGGAAACTTTTGAGCCGCTATTTTTGAGATAGATAAAGAGATTATCGGCATCGAAATGGTCATCCCATTTAAGGACTGCATCGAGTACTTCAAATCGTTCGGGGGTGATCCGGTATTCGCCATCCTTTAAGAATTTCCTAAAGACCTCATGTGGGTCATGAGAGGCTTGAGTCTCTTTCTTGGCCTTTTTGGCTGGTTTCACTATCTCTGATTCGTTAGTCATCCTTATTAAGACTGAGTCTAAATACGAAATTGTACCGATAGTAGTTCCATCTATATTGTTCATGAGGTAGTATTCAGTGCAAAAAGGCGGGAAATTATGTCCGAAAGGATGATCCAACTCCATGTTATTCGTGAGGCAAGTGGAGTTTATGAGCATTTATTACTTCACCGGGCTGCTGATGAACCGGTCTACCCGAATGTCTGGCAGGTTATAACCGGAGGAGTCGAAGAAGGAGAAACCTTCGTTCAGGGAGCGCTTCGGGAATTAACCGAGGAGACGGGGCTCGTCGCACGCCGATGCTGGGTAGTACCATATACGGCTTCTTTTTTTAGTTTGAAGCGTGATAAAATACTTGCCGTCCCTGTATTCCTCGTTCTTGTCGATACTTCAGCGGAAGTAATACTTTCCAATGAACATCAGGCTTATGATTGGGTAAGTTACGAATCGGCAATAGGCAGATTAGTATTTCCTTCGCACAAAGAAGGCTGCCAATATGTTCATAAGTATATTTTAAGTGAAATGGATACAATGCCATTTCCGGAAATTCCATTGCAATAATACTTCATGACTACTGCGCATTTACGAGAGCTTAACAATAGCTATAATTGCTACCTTCAGGTTTTTGAGGAGCCACTGCATCTGGTAATGAACGGAAAGCTGAGTGGAATGACCGTCGCTTTGAAGGACGTATTCGCTCTTAAAGATGCTCATCTGACCTGTGCCTCAAAAATCCTTGAACCGTTTACCTCGCTTTATTCGGCAACGTGTGTCGAACGGCTTATTTCGGCCGGTGTGAGTATTACCGGTAAGACCAACATGGATGAATTTGCTATGGGGTCTTCCAACGAGAATTCTGCTTTTGGAGTTGTTCGAAATCCCTGGGATAAAAAACGGGTTTCCGGCGGGTCTTCGGGCGGGAGCGCCGTGGCTGTTGCAATCGGCTCTGCCGATCTGGCGCTCGGTACCGATACCGGAGGCTCGATCAGGCAGCCGGCCGCTTTTACCGGGACTATAGGAGTAAAGCCTACCTATGGACGTATTTCAAGATATGGCCTCGTTGCGTTCGCTTCCAGTTTCGATACGGTAGGGACATTTTCCCGCACATTGGAATCTGCCGCAAAGGCGCTGGAAGTAATGGCCGGTAAAGACCCACATGATATGACGAGCGCCGAGCTTCCGGTGCAGGAATACTCGACCGCGCTTACAAAAGATGTTAAAGGTTTGCGCATCGGCATACCAAAAGAATATTTTGGAGAGGGGATAGACCCGGATGTTCTCGAAGCAGTAGAAGCTGCCAAAAGTAAATTACAGGCAGCCGGATGTACCTTGGTGCCGGTTTCGATGCCGCATACCAAATATTCTATTGCCGTATATTATATTCTTACTACAGCAGAAGCCTCGAGTAACCTTGCTCGTTTTGATGGGATTAGATATGGGTATCGCTCTGCGAATAGCATTGATCTTTCCGATACATACCTCCACTCCCGAACCGAAGGGTTTGGTGCAGAAGTAAAGCGCCGTATCATGCTTGGTACGTATGTGCTTTCGAGCGGCTATTACGATGCGTATTATAAGCGCGCACAGAAAGTCCGCCGCCTGGTAAAGAATGATTTTACCGAAGTCTTCAAAGAGGTCGATGCGCTCTTTACTCCTACCACACCAACAACTGCCTTTAAGATTGGTGAAAAGACGACCGACCCACTGGCAATGTATTTAAACGATATTTACACGGTAAGCGCTAATATTGCCGGTACACCAGCGGCCAGTATTCCTATCGGGCTTGATAGAAATAATCTTCCTATTGGCGGGCAACTGATCACCAAGGATTTCGACGAGATGACACTTTTCGCGCTGTCCAAAGAGATACATGTAGAGGTATTGCAGAAATTGATACTATAAAGTAGTCACTTAGATCGGCCCTTTACCCGTAGTTTAACAGCTACTTCTCTATGTTTGGGAAGCAAACGATTGTATTTTTGCTTCTTTCTTACATCAGAGATCATGCCTAAAAATATAGTTATTTGCTTTGACGGCACCGGCGAACAGTTTGGCAAAAATAATTCGAATGTCGTAAAATTATATCAACTCTTGCAAAAGGGGCCGGAGCAGGTTGCCTATTATCATCCGGGGCTTGGTACGATGGGAGCAAAGAATGCGTTATCAAATTTTGGCAAAGCACGAACACGATTATTCGGGTTAGCTTTCGGCTATGGAATTTCTGAAAATATTGCTGATGCTTATGCATATCTCATGGATAGGTACGAGCCCGGAGATCGCGTATACCTTTTTGGGTTTAGCCGCGGGGCATATACGGCGCGAGCCTTTGCCGGCATATTAAAATGGTTCGGTCTTTTGAGTAAAGGCAATGAGTCGCTTATCCCTTATATTATCCGAATGGCAAAAAAGAAAAAAAAGAATTTCGGGATAATGACTCATTTTAAAGAGACTTTTTCCCAAGAATGCAAAACTCATTTTCTTGGTCTTTGGGATACTGTTTCATCTGTCGGATGGTTCGTTAGCATTGTAAAATTTCCTTCTACGGCCGATAATTCCGATCTCAATATCGTTCGGCATGCCATGTCCATCGATGAACGTCGTGCCTTTTTTCGGCAAAATCTTTTTGATTCGCCTCGCGAGCATCAGGATTTCCAGCAATTATGGTTTGCCGGAGTGCATTCCGATGTAGGAGGCGGATATTCTCCGGTAGTAAGCGGCCTTTCTAATATTGCCTTATGGTGGATGGTTGAGCAAGCCGGTAACAACGGACTATTAATAAATTCAGAAGCTAAGGAGCGTATGCTTGCTTCCGAACAAAAAGAGCCGTATCCTAAAGAGGTAGTGAACAAATCATTAAAAGGAGCATGGTGGTTTACCGAAATTTGGCCTAAGATTCACCATAAGCGGATAGAGAAAGACGGGAAAGTTATCTATAAAACCAGGCTCCGGGTTAATTTAGGCAGACCTCGTACCATTGATCCGGCAACAGCCGTCTTTCACGATTCTGTTTTCGAGCGAATGAAGCAATACCCAGATTACCGGCCGAAGAATATTAAAGAGTTTTGGCCTAAATAAAAAATGGCAGTGGTATTGCCACTGCCATTGAAATCGATCTACGAAGATTACTCTACCGGAGTTCTTGCGGTTATCTGTACCGTCCTGCAATAGAAGCGCCCTTCCGGCGTATCGTTATTATACAGCAGCCTATCCTCGCCAATACCTTTGACGATAGTATTCGGATGCTTTAATACATCGGAAGTAGATTGGGCGCGGCTGGTAGCAAGCCTTTTATTTGAGGCCGCCGAACCGCTTCTATCGGTATATCCCTCGACCAGTACTGAAGAAGTTGGCTGCAATTTCGATTGTACCATCGAAATAATTCTACGATGGGCAGGCGTAATATCGGCCTTTCCAAAATCGAAGAGCACAAGGTTATAGCGATCGATAACAACATCTCCTTTTTTGCGGGCCTTTTTCTGGGCAATCGTTGTCACTTTCGTCGGCAAATTAATAGTATCGGTTACCTGGTCGCCTTTCTTATTATTTACATGGAAGAAAATACGTAGAGGTTCGTTATATCTCGGAATAGCATTCTGATCGTTTGTCAGGTCCCAGTCAATGATCGGAGGCACCGTTTTGGTACCGCGGTAATCTTTGAGCCGCTGTCTTCCTTGTAATATTTCAAGCTCCCAATTGGTGACTTCGCTTGAAGAGAAGGTAGTAAGCTTGAAGCGCAACTGAGGTGGGTTTACGGTTCGGGTAGTATCGTTAGCAACGAAGACGTCGATCACTTCGGGAACATCGGAGGTAATCTCCACACGCCGGTTTTCTTCCTGACCATCAGGCGTCCGTGGGTTTGAAGGCTTTTCCGGTAGATTTCTATAGGCGGTCGATATTCTATCGCCTGCGACTCCCCAGGTTTGCATAAAATACCGTTTTATCATTGCAACACGAGCCTGCGATAAGCCCGTATTATTTTCTTCAATACCCTGATTCGAATTACAACCCGTCAACGATAATTTGGCATTCGGATATTGCTTCATACGATAGCCGATGATATTGAGGACATTATGATGAATATCAAGCGCATCTCCTCCAAAAAGCTGCTCCGGACGGAAGGTCTTAGCGCCTGCGGGTGTGATCTGCACATATCTTGGAGCTACGAGGCTATCGCCTTCGGGGAAGAAGATATAGCCAAGTAATGGGTGTGCTTTGGTAGAAAGAAATTCTTCTATTTCAAGGGTTGCAACCCGCTGCTCATTGCCATCGTCATCAAGGCCATACGCATCAATATTTGCCTGCAGATCGTGCTTATCGGGTAGTTCGAGCAGATAATGCTCCCGATAGATAGTGTGCTCGGTAATTTCGAGTGGTGTAGCGGTAACATTTTTTGTTCTGTCGCTTGAGGCAAGACTTAAGCGCTGTACAGCAAGATCCCGGACTTGTTTCGTAACCGTATCGCGATAGAAGGTCGTATCATAAAATCGCTTGCGAACCTCGGGTTTCGGAGAATACATTATGCCGAGACCTGCCCGGATGCCATTCGGCTTCCAGGTCAAACCATCGACAACATCGGTAAAGGAAAGGGCATAAGAAACCTGGGGCGCCAGAAAATAAGTATGATCGCTATTAAGCGGAAGTTCGTACCGAACTCCAAGTATTCCTTGCAGCAGCAGAGCGGAAGTATTGGGAATCGTACCACTATTGGCATTTCTTATTCTGCTATGAGAATCATTTCCAAGCGAATCATAGAATGTGCCGTTATCGATAACTTCTTTTTGGTCATAAGATTTGGTAAGTAAATAAGCAGCACGGACTCCCGCAGAAATAAAGAAATTACCAAAGGGACGGAAAGCTATCTGGGGTTCTATACCTACCGAAGAGAGCGTTGCATCAACCGTATGATGATCGATACCGTCGGTACCACTTCCATTGACAATAATTCTCAGTTTTTCATCAGCCGATAGCAAGGCGCTATGATCTATATAAGAAGCACTGAGTGAAAACAAGAACGAATAGGCAAGCGGAAATTCGATAACAGCACCACCCATGATACCACCCCCTGACCCGGAGCTAAATTGCGGGCAGCAGTTAGGGACTCCCGGTAATGCCCGGAAATCGGCAGTATGAGTATTCACCGACCAGCCACCAAATAGCCCATATCGGGTTCGTAATGTGTCCTGGGCTTTAGAACTGCTAAGACTGGTAATAAGGAGCAGCAGAATGAAAAAATATCTCATCGCTTCACCTCGATCGCCTCGCGTGAATGGTACGTAGGTGTCTGCAATAGTACATAATATCTTCCGCTCGGAAGATCGGTAACCGGTACTTTTAAGAACAGTAATGAAGTTCGGGTGTCTTCGTCCAGCAGTGTTTTTATTATTCGTCCCGTTTCATCGGCTATCGAAACGGAAGTATGCCCATACTCTGCAAGATCGAGTTTGATGTTGAGCATGGTTGAAGTAGGATTCGGCGAGAGAACTATCATATTCACAACTCCATCCGGATTCAAGAGTCTGGCTCCTCCTTCGTGGCAAAGATCGAGTAATTTGAACTGTCCATCTTGATCGCTTGCTAAAACGGTTGCCGAATTAGTAATAGGATTGATCACATCGAGTTTCGTAACGGAATCATTTCCTAAAGCAACTCTAAAAGCTAACCGTGTCAATACGGTATCGTTAGGATTGATGGTCAGTGTTAAAGGAATAGAGCGAATATTTCCGGAGATCGTACCTGCCGGGGTATTCTGGATAGGCTCGAGCATTGTAACATTATAATCCAGTGTGGCGGTGATCGTAGTAGCACCGCCGGCAATGGCACTGCCGGGATCGTCTATTAGGATTGGAATACTGACAATATCATTGACCTTCGCGGAAACATCCGGGGTGTAAACGATAACATTGCCACCATTATTTGCAACGATAGACCAGGTACCATCCGAGATATCCGATTGGCTCCCGCCGGAAGGGTTTTGATAAATAATCGCCAACCCAAAAGAGGATACAAGAATACGGCTATCGTCATTATTAAATTCTATATCTCCGGTACTAAAATTCGGCGTGCCTACCGTTCTGATGAAAGCACCGGTTTGAGCATCCCATAATTTAACGGAATAACTGTTTACCCCTAATGAATCATACCCGATAGTAGCAATAGTTTTTCCATCATGAGAAAAGATTGCATTATCGACCTCTCTCAGCCCGGCTCGTAAGCTAAATAATACCTTGCCGGTCTGTACATCCCAAACCCGCGCAGTTGTATCTTCAGTACAAGCCACAAATTTTTTCCCATCGGGTGAGAAATGCACTGTACGGGTAAAGACACTCAGCGGCTTATTCGTTTTTATCCAATAGGTTTGGATGGTATCGGAGGTTAGAGTATTACTTCTTACATAAGAAGGGAATTGACTATTAGTATCGCGGGCCGCAACAATTATCTCACTTCCATCGAAATTCCAGTCGAAAGAAATTGGTGGATTTCGATTGTCGAAGGTGGGGCCGGTTTTAGTAAATCCCCATAATTTTGCCGTCGTATCGCCTTTTGCAACATCATAAATATAAATGGAGTCTTTGCCGGAAGTAGCCAATCGTTAACCATCCGGACTAAATAATACTTCTGCATCGGCAAAGCTTTGGCCT
>CAYOJJ010000017.1:0-73610 GCA_964404255.1 uncultured Alphaproteobacteria bacterium | reverse complement strand
AAGAATAGAAAGCCGCTCCCGGACATCCGAGGCCTTGATCGCGATAGATGTCTTTTGGGCTATAGCACTGGTACCGATAAGTGCGATAGTAAAAAAGAGAGAAAGTCGAAGTATCATTATTATAAAAAACCTCAGGGGTTTTTACATAGTTCAGCAAAGCGCTTCAAACCGAACCCGGCTTCGAATTGTTTGCAACACACTATGATCTTAGACCTTCCGGTATTAGATGCTCCGAAGCCCCGCAGCCCACGCCCAGAGTGGCTAAAGGTACGCGTGCCTTCCGGAGAGAATTATTCCCGCTTACATTCGATCATGCGCGAAAACGGGCTTCATACAGTCTGCGAAGAAGCGCGTTGCCCGAATGTTGCCGAGTGCTGGAATTCCGGAACGGCTACCTTTATGATCCTTGGCGATACCTGTACCCGCTCCTGCGGTTTCTGCGCTGTGAAGACCGGCCGCCCAAGCGGACTCGATACCGATGAGCCGAAGCGCGTTGCCGAAGCAACCCGGCTTATGAATCTGCGCCATGTGGTGATCACGAGTGTCAATCGCGATGAACTTCCCGATGGCGGCGCTGCCGTATTTGCAGAAACAATTAAAACGGTTCGTGATGTGAACCCTGCTACCCGTATTGAAGTCCTCATTCCTGATTTTAAAGCCCGCAACGAATCCCTGCGCCTGATATTCGATGCGAAGCCGGATATTTTAAACCATAATACCGAGACCGTACCTTCAATGTATCGGATGGTTCGTCCGCAGGCGAAATATCAATGGACACTCGGTGTTCTTCAAAAAGCGAAGCAGGAAGGCTTTATTACGAAAACCGGCATCATGCTCGGTCTCGGAGAAAACCGTGAAGAACTCATGAAGGTTATGACCGATCTTGTCGAGATCAAAGTCGATATTCTTACCCTCGGCCAGTACCTTCAGCCTACAACTAACCACCTGCCGGTTGCTCGTTTTCTACATCCGGATGAGTTTGCAGAACTACACGATATCGGCATGGAGATGGGATTCCGCAATGTAGAATCCGGTCCGCTCGTACGTAGCTCCTACCACGCCGCCGATCATATCTGAACCCGATGTATTTCTTATATCGAATAGCAATGGCCGTTGTCGTTCCATTGCTCTCGGTTGCCGCTATTTTTTCTTCCAAATTAAGGGCGTTAGTCCGCGGCAGAAAAGGGTTATCGGAATTACTTCAGAAGCATTATAAGTCTATCCCTGATTCAAGAAAACGCATACTGGTTCATGTAGCTTCCTTCGGAGAACTTGAGCAGGCAAAGCCTATTATTGCCTTAATTAAAGAAAAAGAACCGACTGCTCATATACACCTGACCTTCTTTTCCCCAAGTGGATACGAGAATACTATTGGCAAGTACAGCATTCCTGATCTTATCACTTATCTGCCATTCGATACCGCCCATGCCATGCGCCGGTTTTTAGATATAACCACTCCCCAGCAGGTTCTTTTCATCCGCTATGATGTCTGGCATACGCTGGCTAACGAATTCTCAAAACGAAATATCGAGACCATCCTGCTTTGCGCTACCTTCGACGATCAAAAAAATACTTCCGCATCCATAAAAGCTCTCTACTATCGTACCTATTCCCGCTTAAGTAAAATTCTTGCCATTCGAAGCAGCGATGCTTCGGCATTATTGGCGCTTGGAATAGATCAACAGCGAGTATTGGTGAGCGGAGATACCCGTTTCGATCAGGTTATCGCAAGGAAAGCCAGTACCATCAATACGGTTCAACCAATACTCCCCCAAACGGTTATTGATGCCCTCAAGAGACGTTATTTCCATGTGCTGGTAGCAGGAAGCACCTGGCCTGAAGACGAAGAACTGCTGGCGCAAGTCATTACCACTACCTCTTTAAGCTCGTCATTGGCGATGATCCTCGCGCCTCATGAAGTCGATCCCTCCCATCTTGATGTTGTTCGCTCGCTATTTCCGCAGAGCATACTACTTTCTGAAATAGATCGGTATTCCAACGAACGGATTATTATTGTCGATAGTATTGGAAAGCTTTTTGGGTTGTATCGGTATGGTACTATTGCTTATATTGGAGGAGGTTTTGGAGATGGCATCCATAATACTCTCGAACCGGCGGTATGGGGTGTGCCGGTAATTGCGGGACCAGAGAATGAACGTTCCAAGGAATGGGCAGAACTTGTACATGCCGGCGGAGGCTTTACGATCGCTAATGAATCCGAGCTTGATGCTATTCTTATCTCGATGACCTCAAACGAGAACCTTCACAACGAAGCAGCCGCACAAGCTTCCCGGTACGTCTATGATAATCAAGGAGCTACTACGGTTATCGCTGCGGCTCTCCACCTTGAATAGGCTTCGAAACTAAGTATTCTGCATAATCGTATTATAAATTACTATATGGCAAACTATACTGATTCTTTTCAATTTACACCGGATGCTCTCTCGCTTGTCGGAGAGGCCCGGTTAGCGTATGTGCGCAAAGTGTATTCTTACTTTGCGATGGGTATTGCTGCGGCGATCGGCGGAACACTTATCGCCATGAATACCGGCTTGGTTGTCATAGCCGCCCAATATCGGTTTTTGATGATCATTGCCTATTTGGGCGCTTTCTTTTTTGCACAGGCAAGTGCCAATAAACCGACCCGGGCAGTACCGACAATGGTACTTTTCACCTTTATGAGTGGTGTGCTTATTTCTCCGCTCCTATATTCCATTGCTCATTCTTATATACCAGGTACAGGCGTTGATCTTATCTACAATGCACTGATACTGACGGGAATGGTATTTGGCGGGCTCACGGCCTATGTCTTTGTGACAAAGAAAGATTTTAGTTTCATGGCCGCCACGGTCACGATCGGCTTATTTGTGCTCCTCGGCGCTATGATCCTGAATCTTTTTGTGGGCTCATCGAGTCTTGATCTGGCGATCTCTATTATTGGTGTGCTGATCTTTTCGGCGTTTGTGCTGATCGATACTTCGCTCATTCTCCGTAAAGCAAATCAATTTCCACCGACAATTGCTGCGCTGAGATTATACCTGGATTTCCTGAATCTTTTCCTCTTTATCCTTCGGATCCTTGGTGGATCGCGAAGCAGAGACTAACGATCATAATACAAGGCGGCTTTAGCCGCCTTTTTTATTTGTGTAGGTTCTCTAACCTCTGAGAACGTAATGTGGTATTTTTGCCGTACTATTTATCTTATTACCCATGCCCGAATTAAAGAATTTACTTCTTGAGACCGATGGCCATATTGCTATCATTCGGCTCCATCGCCCGGCAGCACTCAATGCCCTGAATCTTGAGCTGATGAATGAACTGATAGCTACTCTCGAATCACTTGATAAAGACGATACCATTCGCTGTATTGTCCTGGCTGGAAGCGATAAAGCCTTCGCGGCTGGTGCAGATATTAAGGAAATGGCCGGTGCGAGTGCAGTGGAGATGCTCTATCGGGATCAATTCACGAAATGGGATCGTATCCGTAAAATTAAGACTCCTATCGTTGCTGCTGTAAGTGGTTTTGCTTTGGGAGGCGGCTGTGAACTGATGATGCACTGCGATATGGTGATCGCTAGCGAGACGGCAAAGATCGGGCAGCCGGAAATCAATATTGGTGTCATGCCCGGGGCCGGTGGTACGCAGCGTCTGACGAGAGCTATCGGCAAAGTACGGGCAATGCAAATGGTTCTTACGGGTGGCTTTATCTCCGCACAGGAAGCCTATGACTTTGGCCTCGTCAATAAAGTAGTACCGGTAGAATTCTTTCTTGAAGAAGCAATACGTCTGGCCAAAGAGATAGCTTCAAAGCCACCGATCGCTGTTCGTTTGGCAAAAGAAGCCGTATTAAAGTCATTCGATACGACCATTGAAATGGGGCTGGAATTCGAGCGCAAGAATTTTTATCTCTTGTTTGCAAGCGAAGATATGCGTGAAGGTATGGCCGCCTTTGTAGAAAAACGCAAGCCCGAATGGCGTGGCAAATAAATAATACCCCTCTCTTGATCCAATAATAGCTAAGCAACCAATGGCAGATTACCAAACCATACTTACTTCTCTTACCGAAGGTATTTTTACTATTACTCTCAACCGTCCGGAAGTCTATAATGCTTTTAATGAGCAATTGACTACCGATCTGCAAGCTGCCTTTAAAGAGGCTGCAAAGGACGATGGGGTCCGCGTGGTGATCCTTACCGGTGCCGGTAAAGCTTTCTGCTCCGGGCAGGACCTTAAAGATGCACCTTCCGGTGGCGGAAAGCGTTCGCTTCGCGATTCACTCGAACGGCGCTATAATCCGCTTATCAGAGCGATGAGAAATCTTCCAAAGCCGATCATCTGTGCCGTTAATGGCGTCGCTGCGGGCGCCGGCTGCTCACTTGCTCTCGCCTGCGATTACCGTATCATGGCCGATTCTGCAAAGCTGATCGAAGTATTTGTTCGCATTGGGTTGGTGCCGGATTCCGGTTCAAGCTGGTTTCTTGTTAAATATCTCGGCATTGCAAAAGCATTTGAACTGGCTGCTTTGGGAGGCGATGTTACCGCTTCCGAAGCCGAAAAGTTAGGGCTTGCCAATAAAGTTACCTCTGCAGAAAAACTTATGGAGGAAGCAATGGCTGTTGCTCGCACGTTTGCTACAGGCCCAACCAAAGCTTACGGATATATTAAAAAGATGCTTGATAATGCCGCGAATGTTTCTCTCGATGAAGCACTCGATTATGAAGTCTATATGCAGGAAGCTGCCGGTAGAACCGAAGATTACACGAATGCTGTTGCTGCTTTCAAGGAAAAACGTAAAGCAGAATTTAAAGGGAAATGACCACAACAGAGCATCATATTAAAACCAACCGTACTGCCCGTCTTTATACCTTAGGCTCTTTCGAAGGCAAAGGCAAGCATCTCTGGATCGCTGCTCATGGCTATGCTTCGAATGCTAAGCAATTCATCGAAAGCTTTGCTCCCATAGTCGATGAAAAGACTCTGATCGTTGCCCCGGAAGGACTCTCGAGATTTTATACCAAAGGCTTTGCCGGGAATGTAGGCGCCTCCTGGATGACAAAAGAAGACCGGCTCAACGAGATCTATGATTATGTTGAGTATCTCGACCGCGTAGTTGAAGGCATCATCGAACGCATGGAAGCCCCGCCAAGACGCATTACGGCTTTCGGTTTTTCGCAGGGCTGCCCTACCATCGCCCGGTGGACTGCCCTTGGCAGCATTCAGCCGGACGAAGTAGTAATGTGGTGCGGCGATACCCCCACCGATCTTGATTTCGATGCCTATGCAGAGAAGATGAAAAAGAAGACCACCTGGTTTTCCATCGCTTCGAATGACGATCTTATAACCAAGGACGTTAACGATCTGAGTATTAAGCTTCTCGACGATAAAAGTTTACAAACACAAATCTTTCGTTTTGAAGGCGGCCATGCTATTCCGGCCGATGCTATTTCCAGTTTCAGGAAAACAATGGGCGATAGCAGATAAAGCAACAGGATTTTTTGCGTTAGTACTTTCGTTTTTGGGCTATACTTTTATTACTCAATGGCACAACAATTCTCATTTGACGTTGTTTCGGAATTCGATTCGCAGGAAGTAGATAACGCTATCAATCAGGCGAAAAAAGAGATCGAGCAGCGTTACGATTTCAAGGATTCCCATACAACGATCGATCTAAATCTTAAAGAAAAGACTATCACACTGCAAACCAGTGATGAGATGAAGTTGCGTGCCCTTACCGAAGTGATCAACGGTAAAATGATCAAGAGAAATATTTCCCTGAAATCTCTGGAATATGGCAAGGCCGAAGCGGCAACCGGTGGGTCTCTTCGTCAGGTTATTAAGCTTAAGAGCGGCCTCGAAAGTGAGCAGGCTAAGCAGATAACCAAACTGGTAAAAGATACTAAGATGAAGGTACAGGCTCAAATACAGGGCGATGCCGTTCGCATCGTCGGCAAGAGTAAGGACGATCTTCAGGCTGCTATCCAAATCTTAAAGACTCAGGAATTCCCTTTCCCGATCCAATTTACTAACTACCGCTGATTCTGCGCCGAACTCCCCGCCTTTTCCTATTTCTTTGTACAGCGCTCTGGTGTGCCGGAGTATATTCCTTCGCGGAATCGAAGGCAATACCGCTTATACCCACCTCCGATAGTACTGCGACGAAGAAAGCAGCGCCAAAGAAAAAGAAACCGCGGCTTGATGTTATTGTACTCGATGCCGGCCATGGAGGGAAAGACCCCGGAGCGATCGGTGTTAACGGTTACCAGGAGAAGCAAGCAGCCCTGGCAATCGTACTGAAGCTCGGAAAACTAATCGAAAGTACCCTACCCGATACGAAAGTAGTCTATACCAGAAAAGACGATAGATTTATTGAGCTTTATCGACGCGGCGAAATAGCAAATGAGCATAAAGGAAAGCTCTTTATCTGTGTTCACTGCAATTCCACTCCTCAGAAACCCACCAAAGCAGGCGGCATGACAACCTATATCCTCCGCCCCGGTAAAACGGATGCGGCAATTCGCGTTGCCGCCAGAGAGAATGCGGTGATCTCCTTTGAAAAAGATAAAAAGCGATATGAAGCACTTTCAGATATCGATTTCATCCTGACTTCTATGTCAAGGGCACAGGATGTCCGCTTCTCTGAAAAAATGGCCTCCCTTACACGACAAGAGTTAAAAAAGACGGTTGGGTTGAAAGATCATGGGGTAAGCCAGGCCGGGTTTTATGTGCTCGTCGGCGCTTCCATGCCTAGTATCTATGTCGAGACTGCTTTTATCTCTAATCCAACGGAAGAAAAGTTTTTGAGTTCGTCGGCAGGTCAGGAAAAATTTGCAAAAGCGATACTCGAAGCAATAATAAAATACAAGGCAAGTTACGAAGGGTCCTAATATCTTAACGATGCAGGCGTTTGATACGCAGCAGCTCGAAAAACATTTTTGAAGAATCACTTAAAGCTCCGACGGTCGTCCGCTCATCGTTATACCATTCGACCGGCACTTCTTTGATCTTGTATCCAAATTTCTTTGCCAGGAACAGAATATCGACATCGAATGAGAACCCCATTACTTTCTGAGCAGAAAATACTTTTTCTGCGGCCTTAGCAGTAAATCCCTTAAAGCCGCATTGGGTATCTTTAATGCCACGAAAGACCATTAATTGAACCAGCAGATTGAAGAAGCGACCCATGGTTTCCCGATACCATGGCTGGTGTACTTTTATCAATTCCTTCTCTAAGGCACGGCTGCCGATCGCAATATCGTATCCCTCGGTTTCGATCGCCGTAAATACCTTTTCCACCTCTTTGATTGGGGTGGATAGATCGGCATCGGTAAAAATTCTTATCTTGCCTGTTGCTTCGAGCATCCCTTTTCTAACGGCACCGCCCTTGCCCAGATTGGAATCAAGAGCAATAAGCCGAAGGGAGACATTCGAAGGCAATACCGTAGTCGTTATGAACCGCTGCACTACCACAATGGTATCATCCGGCGAGCCATCGTCAATAACAAGCACTTCACTATCATACGGCGCGGCACCGAGATAAGCCACTACTTTTTCGAGTGTAGGCGTGATGCGCGTTGCTTCGCGATAGGCGGGAATAATTACCGAGAGATACAAGCCTTAACTCTTGCTCTAAACACTATGGGGCGGCAGAGCCACCCCATAGTATAATTCCTGTATTATGTTACTTGGAAGCAGTATCGTGAGCGCCCGGCGGTGGTAAAAGGCCAAGCTGCATTTTTAACGAGTCGAGATGTATTCTGACCAGCTTGAACTCATCGTCATACGCGCTTCCCGGAAGACTTCCGCCGAAGGTGGCAAACAAGCGATCATATATCTCAACCGCTTTCTTTTTATCACCTTTTTTCTCGGCAAGCATCGCACTGGCCTGCTGCCAGCGCAGTTCGATATTGCCTCTCATCTGAGCATCCGGCGGATTCTGATGCAAGCGATCGAGGATTGGAAATGCCTTATCGACATCCCCAAGGCTCAGCAGTGTTTCGGCATATTGTAACTGGATGAAGAGATCCCTCATGGAAGGATTACTTGAAAGCGATTGCTGGTATTCTTCCTCCAGTTTCGCCATTGCGATCTTGCTGAATTTTTTGGCTTTTGCCTCATCACCGATGCTCTTATAAAGCTGAGCAATTTCGGTAGCTGTTCCCTCCACATATTCTACCCGTTCCGGCGGTAATGCCTGATTGAGCATATCGAGCACCTTCTTAACATCGGCAAATTGATGCTTCGCATAATAATACTGGGCAAGAACTTCGTAGGAACGCTGGTAGCAATAGAACGGCGGAGTATTAGTCCTATCGGCATTGCTCCAACGGGCGTCCTTATCACGGAAGGTATTGAGCAAATACCCACGATGATATTCCTTATGAACGGTATTTACCAGCTTCAGACAGATCTCAGCCGAACTCTGTTCGTTAACCGGTGGTACCTGGGCACTCGGCTGAACGGGGCTTATCCGCTGCGCCATACCTTCCCATACGAGATACGGAGATACACCGATCTGGTAGCTTGCCGGTACGGCAGAAGCAAAATAGATAGGCCGCTTATCGATATTTCCTTCGATAATCGAACGGACGATCTGATCGGCAACGGTGAATATATACTGGCCTTCCCCACGCGACATTTCTCCGCGATATGTCCAGTTCATTGTTCCCGGACCGGCATTTGGGTCGCCGCTGAATTTCTTCATGGTCTCTGCAGCAACTTTGACAGAAACAGGCGTAGCTTTATCACCATAGTAATGAATACCACCCTGGCTCTCTTCCGGTGCACTCAATACTTCATCGGAAAAGCCCGGAAGATCCATCTTCTTACCATCGCCATTCCACACATCCTTTTTCAATTGCTTGATATACCAGCTCATATTCGCTAACGATAGATTCACTATGCGAATATCGCGGCGGATACCATAGACATCCTGTGCGCACCACAAGGGGAAGGTATCGTTATCGCCGGCGGTAAAGAGAATAGCATTTGGCTCACAACTTTGTAATTGGTTGTATGCATACTCGAACGGTATATTATTATGCGCTCTCGAATATTCATGCCACTTTGAAGTTTCGGCGAAAGATTTACCTGTAGCCATTCCGGCCAACCCGGCGCATTGATTCAACGGCACCAAAATGACCATTGCCGCCAACGCACCGCCAAGCAAGCCTACATTTCCATCGCCAACCGGCACCGGAATCGGCTCCTTCTTTTCCGTATCCTTTTGTCCTTCTTTCAAGACCGGCGATGTACCTCTGCCACGCATCCATTCCATTATACCGGTCGCACCGATACCTACCCACATAGCGTAGAAATAGAATGCTCCGACATAGAAGTAATCACGTTCACGAGGCTGCGGGTCCTGCTGATTTTGGTATAGAGCCGTAAGCCAGCCAAAGAAGATAAATGCAGCGAGTAACGTAAGCGCTCGTTTCGGATCTCGCTTGAAATGCCAATAGATACCAAATAAGCCTAAGAAGAATGGGATACCCCACGTCTTCGACCAATCGGTCCCGGAATCCTGATCCTGGCTTACGCGGCCAATAAAATTCCAGGCAAGATAGCGATTGTACATATGATCGACCTGATAACGCCATAAGAAATCCCAGTTACCCGAGTAATTCTTAAAGGTTGGATCGTTACTCGGATCGCTTTGCTGATCACCGACCTGACGCGGCCACGGCGGACGGTATCCGTACTGATCGCGATTGATAAATTTCGTAATTGTTTTGAAATCGTTAGCGTGCCATTGGTTCATCGGCGGCTCCTGGGCTGCGCGAACCATAATCATGTAATAGGTCGAATACCCTAAAAACAGTAATAGGGCCGACCAAAGGCTGACGTTAATAAGCGCCCGGCGTTGTTTATGGCTCCAATAGAGACCATAGATGGTAGCCATAAAGAGGAAGTACACAAAGGCAGCGCTTCCTCCGCCATTTCCGAGCCATTCTACGATCCAGGAAAGAACCAGCTTAAAGGCGATAAAGAAGGCCACAATGCTAGCCGCAACCATCCCGAGCCAGGTACCCGTCGTCACATTACTGCGGCGGCGGTAATAGATGATCATGAAGCAGGGGAAAATATTCAGTAACGCGAGCTGGTGAACGCCGAGAGAAAGCCCCATAACATAAGCGGCCAACAGCATATATTTTTCATTATGCTCTTCATCCGCATGATCGCACCAGACAAGCATAATATAAGGCACCAATGCTATAAAGAGCGATCCAAAGGCATAGACTTCGCATTCGAGCGCATTAAACCAGAAGCTATCGGTAAAGGTATAGCATAATGCCGCGATCAATGCCCCTCCAAAGGTTGTCATGGCATCGGCCATGCTTTTCGGTTCGCCGCGCCACATTTTGATAAGGCGTACTACCGAAAGATACAGGATCAGGATCGTCAGCGCCGAACTCAGGACCGAGAAGAAGTTGTAGCGGGCTACAATATCGGTATAAGTCGGGAGCATCATTGCAAAACGGCCAAGAATCGTCCAAAGAGGCGATCCGGGAGGATGAGGTACCTGCAACGCAGCCGCAGCCGATGCAAATTCGCCGCAGTCCCAGTAGGGGGTCGAGGGCTGCATCGTATACATATACGTAAACAGCGCCACGAAGAAGCTAAGACCAGCGAAAACGTAGTGAATCCGTTTAAATTCCATTCCTGGTGTAATGATAAAAAAAGAGATGATATGAAACCCTAAAACGAAAAAGAGTGCTCCCTGTTACACCTAATAAAATAGGCTTTCTTAACTTATCGGTATCGTAACTCTTATACAGGAATTATCGTATCTTTGCCTGAAAGATAAACAATGATTTATATGTAATGACATTAAATGTCGATACGTATAATTATCCATTTATGAAGATTGAAGACGAAATAAAGCAATCGAAATTCCAAAACGAATATCATAAGCTTGGGGTCAATCTCTCTTATACTACAAACTGGCTTACCAGAATCGTAACGCAGGACCTTAAACCCTACAAGCTCACCCCTCAGCAATTCAACGTTCTTCGCATACTTCGCGGGCAACATCCGAATCCGGCAACGATCAATCTTATTACTGAAAGAATGCTAGATAAGATGTCCAATGCCTCCCGTCTCGTCGATAAACTATTCAAAAAAGGGCTTGTCGAACGCCAGCAATGCCCTCAGGATAGACGCCAGGTTGATGTAGTAATAACCCAAAAGGGCCAGGACCTCTTAGCCAAAATAGACGAACAAACCAATGGCTGGAATCAACTTCTTGAGCATGTAACGCTCGAAGAAGCAAAGACCATGAATATGCTGCTCGATAAAATGCGGGGATAGCATAGGGCCTATAAAAAATTCTAACTAAAAAGGCAGTCTGTTTAGACTGCCTTTTTTATAATAACGCTACAACAACGGCATCACAAAATCGGTATCCTTTTGAAGTCAGCCTGACGGTAGAATCAGAAAGCGTTATCAATCCGTCATCGATCAGTTCAGATATTTTTGGATGAGAAGCTATATCCTCATTAAATGTCCTTTTAAAGATTTCCCTATCTATTCCCGCCGCCCGTAAGCCACAAAAAATAATTTCTGTCCGACGCTCACTCAGTGAAGGTGTTTCCGAGTTATTGATCGGAAGGTTATCTGAATCAAGACGCTCAAGATACCGATCGAGTGATGAGAGATTCCAGGCACGGACTCCATTATAAAATTCATGAGCTGAGGGGCCGAATGATACATAGTTGCTATATCCATCCCAGTAGCGAAGGTTATGTTCGCAGCGAAGCGAGGGACTCTTCGAATAATTCGAAATCTCATACTGCGCAAAGCCGGCCGCCTTCAACCGCTCCTGTGTATACGTGTATAGCTCTGATGCTTCATCAACTCCGAGCTCATGTACCTGTTTTAATTTCACCATCCGGTTAAGCGGTGTCCCCTCTTCGACCGTGAGATTATAGGCGCTGATATGCTCGGTATCGAGGCCTATGGCTTCATCAATGGAGTATGCCAATTTATCTTTCGTTTGCCCGGGTAAGGCGAACATCAGATCGATATTCACATTATCGAAGCCAGCTTTTCTGGCGATCTTCACTGCTTCCTTGGCATCGCTTGCACTATGAATACGGCTGAGCCATTCTAACTCATCGGCATGGAATGATTGTACCCCGAAGCTCAAGCGGTTAGCTCCCTGCGACTTGTAGGCCACCAGTTTTTCTTCCGTAATGGTACCGGGGTTACATTCGATTGTAAATTCTGTAACGGTCGATAGATCGAACTCACTTTTTAATGCTGTGACTATAGAAGCGAATTCACTCGGGGTAAGGAGCGAAGGTGTACCGCCTCCCAGAAAAATGGTTGAAATCCTTGCTCCCTGAAGGTCAGCATAGCCGGCAGCCTTCAAATGAATTTCTCTTATTAATGCATCTACGAAGCGGGATTGTGCGGACTGGTCTTCTATCGAATAGAAGTCGCAATACACACACTTACGCTCGCAAAACGGTATATGGAGGTATAATGAAAGCCCGTTACTCTTAGAACCGGTAGTGGTCAATTGGCTCCCCTGAAAATTCTATTCCAGCGGACATGAAGATTCTGCGATTCTTCCACATCATAGCCATCGCCGGTATTGATGGATCCATCTGAATTTTTTCCCGGCGGATTATACCAGGACCAATAAATAAAGAGCGCATTACCAACGACGTTATCAACCGGACAAAAACCCCAGTAACGGGAATCGGCGGAATCATCGCGGTTATCGCCCATCATCCACAGATAGTTGCGCTCGACGGTATAACTGGTGGCCGGTTTGCCATCGATTGTGATTGAGCCATCGGCTCCGCAAAATACCTTATGATTTTCACGTTCGATGAAGACCATCCAGGAATCGATATTTTGTGCATTAAGCGGTATCACATCTCCTTTTTTAGGAATTCTGATAGGGCCATACCAATCATGATTCCAGGTAGAATTTCCACGCGGGAAGATTCCCTCTTCCGGATGGCCTTTCGGCAACGATGGAAAGTTATATCTGAATTCAGTGGGGTTCTCCATCGCCTTGCCATTAATATAGACTTGCTTAGCCCGAAGTTCGACGGTATCCCCTGCCACCGCAATACAGCGCTTAATGTAATTAACATTCTTCTCGCGTGCTTCTACCAGATCGCGATCACCGGGATATTCGAATACGACTACATCGCCGCGATGCACATCACGGTAATCGAACCCGAAATGCGGGATCGGTACATTCGTGAATGGCAAATATTTGGGAGTATGAAACCCGTAGGCTAATTTATTGACAAAAAGAAAATCGCCGACAAGCAGCGTATTCTTCATCGAGCCTGTAGGAATTCGGAACGCCTCTACCAAAAACGATCGCAGGGCTAATGCGATCAGCCCTGCGACTATAAGCGATCTCCAAAAACTTTCTTTTTTCTTCTTTGGCTTCGGTAATGGCATTCGGTTAAGTGATTATAATTACTGAGCCGATCGGAAGAAACGGCTCCACCTGATATGGATATTCTGCGATTCTTCCGGATCGTAACCGTCGTTGGTTTCCTGATTCAAATTCCTGCCCTGCATATTCGGCGGGTTGTACCACGACCAATATACAAACATCGAAGAGCCGATAACATTCTCCACCGGGCAAAATCCCCAGCAACGCGAATCTTCGGAATCGTCGCGGTTATCTCCCATCATCCATAAGTAATCCCGCTGAACGGTATAACTCATTGCAGGTTTTCCATCGATAAGAACACTTCCGGAAGCAGTGGAAGAAACATCATGTCCTTCGCGCTGGATAAACACGCTCCAGGCTTCTATATTTTCCGCAGAGATTGGCAGTATATCTCCTTTTTTAGGAATATGAAGCGGGCCATAATTATCGTGATTCCAGGAAGTCCCCTTCGGAAACATCGATTGCTCGGCTACTCCTTTAGGCACTACAGGAAAATTATATCGCATCTCTGGGGGATTTGCTTCAGCTACCCCATTGACATATAATTGTTTGTCTTTGATCTCAACTACATCCCCGGCTACTGCTACACAGCGCTTAATATAATTGACGTTTTTCTCCCGTGGTTTGACGAGATCACGGTCACCCGGATATTCGAATACCACTACATCCCCACGTTGAATATCGCGATAGTTAAATCCGGTATGAGGAATGGGGATATTTGTGAATGGAATATATTTCGGTGTGTGAATTCCATAAGCCAGTTTATTGACGAACAGAAAATCGCCAACAAGCAGCGTATTTTTCATCGAGCCGCTCGGGATATGAAAGGCTTCGAATGCAAAGGAGCGAATCGCTGTAACGATAATAAGAACGACAACAAGCGATTGCCAGAATCCTTGTTTAGCTTTAGTGCTGGATTTTGATGGTGTCTTTTTAGTCATGTCGGTGATTGAATATGATCCTGTAACTGGCTGCGACCGGCGATCATATCATCTAAGACATTAGGAAAATACGGTTAATCCGAGATCTGAAGAATGGCAAGGAATGCTTCCTGAGGCACTTCGATCCTGCCGACCTGCTTCATTCGCTTCTTACCTTCCTTCTGTTTTTCCAAGAGCTTACGTTTACGGGAGATATCGCCACCGTAACACTTAGCCGTCACGTCTTTACGCATCGCCTTGACGGTCTCGCGGGCAATAACTTTTTGTCCGATAGCCGCCTGGATCGCAACTTCGAACATGTGACGTGGAATTAACTCCCGAAGTTTCGTGCACAATTTCTTGCCCCACTCGAATGCTTTATCGCGGTGAACGATCGTGCTAAATGCATCGACCGGGTCACCATTCAGCATAATATCGAGCTTCACCAGATCGGATTGACGATATTCGAGAAATTCATAATCGAGAGAAGCATAGCCGCGCGAAATAGACTTCAGCTTATCGTAAAAATCGAAGATGATCTCGGAGAGCGGAAATTCATAGTGAATATCGGCTCGGGTCGAATCGAGATATTGGGTTGTTTTATAAATGGCACGGCGCTCGGTTGCAAGGGTCATAATACCACCGACATACTCCGACGGCACGATGATCTGCGCCTTTACATAGGGCTCTTCGATGTATTCGATCTTGCCCGGAGGCGGCATAGAAGAAGGATTATCGACCTTCAGCACTTCATTCGCTGTCGTCGTTACCAAATATTCTACGTTCGGTACCGTAGTAACGATGCTCTGATTGAACTCGCGCTCCAGACGCTCCTGCACGATTTCCATGTGTAGCAGCCCAAGGAAGCCGCAACGGAAACCAAAGCCAAGGGCAATAGAGGTTTCTGGCTCATAGACGAGCGAGGAATCGTTAAGCGCCAGTTTATCGAGCGAGTCACGAAGTTCGCTGAACGCTTCCGCATTCTGAGGATAGATACCGGCAAAGACCATCGACTTTGCTTCTTTAAAGCCCGAGATCGGCTCGGTAGCGCCGTCGCGGTAAGTGGTGATAGTATCACCGACACGCGTATCTTTTACATTCTTGACGCCCGCAATAAGATAACCTACTTCTCCAGCCGCAAGAGACTTCTTTGGTTCACGACCAAGCTTTAAAGTGCCAATTTCTTCAACACGATAGCGGGCTTTATTCGACATGAAGATGATATCATCACCTTCATTGATCGTGCCATCGAAAACGCGCAAATAAACGATCGCACCGCGATAGCTATCGAACTTGGAATCGAAGATCAGACCACGGAGCTTGTCATCGGTCTTCCCTTTCGGAGCCGGAATACGAAGACGGATCGCTTCGAGAATTTCATCGATACCGATACCGGCCTTAGCACTGGCAAGCAGGATCTCTTCTTTTTTACAGCCGATGAGCTCGATGATCTGCTGGCTGACCTCATCGATCATTGCCGATTGCAGATCGACCTTATTCAATACCGGTATGATCTCGAGACCGGCATCGATAGCAAGAAATAGATTAGTGATCGTCTGAGCTTCGATACCCTGAGTAGCATCGACGACGAGTAAGGCTCCTTCGCAGGCGGCGAGTGAGCGGGAAACTTCGTAACTAAAATCCACATGACCCGGGGTATCCACCATATTATAGGTGTACTCTTTTCCATCCGGGGCCTGGTACTTCATCGTAATAGCGTGGAGCTTAATGGTAATACCACGCTCCTGCTCGAGATCCATATCGTCGAGAACCTGATTGTATTGCATTTCGCGCTGCGCGATCGTCTTGGTCTGTAGCAATAGCTTATCGGCTAACGTGCTTTTTCCATGATCGATATGCGCAATAATGCAAAAATTGCGTATTTGCTCGAGCGACATCTACTTTCCTTGGGTCAATTTCATTATAGCTTAATGCAAACAGCAAAGACGTCTGAAACGCTCCTAAAGCTGATAAGCTGCGCTAAATCTCAATATCTCAATAATTTATTACCTTGGTATAATTGCCGGAAATGGTGATGATTTTAGCCGTGTAGATTCCATGGGATAATCCTTCCAGTGAAAGCTGCATTCTATCGGCGCCCCCAACTGAGCTTAATACTTCTCTGCCGGCTATATCATATAATGATACTTCCTGGATGCTTTCATTTGCCGATGTAACAATAAGTCTATTATTTATACATTCAACTGTTGGGTCAGAGAGGATGGGTTTTGAAACTCTATTTTCAATTGCTGTTCCTTCCCCAGTAAGAATCGAAAATGATCTCGATATAAATGGATCGTCGGTTGGAATATCAGTTTGCCATAGTATAAGAGCCGAAGTAAAGCCGGCAGTAACAGGCGTGAACTTGACCCGAATAACCGATTCCTCCCCTGGCTCAAGCGTGATCGGTAACTGTGTATTATAATGTGGATCGATCTTAAAATTTGCTTCATCACTGAGAGTCACCTGTTCGATCTTAAATGGAATATTACCGGTATTTTTAATGCTGCATTCCGACTCAATGGTACTCTTTACCGTAGCCGATCCGAAGGAACAATCAGTCAGCGATTGACGTGGCCATTCTCCTTTTCCTTGAATATAATAATACGTAGGCTCGGGACAATCGCTAATAAGAACTAATGTATCGATATAAGTCAATGTGCCGACCGGAGTAAAGTGAAGAGTAATCGACGCATTGGATTGATCGCTATCGTTAACGGGAAGAATTGAGGAGTCTTGAATAACATGAATAACAGAGGTATCTCCTTTTATATATGCCCGACGGATATTCCCTTTTAATCGGTAGCCACCTTCAAAACTAAAAGAGAGCGTCCCTGAATGCGATTGATGAACACCTGTTGGTAAAATAGTAAAATGAGTACTGTCTTGCTTTATTAAACCCTTGAAGGATGAAGTATTAATAGTAGCTTTCCCAAAAATGGGCAATAATCCTCCATTGCCATAAATATCATAAATAGCTATTACCGCTGAATTGCTATCTCCCGACGACAATTTTTTAATTTTCAATTTTACCGTAGATTGTGAACCGTCACAAATAAGCTCATTATTTAATTTTATTCCCTTTTCATCATAGAGTTCGACATTTTTAGTGGTTACTACGCGATAGCGATCTTGATAGAGTGTCACTGATCCTGCCGATAGCTCTATATATCTGATATTTTCACCGGAAGGCGATGAAACTTCTATATCCCAATAATCGCATCTATCGACGATATTATAAGACCCAAAGTGATAATAATCGCTCAAATATTCGCGAGGGACATACGGGCTGTGCCGATCTACATAAGCCATACCTGCCGGATTGGCAGTAGAATAAAATGCATCTGTTGGCGATAACAGCGGATTGCCCGGTACAGTGTTAACGGCCTTGTAAGAGTAGCTATATGCCATAAATAGAGCGGGGCTTTTTCTCGTATAGTCATATCTGTTGTCAGAAAAATAATATTCCCCGGGTGGCAATTCACAAGTTACTATTGAAGGTATATATCCAAAAGGGATATTGATTCTTTGTTTCGGAAGCAATCCCGATTCAGAAAGGGGTATGGGTTGCCCGCCATTATGCGAAACAATAATTTCATCATCCGCTGCTCCAGCGTCGATAATAAACGTTACATAACTGACACTATATATACCCTGAGGCGGCTGTGGTACTGACAGGCGATAGCTATTTTTCCAGCATGAACGTGGAATAATACTCATCATACTTGGCGCAGGAGACACATGGTTATCATCTTGCGAGCGAGAGGCATATTGCATTACGGCAAATAGTTTTTTTTCGTTACTCGAAAGCGAAAGTGGCACATACTCTGTAACACTTGTTACTGGCTGTTGAAATGGACTCGTCATAACTGAGCTTGATTGCTCATATCCGGTTTGGATATTTATACTATTATTTGAAGAACCATCATTAATAAAATGTACTTCATCCGGTGTATTATCGGCTTTACCGGTTTGTCTGAAAAAAGGAATCGTGTAATATCCCTCATAATCCCAGCATTCAACCGGCATCATCTGCTCGATCATGAAATCACGTTCTTCAAGGACGTAATCCCCAATATCGCTATTGTCGATATAAGCATTCTCATGGCCCCCTAATACAGCCACATATTTATTAGCGGAGATCACTGTGCCCGTCAGATCGCAACTACCATCGGTACCATTCGATTTAATAAAATAACTTTGCCCCCGATTGAGCAGGATATCGACAGGATGCTCCTGCCCATCGGCACCATCGCCGCAGCGAACACCCTGCAAACCCTCGGCAGTAGTTACAGAGGGAGTAATGGCAACGTGAGTCTCATCTTCTGTGGCAATAACCATACAGAAACCCGCGCTGGGTTCATAATTAAATACGCCGCCAATACCGGACGGATTATCGTGGTAGGAGATCGCAACATAGTGTTTTCCAAGACATTGCCGGGGCAGGCAGAGATACGACCCGCCGGAACAGATACCGCCGGTAAGAGCAGTTAAGGTTATTGGCGTGGTAGAAACAACATGAAGGACTACGTGCTCGTCTATTGCAGGAATATTATCGGCCGATTGAAATAATATATCTCTTATATCAATCTGTTTTGAGTTAAAGGCCGCGACATGATATACTGCGGGTTCACTTTCCTGACCAAGAGCTGTAAACCATGATACCCGGACTTCTGTCTTCGCTATAGCAGAAATAAGAATAGATCCCTGAAAGTAACTGCGAGCATAGATATTGGATAATAGTGGCTGGGTATTTAATACCGGAGATACTATGCCAACATAGTAGTCTCGCCCGTCACTTGAAATTCCTTGTCCAAAACACCGAGTAAACGTAAGGACCAAAAAGCTACACCACACAAGGTATTTCATCGGACATCAATTACTATGAATCTTCATAGCAATTGACACCCGAAACTGCGAGAGGTTACAATGTTTTCTTAGAAAGTATATTCTGTAGCCTATTAATAACCATATTATCTATATTTCTGACTACGTGTGGATTTCTAAAGAACTACGATCAATTCCAGATTGTCATTTTAGACAGCTTCTGAAAACTGTATTTCACTCGAATAAATCAATTTTTCAAAAGCTGCACCTTATAGCGATACTGCTCATAGCCGGAATAGACCACAAGGATGTATATTCCAGTCGGCAAGTCAGGTAGCAATAGATGTAATTTACTTTCGATGGGTGCTTGATTCCAATGACTTACTTCCTTTCCGAGTAGATCATATAAGATAGCATCAAACTGCGTTCCATCCGTTCGCGGAAGAATTACTTCTATATTCGGGCCATCAATATAAGCAAAGCCATCTTCGCCCTCCTTTGATTTCACTATTGATGGGCCGGTAAATGAGCCTTTTAATAGAGCATCTGTTGTATCGAGAAGATTCTCCGCTGGAATAGCGAAATATTGGCAGCGAAGCGTTGCTATCCGTTCGGCAAAAGTTGCTGGTGAGGGTTTGGTCAGGTCGGGTTGGAATACCAGTTTATACCAATTACTATCATGCGCTGGTAAATTATAATTATCCACCCTACCATTTTGCGTACTAATGATATTAAACTCCTCCGAATCTTTTCCTATAATATTCACATGGGTGACCGTTGCCGCAAAGGCCGAAGTATTTTTAAGAACTAACACCTTAAAGGAATCTCCGATCGCTGATGAATCGAGTATAAAGTCAGCTTCCGTAGGTATCCACGAGAGAGTAACTTTGCCACCTTTACCTTCCAAAGCAGAAATTATTTTTGAGATCTGAAGATCGTCCGATGAAAGATCGGTACTTACTGAAAGTACCGCCGAATACTCTTTTAATTCGCCCGGATGAAAGCAGCACGTCACCGTAAGAATCCCTCCAGGATTTAGTGTAGCAGGGAGAGACTGGTTAATATTAGCAATCCAGAAGTTAGTGGTATCACTTAGGGAAAGAGAACGGATTACCACAGGTGCGGTGCCAGTATTGGTAAAGGATATAGTTTTACATAAAGTATTATCCACCAGCACTTCTCCATAGGAAGCATCAGCTACACTTAGACGAGCATACAAACCTTGGGCAGTAAGACCTATTTTCCTCACAAAACCGCAGGAGGTCACTATAATGAGGGTGTCAGAGTATTGTAGTGAACCATCCGCATGAATACATAAGGGAATGGCAAAAGATGAATTTGTATTTAAAGTAAATGGTAGTTGAGGTAAAGTTGCCGATATAGAAATACCGCTATTACCACTTTTTAAATAAATAGAATCGATAGTAGTAAAAATGGTATTCGTTTTATCGGCACTACGCAGGGTCAATATTCCACAATGAGTAGAATCTTTTGGGGTCGCAGTAAAGTAATAAGTATTGGCATTTTGATTATGCAGATCCCCATTGGCGGCATCGCTAAATATTCCCAGAGTGGAAGCTTCCACGATAATTTCATTCCCCGCATTATCATAAATAGCTACTGCTAAATGACTGGTATCGAGAGCATTCTTACGGTAAACCGTAAAGCAGAATGATGAATCCGTACCCGGAAGAATGATATCACCTTTTTGCAGTGGATCAATAGAACGATCGATTTCTATATTATAACCTGAATGGGTTATATGTTGGTCACGACCGGTATGAATCAAAAAAGGATAATTTAGTAATTCCACATATCGTATGCCATTCCCCTTAAGCGTTGTACTATTGACACAAATTCTCCAGCCATTACATAACGCTTGAACCGAAGCTGATAAATTAGAGGTATCAATGCTGGGATTTATATAGCTACATCCAGCGGGATGGGCATATTCATAAAAGAAATCTTTCCCATCGAAACTTCCTACTGGTTTGGAAGGATTAAAACTCTGAAAGCCATAGGAATAAACCATAAAGGGTTCATATTGCATGTTATCGTCTCCAAAAGTAATACTCTTAAATTGCAAACTGGTATTACCAGGGATTTTTAATACCACACCTATATAGGCAGGATAATCAGGCATGGAAAATTGTTTTTGTTGGGATAACCCACTTTTTCTAATAGGCGCTGCTTTCCCTCCATCTACTAAAATTAATATCGAATCTTTTTGGTAATCTACATTACGGCAAATTACTCCTACAAAATGACCCTGTGAAGTATACAGAGTATCTCCCGGAATAAAAATAGAATAGCTCGTCAACCATCTTGAAAAGGGTACCACACTCATCATTTCCGGTGCCGGGGCTATTCCCGTACTTGCCTGCATACGCTGATCATATTGCATTTCAGCGAATTGTGCACTTTGCAAAGAGAATGAATGACGCGGGGTTTCGGTAACAAAAGAAGGTACCGGAAATTGATAGGGAGATATTGAAAATTGGAAAGCTCCGGGGTCACTGATAATAGAAGCTGTGGGTTTACCCAAACCGGTGCTTCCACCGCCTCCATAAAATAATTTGTACTCATCACCCTCTCCCCCTATCCCACCTTTAGCATCGAACATTGGAATAGATAAATACCCTGTAGTATCCCACATTTCGACAGGCAGCAATTGCTCGATCATGTAATTCCTTTCCTCCACTGTGAAACCAACACTTCCACTATCGGAAAGAGCATTTTCATGACCTGCAAGAACAGCGATCGGCTTCGTTGAAGTGATAGTCGAGCCGGATAGATCGCAGCCCGGATCAAGACCTGCTGAGTAAATCGTATAGGTCTGTCCTCGCTTGAGTAAAATAGTATAGGCTTTTGAAGCAGAACCACCTCCGGCATTTTTTCCACAGAACAATCCGGGATGACCACCTCGGGTTGTCGATACCGGAGTGACAGTTACCAAGGTATTATCATAAGCACCAAGAATTTCACAAGCGCCGGATGAATTTTCATGTGTCAGAATGCCACCCACTCCTCCCGGATTATCATGATAGCTCATTACCACATAATTCTGTCCCCAGCATTGAACGGGTAATGCAAGATAGGAGCCGCCGGCGCAAGCGCCCTTGCTGAAAAATTCTACGGTTGCCGGTGCCGAACATACTACATGACAACTTGTAAATTCAATTGTATCCCCTTTTGGCTGGGTCTTCGGAACCGGAAGCTGCAGTGGAATTTGAATAGAAGTATTTGCCGCGACGGTGAAAGTATCCGGGATAGATTCATGACCATCAGAATCATAATAAGAGATCTTCACTACTGTGGCATTCGGAGAGCTAATAAAGATATATTTGCCATAATAAGCAAGAATATCAGGTGTCGTATAATAATTAAATGAAGGAGGAATTAATCCGATAAAATATTCCCTTCCCTGGCTTGGAATACCTATATGCTGAGCCCAAAGACCTGATGTATTTAAGATAAATAACAGAAGAAGCAGTATTTTTTTCATTTCAAGCGTTCGCGTGTCTTTAGAGAAGACGAAGTCATTTAAGGTAAGAACGCTTTAGCTTCTTAAAGTTACAAAAAGCGATCTGGCGGACGCTTTATAAAAACAATAATCGCTGATTTATTTATTACTGGAACTTGGGCTGGAGGTGCTATCCCGGGGTGCGGGTGCTGTAAATGCTGGCGGAGGTGTTATCGCCGGAGCCGGCGCATATTTCGCGATGTAATCTGCATAGCTAAAACCGGCAAGTTTCTGGACGATCTGGTCCTGGATATATTTATACCCTTTGACTCCGCCATGCATATTTTGCATAGTTATAAAATAGGAAGCCAATTGCCCATCGCGGGTACTTACATATCCTGCCAGAGCAGTGACGGCATTTAGCGTACCGGTCTTGCTGTGTGCATTATTAAAGGCGGCAGAATTGATCATTCGTCCACGGGTTGTGCCATCGACACCGGCCACCGAAAGGGTCGAGACAAAATCCGGATACATCTTCTCGCGGGTTCTTATGCCATGCAAAAGATCGATCACGGTCGTTGCTGTCGTATGATTATCATGCGAAAGCCCCGAGCCATCGGCACAATACCCGTTCTGGCAATTCACACTCAAAACATCCATCCAGGAGCGGATAAGTTTTCTGCTTCGCTCGGCAGGGTTAGTAGCCGCAACATCGGCGATCGAGGACAACTTCCGGAACATCGACTCTGCCAAAAAATTATCGCTGCGTTTATTAGTAACTCTCAGCAGATCGAGTAGAGGGGTTTCTTTTTCAATCAACGTTCTATACTCATTGACCCCTTTAGGCGGCCTGCCGGAACGAGCCGTACCAGAAATGCGAATACCATTTTGCTCTAATCTCCATTTGAGCAGAGCGGCCATCGTCATCGGTACATCTTTGATCGGCACGGTATATTGCTTTGAGCGGCGCGCTGGAATAACTCCGGTAAGCGTGAGAAATTGGGCGCCTTCTTTCGTAGTGGTCGCCGTCAGATGCAACGTGTATGGCGAACGACTTTTAATCGCTACATTTTTGACTTTCGCTCGGCGCCCTTTGCCGACCTTCACTTTTTTATAACTGATGCTCGATGCTGCACCCGTGGTAGCATGATTTACAATTTTTACCGTAGCGAGCGGAGGGGTAAGAGTGATATGTACCGGCTCGCCTTTTTTTGAGCCGGCCGTAACCCGAAGAGTTACAATATTTCGATCGATAAAAAAGTTAGGCGAAGCAGAAATATATCCGGGGATAGCGCCTTCATTTTCTTCTTCGTCATTATCGCTATTTTCTACCGAAGGTTTTTCCTCATCGTCATTAATCTCAGTCGTATTATCTCCAGCCGTCGAATCTCCGCCGCCCTGAGAAGTCACCATCTCTTCAGTATGCTGGGCGAAGTAGCGTTTGGCATCGGGAGTGAGAATATCGTCATCGGAAAGATCGCTGACAATATCTCCTTCGATCTGATCAATACCAACCTCTTTTAATTTCTTGGCGATCTCATCGAAATCGCTCATCGAAAGTGTAGGGTCGCCACTTGGCCTCAGGTAGATATTACCAATAACCGAACGACCTTCAACTCTGGCGGCAGGAAGCAAATCGAGCCTTGTCTTAAAGGTATAATCTGAGCCAAGCGCCCAAAGTACTGTCGAAGTGGTAAATAACTTTTCTACTGAGGCCGGCATTACCGGTAAGTCCGGGTTTACCGCATAGATAGGGTGTAAGGAATTATCGGGCTCATAAAAAACCACTTTACAAGCCGGTGTCATTTTCTTGTAAGCCGTATTTGGTAGGATCGAAGCAAGCTCGGAGCGCAGCCCGTTGAGGGCAATCGCCGTATCGGCTGTCGTACTTTGAAAATGGATAGTAAGAGGTGTATTCGTCGAATCGTAGGCATACGGCTGTGCCTTCACTACCAGTGAAGAAAATAATAGAGAGAGAATAAGAACAGCCGCTTTCAACCCCACGTCACTTCCTTAGTTATTTACGAAAGCATCGAACGAATAATTCCTTCCGCGGCCGCCAATGCTTCAGAAAGCCTCGCAGGATCCTTACCGCCAGCCTGAGCGAAGTTCGGTCGTCCGCCACCCTTGCCGCCAACGATCTCGGCAACAGCGCCGACAAGTTTTCCGGCAGCGATCTTCTTTTCTTTAGCAAGATCATCGGACACCAGCGTAATAATAGAAGCCTTATCTTCTATCGGAGCACCGAGAACAACAACCGCTCCATTACCCATAGATGCCTGCACCATTTCGGCAAAAGATTTGAATTCTTCTCCGTCGGCAGCACTAACGAGCTTGGTAGCAAGCTTCACCGAAGTGCCGCTTAAGGGCGAAGCTCCTTTTGAAATGGCATCGGCTTCCTCTTTACGGAAAGATAATTTTAAACGGGCAATTTCTTTTTCCAGACGGCGCTTTTCTTCTTCGAGCAGGTCGCGTTCGCGAGAAAGCTCTTCCGTCTTTGCAATTTGCTCTGCAATAAATCGCTCGATACCACGACCGGTTACTGCTTCGATACGGCGGGTACCGCTTGCAATACTACCTTCATGGACAAATTTAAATAAACCAATCTCAGCCGTATTACCTACATGAGTACCACCACAGAATTCACGGGAGAATGGTCCGAAATCAACGACATTCACATGAGAACCGTACTTGTCGCCGAAGAACATCAGCGCTCCCATTTTCTTTGCTTCATCGAACGGGATGTTACGATGATGCACCAGCGGTATTGCTTCACGAATTTTCTCGTTGACTAATGCTTCTATATCGCGGAGTTCTTCCTCACTCACCTTCTGGAAATGAGCAAAGTCAAACCGCAGACGATCTTCGGTTACCAATGACCCGGCTTGATGAACATGCTCACCAAGAATACTACGCAATCCCGAGTGCATCAGGTGCGTTGCCGAGTGATTACGCATAATATCGTAGCGGCGAATAGTATCGACTTCGGCGATAGTCTTCGCTCCTTCCGATATATTTCCTTCCTCACGTTCGATGATATGACCGATCGCCGTACCACCGGCAAGCTTGCGAACATCGACTACGCGATACGGATCGCCACCGATGATAAGCATACCCGTATCGGAGATCTGTCCGCCGGATTCGGCATAGAACGGAGTCCTATCGAGTACGACGAGATCGTCCTCGACATGAATTACTTTTCCTTCGGAAGCAAGCTGATCGTACCCTAAAAATTCCGAAATTGCATCGAAGGTCTCTGTAGTTGCAATTTCTTTATGCTTCTTTGCCTGATGAACCCGTTTACTCCGCTCTTTCTGCTCATCGAGCAGTGCAGCGAAACGTTTCATATCCAGGCCGAGCTTACGCTCCCCTGCTAAGACCTGAGTAAGATCGATCGGAAAGCCAAAGGTATCGTAGAGTTTAAATGCGTCGTCGCCGCTCACTTCCGTACCACCCTTCGAAGTGATCTCATCGAAAAGCATCAGCCCTCGATCGAGGGTCACATTAAAGCTCTCCTCTTCTGCCTTGATTACTTTATACACGAGGTCACGGCGTTCGCGCAGCTCCGGAAAGGCAATACCCATTGTCTGCGCAACAACCCCGGAAAGCTCACAGATAAACGGCTCGGTAAAACCAAGCTTTCTTCCATAGCGCGCAGCGCGGCGCAAAATGCGGCGAAGTACATAGCCCCGGCCTTCATTACCCGGAAGCGCACCATCGGCAATGGCGCAGCTTAAGGCACGGACGTGATCGGCAATAACACGCATGGCAATATCGGTCTCATCGGAAGCAGGTTTGGCGTCGAGGCCGGAGGTATCGGTAGGCTTTATTTCTGCTCCGTAGGGTATCTTACTCTTTTCAACCATCCAGGAGATATACGGAGAAAAGACATCGGTATCGTAGTTCGATGCCTTGTCCTGCATAACAGCCGTTACGCGTTCGAAGCCCATTCCCGTATCGACGTGCTTTGCCGGAAGCTCTTCAAGCGAGCCATCAGCGCGACGATTATTCTGGATGAAGACGAGATTCCAGATCTCGACTACTTCTGGTGAACCGGCATTTACTAATTTGGCGCCTGATTTATCTACCGTTTTATCATAATGTATTTCCGAGCACGGTCCACAAGGGCCGGTCTCACCCATTTCCCAAAAATTATCTTTAGCCCCAAACTTCTGGATATGAGTGGGATCGATATCCGTCACTGTTGCCCAAAGTTCAGCAGCTTCATCATCATTTTCAAAAACCGTAGCATAGAGGCGGCTCTTATCGAGCTTCCAGACTTTTGTCAACAACTCCCACGCCCATTCTATGGCTTCCCGCTTGTAATAATCACCAAAGCTCCAGTTGCCGAGCATCTCGAAAAGCGTATGGTGATAGGTATCATGGCCTACTTCTTCGAGGTCATTATGTTTACCGGATACGCGAAGGCACTTCTGGGTATCGGCGGCTCTTGTATAGGGACGCGTACCCTCTCCGAGGAAAACATCCTTGAACTGGTTCATACCCGCATTCGTGAACAATAGCGTCCGATCGCCATGAGGAATTACCGGCGCGCTCGGAACAATGGTATGCCCTTTGCTCTTAAAAAAATCTAAAAAGCTTTGTCGTATCTCCGAAGAAGTCATTCGTTTATGCGTAGAAGTGGTAGTAGCATTGTAGAACACCATCTACCTGAAAGGTTGCTCCCGGACAATTATTCTTCGTCACTGACAAACCGGAACCAAAGACTGTAAATTGGCTATCTATAAGCAGTTTTACTGTCAACGGTTGCTGTACGATTTTTAGGAATTCGTAACAACCATCATCCATCTCTACGATCATCTATGCCTGGTATCAAAACAAAACTAACCGTCAGGGTAATTGCAAAAGAAGGTAAATTTCTCGGTGCCGATGTGGGCGGCGCATTGGTAACCGTTAAGAATGCACAAACAGGTGCCATCCTTGCCTCGGGAAATACAACCGGCGATTCCGGAAATCTTGAGCAGATTATGCAAACAAAACGCTTTCGAAGCCAGCCGATCCCTACCGATCAAGCCTCTTCTTTCGATTGCACGTTCGAGCTTAACGAACCGGTCTTGCTCGAAGTAACTGCCTATGGACCCCTTGGCGGGCTGCAATCTGCAAACCGGACCACCGTTACTCAATGGATGGTGCCCGGTAAAGATATTACCGGCGGTGATGGATTACTCATCGAACTTCGCGGCTTATTACTACAGGTACTTTCTCCTCCTACTCATTTAAATATGCCAAAACCGGGTACTGTCCCTTTTGCGGCAAATGTTGGCATGATGTGCGGCTGCCCCATCGAGAAAGGCGGCATCTGGAATAGCGATGATTTCGAGGTTGGCGCCTACATTATGGATAGCGGCAGGATGATCGATACCATAAAGCTTAGTTATACCGGAACACCCAGCCAATTTGCCGGCTCCTGGACGGTAAAGAAAAAAGGATTTTATGAAGCGATCGTTTACGCTTTTCAACCATCGACCGGTAACACCGGTATGGGACGCGTAACCTTTTTCTACGAACCACAACCATCATCACCTTCAAAATCAGCAAAGAAATAATATGAGAACTCAATCTAAAACCATCGGCGGAGTGAATGTCACGGCCATTGCCGGGACGTATGTTGTCTTACTCGGTATGGATGCTACTGCGACGGCCGCAAAAGGATTGCTCGGCTTTGCCATCCAGCGCGAGGATAAAACCGAGAATGAAAAGTATTGGCTCAAAGGTTTTCGAACGTTTCAAGAGACTGACCCGAATCCTGCACCCGGCTCGCTGGTCTCTACACAAGAGCACCCGATCCAAGCCTTCTTATGGGGCGATTATACTGCCAAACCGAATCACAAGTATATTTATTCGGTGGTACCGGTGTATGGAAGTCCGAAGAATCTGAAATATGGAAAACCCGTCCCTGTTTCCGTAACGACCGAGAATGAAGATCTTGGTATTCATGCCATCTATTTTAATCGCGGGGTGGCCGGCAGTCAGGCCTATGCAAGGAAATTCGGCAACAAAGAGCCGGACGAAGTACCAAATAACGAAGCCTATAAATGGTTATCGCGGGGTTTGGAAGAAGCGATGATCGCTTATATCGGCCAGGCAAAAGACAAAAGTTATTCGCTTCGAGCTTGTGTCTATGAATTTAGCTGGCCGCCCGTGCTCGAAGCATTTGCTGCGGCAGCTAAGCGAGGGGTCGATGTTAAGATCGTCTACGATTGCCGCAAAGCGGAGCCCCAGAAAACCAGCAAAGCGGCAATCAAAAAAGCCGGTATCGGTAAACTTATGATTCCGCGCAAAGCGAACCCGAGCTATATTACTCATAATAAGTTTATCGTGTTACTCAAGAATGGGAAGCCGCAACAGGTTTGGACCGGCTCTACCAATTTCACAGCAGGCGGAATTTTCGGACAATCGAATGTAGGGCATCAGGTTCGCGATCCAAAAGTTGCAGATCAATATCTGACCTATTGGGGAGAGCTTTCGAAAGATACTCCAGCCACTGCCCTTCGCAAGCTTAATCTTGAGCAGACCCCGGACCCGAAAAATGCGGCGGCCAATGGCATAACACCTATCTTCAGTCCCCGACCCTCACTTAATGCACTGGAATGGTATGCTTCGAGAATGAAAGCTTCCGGCATGTCTCTCGGCTTTACTGCGGCGTTCGGAGTGAATAAATCGCTGGCTACAGTGCTCGGTAGCTCCGGAAAAAATTTGCGGTATATATTATTAGAAAAGAAAGGCGATACCTTTAATACCTTTTCCAAAGTTAAAAATAATTATATCGCTATTGGTGCAGTCTTAAACACAGAAGCCGTGGGCGATGGAAAGCTTCATCGCTGGCTCGATGAAAAGCTGACGAACTTAAATACGTTCGTCAAATACCTGCATACTAAATACCTCTTCGTCGATCCCCTGAGCGATAACCCTACTGTTATTTCGGGTTCGGCAAATTTTAGCGATGCTTCAACCCTCAATAACGACGAGAATATGCTGGTTATTCAGGGAAATACTAGTGTGGCAGATATTTATCTTGGAGAATTCATGCGGCTGTGGCAGCATTATTATTTTAGAGATGTTGCAGGCCGTCAGGCCAGTTCGGATAGCAAAGTAGTGGATTCTACCTATCTCTATTCAGACGATCAGTGGACAAAGCCCTATTATGCAAAAGGCACCCCTAAGCAGATGGAGCGGCTGCTATTTTCTATGCAGCTCAATCCAACAGCTACAAAGATAAAAAAGGGATAGACTAGGAAAGGATTTGGGTATGAAGGGCAATTTCTTCGAGCACCGAACTCACTCGCAGACACTCGCCCATACTCCCATCGTAAACTATTGATTTACCGGCAGTATGTACCTCCCATGCATGGGCTTCGGCCCGTTCATGGGAGCAACCGGTGGCTTTTCTTAACTGGGAGATTACTTCGTCAAAGGTATGATAGTTATCATTATATAGGATAACTCGAAGCGGCAGGTCTATCGTTACGATAGTTTCATCTTCGACATAGGACTCTGTCAGCGTTTCATTTTTGATGAAATCGCTGCTTTGCCATAATATCTGTGCCAAATCTCTTATCATACAACCAGATAACACAAAATTTCAAAAAAAGACTCATCTTTTCAATCCGATTTTCTCTCCACTTTTGTACCTTTTAATGAAGGAAGCATATAATAAGTATCCTTGCTATGGCATGGTTGTTGTTCTGCTTCCGGGTATGTAGTGATGACTCCTCGCCGTTTTAATCGTTACTTGAAAAGACGTATGATATACTCTAATCGAACCTTTCGCAATCTCTGCCATGCTGTTACCGTAGGAGTCGCTTTATTAGGCTTAGGAGCTTTAATAGGCTGTTCAACCGATAGCAGTACCAATACGCCAGTTCCAGCCGATAAAGCACTGGTCGTTACCTCGACTTCAATGGATAGAGGGACAATTAGCGCCAGCAGCACTTTTAGTAAAACATCCCCAGTTTCGGAATGGAATGGTACGACCGCCGATTCGATCACCATTACGAGAGCTCGCATTGTCATTAGTGCTATGAAATTGCACCTCGATGGCGATGACGACAGCGATCATGATAAAGATGGACATTGGCATGATGGCGGTACTATCAAAACCGGACCGTTCGTTGCTGAATTCGATTCTTCCGGTGAGCGGATCATTTCCTCGGTGACGATACCACCAGGCACATACGATCGCATCAAATTTGAAATTCATAAGCTTAATGAAAATGAAGATGCATCCTTACTGAACGATCCGTTATTCGGTGATTTTGTCAATGGAGGAAGGTACACCGTTATTATCGACGGACATTCCTATGTAAACGGAGTTTCCTACGGCTTCTCCTTTAAATCTTCGTTGACGGTCAATGTGCAGGTCTTTTTCAACCCGGCGGCCGTCTTCGATTCCACTCAGACGTATGATCTGACTTTGGCGTTCGACCCGAAGATCGTCTTCGGACGACCGGGCCTAAGACCGCTCGATCCGCGTGATCCTGATAACCAGCACATTCTTGAAGCATTTATTAAAGATGCGATACGGGCACTACGGAATAAGCGGTAAATACTAATGGTAAGATTAAAAAGGCGGCCTCGAAGCCGCCTTTTTTATTTCAGTAATTCTATTTTTTCTATCGTGGACCAGGTATGAAGGTCTTCGCTCACCCCTTCAACGTAAAGATCGAGTTTCTTCCCCTCGCGAACTACTCGGCAAAAATGATGCGGCCTAAGAGAGGTTTGGATAGGCGATTTATCGACCTTTACCGGATCTCCCGGAGGGCCAAGCTGTTGGCGCGGCCCACCACCACCACTTACCAGAAATGTTTTTCCTTCGATTACAAAATGCTCATAGGAGTGGCAATGCCCGGTGATAAATAATATTCCCTTTCCAGTTTTTGAAAAGGGATCGGCAAAAGCACTACGGACTTTCAGATCATCATGCACTACCGTACTATTCGTATAAGGCGGATGGTGACAACAGACAATGATACCATGAATCGAAGGATCGGCTTCAAGCTGTGTTAGAGTATGTGCATACCAGGCTGATTGCTCCCGACGTGCAGTATCGGAAAGATTTGAAAAGTTAGAGTTCAGCACCACAATACCTATTCCCTGCCACACGATCATATACCATAAGTGTGTACGAATTTGAGGAAAGCGGGGCACGTATTGCCGATATATTTCTCCTACCCCTCCCATGCCAAAATACTCGTGGTTACCCATAACCGGAAAAACAGGAATAATGGAATCTCGTAACGGAGCAGCAAGGAGATCGAAGCGCTGCCATAATGTTTCTGATCTGCCAGAAAAAGTAAGATCTCCAAGCAATACCACAAACCCCGGGCGTTCGTAGGCCATACGCTTAAAAAGCGCTTCTACCGCCTTGACATTATTTTCCTTATAACATTCAAGGATAGGATCTTGTAACTGAACGTCACCCGCCAGAATAAATGAAGTGGAGGTATCGGAGATAAATCCAGGCTTACTATAGTCAGGAATGTCCTGGGCTAACGAGAGTCGGCAACAAAGGAGGATGACGATGCCGAATAGTAGTTTCACGCCACTTCTTCGATACGTTTTATTTCGGGAGCATGGTATTGAATGATGCGTTCGATACCGGCCCGAAGAGTCATCAGTTTCATCGGGCAGGTTTTGCAGGCGCCAAGATAGCGAACCTCGACAATACCCAAAGTATCATCGAGAGAAACAAATTCTACATTGCCGCCATCGACAGCAAGCGCCGGGCGGCATTCTTCAAGCCCGGCTTCAATTCGTTCGAGTAATGATACACCCACGCTCGTGCGAGATTAATCTTCAGTACCGAGCATAATTTCGATCGGCTGATCGGCCGGCGAAAGATTTCTGATACTTACCTGCTGAGCAACAGCTTGCGCAAACTCCCCAAACGCAGAACCGGCCGGAGTAAACGGTGCGCTGGCAACTATCGGTTTACCGGCATCGCCCGCCTGACGGACCGTCGTTTCAAGTGGTAATTCACCAAGGAACGGCACATCAAATTCGACCGAAGCCGCTTTGGCACCGCCATGAGAGAAAATCTCTTCGCGATGACCGCATGCCGAACATAGGTAATAACTCATGTTCTCGACGATACCAAGCACCGGAACATTTACCTTCTCAAACATCCGCACGGCTTTACGAGCATCGGCAAGAGCGACATCCTGCGGCGTTGTAACGATTACCGCGCCGGTTAATGGCAGGGTCTGGCAAAGCGTGAGCTGTATATCACCCGTGCCAGGCGGAAGATCGAAGATGAGATAATCAAGCTCGCCCCAGGTAACATCGGTCATAAATTGCTTGAGCGCACCGGAGGCCATCGGCCCGCGCCAAACGACAGCCGTATTCGGATCGACGAGAAAACCGATCGACATTACTTTTACTCCGTACGCTTCGAGCGGAGTGATCTCGGCATGGCCATCGACCTGGCGGGCTTGTGGCTTTTCATGCTCAAGCCCGAACATAAGCGGAATACTTGGCCCATAAATATCGGCATCGAGCAAACCGACCTTCGCACCGTCACGAGCCAAGGCTACGGCCAGATTTGCAGCAACCGTGGATTTACCAACACCACCTTTACCGGAGGCAACAGCGATCGTATTACGAACTTTGGATAGTGCAGCCGGCCTATTACCCTGAGGCTGCATAGCTACATTGGCCGTCATTGTAACCGCCACATTTCCTTCGCCGGCGATCGCTTCGACTGCGTTGCGGGCAGCCGATTCCAACTGATCTTTCAGCGGGCATGATGGCGTCGTAAGTTCAAAGGTAAACGAGACCTTCTTGCCATCGATCGTTACATTCTTGATCATACCGAGCGAGACCACATCTTTATGAAGATCCGGGTCTTCTACACTGCGCAGGGCTTGTAGTACATCGGCTTCGGTAACAGAGCTTTGATTCTTTGAAAATAATCCCATATATATGCTAGAGTTTTATAAAACATCACCGGCCCTGCTAAAGTGCGATATTGTATAGAGCCGCAACCTGGCATGAATTTAGAGAGAGCTTATTGGAGATTTAGCAATTTTTCGAAAACTTCCTTTTCCTCCAACCGGTAAGTTTGTACTGTTATTAACAACTCACTTTATTGCTATGAAAGAATTCATGTTTTACATCCGCAATCATGCAAGCCAAAAGCCATTGACGCCTGAAGTGCATCAAGAATTTGTTCGCAAATGCGAAAGCTACATTACAATGCTTCAGAACCAGGGCAAGCTAAAATCGGCGCAGCCTATTGCCCGCGAGGGAATGGTTATTTCCCGAACTTCCGATAACCTTTGGAATGAAGCGCCCTTTGGCGACACAGCCGGTATCATGGTCGGATATTATCATATTCTTGCAAACGACCTCGATGAGGCGATTGCCATTGCCAAGCAAAACCCGGAATTCGAATATAAGCCCGATACTGCTACTATCGAGGTGCGTGCTATCAAAATGAAAGAGGTAACGGGATTTGTCTATCCGAGTTAACAGGTATAGACCACAAAACAAAAGCGGCCCGTAAGGCCGCTTTTTGTATTAAAGGAAATTCCTGAGTTCTTTGGTCTTATGCGCATGGCGCAGACGGCGGATCGCTTTTTCCTTGATCTGGCGGACACGTTCGCGTGTCAGGCTAAAGCGCTCGGCGATCTCTTCGAGCGAGAGCGTCGGGTTATCGTCGAGTCCATAAAAAAGCTCCAGTACTTCGCGCTCGCGAGTCGAAAGAGCGGTAAGGGCGCGCTGGACTTCCACACGAAGCGAATCGCCCATCAAGATATTATCCGGCGAAAGCTGGCCCGGATCATGGAGTACGTCGAGCAGGCGGTTATCATCACCCTGCGCGAACGGAGCATCCACGGAAAGATGGCGGCCTGAGATCTTGAGTGTCTCGGAAACTTCAGCCGCACTCATATCGAGCTTTTCGGCAAGTTCGGTTGCCGTTGGTTCGCGCTCGAACTCCTGTTCGAGCTGGGAAAACTTTTTGCCGATCTTATTAAGGGCACCGACGCGGTTGAGCGGCAGACGGACGATACGGGATTGCTCGGCCAATGCCTGGAGGATCGATTGGCGAATCCACCATACGGCATAAGAGATAAACTTAAAGCCGCGGGTTTCATCGAAGCGCTTGGCAGCTTTGATGAGACCAAGGTTACCTTCGTTGATGAGATCGCCGAGCGAGAGGCCCTGATTCTGGTATTGCTTGGCTACGGAAACAACGAAGCGGAGATTTGCTTTTACGAGAATTTCGAGTGCGCGCTGAGAATCCGGACCAGCGGCTCTGATACGACGGGCGAGATCGATTTCCATCTGGGAGTTCAGCAGATCCATTCTGCCTATCTCCTGCAAATACATATCCAGCGATTGACTTTCGCGATTAGTATATTGCTTTGAAATGCGCATAGAGTATTTTTCTTGAAGGGGCTATATTCGACAACTGCTTGTACTACCGTATAAAACTTTTTTTTGTTCCGCAATTATTACGTTCCGGCGGGAACCGGTGCGGCTTCCCGGGCTACGGATACCTGAGCTATCAGGCTATAGCGGTCATAATATTGCTTCGTCAGGATAGTAAGTTTAGACGCAACGGCCATCCCGCAGACCATCGCTTCCCTATCATTCAACTCTATTCCCGTACCGGCATTTACCTCGGAAGCAAGCTTTGCAAATGGCTCGGCGTAACGGGCATTGAAACCGAGTACCCGTACCACCGAAAGCAGATTCATCATCATTCCACGCTCGGCTTCGGACTTTGCCATTCGAAGCAACTCCATCGCATTAAGCATCGTCGTATAACAGACACCCTGTGAAAGAGCACGACGCAAAACCGAAGGCTCTGGGGATCGGTGCGTTAAATAATCGTAAAGAATATCGGTCTCGATAAGATATTGCATGAAGTTTACAGCGCTCCCTCGGCAGAAAGAGCGAGAGCAATAATAGCAGGATCAAGTTGCTGCACCGTGGCGATGCGTTCTACTTCACTCTTAGAAGAAGCTTCGCGCTCATCCCACAAAGTAAGCCGCACCGGCATTCCCTCTTCAAATGAAGCATCGCCTTCGGAAAGCTGTACTACCCAGCCGGATGATGTTTGCCGCAATATCCCGTTAGTAAGGATAGGTCGAGATGTCATGATGGGAGGCTAACGGGAGGGAGGATTTTATTTGTTCCAATTAAGAAGTTGTATCTTACTTGCTTTTTGTTTTGGCATCCAATAGTAGAGCTTTAATTCGCTTATTTCTGGATTTGCTCGCTACGTCCAATGAATTCTCACCTCGCTTATTTTTAACTAATACGTCCGCACCATTCTCCAGAAGAAAAGAAACAGCCTCAACTTTGCTTTTCATAATAGCAGCTTGCAATGGTGGGTAGCCTTCTTTACCTATTGCATTTATGGCCATGCCTTTTTGAATTAAAATGTTCATTAAAGGGACTTCTCCTAATCCTGCTGCACATGTTAAAGGAGATCTTACAGTAGAATCAACAGCCACTCTTGCACCTTTCTTAATCAACCACTTTATTTTAGCAGTGTCTCGATCATGGCTAAGCAGTGGAGAAAAATTCAGTACAGCAGTATAAAGCACCGAGGCACCAGCACTATTAATCGCATTCATATTAGCGCCCTTGAAAATCATAAAGTCAATAAATTTTAAGGAGCAGTGATCGATTTCCATTAAAGGTATATTGCCTTCTTCATCTTGAATGTTAATTAGAAGCCCTTTCTGTAAAAAGTAATTAACCATAAAAGAATCACACTGGCGTACTGCATAGTGCAGCGCTGTTTTGCCAAAAATATCTCGCTGGCCAAGTCGAACTCCGTGATTTAATAAATAGTCAATTACACGAAGTGCTTTATTCTTAGCTGCCAAAAGCAGCCAATTACTACGGTCTGGTTCTAGGGTATCTACATAGTCCCAATTATACCCATACTTTTGAAACAATTCTAAACTTGCCAGTGAATCAAAAGCAATTGCAAAGTATATCGGCAGAGGCATCTTGCTGCTTACTTTATACATATTTGCATGTCTATTTAAGAGGATTTCAGCGCTTTTAATATGGAATGGAATGGCATAATGTAACAAGCTATAACCATCATTATTAGTTTGATATATTAAGGAAGTATCACTAAGAAGTAAGGAGTCTAATGCGAACAGACGTTCTTCTTGAATTAGGCTTACAGCCCTATCAAAATTATTTACTTCTTCTCCAGAGAATAAAACGGAATATAGAAATGCAACTATTATAGATATGTACCTCAAAGCATGAATAATTAATTTACTCCATTCAAATATACAAACGGATTAATCAATGGTCTGAAAATTGATAGTTCTTAAATATTCTTTATGCTAGCTCCATAAAACGCAAAGTTATTTTGTCCTTCCCCGCGCCCTCCTTATTGGAAAGAAATCATCATAAAGAATATTAAGGTCTTCTTGAAGTTTATTCATTAATTTCAAATATTCAGCGTGTGTGAATGGTGGGACAGTATAAACAGGATTCTGCAAATTAAATAATTCTTTAAGTACAAAGTCACGATATTTTAGAATAGCATCTAAAAAATTTCTTTTAAGTGTTTCGTCCCCATTAAAAACATTTTGAAAGATTAGACTTTCACGATCAAGTAAATTCGGTTCTGGTGCTCCGGGGCTTTCTTCTTTGCGCTCTAGGTCATCTATGAATGCCATCCTTTTACCAGCAAAAAGTACGAGTAATGTTAATAAAGTAAGAATTGCATCAAGTGACCCCTGTACTACAGATGGAATATCTAGCCTATCAGTAGGGTTCTTAAGCAAACCTCCAACGCTATTTATCCAATCAAGTAAGGAAACGAGCTCATCCCGTTTTTTTTGCTCATCAGCTGTTATTTTCAATTTCGCATAATTAACCTCACTAGGATTAAAAGGAGGGTCACCTCCTGTCGAAGTACCTCCTGTTGAAGCACCGCCAGATCCGGGGACACCAAAGTTAGAAGGCCCTCCTCCTACTTGGCTTCCGTACGTTATTCCTCCCCAACCGGTTGTTGGATCGGAACCAAGCCCTCCAACGCTTCCATCTGGGCCCTGCCAAGGAGTTATTACATCTCCACCACGTTGAATCTTATTATTAGGTTGCCAAAAAGGGGGATTAGCAAGACTATTTATTGGGGAAGGAGATGATCCAATAAACAGGGTATGGTCATCAATAAAATCAGGAAGTAGATTGGTTCGTGGTGGCATGGCCGAAAATATTTAATGGTTATTATTATTTCAAAAGGTGATATAATTATTATGGAACAACTACCCATTCCATTTCAAACATGCTATAGGCACCCGTATCATTGTTTTTCATAACTAAACCCATTGATACCCGTCCTAAATTAAAAATCGTAACATTAAACATTTGATGAGCAGTGAAGGTACCTGAATATGATATTACCGGAATACTTCCTGAGGTGGAATCTAAGAAATCACCCGCACTTGCAGCATTATCACGCAAACTTAATTGGATATCCGAGTATGGTGTTGTGCCGAGGTCTAATTCAATATTCATTTGCCATTGCCGTCCGCCTCTCATAAACATCACTTTTCTCATTGGAATAGCTAATGAACTATCGGTATTTACTACTTTATGGCTAAAATTCCATTGGTTTGCATTGTTTACTGTTAATTGATCATCACCATGCAAGGAGCTACAATTAGCCAAACCGGTAAAATTGATTGCAGAAGCAGCCCACGAGCCTTGTAAGAAAGTAGTACTTCGCTTGAACACACCCTGGGCTAGTCCAAATTGTGAATTTGCGACTACATTTCGGGGATCTAATGGATTGACTACTGGTAGGTCATTCCAACTTTGGATAGGAGTATCACAGCTACACATATTTATTACTAAATTAATTAAAAAATGAATGTAAACTTTAGAACGATATATAATAGTGTATTTTTATTTATTAAAAGTTACATGTTACGAATTATTTTTCTGAATTTTCTTTAAAATTCTAAAATGTTTTACTTTAATTGTCGCAGGTGAACCTAAGTGGGGATATTTTGAAGAAATTTCTTCGAAGGAATACCCATCCATTTTAGATAAAATAAGTAATTTCTCATTAGCTGTTGTCTTATTAAGAAGATTACTGATAGAAATATTATTTTCAATAGAATCTTGGGTTGAATACAGAAGTTCGAGTGAATCTGTAGGTAAAAAAATTTTTCTTTGCTTTAGAATATTTAAATAATACTCTATGAATAACCGTCTTAAGCCAGGCGTAGCTTATTTTTTTTGAATACCTTACATCTAAAGGAGCACTCTCCAGGTAACAATAAAATCCATCTTGGACAGCATCTTCGACTTCTTCAGCTCTCAGTAATGGATATTTCTTAGAAAAATAAAATATCAATTTAGGAGCATATTCTATGTATAGGATACCACTGCTAACCATATACTGAATGACAATTTGAATCTGTAAATGAGATGAAAGTACTGACAAAGTACTTACCAACCGTTGTAAATATATAACTCCTTACCCCTGCAATTGTTACAAGAAAAGTGTCGATTTAAAAAAATTAATAAGGCAATAAAATTCGCACTGGTTAGAGCAATATTCTATATAACACATGTAACCTTAACGGCGAGCCAACCTCCAGCATCGGATGCTCGAACTCCCCTATTTTCTCCATGCCGATCTTTTGCATTACATTCTCGGAGCGGAGATTTGTTTTGGCCGTGAATGAATAGACTTCCGATGCACCGAGCGTTGTGAAGGCGTAATTTAAGCAGGCAGTAGCGCCTTCAGTGGCATAGCCTTTATTCCAATGTTCTTTTGCCAGGCGCCAGCCTATTTCCATACAAGGCGTAAAAAAGCTTTCAAAGCGCGGATGAGCAAGGCCGATAAAGCCGATAAATTCTTTGCTGTCTAATAGCTCGACAGCGAACCAGCCATACCCGTACTTAGCAAAGTGAGCCATCGAGCGCTCGATAAATTCCTGCGTTTCTTCACGAGTCTTCACCGATGGAAAGAACTCCATCACTTCCGGATCGGCACAGAGAGCAGCAAAAGGTTCGAGATCTTCCGGTTTCCAATTTCGGAAGCCAAGCCGCGCGCTTGTAAAATAGTATTCATTCATGGATGGTAATTAATAATCGGATAAATGATACCGTTCATAAAATACGAATGAAATAGTAATGGTATCGGCACAATAAGCCAGAACCAGACCCATGCTCTACCAAATGTTTTATACTGCAAGGCTCGGTGTAATCCTCTGCTATTTGATTCGGCAACTAAGAGTGCGCCATGAATAAAGAAGTACATCATCGGCAATCCAAAGCCTGCCATAACGGAAACACTGATAGCAATTTCATGCAATACCCCCGAGAATAAGAATGCCACTATCGTTGCCGCCTGAATTCCGATAAGCGGCTTGGCAGGTTTATAGATCGCCAGCGCTGTCATTTCAGAAAACGCCACATTCCATCGCTTGCCCCAAAATTCTGTCAGCGAAGTGGAAAGCATCGGCTGCTTGAAGATCATTCTTGCATCGACCCCAAAGAACCGCCAGAATCCGGCCGAGATATTGAGTATTCCGAAGTGAAGTGAAAGACTTAAACCTACCAATAATAATGCACCGATGAGAATATCAGAATGAATAGCTGATTTTAATAGGTAGGCTGTAGCGATCAGCGCCATTCCTATTATCAATCGAATCACTCCAAAACCTATCAGCTTCCCTGCCCCTTCGAGCTTTTTACTGCCAAGCGATTCGAATATTGATGGCCGCATCCCGAACCAGGCCAAAAAAGCCAGCCATTTCAGTAATGATAATCGCCTGCCCCGCCCCTTATACGCTTCAATTACTACTACCCCTTTCATAGCCAGTAATAGTACGGTTATCAAAGCCAGCATTCGAATACCGGCTCCCTCGCTTATGGTTAGTATATGCACAAGGAACATCGACCCAATAACCGTTATCCACGCCATTGAAATAGCAATGCTATACTTGCGAAGGCGACTATATAAAAAGCCGGTAATGGCAAGACCGCTCCAGATAGCTATGATTGTAATTATTATTTCGGCACTGCTTGGCAGATAACTATTCATACCTGAGAGCGGAGATTGGCAAGGAAAACCAGCGAATAACAGACCGATAGAAATATGAATAATACTACTAGTGCTATTTCCCCAAGTTTATAGATAGCTCCTTCTGGCGCCGATTTTCTATCGAAGTAGAAAAATTGGATAAGGATTCGGGTGATCCAATAAACAGCTATGTAGCCACTGACACAGATTGCTAATACCGAACGATCTAACAAGGAATCCGGGGCAAGTACCGAGAGCAAGCCAAAACAAAGATTAGTGATTAGAATATATCCGGCGTATGTCCAGAAAATTTGACGGATAAGCGGCTTTACTTTTAGTAATTCCCCTTTCCAATCGAGAAGTTTGGGGATGAGGAGGCTTCCGGCACACAGAGCGATTTGTAATATTCCGACGACTTGGAGCGCTACTCGTAACAGATTTAGCTGCATTATTCGGTGAATTAGGAGAGAATAAAACAAATCTTACTACACTAAGAATTTCTTGTTATTTTCCTGAAAATTTCGGTGTTACTATGCCCCCCTATGCAATCCAAGCTTCTGATCGGACTTAATCCTGCACAGCAGGAAGCTGTTTCCGGCTCCGACGGCCCGACGATGGTCGTTGCCGGCGCCGGCTCTGGCAAAACACGCGTTCTTACGCATCGTATCGCTTATTTACTAGAGCAGGGGTATGCGCGACCGTGGGAAATTCTTTCGCTGACGTTCACCAATAAAGCGGCCGGCGAAATGAAGGAGCGTATAGCAAAACTCGTTGGTATAGAAATGACCAGCGATCTTTGGATGGGTACCTTTCATTCGGTCTTTGCGAGAATCCTTCGCCGTCATGCCGAACTGCTCGGCTACACGGTCAGCTTTTCGATCTACGATAGCGACGATACTCTGGCGCTCATTAAGCGTACGATGGAAGCGCTGAATATTCCTCGCGATCAGTTTAATCCAAATGCCGTCAGGAGCCGTATCTCCTCGCTAAAAAATAATCTTATCTCTCCCGAAGATTTTGTCGGCATGGCCAGGGATTATTTCAGCGAGAAGCTTGCCGAAATTTATCCCGCCTATCTCAAAGCACTTAAGCTGGCGAACGCGATGGATTTCGACGACCTGCTCATCAAAACGATCGAGCTCTTCGTCCACCATCCGGAAACGCTCGAGTTATATCAGCGCCGTTTTAAATATGTTCTGGTCGATGAGTATCAGGATACCAACCGGGCGCAGTATATGGTTGTCAAGCAGCTATCGGCCATTCACAAGAATTTAACGGTCGTTGGCGACGATGCCCAGTCCATCTATGCTTTCCGCGGCGCCGACATTAAAAACATCCTCGATTTCCAAACTGATTATCCCGATGCCAAGACCTTCCGCCTCGAACAGAACTACCGCTCGACCGGTAATATCTTAGCAACGGCCGATGTGCTGATCAAGCATAATAAGAAGCAGATCGATAAAACACTCTTTACTAAAAATCCGAAAGGCGAGCCGGTAAAGATCGTTGAGTGCTCTGATGAGCGTGAAGAAGGCGCCTTTGTTGTCCGGGCGCTGGAAGAAGAGCTTCGCAAGGAGCGGTATTCGCTTTTCGATATTGCATTGCTCTATCGTACCAATGCCCAAAGCCGTGCGCTTGAAGATGCAATGCGCCGCCAGGGTATTCCGTATATGATCGTCGGTGGTGTATCCTTCTATAAGCGAAAAGAAATTAAGGATGCGCTGGCCTATATCCGCTTACTCGTGAACCCTTCGGATAGCGAAAGCCTGATGCGAGTGATCAACTTCCCTGCCCGGGGCATTGGCGAAGGGACGATGAAAAAAGTAGCGGAGTTTGCCCGCGAGCGCGGTACGACAATGCTCGATGTAATGGCCGTACCGGAAATGATCCCCAGTGTGCAATCGAGGATCACCGGCAAACTAAAGCAATTTCACTCGCTAATACAAAAGTATCGCGAGCTTATCGGAGAACTTTCCCCAAGCGAATTGCTCCGCGCCCTGATCGATGAAACGGGAATGCTGGCCGAGCTAAAGATGGAAAACACTCTTGAATCGCTGGCTCGCTACGAAAACCTGAAAGAATTTTTATCGGCTATTACCGATCACTTCCAGACGAAACCCGAAGCAACGATCGAATCCTTCCTCGAAGAGGTATCGCTGGTAAGCGATCTCGATACCGTCGATGGTACAAAGAATGCCGTGACGCTCATGACACTGCATTCGGCAAAAGGATTGGAATATCCGGTTGTGTTTGTAACGGGGCTTGAAGAAGGACTTTTCCCGAATCCAAATACCAACTTCGATGATTTCTCGATCGAAGAAGAGCGCCGGTTACTCTACGTGGGTATTACCCGCGCCATGAAAAAGTGCTATCTCACCTATGCAAAGTCTCGCTTGAAATATGGAGAGTACACCTCTTCCATGCCTTCGCGTTTTTTAGAAGAGATATCCGAAGGCGATAGCATTGAAATGCGTTCGAGCTATGGCTCGCCTATTTCATCACTGCGCGGCCGTAGCACTCGGGATGATTTTGTTTCTACTTCTTCGGTATTTAATAGAAGTTCGACTATCGGCAACCGCACCTTCCGTACCAAGAAGATAGAATCTAATAGCTATGCTCACGAACCAGCTCCATCGGAATATTCCCAGGTCGAAGCCGAAGGCGGCGGAGTTATTAAGCGCGGCGCCCGGGTGCAGCATGAGATCTTTGGCGATGGCCGGGTGATCGAAGTTAGTGGCAAAGGCGATGCGGCGAAGGCAGTGGTCGATTTCGATGGCCGGGGCCGTAAAAACCTCATGCTCAAATTTGCCAAGTTACGGGTACTCTAAGAATACAAAAACCGCTTTTGGTCCGCTTTTTGTATAACTGCAATGTGTAGATTATTTTCTATTCATTTTTTAACACAGTACCATGAAAACCACTAAACTCATCGTCGCTGCACTTGCAATAGGCAGTGTGCTTTCCAGTTGTAAAAAACCTGCCGATCAAACTCCACCTGCAGATTCCACTGCCATGGCTAAACCGGCTGCCGTCGATAGCGCTAAAATGATGGCCGCCGAATGGGATAAGTTCAAATCGGAATCCGAGCAGAAGATCAAATCTATCGAAGATAGCCTGGTTGCTTACGATGCAAAAATGAAGAAGTTGTCCCCCGAACAAAAGAAGATGCAGGAAAATGTGAAGGCACGTTCGGCTGCATTACGGGCACGCCTTGCTCAAAAACCGGATGAAGCTGCAGGAAGCTGGAAACGTGCCGGCGATGCCATTAGTGGTGGTATCGATAGCCTTGGGGATATGGTAAAAGCCGTGGTTAATCCCAGCAGCAAGAAAAAATAAGATCTTCTTATTAAAGAAGCCTCAATAACTACCCTAAACGCTTGCTCGTGAACCCGCTCATGGGCAAGCGTTTCTGTAACGATCTACGCAAGAACTCGCTCGACTGCCGAACGGACCTTCTCAACGGGCAGATGATCGAGACAGAAATAGTCTTTATTAATACAGACTCCACGGAAGTAGCACTCACACGGTTTATCCGGTTCGATGAGTTCTCCCAGCCCATAGAGATCTCCGAATTCGTATTTATTAAAAATATTATTGATAAGGACGATCTTCTTTTTCAACGCAACCGCAATATGGAAAGCCATCGTGACGCCGCTAACGATGAGCGTACAATGATCTACCAACGAAATAAACTGCCTGAGATTAAAGGTACCGAGATAGTGTGCCGCTCCCTGAGATAATTCTGCAATGCGCTTATTGCGGGGATCTTCATCGGGACCACCGAGCAATACGACAGCGTACCCTTTTGCATGAAGCGCCTTGGCCAATTCGGCCCAATGCTCTTCTTTCCAAAGCCTGGAAGTCCATCGGGCGCCAGCGCCCGTATTCATGCCGATAATAGGCCGGGAAGTATCGAGCCCTTCGAAGTGAATCTTCTCAGGAGCATCCATAATATATTGCTGGCCCGTAAACTCATAGCCACAGATCTCAAACAATTCCTCGGGATACGATTTGGTATTGGCTTTGCTGATATCGTCGAAGACGCCGGTTGCAAATTTTTCGTTTGCGGCGGGCGTTGCCGGAGTCGCATTGCCAAGATCATCGAGCAAAAATCCTTCTTTTACTCCTGCATCCAGCCGGTTAGCAAGCGCACAGGCATAATGATCTTTATCAAGATTGACGAGTCGTGCAAAGTGCAGTGAGGAAATCAACTCCAGGCTTTCGGTTGACCATTTCAGAATACGATCGACATGGCTTGCTGGCACCAGTTCCGGAGTTAGGGTCAGCCACCAGATGCGGGCTGTCGGATGATCGCGCTTCAGATCATGGAGTAGTGGTGTTGTGCGGATTACATCGCCTGCTGCCCCAAGCTTGATGATCAGGATATTCTCATCTATACGATCGTAATAATCGCAGCCATCGCAATGAACACCATGTTCTTTGTGAGGCTTGCAGGGAATATCCCCCCGAAAATGGCGGCAATCGGTATGAAGCAGCAATTCCATAGATTATGCTTACGAGTTTCTGGAGTTATCGGAACCGCGAGCGGGTTTCGGGCGGCGCTTCATGCGGGTAATAGATGTTTCGTTATTGCGAGCGCTGTTTTTGACCATCATCTCGCCGAGCAGTCCTATTGAAATTAATTGTACTCCGACAAGGATCAGGAGTATTCCGAGCAGCAGGATCGGTCGGTTCGAAAGAGCCGTCAGACCTCTTATCCATTCAATACTGACATAGATATTTATGCCAAGCCCGATGAAAGCAAGCAGCGTACCTACCGTCCCGAAAAGATGCAACGGGCGGCGGCCATAGCGCGTGGTAAAAATGATCGTCAGCAAGTCGAGGAAGCCTTTGAAAAAACGGCTGGTACCAAATTTCGACTTCCCGAATTTTCTCGGATGATGCAGCACCGGAATTTCAGTTACCCGGAATCCCTGCCAATGGGCAAGGGCCGGTAGGTAGCGGTGCATCTCGCCATAAACATCCAGCGAATCGGTTACCGACTTACGATAGGCTTTAAGTCCGCAATTGAAGTCGTGTAATTTCAATCCACTAAAGAAACTCGTCACCGCATTGAAGAGCTTCGAAGGCATCGTTTTCGAAACGGGATCATGGCGGGTCTTTTTCCAGCCGGTGACCAGATCGTATCCTTCGTCAAGCTTTGCAATAAGGTTTATAAACTCACGCGGATCGTCCTGAAGATCGGCATCCATGGTAATAACGATTCCATACTGCACTTCTTTGAAGCCGACCGATAATGCCGCTGATTTTCCGAGATTGCGGCGAAAACCGAGTACGGTGATCTGATTACTGCCTCCGGCAATATCTTTTAATATCTCCGGTGAACGATCGGTTGAGCCGTCATTGATAAAAATGATCTCGTACTTACGGTCGCACAGCTTATATAACTCATCGCGAACGGCAGCGGTAAGTTCTCTAAGAGAATCCTGCTCATTATAGAGCGGGATCACAACTGAAACACCATGCTTCGAAGCCAATGCCTTTGCCCGGGCAAAAGCATTCTCGGCCGTTTTTACAAGCGGCTTCTGCTCTCTACTCGGCTCACGATTCGGTTGCTGCTCGCGGCGTTCTGGTCTTTCCGGTCGGCGTTCGCGTTCGGGTCGCTGCTGTTGGCGTGCTTCTGTCTCCTGGCGTCTTTCTTTGCGTTCAGGGCGCTCCTGTTGTTTTTCAGCAGGGCGGGTGTTCTGGTTCGTTGGGGCCGGTTGTTTTTCGACCGGGCGTTCCTGGCGTTCTCTACCACGGTGATCGCGGCCTCGTTCGCGCCCACGTTCCCGACGCTCGCGCTGAGGTTGTTCTGATGGAGCTGCAGTACCGATCTGAAGTTCTGCTGTCGTCTCTTGTAACAGTGGGCTAAGCTTTGGCTGCTCGGCGGCAGGTACTGCTTCTGTGGGCGGCTCTTCGGAGCGTGGCTGTGGTTTCTCGATAACCAGTGCAGGAGCTTCTTCTTTGGCAGGCGTCGCATCGGTCACAGCCGGCTCGGCAGGGGGCTCTTGGCGCGGCTGACGACGGGCGGCCATACGCTCGGCAATAATATCTCGCGGAGCATCCGCAGCGGCACCTTCTTTCGGTGCAGTGTTCGGGATTTCTTCAGCAGCCGAACCGTCCTGCGGCATCATTTCATTATCCATTGTAATTCCTATGGGTTAAACCCTTTATTAGTAACCGATAGTGGTTAGCTATTGCTAACACCGTGATCGCAAAAAATGTCCTATAGAGTTCTGCCGGCCAGAAACTGCTTTTACCGGGGTTCAGCTTTTGACCAATTTTCTTTCATCGATAGCCGGTCTATTATATAGAACAGAAGATTTACCACCTGTTCTTACTGCACTTTACTATTATGAATATCCTTCCGAAAACTACTTCCGCGGCTATTGTCGATCGCACGGTCTATAAGGTACAGCAAAATATTTCGGCTTATGCACTACCCTTTTGGATATTCTATTATGGATTAAGTATCGGTATCCTAATCTTTGGCTTCCATTATTTACCGATGAACGATTATGCCGACTGGGCCTATCAGGGGATGCTTTGGAGAGAATACCTGCTTCATGGCTCCATCGCTAACGGCTATTACCATCTTCATTCGTTCATCCCTCCGAACTGCCTTTCCACGCTATTTATCGGCCTGCTGACCTTTATCTTTTCGACCGATCTTTCCGGAAGGATCGTCCTGGCGGCATCGATGTTTCTGCTGGTAAACGGTTGTTTCCGCTACCTGAGGATCTATTCTGCAATCGATAGAGTAACAGCATTTCATGCTGCAATCTGGTGCTCGGTCTCCCTGCATTTCTTTATGGGGTATATAAATTTTTTACTCGGATTAGGAATAGCCTTCTATATACTATCCCGCGATGGGTGGGCGATCAATAGAGAACTCGCCCCAAAGCATATCGGGTGGTTCATCCTATTATACTTATCGCATCCGATAACTCTGGCCATTGCCGTATTACAGATCGCTATTACTATAATTGTCGAAAAACGCTGGGACCGTATAGGGCAATTATTATTCTATGCCCTTCCAGCTATAACCCTTTGCTGGGGATATCTCTTATCGGACTCTCATCCGGTAAGCGGTTCATACGGATTATATTTTCCGGTACTAACCTATCCTCACCACCCGCTCTTCATACCGACGATGGTCTTAAAACCATTTCAATTTTTAAAAGGCTTGCCGCAAGTACCGCTCCCCTTACGGGGCGTAAATATCTTTACCAGTATATTTTTCTGGGTAGTGGTAGGCTATGCTCTGGTTCGGATGATACTTTACCGTTCGTTTATTCCTTCCTGGTGGATCGTCGTTGTTTGTGTCGGAGCCTTTATTATGTTACCGGAGCATTTGCTCGGAGTGATCGTGCCTGCCGAGCGGCTGGTAGTCTTTTGCTTCCTTAATGCCCTGGTCTGTATCTATATTCCACCTATCAAAAAACACGATTGGCTGAAGACCTTTTTTTCGTCGATGATTGTCCTGACGCTTACTTATATGGGGTATAATTATTCGCTGGTCAATGCCATCGTTCAGCATACTTCATCGGCACAAAGAGTCAATTATTCAAATAAACACGAAGGTATCGACCCGTTTACGAGGCTCGTCTATTACCAGTATTTTGACACACCGCAGGCAATCCCTATTTTCCCGACCGGACTTTTTACGTATGACGGTGTCGATTCGCTCGATGGCGATCTAAAAATATTATCGACGTATCGCTCAGGCAGAGGCCCCTTTGAACCGCCCTCGTAACTCTCTAAGAAATTGTTTTTCGCGTTCGCTGAAAAATCCGAGCCCGAATAATCCGGCAATCGCAGCAGCCGATAATGCTACGCGCAACCAAAACACAGGAGCACTAAATTGAATAAGCCCACTCGCCTCTATTACTCTATCGAGCCCAAAGATGAGGCCGATATCGAGAGCCAGCAAGCCGATACGTTTCCATTCATACGGCACGGGGTATGCCTTCTGAGACGGAATATAAATGGCGTATGCCATCACGGCATACGCTGCGAGCGTCGCAAGGGCGGCTCCCATTATTCCAAGCACCGGAATAAGAACGATATTAGCAATAACATTGACGGCAGCACCTATACCGGTTATTAATGGTAGTACTTTATTCTTCTCTTTAATATAAATGCCGGCAATAAAATTAGTGTACATGCCCTGAAAAATATAGGCAAAGAGCACTACGGGGATGATCGTCATACCGGAAAGATAATCCGCCCGAAGCAGCCGCCTGCCGAATACCGGAGTGGAAAGGGCGTATGGCAGGAAGAACGCCAAGAGTAAAAATGCCACACCGCTGATAAGCAGAAAATAAGTAAGGATCCGGGCAAAGAGCAGGCGGGCTTTTGCATCGTCGGTTTTGAACTGCCGCATGAAGAATGGCCGCCAGGCATATTCAAACAGGCTGACAAGTACCATCATAACAATACCCATCCGGTAATTTGCTTGATAGATACCGACGGCGCCGAGCCCGAGATACATCTGCACGATCGGCCGATCGATCACCTGAACCATCATTGCGCCGATATAAGCAGGGACATTCGTTAAACCGAACGGAAGCATCTTTTCCAGCGAGCGCTTGCTGAGGATAGGCTTCCATTTTGAAAAGATCGTTGGCAGAACTGCCAAAAGCTGCAGCGCCGAAGCAATAAGATTGGCAACGAACATCCCTTCGACCCCAAGATGAAAACCAAGGATCAAGACAAAATTCAGAACGATAGTCACGACTATAGTAGATAATCGTATCGAGGCAAAGAGTTTTGCCCGATGTTCGAGCCTCAGTTCGGCGAACGGCAACACAACCAGTGAATCGCACAGCAAGATCAATGCCGAATACCGGATGATGCGAATAAGCATTGGCATCGAAGAAGAAATATCATGCTGGGGATCGAAAAATAACGGACCTGCAAGAGAAGGCGCAGCGATCAGGGCCGCCGCCGTAAGAATACCACCGAAAAGGACGATCAGATTAAAGGAACCGCTGAAGAGTTCTTTCTCGGCACTGTAATCTCGTTCGGCTTTTTCACCACGGGAGGCATAGCGGAAATAGGCGCCTTCGAGCCCCAACGGATAGATGACATTCAAAAAAGCCATCCACGAATACAGCACGCTCGAAATGCCATAATCGCTTGTCGAATGCAGCACATTTACATAAAATGGGGTCAGCAGGAAGGTAAGAAACCGACCGACAACGGTACTGAGCCCATAGATGAGTGTCTCTTTGGAAAGAGCGGCGAGTTCTTTTCGCATTGGCTTCAAAAATACGACATGGCCTCGGCGATGTTTCTACACTGTATTTTTGAGTAATGAATTTCCTGATCGGATTCGGATCGGCTCTTATAGTAGCCGCGCTGGGATACCGCGCTAAGGCGTTGGCGCTCAGCGGAGCAATAGCCGCTATTATCGTTGGCGGCTCCATCTTCGCCTTCGGCGGTCTCTCGGCTTCGATGCTACTCATCTTCTTTTTTATCAGCGGCTCTGCCCTATCTCGGCTGAACGATCATCATGCCGGATCACGAACCTGGAAGCAGGTCATGGCCAATGGTTTCCTACCTGCTCTTTCTATGACGATCATGTATATTAATCCCGCAAGCCGGGAGGAAATGACGCTCTTATTCCTCGGTTCGCTTGCCGTTGCAACAGCCGATACCTGGGCAACGGAGATAGGCATACGCTACGGAGGAAAGGTGTACGACATTCTTACCTTCAAACCAATGCAGCGAGGCTTATCTGGCGGGGTGTCGCTCATCGGCATTCTCGCCAGTATTCTTGGGGCGCTATCGATAGCGCTGCTTTCGCTCATTCACCTTGAAGCTGCGAGCGGACTTTGCCAACTCGGGTTTACGCCGGTGCCCTTTGTCATTACCCTGGCGGGGACGGTGGGGGCGCTGATCGATAGTATTATCGGTGCAGGTATTCAGGCAAAGTACATGAAAGTCTCAGGGGAGATCATTGAAGAACCGCAACCGATGTCCGAATTGGTAAAAGGAATGAAAGTAGTAGATAATAACTTGACGAACCTGATAGCAACCTGTATGGGAGGGATACTTGCTATCGGGATCGCTTCCTGGTTCTAAGAGGCAAGTAACCTCCTACAGGCAGTCATTACTTCATTCACTTCGATCGCGCGAATACAAAGGAAGTGTTCTTCAGGGTTCGCCCGGTAACACGTCAAAGGTTTCGGGGAATAAATGAAGCAAGGCCGGCAATCGATACCCGTCTGGATCACTTCATATTTTGTCTTCCAGGGATGGACATACGTCTCATTCGTTGGACCAAAGATCGCGGCAGTCGGCAAGCTCAATGCCCCGGCAATATGCATAAGTGCCGAGTCATTCGATACAAAAAGATGCGTTCGCTTCATTATAGCGATAGAATCCATAATGGAAGATGTTTTAACTTCGGTAATAACATCCCCTGCAAGCTGCATGATCACCGAGTTCGCTTCTACATCATCCGGGCCGCCGAATAATAATACGGTTGCTCCAAGCTCTTCATGGAGTCTCCTTGCTAAGGCCGCAAATTTTTCCGGCGCCCAACGGCGGCGAATATGATTCTTAAAGAGTGCGGTGCCAGCATGCATCCCCACTATAATAGGTTTCTTATCGAGATGTTTCTCTGTTATCCAGTTCTCGGCAAACCGTTCATGCTCAACCGAGAGGATCAATTCCAGCGGTGGCAATGTACTCTCGTCTAAAACAGGAGCAATACCGAGGCGCGAAAGAATTCTTATATTTTCTTCTACACAATGGTAAGCGTCATCTTCCCCGACTGTTTCCGTAAGCAGCCAGCTTAAATTTTGCCAATCCCGACGGCGGTATCTTATTCCGAGGCGCCTTGTAGCTCCGATAAGTAATGCAAAAAGATTATACTCTCTTCGATTTTGAGGGTAGATATTGATGGTAGCATCGAACTTCATGGCACGCAGGTGCATCAAAAAGAGCAAGCCTTCGATCTTATTACCACCGATGAAATCGAAATAATGGACAGTATCGACGGCCGCATTACAGGAGAAAAGTTCTTTCGTAGCCTTGAACATGACAAGCACATGCAGTTCGGCCTCCGGTTTGGCTTCGCGAAGCAGGCGGACCATCGGAGTCGAAAGCAAAGCATCACCTATTCCCGGTAATGCTATGATCAGGATACGTTCAGCTTTGGGATGCGCCTTCGCCACCGCGGCCTTTCTTTATGGATGCGAAGACGAGGCCCAGCACGGTCGCGCCGAGAGTAATAAGTGTTATAAGCGATCCTGAATGGAAGGCGCTCGATTCGTACTTAAGGATAACAGTATGTGTTCCCTTCGGCACTTCGACCGCCCGTAATGCAGTAAAAGCACGGTAAAGCTTCGTTTCTTTTCCGTCGATATAGACATGCCATGAAGGATAATAAATTTCCGAGAAAAAGAGCATTCCGTTTTCATTGGTGGTTACTTTCGCTTCTACTTCATCGGTTTCATAGCGGGTTACTTCTGCCTTAGCAGTAGGATCGGCTGCCGAGATCTGGGTTGACGGCTGCTCTTCCAATAATATGGTTGAGCGATAATCGAATGACGCATCGGACTTCAGGAATTCCACGGCTTCGGCATCCGGCTTAACAAGCGTTTTATAATACATCATCACACGTGGCAGCGGTGCTATACGAGCGCCAAAACCAACCTGCTGAGCCCCTTCAATAACCGAATACTTAATATTCAATAAGTCTGCCGTTATCTCCGGATTAGTGCATTGCGGGGCATTGCGTTGTAATACTAACGGATTGTAACCTTCAAGTAATTGGATATGATCGTACGCACCCTGATTACGCTCGAGAAGTAATGAGCGCGCTCCCCTGATGCGGGCGCGAGAAAGCTCCTTAGCCTGCTCCTTCTTTAGTAGCTCGATGAGCTGTGGCTGTTGGTTAAAGACTTCCCGTGGATCGGTCGAACTGGTATTGAGCCCCGAAGAATAGACAAAAAGCTCGATGAGCGTAATAGCGATCGCGCCGAGCGCTAATGCTACTCCTTTGAGCTTATTCATAGCCGCCAGAATACCAATGATAGCTCCAACGATAACCGGCAATGCGGCAAGGCTTGCCGACCAACCGATAGATTGAGCAGCCTCCGCCGGAGCATTCGGTAAAAACATTTTAGGAGTCAGCATACCTCCAAGCGCCAGAACCCAGCAAAGCACGACAGCACCGACAGCACCATAGACCGCTTTTTTCATCAAAGGACTGGCTTCACCCTTTAGCAACGATGATAGTCCGCTTCCCGCAAGCGCTGTCATGACGAATGTAAAGACCATCATCATTCGGCCAGGGGCACGAAGCTTATCGAAAAGTGGTAATGAGAAAAAGATCTTATAGACGAAGAAATTATTGCCAAGAGAAAATAAGATCGCAAGTACTGCCATACCGGCAAAGAACGGTACATACTTCTTTTTCCAATTGCCGATCGCCGCACCGATCGCGATAATCAGCGGCATAATGCCGATATAGCACATTGTCTCCCACGACAAATAGAAGGGCCCGTTCCAATAGGCTACTTTTGCTTCATGCATCGCATCGGTGACACCAAAGAGACGGGGCAGGACGAGCGTCAGCAAATGTCCGAAGGTGAGCGAACCTTCGGAGGATTTTTCAAAGGTCATCACATCGCGCTTGGAGAGCGCGGCCAATTCCTGAGACGGAAGTAATTGAATGCAGAATAATCCCACCGCAATAATTGCCGGAATAGCCATTCGGGCAACTGTTAGGGCGGTCAATGCGCCCATCTCTTTATGACGTAAGCGATACACGAGTTCATAGACGGCAAGCAAGCCAAGCAGCATCGTCAGAAAGAGGGAGGTCTGAGGATGGCCGGCCAGATACATGATACCAAGCAGCAACCCCGCAGTAAGCGAATGCTTCCAGGAATCACATCCTTTAATAAAGAAGAAGACTACCCAAGGGAAGATTGCCAGTTGATAGACGATCATCTGGTGCATGGGCTGGGCGGTCATAAACCCGCCGAAAGCATACGCTATTGCCGCCAGTAATGCCGACCAATCATCGGTTTTGAATAGCTCCTTTACACAGAGATACATCCCTATCGATGCAATAAGGTAGTGTAAGATGATGAACCACTGAATGACGACTGGAGATAAGTGCCCGTCGGAGACAAAAAGCGATTGCAGCATATTCATCGGATACCAGAAGGCGATCTGAATATCGGCCGTGAACGGCATACCGCAAAACACATAAGGATTCCACCCCGGAATATGACCCGAAGCAAGGCTCGAGGTTGCCAACGTGCGGAATGGGAATTCCTGTTCGACAAAATCTTCCCACAGGAATTTGCCGCCAAAAAGTAACGGGTAATAAAAGATCAGGACAATAACGGCCAGAATACCGATCACGACCGGTAAGGAAAGCGATGGTAAAGCGAAGCCGCTTGAAGCCGGACGTGCCGGTTTTGTCTTTGTGGGTTGTTGAGCCATTAGACTTTGTATTCGACTAAGTTAGAAGAACACAAAAATACTTCCGAAAAGTTAATCGGAGGCCGAAGGTGAGTAATAGTATGATTTACAGTTTACGGCATTTATCCTTGAGCGCAGAAGTCTCATAATACTTCCCGCCGATAAAGACGCCTTCCTGAGCTTCAATGTTATTTATTGCCTGCAATGGATTTTTATCGAGCAGAACCATATTTGCTTTGCGACCGACCGCTACACTTCCCCAAGAATCGGTTTGATGGAAATAGTCGGCAGCATTATAAGTAGCCATCTTTAAAATGTCTTTATTCGGAATTCCAGCCTTTGAATAAAGCTTCATTTCCTCCCAGACACAAAAGCCCGGAACACCGAAATCATCGTACGCATCGGCCGGACTGAAGATTAATGGCACTTTCAATTCATTTAATCTTCTAAGCAAGGCCAGCTTATTCGCCATGTACTGCTGCCATTTTTTATGTTTTTGTTCGACCGAATCACCGCTGCCGGCATTATACTTTGCAAAGCTCTTGGTCATGAATTCTATCCATTCATTCAATCGCTCTTTGCCAACAAGGTCAAGCCCGGGGCGCTTTTTTAATTCTTCGAGCGGCACCTGATGATAATACACATTATAAAAATCGAGGGTGGGGCAATTCCAGGTATGATGTTTATTTAATAATTTAGCAAGCCGCACAACTGAGGAAGTATCTTTTTCATATGCTTCATCTAATCCCTGCAAATGCTCGATGCAATCATACCCCGATTCGATTACCCGTTCGATTGGTACCTGCCAGGGCCAATGGCCGGCGACCGTGATATGCGCCTTGTTCGCCGCTTTCATCAATGCCTCATAATAAGCAGAATCCGGTACCGCAAGCACTTTCACAAGATCGTATCCTGCCTGTTTAAAGAAAGCGATCGAATCATCGAGTTTATCGATTTTGATATTCTTATTCGGGAAATAGGGCGAAGAGACATAGAGATCCGGACCGAGCAATTCACCACTGGCGATCTTCTTTTTTACATCGAGTTGCCAGGGTCTTCCCCGCATAGCGCGAATCGTTGTTACACCAGCCGCAAGATTGAGCGTAAGAAAGGTATCGGTGCCATTAGCGGGCAGATGGACATGCATATCGGTAAGGCCGGCCATCAGATACTTCCCTTTTGCCTCGATCGTTTTTTTGCAATTCACGGGCGCGTTCTTCGCAGCCGAAGTAATCTTTACGATCTTACCATCAGCGATGAATACATCCGTCGAGGACCTGAGAGGATTCGCCTTTTCAGGACTAATAATATTAACATCGTGAATACAATAATCATATTCCTGAGCACAAGCTAAGCCGGAAAGCATCAGCACGGACAGTGCGGTGAGAAGAAAAACAACAGTGTGTCGAATCATGGGGGATGTATGTGAATGAAATTCCTTAAGAAAACGCATTCTAGGGGGCAAAGTTACAACCACTGGTAACAATTAGACCGGTGCTAAGGGACTAATAATCAAAGATATAGCACCTAAAAAACATGCTTTTGGGAACCAGAAGAAGTAAAATATCATTTTCAACGTGCTAAATGCTCTCCTGCTAAGGAAATTTCTATAGCAGGGGAGTTTTTTACTTTACGCCGGCATAGCTCAGCTGGTAGAGCAGCTGATTTGTAATCAGCAGGTCGTCGGTTCAAGTCCGTCTGCCGGCTCAAAAGCACGTTTTTTGACAATTGGGCAGATACTCAAGTGGCCAACGAGGGCAGACTGTAAATCTGCTGACTTATGTCTACGAAGGTTCGAATCCTTCTCTGCCCACAGTAAGTTATTTGACAATTCGCTCACGTAGCTCAGTTGGTAGAGCACGTCCTTGGTAAGGACGAGGTCACCGGTTCAATCCCGGTCGTGAGCTCACTCTTGCGGGAGTAACTCAGTTGGTAGAGTCACAGCCTTCCAAGCTGTTGGTCGCGGGTTCGAGTCCCGTCTCCCGCTCCAAAGCACTTCCGCTGGTGGTGCGTATAGTAAGATTTTAGAAAGGATACGAAGATGCGTGATATTATCACTCTCGAATGCACCGAATGCAAAGAGCGCAATTATTCGGCAACGAAGAACAAGCGCAAACAATCCGGCCGCGTCGAATACAAAAAATTCTGTTCGCGTTGCAATAAGCGCACCGCGCACAAAGAGACCAAATAAGCCTTCGAGCTTACGTGTGTAGCTCAATTGGTAGAGTAGCGGTCTCCAAAACCGTTGGTTGGGGGTTCGAGTCCCTCCACACGTGCAACTACTAAGCGTTTTGGCTCCGATCACTATTCTTTAACAGGAGCATTTATGGCAGATACTACACTAACTACAACGACGACGGCAGTCGAAGCACCAAAGGGCCTTAAAGGCAAGGCTTCGGAATTTCTTACCGGCGTCAATAAAGAGATTCGCAAGGTTACCTGGCCTTCCCGCGAGCAATTGCAGGAAGCCACGATCGTAACGCTGGTTCTTTGCGTCGTTACTTCGGCGTTCATTTTCGGCGTGGACAAGATCTTCGAAGTCCTGCTGCGTTTCGTCTATTCACTATAATCGAATTCTTTAGCGATCATGAGCGAACTGCAGGCTACCCAGATGAAATGGTATGCTCTCCGGTGCTTTACCGGGCATGAGAGCAAGGTTAAGGCGTACATCGAAGATGAAATGAAGCGCCGCGGCCTCTCAGATCGCGTCTTAGAAGTCGTTATCCCGAACGAAAAAGTATTCGAAGTCCGCGACGGCAAGAAGAAAGTAAAGACCAAAAGCTTTCTTCCCGGCTATATCCTGCTCGAAGCAGCGATCGATAAAAAGCTTATCGATATTATCCTTTCTATTCCGAGCGTCGTCAGTTTCGTCGGTCCTTCAAAAGACCGCCCGACTGCCCTGCAGCCCGATGAGATGCGCCGCATCCTCGGTAAAGTAGAAGAGCGCAAAGATCTTGAAGTACCGGAAGTCCGGTATTATCTCGGCCAGCCGGTTAAAGTTATCGATGGGCCGTTCAATGGCTTCCAGGCTCAGATCAAGGAAGTTAACGAAGATAAGCAGAAGCTGAAAGTGGAAGTATCGATCTTCGGTCGTAAGACTCCGGTCGAGCTTGATTATGCTCAGGTCGAGCCGGAATAAACGATCAAAATTGTATAGTAAAAGCGGCTCATAGTAGCCGCTTTTTTTTGCCTTACTTTTTTGATTTTCCTACTGTTAGCTACTATGCGATGCTCTCTCTTTCAACTCAGGCCCAGACAGCTTTGAAACGAGCAGTGCTCGGCCTCGTCGCCGTGCTTGAAAGTTTTAGCTTTTATATCCTCACCAATGCCCGCTTCGAAGGGCAAGGCTTAGTCCCACAGTTCTTCCGTTTTTCGACAAAGAGCGATGTGATCTCGAACGTCCTCTATCTCTTCACCTTACTATTATTACTTCGGGCATTTATCAATTCGACGGTTATCAGCTTCCGCCGCGCACTCTTTCTTATGGGGATAGTATTGGTATTACTTGCCATTACCTTCGGTGCGCAGAACTTCGAAGCCGGTGAATTTCCCCGACTGGCATCGATCACCTATCTTACCTGCCGGGCGTTATTCCTTGCCGTACTTATACCTCGCCGTGAGTATGATCTTGCTCATTTTGCCGGCCTTGTACAGGTAGTCCGAAATACTATTCTTACACTATTTATTGCGACGATCTTTGCCTTTATTTTTTCTTTCACTTACAATGTCACTTCGGATTATGCCGAACTTAAACGCTTCGATGCCGATGCCGGTGTAGTAATGGGCGCTGCCGTCTGGCATGGCAATGAAAAGGGTGAACGTCCGAGCCCGGCGCTCAATGAACGTATAAAAGTAGCCGGCGATCTGCTAAAGAAGGATATCGTACCGAAGGTAGTAGTAACCGGCTCCAATGCAGCGGCGGAAAAGCCCGAAGCCGAAATTGCAAAAACAGCTTTAGTAAACGAAGGCTACGATGAAAATCGTATTGTCGCCGAAAGTAAAAGTCACAGCACGTTGGAGCAGGTACTGTACCTGCGCGACGAGTTGGTAAAAAAACAGGGCTGGAAACGCTTTGTGATCGTCAGCGATCAATACCACCTCGCCCGGGTAATTGAAATGTGTAAGTTCAATGGTATCGAAGCCATCGGTACCCCTTCCAATATTCACCAAACCTTCAAAGACCTCGCTTATTATCGTTTAAGGGAAAGTATTGCACTTATGGCATACTGGTTACTTGGCAAGTAGCAATTCTCGAATTTTGTAGTATCTTTGTGATAGGTTAATCATTTGGTACTATGAAGATCATCTCTGCAATAAAGTATATTCTTCTTCCGGTAACGATCCTCACGTTATTATTTATTTCTAAAGCACCTGCTCAGGCTTTGCAATGGGATTGGACTACCGTACATGGATCGATAATCGGATTTGAGTCCCCTCTTTCCCTTTTGAGCGATACTAAAGGCAATATTATAACCTTACAAACATTTGATGATTCATTGGAATGGGCTACCACTGAAAAGACGCCTTTAAAACTCACCAAATATAACTCCAACGGGCAAATGATTTGGGAGCACAAAATTTCTGGTAAAAACTATGGATTCGATTCTTTCTCCTGGCCTGGAATATTCGGGTTAGCTATTGATAGCAATGATAACATAGTTATGCTGACGAGATGGGATAGCGTGTTTTATATCGACGGCACGCCAATTGATAATTTAACTTACCCTGGTGCTCTCTTAGTAAAATTTTCATCTAACGGTTCATTAGAATGGGCCAACACCATTCAAGGGATACAGGCCGATAGTTATGGCGATTTATCATCGTTAAATCATGTAATATCCATTGATAAGCAAGGTAATATAATTTTAACCGGCCGAACCACTTTGAGTATAGACACAACTGTTGATATAACTATTAACGGTATAAATTATATTAAACAGTCTGTAGAAGGACGGGCAGAGTGTATTAAATTTATGGCATCGGGAGAGGTAGATTGGGTTAAGGTTCTTGATAAAGCAGAATGGGTGCATGTAAAGACTTCAGCTGGGATCGCCGTTGCTTTTGATCAGCAGGATAACATTTTCATACTTGGCCGATTCGACGATGATTTTTCTTTTGGTGAAACCCACCTAACTCCTTACGGGTCTGACGATATTTTTTTGGCTAAGCTTTCACCGTCGGGCTCAATTATCTGGGTCAAGCAAATTGGCGGAATCGATAGAGATGACCCCGTAGATCTTATTTCCGATAATTCAGGGGGTATTTACGTATCGGCTGGTGTTGTGGGGGAGATTCATATCCCAGGAATGGATTCACTAAGTAAAAGCAACTCCCCTGACTTTTTACTGGTGAAATTTGATGCAAACGGTAATCAAATATGGCATACAAGGAATTATGGTCTACGCGTAAACGATCCATCGAATGTTGCTATCGACCAGACCGGATTGGCCTTTGATGCTGCGACCAATACTATCATTACAGGTGCATATGTTGCTGATCCAAATTACTCTTATGAAGGTGTTGCTCTCGATAATTATACTCCAAATACTTCGATGATAGTCAGTTACTCGGTATCGGGAGAGTTTAACTGGCTATTTCCAATCGTGAATTATGATAATGCCTTTACCTTAATAACACACTGCACCGACCAAAAAGGAAATTATTATATCGGAGGTAGTTTAGGTAAAATAGACGAAAACTGGCGCCCGAATCTGGATTCAACAACTATTCTCACCCAATTTGGCAAGCAGCTTTTTAAAACCCAAGGTGGTTTTGATGCCGCAATCGGAAAGCTCATACCTGCAACTTCTTCGGTTACAACAACACCTTCTGCTTCCTCAGCTTCGTTTTTTCCGAACCCTATGACTTCTCTTGCTACTATATCATTAGACTCCCTACCTGAATCCGGTGTCGTTCTCGAACTCCATGATATACTTGGTAAAGAGGTCTACTCGGCCCCCGTTATTTCCGGGCAAAAAAGTATCACGTTTTCAAGAGCGGGTATTTCCTCTGGAGTTTATTATTATCAATTACGATCCAGCACTGCCTTGCTAAACAGAGGCCGAGTCGTTATTGAGTAGTGTCCGAACCGAAGAACTCTAATGTTCGTTTTGTGAGTCTATTTGTGTCGGCTGTACTTTAAGTAGTACAGCTATCTTGTTAAAACTTAGACTTTTGAACGGAAAAACACTGATGTCGGTAGCTACAGCCCCCAAAACTGCTTCGCCCGTTGTCAATGGTTCTCAAAACGGAGAACACAAATCGGAAGTGCTATCGGAGCGTCCGGAGTTGTTCGATCTTTTTCGTCAGTTCGATCATGAACAGATAGTCTTCTGCTCCGATAAAACTTCGGGGCTCAAAGCAATCATCGGTGTTCATAACACCACCCTTGGCCCGGCTCTTGGCGGCGCAAGAATGTGGACTTATGCAAGTGATTACGATGCCTTAAACGATGTTCTTCGCCTTTCTCGCGGCATGACTTATAAAGCTGCAGCAGCAGGCTTAAACCTCGGTGGTGGTAAAGCCGTTATCATTGGCGATCCGCGTACTCAGAAATCCGAAGCGCTCTTCCGTGCCTTTGGCCGTTATGTCGAAAGTCTCGGTGGACGCTATATTACCGCTGAAGATGTTGGCACTTCGGTTCAGGAAATGGTCTATATCCTTTCCGAAACGAAGTATGTGACGGGCATCCCCTTCGAACTTGGCGGCTCAGGCGATCCTTCGCCGGTAACCGCTTATGGTACGTTTGTCGGCATTAAGGCTTGTGCAAATGTTCGCTTCGGTACCGATTCTCTGCAGGGAAAGAAAGTTGCTATTCAGGGTGCAGGCCATGTTGCCTCTACCCTTGCCAAGCACCTTACTGAAGCCGGTGCAAAAGTATTCATTACCGATATTTATGCCGATAAGGCGCAGGAAGTAGCAAAAAATACCGGTGCTACGGTTGTTAATCCCGGTGATATTTATACCATCGATTGCGATATCTTCACTCCCGCTGCTCTCGGTGCCGGTATCAATGACGATACCATCCCGCAGTTGAAATGCTCTATCATCGCCGGGCCGGCCAATAACCAGCTCGCCGATGAAGAAAAGCACTCCAAAGAACTTGCCAAGCGCGGCATTATGTATGCGCCGGATTATGTGATCAATGCCGGTGGTCTTATTAATGTTGCGAGCGAACTCGAAGGCTATTCCCAGTCCCGTGCGCTTAAGCAGGCTGAGAATATCTATAATACCCTCCAGAAGATCCTTCAGCGCTCTTCCGAGCTTGGGGTCACGACTATCGAAGCAGCAAACCATATCGTTGAAGAACGCCTCGCTGCTATTGCCGCTACTAAGCGCATCTACGCTTCTCAATCCAACTTCTCCGGCCGTTTCGGAGAATTCTGGAAGCGCAAAGACTAACCCCGATCATTGAACTTCACAACCAAGAACACAAAAGCGGCTTTCGCCGCTCTTGTGCCATTGGTTGTGTTGTGATTTTACCCCCGCAAGAGAACTATGCAGTGGTAAACTTTGAGGGACGTAGTAGTCAACAATTATTACCCATACAGTTAAGCAACACAGCAACCCAATGAAGGTTGTATACTCCTTTTCTTTATTTTTGATAAATCTTTTTTTTGTTAATATCTACTTTTTATAGCTGGGATTAGGAGCCGTTAATTCGATCTCATACCCATCAGGATCAAAAAAATAAATGGAATGAGTCGCTTTGTGATCTTGAAATTCAACGGCAATACTCTTTGATTCAAGCATTGATTTTGCCGACTCTAAATCTTTATAATCTATCAAGAAAGCAATATGCATTAAAGTAGCTTCTCGCGAGCTATTATTCTCTTTTGGAAATAAGGCTAGTCCGTTACCGGCTTCCGAAAACATCATTAACGGGATCGGTCCCCAGGCATCGGAAAAATCCATTCGCTTCAGGCCAAGTACTTCCTCATACCAGATGGCCGAGGCTTCAACATCCTTAACAGTGATCGCAATATGGTCGAGCGAGCGGATTGGTATCATTATACAAAAATACCGAACCTTGAAAAGCCGAAACAACGAGTTCGTAAATTTGTATACCATTTCTTTTTTTAGATATAATGTCACGAATACTCGATCTATACGCCAGAGAGATTTTAGATAGCCGCGGAAACCCCACCGTTGAAGTCGATTGCGTTCTTGAAGATGGCTCCTTCGGCCGAGCCGCCGTACCAAGCGGTGCATCGACCGGCGAACATGAAGCCGTCGAACTCCGCGATGGCGACAAAAAGCGCTATCAGGGCAAAGGGGTACGTAAGGCCGTCCAGAATGTGAATACCACCATCGCCGAAGCACTGCATGGTGAATTCGCTTCCGAACAGCGTATGATCGACGATATGCTCATCGAGCTAGATGGGACGAAGAATAAGTCGAAGCTTGGCGCTAACGCAATGCTTGGCGTTTCAATGGCGGTTGCCAAGGCGGCGGCAGAATCTGCCGGCCAGGAGCTCTATCGTTACCTTGGGGGTACGAATGCTCATGTCCTTCCGATGCCGATGATGAATATCATCAATGGTGGCGTCCATGCCGATAATACGCTGGACTTCCAGGAATTCATGATCCTCCCGGCTAAAGCGAAGAACTTTGCCGAAGCTCTTAGAATGGGTACCGAGACGTTTCATGCATTGAAATCGGTGCTGAAAAAGAAAGGCTTTAATACCAACGTTGGCGATGAAGGCGGCTTTGCTCCGAATCTTTCTTCGGTTGATGAGACGGTCGAATATATTTTAGAAGCTATCACTCAGGCAGGTTATAAGCCCGGCACCGATATGCTACTCGGCCTCGATTGCGCTTCGAGCGAAATGTGGCGCGGCAACGGTAAATACGAGTTATATAAATCCACAAAGAAGACGCTTACCCGCGACCAGATGGTAGCGATGCATCAGGACTTGGTACGCCAGTACCCCATCGCTTCTGTCGAGGACGGTATGGCTGAAAATGACTGGCAGGGTTGGAAAGCTCTTACCGAAGCCATCGGCGATAAAGTACAGCTTGTCGGTGACGATCTTTTCGTGACCAACGTCGAATTTTTATCAAAAGGCATTTCCGAAGGGGTCGCAAATTCCATCCTTGTGAAAGTGAACCAGATCGGTACGCTTAGCGAAACCTTCGACACCATTGCAATGGCTCATCGCGCCGGGTACTCGGCTATAATAAGCCACCGTTCGGGCGAAACCGAGGATACAACGATCGCCGATATTGCTGTGGCTACAAACGCCGGGCAAATTAAAACGGGCTCCGCTTCGAGAACCGATCGCATTGCCAAGTATAACCAGCTCCTTCGCATCGAAGAAGAGTTAGCTGGAGCTTCCAGCTATGCGGGCTCAGGTGCTCTAAGCGTAGGGTACCAATTTGCCACTACCACCAAGAAAAAGAAATAATTTCCAGAGGGCACTTCGGTGCCCTTTTTATTTTACCTACAAGACTATGCCAATTAAATTCGGTACCGATGGATGGCGCGATGTGATCGCCGAAGGATATACATTTGAAAATGTTGCCCGCGTCTCTCTCGCTTCGGCTAGGTATTTCAAAACACTACCGCGCATTAAGAATGGAATCTTCATCGGCTATGATGCCCGCTTTCTCTCCCGTGAATTTGCCGAACTAGCCGCTCGTGTCATCGCTTCCGAAGGCATAAAGGTAGCTCTTTCCGATACGCTCTGTGCCACTCCGGCAACATCGCTCGCCATTGTTGAGCATAAGTTTGCAGCCGGTGTGATGATCACCGCCTCTCACAACCCGGCCCGTTACAACGGATACAAGATCAAAGGCTGGTATGGAGGTGCTGCACTTCCGGATGCAATAGCGAAGATCGAAGAGGAATGCGCCGATGTCATTAAAAATATCGATATTACAGACTATCTCGCTTCTATTCTGAGTTATGATAAACTCGTAACTAAAAAGAGAATCGCCGGTCTTGATGCTAAGAAGCTCTATATCTCCCGCCTGAAAAAGCTGGTGAGGTTCGATCTCATTAAGAAATCGAAACTGAAGCTTGCTTACGATCCGATGTATGGCGCTGGCATCGAGACGCTCGAACATTTATTCCCGGAAGCAGCAATATTGCATAATGTCTGGAATCCGGGATTTGGGAATACGCCACCCGAGCCATTACCACAGAATACGAAAGAGTTTTCAAAGTTCATCGTCGAAGGTGGATTCGATCTGGGAATGGTAACCGATGGCGACGCCGATCGCATCGGCGCCATCGATGAGAACGGTGTCTTCTTTAGCTCTCAGATGATCCTCTGCCTGCTATTGAAGTATCTCGTAGAAGTCAAAAAGAAAAAAGGTGAAGTAGCCGTCAGCCTTTCCGTTACTTCGATGATCGATAAGATGTGTGCAAAGTATGGCCTGAAATTGCACCGCACACCGGTTGGCTTTAAGTACATCACCGAGTTTATGTTAAAAGGTAATATCCTTATCGGCGGTGAAGAATCCGGCGGTATCGGCATTCCTTCCGTCCACATACCCGAACGTGACGGTTTATTCAATGGCTTATTACTTGCCGAGATCTGTGCCTATTATAAAAAGACCCTTGGTGAATTAGTAAAAGGTCTGGAAAAAGAATATGGCGTTCACAACTATGACCGCTACGATTTCCATACTACCGACGAGCGCAAGAAGAGCGTCCTGGCTAAAGCAAAGAAAGGCTTTGCCACGATTGCCGATAAAAAGGTAACCGAGACCATTACCCGCGATGGCTTTAAGTATTTGCTTGCCGATGGTAGCTGGCTTATGATCCGCACCTCGGGCACGGAGCCACTGCTGCGCTATTATGCTGAATCGAAGAGTGCCGCAACGACTAAGAAGCTCCTTGAATTTGCAAAGAAATTATAAGCGTTTTGCTTTTAATTTCTGCCGCCATGCCCAGACACTAGTTAGCACATACATTCCAAAAGCAGACAAGCTAATGCCCGATGCCGCAGTCTGTGTCTGCGGCTCACGAAGTCTGGCCCATAATTCATGTGTTCCTTTCGGTAGAGAAACCGATACTGTACCATTTTGATCCGAAGCTACCGGCAATAGCTGAGAAGTTTCCCTCTCTTCTACTTCCCATAAAGGAAAGTATTGCAATGGCAAGGAAAATCGCTGTAAATCATCTTCAACCTTGACCGAAAAATAGCTTATCCCGCCTAAAAATTTTAATTCTTTGATGAAAGGATTTGCTTTTGAAAGACTATCGAATACCTGCTGTGCCTTTACCGGTTCATAAGGATTAGAGGCAGAAAGATATTCAGGCGAGTCATTCCGTTGAGCTCTATACCCACCCATATGAAGATTCCCATCGAGCCGGATATAATACCCTGCCGCAATAATCAAAGTGAGTACCGGTAGTGAAAGAGCAAATAGAAATGCCGGCCGTGATTTCGAGAGTAGTGTAAGATTGCTAATAAGTACCGCAATACCAACCATAAGTACACCATCCCAACGGTGAGCTATGCGGTTGAAGTTGAAAATCGGGATCAGATAAAGCATTGCCGATAAGCTCGGGATCTGCAATATGACCGAAGCAAGAAGAAGAATGAACACCGGATGCGAAATTTCATAACGGTTATTATTCCAATATTTACAACTTGCAATTATCCCAATAAAACCAAGGAGTAATAATAGTATCTGTGCGTACACATAAGTACCCGTTTGATGGGCCAGCAATTGATCGATACCAAAAAGTGCAGCTCGGCCACCTGAAATGAAATAGGTTAGCCGTTCGCCATGAATGGCGGGAAGCAACTCCGCAGCCGGTATTAAAAAAAATGCTGCAATAAGCCCCGCCCAAAGGCTTGAGGCAAATAATACACTTAATGGCCGGACTACATTTTGCTTACCGAGTATGCTTAGTATATACAGGAATGCTGCTACAGCACAGATAATAGCCGTAGGCAAATGAAGCAATAGAAGTAGTGCAAATAAGCAGGTAAGTTTTAAGATGGAGCCCAGTATATCATCCTGAGTGGTGATTAATCGGTGAATGGCAAGCAGGACGAGTGGCAGTAACGCAAATGCCACCAGTTCGGCTAATGCATTGCGGATATAGAAATTTATTAAGACGTAGGGATTAACTGCATATAAAAAGCTATAAAGACGCCGATTGCTTTCAATACCTATCCCCTTCAGATATTTCAGCATGAAGCAGTATGAAAAACCTATTGAGGCAAAGGCAAGAACATAATACAGGCAAACCGCCGAATGAATACCCGTAAAAGAAATAATCGCTGCTAAATAATAGACGAGCGGGGAGTAAAAATAAAAGGCCGGGCTACCAAATCCGCTAAAGACATGAGGCAACCAACGCGGCCGCCACTCCCCCTGCCGAACGAGCGAAGTAAATTCATCGAGCCAGTTCAGATGTATCCATCCATCGAAGCCGATAATTTGAACCGTAAATGCAAAGAAGACAAACACCAGCGCCGAAGCTATGCCAAAAAGCAGTAAGATTCTGCGCTGAGTGGGCGACATATTAATTCAGGGTTGCTATTTGCTCGCGAAGCTCTGTTTCAAGCTCTTTCGGCTCGTTGGTCGCTTCATCGACGCGGACCATCACCGATTCCGCCTCCAGCACTCGCCGTCCTGATCTATCGTCCATGATCTGTTCGAGCATGATACTCGTTCTACCGACCTTCCCAATGCGTGTATAGATAATTACTTCATCGTCAAAACGAGCCGGAGAAAAGTAATTCATCGCATTACGCACAAAGAAGAATTTATGATGCGATGCAAACGTGCCATGATCCATCGGGATGGCAAGCAAGTCACGGCAGAATTCTATCCTGGCAATCTCGAGCATTTCGAGATACCGGGCGTTATGCACGACACCCTGCCTATCGCATTCATGTGAGCGTATGCGGTATCCAAATGAATGCTTGTAATCGCCGCGGTTATACTGTGGCTCCATTATCCGAAGTAGGAGATGATTGTATGAGCGGCCTCTTCGCAATCTAACATAGAGACATCGAGATGAGTAATCGCGCGCATTCTATTACCGGACCAGGGCGTAAGACGAACGCCTTTCTCTTCAAGTTCGGCTACATAACGCGTAATATCTTCCGGGACTCTTGCCGATAGCGGCTTTAACAGACAGATATTGCTTTGCACCGTTTCAAGATCGACCGATACATTTTTTGAATGGGAGGCCACGAGTTCGGCAAAGTGCTTTGCCTTCGCATTATCGAGCCCCATTTTGTCGCGATGATGGCGCAATGCATAGAGCGCTCCGGCAGCAATAATCCCCGCCTGCCGCATTCCCCCGCCCCACATTTTGCGATAGCGATGGGCTTTGACAATATTCTCCGAGCTGGAGCAAATAGCGCTTCCGATCGGTGCGCCCAATCCTTTGGAAAAGCAAACCGAAACGGTATCGAAGTACTTTGCATACTCCGCCGGCTCGATGCCGGTTGCGGCACAGGCATTCCAAAGCCGTGCTCCGTCAAGATGCATGTGAATATTATGCGCTCTGGCGAACTCGGCTATTTCGGCAATGCGCTCGATCGGGTAGATCGTCCCGCCAGCACGATTGTGAGTATTCTCGATAGCGATGATCCTTGAGACCGGCATAAAGTAGGCGCTATCACGAACGGCCTCTTTAATCTCATCGACCGTCAGAATCCCATTCTCCGCTGCCTTAACCGGATGCAACTGCACTCGCGAGAGAAAGCTTGCCGCTGTGGTCTCATAATTAAAGATATGGGAGCCATACTCCAGGATAACCTCATCGCCTCCACCGGCCTGAATGGCAATACCGAGCTGATTTGCCATGCAGCCCGTCGGCACAAAGAGCGCCGCCTGCTTGCCAAGTAGCTCTGCTACCTCGGTTTGAAGCTCGTTAACGGTGGGGTCTTCCCCATACACATCATCGCCGACGGGGGCTAATGCCATCGCCTGGCGCATCTCAACCGAGGGCTTCGTGACCGTATCTGACCTAAGATCTATCATTTACAGGAAATCTATAAAATTTGTGGAAAACTTTAATAAATAAAGTTAAACTTTTCTTTCGCTTTACTTATTATTGTGTTAAATTTAGAATACTAAATTTACAGAAAACCAGAAAATCCGTACTTTTACTTGTGGCAAGCCTGAAAAAACACGAACGACCGACCCCGGTGGTCTCCCATTTAGGGCTCGACGACGTCGATATCGAGTTGCTTGTCACCCTTCAAAAATACGGACGAACCAAGCGCAACGAATTAGCCGAGGCAATCGGCCTTTCGCTGCCGGCAATCAGCGAACGCCTGCGCAAGCTCGAAGAAGAGCGCGGCATCATCGAAGGCTACTATACCAAGCTCAGCGCCAAACGTATCGGCCTCGATATTACGGCCTTCATTTTCGTGACCGTCGAATCGAGCACGCTGTACCCTTCTTTCCTCGAAGCGGCGGATAAGCATCCGGAAATTCTCGAAGTCCATGCCGTCACCGGCGATGGTTCGCACTTATTAAAAATAAGAACCTGGAATACTTCCACGCTCGAGCAACTCCTTTCCGAGATCCAATCCTGGAAAGGCGTTAAGCAGACGCGCACGAACATCGTGCTTTCATCGCCGAAGGAAACCACGGCCTTGCCTATCGAAGAACTCAAGGGCAGCCGCCAGCAAAAATCATAAAGTGTTAACGCTACTTAAAGTATTTACTCTACTCTAATTCCCATGACAAAACAGCAAGTACTCGCTCTCGCAAAGCAGAACAAAGTAGAATTCATCAATGTCCTCTTCACCGATATCCTCGGTGTAATGAAGGGCATTACGATCCCTGCCTCGAAATTGCCGGATGCTATCGACCTCAACGTGTGGTTCGATGGTTCGTCGATCGAAGGCTTTGCCCGTATCTCCGAATCGGATATGTACCTGAAGCTCGATCTCGATACCTTCAAGGTCATTCCGTGGAGCAAGAATACCCGCGCTGTAACGGCTCTTATCATTGCCGATGTCTATATGCCGGATGGCTCGCCGTTCGCCGGTGACCCGCGCGGTATCTTAAAGTGCCAGCTCGCCCGCTGTGAAAAGATGGGCTACGTCTTTAATACCGGCCCGGAATTGGAATTCTTCCTCTTCAAAAAAGGCGAAGATGGTACGCTCCATACCTTGCCGCATGACACCGCCGGTTACTTCGACCAGGCTTCCGATCTCGGTACCGAGATTCGTAAGGAAATGACCTTCGCTCTGCATGAGCTTGGCATCGACGTCGAAGCGCTTCACCATGAAGTAGCTATCGGCCAGCATGAGATCGACTTCAAGTACGATGGTGCTCTGCGCTGCGCCGATATCGTCATGATGATGAAGTACACGCTGAAATCCATCGCCGCTCAACACGACCTGCATTGTACCTTCATGCCGAAGCCGATCGCCGGCATCAATGGTTCGGGTATGCACGTGCACCAATCGCTCTTCAGCAAAGATGGTAAGAAGAACCTCTTCCATGATCCCAAGGGTACCTACCAGCTTTCCGATATTGCCAAGAGCTACATCGCCGGTCAGCTTAAGCACATCCGCGCGATGAATGCCATCCTGAACCCAACGGTTAATTCTTACAAGCGCCTGGTTGTCGGGTATGAAGCTCCGGTGTATGTAGCCTGGGGACAGCGCAACCGCTCCGCTCTTATCCGTATTCCGCGTATCACGGCCGGCCGCGAGAAAGCAGTCCGCGCCGAACTCCGCTGCCCGGATCCGACGGCTAACCCATATTTGTCGTTCGCCGTTATGCTCGCTACCGGTCTCGAAGGTATCGAAAAGAAAATGAAGGCTCCGGCTCCGGTCGAAGAAAACATTTTCGAATTCACCGACGAAACAGCAGCAGCCCGCGGTATCACGACCGTTGCCAAGAACCTCATGGAAGCCATCGATGAACTGCGCGCCGATAAAGTCGTCCGCGAAGCCCTCGGCGAGTTCTGCGTAGAGAAGCTCATCGAAGCCAAGACGGCCGAGTGGGATTCCTACCGCATGAGCGTCACCCAATGGGAGCTTGATCGTTACCTCGAAGTCTATTAATACCGAAGGGTACTTGTTAGTGAAAAAAGAAAAAGGGCGGCCGATGGCTGCCCTTTTTTATTATCCGTGCTCTATCTCCGTAATTTCGAATTATGAAATTCAAACTTCTTCCGGCACTCCTGTTTCTTCTCGCCACGCCTGTATTTGCTCAGATGAGTTCGCTTAGGAATGAACTCGCGAGCTATATCAGCATCAAGAAAGCAACCATTGGTATCGGCATTTACGATCTTGAGACCGGCGATACCCTCACGATTGGTGGAGCGGGTCACTACCCCATGCAGAGTGTCTTTAAATTTCATCTGGCGCTGGCAGTGCTTGCCGATGTCGATAGCAAGAAGCGTACGCTTGAAGATAAGATTTTTATTTACAAGAAAGACCTGCATAAAGAGACGCTAAGCCCGATGACCGATAAGAACCCGAAGGGTAATTACTCAATGCCGCTCGCCGAGTTGCTGCGCTATGCCGTATCGGAAAGCGATAACAATGCCTGCGATATCTTATTCAGGATTTATGGCGGGCCGAAAAAGCTCGAACAGTATATAAAGGGCCTCGGTATAGATGACATCTCCATCAAGGCAACCGAAAACCAGATGCACGGGCCGTTCCGGGTTCAATACACCAACTGGACTACCCCCTACGCTGCCGCACTCCTCTTAAAGAAATTCTATCGGGACAATATCCTCTCCAAAACCAGCACCGATTTTCTTCTCGACCTGATGACCAACACCAACAACTATGCCGATAGATTAAAAGCCGGCCTACCGGCCGACGCATCGCTCGCCCACAAGACCGGCACCTCCGGCACCAACAAAGGCATAAGAGCAGCCCAAAATGACATCGGCATCGTTACCCTCCCTAATGGCAAGCACTACGCCATCGCCGCCTTCGTCTCCAATTCCCACGAAAGCTTTGAAGCTAATAGCAAAACGATTGCTGATATTTCGAGGCTGGCTTGGAAGTATTTTTTGGGGCAAAAGTGAAGGGTGAGTGAGTAGTCAATACTTATATTTTAACAGCCAATAATTTTTCTCGGAAAGAAACTGGGTTTTCATTCCTTTGTTCGTTTAAGAGCATCAAATAATTAATAATAGAGTTTCCATCTCCTCGAAGCGCAGAATCATCAAAACCAATTTGTAAATCGAAATACTGTGTGACTTTATTAATAAATGATTCTAACTTTGGGAGAATTTTCTCGATTTCTTCTAATATATTGATTGGCGGATTCATCACCTCTATATTATCTCTACTAATATGCGCATAATAGCGGTCTCGAGCATTTTTTAACGAAATAGAATCAGAGACAACAGCAGAAAAATCATTTCCTAAGTCGTCAAAAAAGGCATGATTAAAATCATTTATATTATTTTTGAATGTATCTTTTAACGAAATCACATCCCTTCCATCGTCTACTAATGAAATTATTGAAATTACTATGTCTTTAATTAAAGACTCTTGAACTATCAGAAAAAAGTCTAATGCAAAGTTAGTAAGGAGAGATATCTTCTCCTGTATTTTGATGCTATCTCCATCTTCAACAAATAACTGATAGAATATTTTTTTCTTTTGTTTTATCCCCATTATCTCATATGACAACCGATCAATAATAGGTTCTATAGCTTCCGGTAATTTACTCATAGCGTCTAAACATCTTTGTGCTGAGCTTTTCTTCCTTTATGTCATATTTTTATTAATAGGACTCTCAATCACTTCTTTTTTGTTAGCAGGGTATGAATTCATTACGGAAGCTGCTTCCTTACTTTAAAAAGCACCGGTCTAAGTATATTATCGGTATTCTTTGTACGCTGGCTTCGAGCTTTGCTACGGCGGTGATGCCGCGTTATGTGGGTGAGGCTATTACCTCGCTCGAATCGGGTACCGCGACCTCCGCTTCCCTGCTTACCGACGCGCTTTATATCATCGGTTCTTCGGCTATTGCCGGATATTTGTTCTATCTCGTGCGGCAGACGATCATCGTCGCCAGCCGTGAGATCGAGTACGATCTTCGCAACGATTTCCTCTCGCATATCCTCACGCTGCCGATGCGCTATTTCCAGAATACGCCGCAGGGCGAGGTCATGGCTTATGCGACCAATGATATTAATGCCGTGCGCAATTTCGTCGGCCCGGCCATCATGTATGCTACCGATGCGCTGACGATGTTTATCTTCGCGCTCGGATTCATGCTGATTCTCTCGCCCAAGCTGACGCTTATTTCGCTCGCGCCATTGCCCTTGATGTCGATAGCGGTGTATCTGATCGGTAAGCGCTCGCATCCGCTTTTCGATGCCGTGCAGTCGCACTATGCCGATATTACTTCGCGCGCTACGGAATCGATGTCCGGTATAAAAGTAGTCAAGGCGTATGTGCGGGAAATGTTCGAGCGCGATGTCTTCGATAAGCTCAGCGATGAGTATTACCAGAAGAATATGCGTCTGGTAAAATTGCAGGGCCTGATGATGCCGGCAATTTTTAGCTTCGTCGGTTCTTCGATCATACTGCTACTCATGTTCTCGGCCGATGATATCGTCTCCGGCAAGCTCCGCCTCGGCGATCTCACGCAGTTTATTATCTATCTTGGCATGCTGATCTGGCCGTTCATGGGTATCGGTATTATTACGAATATGGTCCAGCGCAGCGCTGCATCGATGAACCGCCTCGATAAGATATTACAGATGGTGCCGGATATCGCTAATAGCAGCGTAACCAACCGCGCCATCACCACACTCGAAGGCACCGTAGAGTTTAAGAACGTCAGCTTCCGCTACAACCCCGAACTACCGGAGGTATTGCATAACGTGAATCTCGTTATTCCCAAAGGCAAGACGCTGGCCATCATTGGCAAGACGGGCTCGGGTAAATCCTCGCTTGTGCAGCTTATCCCGAGGTTGTATGATATCACCGGCGGAGATATCCTGATCGACGGACATCCGATCAAAACGATACCGCTGGAAGTGCTGCGGGCAAATATCGGCCTGGTACAGCAGGAAGCCTTTTTATTCTCCGAGACGCTTGCCGATAACATTGCTTATGGCGTCGATAACGCACCGATGGAGCGCGTGATGAGCGCTGCCCGCTCGGCAGAGATATTCAAGGACATCGAGGAATTCCCGATGAAGTTCGAGACGATCGTCGGCGAACGCGGCATTACCCTCTCCGGTGGCCAGAAGCAGCGTACGTCGCTTGCGCGTGCCATTGCCCGCGACCCGAAGATCCTTATTCTCGACGATTCGATGAGCGCCATCGATACCTCGACCGAAGAAGAGATCTTAAAGAATCTGCGCAGCATCATGGCCGGTCGTACGAGCATCATCATCAGCCACAGAATCTCGACCGTCAAAGATGCCGATGAGATTATCGTCATCGATAGCGGCACGATCACCGAGCGAGGCAATCATGAATCGCTGTTGAATTTGCGTGGCGCGTATCACGATCTCTATCGCAAGCAGTTGTTAGAAGCAGCGCTGGCGGAAGCTTGAGTTGG
>CAYOJJ010000016.1:0-76724 GCA_964404255.1 uncultured Alphaproteobacteria bacterium | reverse complement strand
AAACCCCAAACCCCAAACCCCGAACCCCATACCCCGCCCGATCCCGGACAAAAGCCAAACCGCTTTTTCAGTCTTTGCGTATCATTTAGTTATGATACATGCTGCCGAGATCGTTACCCGGTTAATGGATCCGATGCCGGTTGAATCGTTTTTTTCCGTCTATTATGGGAAGATGCCGTATGCAAGCGCCGGGGGCGCGGCGCACTTCAGCGATTTTCTCAGTTGGGAGGTCGTCGATGAGATCATGGCGACCGGGCATGAGGAGATTTGGATAGCGAAAAGCGGTGTGCTCGTGCCGCATCAGAATAATACCCCTCCAAGCCGGGAGGCGGCGCGCGAATCCTTTTATAAGAAGGGCTGCTCGGTTCTCGTCCGCCATGCCGAACAACACGATGCCGTGATCTCGGAGATCGCGCAGGATTTCGAGAGCGTTTTTGAAAAGCCGGCCGATGTTCATATTTATGCTACTCCCGCTAATCACGAAGGCTTCGGCTGGCATTATGATATCGAAGATGTCTTTGCCATTCAGTGTTCGGGCCAGAAAGAATTTGTCCTGAGGGCAAATACGGTCAATCCGCATCCATCGCTCGATCCGTTGCCGCGCGATCTGCATTTCGAACGCGAGCACTCCAAGCTGCAATTCAAATGCCTGCTCGTTGCCGGCGATTGGCTCTATATTCCGCCGGGCTGGTGGCATAAGGCGCGGGCGCTCGAGCATTCCTTCCATTTATCGATCGGCATTATGTCCGGCCCCGACGATCCGAAAAAAAATTTCCTCTGACCACCGTAATTGGTAGTGCGTTATTACGATAAAACTCATCCGGCAAATATGCTGTAGAATGAGTATGAGATCGGCCGTTGAATATTACCGCAGACAGCTCGGGCAGTACCGGCAGTATCTTCTGCAGGCTTCGCATGATCCGGCGCCGGAGGTGATCCATGAGTTGCGGCTGTCGATCAAGCGGCTGAAAACGCTCTACTATCTTACCGAATTTATCGATCCTTCTTTCAAGCTGAAAAAACGGTTCGCCGCGTTCAACGCTATCTTTTCTCCGGCCGGTGCGCTGCGCGACATCGATATTGCGATAGAGCTTCTTTCGAACATCACGAGTAAGAAACTGGCAATGACCGGCACGGTTCTTGCCTTGCTCAAAGAACAACGCCGTATCCGCGCAACCGAATGTAAGAGCAAAGCCGCGAAGGCGTTTGCTGCCGGTGTGGCCGAAGATACTGCCGTCTATGCCGGTCTTACGAAGATCACGAACGCGAAGCTTAAGCGCTTCCTCAAGAACATCGAAGAGGAGATCGGTACGCTTCGCAAAAAGCATCTTTCTATAACCCGCATTCACGCTATTCGAAAAGGCTATAAGCGCTACGGCTATGCGCTCGAAGCATCTTCGGGCGCGGCAGATATTCCGAAGAAGATACTGAAGCGGCAAAAAGTGATCGGCCGCTGGCATGATTACAGCCGTGCGAAAGCAATACTGCAGGAACAGAAAAGCCCCGGGGAATTGCTGGACTATTTCCGAAGCGAAGAAAAGGGTAAAAGAAAAAATGTTATTAAGGAAATAAGCGGCAAATAATACCTGCCCGTGCTCATCCCCTTATATTTGTGAACGAAAATATCCCGATGGAACCGCTATCGCCATTAAGCTACGATCCTCAAGAGACGAATCCGAACGATCGTATTCTTCGGATCATCGACTTCCTCGATGCCCCCGGAGTGCGTACCGGTCTCGATACTCAGGAAGCCGGCCAGCATTTTTACGAAGCTTTTATCCTGCCGAAGTACGGCGAGGCCGAGGTCGATAACGCTGCGCTTATTATCGATCTCGATAATGTCGAAGCGATCCCGACGCCATTCCTTCACGGCTCCTTCGGCCGGCTGGCGTATGAGCACGATCTCGGCGATCTGCGCAAGCGCCTTCGCATTAAGTGCGATGAAGAACCCGGTATCGTTTTCGATATCGAAGATCAATTCCGAAGCGCCGAAGTAAAAAAGAAACGAGAACTGCCATTCGATGCCGAACTTCCTGAAGGATAAAGAAGCCATTGCACTATGGCTGATTGGAGCGATGGTGGTGATCACTATCCCGCTTATCGTTACCCGCTTTACCGGCGAAACCTCTCTGACGTTTTCCGATATTGCGGAATATTTGATCTTTGTCGGTGAAGTCTCGGTCGGTATCCTGGTCTATCGGCTGGCTGCAACTTCTTCACATAAGAAAGCGATCCAGAAGGTGATCGCTAACGAGATCATCGAAAGCCGGCATTCGCTCGAAACCTGCTTCACGACCGCCACCGCGAGCTACCACCGCTTCGAAGAAGCACGCATCACGATCCTCATCCGCGAGACAGCGAAGCAGATCATCAATGTCGGCAAGCATATCGAGGTAAGCGAATTGCAGCATACCGGCTTCGATCTCAACGATCTATTGAAAGACCTCTATTTCATGAAGCAGCAGCTCGAAAAAGCCTGCGACATAAAAAGCGTTACCTCGCAGAAAGTAAAGCACTATACCATCGCCAAGAACACCAAAGAAGAACTCGATATTAAATTGCTGCGCTTGTTTTACAAGATGAAATAATGTGCATGCTCTGTTCGTAGATTTGCACTCATGATCATCTGCAAGAACTGCGGGGCTGAGTATTCCGGAAAATTCTGTAATCATTGCGGGCAAAAGGCTTCGGTCGGCCGCTTGAACTGGCATTACCTCTGGCATGAAGCCCAGCATAATCTCCTGCATTTCGATCGTAACCTTTTTACGGTCCTGAAAAATCTTTTTATTCGTCCGGGTGCGGCATTACATGAATATCTGCAAGGTAAGCGCGTCGTGCATTTCAGCCCGTTCTCGATGCTTATTGCCTTCGGTACTGCAGGGGCGCTGCTTAGCCATTTCCTTCATCTTCCTGCCGATTATACCGTAGAGGGTGGGAAAGTTATGCCGCCGATCGTTTCCCACAATCCGATAGCGCAGGTAATGCAATGGCTGCAGGATCATCACTTTGCCGATGAGATTGCGCGAGTGCCGCTATATGCGCTTTGTACCTGGCTATTGTTTTGGCGCTACCGATATAATTTTGTCGAGCATCTGGCCATCAACGCATTTTGCGGAGCGCAACGATTGGTGATCTTTACGATCGCTCAACCGATTCTCCTTCCGTTTCGGCAGACCGATGCTTTTATCTATGTGCTCTATGCTGCCATTATCCTGCTTATCGGCATCCCGGTCGCGACGCTGACGGCCTTCTTTAACCATGGTAATATTGCTCTCAGGATCGCCAAAAGTATTATTGCCGTCATGGTGCCGATGATGGCTATTAATTTTCTGGTAAACCTATCAATGTCCTGGGGCAGCGTGAAGTAAAATATTGGTCAGTACTTTTTGCCCAAACCGAATCCAGGCGTTGAGGTACATATTATATATGCGCTCACTATTAGTAGTAGTAATTCTGGCAGGATTGTGCTCAGCTCTACGGGCACAACGGCCGGTGATCGATTCCATGCGGGTTGATGAATGGGCGCGGACGCTTATCATTCATGGGGAGTTCGGCTTTGCGAAGGGCGCCGTCTGGTGCGATAGCGTGGAATTGCCTATCAGCTTTTGGAGCGATACGATGATCCGGGCAGCAATACCCGATACCGGCAAGGGATCGGTTGGTCCGGTAGTTGTAGGGGCCAACGGTTATCAGACAAAAGCCAGAATACTGACCTTATTAAAAGCAAGTGCAAATTGTGAGGTTAACCTTTTTTCCTTTGTATTGCAATTTGCAGTCCGAGCAGATATTCACTCCCTACTACTTCATGGGCGAAGCTATATGCGCAATCTGCAACTAAGCAGATCCACTTTATTAACGGTAAATTTTGTCGATATCTACTATACTGGTCATGGCAATGGATCGGAGACTTCCGTACACGATGCACGGCTTTATTATTTTGCTACCGATTCCACGTTTAATTTCACGGCCTTAGTACAACTGTCACTTCCAGAGAAACAATTACAGATCGATTTGCAGCAACTTCCTTCGTTAGAAGGTACTCACGTTGAATATCAAAATAGTATACCTATTTCCTGGGGGCATAAAACTATCAACGTCCCTTCGTTTTCTATTATTGGGACTCTCGATTCAGCATTGCTCATTAAAAAAGAGGGCACCATTACTTCTTCGTCTTGCCTATTTGGGCTTCCGGCCACTACAGTACTATTAGACTCTTTTCCAGAACTTATCTCTCCCCGAAACAACACCGTCTTTGTGCGCGATGGTATCACTCTCCAATGGGATAGCCTCGAAACAATGGATAACTATCACTTACAATTTTCAACCGATTCTACGTTTAGTACTACCCGCTTCGATACGATCATCCCTGCATTGCAATTTGCGCTCCCACCGCTCGATAGCAATACAACATATTTTTGGCGTGTTGCCGGTTTGAATTCCGAAGGCCAAAGCCTGTGGTCTCCAATTTGGCATTTTACTACTAATACGATGCTAAAGGTTACCAACGAATCACCCTCTATTCCGCTTGTGCTCTATCCTAACCCGGCACATCGCTCGTTCACGATCTCCTTTGACCATGAATATCATTCGGCGGCGACTATCACAGTAACCGATCTGCTGGGGAAAGAGGTGTTGAGCCAAACTTATTACGAAACCGGTGCTTCGCTTACAATGCCAATATCATTGCCACGAGGAATATATCTCTGCCGCATTCAAAACGAAGCGGGATATGTGGTAAAAAATCTGATCGTAGAATAGATACCTCAGTTATTTACCCCCATTGAACCGGCCTTTTGGAACCAGTACAATCAACAACAGTACCCCGATTAACGAAAACCCTGCACCAAAGAGAAAGACCGAGGAATGACCGACCGTGTCCCAGAGCTGCCCGGCGATGATGCTCGAGATAAGCTGCGAGACGCCGACGACCATCGAATACCAGCCGATCGCACTGGCGTGTAAATGGGCGGAGACAAAATCCGTTGCAAACGATTTTCCTACCGAACGGAAGATGCCCTGGAACATACTGTAAAAAACGAAGAGTATGGCGATCACCATACCACCCGGGAAAAAAGCAAACCCCGCATACGAAAGACAGAAGATCGAAAACGCCGCGAGTAGTAACGGCTTCCTGCCAAAGCGATCCGAGAGCGCACCCGAAGGGTAGGAGATCAGTGCAGCACCAAGATTGAACAGTGCATAGACCATGATCGTCGCTTCGAGCGAAAGGCCCTTCTCCTTAGTTTGCAGGATAAGAAAAGCATTACTGGAATTGCCGATACCAAAGATACCGGTCACGAATAAGTATTTCCAATAGGCCGCCGGATATTGCCGCACATGCAGATCGATCGTCGTTTTCGATCGCAGCGTCGATGCCCGCTCTTTTACAAAGAAGGCCATACCAACCGCACAAAGCCCCGGTATAATCGCGAGATAAAAGATGGTATGAATATCGAAGTGGAGACTAAAGAAGAGCAATAGTGTCACTATCGGGCCGAGAAAAGCGCCGAGATTATCGCCAATGCCTTCCAGACCGAACGCTTTGCCACGGTCGTTATCATCAACCGAAGCGGCAATAAGCGCATCGCGAGGAGCCGAGCGGCTTCCGGCACCGATACGATCCGAGGTACGTGCCACCAATACTGCCGGCCATGCCGTAGCGAGGCCGATAAATGGTTTCGATATCGCCGAAAGTATAAAGCCGAACAACGCAACCAGTTTGCGCTTACGGAATTTATCCGAGAGATAACCGCTGACTCCCTGAATAATATATTGCGAAGCCTGGGCAACACCTTCGATAAGGCCGAGAATACTGCCGGAGCTGCGGAGGGTTTCGGTGATGAAGATCGGCAGCAGCGGATAGAGCATCTCCGTAGAAATATCCGTAAAGAACGAAGCAAGTGCCAGCAGGTAGGTGTTCCTGCCTAAGGCGGTGAGTTTGGTCTTAGTCCGTCCGTTCTGAGTAAGCTTAGCCACTACGCCGAAAATACGAAGCGGCGCTACTCGATCACTACTTTCCCCCGCCAGAGCGTTGTAAAGGAATTTACATCGGCGAGTTCGACGAAGTAGATGCCGCTCGTGAGGTCCGCCGTTGGGATAATCAGATCGGTACCGGCGTGAAGTTCTTCGCGGGAACGGTAGCGGATATTCCCGGTGAGATCGCGCAGCAGAACGATACACGACTCAGATAGCGATAGTGGTATATGAAGCTGAAGCGGCTGCTGTGTAGTAACCGGATTAGGATAAGCCACTGCCGAAACAGGCGCCGGTTTTTCTTCGACAGCATTTTGTGGCAGGTTATGGCAGATCGTGAATGTAGAATATGGCAGTTGTGTATCCAACGAAAAAGGCATAGTAACAACCGTATGCTGTTCGCTGCCATAGGTTATTGAAGGCATGGTACCGGTAACAATAGTTACCGTAGAGCCGGCTGTTAATCCCGATTCTACGGCGCATCCCTGAAAATCCGATGTTAACGAAAGAGTCCCGATACCGGAATGAAGAGTATCGCCGTCAGTATTGTCTTTAAAATAGATGCCGGTTCCTAAGTACCGGCCGTTATACTGCGGCCCGATTTTCAGAGAAGAAAACCGGTATGGGTTCGCTGCAATACCGAGCACTAAATTGATCTCACCCGCAGCCGATAATAGGGTGATATGAGCAGGCGCCGAATTATTAAAGAATAAGGTCTGATCGAACGATGAAAACAGGGCGAGCTCTCCCTTATCGAGTTCTTTGATCTGAGAAATATATTCGGTTTGGGAAAAGAAATTGATCTGCTCATTCCACTGAAGCGTGAGGCTGGGATCTAACGAAAGCACAAAAGCAGCGATCGGACGAAAAATAGAATTTGGTGTTTCGATCTTTCCGGCAATGAGGATCGAACCATCGCCGCGAAGCAGCATGGTATGAGGGGAGAGGCCCATGCCGCTATCGGCATAGGCATGAGACACCCCCAGTTGACCGTTGGATGAGAATTCCGTCAACCCCAGTACTTCAGTTGAAGGCCGGACCGACATTGCACTGGCAGTAAGGATCGTCTGATCCGGTAATTCTAGTGCATCGAAGAATGTGATACGGGCAGAATCGGGACGATTGATCACCGGATGTTTGTCCCATAATATATTTCCATTCGGATCCCATTTAATAAGCAATCCTTCGATTATTCCCGCATTGCCATGCGTCCTGCCGCCGGCAAGAATGCTGCCATCGGAAAGCATCCGCTGAAATTGCAATTCTTCATAACCGGTGTACTTATAGATCTTCGACCAGATCAGATCACCGTCCGGAGATAGCTTTGACACAAAGAGATTAGAAGTCGGGACATAGACCATGCCGGAGAATATAATGTTCCCTGAAGCATCGACCGATAGACCACTTATGACCGATTGCGAGCCTGCCATCATTCTCCGTATCCACACAATCTTCCCATCCTCGGATATTCTCGCGATGATGCCCGATAGTATGCCAGAAGGATTATCGGTGAGCGTCCCGGCAACAATCGCACCGCCATCGGGCAGCGGAGCCATGAGATCGGCGGCAATATCGCTTACAAAGCCATCTTTATGGGTTGTAATCCCCCGCTCGAAGAGCTCCTGGCCGTAGCTGTAACCGACCGACAGACATAGCACTACTACTAGAAAGATCAGAACCGAACCATGTTTCATATAGGTACCGAATATTGTTACTGCATCGGATCAGAAGAGATCGCCATACCTATAATTCATCGTGAAGCCAAAAGTTACAGTTGAAAAGAAAACAAAATAAATAATGAAGCACCGCATTCGACAAAGGCTACTGGACCACCACCTTCCCCCGCCAGAGCGTTGCGAACGAATTCGCATCGGCAAGTTCGATGAAGTAGATGCCGCTGGCGAGGCTGGTGGTGGGAAATTCAAGATGTTCGCCAGAAACTACCTGTTTGTTAACTTCAAGGACAATACGACTGGCAATGTTGCGGAGGGATATTTTGCAGTAGCCGGTTGATATCGAACGTAAGTATATATTGATCACGGAACGTTGCGGTGACGGGTTTGGCCACAACGTAAGAGAAATGGCATTCAAACTATCCGTTGATCTATCAACTACCGTAGCAGTATTCGAACAGTTAAGTGTACTGGCCAGTGGCTGGGTGGCAACAATAGTAATCGTTTGGTTTGTCCGGCCCGGATATAGTGTAAATACGCGCATAGGCTGGCTATTAATTTTAGCGATGGCTATAGAATCTATCGTACATAACATCGGCTGGGCTGCGCAGCCATCGAGACGAGGGGTTAAACTAAAGGTCTTTAATAAAGAATGAATGGATTTATCCCATCCGGATCCGGCTCCAAGAATACGGTCTTTCGGTCCGCGGCAAATCGATACTATTTGCAGTGGTATTTTTACGTCAAAGAGCTGAGAAATATTAGTGAGAATTCCATCGGCATTCCATCGGCCTACATGTGTCATTTCACTATTAGTAGTAGTGGTCTCCGATACCATAGCGGCTAAAATCATAGTATCTTCTTCGATCAATTCCGTGATTTTTTCTGAGAGCCGAAGTGATGATATCCTTCTTCCCCACTGCGGCACTAGAGTTGAATCGAATTTAAAAACTAAAGGTGTTTCGTCGGGAGCTTCATCTGCATTCAAAAGTGATCCACCTACAACAATCGATCCATCATGTAATTTCTTAATGCTCCGAATTGAATACAAATCCGACCCGTGCATGAATGCCGAAGGTGCAATCAGATTTCCACTAAACGAGTAGGATTCGATTGCTATGATTGTACCACCGGCTGTTTGTATCGGGCCTGCGACTACAAATGAAGTATCCGTAAGTTGAGCAGCAGTTATAAAGGATGGACCTTGCTGAGGGATGGGATCTATTTGTCTAATCTTGCACCACACTATCGTGCCGGCAGTATCATAGGAAAACAGCAATGCACCATTGTAATGATTTCCGGTTGCAGCACCAACAATTAGCAGATTCCCATTCGATAACAATTCCTGACCATACGTTCTATCGTTTCCTCCGAGATCATATACTCCCGACCAGCATACTGATCCATCAGGAAAAAATTTTACGATATAAATATCGGTTGTATTATCGGTTTTAAGATACGTGCCCGAACAAAAGATATTTCCTGCTTTATCGATATTCAAACCAGTTGGCCTACCGATTGCCGTTCCTTTGAGATAAACCGACCAGAGGCAATTTCCGATACTATCGGTTCGGCTTATAAGAACGCCGGGATCCAATACAGGATAATAGCTCGGGCCTGCTAAGACCATTCCACCATCAGCCATTGCTGCACTACGATCCACCAATATATCCCGAGCAAAGGCAGTGCTGCGCGAGAAGGATACCCCCGTGTCTGGCTGTTGTGCCTGAGCCGTTGCCAGTAAACACCAGAGGATTATGGAACAACGAACAACAGGAAAAATGAAGTGTGAAGTGTTTCCCATCGCAAAACAAAAGCCGTCCTTATTAACAAAAGACAACCAGCACTTCAGTTTGAAAGGGTAAAAAAAGAAACACTATTTTATTCCACCACCACCTTCCCCCGCCAGAGCGTTACAAACGAATTCGCATCGGCAAGTTCGACGAAGTAGAGGCCACTGGCGAGGCCGGTGGTTGAAATTGCAACCGTGCCGGACTGAGGGGTTATCTGCTCCTCGTGCAGTATCGTTGCTCCGCTTCTATCGCAGATACGCATTGCATATCTTCCTTCAGGCATTCCGCCGATAGATAGAGGTTGCCCCAGAAGAACAGGATTCGGTAAAAGGGTGATCGTTGAAAGCGTATGCTCAGGTGCAGGCCCGACATCGTCCTGCTGGCAAAGTACCATCTCCGATGAGATAGTATCGGAGATCGTTGCCGCTTCAGTAAAGATGCTCTCTACATTCCAGGGCAGCGATTGTATTTTTAAAGAAGTATCCTTTACCTCTCTGAATGGCTCTTCGGTAAAGACCGATAATACTTCTTCCGATGAGCAATATTGCAGGTTATGATTAAGCTGAGCCGAAAGCAGCATCGAAGTTGTTGCCCCGATACCAATGCTGCCAACGAATAACGGCGCCCGTTCAGCATTAAAAATAAAATTTCCCTGGCAAAAGGACGTATCGTGCGGATGAATATTGATCTGTCGTGCTAACGATCCATCGGCGCCGATAACAGCCAGGTGTGCGGCATCCTTTCCTACCGATCCGATCATCACCTGGTGATCCTTTGTTTCAGAACTTACATGCAAGGTATGGAATTGATGTTCTAAATTGATAATGCTTCTGGCAGCTTGGAGATTACCCGACGCATCGAAGAACAATACCCCGGTGCCTTCCGGTAATCGGCCGGTATCGAGCTTTTCACCGGCAATCACATACGTGCCGTCCTGTTTATGAGTAGTGCTGTAGAGATTGGTGATACCAGTCTGGAATTGATACCAAACAGAGGAAACGATCGTATCACCCCCTGTAAGTTTCGATACTTGTAACGCATCGCCTAAAAAGAAGAGACCGTAATTAATCAATATAAGAGTATCGGGGGAGGGTTGGAGCACTACTCCTTTGCCGAACGATACATCGTCCGTAGAATATTGCTGCGAACTCCTGACATTGCCGAGGGTATCGATCACGAGCAGCACTCGTGTGGTAAGCTGCTTTGAGACCGGCAGCAGGAAACCTGAAATAGCAATGAGTCCATTGGCAAGCAGTGTCGGCGTATAAAGATCGGGATAGATCTTTGTATCGGCTTGAAAGATTTTTGTCGTCTTTATCTGACCCGTCGGACTAAAAAGGACACCCATCAGATTCGCCGTATTATCGGTGATCATCCCGAGACAAAAAATATTGCCGGAAGGCAGGACGAAAGCATGAGTAAAATAGTGATCAAGGGTGCCAATTCGTAATACTTTTTTCCAGAGTGGCGTACCATCGTTCTTCATGGCAATAATGGAAGCCGAGCGGCGGTATTTCTCCGAATCGACGGTATAGCCGACCGCCAGTACCGAGGTATCATTTAAAGTGACAGCCGAGTGTACTTCGGCAAAGGTACCTCCGGGAAACCATGTGGATCGAAATCCTTGCGCACCGGCGAGCGACCAGACGATGCACAATAATACTATTGTTGCAATAGCTTTCATTTAAGACCCTCCTTTGAAAGCAAAGATACAACTATTTTATTCGATCACCACTTTACCCCGCCAGAGCGTTGCAAACGAATTCGCATCGGCAAGTTCGACGAAGTAGATGCCGCTCGTGAGGCCGGTGGTTGGAATGCGAATCTCATTTGTGGAAGTTACCGAGGCAATATTACGGTACACCTGCGATCCTGCCAGATCGCGCAGGCGTACAAGATACTCGCCGTTATATGTTCCCGATAAGTGTACGACGATCGAAGAAGCATGTTCGGCAGGATTAGGATAGATCGCAGCAGTTGCTTGCGGTGTTGAAATTTCTTTTACTTCCGCTTCAGACGAACAGACGGTAACGATCGTTGGAAGTTCTGCAGGTTTCGTACTGATCGCCGGGCTGTAGGCAACCGGATAGACCGGTGCCGGAGTAAGATCTGTTGCTTCGAATCTCAACATCGATATCTGCCGGTTTGAAACCAGAGCTTCGGACATAATACAACTCCTCGCCATTGAATCTAAGCGTAATAGGCAAAGATTCACGGCCTTCGTATCCTCGGGATAGACGAGCGAACCGACAGCCATAAATCCTCCCGATGGCTGAGGCAGCAGTGAAGTGCAGGAAAGATAGACGGTACTATCTCCGTACCCTTTCGTCCATTCCAGTTTCCCTGCTTTGGAATACCGGGCAATATGGCCGCTTGAAGCTACGGCAATAAGCGCCCCGGAATCGGCTTCTATAACCTGATCGATGTGATCGAATGTGAGAAAGAAAGTGGCGGTACACCATTGCGGCACAAATGATGAATCGAGTTTTAGTAGTAACGACGATGATTCGAAACGATTATTTTTATCGGCGGTTTGTCCTGCTACTATGATAGAGCCATCGGAGCAGCGCAAAAGAGCCGAAGGGCGCATGGACTGCGAACTATCGAGATAAAAATATTTATCGAGCACCTGACCGTCGGCCGATGTATGAATAAGCTGGAGCCATTGGAATGGAGCCCCATCATTTATGGGCGTGTATCCTACAGCTACGATAGAGCGGTCCGGTAATTCGATAGCGCAGGTCAGCGTGCCGCCGGTATTGACTCCGGAAGGCTTAAGAGCGGAAGTCCAGGCTATTTCACCGGTTTGCCTGAAACACACAAGCAGATCACAATACGAATGAGTGAGACTATCGGTCATCGATCCACATACTAAAATAGAATTATCGGAAAGCAGCCGCAGCGATTGGATATCCATAAACCAGTTGATGCGGTAAATGCGGTTCCAGGCCATCAATCCCGAAGGAGAACATTTAACGATAGCCATTCCCATTCCATCGGTGCCGGCACCATAAATATTACCTTCGCTATCGAGCGCTATACCGCAGAGTACCAGCCCCGAACTTCTTGCCCATTGCATCTGGCCATCGGCGCCTCGTTTCATCAGTGTGCTTCCGGCCGGGGTCGAACCATAAATAACAGTACCTCCATCGGGAGCCTGGAGTACATACGAGCCTCCGGAATTTCCGCTGAATTGAAATTGCTCGATAAGCGTCGGTTGGCAATACCCAATACCGGACCAGAGAAGAGCTACAACGATAACCGTAAAGAACCGATAGTATTTCATAGCAATGGCGGATGATAATGCAGTAGCAACTACAAGTACCACCGGCTTAATTCCGTAAATACTGTTTTTTCTTGCTGTAAGTCGTTGATTTCTTTCAATTCAATAGTGAAATAATTGTATTTTGATTGTAAATTATTTGTATAAGTATTGTATGAAATTTATGAAAGTATAGTATATTTAATGTAATTAATTATTAAAAAATACTCCGCTTTTCCATTACAGTTGTACCAGAGAAATTTTTATTATACTACTGTAAATTAATCTGAAACATTTTTTATACTGTGACGTGAGCTATAATATAGCGAAGTAGCAACGAGCGGTCATAGCAAGTACCGATCCTCTCACTCAAAACTACTTACTGCTATGAACAAATTACGGTCTCCCTTGACATGGGTAGGAAGCAAACGCTTACTCCGCGACGAAATACTAACCAAAATTCCCCCTCACACCTGTTACGTTGAAGCCTTTGCCGGTGCCGCGTGGGTATATTTAGGAAAAGAACCTTCGGAAACAGAAGTACTAAACGACATAAACGATCTGTTAGTAAATCTCTATCGGCAAATACAAAGCAATCCCGACGCTTTTTATGAAAAGTTACGGTGTTTAGTGCCTCACGCCCGGGTAGAATTCCAACGATTGCGGGCTATACTTCGCACTAATCCTTACTCGGTTTCCGACCTTGAACGTGCAGTGTACTATTTCTATGTACTTAAAAATGCGTTTGGGGGTAGGATGAATAGCGGGTTTGCTTTTAGCAAAGTGAAGCCACCCCGGGCCGCGTTGACTTATGAGATTTTAATGGCCCTTAGTGACCGCTTACGAAATACCCATATTGAACATCTCTCTTTCGAACGGTTACTAAAAAATTACGATCACGAAGGAGCATTCTTTTACTGCGACCCGCCCTATACTATGACTGCCGGGAAAAGCGATTATTACGAACATAACTTCACAACGGAACAGCATATTGAGTTATATAACTGTCTCTCTACCTTGAAAGGTAAGTTCTTACTTAGCTACGACGATTCGCCGTTTACCCGGGAGCTATACAAAGACTTTCGAATCGAGCAAACGAAACCAATTGCTTACACACTTAACCAGACCCGCAAAATTAAACATGAATTATTGATATGCAACTACTAAAAGAAAAGCCCTCGAACTTCGAGGGCTTTTTGATTAGCTTATCGAGCTAACATACTCGAAACCACGGGGTTGCAACAGCCCCAATAAAGAGGCGTAAATTGCTGCACCCGTTTCGCTGGCTTCCATCTCGTTGTTGTATTCGACTGTCATAAAGGTAGAACCGTCGGAAGGTTCGTACCGAAATGAAAGAGTATCATACAGTGTAATTCCTGCTACGATTGAAATGGAAATCGCGTGCAGAAAATCCGGAATCATCTGGTGGGGTCTGATTTGGTTTTTTCTAAACGTAATAGTCATAATAGTATTTACTATTAATGAAATAAATGAGTTAGCTCGCACTTGTAATTTCCCGGGGACTCTCAGAAAATTCGATCAAATATTAGCAAGGTTCGAGTATTTGATTGGGCGAAAGAGATTTTGCTACTTATTAACCTAAACCTAAGGAGTTTACAACTAAATGTCTTACTTCTTGCACAGAGACACTTTGAAGGTATTATAACGAGGTAGCGTATATCTCATAGTGAGCGTACCAACCATAAAGAAACGCGCCCTGTTCCCTTAAATGAAAATGATTCTTATTATGGTTCGACAATCCCCCCAATGTAGCGGCGGGAATGGGGTTCGGCTCTCATCGGGACTTTGCCAGAAGGGTTGTGTAGCTTTTAGTTCTTCACTGCTTCGGGCCGTGAGTAAATCTTTTACAATCGGTTGCGCTGCTTCGAGCGTATAGATTGTACCACGTTCGACCAGTGTCCTACAAATATGACTGGTACGGTCATCGAGCGGGTTAATAAGTTTATACCCTTTCGCATTCAGCTCCTTCGCCCGGGCAAACTTTGAAACCGCGCGGGTCTTAACTATTGAGTTGTGAGCTAACCGATCAAAATAAGAATCCCCAAGCGTGTCTTGCTTATCGCTTCGTAACCGTTTGTTAATTAGCTTCTTGAGTTTGCCAGAGAGTTCGTCGCGGGTAAGTTCGCCGTCGAACCAACTTTTCATTTCGTCACGGATCGAATCCTGTAGCTGATTATCCCAAAATTCTCCCCCGGCTATTACTATTTGATCGGAGAGTTGCGCTATAGCTCCGGCTTCGGAGAGACCATCGATAACCTGAATGTTGAATTCGTCTTTGCGGACACTTTTTAATTGTTCGTAGGCTTCCGCGTTTACTTCGCGTTTGCCTTGTTGATAGGCTCCGCCGATTGCCGAAGAAATCCCGGAGCGAAGCAACCTCTTAAAAGATTCGCCGCTTACATGGTTACGATAAATGGTAAGCACGACCCCGATGTCGCTCGCTTGCGGCGTATGGCCGGAAGCAGTAACGCGACGGAGCACTTCATCGGAAGCGGAGCTAATACGATCACTCCACGCGCTTTGTAGCGTAGAGTGTAGTTTCTCAAATTCGCTCCCGGGGTAGAACGGGTCGCGGAGCGAACGAAGGAGTAATTGTTGGGAGAGCATACCGGCTATGCGTCCGCCTTACCCGGATCGGGAAAACCTTCAAAGGTCTTAACGGTGAACTGGCAGTTCCTACACCGGTACACCCGGGAGACTCCTTCGCGGGTATTCCGGGTATTTAGTACTTCGTAGTTGTCATGCGTCTTACAGCCCGGGCACTGTAGCGGCAATGCTATATTCGTTTCAAAGCAGTAGTGGCAGTAAACACACAACCGGGAGCGGCACCGACCGGTCGGTGTTCGGTGCGACATTACAGTTTTAATTCCGCCTTGCGATTTACAGTTAGGACAAAAGGCGTAGCGATAGGCCAGGTCGGTTTTTTTGTAGGGGGTGCGGTCTTTGCCGCTTCCCTTATGGTTATGGGATTGCAACATAAGAGACCTTAGTAAGTGAAAGAGAGCCGGTTCCGTGAGACCGGTGTCGTGGGGAGTATCAGAGGGCGCAACAGGAATCGAACCTGTTGTTATTTATCAGACCATTCGCCCTATTAAAAAAGCGGCTCCGGCGGTGAGTGAAGTGGTTCTTTGTTTGTGACACCGGAGCCGTATTCCCTCCAACCCGAATGTTGAATGCAAACCTAAAGTCTAATTATATTCCCCTTTCTCTTTTGATTTCGTTTAGCGGTTATGAAATAGGAAGCGCGTTCTTTGATCTCGGTAACCGTTCGGGGCCGTTCGATGAACTCGGCAACATCGTCGGCAAAATCGTCGCCAAGTGAACGAAGTGTTATTTGGTCGTCGCTTTGTTCGGCCAGTTCATCGGCTAACCGTTCTTTCAATTCCGTATCATAGTAGGAAGTCGTTAGCGATTCCACCGCCCGACGGTTATCCCGTGAACCGGGTTGTGGCCGTAGTTTTAGGAGTTGGTTATTAAGAAAGAGGAAGGCTTCCGAACCAACCAACAGGACGTCGACGGTAGCCCCATTGTATATGGCTTGCGGAGCAACGAACCATTCCTGTTTTGAGCGGCCCATTATTAAACGGTGCTGTACAACGCGCGGTAGCCAACCACCGAAGAACATCTTTGCATTCGAAGGCGGGAAGCGTAGCGAATCTACTACCGGAGCAAAGAGCGACCACCGGTCGGTCTGTGCAATAACGGGGTGCGGTTTGGAGTTCACTTCTTTGCAGTATTCCAATACCCGCTCGTTCAACTCGGAAAGTGAGAATGTTTCCGGCTCGTTACCGAGTTGCATCCTTCCCCAAATCCTTCCTTCGAAGTTTCGCTTAAAGTCCCCGATGAATTTTTCTATGACCCCGCGCGCCTTTTTATTACTCCGGTTGGTGGTACGTCCGAGCGAGTCCCGTTCGTTCATTCCAAGAATACGGTGTACCTGTAGCCGGGCGAGACCGCTTTGTATTTCCCGGTTATCTTTATTGCCGGAGCCACGGTCAACATAAATTGCTTTCGGGATTCCCTGTAGCAGTTTAGCCGTACCGTAGAACTCTCCGGTCGTGTAATCCATGTTCTGTTTTCCATCAAAGACATCGAGTAACACGTTACGAACGAACTCCGCACTTTCTCCGCTAACGGTATAATACTTACACCAACAGACGCGGGAGTAGTAATCCACGGCGGCGGCAATCATAAGGCGGGGCTGTTCCTTTTTCTTTACTGCCGGTCGTTCCATTACCACCCGATCTTTTTTTAAGCGGAAGTAATCGCTTTTAGAATAATCTATAAGTACCAGTTTCAACGGAGCGCGCGGCCCGGAAAACTTTCCGCTTATCGAAGCATATTCGTTAATGAGTCCGATCTGCCAAGCGGAATTGTAAATCGTTTTTAAGGGAATCTCTGCCGGGACTTGACCGTCGTCGACAAGGCAGTCATAGGCTTGTTTAATGGTAAACGATTTTTGTCCGTAGTCCGCCTTATATCGGAAGGCAAAGACTTTCCGGGCATAGTCTTCGTGTTGTGTTTTACGTTCGGCTTCTGCTTTACTGAGACTTCGTTTACGGGCATTAAGTCCTAACTTTCGGGTCATAGTACTATAGGCACAATCGAAGGTAGCACACGCCGAAAGAATAATGGCTTTCCGTTCTTGTGCAGTAGCGGCATCGTTCCAATTCTGCCGGATGTCCGCTAAATGAATGGGGGTCGGTTTCATTCGTTCCATTTAAGCGGCCTTTCGTAGTTGAGTGGTGTGAGCAATTTGAGCGACAGCCTTACGAATAATCGGGGCATCGATATGTTTTTCATCGCTTCGTTCTTCCCAATAGGAAACCGCTTCGCGGATGATCTTTTTCATTTCGGCGGTACTCCGTATTTCCGCAAGTTTGGCAAGGGCGGCTTCGGTAAAATGTCTTCTATATCCGGGGGCCACAAATCCAATTAAGTCCCTGACTTCGTCGGCAAGTACTCTGCCTACTTTTACTTCGGTGGTATGGAGCCAAAAATCGGCAAGGTCACGTTTCTGTTTGCAGATGTTACCGGAGAGTAAGACGGCAATTCCTAAATGCTGTCCCCGGTAATACCATTGAGCGATCTTTTTTATTATCCGTAGTCCGCGTACCGGCATAAGTTCTACGGCATCGACCACCATTACGGGCATAATTTTTGCCGCCTCTAAATCGAGCATCAGTTTATTGTAGCGGCGGTTCATAACCAGTAAGGGGTCGTTCCCATAGGCTTCCCCGAAGTATTGAAGAATCTGCCGTTGCAGTTTCTCCGGGGTAATCTTATCCCATAGTTGCGTTATGGCAACGCCTTCCATAACATCGAGTTCGTATTCTTTGCGGTCGGGTCGCGGTAGTATAGACTTGCGGTCACGTCCCCCCGAAGAATTCTCCCCGGTTATATAGGCACTGAGAATAGTTTTTCCTTGCGGTTCATGGCCGAGCATAGCAACGATTTCGCGCCGCCATAATCCGCGCTTGACCCGGTTAAGAGTGGTCGTTTGACTTTTTACTAATTGAAGTAGCATGAATATGTACGTATTGGTATAGTGAAAAATTATTTAGGGTTAAGCATCGTAGAGACTCTATGTACCAGAGCAATGGTTTTTTCTTCTATGGCTTTGTGACGTTCGGCGATGGTTCGTTTGTCTGCCGGGGAGCGGTGCGTTTTCGAATAGGCTAAAAAGTCTTTTCGAAACGATTCGAGTTGTTGTAGCTCTGCTTCAAAATCGCTAACGATTTTTTCCGCTTCATCGAAAATTTTTAATCCCTGCGATTTATCGACGAACTCCGAGTAGGCTTCGGTAGAAAGTTCGTTGGTCTCCTCGTCGTAGTATTTTCCGGTCTTGGGTTCATAGGTATATCCCGCCGCCAGTATCTTTTCATGTACCGGGAATTGAGTTCCTTTCGCTTTGGAGTTCGTTTCGGTAGTAATTACCTTCGGTGCAACTTCTATTGTTGGCGGAGTCATCGCGGCGGTGAACTCGGTCGGCTTCATGGTTATTTCACCGTTCAAATGGCGAAGGATGGAATTCGAGATCTGCCGTTCTTTTAATAAGGTTTTGATGTCGCTCGAATAGCCGTTACGATTGCGCTCTTCGACAAAGTCTTCTACATCGGTAGCACTCAGGTAATCCCTACCCGGGTAGTGTTCGCTTACCCACAACTCTATAAGTTCGGCGGCGGCAAGGTAGCGGCGTAGGGTACGATCTGAGAAATTGAAGCCCTTTATAAAGGTATTCCACGTAATGTTTTCCAATAGGAATAATTTGTGCCGCTTCGTCTCGTAGCAGACTACACATTTAATGAGCAGACTACACTCATACTGCCGATCCGAGAGTTGTAATGCCAGTTTTAACTCGCTCCAAAGAGCCTTTTTTTGTGTAACCGTTAGCTTTTTCTGCTTCATGGTGTATGATTTTTAATAAGTTACCGGGAAAAAACGGACACCGGTGTCCAAATTGCATTTTATTTACCGGTCAGTAGTTGACCTTTTGATTTGTTGCGGTCAAAATCTGACCGCATAATCACTATACTATACACCAAATAAGCCAACTGAGTTTCAAGAAAAAGGTCAATAATTGACCGATAAATGTATTTTTATCTAAAATATGTTCAAAATGAAACCTATTTAATAATTTTACTGTAATAAAATGCAATGGAAATAGATCAAAAGAAGGAAACGGTTAAGAATCTTCGTAAAGAAATGGGGATTCGCTTAAGGGAGCAAATAAAAGGATTAGCCGTAAGACCTACTACGTTGGCTCGTTCGCTTGCAATGCCACCGGAAACATTACGGGCGTATTTAGCCGGTAGAGCAGAGCCGCCGATTCTGTTCTTTCAAAAGTTTATTAATTCTTATCCTACTATAGATGTAGGGTACATCATCACTGGAAAACGAGACCTGGAAAAAATGAAAGAAGACTTTCCATTATTACAAATCCCTGTGGTGGATTCCGTTCCGCCCGAAGGATTTCCGAACGGCATTCCTGCCGAGCTTATCATTAACGAGACCTTTACTACGAACTTGGTGTATCCCAATATATTTGGCTTCCGGGTTCATGGTTCGGGGTATCTGCCTGAAGCTAAAGACGGCGACGTGTTGATCGTCGCTCCGCTACAGGATTTTGAGAACGAAAAACTTCATGCCTTTTATACAACCGGCTCTTCGGTGTATGAACTGGCTCAAGTATTTAAGGCAAAAAACAATACCTATAGAGTAGTACCGGTGCAACCGGAAGCGCGTTCGCATACGGTAACGCGCGATGAAGTATTATTTATTGGTAGGGTGATCGAGACCGACCGAAAGTTTACGTAACTTTTTGCGGCTTCAAGAGTTCTTTACAATAGATGGTTGAAGTGTACTCCACTGCAAATATGATACAGCGCAAATGGATAACGGCTCCGCTCGTTCTTTCGACGGTTCTTGTAAGCGGAATGAAGGCCGAAACTAACGAACCGCCTGTACTGGCAAAACTCATTCTCTGTTTTGCCGCCGTTGTTCCGAACGTGCCGCGTGTTCGGGCAACCGACGATTCTATGTCCCCCTCGATAGACGACGGCGATACTGTGACTGGCAGTTCTACCAGTTCCCCCGATAACGGAGCACTCTGTATTGTTCGCTTAGATGACAACCGGGAGTTGATCCGCCGCGTGTGGATTATTGGTAACCAGTATGTTCTTGTCCCTGAAAATAAGCAGTACCCCACGCTGCGCCTTAGGAGTAGTGAAATAAAAGAACTAATAGAAATTACCCACGTGTTCCATCTCAATCATACAGGAGAAAGATAATCAACTAAGCATACACACCACCTGTCAGATATAGGGATACCAACAACCGAAGGGATACAGGGTAAAAGAAAAGCCGGAGCGTGAGAACTCCGGCTTTTTCGTTTGCACAAAATCAAAAGCCGGGGCATAGAGACCCCGGCTTTTTTTTCGTTCGGCATAGTACTCCACGAAGCGAGTGAGAGTACCTATGTAGCGCGCTCAGGAACAGTTATTTAAGTACCTCTACTTTCTTTGTTGCAATGGTCGTACCATTCTGAATTCTCAGGTAGTAGAGTCCCGCCGAAAGTTGCGAGTTTGTCAGAGTGAATTCATACCGTTCATGGTCGCCGATTCCGTTAAAGAGTTCGCTTACCTTGCGGCCAAGTTCATCGTACAAGGCTACAGTGAGCGGTAGATTTTCCACCGGTTCAATCGTTATTTGAGTACTACTATGGAACGGGTTCGGTATGACCGCAACAGAAAGTTCTTTCGGTGTTGCCGTAACCTTCGGGGGTGCCGCCTTCTTATACGAAGAGAGCGGTAGATTATCGCCGTCGTTAAGAACGATAGCCGTTCGGTCTAAAAGGTCTCCTTCGGTGTGTGCCAGATCAATCGAAATAAACCCGGTATCCGTTGAGCCGGTATAATGATAATAGACAACGGTAGGATTAACGAGGCCATAGCCGGGACCGATAATAGTATCTTTTGTAATGATACTCTTTTCAATCGTTGCAATGACCGTGGAATCGACCGAACGCCGAAGCGTATAAGCAATAGAAACGGTATCGGTTGCACTATTAAGTAGCAGCCTGAGTTGTGCGGTGTCATCTATTTCCATCTGACGACTCAGGGTTATTTGATCGTCGTAGTTAAGGGGGAAGTTCGTCGACGACATATCCGACGGACTTTTCGGCATTCCTACGGGCCAGCCTTCCGGCAACACCGAACCATCCGTAAAGTCAACCGGTAACCAGTAGATACCGGTGCTCGGCCCGCCGCCGATCGGAGCGATCAACGAATTGTTGTCGAGAGAGCCAACGATACTGTGAGGTAAGGGGCACTGGTGCGTTGAATCGAAAATAACGAAGCGTAAGGTTGTCCCCATAAGGGTGGTCGTATCTATCCACGGCGACCATCCGTTCGTTACGCGAACATGATTGCTATGAGTAAGATCGGTATTGAACGAATCGTTAATAAATACAATGGAACGTGGAGCAAATCCGTAGTGCGAAATACTATCGGTCGTTTGTGCTAACGATGGAATAAGACCTCGTTCGAGCAACCCGCCTTTATACCAAGCCGCACTATAGTTCATTGCCAGTTCAAGCCGTTCACTGGAATAATTTTGCCATGCCAGTTGCACTGCATTTTTATATCCGAAGTTGGTAATTTTCTGCGGCTTTCCGATTTTAATCGGATGAGTAGAAATGACTCCGGTTATTGGAGCAATGAAGGTAGTTAAAGCGGTATTCTCCGACGATACCACCGGGAAACGGAATCCGTCGCTCGTGGTATCCGGCTTAAAGATTTGGAACGAACGTTGCCAAACCATCGGATTTGCCTTATTGACCGGCTGTTGGCTTGTTCTCATTACCGGCCACCATTGCCCGTGAGTAGTAATTTTAGGCGAATCAATAAGCACGGCTTCCCATGCGACATAATCTATCAATACTACCGGGTCAACCGGCGGCAGTATTACCGTATCCAGTCTCGCCAACGTACCCCGGCTTTGGTTATCAAAGCCTATAGTAGCAATAGAAGGATGTCTATTCGTACATAAGGTTGGCAAGCCTCTCGAAATAACGGTGGCTCCATTAATAACAGGCCCGTTAGCTGTATTGGTAGCATTCCATTTGAACCGTTCGTAATGAATGTCTCCGCTCTGTTGCCATGCCAGTCTCATCGGGAATAACGAATCGGCTATAGGCCGCGAAGTAAGCGTAGGAAAGAACGCCCTTCCTGTATCCGATGTCAGGTAGGTAGGAGTACTCGGATTATTGATAAATACAAGGTCGTACCCTCCCGTTTTCTTTGCCAGTTTGAATCGCCGGGTTACAATGCCCGCCGCCTTTTTTGGGAACGCGGTCAAATCGCCCTGATACGATGCTGCTACTACCCAAACGCTATCATTAAGCGGAGCACACACCGGCGTTACACCGGAAAAGTCTGCCGTGGTATCGAATAGAGAAAGTGTATCGTTACTCATTACCGTATGCCAACCGCTATCGGGGCGGGTCTGATAAGCTACCCATAATTGAGACGGCCATTTCCAAAACGCTATTGCTACCGCCGTGTCATTTCGGGCAACACAAATAGACGGGCGATGACAAGCTCCGCTAATACTATCCGAAATCATTGTCTCCACGCCGGTCGAAATGTTATCCTCATCCGAAGTTTGATTCAATCCCGGTACAAACTTTCCACGAAGCGGCGTACTGACATATAATTTTCCGCCGCGTGTATAAGTTATAACATCGCGGGTTCCTTTCATACGCTCGGCAACACGACGACCATTATTGAAAGCGAATTCTGCCGGAGTTGACCCGGCTCCTTTTGCCGCTTGTATAGAAATCCCTTTTTCAAAGTATAAGAACTTTCCTTCGCCGGGTTTTAGATATACCGCAAACTCGGAATCCGATTTGACAAGCCACGTAGTGTCGGGGTGCCACGTGTCGCGTACTACATAATAATTACTTCTAAACGAAGCCGGGAATTTCGACGTATCTATTTTGAAGAATACTTTTCTGGTATCGATGTCCCCATAGATTCCAATACTCCTACTGGAATCCGCACTGTTAAACGGAGCATTATAATACCCGGCATCATCGGCATCTTGAAGCGAGGGGTACAAGCGTGTATTAACTACCAGTGCCGCGTAGTTTACCACTGAAGGCGAAATACTATCTTTAAATAACCCGACCTCTGCCATAGTCCGCCACGCAGAATCAATGGCCGTAGAATCGATGAACCCGCGTTTCGTGTCCCTCGATTGTAGTTTTACCATTTGCGTTTTGCTGACTTTTAGATAAGCCTTCGCCTTCGAAATACTATCGTCAACGGTAAAGAATTTATTTAAGGTATCGTTAGACGCTAAATTATTTGAATACGCATCGAGCCAGGTCATTCGCGTAAGCGGATATTTATTGCCGTTCTTCGAGCCGTATATCTGGTTTATCCGTTCCATTACCCGTTTGGTAGCAAGAAAGGTATTCGAAAAACCGAGATACATATTGCCGAGCGGCGTGGTATTATCGTTGTTATGAAGTGAACCGGTATTTGTCCATAGGTAGTGACCGGCTGAATTGGCAAACCACGGACCTCGAATTTTTCCATAATTGTAATCATGCACCCACGTTACTAATTGTCCGTGAGTAGTGTCCGGTGGCACGAACGTCCAGTGCTGTACTGCTAACGCCCCGGGGATTCCGCCATCAATATACCCCGGATAGAAAATTTGTGGATTATTAAAGGCTGTAATTCCATCCGCTAAGAAAGCAAGGGTAGTGCCTACAATTTCTTCCGGGAAGGCCATTTTAATATCCCAATGGGACTTATGAGAAAAGAAATCCCATTTGGAATTAGTAGCATCCCAAACCACACTATCGGTAAACGCTCCCCACGTTTGCATATTTGCTTCAATGGCAGAACGCTTATTTGCCGGATGGTCGTGTGCTACATGAACGGACTTTCTTATAAAATGGGAATAGTACCAATGACCATTATAGATGGAATCGTAAGCCTTATACGAAGTGAAATCCGTTGCACCGTTGCGGCGGGTAAATACTAAGCCATTGATCGAAGTATCTTTTGCGCTCGGCCATGAACCGGTTATGCCTCGGGTTCTGAGTCCTACATAATCGCCGGGGCAAAGGTTAGGGCCGGTAAACATTTGACCTTCGTTCTCAAACATTGAAGGCGGTACATCGTCAAAACTCAAACGGTCGCGGCGGAAGTATAAGCTATGACCGCCGTCGTCCTGTTCGTGCCAATGAGAATACAGCTTATACGGCGTACCAATATAATCGACATAAGCAATCATAGGATACGCATACCGGTGTGTTTCCCATCTTGTATCCTGCCAGTGAACCCCGTAACGTTTGTTGTCAACCGAGTCCGACCAATCCGACGCTGTTGCCGCTACTACGCTATCGAAGCCGCCGAACTTTCCGTTCGGTTCGCACGAATGAGATTTGCCGGTAAGCGGGTCAATTTTCCTGTATAAGAATTTATCGGTTATCGTATCCTGATAGGTTAGTGAACGTACTCGTACTGTTGTACGATAGGTTGAGAGAACACGAGTCTCTATTAAATGCCTTGCTTGTAAAGGTGGGGTGTTATTCTCAATTAAGTTATCAGGATTTGAGAAAGTAGTTATTGCAGCCGGAGTTTCATCAGGATTATGGTCGTTTTCAGTTCCAAATTCTAAATAGCCACTATCTTGTAGTGAAGGTGTATATAGTTTCCGAGACTCATCTAAATACTTTCTTAAGTGTGCAGGAATATCTGTCAAGATTATATGCAACTGTTTGAATTTCCACGAATGAGCGGCAGTACCGCTTTCCATTTCATCGGCATAGTGCCAGTCATCGTCGAGCTTATCATAAATTGCTTTTGTAATAGTTGTATCTATTATTTTCCACCACCCGGCATTCGAGGGTTGTGTTGCCGTTTTGAATGGTGTTAATGGGAAAGTAGGCTGAGTGCTATCTTTATATAATACTTGTAATCGTATTAACGGTAAACTATCTGTAGGTCTATGATTTGCAAGTGTTGTATCTATGTTTGCCGTTTTGGTATCGGCATTAAAAACCAACGTTACTGAAAATGTCTTTGCGGTGTCCGGGTGGCTTTGTTGTGCTGTGTCCCTCTTATACCGAGTTGTACCCGGTACGGGTGCAAAGAACGCATTAATCTGGTACTTAAGCATTCTTCGCGGATCGCGGTTGTCACTCATTCCAAGAATCACACGGCCTTCATCGCCGTAATGTACAAGCGAAGGAGAACCATGTAACGATGTCGTAAACGTATCCGTAACAAACGCCGGGACTTTTGCGAACTCGGTATAGGGAGAAATATCGTTTTCATCGTACGTATTATTATGAACATCCCCGGTATCATGTACATTTTTTGCATGATATTGCCAGAATAGGCCCGGATAAAATCGGTCAGGGATACGGAATGGTAGTGCAAACCACTCAAGACATTTGTATTTGCAGAGTTGTGTAAGATCGGGAAACACGCCGTCGATTCCTCTCGCAGTACCGCCGTACACGTGGTTACCATAATCTACCTTAGGCGGTACATGATCCCATTCATTACCCCAGTTGACGCCGAGCGAATCCATCTGTTTCTTTACTTGGCCGGTATCGCTAAAGCCATACTCGCCCGGTGCATACATCCCCATTCCATACATTCCGAACGTACCACAATGGATGGAGTCATGGATTTCCCATCCGTCCTCGACGATCATTTGAGCACGAACAGAGGAAAAAATACAAAGAATAGAAAGTATAAGTAATGCTACCGCGTAGCGGCAAGCCGTTATAAAATTTTTCATAAGACGTGGCTCCTTATTTTAGAATTGAGAACTGACCGGTATAAGAATCGACTGGCGTACTTAGTTGAAAGAAGTACATACCGTTACTAAGAGACGTACCATCGTATTGTATTTGATGTAATCCCGCTTCCTGTATCCCGGGATTTACAACCGAAAGGGTTTGTCCCTGTAGGTCGTAGAACCGAAATGAAACGCTCGAAGTAGTAGGTAACTGATACTGTATAGTGAGAAATCCCGGGGAAGGGTTCGGGAAGGTTTGAACGTGAAAATCTATTGTATGTTGATGTACCGTTGAAGGCTTACCGGCGGTTGTAGTTCTATAGAGACTTTTTTCTCCGGCAGCATATACAATACTATCATTTAGCATCGCAACCCAATAAAGCCGCTCTGCAATTGAGGGAAACGGCTGTGGTTGCCAAGTTTTACCCGAATCATTTGTGTAGAAAACAAATGAAGAAGGGACATGATTTGCTTCGCCCCATCCGACTAAAACACCGTGCCCCTTATCAATAAAGGACATTCCTGTTAGTCCTTTTGTTTTTGAATCAACTAAAAATATCGAATCCCAATTCACACTCCCATTTGTAGAACGATAAAAATTTCCGTATTGACTAAAAGCATAGAGTACTTGTTCATCAAAAGCCTGACAAGCATAAAAATTATCATGCTTATTATTTCGTATTCTATCCCAGGTTAATCCTACATCCGTACTCTTAAGAACCAAAGCACTCCCATCAGATAATGGATTGCCAAAATCAAACTTAGTATAGTTGCCTACGACATAAGCTACCTTTTTACTTGCTATACCGAGTTCTGATTCGTTTAAATCGTAGGCAAAATTCTGCAAAACTCTTTTCCAAGTTTGGCCGCCGTCGGTACTTCTACCTACTCCTAATGTTATTCCGGTATCGCTATCAAAAAAAGTAGGGCGTCCAAAAAGAGCCGGGACCGCATGATACAATTTCCATGTAAATCCCCCATCCGTCGTTTTCCAACAGGTATCATTTAACAGAGCATAGCCAAGAGTGGAGTTATAGAAACGAGGTACGGTTGGAAGTTGGGAGGAAATAGAATCCCACGTTTGACCTGCATTAATTGACCTTAGAAGTACAAGGCTATTTCCATTATTATATACTACATATCCAGTATCCTTAGATGGGAATTGAATCCCCATAAGAGAAGTATTTGGAGCAATAAAGGCGGGGGTATAAATCGCCTTCCATCCACTTTCATCGAGCGGTTGTTGCCGTAGGTCTTGCTTTTGCTGTTCTTGAGCGGAAACCGTACTGACGAACAGCACTAATAGCACGGCGATGATGGTATGAATTTTCATTGTATTAGAATGTAATCAGTTAAAACAACATCGCTTCGTGTTCTTAATAAAAGACTCCCGAAGCGGCAAATAGTTACACTAAATAATTCGTTAATTCGTTGACGACGGGGTGAAATTTTTTGCCCTATAGGGGAAACAGTATTGATAGCAATATATTCCATCCCATTCAATGCCATAAGTACAGTACAAACATACGTATAAATAAATGTAATACAAGTAAAAAGCCCTTAACCGGCACTCGGTATTATTACAGCTATGGATATAGCGAAAATGGTAGGGCGAAACATCCGGGCCTTTCGGCAATGGCGGGGCCTTTCGCAAGGCGATTTAAGTAAAAAATCAAATTTACATAGGGTTTATATTAGTTCTATTGAGCGCGGAGCGGGAAATATCACTCTTGAAAACCTTGCTAAGATCGCCACCGCCTTAAAGGTTGAACTACATTTATTAGTAATGGAAGGCGCGCACGAATGGATTAAGTAGTATAAACATAAGTGCTACATTCTAACCTGCTTTTCTACTTATAATATATACACTTCGGTTCGTCCTAATCCGTATTCAGGATCGAGATTTTCCACGGCGGCGGCGAGCATATCCGGGCCGTCGTCACGTTCGCCGGATTTGCCGAAGCGGGTAAGTTGCCTAATAAGATTTTTTACGTCTTCGGAGTCCCCCGGGGGAAGCAAGACGCGGCGGCGTTGCATTAACGGTTGTAATGCTTTTATCCGGGCTTCCTTCGAGGTTAAGAATTTATCGTATATAATAGGAAGGCGTTTGCCGGTCTTCACTTCATAAGCACCGAAGAACCGCTCGAATACTATTTCCTTATCCACCGAACCGTCGATATGAAAGTCCGTTCCGTGGTACTGTTCGTAGTACTCATAAGAGGCAGTGATCGTTTCGTCGATTCCGGCCTGTCGGCAATACACTGCCAGTAGAATAGTATAAGTACCTTCACCGAACGGCTCTCCGTTTTCATCACACCACGTTCCATAATCCGGGCGGTCAAGGTCGTGGAAGTAATTTACGAGTACGCCGAGCGCAGTGTCATCGTTGAACCCGGAGAGTGCGGGGTCAACCTGTACTAACACTTGCGAGTAATCTATTTCAACGGGGAGACTACTCCACCGGTGAATGTCCCGCTTTGCCTTAAAGATACTACCAACCTCAACCGTACGGCAGAGGAATTCCACTTCGTAGGCATCGTCGCCGATTTCAAAGCGAACCTTATCGAGTTGCGAAAGCGGGTAGCGCGAATTCCAGGTCGAATGTCGTACTCCGAACTCATCTGTGTACTCGGCAGAGTAGCGGCGTTTAAGAAAGGCTTTGTACTGCTTCGGGTCGAGCAAGCGATCCATAAGCGAGTTACTACAGATTATATTTCCTATTACTATAAACTTCCATCCGGTAACCGTGAGGGCCGGTCTTGCATCGTGCAACAGGCGGCGTATTTCTTTATTCGTTCGCTTTTCGCTTTCGGCGGAGTCCCGGTCTTGCAAGTCTTCGTTAATGATTACATCCGGTCTGGTATTCTCGTTAATGAAGCCGCGCAAGGACATTCCGGCACCGAAGGCAACTATACGGGTAATCGTTGCGTGTGTCTTTGGATCGGAACAGACGAAATCCCGGCGCGAAGCGTCTTTTGTAACGAGTGCTCCAAAGTCATGGCGAAGGCGCGGGTTATGTTGAAATTCTATTAGTATGCGTTCCGTGTAGAACTCCGCTTTTTCGAGTGAGTCTAACCTATAGATTATAAGTTTATGTTTACGGTAGCAAATCCACCGAACGATTTCTGCAAAGAGTATCGTACTTTTAGCTCCGTCGCGTTGTGCGGTTACCGCTAATAACTGGTCTGTTAGTTGCAGGTCGCCGACATATTCGTCGTGCCAGTCCGCCTTATCGTTACCGAAAAAGTGAGGAAGGTAGGTAGCATAAAAGAAGAACGGATCGGCGAGGCCGCGTTGTATTCGTTCTTCTTTTGAGTTTGCACCCTGCTCGGCAAAGAGTTCGAGTGCGGCAGATTGCTTGCGTTGCTCTGCCGCCGCTTGTATGAACTGTTGTTCGGTAGGCTTATGGGGTCTCGGTCTCGGCAACGGCGAACCAAATGTTTTATTAGAGTAAGTCATGGTTACTCCTTAAGCTATTATAAAAGGCTTCGAGGTGGGAGTTTACGATTTTAAGAGCGGTCGTATCGCCGGTTGCCGAGAGAAATTTTGTAAAGTAATCCATTGCGATAATGACCGAGCCTCGCAGATCGTAGTCGCCGTAGAATTTCATCATGGTACGCGATAATTTTTCAAGGCGGGTGACCAGTGTATCGCTTATGAGTTCACCCCGTTGCTGTTTCTCGTCGAAGTCGTCGAGTAAATCTCTGGTAAGACGCTTAATGCGATTTCCCATTTCGAGCGTGGATAGTTGCACTTCGTCGCGTTCGATTCTCCATCCGTATTTTTTAATCCATGAACGGATGGTATTGGTATGCACCTGCAAGGTGGCGGCAATATCTTCGGGACGAAAATTGCCATGTACGTAGAGTTGCCGCGCGCGCAGGCGTTCGGTAGTTATGATTCTGTTTGCCATGTGGAGTACCTTTCGTTTATAATTTATCCATTGCTTTCGAGAGCAATGCGAGGTATTGAGTAAGGAGCGTAGCTCCTTTTGCGGTGAAGACTCCTTTTTCCGTGAACCAGTCTTCGCGTGCTTCGGCTGGTGTGAGGATCGGAGCACCGCCGGTCAGTAGTGAGAGGACTTGAGCGTCGATACTTCCCGCCGTAATATCCATCGGGGTTAGCTTAAAACTTTTTGCATCCGGTAATCCCATATCGGCAAAGAGTTTTTGAAAGAACCGTTCTATCATTCGTTGTCGGGCGTCGACAAATCCTATCTTAAAAATCTTTAGCTGACCTTCTACTTCGGAACCGGCCCCGATTTGACCGGCAATCATAATCGCAAGCAAGCGCGGGGGTACACGGTGCGCCGAAGCTATTTCGTCTCGGTTTTCTTTTCGCAGTTCGATGTACGGAGCCTCTTTAATCGAGCCGTTCATATCCTGTACGTTCAACTTTGCTCCGCGCTGTAGCTCCAGTACTAAACTCTTTGCGGCATTTTCTAAGCCTTTTAGGTTGCGTTTCATAAACCCGGTCATTTCTCGTTTCTGCTCGGACGTAAGTTTACTCCCGCCTTCGAGCACAAAGAGTTTGTCGAGCATCATGGAATTACTAAACCACTTATCCGCAAGGGTAAGGATAGAGAAATTAAGAGTAAGGACTTTTTGAGCGGATAGGTATTCCGGTTTACCGTACCACGGATCGGCGTTCGGGGATGGAAGTTTTAATTGCCTGATACCGGTGCGAAGGCCCCGCTTAAATTTGTCGAATTCCCGCGAAGCAACGCCGTACCCTTTCTTATAGACAAATTGAACAAACGATTCTTCGGCACTATTATTATTATCAACTGGTGGTTTAACTCTCGTTAGCAGTGCGGGAGAGTTATAAAAGTACGCGGCTCCCGGAATAAGTACCGGTTCAATGTAGGCGGAGCCGTAGGTTTCGAGATCCAGTGAGAACTTGTTTAGTATTTCCTGAAACGATTCGTTTTCGTTGGCTTCATCGATTGCCGCGTGTAAGGCATCCGAACACTCATAACCCTGACCTACCGTTGCTACCTGTTTCCAATAAATAGCATTCGAATGATAGCCGTTAGAATCAAAAAGCGCGGACAATTGGAATGGATCGACGCTTGGCATAGCGCAACCATGTTCGCTAACCAGTATGTTACGAACCCACTCATAACTTTTTACCAGTTCTACTAACTCGTTTAGCTCGCCGGGAGAGTTGATACCATACGCGGAGAGTGCGGCGCGCTCCGCCTTGCTTATCGTAAATCCAAAAATTTTCATATTGAGACCTTTTTTTAATTGTGAGAGACCTACCCTATAAAGAGATCGCAAATAAACGAGAGGCTTGTTTGCTTTGCGAAGGGCATTTCAACCGTTTCCGGTTGTATAAACAGTATAGTATTATTAGGAAAGGCAGTGCGAAGGGCGGAGAGTGCTTGTTCGATTAATGTTTCGAGCCGTTCGAGGGCTTCGAGAGGATCGGCAGTTGAAATCGGCGAAACTGCCAGCTCTAAATAAAAGTAGTCTCCGCCTTCTACCGGGATTCCGTTTTCCATTAATAAGGGTTCTTCGGGCCGGGAGTAGTCTATGATAATAGCCGGGAGTTCGGCGTTAATCTTTTCGGCATACCACCGGGTACGAAGAACACTAACTCCCGTAAGGGTTGAGAGCGCGTCCGCTACCGCTCGAAGTTCGCTAACCATGTTAATGTAAAAAGAGCGTTAGCAATACGGCAATAACCGCGCCGACCGTAAATCCACCGGCAAAGAGTAAGGGGTCGTGCCAGAACGGGAGCGGTTCGGTACGTATCTCACGAACGGAATCATGTACCGTAATAATAGAATCGCGAGCAAGAAAGCGGATAAGTTCTTTTCGTCGGCGTTCGCTTTCTTTTATGGCAATCATAAACAGATCGGTAGTACTATCGTAGCGAATCGAAGCCGTATCCGGGAATACTTGCGTAGTATCCCCGGGCGAAAAGTAACCTATGGTATCGAGTCCGGCAGTAGTACCGGTGCGTTTGGTTGCTCTGGCAGTAATAATAATTGCTTTTGCCGGAGTTCGTAAGTGATAGACTATTGAATCCGGTCGTAAGGAGACCGTTCTATTGGTAACGGTGGTGTGAGTAACCGAAAGCGACGGCGGGAGTGCCGAACACTGCTTAAGTAATATGATAAGTAAGCAAAGCAGAAGGATACCAGAAAGAATATAGATGAGTTGCTTAACGGAGAGCGTAGTCATAGCAGTAAAAAGTTGAAGTGAGAGGAAAAAACCAGTTCATGTAATTATAGCCGGTTGAGTTGCTTTGTGAAAAGTAGGGGGTATAAAATTTCCATGCAACACTTACTCTATAGACATACCGGGCGTTAGCAAATAGCCCGTGCCGCTTCCGGTTATTACCCTGATTGTAAGCACTAATAGCCGAGAGGGTGTCTTTTTTATACTTAATAAGTAAGGATTGTAAATGTTTTGCCCCGGATTCGAGCGAGTTCAATGGCAGAATCAACTCGCTTAAGTACCGGGCATCAAAGCCTTGCTCCCTTGCTAAACCGCCGTGAGACTTTGAAAAGGCATTCGCTTCGGTTATAACTTTTCGTTTTTTGAGGTAAGATCGTTCGGTACGAACAGCAAATTCATCGAAGCGCGATTCTTCCTGTACGATTGCCGCGAGTAACGCCGGTGGCAGTTTATATTTCTTCGCAACCGTTACGATTTCCGCGTGAAACGGCAACACGTCGCCGCTTTCTGCTTCGAGCGAGTCCGTGCGTAATTCGTTTTCAATCGTAAGGCCCGCCTTATCTATTAACCGAAGACCCGAAAGCGCGGTAGGTTGTGTGTGTACCGTTGAGAGTAAGTAGAGAATAAGAGTGATCGTTTTCATATAATTGTAATAGTTAGTTATTGACCGTTAAGTAATGCTTGCAAGTTGGCTGTTTCAGCCTTTACAACTCGTTCTATAATATGAAGACCTTTATATCCATAGCGTCTGCGATAAATTGCCATAGCCCATGCCGCGTGTAAGCGCGCTTTGTCATCGGCAGAGAGTGAGGACGGCTTTCTATTTCTTTTCTTAACGCGGCTTTTCTTTACGGATGGTCGCCGTGACCTGGCCCGTGTTCGTGTTGCCGTTGTGAGTGTTAGGCGGGCGAGTTTTATCCATTCGAAAAAAGCCTTCACCGGTGGAATAGTCGTATAGGCTGAGTACCCATCGGGGTCGGCGGGCCTTACGCCGTACTCTACATATTTAAGATGGTCTCCCGATTTGCCGAAGCCAAGTAACGCGGTTATTAAATCTTCGGCAACCTGTAATTGCTTTTGTAATGCTCCGACCCCACCCGCTCCGCCGTGAGAACCACTTAATTCTTTTAAGTAAACTTCCTGTACTGCTCCGAGTAAATGTTCTATGGCTCGTTCACAACGGACTATCATTTCCGCGCGGGTAGCGCGTTCGAACTCAATTGCAAACTCGGAGAGCGTGAACATCTTTTGAAGACCTTTTAAAAGAGTTACACTGCTATAACGGATACTACTTGTATAGGATACAAAACGCTCGGCTACCGGTAGCTACATATCACTAATAGCTACCGGTAGCTAAAAAAATAAATTATTTAAAATAAAAGCTACCTGTAGCTATTAGTGATATGTAGCTACAGGTAGCTTTGTCATTTGTTACTTTTTTAAGGGTAGGGCGTTACTTGAGATGTATGGGAAACGATAGGTCTAAATACGATACAATAGAAGGTCTGCTAAAAGGCGAGTTCGCCGAACTGAGAGTTCAATTAATCTCACTGGTTAAACACCCTGCTAATCGTCGCCCGGTTATCATTAAGAGCGATACCGGAGTACGGTTCGAACTTCCTGCTCGAATCCTTCATAAAGACGCTTCGCGTCGCCTCGTGTATGGGGTTGTGTACGAACCGGGTATAATAGATACGCAAGGCGATAGTGCCACCAGTGAAGTAATCCGCTCTGCCGCTCACGAATTCTTACGAATGGGATTAGTGCAGATGGTCGACTTTCAACATGACTTTGCACCGGGGAAAGGTACAATCGTAGAAAGTTTTATTCTCGGTGGTGAAGACGAACGCTTTCCTAATATCACAAAAGGAGCGTGGGTAGTAGTAATAGAACTCTCGCCGGAAATGCTGCCATTCATACAGGACATCGGCGGTCTCTCACTCGCCGGTCAGGGACTCTATAAAAGCGAATTATTACAACCTACTACTACAAAGGTACTCGCAAGAAAATATAAAGCCCCTACTATTAGAAAAGCAACTCGCAAAGACAGGCTCCGACCACTTGCAAGAAAAACGCCCTAAGGCGACCCGCTTCTAACTGCTAAAAAAGATTTTGGTTTTTGCGCCGCGAACTAATTCGCGCAGACGCACTCGGTCTCTCTCAAAAAAACAAACAGGAAAAACGAATATGGTACTCAACAAATCCTCACTGCCTATCTTTATCCTCTCCCTATCGAAGGCAGATAGCGACCCCTTCTGGTCTGAATTCATAACGGTCAACAAAGACGCCGCCGCCGCGATTGAAGCCGAACGCTTCGAGCGTGGGTTCTCCGAAAAAGACGTCGCCGAAGCTCTCGGGCTTACCAACATCAAAGACTATTTGGATTTCGTCGAAACCGGAAAGGGCTTCGATGTAACGCCGGAAGGGATTAAGGCACTCGCTAAATTATTTAAGATGTCCGTAGAAGAACTGGCGGCAAAAATGGTCGCCGCCGATCCTTCTATGACGGCTTCCGGCGACGGTAGTCCCGCCCCCGATTCAACTGCTACCACGCCGGAAGCCCCTCTCACCGATTCACCGCAAAAGAGCGCGAAGAAAGGTCAGGAAGCAGTACATAAACAAACGCGCGTGTCTTCTTCTATTCGCTTCACACCGGAAAAAGAAACGCCGGTAGAGAAAGAGGAAAAGCCGGAAGTAAATCTCTCCGTTTTGAAAATGCAACTCGCCGGTTTACGCACCGAAGGAGTACGCAAGGATTCTATTACACCGCTCGATTTCACTCCCGGTTCATGGATACCCGAACAGGCTTCCGGTCTTATTGATTTGATGGTCGACGGTTCGGAGTTACTTTCAAAGGTCAACGTAATAAAAGCCCCTTCCAAAAAATACAATGCCGAAATCATCGACGGGGATAACATACAATTACGAAGGCTCCCCGTTGGCTTTGCTCCAAACGATAATAACCGGCAAAAGGTAACGAACTCCCGTGTCGCGCTCGACCTCAAAAAAGTCGATATTGAATTTACCATTACTACCGAGACGATACAACTGCATAAGCATAATATCCCAGGTCTCGAAAATATCATCTTTGACAAATTTATTAAGGGTATGCGTAACCGCTTTCAATGGGCGGGGTTCAACGCTACCAGCGATACCGCCGACGATGTCGAACTCGTTACCGATCCTACAGCCGTTGCTTCCGGGTGGCTGACCCTTGCAAACTCGCTTGTACCTTCCGAACAAAAAGTTACGGTTGGTACGCATACTCCCGCCGAGTTATACCAACTGCTTATCGATGCAATGCTCTCCACCGATAACGACCGCTTTTACGACGAGGATATGCTTTTTATTTCGTCGTGGAAAGGGTGGAAGCAGTACCTAAAAGATTTAGGAGACCGCACCGATGGTCTGGCTGCCATTATCGGTACAACGGCGGATAAGAAAAATTTCTCCGGTCATTCCATCGTAACGCACCGCTTCCTTGCAAGTCCTAACGTCTTGCTTGCTCGCTATACGAATTTGATTTTCTCAATTCTTGACACGGACAACGAAGGAATAATTATCGAACGGCACCCGCAACCGGGCGGAGTTATTTACCGGCTCACTGCTTGGATCGACTACGCGCTCTTTAATCCCGCAGGAATGGCCGTTGCCCTTGCATAAAATAATCACCTAACTATTACAAGAAAGAATTGCTATGACCCCGATTGCTGACATCACTCAACTTCGCACGCTCGGCGGACTTCTTACGGAGTCCGCCGGTGGGGTTACCGATGCTCAACTAACACCGGCCCTCACGGAAGCCTCGCTACACTTGCGGTTACTGGTCTCCGCGTTTGTCTATAAGATCGTAAGCAACTACAACGATTCGTCGAGTGACGACCAAAAAGAAAAGAAACAAGTATTCGCCGAAGCAGAAGCCTGTTTTGCACTCTCCTTCCTTCCTACTATCTTAAGTAACACTCAACTACAACAGACGGGATACAAGCTCGAAGCAGGGATCGGAAAGAGTAGAACGGTCTTCGGCAACCCGAAAGATATTTCTGTGATCGCGGACTTTTGGGAAATGGAAGCACTAAAAAGACTCAGCCCGTACATGGATTCAATCATATACGATGAGGACGACAACGAACGGGGCTGGGAGTCCGACGATGGAAATTACTCACTGTATGACATCTAAAAGGGTGACATCTGAAAACTGACCTTCGCTTTTCGTCGGGCGTAGGTGGGAAGGCAGAAGCGGCGATTTCTTTCTTCATCCATCATCACATTGTTACTGCCGCTTCCGAGCCTTCCTGATGAGAGAGTATCAGTCGTCACGCAAATATACAACGGGAAAGAACAACAATGCAAAAATCATTTTATTATAAACTGTTCAAACGCTTCGGTCTCTTTGGCGGCGCTACCTTTGACGATGAAGCCGAAACGATTTCTTATAGCGGCGGGCCGGATGCTGTAGTTATGACCTACAATCCTACGCTCGTGTGCTCTACGGTTAGCGGTACGATAGAAGAAAGTTCGTTACTCACCTTTACACTCGGAGCAAATACGCTTAGCACGGGCGACCTTATTGAAGTAACGGCACTCTTTGGTCTTACCAATACCACCGGAAGCGATGTAAACCTTGCGATGAGTGTCTTTTGCGGAAACGATAATACAGCACTCGGCAACAGCCAAAATATCGCCGACGATACGACCGCCTTCACGCTCTGCCGGTTCTATCTGTTTTATCATAACTCATCGCTGTACTTATGTAATAGCAGCATATCCGCACTAACGCCAAATGCAATGGCAACCGATACCTTCACCTTCGCTAAAGCGGGTGCAGTCTTCGAAGGGGTTGCCGCAAATATAAACCATACCATTACCATAAAAGCAACGCTAAGTGTAAGCGGCGACTGCTCGATTTCCTGCTCGAATGCTACGGTCATTCATTACTCTCATTCATAGCAATTAAGATAGAAAGGTACTTCCATGATTAAGATAACTCCACAACAGATCGAAGGCAAACAGGCCGAAGCTATTACCACTACTGCTATAAATGAAAGCCTTGTTCGGGTAAACTTCTACTCGGCTTCCGGGAAAAAGATCGCCTCGCGTTTGGTGCTTATTCCTGCCGACCAAGAATTAACCGACGAGAATATCTATAAGAATGCAAAAGTAGAAGCAGTAGAATAAGTACGCGCTTCGGTGCTTCGGTTTTGACAACAGTTCTCCACCAAAATAAGAAAGAGTCCTATGGTACTAAGTAAAAATCTCGCCCTTGCAACGCGCGACGGCGGTAACAACATCGTGATCGTTCACAAAGATATTGATACCAACGGTAAATACATCGCGCGAACTGCCGACGATGTCTTCGGCGAAGACGGCGGCACGGCACACTTCCTCGGCAACATCGTAGAATCGAGTTGCCCGCGTCAAGACGACGGCTCCTACTTACTCTCTGCTACTATCATTGAAAACGATACCGCTCGAATGAATATGCTCGAACTGCTTGCACCGGCCAGCAGTGCAGATACGTCGGGCGACGAATTAATCATGGAAGACAACACGGCAAAGGTCGGCTCCAAAGGAAGTTCGCTCGATACCAATAAGCCGGTCTTCGATATTTTCTACTTTTATAAAGACATGAACGGGAAGCACCGGTGCCGTTACTTCATCGGGCAATTCAAACCGGCAGGCGGTCAGGATTCCTCAAAAGCTAAACAATGGAATCAGATCAAATTACAAGCGTACTCGATTGATGCTAACGGTTCGGATGCTGCCGATGCTCCGGCAGATTCGCTCTTTACCGGTATGACTATTCCCGCGCTGGTCGCTCCCTACCAACACGGTAAAGTGTTACAGGCTTCCTAATACTAAAAAAGAGCCGGTGCAACACACACCGGCTCTCAATCAACAAAAGACATGAAAACTAAGGAGTCCGAGTATGTATAACTTTATTTTAATCGGATATGATTCCGAAGGGAAAGAAGAACGGATTGAATGGAAGGTAACTCCCATCGACAAAGAACCTGCTTTTGATTTACACAAAAACGATAGAGTCCGCGCCACCGGCTCCACGAATGGTCTCCGCTTCGATATTAAAGAAGTCTGGACGCTTACCTTTGGAGCCGGTACACTGCAAAACGAAGACCACCGCCTAAACTTCTTACGCTTCCTCACGGCAAAAACAATTATTTGGAAACGCAAATATAAAAACACTACGATTGAAACGGCCTTCGAGGTCGAACTCGACGACCGGTTCGTCTTCGAATATCTGCAAGATCGCCGCTCCTTAAAACGCAAAACAATAACGATAGTAGAGAAAGAACCGAACTACTACGATAACTTCGCGGACTTTTTCACCCGGTACTCACAACTCGTTCTCGACAATGCTCTCTGGTAAAAGTTTACAGCGCGTTTCACTCGCAAGGATGCGTCGCGCCTTTGTTGGTACCTATTTGCCAACTACGCGGCGCGAGACCTGGATCGAGTGCGGACACTTCCTCGAAGGAGTGCAACTGCTTTGTGAGGATATATTCGAAGTTGACGGCGACGGGTCGGCGGCTGAAGATACCAACTGGTTTACGGTTAGCGGATCGGCAACACCGGCCCAAAATACCGCCGACGATTTCGCGTTCTATTATGCGTACCTACGGGGGAAACGGTCGTTCGCCTTTTGGTGCGATGACAACCAACTATGGTTTTTCAAAACCTACTACCTCGGCAACGGGAAAATACTCGACAACAGAATTACAATCGTTGGCAAACGCGGGTATGATTCTCCCCGGCAACAGGAACAATCGAGTGTGTCGTGTATCATTCCGGGCTTTGAAATAGTAGTGTGTGACAAGTTCTCTTTTTCAAAAGGCACGCTAACTTATACCCGAAAGAAGACCGTACCCTTCGGCAATGTACTACAAACCTTCTCCACCAAACGAAGCGGCTCCGAACCGTAACGAGTATGAATCAGATCGAATACACCAGAGATCAATTAGATAAGCTAATAAAGAATATCGAGCCGGGACTTAGCAACCGTTCGGATTTCTCAACTAATCGCGACCTATACTACGCCGTTGTCATGGGGGAATATAACGAAGAACTTGCTTCGGCTAACGATGACTTTGTCTTAGGGGATAATTTCTCATCGCCGCTTTCTACTTCCACGGCCCTTGTTGATACTTCGGTAGCAGACCTCTATAAAATGACACTGCCGGACGGACAATTACGAATTGCCGGGGATGTTATTTTTTTAGAAAAAACTCCGGGCACCTTCGTACACGTTCCGCGCGTATCCATTGCCGAAATTCTCATCGGCGGCGATGAAGAAACACTCTATGCTTTTGCTACTCATAAGAACGCGATAACCCTGTATAGTAAAGATTCACTCTTTACGGCTCCCGCTTCGGTGGTATATTACTATTATAGAGTGCTAAGTATTAGCTTATCCGACGGGGACACGGTCTTGGATATTCGCTCCAGTGATTTTAACGCTATCGCAGAACGAGTAAGTGAGTACATGATTAATGCGTAAATCCTCTCACGTTTATAGAAAGAACATACAATGACAACCGAACAGAAAACTCCCGAAACAAACGAAACCGCCGAAGCCAAACTCCCGCCGCGCGGTGAACGTAAAGTGACACTGATAACCACGGACGGCGTAACGATTGAATGTAGTGTAATGCCGACGCTTATGTATTTGAAACAACAGTTCAAAACTATTGTACGGCGGCAACAGATCGTTGCCTCGAAACTCGCCGGTTTGGAAAGCCAACGAATCGACTTGCATAAGCAATTAACCGATGTAATCAAAACGAAAGCCGAGAACAGCGAACAGGTAGAAAAAGCCCTCGAAGAACTCTACAAAGAAATAGATAAACTCGAAGAGCAATCTAAAAAGATGAACTACGAACTCGCCGGTCTCTGCTTACACTTTCCGCTCGTCGCCGAGCACGCTATAACTGCCGAAAACATTGCATGGGATAAGTGCGAAGAAAGCGAGGTCATAAAGGCACAAACTTTTTTCTTGGTGCCTTAAGCGAGGAAACAGCCACTTATCTCGAACGCAAGGCAAGCTGGCCAATATTCTCCGAACGCTACGAATCGGACTTTGTACGAAAGCGACGTGCAATCGAGGAAGCAGCTAAACGAACCTGTGACGAAGAAGGGATTGAATTCGATGCGTTGCTTCAGTGCGGTCACCGGTACTCAGATCAGGTACTCCCCGAAGAACTGGTCGACTGCCACTTGGCATGGCAACTGGCAAATGAGAACATGAACGATTACTTTATAATACTGCACAACTACACACTGCTCGAAGTACAGGAAGCCCTTGCGATGAAACTAACCACGCTCTATTTAAAAGACGAATAATCGGAAAGCCGGGTGGTTGTTGTGCTTATCCTAAATGTACCCGGCTTTCCTGCTGACTCTGAAATGAATTCAGAGTTTAGGGGCGGATAAGCAACAGGTTTACAAATATATTTACTCCCAAATAACAGAAAGGTACTCCACTTGCATTTCACGTGTTCCATACCGAAACCCGAAGGCACGTATTACGTGAGGCTCTACGACGTGCCGAACGAAACGGATTCCGTGTATTCGATGGAATATCATTCCTCACGGCTGTTCCGTGTTAGCGGCAACTCAAATGCGACGGAAGTTTCCGGCGACCTTGTATTTGACGACGGGTTCGGTGATGTACAGAGTTCATTTGAGAATGAGTTATTTCAAGGCTCTATAGAACATCAAAACTTTAAGCTAACCCTCGATGCCGATCCGGTACTCTCTCACTTAATCATTGCATGGCGAACACTTGCATACGACGTATGGCTCGAAGTAGTGCTCGCTCCACGCGCGCATAATATCCCCGACCTTGCACCGTTCACGATGACCGGAGCCAAAAAAACGCGGCTAATCTGGTGGGGTAAACTTAGCCGTAACGAAGCTACCGGGTATGTCGACTACCAGTCGTTCAAAGAGCAACAGGGACTTATTAAAAATCCTACGCGCAAACTTCATATCGGCGGTCTGGAAATGACCTTCGTTCATTGGTTGCACGTTATGTTTGCCCGGCCTGCTTCCGGCTTTCTTACTTCGTTTAGAAGTACCTATTCCATTGAAAAGCCTATCGCTTCTATTTTTGAATTACTCTATGGCTTAGTAAGGTACTGTTCACCGACGAAATTAGTAGCTCTTTCGGATTCTACTCTTAACGAATGGCAGACTACCTCGAAGGATACCAACGGCTTTTCTAACTCTTTTTTTCTTGACTACTTCATTCATAGCGACGAAGCCCCGAGTGTTCATATAACGGCAAAGAGTTTGCATTACATAGGGATATTTGTCTATATGACCGATGCCTCGTTTCATATAGTCTTTGCTCCGTACTTTGTAGCAGCTTCGGATACCTCGGATAATAACGCGGGAGAACTTTCGTTATACTCACGGTGGCAAACCCTCGGCGATGCTATGGTAACGCTCTCCCGGGAATTCTTTCTTAAGTTCGATGTAGAACTGCCAACGCTCCGCGAAGTATGGGAAGTACGCACTAAATCACTTGGCAACACGAAAGCGCAACTCTCCGCAAACTGGCCTTCTGCTTCGCGGTGGGTCTTCTGTTCGCTCGACGATTTTCCGCTCTCTATTGATTGTACGGCGGTAGAGAAAACCATTAAATATAATCCCGCCGCCGTATGGATTAAGAGTATAACCGTCGATGTACCAACGCCCGGGGACTTCATCGCAACCCCGGCTTCGTCGTCGTTTCGGTACGGTGAAGGAAAAGACATCTCATATAAAACCTTATTTAGATTTAGAGGCAATTCAAAAGACGGTAATCCTGCTAACGGTATTCGTAAGATCGAACTCTTTGTATGGAATACGACCGAACCTAAACTCGGATGGTATGCTAACTCTGTTAGCCAGGTCGAAGATAGTACAACACTATCGTTTAACCAATGGAATAGTTTTCACGTCTTTAAAAATTGGGATTTGTGGGGCGGCACCCGCGCTGTTGTAGAGTTCGATGCTCTCGATACCGGAATCGAACCCTTTCCTTCGGAAGTAGGAACGTTCGGTTTTTTAGATTGGGGAGACTTTGCAAACCTTCGGTACTTCGATGCTTCGCCGGGATTATTATATAATGGTTCTGACTATGGCCGTTTTTCTATCATTGAAATCTCACGGAAGCCCGGTAGTTTCTTAAAGCATATTCGCGGGATTGAACGTAGAGTTATCTTTGGTATTACTCCGCCTTCTATTACTATAGCTCCACCCGGTGACCCCGGCGATCCGCCGGTACTAAAACCACCAAAGATAAATCCGTTCGAGCCGATTTGCGGAGTTATTACTTTTGTCTTTGGTGTGCAGTACGACGGTTGTGTTGATAGGATAGAATCAACGCTCGACGGGTTGCCCTACAAAACAATACCCGGGTGGGAGCGGAGCGGTCATATTATAGATTGCCCGCTCTTTGTGGATACCACTACGTTAGTAAATGGCCCACACGTTATCTGCATAACTATCTATCCCTGTAACGGCTCGGCTCCCGTTACCGTGTGCTGGTCGTTTAATGTAAACAATCCGTGTACCGGTGCGGGGCCGCATACGTTTGTGTATTAATCTAACTAAATGGTTTCTTTTGTAGCATGGTTGAATTTAATATGTCAATGGCTCCCGGTCTCAAATATTTAGCTAATTCTTCTATGGCTATGAATACACTTTCTTCTTTAGAGTCAATATCTAACTGATGGTTCATTGAATCCAGTAACGTATTGCCTAAGAATTTAACGTCTTCATCGCTCATCATTGTAGGAGAAAATAACAATGTTTCAATTTCTAAATGAATAGCATTGAGATCAAAGTTACGAACAAACGAGTCTTCTACCTTATGATTCTTATTGAAATAATAGGAATGCAAGTATTGAAAATTTCTTAAAATTGCATGGCGTTGCTCTGCTAATTTTTGAATCTGGTATTGCTTATGAGAATACGAAAGTTGCTTTTTAAGAATTCTTCTATTTTCCTTAAGCTGAATTTCAAATTGCTTAGTGCTTTGAATCATTGTTTTCCGAGCATACCAAGCAGATATACACGCTACTACTACAGCCGCAACGCCAACGATTGTACTTACTATAGCCGTGTAATCTGAACTCGCAGTATAAGTAGTACTGGAAGCACAAAGGGTAGTAAACATAATTAGTGAATTGATGGATTAATCGCCCGACGAAAACAGCGAAGGTCATAACGAAGGTTCGTTATGACTACCAGCGAAGTCCTCTACAAATTAAAAATAGATTTATCCGGGGCAAAGCCCGCCTTTGAGGAAGTCAGGAAGGATGCCGCCGCACTTTCGGATATTTCTCCAAAGGTTGATTTTAAAAACCTTTCCTCACTGAAAGCGGAGTTAGCAAGCCTTGTAACCGTCCGCGATAATGCCTTTGACTTTAAGACTGCCGAAATTGCACAGGCAGAGATCAAAAAAGTAGAAAAAGAAATTGCCGAACTCTCCGAAGACATCGGTCTCTCAGAGAAAGAAAGTAAAGGGTTCTTTTCCAATTTCAAAGAGGGCCTTTCCGGGATTGGTACAATTTCAATAGGTACAGCTCTCGGTGAAGGTCTAAAAGATATGTTCTCCGGCTTCGTTGCTAAAGCAACCGAAGCCGACCACGCTTCGGATTCTCTACAAATTGCCCTTGCAAAAGCCGGGGTTTCGGCGGCGAATTCAAAAGCGGAAATGGCAACGCTCGGAACCGCCGCTTCAAAGATTGCCGATGACTTTGCTATTCCGAAACTACAGGTCACCGAGTTACAAGCAAAAATAGCAGGCTTTGGTAACGTTACCGGCGAAAAGCTCAACCAACTAACGGAGTTTTCCATCGGTGCGGCGAATGCCTTACAACTTCCCGCCGAAGCCGTTGCCCGCCTTATTGCAAAATCCTCTGACCCCGAACAGGCCGCTACCCTTGCCCGTCTTGGAATTGTCTTCGATAAGAATGCCGACTCCGCCGAAAAGATGCGAGTGATTGAAGCGAAGCTCGGCCCCGCCGTGGAAGCAACGAAAGCAAGTACTCAAGACGCTATAGGGGACTTCGACCGCTTAAAGAATACCGTAGAGGAAGCAGCGATAAGTTTTGCTTCGCAAAGTTTTGAAGCACTGCAACCGCTCTTTCAACAACTCATTCCGGTCGTTACTTCACTTGGCGACGTGTTGGTTGCCGGGGGAAAAGCACTTGGTTCGGTTGCTACCTTTGCCAGTGAACATAAGGTCGCCGTCTTATCTCTGGTCGGTGCTTACGTTGCCTTCCGTGCGGCGAGTGCTATTTCCGACGCGGGCGGTATTGCAAAAGTATTTTCTTCGGGAGCTACCGCCGCTAACCAGTTCGCCGCTTCGATCCTTTCTAAACTCATTCCGGGATACTCGGCAGAAGCCGCCGCCGCAACCGGAGCCGCGACCGCTCACTCCGCCGTTGCCGCAAGCGAAGTTGCCGAAGGAGCGGCGGCGGCGGAAGCGTCCGTCGGTCAGGCAATCCTAAACGCGGTCATGGCCGCGAATCCGGTCTTCTTACTCATCGCCGGTGTAGGTGCTTTGATCGGTGTATATGCGTTGCTTTCCTCTGGCACCAAAGACATCGGCGAAGCAACAAAGGATGCTGCTTCCGCTCTCGATGAATTTAATACTCATATAGGCAAAGCGAAAGGAATCGACGAACAGAATAAATCACTCGGAGAGCTTTCCGCCCGCTACGACGAATTGCAAGGCAAATCCTCACGTACCGCCGCCGAACAAACCGAACTCGATTCCGTTACCGCCAAACTTGCTAAGAGTGTACCCGAAGCCGTCGAAGGCTTCGATGCTTTTAGCGGCGGAATGTCTATTGCCACCGGTAGAGTACGCGATTTCATTAAAGAACAACAGAACCTAAGTGCAGACGAAAAAAAGGACGCGGTCGATAGTTTAACCGATAAGACCGGCGACCTTGCCAACTCTTATAAAGAGGCTCAAGACAAACTGGCCGCCTTACAAGCACAACAAAAATTATTAGATCAAAATGTAAATGTACCGACGGGTGTACTGGACTTTTTTAAACAACAGGTAGGACTGGGCGAATCGGTACAGGAAAAGCAAAAAGAAACCCTTCATCAGTTAGTACAACAGCGCGAAGAATTAGAAAAGGCCCGCCCGCAACTACAGGCAAATATAAAGGCTCTCGAATCTCAGGGGAAATCTGCTCAAGAGATAGCAGACAAATTGCATTTATCGGTCGAGGAAGTTAATAAATTGGTACCGTTGCAACAACAGGCGGCGGCGGCTACGAAAGAACAGGTGGTTAATGTAGAGTCTCTCGCCTCTGCCTACGATGAAGCCCGTAAAAAACAAGAAGAAAGTCTTAACGAAACAAAGAGTGCCTATAAGCAAGCCATTGCCGATAATCAAAAGCTACAAGCAAGTGCCACTGCTACCGACGAACAGAAACAGCAAGCCGAACAAACGATTGCCTTCTTAAAAGAGAAAGGGATAAAAGAGGTACAACAAAAGAAAGCAAACCAAAAAATAGATCAGCAAACCGACCGGGACTTCGGGGACATCCAAGCGAAAGAGCAACAGTCCCGCTTTCAGACTCAGTTAAAACTTATCGAAGCGGATTCAAAAACGAGAACTGCCGCCACCAAAGAAACAGAGGCTAATCTAAATAAAACCGCCGCCGATGAATTTATAAAAGGCTCCCGGCAGAAAGCAGAACTCTCTAAAACAGAAAACGCCAAACTGTTACAACAGGAAGTTGCCGACATTACGGCACAACGCGAAGCGTTACTAAAACTGGCAACTACTGACGACGCGGGGAACATCGTCGCCTTACAACCTAAACTGAGTAAGAAGGGACACGAAGCCGAAGACCTTGCTACCCTAAAAGAAAAGGTTGCTTCGCTTACGCTCGAACTATCCAAAAAGGAAGTAGAACTCTCTACTAAAATAAAACCCCTTTCTACCGAACAGATAGAAAAGTTTAACCATGACTTAGCCGCCGCCCTCGAAGCTACAGCGTTCAAAGAAATAGAGATTGGTATTCGCCCAAAATCGGACGCGCTTCCCATTATCCAAGACCGGATTAAAGCTATACAAAAAGAGATAGATGATAAAGGACTAATTTTATTTACCGCAAATGTAACACCAGAGGAAGCCCAAAAGCTACAACTCGAAATACTAAAACTCAATCAGGACAAACTTGCGGCTCAAAACGACTACCATACTAAGAGTATTGAATTAGATAAAAGTTTACAGGATGCCCGGATTGCACTTATTGATAATGAAGTAGTACGCGAACGCGAAGCAATATTTCAAAAGATACAAGCCGATGAAGACTATTTCAACCGCCGCCGTGAACTCGGAAAAGGTCTCACTCAGGATGAACAGAGTTTAGAACAGGCCCTTCTTACTAAACACTACAAAGACTTACTCGCTCTCAATAGAAAGTACGAAGAAGAAAAGGTCGCTACTACCCGGCAGTTTGCAGAACAAGGTCTAACTATTATTGTCGATAATCTTACTAAAGCCTACGAGGCTTCCAAGAAATTATCGAAGGCTGAGTACGACGATAAAGTATTATCATTTGATAAGGAGCGCGGGGCACTCGAAGACTCACACGCCCGGGCTGAGATCGGCGACCGGGAGTATAACGTAAAACTTGCTAAACTTAACGAAGAACGTACCGCCCTTGAAAAAGAACAGAATGCCAGTTCTGCCGACCGGTTCGTAACCGGGTTAGCTAAATCCTACAACGCCGCGCTCGGCGAAGCCGGAAAGTACTTTACTAACCTTGCAACCAAATACCTATTAGATACCGCCTTACATAACGCCGCCGAAACTCAAAAGCTAATAGCAACACAAACCACCAGTGCAACATCGGGAACATTATCACAACTTGACTCAACGATAACCCAAACGGTTGAGACTACTAAGACCAGTACCACGCAAGCCGGAGTAGTTGCCCGGATAGATTTATATAACCAAGAAACCATCGCGGCACTGGCAACAGCCAAAGCCAAGACCGGAGACGCGGTAGCAACAACGGTAGCGAGCGGTATATCACTAACCGGGTTCCTCGGGGTAGCGTTGGCAATAGCAGAAGGCGCGGCGGTATCGTTAGCAATACAGGGGTTAATAAATGCTATAAGTATAAAAGGGTTTAAGAAGGGCGGTATTATAGCAGGTGAAGGCGGTCAGGTAGAGTTAATACAACCGGCCAGTGAATTTGCACAATTCGCCAGTCAGTTAGTAACGCAAGTAGTAATGAAAACGGAACGGTCGCTGGCAGGTAGAAACGAAGGAAGTAGCAACAACAACGGCGGAATGGTCGATGTAAATGTAACAGGAAAAGTAGTAACGAAAGGTAGAGATATAACGTACCAATTAGAGCGCGACAAAGTAAGCAGCAAAACAGAACGGATAACAGGCAACTAATAAAAGCACAAAAAAGCAAATGAAAACGAATTGCAAGAAAACAGCCGACGAGTTGCAAGAATCAACATACTACTCTACCACTACCTTACCCCGCCAGAGCGTCGCAAACGAATTCGCATCGGCAAGTTCGACGAAGTAGAGGCCACTGGCGAGGCCGCTTATTGAAAGGCGAATATCATGACCTGAACCCGCCGGGAGTTGTTGCTCGGCAATGTTCGCACCCATCATAGAGCGAAGAATAAGGCGATATTCTTTATGCTCATCTAACGGCGCATGAATCGTAATGCCGCCGGATCGATTGGCAGGGTTTGGAGTGACGGTTAAGAGTTGCTCAGCGCCGGTTTCAGATAGAGGCACTGCTTCGGAGCAAAGCGGATCTGGCAGCGGAAGTTCTTCTTCGCTCATGATAAATTGCAGTGAATCGATGCTGACCGTTATCCCTGCCGTATAGAACCACGTACAATCCGACGCACTGATCGCCAGCGGTGTAACCGGCGCCAGTATCGGTTTTGATAGGCAGGAAGTAAAAGCGCTATCTACCGTTCCCCAATAGAGCTCCGATTCATAGTCATCGCCAGCGGCGTGTACCGGAGTGCTCAGCAACATCCGGGTAGTATGGGTAGCACCGCTCGCCAGAAACGAAGTAGAAAGCGCTTTCTTCGGGATCTTCATATCGGCGATCTGAAGCACCTTCCCATTGGTATCGAAGCGGACACAACGCATAAACGAATCAAGGACACTCTGGGAAGCAAATAGTATGGTACCATCGCTATCTTCTTCAATGGAAGAAGGAATAGAGAAGACGGTTCTATCCGCCTGTAGGGCAAACTTCAGATCGCCATTCGGATGAAACCGTAGTAGTGTCGCCACGCTCGAAGGCGAATGTATGGCCGTGGCTATGTAGATATCACCGTTCGTATGGCAAATACCTTTGCTGCCAATGACCGAGCCGAGCGATCTATAGAATTGTTGGGTATCGACAACATCATTGGCAATAACAATAGCCGTAGTAAACGAAGCATAATTACCGAGTAGCATCAGGCTGTTATCTTTTCCCTGGGTCACAAAGGCATTCAGCAATTGCGAGGTTACGTCGCTTGGAAATACTTCATACGAGGCAAGAATAGAAAAAACAGGAGAGAGGTGAATGATATACGGCACCGGCGGAGTATCGGTAGCCGTACCGCTAATAACATACGTCCCATCGGAAAGGCGAAGCAAATGTGCGTCGAGTACCTTCGTAATGCTTTTAAAAATAAGATTCTTTTTTAAGTAGCCATTCTTATCAAAACACTGGATCGCCGCTTGAGTCTGAGTCGATGCGCCGCTGGGGCTATGGGTTCCGCAGCAAATAATATCGCCGCTGCTATCGATCTCCATGGAACTCAGTTGAACCAGCGGTGAAGTATAGATAGTATGATGCCATTCGATGGCTCCATCGCTTCCGATCTTAATAAGGAATTCCCCTTGCGTCCCATTGCCCGCAGCAATACTCCCGCCATCCGGTGCGCGGCGAAGAGCAATAACCGGCCCGAGATTCTTAAAGGTACTACGCCAGAGCCTCGGAAGCTGCGCAGCACTGCTTTCATACGTTAGTAGTAAACAGACAATCCAAGACCAGAGCCGAAATACCCGGCTATACTTCGAAGAACGCTCCCCTTGCGATACGGCACGTCTGCGCATTATAGTTCTGGTGATTGGTGCTCCCTATCAGAAGACACGCGAGCGAAACGAAAGTTGTAGTTTTTTTCGATAGCAAAATAGATGGACCACACCATGGAATCAGACCTGCTTCCTGTATAATAGTAACTACCCGCTACTATTAGTATTAACGACAGCGGATAGTACTATCTCCATAGATATGATTATTACGAGATCTCGGTATGTTCGATCTTCCATTGGATGATCTTCACCGGCACCCAGAAGGAATAGATACCGAAGGTGATAACACAGAGTACCCACCAAAGAATATAGCGGCCGAAAAGATCGGCGCCGCTGCCGGTAAAACGAAGTAGCTTTCCATCGACTACCGTGTGCTCCACTTCCCAGCGCATTCTCATCACTACCGCCCAGGGTACTCCAAGCCCAAGAGTGAAAATAGTGATAAAGAACGTCGCGATACTAATACCAAGATACGATCCGGCACCGCCGGTAAATTTGAATTGCGTGGCCATAAGTTTTGATGATGTATGAATACTGTGTTATCCTTATCAGGATAAGCCGAATATACGAATTATTCCACCACCACCTTCGCCCGCCAGATCGTCGCAAAGGAATTAGCGTCCTGCAATTCGATAAAGTAGATACCGCTGGCGAGGCCGGTTGTGGGAATCTGGATATCATTGCCGACATACTTTTGCGTGTAGATCATCTTTCCTGCTATATCGCGAAGAATTACGGTTAAAGGTTCGGATAACACGGTATGAAGAACGATGGGCTCTGAATGCCGGAGCGGATTTACGCAAGAAACAAAAGGCGGATCAGGGCGGTGTTCGACATAATCCGGAATACCTGCGCAGCCATCTACTACAGTATGTTCTGTCGGAAGGGGTTCTATCCCCAGTGAAAATGGGATGGCTGAGACCGTCCGCATGGCGGCAGTAATACCGAATGAAGAATCGGTGATGGTTGATATCGGCGCCGTGCTTAGTAGCTCGTCGGTTACACCACACCCGCTAAGCGAAGCGGAAATAGTGCCCCAAAAGGTATAAGTAGGGGTGCCCAACTTTTTACTTTTTGCCGAACTGGCAATAGCAATGGCTCCATCGCCTGCAGTACTGATGGATGGAGATACTAATAGATCTTTAAATACTTCCATTGAAATCGCTCGTTGCACCGTCAGGCTGCTATCGATAAGAAGAATATGCGAGGAGGTGCTACCGGAATTTGCCTCGGTCGCAACCACATATTGTCCGTTCGCAAGCGCTATCACCGTACAGCTGCCGGTGTTATCGAACGGATCGAATGCTACCACTCGCTTCACTGCTCCGGAGGTATTGAGTTGTACGATACAACTACGGTTTCCTAATCCGCTGCTGGTATCGAAGAGAGTACCGCCAAGTACGACCGAACCATCGGCGCCCATAGCAATAGAGGTGGCAGAAAAGCTTAACGTAGGAAAGATGACATTCCGACTCGATAAAATATGGCCGGCACGATCAAGATGAATGATTGCCAAACCACTATTATACGAGCCCGCAACAAGCAGTGTCTTATCCGGACATTCCGTAATAAAAGGGAAGGTGCTATAGGTACTCGAATATGAATGGTTTAATTGAAGCAGGGTCCCTTTATTCAGGGTGGAATCAAAAAAACAGATCGATGCAACTTCATTAGGTGAGGTATAGGTAGAGCCGGCCATGAGAATAGTCCCATCCGATAATTGAAGCAAATGTCCTATCGGACAGGGGTTCAGAAAGGAAGCAGTAGTTATCCAATTACCGGCAGAGTCGGTAGCTATTATAGAATAAACACTCCCCAGGGCGCTGCCATCGGGCTTGGTACTATCTATTCCCATGACGCCGCTCAGGATGATAGTCCCATTGCGTGTTTCTATGGCGTGAACCGCAAAAAACTCACTCTTTGGATATTCATGTGACGTCTGCCGCACCCATAGCACCGTTCCATCAGTAGATAGTTTTGCTATCGCCTGCCTGGGCCCTATTGTATTAGCGTCATTAAGCAGGGGCCCATACAGCAGCATACCGCCCGATACGGGAATGAGCAGGCCGCCTCTCGGAAAATCTTTGGCGGCGGTAAGATGCAGATAGGTAGTCTGTGCAAAACCCGTCGCTGCCAGACAGGTAAGGAGTAGCATCGGAAGTAATTTCTTCATACTACAAATTTCAAAGATAACATCCTTATTCTACAACTATCTTCCCTTTTCACACGGTTGCAAATGAATTGGCATTCTGTAGTTCGATTATCGCAAAGAACATTCTAATAAACTTCCGGCACCCCTAATAGTTACAAACTCCCTACATAAAAAAAGCCCCGTTGCAGAGCAATGAGGCTTTGATGGGTAAGCTAAGAGATATTATTTTACGCCTTTTTTCAGATCGTAGGTAGCGGTCAATTTCCCACCCGGCGAGCACATGCTCATAACCGTAAGATCGTGAAAGACCACCTTCGAGCCGGAGCTGACCGATGCAGAACTTACCGAAAAGCTGACCGGCGAAGTGATCACATCCAGAATGCCATCGCCATTGAGATCGGCGCAGGCAACACGGCTGCCATTAGAGGTAACCGATGACGAGCTGGCGGTGCGGTTATTCGAGATATTCGAGCGAGTCACCGGGGTGTTTCTGCCGCTGACGCTGGCGGAGCTCATCGAACCGGAATTCGAGACGCCCCACGAAAAGCTCGAAATCTCGATCGTGCTCGGGCAATCGCCTTTGCCATCGCAGACAACAACGAGATCGTATTGCCCGGGTTCGACATTCGAGAACGTGAATTTGCCATTGCCATCGATGGTACAGCGGTAAGTCTTACCATTGGTCTGCCCTTTAAGCTGCAGGTAGGAATTGAGCGCTGCTTGTGAATCGTTGAACAAAAGTCCGAGTGCCAAAGCAAAAAAGCCGGCCAGTGCGATGCGTGTCATGTAGTGTTTCATAGTCGTTTAAGAGTTAGTAGTTAATTACAATACCAAGTAAACGACCCACCCCGGCCCCGTGTGACAAAGGTTTTTTACTCGATCACCACCTTCTCCCGCTAAACCGTGGCAAAAGAAGTTGCCAGACCAGGTGTAATCATTTACCCGTGCATAAGTTGTTTCTTTCGATGATCCAATTATACTACTATGAGACAGTCCATCATTATCCTATTAATACTAAGCCTGACAAGCATCGGCGCAATGGCGCAGCCCCTTACGGAAACGGCCAGCTTTTTGAACTTCCTGGCAACGCCTTCTTCCAGCGCAATACTTCCCGATGGCACTATTGCTGCCTCCGGATGTACAAACCCTATCGCAAAAAACGACGGCCTTCTTATGAAATTTACCCCCGCGGGTGAGATCGCCTGGATGGATCAATTTGCCGATACCAGCAGCGAGGCCTACGGTATTTTCAATTTCCAAACGACATCGGTAAGCAAGGATGGCGCTATTATTGCTGCCGGTCTCGTAATTCTTACCTTAAGTCAACAGCCCGTCGCTGTATCAACTAATAATGATGGTACGCTCCGCTGGGCTTGCCGTTATAGTATTGGCGCAAGCGCACTGATCAATGCAAGCTGTCCTACTCATGATAATGGTGTACTATTCGTTGGGCAGTGGTTTCCGTCAAAGCCCGTGCATTGGGGAGAACGATTTGGGTTTATTTTCAAAGTCGATAGTACCGGTACGCCGCTCTGGTGCCGGACAATTTCCGTTAACTCCGATACTGCTCAGCATATAGAAACTACTGCTGTAATGGAGTGCACTGATTCGACTATTATACTGGCCAATTCAGTGCTACCGCATCCCGGTGACAGTGGGCACTATACGATGATATCCTTACTTCGCCTTGAAAGTAACGGGACTCTTATTACTCAGTCGTCGTATGCTTCGATAACATCGGATATCTTTCCATCACATTTGCTTCAATTATCTGATGGCTCAATAGTCCTTGCCGGTTCTACGCGTGTTGGCCACGGTCTGCAACCGATACTACTACAGTTTACCGATATCGGGCATCTTCAGCGGGCAACACAATATAGCTTTATATTTCCATCGCAATGCGAAAGTATTTTTCAAACGGCCTTCGGAGGGCTATGCGGCCTTTTTACCACCTTCCCAGAGCAATATATTATAACGGTAAATAGCTCCGGCACAGTAAAAGCAGCAGCTAATATTTTCAAAGAGCGTCCCGGCCCTTATGCTACACTTCAGCCTCTACGTTCCAGCCCTACCCGCTATGCCTATATTTCAAGCGAAGATTTTTCGGCTACGATCGATTCTCCGAGTATTAATTATCAGGTGTTTTCCGATACGCTGGAAGGCTGCAACGTTGAGCCTGCTACAGTAACCACTACTATAGCAGAGATACAGGACACTGCACTGGCAATGCAATATTCCGATGGTACGGTAATCCAAAGTAAACAAACATTTTCTATGATCACCCATCACCCAGGCACAACCGTCCTTTGCAGTACGGTTCCTAACACAGTTCGCAGCGATTTTTCGACGGGCCCGATACTCGCACATCCTAATCCTTCATCAGCACATCATCCTATCAAGATAGATCTTTCGTACCTGAATACAGATAGTTATCTGGTTGTTATGCGCGATCTGGTAGGAAAAGAAGTATACCGCTCCGCTCTACTGACGGCTGCATCCGGTTTAAGTACAGAGCTACCCACCATTTCTTTACCAAGTGGAATCTATATCGTAGAAGTACTCGAAGCTAACAGCCTTTCGGTGATCGGGCGCCAGAAAGTGGTAATAGAGTAACCGCTACTCGATCACTACTTTCCCCCGCCAGACCGTTGCGAAAGAATTCGCATCCTGTAGCTCGATAAAATAGATGCTGCTCACCAGGCCGGTGGTGGGGATGGAAATTTCTTCCGGTCCCTGTATATCTCTTCTCTCTTGATAGACTGTATTGCCATTTATTGTACACAAAGAAAGACGATAATCTCCTTGAGGTATATCTGATAACCGCAAGTGCAACGGTTCATTGATCTGTACAACATTTTTCAAAGTAACCAGAGGCCTATCCGTGCTCATTACTACCGTTTGAGGAATTCTTTCGCACATACTTACTGTCTCATTGATCAACGACCCTGAAAATTGAATCTCCACGGCAACTGTATCAATAGCTACTTTGGCTACTTGGTATTGCGTAGCATCATTCTCGGTAAATAGTTCTTCCTGCTTAGTAGCAGAGGCATGAAGAAACTGGCAACACTCAAGCGTCGGAGACATTATCCCCCAAAAGGTCTGGAATCTTAACTCAGAAGTATCCTTCACGATGCCAGTAATCGGCAATATATTATCAACTATAGATGTCACATAAGGGACCATTTCTCGTCCTTCAAAAAGACCCATTCGAATACATTGTGTGATATTATTATTACTGTCTAGTAAAAATACGCGCCCTGGCGATTGAGAAGGTTTGCCTTTTGCTGCTAAAATAATGGAAGGCCCGTATGCACGTGAGATAGAAGTACCGATTTCATCGGTAGCAGTTTGTAAAGAAAAAGCATTTACTAATTTACCGGAAGGATTAATCTGAAACAAACCGCATGTAGCAATAGAGGTCGCATTACTAACCATGTTAGCATTTACTGCTATCGATCCATCGATTCGGTATACAACACCCCCCAATGTCAGTTGCTGGCCGCCAGAAAGGAAAGAACGGCTGAAATGCGTTGTGGCTGCCGTATCGAAACCCACCAGAAGAATTGTATTATTTATACTTGTGGTAAAGAATAAATTATTTAATTGCCCCACTACATATCCGTTCGATACAACGCCGGTGATCGGGGTCGAACTTTGAATAACCGACATCTGACTAATCTGTAATGCGGTATCGAGTACTCCTATCGTAGCAATTACCCGGGACGCCCCTGTTGCCGTCACCGTTGCAGCAATATTAATACTACCATCAGCTAACTCGCTAAGAGTGGTAGTATTAATATCGTCAGCAAAGGAAAGGGCTACACTTTTAATAAGTAAACCATCGGAGGAACATTTCAAAATCAGTGGCACCCTTCGCGGCTTCAAGCTAATAGATGTAGTGAGAACTCCACCACAATAGATAGAACCACCTGAACTGCTTATTACACTGGTAAGACGGATATTATCGGAGGCTATAATTAACGACCAATCAGTTTCGCCATCGTCAAGCACCTTAGTGATACCAGAATGGGGAAGCTCTTTACTATCTTTTGTTTGGTAAACATCTCCTACAAGAATAGTACCGCCAGTGGTCGTAGCCACCGCCGTCATCGTAAAGAAATCAGCATCGGAGAGTAGTAAATGAGGTACCGGCCGGAATTTGGCTTCTTCTACTCCGCCTACCAGAGCCCAAGCATAAAGCAATAAAGATAGCACCGACATAAGAGTATAGAGTTAAGGATTACGACGCATTCAATAAACTATTTCCTATAGTCAAAGTTACAAAGGAACTTCCGCGCCGAAGCTGTTAAAACCCGAAGCCACAGCAGAAGCTGCGGCGTTCCTTATTTCATTTTTTTACTTTGCTTATGACTGTTCGAGAGCGTCTTGCTGCTTTGTTTTCTTCTTTTGATGCTTCGCTGCCACCTGTTCCACCGGCCACTCGCAGCGACCATGAACATGTTGCTATCGCCGAAGCAATGGGCGATCTCTACCCTGCTTCCGATGATCCGCTTACGACGAACTTCTGGCCCACACTCGATGGGACCGAACCCATCACAGGCCTAAACCTACAGCGCGCCTATCGCATCCAGCAACGCCTCTGGGAGCAGAACGCCGTGCATCACCGCATTCACGAACTCATTCGCGATTTCGTCTATGGCCTCGGCATTGATATTACCGTCTCCGCAAAAGACGCTAACCTCTATGGCGTGACCGATTCCATTCTGCGCCGCATCAACGATACCTACTCCGGACCAAAGAACCGGCTCGATTTAAAACTGCCTGCGATGATCCTTGAACGCTCGATCTTCGGAACGCTCGGCATTCCGGTTTCCGTCGAAGAAGCGACGGGCCAATGTACGTTCGGCTTTATTCCGGCAACCTGGATTCGCGATATTACCGTCAGCGATAGCGATGTCACGCAGGCAACGAAGATGAATACCTCGCGCGGCACGTGGGTCGAGCATTCGAACGATGTGAAGTGGGATAAGCGAACCGACCGCTGGCTCGATGTTATTCGTTACGATAACTCTCCCGATCAGCTTGATGAGAGTGGTAAGACTATTATCACCGGCAAAGCAAAGCTTCCAAAACCAAATCCCAACTATGGCAAACTCGTCGGCAACGTATTTCTGCTGCGCTCCAATCATTTGCTTAATCAGACCTTCGGCCGCGGCGATACCTTTGCTATTTCCGATTTCTTAAATTATCTCGATCAGGGTATTTACGATTCGGTGACGGCGCTCGAATTGCAGCGAGGTATTATCTCCGATGTGACAATCAAGAACGGTACGAAGGATGAGATCGAGCGGTGGTCCAAAGTAAAGATACCACGCAATAAAATTTTCGCGCATACCGATCGCATTTCTATGGAGCTGAAATCGCCGGAGATTAAGATGGAAGAAGTAACGGCGCTCATTCGCTTACTGCTCTTGCTCTCCGTCGGTTCGGCAGGCATACCGGAGTTTGTCTTTGGCGATGGCTCGCAGACGAATGTCGCAACGGCCGTCGAGCAGATGCCGGCGCTCTATGCGAAGTTCAACCAGAAGCGCAAGGAGTGGGCGGCCGATCTGCAATTTATCTTCCGCTACGTGATGATCCAGCAAAATAATGCTGGCATGATAAAAGACGATACCGGCCAGACGCGCCGCTTAAGCGAGGACGAGCTCAGTTCGATCACGATCAACGTCACCTTTACCCCATTCGAGCGCAATAACATGGACCGCATCGCCGATTCGATACAGAAATTCGCCTCCGGCATTCAGGTCCTATCGGATACCGGCCTGATCTCCAAAGAAACCGCCCGCAAAACCGCCTGGAATATCCTAAGCCAACTCGGAGTAAGCATCGAAGCTGAAACGGAAAAAGCACTGCTGGAGCGAGAGGCAAGTGAGTAAATTATTTAAAATAATAAAATAAAGAGGCCAGCAATGGCCTTTTTTATTTAAGAACACCTAAACACATTTAATGCAGTATATTTGTTTAATATCTATCTTCACATTACCAAATTATAGTAATAAATGATTTGCGCCGATTTAGCTACAGCTTTTCGCGATTTAGCCGTAGGAGCTTCAGCGTTAATTACAGCTCGGATTGCATTTTTAGGTCTTAAATCCTGGAAAATAAAATTTAAGGGCGAAACGGAATTGAAAATTGCTCTGGATGGGGTTATATTATATCATCAACTGGCTGATAAAATTCAACAGGTTCGTTTTAACACTTCATACTCTAGTGCCATATTAAATACGCAAGCGATTTACTCTAAAGAAGATGTCGCTAATACATTGCGGCATCTTAGAGATACTGAGCTAAGAGAGTTATTCCAAGCTCGAGATAATCTCCGAGATCATCTGGTCGTTGCAAATGCATATTGGAAAGAATACGGCATTAATATACCTCTCCAAGATTTGCTTGTATGTTTTAATAAGTTGGTACAAGCTATAAGGTACATTTTAGAAGATAAGATAAGAGAGAAAGACCGAGTAAATCAAAAACATATGAAAATAGTATATGATTTATCTTTAGAGTTACCACCAGACGACAGCTTCTCTCTCCATATGGCTACCATTGTTGATATTCTCGATGATAAGTACAAACTTATTATTCAAAACATATAATTTTATGTTATTTACAGCATTGCGCCAGGGTAGTTGGTGGTCGGAGCCCCAATGGTGGGGACTCATAGTTAATTTATTAATTTTAATAGTTACAAGTATTTATGCCTGGTTTACGGTAAAGTTGTGGAAATCCGCAAATGAAACATTTCTTCTTCAGAAAAAGACTTCCGAGGCTGACTTTAGGCCATGGATTGGAATAGCAGACCAAAGAATCACCTCTGACAATAAAGTTTTTCTACATTATTACAATTTTGGAAAAACGCTTGGATATATTCTGCAAACTTCTAGGAAACTATATATTGGTACAGAAGAGGTAAAAAGTGGCAATAATCAGACCCAAATGATACTTTTCCCAGAACATGGAGTACCTAGCCACTGGTCAGACCCATGCCCCATGCCCCAGCCTCCTACCGGTGTCTTTTTCAGAAGTATTTTTTTATCATTTTTGGGGTAATAAAACCTGGCCTGGGGAGTTCTTTATATAGATCTCTATCCCCGAAAAATATGAAGTATGGTAATTCCCTCCCAGGTGGGAAATGGTTGTGTGTGTATTGGGTACTTTCGATCGTAGTAGCTGCCGTTCTATGGTCATCCCTTGGGTATGCCCAGCCATCGGTGGAATTGGATTGGGCTCATGCGTATGGTACGCCGGATAATACTGAATTGGGTTCTCAATTAATTCAAACCGCCGATTCCGGATTTCTTTGCGTTGGTTTCATCTACAATAGCTCTGAAGATTATTGGATATCAAAACTCGACCGCAATGGTAGGGTCGAATGGCAAAAAACGTATGGCGGCAGTAGAAGCGATCGCTCGCTTGCCTGCATCGAACGGCCGGATAGTTATATCATTTGCGGATATGCCTCTTCGGTCGATGGCGATCTGGCCGGTAAGTCCGGTCTTGATTCGGTTCTCTGGATCCTTGAGCTTAATAAAGACGGGTCTCTCAAAACCAAGAAGATAATTCCAACTCCAACCGTTACACTCTTCAATACCATTTCCGCCAAAGGTACTACCGATGGAGGTCTGGTGCTGGCGTTGGTAACAAAGGCTTCCTATGCCGATGATAAAGATATCTATGTCCTCAAGCTTGCCGCCGATCTATCTATCGAATGGAGCAAGATCTACGGGGGCAATAGCGATGAACTCTCACCGCAGATCATCCAGACTTCTAATGGCGGCTATGCTATTGTCGCTTCGACGTACTCATCCGAGCTTCCGGGTTTTCATTATGGCTGGACGCCCGACCCGGATATACTGGTATTAACATTGGATAAAGACGGTACTCAGCAATGGCAAAAAATTATTGGAGGGACGTTCTCGGATGTTGCCGCCTCGATCAGTGAAACCCCTACCGGCAGTTTTTTTATTACTGGAAAATCGTATTCGAATGATGGCGATCTTGCCTCCCTTCATACTCAGTACACGGATGCCTTACTTATTTTGGTAAGCTCTACCGGTACGCTCGAACGGATTGCCACGCTGGGTGACCCCAGTTTTAGCTCTTCGTATCCGTCAGAAGTGCATGATGGAATGGCAACCCGGGATGGCGGATATATCTTTTGCGGTACTACCTATGCTACTTCCCCTAATTGGGTTCAGGTACATCTGCGGCCTCCTTACCCTGCTCCGGCCGATGGATGGGTCGTTAAGGTGGATAAGAATTGGAAGATCGAATGGCAAAAAGCGTATGGCGGTTCTTATGAGGAAAAGTTTTACTCGATCGTTTCGACGGCAGACGGAGGCTATTGTGCGTTCGGATATACGACGTCAAACGATGGAGACGTTACGGATTTTCACGGCACTCCCGATATCGCTCTCGGCCATGCCGATGCCTGGGCCGTAAAATTCTCCCAATGCCGTGGCCCCGCTTCACCCTTGTTTTCCCTGGGCGATTCTATCATCTTCCCCGACATCAATAGTTGTTCTTCGCCGGACTCGCTTATCTTTTCTTTAATGAACAATGGCTGCGATAGTCTGCGAATCGTGGATATTACTCTTGCCAGCGACAGTAATATCATTCTTGGAGAAAAGATCGGTCCGGGCAAAACGATCTTAGGACGTACCGATTCCCAGCTCTTTCAATGGCATGTTCATCCGGGAAAAGCAGGTGTGTATCGTTCGGCGGTAACGGTCTCGTATCGGTTGCCCGATGGTTCGATCGCCGATACTACCCTTTGGCTTCGAACGGTTATTGCACCGGGCGCGGCGATCTTTGATGTCAAAGCAGCGGCAAAAACATTCGCCCCGAGATCGATCTGCAATACCGGCGATAGCCTCGTCGTGACGATACAAAACTCCGGCTGCGATACGCTTCACATCCTGAAGGTGGTCTTTGCCAATAGCGGCGCAACACTGCAAGGAAGCAGCAGCCCTGTTGCCAATCTTGCCGATACGAATTCCCTGAGACTGCTCTGGAAATTAACGCCTCTTACGGCCGGGCATTTTTCTGCCTCGGCCACGATCACCTACCAACTGCCGAATGGTAAGATCCGAGATTCCACGATAAGCGTCGATGCTACCATCTTTGCCGGTTCGGCAACGCTCGTTTCATCGCTTGCTTCGAGCCAGCAGGTCTTTGCTCCGAGAAGTGTGTGCGATAGTGGCGATAGCCTTACGTTTTCTTTATCGAATGTCGGTTGCGATACGATCGTTATTCGTTCGATCTCCTTTAGTAACGATGGTAAGTCCTTAGCCGGCACGAGCGAGGGCGGCAATTATCTTATCGATAGCAATACGCTAACGATTCATTGGTATCTGCATCCGCACGGCGCCCGCAACTACACTGCTTCGGTGACGGTAAACTACCGTAACCCCGATGGTACGCTACACGATACGACGTTCGCTATCTCGGCACTGGTAACCCATGGAGCGGCTGAGGTAACGACTACGTTAGGGAGCGCCAACTATGTATTCCCGACTCGTACGCGCTGCGATAAGGCCGATAGCATTTCTTTTTCTATCGGCAATAGCGGCTGCGATACGCTAAAAATTCTTTCGGTACAGATCGTTAATGATAATACCGCACTCGTGGGTGAGCAATCTACTACTACAACGACGCTCCTTTCTACGGATTCGCTTGGCTTTACGTGGATCGTTCAACCACATGATACGGGTATCTATCACTCGCGCATCACCGTTACCTATCAATTACCCGATGGCAGTATTCACGATACCAGTTTCAGCGCCAGTGTAGAAGTAGGATACGGCAGTAAGGCGATCGAGCACTTTTTGACGGGGCTGGATCTTGGGAAATTCTCGGTGTGCGAAGGCCGGGATACCACGATCCATTTTTATAACGTTGGCTGCGATACGGTTCATGTATCGTCCTTGCAATTAGTCGGGACAGGTTTTGCTTTCGATAGCACCGGTCCGTTTATACTGCCGCCGGGCGATAGTGTGGCCGTGAAGGTTCACGGCGAATTCGATGCTTCGCGGCTCGGGGGAATGACTGCCGAACTGCACGTTATTTCCGATGCCGGTAACGCCCTCACGCTCGAGATAACGGCAGGCTATGCGCCGCCGCTTCGTACGCCGCTTGAAGCGCGAGCAGTACTGAATGGGGCGCTGAAAGCCGGCGATACGATAGCGATCGCTTTGTTTGCACCGGGCCTTCCCATTGCTGCTGCAAAGACGATCGATCTCGATCTGAGTTATAATACCGACCTCATGCAATACATCGGCTATGAAGGGCCGAACACAGCAACATACGTGAATAATCATTTGCAGCTCAGTGGTAATCCATTTATCGTTCGCTCAAGCGATGGAAGTTTTGGTGCGCTACAGTATAGGACATTTCTAACAAAGGATACGAAGGTTCATTTAAGCGCGAGCAATGCGCATGTCAATGCCAGCGATCCGTTCTTCGAACTCTGTATTGCATCGCTCTCTACGATAGCGGGGGATACGGCGTTTAGTTACGAGTTTCGCTGTGGCGAACAGGAGATCTATGATTACCTCGCGACAGGCAGCTTCAGCATCCAATCGCTGCTGCCTAATCCCGCCTCGACGATAGTAACGGCCGTGCTTTCGAGCAAGACCGAACAGCCGCTCACCTATCATATTTATTCGATCCTTGGTCTCGAAGAAGCAACGGGCAGCATCGAGCTTCATCCCGGCACAAGTGAATTGCCGCTGAATATCTCAGGCCTGCAAGCGGGTAATCATATCCTCACATTTTCAACTCCAGGGCTAACAACCTCTCGCGCTTTCGTAAAATATTAGATTGGATCCCATTAAATAAAAATCTCCTTCTCCCTCGTAGGGAGAAGGACAAAGGATGAGGGTGTAGTAGTGATTGTACTACTCTGTTACGGAGCTGCATCAAGAGTTGAGGTATTTCCCAATCGTCTGTTTTTATTCGCGGTTGCACCCTCACCCTTAATCCCTCTCCCTCTTTGGGCGAGAGCGTGATTTGTGATGGTTTGTTACGACATCAGAGGATTCCTCGTCCGCCGTGGTCCGCCTTGGCGGATTTCACTCCTCGGAATGACAGGCTTAATAAAGATGTTTAAAAACTTTCCCGAACCCCATACCCCAACTTCCATGAAACGCTACATCTTCACCGGTACTCCGGGCTCAGGAAAGACTTCTCTTCTTCGTGAATTACAACTTCACGGCTATACTATAATCGAAGAAGCCGCGACCGATGTGATCGCCATCGAGCACAGCCGTGGTACTACCGAACCCTGGCTGCACGCTGATTTCATCGATAAGATCACATTGATGCAGCAACAACGGCAACTTGAAGCTATTGGCAGCATTCAGCTTTACGATCGCTCGCCTATTTGTACGCTCGCACTCAGCCGCTATCTTGGCTATCCGCCACCCGATATATTACTGGAAGAATTAGATCGCATCAAGCGCGAGAATATCTACGAGCGGCAAATCTTTTTTCTCGATAATCTCGGCTTCGTCGAACCCACTGCGGCCAGAAGGATCAGCTACGAAAATGCCCTCATCTTCGAGAACCTCCATAAAGAAGTCTATCGTGAATTGAACTACGAGTTGATTATGATACCACCCGAACCGATTGCCGCGCGGACACTACGCATAATGGAGTGGATGTAGCAGCGAGGTCATATACCGGAACTGCACCGTATCGTCCTGAGCCTTTGCGCTATCTGCACTGGCAGTAGTGCGTTTGCGAGCTGCTACTTCCCCGTCTTAATATATTCGATCGCCCGTTCGAGGATCTCATCGCGGCCTTCGCGGATGCCGGCGATGGTGGGATGAACTACGTAGTCTATTTTTAAGCCAACTCCATGCACCGGTTTTCCGTCAGGATACCATGAACCCACGGTAGCTATGCCTGCAACACTAAACCCAGGTAAACAAATAAGTGCAGAATTTGATACGGCGCCTTCGGTTTGTGAGCCAATAGTCTTTACTCCCTCAATGGCCTGATAAACCATCCCGATAAATTCGCCGCTGTATTGTGTCCGATAATCGACGAGCAATACTATTTTGCCTGAATACTTTTTTTCTTTGCCAAATTTAGTCCACTTAGTAGTATCATATTCCGAAAACGAATAGCCCGGTCTTTTTAAGGATGGCACGGCGCCACGGTCCGCTTGCACCGGCCCCGTGAGAAAATTAAATAGATCTGTCGTATCATTCGGATAAAGTCGATCGTCAATAATAAGCGCGGAGGTTTGCAGTAATTCCTTCATTGCAGCAGTTACATCTGCGGCTCTAAGTTTCTCAAGATTTACATATCCAATATTTCCTGTAAGAATCTTCCAGGGATCTTTTGCACGGTACCGCAGATATTCTACAGTGGGCGAAGGGGGTAAATAGTGTAGAGTGGTCGTTATCCGCTGGCCATTGCGATCAACCGTCAGTGTAGTGGAATGTTTAAACCGTTGTAGGAATCTGCTGAACACATTATAGAATATGGAGTTGTTAGATCGACAAAAATATTCTGCCGAGTACCTACTTATATCATCAATGGCATTAGAACCTACGGCTACTACAATATCTCCCCTTTTGAGATGCAATATTTCCAGTAAGGAATCTTCATTGGAGGCATACAAGGGGTTGATACCGCTGATAACAAGATCGCCATCTACTCTTCTAAGTAACAATTGATCCGATACGGTGCCATAGAGATCATATAATTTTCGACTATCATAAAATCCGAGTGGATCATTTAATCTTGCAGCTAAGGATAGAAAGACAAAGGGTATGGTTGTTTCAGTCGCATTTGAAACCTTGGGAAGATAATATGGCAGAATAGTATCCCAGCGCAATTCCTGTTTATACGGATAAAAGTATTCTACAATATTCCAATAACGGCTAAACCCGAGCATACGTATTGGCTCGGAAGGAAATGCTCCGGCGGTGGTAAACCACTGACTATCAGCCGTGAAATTTATATTATCGCGAGCCGAATCCCATCGGACATAGGCACTCTGTTTCACCGGCCGCGACTTCAACAATTCTTTAAGCGATAGAGCAAGCTGGGAATCGATAGGGGAAAGATCGTCAAGCCATCGGAAAGAAGTGAGTGGGATAAACGCCGTATCCGGCAATACATCCGTGGCATATTCGACCGCTCGCTCCGATTGCCCTGCTTCTAAATACAAGGCCGTAAGTACTATAGCTCGTTCTTTATCGGTTGTCGCTTCTTTGGCCTGGAAGTAATGCCGTATAAATACACTATCCCAATTATAAAACCCCGAAGCAACCTGCGGATGGTAATATTTCAAAAAGCCCCAGACCTTGCAATAGAGCTCCAGCGAATGCACCTGTTCTTTCGAAAGCGATTCGGCAGGCTGGCTGTAGCTTACTGAATGTAATAGTAATATGCAGAGAGCAACCGGCAATAGGAAAAACTTCATAGCGATACTCTTATACCCGTACACAGACGATGCTTGAAATAACGAGTCTTATAACCATAACGCCGCTACTATGTTCCTATCTTCGGAACCACGCCTTTCCTCCTGTTGCAGACCCTACGGGTAACTCCGGCAGCCTATCGACATCTATATAGAAGAAGCGTTATGCGCATGCTGCACCCTGCAATGGGGTGGGGAAATTGTATCCGTCCGCTCGTTAGAGTCTCACGTTTAAGCGGTGGTCCGTGCAGCGATCTGTTCCTGCGGTCTAAGAACGAGAAGAGTTGAGGAATTTACGCCGAGCAAAAGTCCTGCGCTGACCTGGCCCTGTCAACAGGCACCTGCATAACCGATTCGGTTCATTCATATCGGCGTACCTTGGGGGATGGGAGTGATTCGCTCGGCTCGGGTTTGCTTATTCGATCAACGAAAAAGTGTAGCCGGTACGCCAGCAGCTTAATGCAGGGGGAAAGGGCCGGGTATTGGCTGGGGTTTGGGGTATGGGGTATGGGGTATGGGAATGCAGGTTCGGGGTTCAGAAAAAATCGCTATAATCGTACAAAGATAGAAATGATTGATATGACTGTAAGCACTGCACCGAAACCGCCGATGCCGAGAAACGCAATGCGCAGGTTTGTAAGCCGAGCTGATTTTGCAGCGAGCAGGCAATAGAGTGCAAACCCCGAAATCGCCATAAAATATAATGCAAAAATTATAGATAAAAGTGTACCCGCCAGCAACCCCGAAATGCCAAGTAGAATCTGAATACCAGCATACAGACTCGCTATCGTTATCCATGAACCCTTAGGATTAACTATGAGTCCAAGACCGAGACTAATCGCAGTAAGCATCAGCACAAGCGGTAACAACCTCCCGCTTCCCAAAATAATAACTGGTATGATCATTGGCAGCCAGGAAAGAATAAGGGCCTTTCCTGCCATGGCAAAGATAGTTTTTGCTCCCGCCGTAGAAGAAGAAGTTATCTGAGATGATTCTTGCTCCGTCATCATGCCTTGCCGATACGATTAAATAACAGATCAAAGATACGATAAGAAAAAATCTCCCTATAAGAAGATCAAAGAACTCTTCGGGCGAGGAAAGTAAAATAAAAATCTCCTTCTCCCTACGAGGGAGAAGGATTAAGGTTGAGGGTATAATGGCAATGAAGAAAAAAAGCTGATGTTCTATCGAAGCGTCTTCTACACACCAGCCTTCGCTCAATACATCCTATTGAGTATCTTCATCACCGTTATCTTCCCGCCTGATTGGACACGAGCAATAAGCAAGCGGGGTAACTGATCTAAGGGAAAGTTCGTGACGCGAGCAGCGATCGTCTTTTTAATAAGAACGCATCCGCAAATATCGGAAAGTTCTATCACACCCGCTTCCCCTTCGGGAAGTGTAACCTGTAAAGTATTCGCTGCGGTTACTGCAAGCGCCGGTTCCGATAGTAGCTGCTTCGGCTGTTGTACATCGAGATCTTTTACATATAATCTAAAAACCATCTCGCGGCCTGCCACATACATTACCTCGGGACTCGGGAAAGAGGTATAGCCTGCAGTAGCATTGGCAGTGCCGAGCAGTGTCCAGTTTTGCCAACTCTCCCCGCCATCGGAAGTATAGGCTGCCTGTAATATACCGGCATTCCCAACGGCTACACCATGAAGAGAATCGATAAAGGAAATCGATTGACACGTAGCGGTCGAAGAAAATATCCGCTGATCTATACGCTGCCAGGTTTTTCCGCTATCGATAGAACGAAAAAGATTCGAGCCGGAGCTGAAGAATGCATGGGCAGGATCGGGAAAGGATAAGCCCGTCGGTTCAAAACCACCGAGGGAGCGATGCAGATCGGAGAGGTTCTCCCAGGTAGCACCACCATCGGTGGTTCGCAATAGCCACGTCCCATGATTACCGGAAGCAGCAAGCCCAAGCTGTGGCGTTGCAAAAGCAATCGGCCCCATGGTGTAACTGGCAAAATTATTGGTCTCCGCACCATGGACAAGCTCCCAGTTCGTACCGCCATCAGTAGTCTTGAAAACCGCGAAGCCATTAGCACCGGCGATACCTACGAGCGAATCGAGAAAATAAATAGTGCGGACATAAAAGCTTAGCTCATCAGCAATCGAATCTTTTCGCCAATGCTCACCGCCATCGGAGCTGAAATAAATATATCCATCAGAAGAAGAGTTATTCAATCGCAGGTGGTCGATATCGAGGAAGCTAAAGTTATAAGAAAATACAAGGTCGGCAGGTTGCCGGTGCCGCTCCCAATTCATACCACCGGTTGTAGTGGTCATAATATTATGACTGCAAACGATACCGCTGTCATGACCGAAGAAATGCATTCCGAGAATCGGGTAAAAGGTCGTGTTCGAACCTATTGTATCGGTATGATAGATCTGCATCCATTGAGCGGGGCTATTCGTGGCGATCACCAGGAGCAATAGGATCACAAAAAGATACCGGTTCACTATGATCGATGTATATATGAGGAGTTAACTCGTTAACGAGCCGCTTTCGTTCGCGACTGTATTTGCCGCGCCCATGATTGAAATCATGGGCTATAATTGTTGCAGCCCCTTCGGGACTCAATACAAATTTAAAAGACCTTTACTATGTCCTCACCAATCGTCTTACGCATCGACTTGCATTTTCCATACCCCATACCCTACACCCCATACCCCAACTTGAGGGTGTATCGCTTACTAAGCAATCTCTGCTTCATGGAACATCGCGAAGCTGCTCGATGAGTGAGCGGGCCGGGAAGTTTTACATTCTTTCCATCTGCAAGGGGGGAGCCGGATGTTGCCACGGGTTTACTGTATTTGGTTGGCATGGAAGACTGTTTTCCGGCTCCCCCCTGTCCACAAACTTTGGTGATCTACTTAGTGCGGTGATTATTTATCGGTGGTCTATTTTGGAAAAATTATTTAGAGATCGCTCCTGCACGCTGCCTGCTCTGCCTCTTCCCGTTCAGAAGCAAGATCGAAAAATATCCCGTTATAAAAGGGCTATTCCTATACTGGAGAAATTGCACGCCTTTTACAAAAACAAATATAATACGAAAAAAGGAAAATTGTACCATTTTTTTAGAAAATTTTAATAATTGCCGTTTTTGAGCTATTTTGGGCCATTATATTTATATAAACTAATAGATTTCTAATAATAAAATAATACAAAAATAGCTGTTGGCACGCAATAAAACTGCCGGTATGTTAATGTGGGGTCAGAGGAGCCCGGGCGTCCTTTGAGAATTTATTTTTACTTATAGTGTTTTTGTGGGCAGATCGATTTTACCCGGTACGCACATGTCCTTGTGCATCTCTTGAACGTGAAAGAACTCTTTGAGGCGGACTTTCGACTGTAGGCAGAACAGGAGAAAGCCCGCCTTGCTTTTTTGACGATACTCCAATTCTTGCCCTTGCGTGCGATGAAACATTACCTGCCGATCTTCATTATATTGCGTATTATACCAATTACACCTCTATCACCGAATGGATACTACCATTAAGTATGTGCTGGCCGATCTACGCCATCTTCAGTACCTCATCGATTCGCGCATCGACTTTCTCGTCGATATTCACGGCCCGCAGGACCCGCAGGCAGAGCAAACGCTTCGCCACGAACTCGCTCTTTTTTTCGAGGAGGAAATTGCTGCGGGGACGTACGTCGCCTGGCTTGCACTCGATGGCGCGGCGCTGGCTGGAACCGGCGGCATGAAGATCTATAAGCGGCCGGGAAGTTTTCGCATACCAAGCGGCACGACCGCCTATATTATGAACATCTATACTCCGCCGGCTTACCGTAATAAGGGCATCGCTTCCGAGATCATGCGCCGGCTTACCGAAACCGGCACGGCGCTCGGCGTTTCATTCTTCGAATTACTCGCCACAAAAGCCGGAGAGCCGATCTACGAAAAACAAGGCTTTAAAAAACACAGCGAGCCGAGTTATCGAAAATATAATATGGCATCTTAGATAAGACTTCCCTCGCCCGAAGAGGGAGAAGGATTGAGGATGAGGGTAAAAAGGTACTGAAGAAGAAATGGCGTACGGTCTTGGCCGCCCACGATTGAAATCGTGGGCTATTGTGTTGCCGTCCCTTCGGGACTCAATACAAATGTAAAAGACCTTCACTAAACCATGTCATTCCGAACGAAGATGGCACATCCGCCGTGGCGGAGAGGAATCCCTATAATGTCTTAACCAATCGTCTTACGCACCCCATAAAATAAAAATCTCCTTCTCCCTTTAAGGGAGAAGGAAATTAAATAAGACTTCCCTAGCCCGAAGAGGGAGAGGGATTGAGGGTGAGGGTGTAACCTCGAAAACATAAAGATATTTCATGTCCTCACTAACCGGCGTTGCAATGCTTCGACAAGCAGAGATTGCTTAGTAGCCGATACACCCTCATCCTTTATCCTTCTCCCTCGTAGGGAGAAGGAGATAAATAAAGACTTCCCTCTCCCTCTTCGGGCGAGGGAGGTTTTTATTTTATTTTTTGCAGTGCTTTAGTATTTCGTCCACTACCACATCAACACGGCCAAAGACATCGTCGCTCGAAAAACGAATGACGGTGTAGCCCGCCGCTTCGAGATGCTGCTGGCGGCGAATATCGTTTGCTTTTACCTCGGGCTCATCGTGAACCGAACCATCGATCTCGACGATCAACCGATGCTCCGCACAATAAAAATCGGCAATGTATCCTTCGATCGCTTCCTCTCGGCGAAATTTTATTCCTTCGACGCGGCGGCTGCGCAGTATTCGCCACAGCAATTTCTCGGTATACGTTGGCTCTTTCCGCCGTTCACGCGCAAAGGCTATAAGCTTGTTGTCTCTATGGCCCATGCAATATCGATCACCCTTCTTCGCTTGGCATTTCGAGCCGGTATCTGATGGCATCTTCGAGGACGTCGAGATTTATATCGCCGAGCTTCTTGAATTTAATACAGTAGCCGGTCACGGTAGCCTTGCCGATCGTTTTTGCGTAGGTGTTGGCGAGATATTTTTTATCCTTGAGACCAAGAATATAACAGGAGATGCCGGCTTTGTTGGCACTGAAGCCCACGCGGAAAAATTCTCTCGTATCGCCGTTGGCATATTTAATGGTATAGCTGCCGTAACCGATGTTAGGATTCGTAACCTGTTTGCCGGAGCTATCGACGCCGCTCTCATACCATAGTTTGCACTTCGGCGAGATCGTAAGCACCAGTTTATGAAGCGCCTGCATCTCAGCAGCCTTCGCTTCGGGCAAACTTGCAATATGTTCTTTGATCTGATCTTTTACGCTCATGGTAGTATAATACAAATCGATAATTTAATTAAATCCTCTTCGCACTCTTGCTCTCCCTCTTCGGGCGAGGGAAGTAACATAAAATCTCCTTCTACCTGCGAGGGAGAAGGATTAAGGTTGAGGGTGCAACGGTTACTATACAATCTCTGCTTCTTGGAACAGCACAGTGCAACTCGATGAGTGAAGTAAGTTAGGACATGAAACAGCGTTGCATATTCGAGGCTACACCCTCACCCTCGATCCCTCTCCCTCTTCGGGCGAGGGAAGTCTTTATTTTATTATTCCACTCCCCCACCCTCCCCCCGGCTCACGCACCCTCCACGATCTTAATCTCTTCTTCGCTGAGGCCATAGAGTTCATAGACGAGCCGGTGGGCGCCGATATCAATTTCTATTAGTACTTCCCTGAGCCAGTTCGTTTAGTTTAGTAAAATTGATCCAAAAATTAGGTTCTCTCTTCTTGCGATAGTCTTCTAACAATGGTTCGGCGGCCTTATGACATTTCGTTATTGAATGTTTCCAAGGGACAGTTATCAGATCCGGTTTTAGAAAATTATAATTGATGATCATTCCGGCAACATCATAGGTTCGGCACACTTCTTCAGCGGCTTTAATAAGCTCATCCGGCCATGAACCCGGATATTCTCTCCATTGAATTTGTTGATTGTCGTAAAAAGCTAATAACTTACCCCTTGCCTGTATTACCTTTTCTTGTTGCAAGTATTGAAAGGCCGTTATGAATGCAGTTATTGAGGAAGAACGCTCAGATGAGATGGCAGCGCGTTCAGCCGAAGAGGCCGCATTCTCCGAAATCTTAGCGGCCTTTTGAGCAATATCGGCTGTTGACTTCATCACCTTAAACTGCATAAAAAAAATGATTGCCTGCACTGCTAATATTATTCCGGTAATTATATCCATAGACAAATCTCTATAAAGTATTGACAGATAAAATAATGAAGATACTGCCTGCTTATTTATTCTCGACCCCTAAAAAACACCCAATTTGAGGCACAAAGGAAAGAGTATTGAATAGGCACTATAGTTTTAGTTTCTTCGTATTTTAGCCTCGTGAATAAGTTATATTTCGGCGATAACCTCGACATTTTACGGGAGTATATTAAAGACGAATCGGTCGATCTGATTTATCTTGACCCGCCCTTCAATTCCAAACGCGATTATAACCTCCTCTTCAAAACCCCGAAAGGACACTCCGCCGAGGCCCAGATCACCGCCTTCGAGGATTCCTGGCATTGGGGGCCCGAAGCCGAAAAAGAATTTGCCGAATTGATCCGTCAGCCGAATACCGATGTCGCCCAGATGATCGATTCCCTGCGCCGCTTCCTCGGCGAAAACGATATGATGGCCTACCTGACTATGATGGCCAACAGGCTCCTTGAGTTGCATAGAGTATTGAAGCCAACCGGGTCGTTGTATTTACATTGCGATCAAACTGCTTCTCATTACCTTAAAATTGTTTTAGATGGAGTTTTTGGTAAAGAAAATTTTAAAAACGATATTGTTTGGCGCCGATCTATAAACCTTGGAAGTAGCAAAGCCGTGGCAAAACGGTTTCCTACTTTATCAGATAATATACTCTATTACACAAAGAGCGATCAATATACATTTAATCGTATTTATACTCCACCAAGTGAGGAATATAAAGCGCGTTTTCGTGACAAAGATGATTATGGATATTATTATTGGAATACGCTTGCAACATATTCACAAGAAACCTATGATCGTCTAAAAGCTGAAGGAAAAGTCCGATGGACAGAAGGTGCCAAATATCCACAATATAAAACATATTTGCATGAGCTTAAAGGGAATGTTATCCCTAATATCTGGACTGATATTGATATGATAAACCCAATGGCACAAGAACGTCTCGGTTATCCCACACAAAAGCCTCTCGCACTTCTTGAAAGAATTATTCAGGCCTCATCCAATGAAGGCGATGTTGTGCTTGATCCATTTTGTGGTTGTGGTACGGCGGTTCATGCGGCGCAAAAGCTCAACCGCCAATGGATCGGTATTGATATTACTCACCTCGCAATATCGCTGATCGAGAAGCGACTCCGGGATGCGTTCTCCGGAATTGAATTTGAAGTCGAGGGAGTGCCGAAGTCGCTGGAAGATGCGCAGGATCTGGCACAGCGGGATAAATACCAATTCCAATGGTGGGCCTGTTCGCTTGTCAATGCGCAGCCATTTCAGGGAAAGAAGAAAGGCTCCGATGGCGGTATCGATGGGCTAATCTATTTTCAAGATGACGATAGCGGCGCTAAGAAGATCGTCGTATCGGTAAAAGGCGGTGATAACGTCAGCGTTGCAATGATCCGCGATTTTGCTCATGTGATCGAACGCGAAAAAGCGGCCATCGGTCTTTTCGTTACGCTCGCCGAACCAACTAAACCGATGATAACCGAAGCGGTGAGCGCGGGATATTACACCTCCTATAACGGCAGGCAATTTCCAAAGCTGCAGATACTTACGATAGAAGAACTACTCAATAAAACAAAGCGGCCGGAATACTTCGATCTGGCCAGCGGCTCGCTGACGATCAAGCAGGCGCAAAAAGAAAAGAAATCCTCCGCCCAGGAAAAGCTCTTGTAATTGCAGCTTAATTACAGACCCTGTAATATTCCTTCGTCAGCAGCAGGCCCGGTTCTACTTCCAATATCCTGGCGAGCCTGGCGAGTCGCTCTATAGTGATGGTCTTTTCGGCGCGTTCTACTTCGCCGACGTAGGTCCGGCTCATTCCGGCATCGAGCGCCAGTGCCTCCTGAGAAATGTGTTTCTTCTGGCGAATGAAGCGGATGTTATCACCGGCGATTTGACGAATATCCATGTAAACAAAGTTACCATGTTTTTTGAAAAAACCCGTTACCGTATACAGTAAAAAATTGTCTGAACCGACCCGCTATAGCGGGCGCTCCTACGGAGCTTTACTGTTTAAAGACACCACAGACCCCGGGCTTCCACCCGGGGCTACCAACGGTTCGTCCCTCCGGGGCTCTGTACATCTCCCTCGTAGGGAGAAGGAGATTAATTTTCTTCCCTCGCCCTAAGAGGGAGAGGGACCGAGGGTGAGGGTGCGGCCTTGAATAGGCAAAGATATTTCATGTCCTCGCCAACCGGCGTTGCGATGTTTTAAGAAGCAGCGATTGCTTAGTAAGCGATACACCCTCATCCTTTATCCTTCTCCCTCGTAGGGAGAAGGAGATTTTTATTTTACTTCCCTCGCCCGAAGAGGGAGAGGGATCGAGGGTGAGGGTGCGGCCTTGAAGACACAAAGATATTTCATGTCCTCGCCAACCGGCGTTGCGATGTTTTAAGAAGCAGCGATTGCTTAGTAAGCGATGCACCCTCATCCTTAATCCTTCTCCCTCGTAGGGAGAAGGAGATCAAATAAGACTTCCCTCGCCCGGGCAGAGCAATAACAATACAAGTAACATGCACCACACCGCCCCGTACCATTAGCATCGTTCTTCAGTAATGGAGGAAGAAATCATGGAGAAAAAAATATATCATGTCGCCTTTGTATTAACGGCAGCACTCAGCGTCTTTTTCTGGGGGATGGTGCTGTTCTTGTTCGATGCAGGAGGCCCATGCACGAAAGGGGTAGTGCTCTTCAAGGGAACACCCTACGCCATCGTCTTCACCGCAATCGCTATTCTTATTCAACGAAAACGCCGCTGCATGGGAAGCCTTGATGAATCGTTCTGACAGATCAATATAATCCTACCAGTTTCTATACGCCTCCTTCGTTAACAGCAGTCCCGGTTCTACTTCCAATATCCTGGCAAGCCTTGTAAGACACTCCACGGAGATGTTTTTTTTAGCGCGTTCTATTTCGCCGATGTAAGTACGACTCATCATGGCATCGAAAGCCAGAGCTTCCTGAGACATATTGCGCTTCTGGCGAATGAAGCGGATATTATCGCCGACGATCTGACGGATATTCATGTAAACAAAGTTACCATGTTTTTTGAAAAAACCCGTTACCGTATACAGTAAAAAGTTGTCTGAATCAATCATAAACCCCGGGCTTCCGCCCGGGGCTACCAACAGTTCGTCCCTACGGGACTCTGCATTTGTGCTTAAGATGATTTGCGAGGACATCAGGGGATTCCTCGCTTCGCTCGGCAGTGACAGGCTTAGTAAAGGCCAAAATAAATAATAATCCCAGCTAATCCCATAAATCCCATTAATCCCGGTTCAGACAAATGACAGGTATATTGAATGCCTTTAAACCCAACCAAACCCCAAACCCCATGCCACCGCATCACAACGAATGAAGATAATTGCCGGAGTGTTTCACTCACCGATATTTTACCATCAATATGCAGCGCAGTATATCCGGCAGTATCGTGCAGAGTAAGATCCCCGAAGTTACCTTCCTCTTCTGGGTGATGAAGATTTCGGCAACGACCTTAGGCGAGACGGCCGGCGATCTTCTTTCGATGACGCTGAATATCGGCTATGCCATTAGCTCGCTCATTCTTATCGGGGGCTTTATCCTTGCTCTTAGCGGCCAGCTATATGCAAAGCGGTTTCATCCGGTGTTGTACTGGGCGGTAATCCTGGCGACGAGCACCGCGGGCACTACGATGTCCGATTATATGGACCGTACGCTTGGCCTGGGCTATGCTGCCGGCTCGGTTATTCTGGTATCGCTGCTTGTTACGACGCTTTGGCTTTGGCATCGCAATGAAAAAACGTTATCGGTAACGAACATCGGTACGTTCAGAGGCGAAGTATTTTATTGGGTGGCCATTCTTTTTTCGAATACGCTCGGCACAGCACTCGGAGATTTTCTTGCCGATAATTCCGGCCTCGGTTTTTCCGGCGGCGCCATTCTTATCAGCACGCTGCTCGGTGCTATTATTCTCGCATATTATTTTACCAGGGTCTCGCGGATTATCCTGTTTTGGATGGCCTTCGTCCTCACCCGTCCTTTCGGGGCAACGTGCGGCGATCTATTGACAAAAACTCCGGAACAAGGCGGCTTAGGGTTTGGCACCATCGGTTCATCCGCCATTCTCTTTTCGATCCTCGCTATTCTAATGTGGTATGAAACGATCAAGCAAAGAAGAACTGCGGCCGGGAAATAACAGACGCCTCTAAAGATCAACATTGGAATACCAACTGTACCCCGAACCCAGCCCCAAACTGTAAAGAATATTTACTATCCATAAAAAAGTTATCGCGGGGATACTGCCGCAAGTGGCGAAAAACGGCGGCGGCGGCGGGTTTCTGGTATGGAATGGATTTTGGAACAGGCTCCGGCACTTAACAAAACTCTGCTATACCATGAATAAACGACTATTAAAAGATGGGCTGGGCTATGGGGTCATGATCTGGATCATCGGCTATGTGCTCGGCATTCTGCTCTTCTCGGTGGTGCCGTCGGATATGATCGGGTGGGTTATCATGCCGTTCGGTATTGCTGTTACGCTTTGGATATTAATTAAAAAGATCCACAGCACCAGCCTGCGGTATTATGGGATGATCGCCTTTATCTGGACATCTATTGCGATCATCTTCGACGATCTTTTTCTCGTCAGCATCTTTCATCCGGCCGATGGATATTATAAGTTCGATGTGTATTTGTATTACATCCTCATGATAGTGCTGCCGCTGATAGTCGGCTGGCGCAAGTCGATGAAGAAGGGCAGATAATAGTCGAATCCTCTACTATAATAGTGCATCTAATAGAGCACTGCTTCGGCTCAGGCTATCGCACCTGCATGAAGTGGTCATCGGATGGTATTTATAACACTCTGTCAAACCAATGAATATACTGCTTATTATTAACGATGCACCGTATGGAAGCGAGAAAGCTTATAATGCGTTGCGCCTTGCTAACCAGCTTGGGAAAGATCATCCCGAAACCAAAGTGCGCATCTTCTTAATGGCCGATGCCGCTACTGCTGCGATCGCCCACCAGAATACTCCGAACGGCTATTACAATATCGAACGTATGATAAAATTGTCGTTGTCGAAAGGCGCGAAGGTTAAGATCTGCGGCAGTTGCGCCGAGGCCCGGGGCCTGAAGGAATCGATGCTCATTGAAGGCACCGAGCTTAGTACGATGGCCGAGCTAACGAATTGGGTTGTTGAAAGCGATAAGGTTCTTACCTTTTGAGACGTAAGGTCTCTTGGGGGTTTGAGGGCTGGGGTATGGGAAATGCGGGTCGGTGCGTAAGACGGTTGGTTAAGACATTATAGGGATTCCTCGTCCGCCGTGGCGGACTCGGAATGACAGGCTTAGTAAAGGCCGTGAAGAAGAATCAACATAATCCCAGCTAATCCCATAAATCTATCCCCGCCGTGGCGGGCCATTAATCTTGTAAATCCGCCGTGGCGGGACGGTTCAGACAAATGACAGGTATATTGAAGGTCTTTAAATCTTATTCCCCGAACCCCGAACCCCGAACCCCGAACCCCCAACCCCCAAACCCCAACCCCCC
>CAYOJJ010000015.1:0-80070 GCA_964404255.1 uncultured Alphaproteobacteria bacterium | reverse complement strand
TGCGAGGAGCCGAAGGCGACGTGGCGATCCAGGACCTTACGGATATATAGTGAAAGACCTTGGATTGCCACGCTTCGCTCGCAATGACAATTAAATATAATCCCAGCTAATCCCAAAAATCTTGTAAACCCGCCGTGGTGGGCCATTAATCTTGGAAATCCGCTGTGGCGGGACGGTTCAGACCAAGATTCCTCTTAGATCCGCATACCGCTTTATTATCCCCACGATATAGCGCTTCAAATACATTTCGCTGACAAAGCCGTTCGACCAATTTTCAAATCTCTCGCATTGCGTGCCAATGTAAAAATAATTCAGGGCAACGCCTAACTGCGGTAATAGTGCTTTTTCTTCTTCGGGTATCGGGGTGATTCGTTCGTAACCTCGCAAAAAACTTTCGAGCTTTTCCTGGCAGAGTGCTTCTTCGCGCTCGGTGTGGTAGAGCTGCATGATGTAATAGCCGATGTCGAGCGAAAGCCAGCCATTGCCGCAGAAATCGAAATCGAAAACGGTGATCGTGTTATCGGAGTCGATATTTACATTATCGAACCAGATATCCAGATGTACGATGCCATAGCGAAGCGCACTCATTCGTTCACCGGAAAACTCGCTTATTAAATAGCGGCGAAGTGCATCCATGTACTGCCACTCTTCTGTGTTCGCCGGTAAAAACCGGCTAAGATATTCCTGCGGTTTGGTGAGCAGGGTATCGATATTGTAGGTAGTGCGCTCGATGTGCTTATTTATGGTAAGCGAATGAAAGCGCGCCATAAACTCGCCGATCGCTTCATGTGCTGCCGGTGGGAAATTCTGAAGCTTCTCTCCCTTTGCATAGGAAAAGAGCACACCGTATCTATTGCCTTCGGGTGCAGGAAGGTGTTGAATATACTTACCGGTGTTATCGGCAATAGGGTAGGAGACCGATAGGCCGTGTTCGCGAAGAAAGAGTAATAGCTTGATCTCTTCTGAAATATAGGTTTTGCTGCGCCAATCGAGGGCATAGACTCTGAAGACGTATCTTTCATTACCATCGGTAATAAGATAGCTGTCGTTAAGCCCACCGCGAAGCAGGCTGCAACCGGTATTTACAGATAACCCATAGATCTGGCGCACAAACACGGCAAGCGGCGCACTCGCCAGCTTTGAACTCGAAACCGGGAAAGTACTCATTGGCGCTTTAAAATGAAAAACTCTGGCGGCGGAATAACTCCACAGCCAGAGTTTCGTTACATCCCCTTAATTATAAATGCTTGAGTGCGTACGCGATGCGCATCGTCACTTCCTGCTGACCGATGGTTTCGAGCATTTCAAAGAGACTTGGGCCCATACCGACGCCGCTTACCGAAAGTCTCAACGGATGGATGAGCTTCCCGGCAGAAATGCCTTTTGCTTCGGCATAGCTGCGGACAACCTGCTCGATTGTCGTATGCGACCACTCTGAGAGAGCCTCCAACTGCGGCAGCAGATCACTCAGGCGAGCCTTGGCATCGTCATTCCAGTTCTTTGCCTTAGATTTCTCGTCGAACTCCGTCGGAGCTTTATAGAAATAGATCGAGAAATCGACAAAGTCATTCATGGTTCTGACACGCTCCTGCATCAGGCCGATCACTTTCTTTAAGTACTCGTCGGTAGCAGAAATAGCTTTCGCCTCGGCCAGCGCCTTTACCTGCGGGAATAACTCATCGACGGATTTCTTGCGGATATATTCCGCATTCATCCAATCGAGCTTCTCGCGACCAAAGACTGCTCCGGCTTTATTTACTTTCGCCAGATCGAACGAAGCGATCAGTTCATCGATCGTATAGATCTCCTGCGTATCGGAGGGGTTCCAGCCGAGCAGCGCAACAAAGTTTACCAGAGTCTCCGGTAAATATCCCTGCTGTTTAAAATCCTCGACGGCAACGTCCCCCTGACGTTTGGAGAGCTTACTGCGATCGGGGTTTAGCAAGAGTGGCAAGTGCGCAAATTGCGGCATGTTATTTTCCCAACCGAAAGCTCGGTATAATAAGACATGCTTCGGCGTAGAAGAAAGCCATTCCTCGCCGCGAATAACATGGCTGATCTTCATGAGCTTATCATCGACAACATTTGCCAGATGATAAGTAGGGAAGCCATCGGATTTGAGCAACACCTGATCGTCGATAGTCTTCGACTCAAAACTTACCTCGCCGCGAACGATGTCATTAAAGGTGATCGTCTCGCCAAGCGGCACGCGCAAGCGAACGACGTGCTTCTCGCCCGCATCCATTTTTGCTTTTACTTCATCGGCCGAAAGATTGCGGCAATGGCGATCGTACATCGGCGGCTGACCAGCGGCCTGCATCTTCTTACGAACTTCATCGAGCCGCTCCGAAGAGCAAAAACAATAGTAGGCCTTGCCGTTAGCAACAAGCTCATCGGCATGCTTGCGATAGATATCTGTACGCTCGGACTGGGTATAAGAGCCATAGTCGCCACCCTGCGTCGGGCCTTCATCGAAGGTGATCCCGGCCCACTCCATAGTACGAAGTAAATTCTCGACCGCCCCTTCGACATAGCGCGTCTGATCGGTATCTTCCACGCGAAGCACATTCACGCCGCCATGATGCCGCGCGAAGAGGTAGTTGTAGAGCGCCGTGCGCAACGAGCCTACGTGGACGTAGCCGGTTGGGGAAGGCGCGAAACGGACCCTGACGGGTCGGGGTATGGGGTATGGGGTATGGGGTATGGGGTCTGAACTCATATTAATCCCGCAATGACTGTAAAAGCTTTGTAAGTAATTTCCCGGTCGATTCGGATAATTTCCAGGCTGTTTTAATTTTTTCTCTGGAAAGGTATTTTCTTCTGACGCAAATGATCAGAAGCGTTTCTACTTCACGAAGCGAACCTTGTGCTATTGAAAGGTGATGCACATAATCACCGCGATGGATTCTTCCATATCCTTCGGCTATATTACAAGGAATCGAAACGGCAGCCCGTTCCACCTGGCTTATAATATTAAATTTTTCGCGATTGGGGATTTCAGAAGTAAGGTCATAGACGGCATCGACAAGATCCATAGATACCTGCCATGCCTTAAGGTCGCGATAATTACTAAGCGATTTCTTTTCCATACCCCATACCCCATACCCCACACCCCATACCCCACACCCCAAACCCCAGCCCCCATACCCCTATACAAAAAGCCCCCGACATACATCGAGGGCTCGTGCTTACGATATGAGGCTGCCAGTACTGGCAACGAACTTGGGCGAGATAGGGGTCTCGAACCCCCGACCTCCAGAGCCACAATCTGGCGCTCTAACCAACTGAGCTAATCCCGCCATCTAACGCTGCACCGAACATATCCGAAGATACGCGAAGTGCTTCGTGCATGCCCGGTTGGATTCGAACCAACGACCCTCAGCTTAGAAGGCTGATGCTCTATCCAACTGAGCTACGGGCACGTCCTAATCCCTGCCGGAGCAAGGATTTATCAAACGTCACCCGCGGGTAACAAGTTCAAATTTAGCAGGTGTCACATTGCTAAGAATAGCCGTGTCATACCGATAGGGCAAACATTGGGCCCTTGTTGTGTCGCGTCTTAGGGATGTGTATATTTGTATGTACCGACACATACTAATGGGACGCGCCCTGGAAAAATGGATGAAGCAGACGGCGCCGGTTTCGCCGGCCGCTTCTGCTATGTTGAATTTAATTGCTGCTGCAAGCCAGATAGAATATGGGCTGGAGCAGATCATGCTTCCCTTTGGCATTACCCGCCGTCAATATAATGTACTGCGTATTCTGCGAGGCGTCTATCCTGACGGCCATCCCCGTACTGAAGTAGCTACTCGTATGGTCGATCGGGCACCTGACGTAACAAGGCTCATCGACCGGCTGATAGAACTCGGTTTCGTTGAGCGGAAAAAAGGCGTTATCGATAAACGGGAATCCATTGCGCACCTTACTGCCCGCGGCTTCGAGCTGATGAAAGAGCTTGATCCGATGGTCAGGAATTATATCGAAGAAACATTCGGGGGGCTTTTTAGCGAAGAAGAATGCCTGCAACTATCTGAATTTTGCGAGCGGACCTATGCCTTCAGATCCGACTCGCGTTAAGAATATTACTTTTTATCCATGAAGCATAATTAACGAATCGTTGTTGCAGCAGCGGCGTAGTGTAAACATATTTCTTAACCCCAACTCAGTAGATGAAATACTTTTTTACTCTTCTTTTTCTTGCCGGTGGTTTATGTAGTTGTATGTCGAAAGGCTCGGTAGCCAAGATGTCGGTAAGCCCGAGTTATCATAAGGGAGCGCCGCTGAAGGTATTGGTGCTGCCGCTGGAAACCGAAGGCAACCCCGATCTTCAAACGCATAATGGATATTCCGATAGGCTTTCGATTGCTTTGATGGAGATCGGTATGACACCCATCGACCGTACGGCGGTATTATCTCAAGCCTCGACTCTCGGCATTCAGCTCGATAGCCTGGTGCAGCCTGCCAAAATGAAATCGCTGGCTTCGGCGCTTCATGCGAATGCAGTATTGGTAGGCACGGTGCATTATAATTATATCCCGGAAACAAAGAGTACGGTCTTACCGAGTGTGCAAACATCGAGTTCTAAAAAAGGCGGGACTGCCATTTCTATCGATGCCGGCGGCAGTTCTTCGACGGGATCGTTCTTCGTTGAGAATTCCCTTAGTGTTCGCCTGATCGATCCTGTTACGGCTGAGACGCTCTTAACCGGATACGTCGAGCAAAAAGATATCGAAGGGTATCTGAATTCAAGCCCGAATTATGGAATGGTCGATGAAATGACGATGGCGCTTAAGAAAAAACTTGGCGACTAATTAAAATATATGTAATAAAAAAAGGGCTCATAAGAGCCCTTTTTTATTTGCAAAGTTTTTTACGATCCCTGCCACTGTTTGAGCAGATCGTTGAGGGGGCTTTTCATCTGGTCCGGAGCCAGATCGATCGCTTTCTTTAAAGCGGTATACGCTTTATCTTTATCTCCGCTGGCCTGGTACGCGCGTGCCATACCGGCGTAGCTCGTCCAGTGATTTGGGTTGCGTTTCATATTTGCCTCGAAGACTTCCAGCGCTTCTTTCTTCTGGTTATTATTCAGGTAGAAGCGGCCATAGGAATATAATTGCTGTGGCGTCGCTTTATCGTAGGCTACCTGCTCAACGCTATCGGCTTCGCGTTTACGGCCAAGCAAGGAAAGCAACTGCGATTTGGTATCGAGGTTTTCAAAGCAGGGCTGCATCTGTATCGATCGATCGGCCCAGGTCAGTCCTTCTTCGAGATTCGTTTTATTATTGACGCAGAACATCGCGGCCGAATTATAGCCATTCCAGTTGAAGCCATAATTATTGCGGAGTTCGCGGCGCATGTTCTCGACAACCGTTTTATTGACATCGACGCCAACCGTAACGCCGACTTTCAGTTTTTCCCAATAGAGCGTCAGCATCGTCGATTCCGGTTTCGGAGTATCGAACTCATAGGTAAGGTATTCACGAAATTCTGCCGGCTGGGGTTTTACCGTTACCCGAAGAGCATCTTCTTTCTCATCGTAGCTAAAACTGCCCCAGGACGTTGAGTTCTTTGAAAAAATAACGATCCAGGAATCCGGCGAGGGGATAAAATGCAGGCCATAGGTACCGGCCGCAAGCGGCTTGCCTTCGATGGTCACATCGGTGCTAAAGCTGACGGTCGTATTCTGATTAGCGCCTCCACGCCAGGGGATAGGCTTACCGCCATCGTAGGGGACAAGCTCTCCCCAGATCTTCCTGCCCTTTACAGCGGGACGGTGGTACGAAACCTCCATCGTTGTAATGCCGATCTTTTGAGAGACATGAGCCTCCTGGCTTTCATACGGCTGAGTCACTTCACCGGGAGTGTACTGGGCACTGGCAGAGCCTGCACCGACAAGAAGCAGCCCCGCACAGAGAAAAAGTAGGTGTTTCTTCATGGTCTTATTTCATAAGTAACAATACAGTATTATAGCACATAAGCGCCAAAATAGTTGCCAAAGTAGGAGCAGGAATGTTTATTCTAAATTGCTTTTTGGCACCATCCGCGGGCGAACTATGTCCTTTCATTTCTGTTGTATTTTCGTCATACTCATACAGCGACCTTCAGGAGGAAATAAATGGATAGACGCTCGTTTATGAAATCCGTCGGGACGGCAACGGTAGCGGCGGCTGCGCTTTCTTCGGAAAGTTCGGCGCGAAATGCTACTACTGCGGAAACGACGACACTCAGGAATTCCGATACTAACACACCACCTAATCCCATCCGCGCTTCGATCACTTCTACCACTGCCAAGTGGGTACCTGCACCGGGGGATTGGAATACAACGACCATCAATCACCTGTATCGCCGCGCCGGCTTTGGTGCAACGGTTGCAGAGATGACGGCCGCAAAAGCCCTGGCGTTCGATGCGGTTGTCGATTCGTTGATGGATGATGGGTTGCTTTCCGGAGCAAATCTTCCGGCCCTGCCGTATCATGCCGAAGATTGGTACCAGGTCGCTCCTTATATCGGTTCGGATTATAATAAACTGATCGACCAGCAGCAGAAGTACTCTATAGACAACTTAGAGATCCGCCGCGATTGGGGTGTGCAGATGATGAAGAGGGGGACCATGCTTCGCGAGAAGATGGCGCTCTTTTGGATGAATCACTTTGTGGTGGAATCGACGAAGGTGTACTATCCGCAGTCGATGTATAGCTATCTCGATTATTTCCGCCGTAATGCCTGGGGAAATTTTAAGCAGATGGTGAAGGATGTTACCATCTCGCCGGCAATGCTCATCTATCTCGATGGTATTTTGAATCAGGGGCTCTCGCCGAACGAGAACTATGCCCGCGAGTTGCAGGAGCTCTTTACCATGGGCGTTCAGGATAAGAATGGTAATCCGAATTATACGCAGGACGATGTCGAAGCCATTGCGCACTCGCTTACCGGCTGGACGATCGATCGCACCGCTTCTGCACCGAACGTCCTTCCGGCCAAATATAATACTGCTCTGCACGATTCCAGATTCCAAAAGATATACGACGGCGTAAAGCGCCAGTATAATCTCGAAGCCTCTGGCGCTTCGATGGATAAGGATCTCATCGAGCACATCTTCGAGCAGCGCGGCGATCAGATCGCGTGGTTCATTTGCTCGAAGCTCTACCAGTATTTTGTGTATCATGAGATCACTACTGATGCCGAGAAGGCCGTGGTGCAGGATCTTGCCGATACGTTCAAAGCAAATTGGAGTGTCAAGGAAGTACTGGCAAAGCTGCTCAAGAGCGAACACTTTTTCGATAGTGCCAATATCGGCGCAGCGATCAAATCACCGTACGAGCATATCCTTGGAATGATCCGGCATTTCGATCTGCCGCTTGATCGCTTACAGAGCGGTACCATCTATTATTATACGGCAGCGCAATCGCAGGTCTTACTCGATCCGCCGAATGTAAAAGGCTGGCCGGGGTATCATACCTGGATCAGTACGACCAATCTTCCGGCAAGAAATTTCATGGCAACCTTATTACTGGTACTCGGCAGTTTGCCGGCGGTAGGTGCCGATGGCTATGGTAATAGTCATACGGCTATCACCTTGACTCCGGATCAGGTCTTTGCCTGGGCAAAGCAATTTGCTTCATTCGATATCGGCTTCGATGAAGTGCTGGCCGAACTATCGACCTTCTTATGCGCTCAGCCGCTTGGCCCGCAAGCGCTCCTCTACGTAAAGCAGCAGTTACCACCCAATACCTACGAGTGGAATACGCTTACTGATCAAGCGAAGAAGGGAGCGCTGGTGCAGATGGTAAAGAATATCCTATCACTTGCAGAATATCAATTAGCTTAAGGAGTAGTACCGATGAAAAGACGTGATTTTATAAAGCACCTACCCCTTGGGCTTGCCGCGGCGAGTGTTCCGTTCTCGGTCGCAGGATTGTCCGGCCGGGCATTCGCTTCGCACCCCTTGATGAATACGCTGCTCAATACGCAGAGCGATAACGATCGCATTCTCGTCATTATCAATCTGCAGGGCGGCAACGACGGCCTGAATACCGTTATTCCGTTTCAGGATAGTAATTACGATACTTACCGCAAAGATATAGGATTTGTATCTTCTGCGGAGAAAGCAAAGCTTGCGCCTTTTGCATTGCGCAGCGATCTTGCGTTGAATTATGTCATGGGCGATCCGTTCATGAATCTCTTTAAGGCGGGAAAACTTGCTGTCATTCAGAACGTCGGGTATGCTGACCCAAGCCGATCGCATTTCCGCGCTACCGATATTTGGAATTCGGCAAGCGATAGCTCGGTCGTTATCTCGACCGGTTGGGTAGGCCGCTACCTGCAAACGATGGTACCGGACGATTACCCGATCCATATCGATAGTCCCGATCCGGTAGGTATTGCGATCTCCACGGCAACAACGTTGATCTATCAAGGCGATAAGGCGGTGCTTGGTGTTGCCGTCTCCGATCCGAGTAATTATACTTCCGCGACCGATTACCCCGATGATACGCCGCCGGCTACTGCTTATGGAAACGAACTTGCTTTTGTGCATGGCATTCTTGCTCAGTCCGATAAATACGGCACTCGTTTTAAGGATCTCTTCGATACGACCAAGCATCCTAATGCGACAAAGAATACCGTTACCTATCCGACAAGTTCGCTGGCAAAGCAGCTTCAGAAAGTTGCCTGGTGCATCAATGCCGGCATGACTACGAAAGTCTATTTCGTCCAGCAGACGGGTTACGATACGCACGTCAATCAGTTCTCCAACGATTCCTCGCAGACAGGGCAGGGCATGCTCCTGAAGGATCTCGCGGAAGCTATTACTGCATTCCAGCAGGATGTGGAGAATATGGGCTTTGGTGATCGTGTCGTCGGTATGACCTATTCCGAATTTGGTCGCCGCGTAAATCAGAACGGTAGTAACGGTACCGATCACGGTACCTGTGCGCCGATGTTCGTGTTTGGTACGGGTATTAACGGCGAAGTCTATGGTAATAACCCGAGCCTTACGAATCTGGATATTTATGGCGACCTAATCAATCAATTCGATTTCCGCCAGATCTATGCAGCATTGCTCGGTCAATGGTTTGGCGTCGATGATACGTTGCGCAAAGCGATTCTGAATAATCATGACGTAAGCACACTGCAATTCCCGGTAAATGGTACTGGCGCGATGCAGAATCTGATCAAGAACCCGATCTCTTCGGTTGGTCGTCAGGTGGATTCTTCTTTCCAGTTGTACCAAAATTACCCGAACCCGGTGCGCGATGAAACAACGATCAGGTTCGATCTCGCTTCCGGAGCGATGGTGCGGCTCGAAGTCTTCGATGCCCGTGGAGAACTCATCTCGACTGTTGCAAGCGGCTACCATGGTCAGGGAAGCTACGGTGCTCCGTTCAATACCGCGGGCCTTGCAAGCGGCACCTACTATTACCGCTTAGATGCCGGTGGAGTAGTGGCGACGCGCGTTATGACGATTGTAAAATAATCACTACTTGCACAAAACGTCATCGCAGTGAGACAAACCTTGCTGCGATGACGTTTCTGTTTTATCAGGTTTGATAGTGAAGAAGATACTTACCTATAGCGCTCTTACATTCGCCGCCATTGCGACGATCTTTCCGCTTGCCTGGATGATCCTGCTTTCGCTTTCGAATAATCCGGCGGGATCTTCGACAATAGGAGAACTCTTCAAAAAAGGATTTACGCTTTCGAATTATGCCGATATTCTTTCTGCCGATAGTTATGGTCGGTATTTTTTAAATTCTTTTATCGTAGCGTTGATCGTTGCCCTTGGCAATTGCCTGCTCTGCACGTATGTAGCGTATGCGTTTGCCCGACTCGATTTTCGTTTTAAGCGGTCGCTTTTTCTCTCGGTTCTGCTTGTAATGATGCTTCCGGCATACGTGGTAATGATCCCGTTGTATCGCGAGATCGTTATTTTTGGCTGGATCAATACTTACTTTGCTCTTACCATACCGTTTCTTGTTACTCCGCTCGGTATTTTTCTGCTTCGACAGTATATTTCTGAGTTACCGAAAGAATTAGAAGAAGCGGCAGTGCTTGATGGAGCTTCACAGATGACGATCATTCACCGGATCATTTTCCCTCTGGCAAAACCAGCCCTCATCGTCTTATTCTTATACCAATTTCTCAATACCTGGAATGCGTTTCTCTTTCCATTTCTTTTTACCAATACCGATAAGCTCCGCACGTTACCAGTAGCCTTAACATTCTTTCAGGGACAGCAATCGATCGATATGGGACATCTGATGGCCGGAGCAGGACTAAGTGCAATACCGGTGCTGATACTATTTGCGGTTTTTCAACGGAAGATCATAGCCGGTCTTACAGCCGGAGCGGTCAAAGGCTGATTATTTTTCGCGTTCGATAACAAAGCGGGAGAAATCCATCAACGCCTGCTTCGCCTCGCTTTCAGGTACTGCAGAAATTGCCTGCCGCGCACGCTCGGCATACGCTTCGGCTTTTGCTTTGGCATAACTAAGTCCGCCGGTTGCCGATACAAGATTGACGATCAATTTACGTTCACTCTCACTGACTTTCTTTGCACGAATAAGCGAGCGAATACGCTTCGCTTCTTTCGGATCGATCTGCGAAAGTGTGTACAGGATGGGGAGGGTGAGTTTACGATTGGCGAGATCGTTACCGACCGGTTTCCCGATCAAACTGCTTTGATCTTCATAATCGAAAAGATCATCACGGATCTGAAATGCGATACCGACACACTCGCCATATTCGCGCAGCGAGTTACGCTGTTCGGTATTCGTTCCGTTCGGGTTCACACTTGCCGCACCCATTTCAGCGCAGGTCGCAAGCAGGGAAGCGGTCTTATCGCCGATGATCCTGAAGTAGGCCGTTTCATCGGTATTAAGCTGCCGCGATTTCTGCAATTGGTACAACTCTCCTTCGCTCATGCGGCGCACGGCGGTAGAGGTAATTTCAAGCAGATGGAATTGCTTCGATTCGATCGTGAGTAGCAGACCTTTAGCCAGCAGATAATCTCCCATCAGCACTCCGGCCTTATTTTTCCAGAGAGCGCGGATGCTGGCAAAACCGCGGCGGGTATCGGCCTCATCGATCACATCGTCATGAACCAGCGTAGCAGTATGCAGCAATTCCACCAGTAATGCTGCGCGATAGGAAGTATCGGTGACACCTCCGCAGGCTTTGGCGGCAAGTAATACCAGCGCCGGCCGTACTTGTTTTCCCTTGGTTCGAATGAGATACTTTGCGATCAGATTGACGAGCGGAACATCGCTGATCATCGAAGTACGTAATCGCTTACCGAACTCGACGAGTTCATCGGTTACCGGATCGAGGATCGGGGAGAGTGAGGTAATGGGCATTACGCAGATTGTTCGGGTAATGCCTTTTTAGCACGATGGCGCTGGGCCAGCATCGAGGCAAAGATCGAAAGCTCGAAGAGCGCCCATAGCGGCACAAAAAGAATAAGCTGTAATAACGGGTTACCGCCAGGAGAAAGCACGGCAGCGATTAACAGCAATACAATGATCGTGTGGCGGCGATAATGCCGCATGAATGGCGGGGTGAGTATGCCGAGACGACCAAGGAAATAAGAGATCAGCGGTAGTTCGAACACGATACCGGATATAACGATCGTCATTAAAAAGATCGAAAGATATTTATGAATATCCGGCATGATCTTGATAAACTCCGAGCCGAAGCCGGCGGCGAAATCCAATGTCATCGGCAGCATAACGAAATAGGCAAAGACCATTCCGATTACAAAGCTCAAAGCTGTAAAGAAGGAAATGCTCTTTACATATTTACGCTCGTTTTCATAGAGACCCGGTTCGACAAATTTCCAGATCTGGATAAGAGTATAAGGAAAGGAAACAACCAGGCCGCCCCAGATGATGATCTGCATATAGAGCTCAAGCTGTCCGTAGATCTCTGTCGTAATGAACTGAAACGACGGGGCGTATTTTCGGGCCGGCTCAAGGATCAGTTCGTTTAATATCCAGTCACTAAAGATGGCACAGATGATCATCCCGACCACAATACCAATTACCGCTCGCATGACAACCCATCGCAATTCCTCGAGATGATCCCAAATGGACATCTCTCTATCTCTCGCTGAGGTCTGTGGGTTGGCCATCGGATTGTCTTATAAACGCAAAAATATAATTACAGAATACCAGCGTACAGCGGGAAGCGGGAAGTGAGTTCTTTCACTTCATTACGAACGGCGGTATGAGTAGCCGTATCGTCGCTATGCATAATAACCCGATCGATCAGATCGGCGATCTGTGCCATTTCCGCTTCTTTCATTCCCCTGGTCGTGACGGCTGAAGTACCGATACGGATACCACTGGTAACGAGCGCCGACTTATCATCATACGGAACAGCATTCTTATTCACCGTGATCGCTGCTTTATCAAGCGCTTCTTCGGCAGCCTTGCCCGTGATATTCTTTGCGCGAAGGTCAACCAGCATAAGATGATTATCCGTACCGCCAGAAATGATATAATATCCTTTGGAAACTAAGGCTGCTGCGAGCGCGCGGGCATTGGCAATAACCTGCGCTCCATACGTAGTAAAAGAATCTTCCAATGCTTCGCCAAATGCGACGGCTTTAGCGGCGATCACGTGCATCAACGGTCCACCCTGTATTCCGGGCATAACGGTTGAATCGATCAACTCCGATACCATCTTCGTGCGGCCGCTTTTAGGAGCAACACTACCCCAGGTATTTTCAAAATCTTTGCCAAGCAGGATCATTCCGCCACGGGGTCCGCGAAGCGTCTTATGAGTAGTGGAAGTAACCACATGGCAGTGCGGAAGCGGGGAAGTAAGATGACCTTTTGCAATGAGGCCGGCAGGATGCGCCATATCGCATAATAACCACGCACCGACGGAATCGGCGATCTCGCGCATACGCTTAAAATCTATGTCGCGGGAATAGGCGCTGGCGCCGACCGTGATCATCTTCGGCTTATGCTCATTGGCACGGGCTTCGACATCATTGTAATCGATATAGCCGGTCTCTTTGGAGACACCGTAGGCAGTAAACTTATACAACTGGCCGGAAAAATTTGCCGGGTGACCATGAGTAAGGTGACCGCCATGAGCGAGGTTCATACCAAGCACGGTATCACCGGGCTTGAGAAAAGTAAAGTACACTGCCATGTTCGCCTGAGAACCGGAGTGCGGCTGTACATTCGCATATTCGGCTCCATAGAGCTGCTTTACGCGATCACGGGCGATGTTCTCAACGACATCGACATACTCACAGCCGCCATAATAGCGCTTGCCGGGGTACCCCTCGGCATACTTATTCGTCAGGACACTGCCTTGCGCGGCAAGGACATCTGCCGAAACGAAGTTTTCGCTGGCGATGAGTTCGAGGCCATTGCGCTGGCGCCCGAGTTCGAGTTCAAGAGCTTGTTGTACCTGACTATCCTTCATACATTCCGGAAATTGTTCGGGCATATAACAAAAAGGCAGACAAAATGTCTGCCTTTTTTTAGGAATTTCCTGAACTTACACGGGTAGCTTTTTGAGTACTTTTTCGATCCGTTTCTTCTTACTTTCTTTGTCGATCGTTTTCAGGCGGGTGGTAAGGATAGAAACAAATTCCTGCTTCGAAGAAGCATCGACCACCGGAGCTGCCATTTCGGCATACATAGCCAGTTGATTTTCTGGGGCACGCTTAATCTCATCAAGCAACAAGGGCAGTACCTTCTTCGAATAGGTTTTTGTGGTTGCCAGGTTAGAAAGAATACCCACGGTGCGATCTTTTGCAATAACGGAACCTCGTTCCGATGCTGAAAGAATGGCTGGAAGCTCGGCGTATATTTCTTTGGGTTTGAGTAACGTGATAGTATTAAGAGCCGTGATGAGTCCCCAGAGAATCCGGTTGTTTTTAGTATCGAGCAGGGAAATAAAATCAGAAACGTGGTCAGCTATTAATTCGGGTTTGCGTTCGCCGATCTCGTAGAGGACTTTTATCGCATCCGAGCGAATATCCATTGTTGCCGTCGATAAGCATTGGACCAGCTCATCGATTGCTTTAGGGTCGGGTTTTGCAACCAGGCGGATAGCAAGTTCTATATTCGGGACTTCATTCTTATTGCCAAAAGCGGTGGCAAGTTGGGAAAGAATACTCATTTACAGATCGATCTTTTTAACTCTGTCGCTGTGACGTCCGCCTTCAAAATCCGTTGCAAAGAAGGTATCGATGATCTTCATCGCTTCTTCCCAGGAGATCAGGCGTTCGCCAAGGGCAAGCACATTGGCGTCGTTATGCTCGCGGGCGAGCTTTGCCATCTCTGTCGTTACCGCATCGACGGCACGAACACCTTTATGGCGATTGGCGGCGATGGAAATACCAATACCTGAGCCACAGACGAGTAATCCTCGTTCTGCCTGGCCACTCGCTACGGCTTCCGCTGCTTTATGACCGAAATCGGGATAATCACTCCGCTCGGTTGAATACGTGCCGAAGTCGATTGTCTCATATCCTTTCGATTCGAGATAGGCTTTGGCTTTTTCTTTATAGGCAAAGCCGGCGTGATCGCTTCCAAGAGCTACTTTCATAATGCAGTATTCGTCCAATTAATCGTCATCGGTTTTACGAAGCGGTACGAACCATCTTTCGGAAATGGTGACGGTCGTGCCGATCTTAAAGAACAGTTCCTTCGGAGCAATATCGGTATTGCTTGGAGTTCTGATACCCAACTGGGCAGCAATATCGATCGATGAGCCATTGGCAAAAGGAATACCAAGCCCGAGACTACCGGCCAGTTCGGAAACGGTTACACCTGCAGCCGGACGGAACGGCAACTGAGAGTAGGAAGCGCCAAGTCGTAAACCGGCCCGTTCCCAAAAGCCATAGCCACGGCCTTCATCACCGAGTAATGGCAGCCGTTCGAGAGAGAACGAATAACTATTTGCCGATCCAAGCGAGGGATCTCCTGAGGACGTGGTGCCGTTAGGAGCGAAGACATAGGCTGTCGAAAAATCCTGGCCAATGATATCGGCTTCTACCCGGTAGCGATCTCCGAAACGGCCGGCCAAACCAATTCGAATCTGTGCGGGATAATATCCACTACCTTCTGCTTCGATAGTAGTATCGAGCGTTGTAAGAACGGGTGTTGTCCGTTCGGTTGAAGTCAGCGTAGCGGCTGTGGAATAAGCAATCCCTATGGTAAGTCCGCGTAACTCGGGAAACAGAGAATCGAGTAGTAGCTGAAGACCGATCGTTGCGCGGGTGCCACTAAGGGAATAATCCCGCTGAAAAAGCCCGGCGGTTACATCTTCTCCATCGAAATTAACCTGGGTAAGAGTACGGATATTTCCGAATAAGAAATCGACGCGTGCTCCTAATGCCAATGCTGAAAAAGGCCTGGCAGCCACGCCGAGAGAAAATTGTGACAGTCCGCCTTCACTCTTATGAACTACTGCGCCGAGCGAATCCACCCGTTCGGTTTCCGCTTCGGCATCCGATACCGGATTTAAGCCAAAGCCCACGGAAAGTTTCGCCTCGTTCCAAAGCAGCGTACCGGCATTCAGACCATTGAATTTGAATAACCGGTTGACTCCCTCGATACCGCTTTGTTGTGCCTTATCGTAGGCATAGCGAAGCCCGACATCGAAAGTTGTACGCGGCAGCGATGTAAGTGCGGCTGGATTCAATTGATTGATGATCGAACCATCGGTCAGGGCAACTCCGCCACCAGCCAAGCCCATTATTCGGCTGCTTGCCGGAGTAATAGGGTCACCGAAGCCGAGAAAATAATAGGGCGAGCCCTGAGCATAGCTACTACTATTGAGTAAAAGAGCGCCGGTGAAAAACAGGAATGGTAGAAGAAATGAACGGCGCATTACTTAAGATTGGAATAAAGGATAGTGAACTTCGGTCGTTTGGTCGGATCGATCGCATCGGAGCTGTATACAACCCACCGATTTACATTATAATCTTCTACGATTGCATTGTGCAGTCCAAAGGTACGGGTTGCATAGCCGGCCACCATATCGAACGTTAAGCTATCGAGCGAATGCCGGATGGCATATTCTACATAACTTTGGATGGAATAGCTCATGGTCGAACCGGTAAGAGTCGGAAGTATTTCCAGGCCGAAGGTACTATCATCGACTTCATGGTATCCTCTAAAGAATAAGAGCGGGTAAGTAGAATCTTGCGGCACGACGCCGGTCGCGGTTAACGAACCATCGATAACGAAGTCAAGCGTTGCTTTATTAATGGTAGTAAAAGAATTAAGCCCAAGTCGTTCGCGGATATCTTTTACACTTACCGCGATCCGTTCGCGTTGCGCTTTGCTGCCTCTGAGTTCGAACATGCCTGCCGGCGGAGTATAACCATCGGCGACCAGATGAAAATCATAATCCGGGTAGCGGGAGATCAGATAATTATTAGCCGAACCCTGGATGAGCATTTGCAGTCTCGGTTCATTTGCCGTATTGCCATCATCGGTCGAAGCAAAAGCGCGGACCGATTTCATTGTTGGCCCCGGGACGATCACCAGAGCGAGTGAAGTGGTACGGAGTAATGGATTTAAGATTGCCGTATCCAGATGAATGGCGATATAGGTCGTAGTATCTTTAAGCACGGAGCCGGTATAATGATAGATCGGCTGGGCAGAAAGATCGCTAAGGGCCAGCGAAGCCGTACTATCGGTTGCGCGATGTCCGGTTTCGGTATAAATATAGAAATCAAGCGTCGCATCGCTCGGATCAGGTCCATAAAAATAAGCAGTACGGAACGTGAGGATGAGCGAATCATCGAGCACCGCCCCTACGCTATCGGGAAGGAACGGAAACTTGAGCGCCGCCCAGGCCTCGAGATTTTCCGAGGGGACTGAACCAAAAAATAAATACGGAGAATTTTTGCTTAAGGTATATCGAACACCATCGGTAAAGACAGTCTGCTTAAGAACCGATTGCAGCTTCAATACCGAATCGGTATAAGAAGTCACACCTCGAATCACACTGTCCTTTACATAGCTGCTGCCGATGGTAGAGATCTTCTCTTCGCACGACGAAAGCAAAAAGCCGAGTGCCAGTACGGCAAAGGCGAGATAGTATCTGGTTCTAAAATTCACGTCCGAGGTAAACACCGAGACCCCGTGCGGAGTTTGGGATAAATGCAGGTACTATTTTTGGGCGAATTAGCGGATAACCACCGTCTGCTGGTCGGAGCCTGCCGCTGTTTCCAGCCTCAGGAGGTAGCTCCCGCTCGATATAGCGGGAGTCGATAACCGAATACTATTTGCTCCGTCACTTAAGGTACCAGTCCAAAGATCGGCGATCTTGACTCCGGTAACCGAATAAAGGGAGCAGGTAGCTTTCTCCATAACAGGAGAATAATACCGGACTTCTATTGCAGAACCGGCAGAAATAGGATTTGGGAATACCGAACTTACCCGCAATTCATCGCTATGAATAATGACGGGTGCAGAAGAAACTGCGGCTGCCATAGAGTTGACCGATCCCACGTAGGCATAGACTTCTCCATCTCTTGAGTTGGCGTTAAAGGAGCGGGTCCAGACTCCGGCATATAATGTATCGAAGACATCGGCACCGATATAATCTCCAATGAAAGAGGTAGAGGTACTTGAGCTCGATATCTTTACTTTTGTGCCATCGAAATCGGTGGTTTCAAGTGGCGTTACCTGCTGTTCGTGGCTATCGTCGCCATCGTAAAGTTTTACACAATGAGCAGAAATTTTAAGATTATCGGGATCGCGTTCACTGGAGTAATAGGTCAGATAAACATCGCCAGTCGCCTGCCTGATGGTCAGCCACGGATCGAAGCGGTCTCTGGCGGTTTCTCCTGAAAGAGTAGTGTTCTGGTATCCTACAGGCATTGCGGTAGTCCAGGTTTTTCCAAGATCTGAGCTGCGGGTGTAGTATAGAGTCATCGAGCTGCCATCGTCATACCAGGTGCTATACACTACGTGGATAACATTATTTTTCAGGTCAATATCGAATGTGGAAAAGGGATAACAGCGAAAACCATAATCACCTTTTAAGGAAGGACGGCCGTCAAAATTTATCGGTGGGAGTTCGTAATCGGCTATACCATGATAGACGAAATTAATCCCATCGGTCGAAGAGTAGATCCGGTGTTCCATATCGTCTTCATTGCTAAAACTCACAAAGAGCTCACCGTTCTTACCGGTTCGTACCTGGCTAAAACGGCCGATGCTTTCTTCGATAACTTTTGGCTCGCTCCAGGTTTTACACTTATCGTCGCTGAAAACGATGCGCATTTCACCGCTGACAAAATCATCATTGAAATGCACCCAGCAAATATATACCCGGCCATAGGTTGGGCTGGTAGGCGAGAGATCGACCCATATCTGCTCCTTATCTTCCAGACCGCTTAACTGGTCGAGCGGCAATACCGATGTTTGGTTCTCCCAATGAACACCATCGGTGCTGGTGGCAACTACAATATTATCAAGCGGCTGAGAAGTTGTTTCATCGAATCCTTCGGCTGAAAGGTACGCATAATAAAGCGTACCATCGGCTCCAGATGCAAGCATCGGATCTCCATACGGAGCATCGGCGCTTACATCAAAGGGAATAAAGGTCGTCTTCCAGCTATTTCCTTTGTCAAGCGAATAATAGACCGGCATTCCATTATAAGACATACGCTGGTCGTTCGCCCCGGCAACAATGACCGAAGAGTTAGCCCGGCTTATAACAACGGATGTTTCATTCTGCCAATACGAAGAAGTTTTGGAGATATTTACTTCCTGATTAATAGCCTCTACTTCATCAGAGCCAGAAATTTTTGGGTTTTCATTGAGGTCGACATCCTTGAGCGAGATACCAAGCCGTTTAGCCGCTGTTATTTTCAATAGCCGCTCGTACGAATCGGCAGCCTTAACGCCTTTGGCAGCAGCCGGATGCGCCTGGATATACTCATGCATCCATGCTTCAACACGTTGGGATGGAGTAAGCGCTATTTCCTGAGAATAGGAAATTGCTCCAAGCGGGAGGAGGACGATCAAAAACAGGAAAAACCTGAGGTACTGGGTCATAGATCTATGTTTTTTCTTTATGACACGCAACAACCAAATAAATCACCTTTATTATAAGAAAATTCTCACAAGAAAGTTCTCCAAAACTCATTAATTGCGGTCGTAAATGAACCAAGATCGAGTTTGGATATCGGATGGGGGGAATTGGGATGAATAGCGAGGTACGTTTTATTCTTCGGCAATTTCAGATAGAGCGAGGCAACTTCTTCGGGCGGTACCATAGTATCGCTATCTCCAACTGAAAGCAAGAGCGGCGCTGCCATTGCCGCGATCTGTTCTTCGCTCAGTTGCTTTTCTGAAAAAGAGGTAATGATAGAAGCGGCCAGTGCGGCAGTCCGCTCGAAGCCGTTTGCCCCATGCAGGGTACTCAAGGCTGCATAAGCCTTTTCCGAGCGGCCTTTTATTGCCGAAGGGTCGAGGCCGGCGAGGGCATCGGAAATAGCGCCATCGGTCCAATAAAATTTCATTGCATGAGAAACGATGCTGCGTACAACAGCCGGAGCTATGATGGCAAGATCGATAGCTATATACCCCCCCATGCTATAGCCGATACAATCGACGGTAGGGATATGAAGATGATCGATAAGGAGCGAATGCACGGCATTCGAGAGATCACGAATGGTCATTTCTGAAAGCGTGGTCGTACTTTCACCATGTGACGGGAGATCGAGAAGAATGAGAGGGCGGTCTTCATAATGGGTGCGCAGGGCATCGAACTCTCGTCTTGTCCCAAGGGCACTATGTAGGAATAAAAACGGAGTCTGTCGATGGAGCAATTCATCGCGCACTAATTCGTAAGAGATCGAAAAGGTATCGGTCGTATAGGTCATAATATCTCGAAGGTTCTTATGTAATACAACAAAGCCGACTTTCGTCGGCTTTGGCTATCTACTTAGAGTAGTGTACTAAAGATTTCCACGCAATGCCTGTTCCCGTTCGATCGATTCGAATAAGGCCTTGAAATTCCCTTTACCGAAACTGCGGGCACCGCGGCGCTGAATGATCTCAAAGAAGACGGTCGGGCGATCCTGTACCGGCTTTGTAAAGATCTGCAGCATATATCCATCGTCGTCTTTATCGACAAGAATACCGAGTTCTTCAAGTTTTTCGATAGGCTCGTTGATCTTACCGACACGATCGATCAGATCGCGGTAGTAAGTACTCGGAACGCGCAAAAATTCGACACCCTGGTTAGTCAGTTTAGTTACGGTATCGATGATATCGCCGGTAATAAGTGCGATGTGTTGTACACCGGGTCCGTTGTACCACTCGACGTATTCTTCGATCTGCGATTTCTTCTTACCGCTGGCCGGCTCATTGATCGGGAATTTTATCTTTTCAGAACCGCTTGCCATTACCTTTGACATTAACGCAGAGTATTCGGTACTGATGTCATTGTCATCGAAAGAAACAAAGACATGGAAGCCCATAACTTCTTCATACCACTTTACCCACTTATTCATCTCATTCCAGCCGACATTGCCGACCATGTGATCGACGGCCGCAATGCCAGTAGGACGGGCAACTGAATCGGGAGTATCGATCATCTTAAAGCCCGGTGCAAACCCTTTATATCCTTTTCTATTAATGAAGGTATGGATGGTGTCGCCATAGGTGCGGATAGAAGCCAGTTGATAGGTACCATTTTCATCGGTGATCTCGGTCGGCTCCTGCACCCCAACAGCACCGCGCTTAGTAGTTTCGCGGTACGAACGTTCGACGTCGTCAACATCGATGGCAATAGAATTTACGCCATCGCCATGCTTTGCAAGCAAATCATTAATGGGGTTTTCCTTGGTAAGAGGGGTAGTCAGTACCAAGCGGACTTTGCCCTGCTCGAGCAGGTAGCTGGTGCGGTCGCGAGAACCGGTCTCGAGACCTTTATAACCTTTGATACTAAAGCCAAAAGCCGAGCGGTAGTAATAGGCGCTTTGCTTGGCATTACCGACATAGAATTCAATATGATCGATACCATTGAGCGGAAGAAAATCCTGCGTGGTAGCGACATTCGATTCTGCGACTAATTCTGCTTGTGACATTGTTTTATTTTTGCGTTACTTTCGTGAAGCAGGTGGATAGATTTTTTGATAAAACACGAATTCTAAGCTTTGGGTTTTGGCTGTCTTGGTCAAAGCCGCTTATCGTTATTCCGGTATGGTTTCTTTTAATAGTACCGGCTCTGGCTCAACCGGTTACTAGTCCATCGCCGAAGGAGCAGCCTTCGATAGAATTACATGCTATCACCGAGCTTCAAAACGATCTTTCCGGGATTTTTTCAGATCCCAAATGCAGTAATGCACAAATCGGGGTAGAAGTGCGCTCGCTCAAGAGCGGGGAAAAATTATTTACCCTGAATGCCGATCGTAATCTTATTCCGGCTTCGAATCTTAAACTGATTACAACGGCGGCGGCATTATCGATACTGGGTAGTGATTTCCGGTATTCAACCCAGATTGTCAGTTCTGCAAAGATCGTTCGAGGGACCCTGAAAGGCGATCTCATTATCCGAGGCTCGGGAGACCCGACCATTGGTTCACCCTCGATGTTTCCGGAAAAAGATCCGACAGCAGTTTTTGACGCCTGGGCCGATTCCCTTGAAGCGATTGGCATAGAAAAGATCGATGGCAACATTATTACCGACCCTGGTTATTTTACCAGTGATGTTTATCCACTGGGATGGTCGATCGAGGATGAGCCTTACTATTATTCTGCCCAATCTTCGGGTATTGCTTTTGCCGAAAATGCCGTAAGCGTTACGGTCACGGCTGGTCTGCGAGCCGGAGCGAAACCGCTATTCGAACTTACTCCGGAAAGCGAGTATTTCCAGGTGAACGATCTCGGCGTAACGATGGACGCTCCGAGGGTAAAAGATAGTACGGTTTCCGAAGATAATACGATCGCTATTACCAGAGCCCCGGGGGAGAATACTATTACAATTCAGGGGAGTATTGCCCGTGGTTCGCAGGCGGTAAACGAGCAGTTGTCGGTTGACGACCCGCCTACGTATTTTGCGACCGTCCTTAAAGAAGTATTGCAGGCTCACGGAATCACGGTAACCGGAGGGGCTATGACGGCTTCCGATCTCGACGAGCGTATCAACTATAACCAGATGCATATCCTTATTAATCATCTGAGCCCTCCATTAAGCGAAATTGTCCGGGTGATCAATAAAAAATCCCATAACTTTTATGCCGAACAACTGCTGAGAACTCTCGGCAAAGAAAGTCTTGGTAAAGGAGATTGGAGAACGGGCATTCTTGCCGTAAAACGGTATCTCTCGTTTGCAAATATCGATATCGAGCGACTGGCTTTATATGATGGCAGCGGGCTATCAAGAATGAATTATATTTCTCCGGATGATTTTGTCTCATTGCTAAAATATGTCAATGCTGATTCGAAGATCCGGCCCGCCTTCGATTCTTCACTTCCGGTGATGGGAATAGACGGGACCCTTTCCGCCCGTTTACGAGATAGCCGCGCTTCCGGCAATGTCCATGCAAAAACCGGTTCGCTTACAGGTGATAGAAGTTTAAGTGGTTATTTTAAAAGTAAGGACGATGAGCCATTTGCCTTTTCGATCATGGTTAATAATTATTCGATTCCGGGTAGCGACATACAGAATATGATAGATCTTGCCATTTTGAGATTGGTTAATTTTAGCAGAGGGGAATCAGCCAAGCCGCTTCGCTGATTTTTAGACATCTACGTAGTTCTTTTTTTGATCATTTAAAAAATATTGAAAAAAAATAAGAAAAGGCTGAAATTCTTTAAACTTTTATGAAAATGCAGTGTCATTACCATAGACGGCAGACGGACAACTACTGTTAACTGTAACGAAATCAATGATTATGAAACGTTTTAACCTTGTTTTAGCTGCAATATTGGGTCTTGTACTCATTAGCGGCATTTCCTACGGCCAGCGTGGCCCGGGGCACCGTGGACCTGGTAAAGGTTTTGGTCGCCCGGACACAACACACACAGGCGGTGGAAAAGGTGGAGACCCCGGCAAACCATTTCCGCGTCCGAACGGGCCCTTTGGTCTGAGCGATTCCTGCTTTAGAGTATTTCTTTCTATGCTTCCGCCGGACCAGGCTGCCTTGTTAACAAGCGATCTGGAAACCGGACGTTCGCTTGATAGCGTCGGCCGTGAGCTTCGTAAAGAGCTTAAAGCTGCTCTCAAGGCAAGAGATTCTGCTACCGTTGCGAATTTGTTCAAGCAGTTGAAAGATAATTTTAATGCTATGGTCACTCTCGAAAAGGAGATGAAAAAGATCATAACTGCTAACCAGGCTATTTTGGAGCAGGTACGGCAGGATTGCATGGGCTTCGCAAAACGCGATACGACCATTAAGCCGCCGCACGATTCTCTTGACGATCATCACAAGAATCCTAACGATTCGACCAAAGGCGGTGGCCCGGGTAATGGTGGACGCGATACCAGCTCCATCCATATCAAAGTGGCGCCTATTATGCCGAATCCGGTTCATGTTGGCGGTACGATCAAATTTATGTATGGTGTTGAGGCCGCTGCCGGTACCCAGGTTCAGGTAACGATCACCATTTCCGATGCTATGGGCAACCTCGTTAAGACGGTATCCGATGGTTTGGTCGATGTCGGAGTACATGATGTCAGTATTGATCTGACCGGTATGACTCCTGGAATTTATATCCTGCGTCTGCAGGCCGGAACAGAAGTTTGCTCTCAAAAGCTGGTTATCCAATAAGAATAACTCGCTAAGGGCACCAAGTTCTTTCGGGGGAAAGAATGCAAGGGCGGTAAGGAGATTGTGCTGGTTGCACAACTCCGAACCGCTCTTGTCGATTTAAGGGGTATCGTATGCCCCTTTTTTATTATCTCTGAATGACTATTCGGTTTATTGCCGACCCCATAGAGGAAGAAAGGCTAAGAGTATAGAGGCCGCTCGGCAGTGGGCTGCAATCAATAGTAATGTGTTCGGTGCCAGCTATGAATTCTCTTTCCTTCATATAGACGATCCTTCCATACGAATCAGTTAAAGAAATAGTACCGGCAGTTGAGACAGGCGATTCCAGAATAATAGTAAAGGCGGAGACAGCAGGATTAGGATAAATACTCTTGATAGAGATCGCCGGGCTTTTCCTCAACTGACTGCTTATAGTCTTTCCTCCGCAACCTACCGACGATAGGAATACACATTGCGATATTTCCGGCGTAGCGACTTCCGTGCAGGTCTCATATTGCGGAGTAGCTGTATTTATATGCGGATTTGAAACCGCAATCGAACAAGAGTCCTGCTTTGATAAAAATACAGAAAATAACAAGGTGGCAACCATACCGTTTTCACTGACAATAGTGGGGTGGCCGGTGATCGTAAGATGACCCTCGCTTAGCGCGATAGTATTCGAACCGATCGCCGAGATCCATTGCAAAAGATCGGTGTCATAGGTAATGTCCAGATCGATAGTTTGCAGTCCTTCAGCTTGTTCAGCAAAGATCTGGTAGGTGACGGTATCTCCCGGCGATCCTGTGGAGATAGTCGAATGAATACCAAGAGATCTGGCCTGTGGATAGCCATATTCCCGATGCAGAAGAATCGGCGGGGCAGTAAGATCGCTGTTCGTGCTCCAGTTCAGTAGTGCGTCTGATGATAGGCGGTTATCGGAAGTATCAATCGCTGTCAGTACCGGCAACGTAATAGAAGAAGAGGGAGGGAGAATAAGCGGGAATGGAATTGACCCGAGCATAAAGGCTTTGGAAGAAATTGCCGCGCCGAAGACGATCAAGGTATCGCACCCGGAATTTTGAATAGTAACGATCGTATCGGGATTTGTACAAATGCTTCTCTTGCCGAAGTTAATGGTATCGGCAGAAACACTAAGATAGCGGGATCCTCTGGTTATTGTAGCGCTAAGTGGTATTGCCAGATCGTACTCCATTCTGCTTCCATGAATAGAATGCGCTTTAATAACTACTGCTGACGATTGTAGGCCTATACTCCTGGCGGTGATATAGACGGTCGAAGTAATGGAATCGCCCGGAGCAAGAAAGAACGGTAAAGTTGATGTGGAGAAGGAAAATGAGCTCTCACCCTGTAAACCGAGATCGGTTATAACTAAGGAATCGCAGCCAGGATTCGACAGGTAGAATTTCTCTGAATCAGGGCCCGAACAGATAGAAAGCGATGCAAAGGGTATCGATGCTATTGACGAGCGAAGAATCCCAACCCCTTCTATAGCTGAAGCGGTAATAGTAACATCGATGGCAGCGCGGGCCGCGAATCGTTCGGCAATAAATTCAGGAGTCCAGGAATAAGGCCCCGATAGAGTTGGATGAAAATGAAACCGGAAAGAGAATGTGTTGCCAGGAGCTAAGATGACCGGGTAGGAAACGGGCTCGAAAGAAAACCCTCCCGGTGCAAGAACGGGCCCCGAAGAAATAATGACGGTATCACATCCACTATTGGTATAGGAGATGCTTGAATCGAGCGCTTGCTCACAGGTCGAGCGCAATGGCAACAACAGCGAATCGGAGCCAGCTATAAGATTAATAGGGGAAGGTAGCGCTGTTGCGTTAAGGAGCGCGCTTGCAGTAACACTATTACTTCCTCTCGAAGCAGTAACGCTCAGCGACATCGAATACACCCCGGAGAACGTAGGATGGAACGAGGCCGCCAAGTCGATACTGCTATCGGGAGGAAGGACGATCGGCAAAGAAAGGCTATCGAGCCAGAAGGCCGAAACCGAACTCTGTGAAAGCGATGTGATAGTGACGGTATCACATCCGCTATTTACTATCGTTATGTGACGTACTTGGGCGCTATCGCATACGTGCGTCGAACCGAAAGATAGTTGTGCCGGAAGTATTTTAATATTCGGTATATCCTGTGCTCGCTTGCCGAGCAATGGAACCGATAGCTCCCGAATCCGATCATTTGCCCGGGCAGTAAAGATGGCTTCACCGGAATACTCGCGAGCGCTATCCGGATAAAAATGGCAAGGTATAATGACCGACGCGCCGGGGGCAAGGGAAAATGGTAATGGAAGAGAATCCAGGAAAAAAGGAGCAGCTATTTCCCCGGGGCCGGCTATGATCGTAAGGGTGTCGCAGCCTGCATTAGATAATTGAAGAGGCATATCATGATCGTTCTGGCAGGAAGAGATCGGCCTGAAGGTTACGACAGCCGGCGTTGCAATAAGCTCCGGAGGAGCTGGAGAGACCGAAACCTTTAATGGGAGCAAGGTATCGAATGGAATGGTCTTTCCCTCGCCAATATCATAATAACCCGTAATATGGAGATAGGCCTCATAAGAACCCGAATCAGGTATAGTAGTTAATGGAATGATGATCGAGTCTTTTTTTCCAAAGAGGGTTAAGGGATATTTGGAATATAATAAGGAAAACAGACTTGAATCTTTGCCTTCTATCGTTTCATTTTGAATAATGAGCCTATAGCATTCGTCTATCGTAATACTTCCTTCAAGGAATTGGGTATGGCAGGGGGTAATAGCAATGGGTTTTGGCGGAACAACGATGGTATGAAAGGGAGCATTGATCTTGTTAACTGATACTACCGTCGAATCATATCCACGGTAAATATTATTATAGCGATCGGCACAGACGATCATTACGCCATTGCAGGTAGGGATTGCCGCAAACCGGGTGTCGGCCCAACATTCAGGGCCGCCAAGTCCTTTCCAGGTGGCGCCGCTATCGGTAGAACGAAAAATACCACGTCCGTCGGGAAAGGTGCAATGATCGCAGCCGACGTACCCTGATTGGAGATATAGAGCCTCTAATGCAATTTCTACATCACTGGTGGCCCGGAAGGAGAGTGTTGTCAGTTTATGCCAGTTTTGACCATAATCGTCCGAACGCATTATATCGGTGAGATAATTATCGGTATTGGAATATCCTTCGGGTGCAGCAAAAAAGAATGGTGTTCCCTTCATTCCACGAATAGACCAGGATTCCATCCGATAGTTCGATGGCTTCCAGGTTAAACCGCCATCTGAGGTATAACTCCAATTGTTAGAGCTTCTAAAAGAAGTGACGGCAGCACCATGTAGGGAATCGACAAAATCCAGTCCTAATCCCCAATCCGGTTGTGGGGCATGATAGATCGTACGGAAGGTTGTGCCTCCATCTGCCGATAAAAGGATATTGCCGGAAGCAAAGTCCGAGACGATCAGTCCCTGAGAGGTTTGCCTGATACTGTTTCCTAATGAACCGGCATACCCAGATTTTGAAACGACATTCCAGCTTTGACCGCCATCGGTAGTTTTCAGTACATTTCCCAGATCCGAATTTCCAAGTGCCCAGCCATTATTTCTATCTACCATTATAAGTTCGTTTATGCCGCATCCCGAACCAGATGGCATCCGGGCTTTTTCCCAAGAGGTACCACCGTCAGTGGTTCTGAAAATCGCTGTCATGGACATATTTCCACCCGGTGAGCCGATACAAACAAAGCCAAGATAGCGGTCATAAAAAAAGATCACCGAGACTCGGCCGGGAGCCGTAAAGACCTTTTGCCAGTCCGGTTTTCCGAAGCAGAAGGAGGGCAGAGCCAATAAGAAAATCAGGGAAATAATAACCTGGATCTTGTATTTCATATTAAAAAGACCGTTGATAATGAAATACGTTGCCGCTCGGGATAGTGCAAGAATCTCTACCCTTGCGGCGTTTGCCTTTTCTTCAATATCGCTATTATAGCAACGTGCGCAAGATAACTAAGAAAATCTCATTTTTCAACTTTTAAGGGGAGTCAAAAAGTATTATTTTTGTATTCGATTTTATCTCTCTCGCCCATAACCCAATATTTTTCATTGGGTTATAAAGATAACCCCAGAATCTGTGGGAGAAATAATTTTTCAGACTCAGTACTACATACGCATTAGTTTGATTATCACTGTCACGGAATAACAAGCTGCTGCACCTGAGATTCTCAGGTGCAGTATTTTTACGTAATTCAACTTCTATTCCTTATTATCGCACCGAAGCAAAAGTTTTGCTGTTTGACCCGTGGCTTGTTGTAGATTCTGGGCACATGCGCTTATTGCAGCAATTAATAACCACGCTTAGCGAGGATGAACGTCGTCATCTTGAGACAATGCCGTTGCGTGGAAAGAAGCAGCAGGTATTACTTGCACTTCTAAATCATTATAATGAACCTGAAAAATTAGATGAAGAAATAGCGACGCTCGATATCAGCAAAACTCATTTGTACGAAATGAGTTCGTTATTGCTCGATGCTTCCTATGAGCTATTAGCTCCGCAGGGAGGTATCGAACTGCTTGAATTTTTGGTCAACAAGAATTTACCGGTCCATTTTAAAAAAGAATTTCGGTCAGTAGAAAAAGAATATAAAAAAGCCTCTGCCGCAGAACGAGGAAAATTTTATCTGATGATCTATCTGTTAGTAGGCCGATTTCCTTATACGAATATCGATCATGAATTGCTCGAATATTCCAGTAAACAGTTCTTATCAACGCTATCTCCCCCTGATCCAGATTATGAACTGGCCTTTGTAGCCGATAAGATAAAGCAGGAGATGGTGCACGATCAGTTGGTCCATCGGACGAAAGAAAAGATAGACCAGGCATCGAAGCTGGAAAAGCTTATGGAATATGTGCCAAGAGCTACGGCTTCGAATAATATTTTTTTGAAGAATATCGTCTTTCGCAGTTTGGCCTGGTATTGGCGCTTCGTAGAAAAAGATTCGGAAAAAGTACTTCATTACCTGCAGCAGATCGAGCCATTCATCCCCACGTTTGATACAACGATCTATCGTAATGAGCCCTACCGCTCCTATTTTGAATTGGCTGATGTCTATTTCGATCTGGGACGCCATGAAGAATCATTAAATATATTCAGGGAAGCCTATGGTAAAACCCAGTCATCGGATGATGTCTGGAAGCAATACCGATTTTTGTTTCGGTATGTTGAACTGCTGATCTATCTTGGGCAATACGAAGAAGCCGAGCAACTGCTCCACAAACAATTCGGACCCCTGCTTCCGTTAGAACCGACTTCCGTCTCTGCTACCGCAGCGACCTTATTTGCTATTTACTATATATTCACCGATAATTATCCGAAAGCGAAAGAATATCTGGATATCGGTATGGCGCTTAACACGAAGGATAACTATACACTCTATAATGAAGTAAGGAATCGCTACGTCGAGGCTGTCTATTACTATCTTATCTATGATTGGTATTATACCATAACGGTATGCGAACGGGCGCTGCAATATCTTCGTAGCAAAGGAATGGCATTATCCGAGCATTCTTTCGGATATTTTTTCAAGATCATTGAGGCCTCTATCGAGTTTTATGAGCATGGCACACCATTCTCCGAAGAGTTAGAGGCTAAATATGATGACCTATCCTCACCTAAGGAAGTACTCTTTGGTTTGCTATTGCAGAAGGTTCGCAATACTAATCCCGCCACAAACAGAACTAATTCTTAAGGATACGAAAACCATCTTTACGTCGGCTGAACTCTGAGGCATACCAGTTATGGTTATTAGCTGATATGAAACAAGGGCTGCAAGGAGTGAGTATATTCCTGCCATGCGCTATCTTCTCTTCTCTACACTCTTAGCCGCAATTGTTGGCTGTGCCTCGGTTGAGACACCGGTCCGCAATAATGAAGTAAACCTGGTCCTTCGTGATCATTCCACTCGTCATGATTTCCTGCTTGCTGTCCGGGATTCTTCTGTAGTGGTTGCGCCCTACACTTCCGATGATATGATCCATAATGATTCACTACTTAAGGTCGCATCGGTTATTTCATTCTCCGATATTTCTGCGATCTATCATCGATCGGCACCCACATTCAAAGGCTTGAATTATCTTCTCCCCTCTCTGCTTGCTTTACCGGCTGCCTATTTTGGAGCACTTATGAATACGGACGTGCATGGATCCAATGATAACCTGGGTTGGATAGCAGGGGAATGGGCGTTAGGCTCCTTCGCTATCGTTACTGTTATCGAATTCCTGCTTAATTCTTCTTATGAGTATTTTGATCTGAACAATACTACCCAACTTGCTCGTTTGCGTGAACATGCTATTTATCCTGCTCAAGAACCCCCGTCATTGCAGGTAGTTCGATAATCGATTGTACCGTATCGCACTTTTATTCATTCTTGGATTGGCCGTCTCTTCGTGTGCGCCAAAATATCAGGCTATCATAGAATTTCGTGATGGGTCGAGCCATGAATATTCAGTAGTGAGCATTCGGGATACTTCGGTCGTCGTATTAGAACCCTATGAACGAACCGATGAATTTCTCAGCTTTTCGCATTGCCAGGTCGTTCACGATTCGCTTATCCGCAGAATAAAGCTGGAAGCCCGCGGAGGTTTTTTACGATGGCTTCCCTTAATGCTCTTTGGAGCAGGTACGGGCGGTACCTTTGCCGAGCCCGGTAGTGATAATTTTTTTTATAAATCCGTAATTGGCCTTGCTGCAGGTTATTACATAGCCTCGTTACACTATCTCATCGAAGAGAAAAATAAGGATTGGCTTTATCTTTGGGTACCCGATGATAAACAGCGGCTTATCAATGGAGCGATCTTTCAAACGGAACCGCCAATCATGAAGTATGTGAGATAACGAGGAATTTCGTTCGAGAACGGTTGGTTGAATCACTATCAGTTTACGCCGATAAAATAATGGACAACAGCACAGATAATGCCAGTGAACCGGTTCAGCGATCGACAGTAGAACTGCTTACGGGAGCACTTGCCGCTCATGCAAAATGGGCTGCCGCCGGGTTTGAGATTGTAGACGAAACAACCTTTACTAAACGGATGGAGACCTGTTTTTCCTGCGAGCATTATATCGATGCGCCCTCGACCCCATTATATAAGGTCGCAACGGTAGGCTTTGATGAAAAGAAGATCTGCGGGGTCTGCGGTTGTGTCGTTGCAAAAAAGGCTCGTTATGCTACCGGACATTGCCCCATGCCTCATGAAGAAAAATCGGGGCTTAATAAGTGGGAAGAGCTACTATAAAAATAGTTAGTCAGCTTGGGTAAGATTTTTTATGCGCTGTTTGATATCGAGCAGCCGCCATTCGCGGTCCTGACTGAAGACCGTTTCTTTTTCCGGGCCGACGACATGAACAATGACGCGCGCAGCCCCTTCATTAAGAAATTTCTGCACTTCCTCGCCGGCCACACCATATCCCATTCGGGTGATGGTCGTTGGTTTGGCAAGGCCCTCAATGGTTATTAGATATTTTTCTGCTTTCACGCAAGGTACGATGAGTGTGCTCTTAGCCGTTATAATATAGCAGGTATGTAAATTCATAAATACCGCCGAACTGTTCCCAATTACACTGTATCAATATTGATAGGTGCTTGAATAGCGGTCTGTTATCAAAGTATTACCCCGGCTTCCGGGTTATTTTCCATGACTGCGTGCAGTATTATATTGATAATATACTATTCTTCGAAAATAGAAGGACATATTCTATATAAGATTTATTAGTTTTAGTGATAGTTGTTCGTATATTTGTATCGTGCTCGTGATAATAAATAACGATATAGGGTATGGTGGAAACACAAGGACAACGCATCCGAAGGGTGCGGGATGAAAAGGGCGTAAAGCAAAACTATATTTCAAAGATCACCGGGATTACTCAGGCGCATCTCTCCCGAATTGAGAATGATGAATCCGGGGTTACTAAGAATACCCTTCGGAAAATAGCCGAGGCCCTCGGCGTCGCCTATGAGGTGCTGTATGTACCTAATACCCCTGCTTCTTATCAGCCGAATGCCGAACCGCTAACTATCGACGATGTAATAGGCAGTGAAATGGCATTGTCACGATTTTTAGGAGGCCATCCCACCGATGATGCTACAGCAGATTGGGTTCGCCGGACATTAACAGTGATGAAAGAAGAAGTACACCGTCGAAGGATGTAGTAATAGAAGGATGTAGCAACACGGAAGATAAGTTTTACAAAGCCCGCAGAGTTCTGTGGGCTTTGGCTTTTATAGAAATGGTACTTGTGAGATTGGTAAATGAAGTCAATATTTTGTACCCTCTTTTTGCTTACGCAACATTTTGCATGAAAAACACAAGCTTTTTATTATGAAATCGTTTTCTTACAAAAAATTCACGATTAGCCATGTAACTTTATGGCCTCTCGAGCATTATTAGTATAAATAGTTTTGCTACGGATGATCCTAAGCAAGAAATGTAACACATAACAAACCTCCGCACAATTATGAAAGAGTTAAAATTCTTCATTATCCTTGCAGCTTTTGTGGCTGCTGGCTTTTGGTGGGCGATGATGTAAGGATAATCTGATCTACATCGTCATTCACCGGTACCCCTGAAAGTGTTTCACACAACCGAATGGTCCTCTGTACTGATGCAAAAGAGGGAAAGAATAAGAGCGGCTTCGTGCATAACCGAAGCCGCTATTTTATCCAATCTTTCTTGGCATTGGGCCATCGTTCGTCATTCTAAGAAAAGCACGGCAACCAGCCGATGGCCGCACGCGTTTAACAACGCGTGATCTCCAACTACTACATCCTGCATCAAGTATGTACTGAACTTCGGCCATTGCTTCTTGGCCGGCATTTTACGCGCGCCTATTCCATTCATAGCGGAGAATTACAACTTGTCTTCGATAGCGAATTTATTGTGACCGTAGTGCTGGTGCCCGCCCAGGCAACGATCTATTTGAGCACGATAGCCTCTTCATCGCTACCGAAGCGAAACAGCATTTCTTTTTTTAAAGAAATCCAGGGCATGGCACTGACGGATCTATCGATCGCTGCTGATGACAAACGGATCATTCTTTCTTTTTCCGATAGTCAATTAGTACTTCGATTTTATGACTCACCCAACGCAGTATTATACCAGGAAGCAGAAGTAAAGAGTAGTTTTAAAAAAGAGCCCATTAAAAAAGCAGCCCGCGAAATTGTAATAACCGACCCGTTAAAGCAGGCGCTTCCAATGCTTGGCAAGCATCTCGAAAAAGAATTCTATATCGGTTACAAGGAAGCAAGCGTTGAAAATATTTCTGCTTTCGATGCTTTACTGCGACAATCGAAAGAACCCATACTATATGAGGATAATACGAATCTACTCCTCTCACCAATACCATTAACCGGCCGGCAAGAGGGTAGAACCATCGGCCCAAGCGAAGGAATAGAATTCGTCCTTCGAAATAGAAGACGTCTGCAAGCTATTGGTGAGCGCAAACAGCAGTTGCGAGGGCGCCTACTTCTTTTAGCTGGGAGGACGGCAAAGGCCATCGAAGATACTCTTCACGGCCTCAGTGAGCATTCTCGTGAAGACCGGTATCGTACGATAGCTGAGACCATTCAATTCCAGGCTTCGGAGTTACCAAAGGGAAGTACAGCTCTAAATATAGAGCTTGGTGGTAAGATGGAGACGCTCGCCCTTGATCCGAAGTATTCTGCGTATGAGAATGCCGCTTATTATTTTAATAAAGCAAAGCATGCTGCCGAAGCGCGAGCAGAACGGACAAAACAATTAGAATCGCTACAGAAGAATAAAGCAAGCATAGAAGTACTGCTTGCCGAACTTGATGCTCTTACGACGATCAGGGAGATCGATGGGTTCGAACGATCGTTAAAAGCGCAGTCTTTTTTACTCGAGCGAGCCGATGAAAATGCCGAACGAAGCGGTGACGATCTCGATCGTTACCGGCGTTTTGTCGTTACTGGCGGCTTTGAAGTTCTCGCCGGAAAGAATGCCAGACAGAATGACGAGTTAACAATGCGGGTAGCAGCAAAAGACGATCTCTGGTTTCATGCCCGTCATGTTGCCGGCTCCCATGTTGTTCTTCGTCGTGCCGGCCGTAAGGATATTCCGAAGGAAGCTATCATGCAGGCCGCCCAAATAGCCGCCTTTTACAGCGATGCGAAGACGCAAAAGGTCGCTCCCGTCGCTTACACCGCAAGAAAATTTGTACGTAAGCGCAAAGGCGCTCCCGCCGGAGAAGTGGTCATTGAACGGGAAGAAGTCATAATGGTAGAGCCAAAGGCCTGAAAAAATTATTAACTTTATTTTGCCGCTCTAAGGGCTTTTACCAGGCTCCAGAGCGCAACCACCGTCCAGGCGCTTTCGAGGATTATAAAGGGTAGATAGTTGATAAGAACGGAAGCCAGGCCTGCTAACCCAGCACCTACAATATTAGCAATAGAGTGCAGAATACTTCCGGAAGGCAAATGCCCCGTTAGATTGAACAAATAGGCAACAAGCAAAATAGTGACACCGATGAAGCCGATAATATCTGTGATATTCATTCCCGTTTGTAATGATGAAATACTTAGACTCCGAATTGCCGTAGGTGGTGATCTACGTGCTTATAGACATGCATACCCCATTGTTCTCCCGTCAGGTCTCCAAAGAATGGGTGGGGATATTTAGTCGCATTGGCGCTGCCGCCAGTATGTAGTTTTTCCAGCAGTGCCAGTAAATGCTTCTTTTCGGAATCGAAGTTTTTCTCTTCTTTCATTTTGATCGATGGGACGGTTGGCGCTCCTTGTCCGAATGGTTTATCGTTAAAAGCATTGGATTTTACCATCCAGCCTAAAAGCTTTCCTACAAATGATTTTTTTGTAGGGGTGGTACCAAGGGCAAAATCAAGCCCGCCGGAAACATGAGCCATCATTTGTGCCGGAGTCATGGTGCCCCATTGACGGGTCGTGGAAGGGGTAAGAGCGTTGACCCGAGAAACAATATTTGAATAAGAATCCTGTTCAAATATAGAATTCATAACGATCGGCGATTAGCGGTTAATACTTGCCGAAATATACGGCATTGGCATCGGTGAGTTGCAGTAAATGTTTCTCATAATACGCCGTAAAGGCGTCCCATTCTTTTTGATGCGATTTCTGCCAGAGTTCAAACTCCGTTTCATTTCCTTTTAAGAATATCCAGTTCGAATAGGCATCGAGGTGGCCTGCCTCTTTTAGATCACGCTGAAAATCGAATAATACATTCGGGTACTCCTTATTTAATTCTTGTTTGTAATACCGATCTATAAATTTAGAACGGATGCGGCTTAACGAAGCCAATGAAATCTTTTTCTCTCCCACGATCGAGAGTCCTATCGTTGGTTCAAAGGCCATGACTCCAAAGAGCGCTGTCTTTTTAGGATTCTTTGGGTTTATAGTAGTAATCTTGGAAAAGGAAACATTGAAAGAAGTATCATCCTTGAAGGTTATGGCATCGCTATAGGTTTTATAGAGCAGGGCGCTTATTTCCTCCGTGCGTTTCGATCCCGGCTCCAGATTCATAAAGAGCTCGCCATAGATAACGCCCCACACCTTTTCGCTCGAAGCGCAATAAATTTTGGCCAGCCAATAATAATTGGAAGCAAACATCGGATTGCCTTGCACCCCTTTTTCAAAACTGGTGGCGGCTTTTTCCGTTGATTTTTCAGTGCCGAACAGATACATGATGCCGCGTTCGAGGTGGAGATTAGCTGACGTGGGAAAGCGTACCAGCCCGGCGTCATAAGTAGCAATGGCCTGGTCGGGCTGCTTCAAAAAATCATAACTGTTGCCAAGCAGTTGATAATACCGGTCCTGGGCATCCGGTCTATTAAGCAATCCTTTTAAGATTGCAACAGCGCTATCGTAATACTTTTGCTGGTAATAATCGTAAGCAATTTCGTAGGGGTAAATGCTATTGGCAGGGTCGAGCGAAATAGCTTCTTTCATAAGAAGCATCGCTGAATCAAACTTCTCCGCATCGGCAAGCATAATAGAATACTGTGCCTTTTCTTTGGCAAGTTCTTTTTTATCTTGGGCCCAAAGATGCGAAAAAGGTACTGAAACGATCAAAACTGCAAGGAGAAGGTAGTTCTTCATACTTGATATAACTCCGAAATAGTACTGTAGGTTTTAGAAGTCGGAATTATTTATAGGCAGCGTACACTGGTTAGTACCTACTTCGATCAGCAGGAAGTGAGAGGGCTCTGCCGAATAGGTCCAGGAAGAGCGTAGGTGAATATCCTTTCTTAAAGGAATACCATGAGATTACCTCCGGTTTCGTTTTTTCTTGGCAAAGCGGTTGCCGGATCGTTTCTTCTTTACCGGCCTTCGTGTTTCGGGTTTATGTTGGGATGAAGCTTTGCGCTTTGAGGTACGATTAAATCTCTTTCTATTATGCTTTGAGCGCTTAGTGCGGTGCTGACGGTTACCGCCTGACTCTTCATCGGCCTGTTGCGGCGAAAGCTCTGCCTGCGATGGAGGCTCTGATTTCTGTTTCTTTCTCGGCTGCTGCTTATCGGTTGTGGATGGGATAGTATCCGGCGTTTCTTTCGATGGTAATTCTTCTGACGGAAATGGATGATCCGGTATTATTTCGATCTTTTTGCCGATTAGCTTTTGGATGCTTCGCAAGTATCCCTTTTCATCCGGCGAGCAAAAAGAAAATGCTACACCGCTCGCACCGGCGCGGCCGGTTCGCCCGATGCGATGAACATAGGTCTCAGGCTCGTTCGGGATCTCATAATTAATCACAAAACCCAGTGAGTCTATATCAATACCACGGGCGGCAATATCAGTAGCAACGAGAATTTGCGTCTTGCCTTCTTTAAAGCGCTCCAAAGCATACTGGCGGAAGCTTTGCGATTTATTACTATGAATAGCCTCGGCGCTGATATTATGCTTTTGTAGCATTCGCACGACGGAATCGGCTCCATGTTTGGTGCGGGTAAAGACTAACCCCGTACTGATATCATGATCTTCGATCACGTGCAATAGCAATACATTCTTCTTGGGTTTATCAACGTAATAGACGAATTGCCGAATAACTTCCACCGAGCGCTGCTCTGGTTCTATCGTTACCGAGGCAGGGTCTTGAAGGATCGTATCGGCCAATCGAACGATCTCGGGCGGCATGGTAGCCGAAAAGAATAACGATTGCCGCTGCGGAGGAATAACAGCAAGCAGTTTTTTAATATCATGGATAAAGCCCATATCGAGCATTCGGTCGGCTTCATCGAGCACCAGAATTTCCACCTTCTCCAATTTCACAAAGCCCTGATCTTTCAGATCAAGAAGGCGGCCAGGAGTTGCAACCAGAATATCGACACCGCGGGCAAGCGCCGATGTTTGTCGTCCTTGTTTGACGCCACCATAGATCACCGTCGAGGTCAGACCGGTATATTTTCCATAGGCCCGCAGGCTATCATTTACCTGAACGGCAAGTTCGCGGGTGGGTACAACAATGAGGGCACGGATAACCCTTTTCCTGGAGAAATCCCGATCTTCGGCAAGTAACTGTAAAATGGGGATTGAAAAGGCGGCTGTTTTTCCCGTGCCAGTCTGTGCGGTAGCCAGCAGATCTTTGCCGCTTAGAACTATCGGAATGGCCTGCTCCTGGATCGGAGTTGGCTTTTTGTATCCTTCTTCCGAAAGGGCTCGAAGAATAGGGGGAATGATTTCCAGGGCTTTAAAAGGCATTGAGCTGTAGTTCGGTTTGCATATTGCCCGACTAACAGAGAGAAGCCGATAGCGGTTGCTTCAATACAGAAATAGCAAACGGGCGATACGCCATGGGTATTACCTTGCGTACCGCCCGCTTGCGAGGCTTCATAGAGAAACTTATTGCCCGACGATATCGCCTTTCATACTGCCAAGGGCTTTGAGCAGCTCATCTTATACAATCGACAGAGGAAGTTGGATGTTGAAATTTTTAAGTCCTGTTTAATTCTGATTTCGAACCTTCCCACCTGAAAAATTGCTTATTTTAATGTAAAGCAACTTCTTTCATCAATAATGATCGTTGGACTATGAGTACACCTATTCGCAATTTGGCGCTTGTAGGGCATGCCTCAAGCGGGAAGACAATGTTGGCTGAAGGATTACTATTTGCCGCCGGGGCGCTCAATCGCCGAGGTACTATTGGCGAAGGTTCGACGGCCAGCGATTATCATCCCGATGAGATTAGCCGCCAGCACTCGATCAATACAACCCTCTTAAGTTTTCCTCATGATGGTATCAAGATCAACCTGCTTGATACGCCGGGGTATAGCGATTTTACGGGTGAAGTTCGATCTGCCCTGCATGTGGCCGATACGGCCTTGATCTGTGTGAATGCTGTTGGTGGGGTGGAAGTCGGGACTGATCTGGCCTGGGATTTTTGCACACATGATCAGAACTCGGTGATCTTCGTTATTAACAAGCTGGATTCCGCCGAAGCCCATTGGGACGACCTGATCGAAGAAATGAAGCAGCATTTCGGCCATGAAGTAGTGGTGGTGCAATTTCCGTATAAAACCGGTCCCAGCTTCCATCAGATCGTGGATGTAATGAAGATGAAGATGCTTACCTTCAAGACTGACGGCTCGGGAGCTTATACAGAAGGAGATATTCCGGCCGATGTTGCCGGGAAAGCCTCTCAGCTTCATAAAGAACTGGTAGAGATCGTTGCCGAAAGCGATGATACTCTTATGGATGAGTTCTTTGCAAGCGATGGGGAATTGACCGAAGAGCATTTTGCCGGTGGCATTCATGAGTCGCTTGCTCATAGAAAGTTATTCCCGATCCTTTGTGCATCAGCCGATACGAACGTAGGGGTGAAGCGGGTATTGGAATTTATTACGACAAATGCTCCGGCTCCCGAAGATCATATTGCCGATATACATGGTACCAATCCCGAAACGAAACAGGACGCGAGCCTCAATACCGCCCCGAAGGATGCAACAACGTTATTCGTCTTCAAAACCGTAAGTGAAGCACATCTCGGTGATCTTTCCTTCTTCAGAATTTATCACGGCACTCTGCATCATGGCCAGGACCTCGTGAATGAAAGCAACGGCAAGAGCGAGCGAGTCATGCAGATCTACTCTATGTGTGGCAAGAATCGCAAGGAAGTACAGGAGGTGGGGATAGGCGATATTGCCGCTGCCGTTAAGCTCAAAGATACTCACACGAACAATACTCTTTCTTCTAAGGTGTTTCCGGTAGTGCTGAATCCGATCACATTTCCGGAACCGGTGATCGCTAATGCCGTTCGTACTAAAAATAAAGGTGACGAAGAAAAACTTGCCAATGGCTTGCATTCGCTCCATGAAGAAGATCCGAGTTTTATTGTCCGTCACGATGCAGAATTAGGACAGACGATCATTGAAGGACAGGGGGAATTACACCTCGACATCGCCATCAAGCGGTTGAAGGAACGCTTTAAGATCGATGTCGATATTATCGAGCCTCGAATAGCTTTTCGCGAAACGATCAAGAGCAATGCCGATACCCGTTACCGTCACAAAAAGCAATCCGGCGGGGCTGGCCAATTCGGTGAAGTGGCTATCAAGCTCGGTCCGAAAAGCCGTGGCGAAGGTTATGAATTCGAAGATGCCATTGTCGGCGGTGTGATCTCGAACCGCTTTATTCCGGCTGTCGATAAGGGCATTCATGAAATGCTGACTCGCGGCCCGTTGGCGGGCTGCCCGGTAGTTGATGTGAAAGTAACGCTTTATGATGGCAAAGAGCACCCGGTCGATTCCAATGAAAATGCTTTTAAGACAGCAGGACGCATAGCATTCAAAGAGGCATTCCTGCAGGCGAAACCGGCATTGCTTGAGCCGATCTATGATCTTGAAATAACGGTGCCGGAAGAATTCATGGGTGATGTGCTGGGTGATATTTCTTCGCGGCGTGGGAAAGTCCAGGGAATGGATGCCAAAGGAGCTTTCGAACTTATCAAAGCGAAAGTCCCGTTGGCAGAGCTGCATCATTATGCAACCCGGCTGCGATCGCTAACACAAGGCAAAGGCTCCCACCGGCAGAGGTTCAGCCATTACGAGGAAGCTCCTCATGACTTTGCTTCCAAGGTTATTAATGCCTACGCCGCAAGCCGAAGCGGAGAAGAAGAATGATCTGCGAGTAACAATTCATTAAAAAAGACCCGCGAATATAATCGCGGGTTTTTCGTTTAATACAAGGTATAATTATATAGGACCAATGATAGTAACTACTACTAATGAGACGCTTTCGGTTTCAGATGATACTCAAATGAATGCGTTCATTGCCGCACCCGCGGGCGATAAGGTATATCCCGGAATCATCGTTTTACAGGAAGCTTACGGTGTTACTTCTCACATTCAGGATATTTGCAAGCGGCTGGCTGAAAACGGATATGTTGCCATCGCTCCGGAAATTTTTCATAGGACTATCACACCCGGTACAACCATCGCTTATGGAAATATGGATGAAGCCCGGCCGCATATTGCCGCTATGACCGTTGAAGGACAGGAAGCGGATATGAAAGCCGCCTATGAGTGGCTCATATCCAAACCAACCGTCGATGTAAAGAATATTGCTAGTATCGGTTTTTGCATGGGCGGGCGGCTCTCCTATATTGCAAATTGTGTCTTACCGCTTCAGGCTGCGATCTCCTATTATGCCGGAGGTATGACTCCCTTTCTTTCCCGAGCTTCGGAGCTTCACTGCCGCCATTTATTTTTCTGGGGAGGGAAGGATAAGCATATTCCTCACGAAGCGGTTGAATCGCTTGTCTTGGCACTCGCCGCCGCAAAGAAGGACTACATAAATGTAGAGATCTCCTTTGCCGACCATGCTTTCAATTGCGACGACCGGCCGAATTACCACCCGCAGGCCGCCAAAGAAGCCTGGGCGTTGAGTATGATGTTTTTAGAACAGCAGTTCGCCGAATGAATCAGGGCGTAGCCTTATGCTCAGTATGAGCCTGGGTATATTTATGCTTACGTTTTTTGCGTCTGTTTTGTAAATACCAGATGCCAAATCCAAGTACCGAGGTATAGAGGGTATAGGCATACTGCGTTGTGGCAAATTCTCTTACAAGATAGATGCCGCCGACATTCACCTGAATATGTCGTATGAAAAAATGATCTTTTGGGGTGTGCGATTCATCGGCAGCATTAAAGCCCGCAACAACAACCGTTAATTTTTGTAAGCCGCCTTCCTGTGGCTCGACTTGCCAATTCCAGGTAGTCACCGAATGCCGGTATAGATGCTGAACCGAATCGGTTACATTCATAACCTTAAAATTATTTCCATGCAAGGTGGCCTTGTAATCGGGAATATAGAATAAGCTATCTTTTATTTTCTGTTTAGCGCTTGTATCGCGCTTATCAAATATCTGCTGGGCTTTCACGGAGTCTTTCGCTTCAGTGTAAATACTGAGTATTGCGTCGTACGTTTGACCGATCTTCATTGCAGAATCGACGGTAAATAGCAGATAGGTTTTATCATTGATATTGAATTTATAGGTTTCCTGTTTGCTTTTCGGGCTTGCTGAATTTTCCTTCTTTTTTGCTTTAGCTATTGGATGTTTTGAAGGTGGAGGTGTATCATCATCCGAATCGCCGCGCATAAGAGTAGTTTTGCTGCCGTTCGGTTTAGTGCGGGATGGCTTGCAATTTGCGTCGGGTCCGGTTCTGGAATGGTTATCCGAACTGGTTACCGCGCCACTATCCCGGATATGTTCGGCTGCAATTGCAGTAAATTCGAGTTCATAGCTGGTACTATTGCCGGCCGCAGAAATAGCAGGTTCCGAGCGGATAGAGCTGTCTTCAGGTAGGGTATTTTTTTTCGTACTACAGCCGGATAACAGCATCGTACAGAAACTTAATAATAAGAAAAGGTGCAATATACTCTGGAGTCTTACTTTCATAGTGCCTTCCTTTGGATAGGTGATGTCTGGGTATCAGTTCTACAAAGATAAGCAAAGTTTTCGTGAATGATACCCCTAATTTATTTAATTCCAGATCGAATAATCACCCCAGAGATTAGGGTCATGATCTTCTCTCCAAAATTGGGCTGGATTAATAAAGCCATCGAACTCATTAGAATAAAGAGTACTCACTTCCTCAGAATGGGTATCTTTTCTAATATCTACCCTAATTCTGCATTTTACTTTTTTTGCTCCGTGAGGAAAAGTACGATTAGCAAGGACCATTAATTGAGGTCCTACCACTAGTTCTTCGTTCCGATAGAAATTAAATGATTTTACGCTACATCCAATCTGGGAAAGTACTTCTACATCTTGCCAGACAGATGAGTCATTTAGAGCTTGCAAAATATAGGAATGGCTTAAAAGGATTATAGAATCTTTTAGTCCATTAATTAATGATAGGACAATCGTTTTTTTTGGTTGTGCGCTTTTGAGATTTGCTGTGTTAGTAGTAACCTCTGCTGTTAATGAAAGGTGTTGTTCGGAGGAATGAAAGGCTCGGGGTGTATCTATCAGATCATACTGATAAAAAGAATTAAATTTATAACATTGATCCTCTTCTAATGCTGACGATTGTGTCCATGACTGCCATTTATAGAGCATCTTTCCGGTATAAGTAATATATTGGTACATATCTCCCGAATCAAGCAGTAATGCCTCGTCTGTGGAATGAGCATTCTCTTTCCATACGGGGGGAATGGGAAATCCGTTTCCTGTCCTGATATCAACGATTTCGGGGCTAAAGCCTTCACCCCGGCCTTTTGAAATGTACAGCGGATTTTTAGTAAAGGTAAAATACCCGGAGGGAGGAATAATAACATTACCCACACTATCGATCAGGCAATTGCCGGAAGTAGTTCTAATCACATAATATCCGTTATGGTAATAAAAATTATCATATCGGATATTATCTTGCGGGTGCAGAGAAGTAAATAAGACGGCAATGGTACCTAACGGGGTTATTAGACAGACAGAGTCTCCTTTAATTGCAATCGCCCTATTATTATGAAAGTCAGAGACATATAAATAATCCGAGCCGGAATATAATATATGGCCAATAGTGTCAAATATAGAGATGATGGCTGGCTTGTCATGAATACTTTGACGCTTTGAGGAAGTAACATCCTGCCCTGGCTTGTTCTTGGTAGCTACAAAGAGGCCGTTACTTATTTTTACCGGCAATGCCGACTCAAAAGTTGCGACACGATGGTCATGATAATCGTCAAGATGATAGGTAATGTTGAAGTTTGAATCAACCTTGTATTCTGTAGAAATGCTAAAGTTTTTTTCCGGAGGAAGAACCCGTTTTCTCTTAGGATCAAAGGTGAGAGCAAGAAAGTCATCACTGAAGAAATGAGCGGTTACGGCAAAATTTCCATCAGGATTTCTATGGATATAGGAATAGATCGTATCCAGTATCACCGTACCTTCGGAATCGATAAGCCCAAAGGTATTGCGATACGTCTTAACGATTGCTATTCCATCCGAAAACTGATCGTAATACTTGAATCCAAAGACCCGTAGGCGGCTGCCATCGGTGCGGATATATCGCGGATCGCCATGGAAATATACTTTTGCGAGGCCATTACTGAAATCTTCGGCGTAATCGTAGATATCAGGGATAACCATAGCACCAGTTCGATCAATATAACCAAAGGTACCATTTTTACGGATAGGAATCAGACCGTCATGTAATGTACCTGCTTGCTTATATTCTGGCTTTATGACCAGGTTGCCTTTGAGATCAATAAACCCGACTCGTCCGTTCTGCACGATACGAAGCAAAGGCTCTTTCTCTCCCTTCTGGGCAAAGAGCAGATGAGGGAAAGCAACTACAAGAAGCACAAATAAAATCTTATTATTTACCATGAAACCAATCTATCCCCGGTTCCCATTGTCTCCATAATTGAGCAGGATTAATACATCCTTCAAATTCATTACTAAAAACCAATTTTTCATTCTCGGATCGTTTACTGTTGTGCTTGGACGAGTGCCAAATTGTAACATTGCACCGTAATCGCAGTTTCGTTTTATAGGAACCTGTATAAAATATTCCCGCCATACGAACCGCTGTATGAGGAGGAAGCAGGAAGAAATCATCATCGTCGTAATGCAAAGGACATTCCGTAGATTCTAATCCTAAAAGCTCTATATCTCTCCATTGGTGGCGAGTATCAAGTGCCTGCAAGCAAATACTGTTATTATACACGCGCATGGAATCGGAAGTCCCATTGTTAATGGTTCGTAATTGAGTGTCCTGTTGTACATTATAATGTATTGTATCTTTACTATCGGAAAAAACAGTCAAGCGGGTGTCATTGGTATCCGGCCTATAAGCACCGGAAGTATTTCCGTAAGTATTCAGGACATTGGGTATCGTAGAAGTATCTAAGAGTAGATATTGAGCTGACCGTTGATAAGTTGTATTGCGAATAGGAATATATTTTGCAGTATCTTTAAAATGATATATCGTGTCTCCATTATAAGCAAGATATAAAGCATCTCCTTTACTAATAATCATTAATGCATCCGAGTTAGAATAATGGCTTACTCTCCATTCTTCTGGGAGGGAGATTGTACTACCTGAATATAAACTATAAATCTTTGTATTATCACCGAATCGTTCGCTTTCAAAAAAATACTGGTTATGTGGTAAAAAGCCAAGAACATTTCTATGTATCGCCCGATGTATGATTTTACCGGTTGTATCGACCAATACTTCACCAGAATCGGTAGGGACGATATAATGGCCACTATTATAACGAATTCCAATACGAGGATAAATGCCGCGGTGTATCTGCAAATCTCCTATTTGTTTGGTATACTCGCCCTTTTTATTAACGAGAAAGTATCCTTTGGTCGTTATCATTAATGCAGTGCCACCATGAAATTCGGAAGTGGCGATGGCAGGACCTATGACGGTTCTGACAACTCCTAAGGTATCGAGGAATGCAACAGCATATTGAGACCATCGATAAGTTGTGTCGGGCTTAATAGAATGGAAGGCGCCTTCATGTAAATTCCTTTTGCCGATAAATATTCCTTCGGAATATTTATCAAAGAAGGTCGTATTAAAGGCTGTATCGATTGGATAGTACTTATGATTCTCAAGGGAAAAAATTGCATGTCCGGAGGGGAAATCTGCCGATCTTTTAAAATCTACGATAATTCTATTATTTCGGATAATGGCATTGGGGATAAACGATTTAAAGGTATATTTAGCATTTCCTGGCCCCCAAACCAACGTTTCATATTCTTTAGACTCTTTTCCACCCACGAGGTGGATACAACTATCGGATTTTGAACGAACCGCCCAGCGAAATAGCGTATCGGTAAGAAGTTTTCCCGTAGTATCTATTACTGCATAATGCCCTCCGTTCGTAATAATCAGAGCTATCCCTTTTTGAAATCCTTCTATCGATCTGCAAGGTATTGTCTGTAGAATAGAACCATTATGACGGATTATCTGCGGTTTTCCGTTCAGATAAACGATTGCAAGCCCATTATTAAAATCTTCGGCATAATCATAACGATCCGGAATTACCATTATACCGGTACGATCGATATATCCATACGTTCCATTTTGTCTGACTGAGGCAAGACCTTCGGAAAAATTTCCCGCTCCTTTAAATTGAGGTGCAATAACTATATTTCCATGCAGGTCGATAAAACCGTAATTGTTATTTTCTACTATTTTTAATAAGATATCTGACCGGTTCTGAGCAACCAGAGACAGAGGAAGGAAAATTATTATAAAAACGACGATGCGCATAGGGTACGCTCAAAGCAACACTGGCAGTGTCACCATCGGTGCCCAGACATACTGACAAAAAATGTGGCAGAGGTAATATGTTATCAGGTAAAAATTACCAGGAATACCCGACCCCAACGCCAAAACTTACGGCTGTTCTCGGAGTAGAAGATGAAGAAAAGAGTTCGTCGGCCCTGATGGAAGATTCGATCGATAATGGTCCCGAGAGTGCATAGCTGAGGCCGAAGCTTTGCCCGACGAGTGTTCCTTGCGTACACATACCAACCATCGCTTCTGCATACGGAGTAAATGCGGCTCCTTGCAATATATCCATATGAATGCCGGCGCCGACACTAAGAACATCGAGCGGAGAGCGCGAAGAAAGATTCGATGTCGCTGTGGTGGAATTACCCGTAAGCGGATCGATATAGTTTTCTACGAACAGATTTCTGCGCAGTTCGAATATTGCAGCAGCATTGGTAGAAAATTGATAACGGAACGTACCGGCGGCAAGCAGACGGTCGCCGAATTGAACATTCGGCAATAACGGATTATAGGCGCCCGAAAGAACAATCGTAAAAGGCAGGTGGTGTATTTCCTGGACATCTTTGAGCCGCAGTTCCGGGTGCATCGGTTCGGAGGAGGGGATAGGAAATATAATTTCTGCCGGCATAAAACGGGTAGCGGGCATTATACCATCCGGAATAATGCCATGAGTAATAGAGATATCTATCTTCGGAATGCTAATGGCTTTTTCAGAAAATGCCGGGGCTATAATAGATAGTCCGTTGCCAATAAAAGAATGTTTACCAGAGAAAGGAGACGCTATCGAAGATGCTGATGCAGAAGCAATCGCGGTGGTATTGCCAGAGATTTCTCCAAAAGAAGTAACATTCGCTACTATAGAGCCTTGATGCCCGTGGGTTGGAGAAAATTTAGAAAGCCCGATCGTGCCGGGAGCGACAGTAAGCGAAAGAAAGCTGGCTACGGGAGCTATCACCATCAGGAACACGCGGAAAGCAAATACCGGGGCCTTGCGAGAACGCTTACTCGAAAGTACCATAGTGCGAATGTCCTCGAACGGAGGGTGTATCTCGCTATTCTTCAGTAAGCGGACGATCTCGGAGTAGTCGTTAAATGGCATAGGATTCTCCTGAGGAAAAATTAGTATCGGGTGGGCCGAAGGTCTTCATCGTGTTTTTTTTTGTAACGGCAGAAATACCCAGTGTTTGCTTTAGCATTTCCCGGCCTCGGGTAAGGCGGCTTTTTACGCCCGAAAGCGACCCGCCCTGAATAACACGGATCTCTTCAAGAGAGAGATCGGCAACATCGAAGAGCACAACGGTTTCTCTTATTTTCGGAGGAAGGGTCTCAAGCGCCATCATTACGATTGCAATTTCGGCGGCTTGATCGGGGGACGGACTGGAATCGATTCTTGCTTCCGCATAAGAAGCAGTATAGGCAACTTTGAAGCGCTCGCGAAAGCGGCGGCGCTTATGAAGTCTCGAAGCAATAGTAAACAGGTACCCGGCGAAGTTATCCAGGCTTTTCATGCTTTCAAACTGTTCGAGAGCTGCGAGCACCGTATCGCTTGTCAGGTCGGCGGCGGCCTCTTTATCCCGGGTAACTGCGAACGAGTACCGGGCCAATCTGGGATAGATCGGCTCGAGCAGTTGGAGGAAATCTTCCGGGGTGCGTTCCATTATTACTTGGTAATTGGACTCAGGGTTGCGCAGTGCCAGACGCTAATATACTCAGCTTTATGACGACTCATCCAATAATTACTATTCATTGCTATAACCATCGGGGCGCTCCGGGGCTGCAGGTTCATACATCATTAACTACAAATCCTCGAGTGGGCCGCCATTTTTCTGTCAAAGCTCTATACCAATATGACCTGAGGCGTTGAAAAAGTCGCAGAGAGTTTTACAAAAAATATTCAAAAAATGTATTTTGGGGTACTTTTAATCGCTATTCACTTATTATTGATCGTTCTTCTCACTGAAATCATCAGTTTGGAGGCCGGTAGAGGAGGGGAAGAAAGAGAAACCCAAAATAGCTGTGCTATCGAGGTGAGGATATGGCGGGAGGGATAGTAACACGCTCTTGCCCGAACCTCTTAGAAGGTCCGGGCAAGAACCTATAGGTTAATTTTTTACGACTTTGTGCGTGATCACGCCGTAAGCCGATACGATTCTTACATAATAGGTACCATTGCTCAGTCCGGAAAGATCTATCGAAAAATTCGAGGAACGGGGTAGTTGCGGGCTTAGCACCACCTGACCGAGAGCATTATATACTTCAAGATTTGTAATATTTTCCGGTGCACCGGTGATTGTAACATTGCCCGTGGTAGGATTAGGCAGCAATTGAAGAGGAGTTGGTAGCACCGGAGCAACGGCATCGGGCTGGAATGCGGCATTTGGCGGAGCAGTGGAGTAATCGAAATCCAAGCCGGTGCATTGCATCACCAAGCATTCCTCATCGATTAAATTGGGTAATGCCACGGCATCCTGCCAAAGTACGGTACCGCCATCAATGAGCTTTAAAGAGCCCGCTGCAACGCCAGCTTTTAAGTAATATCGGGTTGTCTTATTAGAATTTCTTCCCGTAATAGTCGCACCTGTTTCTGCAAAAACAGAATCTAAGGTCGCGTTGATACTGGCATTAATATCGACCGTGACTCCCGGATTGATCCAAATAGAACGAGGACCCGTTTTGTTGTTCCAATTAAGGCTGGTATCGCGACTTATTACTAATGCACTGTGGGGAATAATCGGGTGGGTGCAATCATAGACATACTTGCTAAACGTGGTATCTTTTGTGCATCCATTATTAATAACTCTGGCGGTGATAGTTTTCAGACCCCCGCTTGAATACATAACTTCCGGAGTTAGAACCGTACCATTGGAGGCTTTTCCCGCTACAGTGGCCGGAGTAGCATCTACGCCAAAATCCCAAAAAATACTATCGCTTAAGGGATCGGCTACATTACTCAAATCCATGTACCCTTTAATTCCTATTCCCCAGGCCGGCCCAAACCCACCTTCTTTAAGAGTAAAAGCTGTATTACCGAGGGATAGATCGGTACCGTTATCACTGCTGGCAATATATGGGACGGCGCCGATTACGCGAACCCGGTAATGCGAAGAACCTAATGGGTTCGAAGGCATGGTTGCCGAAATACTAAGCGCTCCGCCGATGGTATCGAAAAGGGAGCCGAGATTCTTAAAGCCGCTCGAAAAACTTCCCGAAGGATCGGAAAGCTGAAGCGTGAAGGCATTTTTATGCCCCCAGCTACCGGTAGTGGTAAAGGAGACCGAGACCGGATCTCCGGCGCAAAAACTGCCGCCCGATACGGTAGCGATCGATATCGTTTGAGCCGATACTACCGCAGGAAGAATCAAAAACAGGAGCAGGCAGCTTGTCACAAAATGTAATAGTGTTTTCATAGAATTAACCGGTTAGTGATAGATTATAGTTAGAGCGATGCGTGAATGGAGTCCATTCATATATTATATGACCCCAAACGACTGGAAAGTTGCATCTGCCGATCAAGAATTGGTCGGACTGAGAATGCGCATCACTTTGCAGCATCGCCGAGTTTTGCATCTTCAAAGCATTCCGCCGCCAGGGAATCGGTCTCGAAGCAATGAAAACCATCACCACTCTTTTCCCCTACAAGCGGTGGCAACTAAGCTACCTCAAAGCAAGAGCCGAAACCGTCGGAGCCTTTTGGAAACGCTGGGCAAGCGAGAGCGGGCTGGAGGTGGAATTGGAGGAGGCGGAAGAGTAGTTAGTCAGTGATGCGCTTACTATTGAGGTGAGAATGGCTGGAGGGATGTAACGCTTTTGCCCGAACCTCTTATAAGGTCCGGGCAAGAACTTATAGGTTAATTTTTTACAACTTTTTGAGTGATCGGGCCTTGACCCGATACGATTCTTATATAATAGGTACCATTGCTCAGTCCGGAAAGATCTATCGAAAAATTCGAGGAATGAGGTAGTTGCGGGTTCAGCACGACCTGACCGAGAGCATTATATACTTCAAGGTTTGTAATATTCCCCCGTGCACCGGTGATTGTAATACTGGCGGTAGTGGGGTTCGGCAGTACTTGAAGAAGAGTTGGTTGTACCGGCGCGACGGCATTGGGCTGGAAAGTGATATTAGGCGGAGCCGAGGAATAATCGAAATCGAGATTGGGGCATTGCATTACCAGCGTTTCCATGCCTGAATTAGGTAATGCAACGGCATCCTGCCAAATCACCACGTCTCCTGTACTGAGCTTAAGTGAACCTGCTGCTACGCCAACTTTAAGGTAGTATTTGGTAGTCCTCCTGGAATCTCTGCCGGTAATGGTGGCTCCTGCTTCGGCAAAAACAGAATCGAGTGGCGATGTGCTGCTGGCAGTAATATCAACGGTAACACCGGGGTTTATCCAGATAGAACGGGGTCCCGTATTACTAGTCCAGGTAATACTGGTATCCCGGCTTATTACTAACGCTGTATGAGGAATGGCCGGAGGAGTACAATCAAACACATATTTAGTAATGGTAGTATCTTTTGAGCAAGTATGATTAGTGACTCGGGCTGTGACGCTTTTCATACCTCCGGTTGAATACATAACAACCGGAGTCTGAATGTTTGGGTCTGAGGTTTTTCCCGCCAGCGAAGCAGGGGTAGCATCGGAGCCAAAATTCCAAAAGGTGCTATCGTGAGCGGCATCAGCAATATCATTAAGATAAATATGAGTCTCCGTTCCTGCTCCCCAAGCGGGCCCAAATCCATAATCATTAAGTGAAAAGCCAACGTTACCAATAAACAGATCACTGCCATTATCGCTGCCGCTGATAAAAGGGACCGCCCCGATCACCCGCACCCGATAAGCAGTCGAGCCTGTGGATTTAGCAGGCAGTACCGAGGTAATCGTCAGAGTACCGCCTACAGTATCGAAGAGTGAACTAAGATTAGTAAAGCCCTTGGTAAAACTACCGTTTGCATCGGATAGCTGTAGGGTAAGGGCATTGTTATGCCCCCAGCTTCCGGTAGTAGTGAAGGTGACCGAGATAGGATCACCGGCACAAAAGGTAGTGGCCGATACCGAAGTAATAGAGATCGTCTGTGCCAGCAATACAGCAGGTAATACTAGAACCAGAAGCAAATATGCCGCAACAGATCGGAGAGTGGTTTTCATAGCTCGAACCATTTAGTGATACAATAAGAGTGATGCATGAACTTCATCCCTATTAGTAATAACTATTATGAGCGGCGAAGTTACACGCTTTCTTAATAAATATTATATATTGGTACCCTGAAAGCTGGTAAGCTACCTAAAAACAAGAGCCGATACCGCCGGAGCGTTCTGGAAACGCTGGGCAAGTGAGAGCGGGCTGGGTGTGGAATTGGAGGAGGCGGGGGAGTACAATTATTGAGTACGTATCATTTTTTGTTGTAGCTGTTCATTACCGGCCTTAAGAACATAATAATAAGTACTGGCAGGGAATACTGTCCTATCCGATAAATACTTACCAAGTGGTATGGAATGGTTACCTGCCTCTTTAAATTCATTACAAGCAACAGCACAAGTTCGCCCTAATATATCGTAGATTGTCAGGGTGACCTGTTCAGATTTTTTAAGAGTAAATGTTACTGTCGTTTCCGAGCTAAATGGATTAGGATAATTATTGAGCGCGAAAGGATTGAGAGGATGTGAGACTACATTCGATGGGCGTTTGACTGATAGTTTAAAAATAGATTGACCGGCACAATATCCGATTGAATCGCCAAAAAAATGAAAACGATTCACATTCATGCCTACTATACCTGCTCTCCAGGTCTCCCCGCCATTAGTGGTAACATAAGCGTAGGCGTTCCAGCCACCGGCCCAGCCAACGGTATCATTAATAAATCCAACTCCTTCTAAGTTGAAACTTCCAGGAATAGTTATAGGCTGCCAGGTTGAACCCTTATCAGTCGTTTTTAAAAGATAACCTTGGCGGTCGAATGTCTCTACTGAAACATATCCTATATTTGTAGAAGGAAAGGAAATTTTCCAACACCACTCCTTAAATTTGTCGGTGCCCCGATACCGTACTTCCCAATGTTCGCCACCATCGGAAGTGAATAGGATTAGGGGAGTAGTGTTTGTATCAAACCCGCCGACAACGATTCCCGAATCAACCGTCCAGAAATGACAATCGATAAGCATTGAAGCATAGCCACTCATATCGATTGATTTCCATGTTTTACCTGCATTTGTTGTTTTTAATAGATAGGGTGGTCCGTTCCACCTGCCAACCCCATAAACGACATCTTTATTAACAACTCTTACTCCACAGATACCAGCTGGTTTATCTCCTTCGATGTTCCCTTTTGGAGTAAACCATGTTTCACCGCCATCGGTCGTTTCGGTGATAAGGGTCGAATCATATCCAACATCTCCTGGGAAAACACCGAATGAAAATAACCAGCCATGAAGTGAATCGACAAAAGCGAGCGAGCGAAAGTGATTACGGGAAGAATCGAGCTGGATTATCCAGGTCTGGCCTCCATCTATTGTTTTATATACTCTGCCAATATGAAATATGCTGTCCAGAGTAGTACCCGAAGTGTAATAAATAGTATCAAAAGGATCGATTGCCCAACCAACCTGCGGATTAACGAAAAAAATATCATCATATCGGATGGCCGGAGGTGGGGTAGATAGTGTTTTCCAGGTATATGTCTGCCCTAAACTATCGGATATTGCAAAACAACAAATGGCTATGATCAATAATAGATAAAAAGATTTCATAGTCCTACCACGAAAGAATAAGTTAAAAGAGCAACACAGCGAAGAAGGCAAAGTTGTAAAGATCGGCCTTCAAACTTAACCGGCCTTCCCGCTGTTTACACCGCCGCAGAAATTTCCAACCACTATTATAAGGACTATTATGGACGAGAAGAAGGGTCAATATAAAGTTCGCGACCTGAAATTGGCTGACGCCGGACGCCGCCAGATCGAATGGGCCGAAAGCCGCATGCCGGTCTTGATGGCACTCCGTGATGAATATTCAAAGACTAAGCCGCTATCCGGTTACCGCATTGCCGGATGTTTACACGTTACCAAAGAAACCGCCGTGCTCATCGAGACGCTCGCTGCTGCGGGTGCTCAGGTTTCCTGGAGCGGTTGTAACCCTCTTTCGACCAACGACGAAGTCGCTGCCGCTCTTGCTGCCGGCGGACATACCGAGATCTATGCCTGGTATGGCATGAACGTCGAAGAGTTCTACTGGTGTATCGATCGTACGCTCGATTTCAAGCCGAACCTTACCCTCGATGACGGCGCCGACCTCATCTTCACCGTCCACAACAAGTATCCGGAGCTCGCTGCTAATATCATCGGCGGTACCGAAGAAACCACGACGGGCGTTCACCGCCTCCGTGCTATGGCCGATGACGGCAAGCTTATGTACCCGGTTATTGCCGTAAACGATGCCGAAACCAAGTGGGATTTCGATAACGTCTATGGTACGGGTCAATCGACGCTCGATGGCGTTATACGTGCAACGAGCGTACTGCTCGCCGGAAAGAATGTTGTTGTCGCCGGCTACGGCCATTGCGGCAAAGGCGTTGCATCCCGCGCAAAGGGTATGGGCGCGAATGTGATCGTTACCGAAGTAAAACCGACCGCTGCTTTGAAAGCTACGCTCGAAGGTATGACGGTTATGCCGATGGACGAAGCCGCTAAGGTTGGCGATGTCTTTATCACCGCTACCGGTGTAAAGGATATCCTCGTCGGTCGCCATTTCGATTCGATGAAAGATGGCGCTGTCTTCTGCAACACCGGCCACTACGATTGCGAAATTAATATTCCCGAACTCGAAGAGCGTGCCGCTAACCACCGCACGATCCGCGCAAATTGCGAAGAGTATCTGCTTTCGGGCAACCGCCGCGTGTACTTGCTCGCTCAGGGCCGCTTAGTAAACCTCGCCGCTGCCGAAGGACATCCTTCAGAAGTTATGGATATGAGCTTTGCTAACCAGTTCATGTCACAGCTTCGCTTAGTGAAAGTTGACAAGGGCGAAGAGATCATGGATCGCGGTAAAGTCTATGACATTCCGGTCGAACAAGATCAGTATATTGCCGGCCTGAAGCTCTCAACCAATGGCGTCAGCATCGATGCGCTCACCGAAGAGCAGATTGCGTACGCAATGGATTACGCAGCGGGCACCTAAGTAGCGGGATAGAAGATAGTAAAAAGTCCGCTTTATAGCGGACTTTTTTATTGCTTTTACTGTAGATAAAAGATAGTATCGGTCGTTTTAACAGCCACTAATATTGGCCAATGGAAATTATTAATAGCGTTACTGAAGATACACAAAGAAATGAATATTCATATTGAAACTCCACGATTGATATTGCGCGAGCTTCAGCCGGAAGATGCGGAAGCCTTATTTATTATGGATAGCAACCCGGAAGTTCACCGGTATCTTGGCGATCCGATTCTTACCCACATCGATCAGGCAATAGAGACTATTGCGCGGGTGCAGAAGCAATATCTGGATTTCGGTATCGGCCGTTGGGCCGTGGTTGAACGATCCAGCGGGAAGATGATCGGTTGGAGCGGCCTTAAGTATGTAGATAAACCTTTTTACCATACCAGAGCGGACTATTACGATGTGGGGTATCGCTTTCAACCGCAATATTGGGGCAAAGGATATGCAACAGAAACAGCGCAAGCAGCGCTTGAATATGCCTTTATGAAAATGCAGCTTCCTAAAGTCTGCGCAACGGCCGATATGAATAATCTCGCTTCACGGCGAGTACTTGAAAAAGCAGGCTTGAAGCACATCGAGATACTCGATGATGATGGATATGCTGTTGCCTGGCTTGAAATCACAAAAGAGGAATGGTTACAGTATAGAGGGACTGGAAAAGCTCGTATTATTTAGAAGCACTTATGTCCTTTTCAAAAACGATCGAGCACGCTGTAATTGTTAAAATATCTCCTTCGCAATTGTGGGATATGCTTACAGATACCAACCGATTAGCCCAATGGCTTTCCGATGGAGAGATTACCATAACGACGACATGGGAGGTGGGTTGCCCGATATGTTTTGATGGTGTATTTCATGGGATTACTTTTCATGATAAGGGGTCTGTCCGGCAGTTCGAACCGCAATCGAGGATTACTTATTCTTATTGGAGTGCTATCTCTCGCTTACCGGATGAAGAAGCCTATTATACAGTGATCGAAATAATACTAGAGTCTCAGAATGAGCAACAGACGAAACTGAGCGTCCGGCAGCGTAACCTTATCAATGAAGAAATATTTGGGCACTGGAATTTTTACTGGCGATCAACCTTGGCATTACTACCGAAATTGATTGAAAGTTAAGATAGTTTCGATTTTTACAATTCTCTCGGTCATCAGAATGTTATGTTTACACATTTGATAACGCTATTTAAGTAATGTTTATTTCCAAAGGACTATCGTTGCCATGTTATGCAGTAATTTTTGCCTCGGTAAAGGGCAAAGCTGAAGGCTATTCAGAAATGGCCGAAGAGATAGATGCTCTTGTACGTAATCAGCCCGGTTTTTTGGCTATGGAAAGTTCGCGCAATGAAACAGGAGAGGGAATTACGGTCTGCTATTGGCGCTCGATCGAAGATATCAAGCGTTGGAAAGAACAGACGTTGCATCAGCAGGCACAGGCACTTGGTAAGGCCGGATGGTATAGTGAATATGCTGTGCGGGTAGTTTCAGTTATTGAATCCTATGAATGGTAAAAACTCTCGATCACATTTACTACTGCGGTGAACTATCGTACTATCGATCATCATAAGCTGCCTCTTACAGCTAAATATATCGGATATTTATATGATCTCTCCAATCCGGCTAATTCCGATTGCGGGTATTGCTGTTTACCCAAGGGGACGATCTGTATTTCCATCAGTATTCAGGGACATTTTTCTATATTAAAAGCAGGTACATGGGAAAAGCAGGCGCCGGTTTCGGTGTTTGGGCTCATTAAAAAGCCCCAGTTTCTTTTAATGTCCCCCCGGTTTCGCGAGATCACGATTGGATTTTATCCCCATGTTTTTCAGCAGTTTCTTAAGGATAGTATGTCGGGGTTATCCGATCAGGTTATTACCGATCTTAGCCTATTGGTTAATAAATATGCAGTAGAGGAGTTATTCGATGCTCTTTGTGTAGCCCCTTCCGATTTACAGCTATTGCAGGCCATCGAGCAATTTCTTGCTCGACATCTCGATTCCAAAAAGAAGGATGCAAGGCTTAACCATGCCCATCATTTAATTGTAGATTCCGACATTAACTCTGTTGCCTCTCTGAGCGATGCACTGAATCTCTCATCGGCGAGGCTGCGAGAGCTGTTTCGTGATAAGGTAGGCTTTACCCCAAAAGAAACGATTAGAATTGCTCGCATTAAAAAGGCTCTCGAACGTACTATCGATTCTGAAGAGCGGCTCACGAATCTTGCTTATGATTTGCAGTACTTCGATCAGTCCCATTTTATCCATGATTTTCGAAGCCTTACTGGTCTGACCCCGTCCCAATATTATAAAAATCCTCAGTTGACCAGCGATTTTTACAATTATTCCCGATTACAATTTAGTAGTTTTGCGTCCTAAACTACTATTATTGTGAATCGCTCTATACTCTTAGCAGCAGCGCTGCTCTTATTTGTTTTGAATTCCTTCGGTCTCGCCCAAAGCCGGCGGGTTGCTATGACAATAGATGATGTACCCTTCGAAGGTAGTGAATCCGTCTCTTTTGAAACCAATGTGCGGACGAATGCGACAATGCTCGAAAAAATACGAGCCTTAAAAACACCCGTCACAGCATTTATTACCGGCAGGGGATGTATTGCGCGTGATCATACCTCGGAACGGCTTGCTATTTTGCAATCATGGATCGATGAGCCATTAATAACGCTTGGCAATCATAGCTATCATCACCTCGATCATTCTAAGACCGATCACGATACTTTTGTTGAAGAAGTCTATTCGACTGATCAATTAATACGCCCGCTGGCTGGTACGAAGCCATTGAAATATTTTCGCTTTCCATATAATGCATTGGGGAAAGATAGTATCGACCAGGTCGATAAAGCTCATTATCTGACTTCTCATGGTTATTCCGTAGCTCCTTTTACCATTGAAAGTGTTGATTATATTTATAACGACCTTTACGAACATGAATTATCACTGGGCCATCAAAAGGCGGCCGATTCGATCGTAGAAAAATATCTCAATTTTACCGAGCGCTGCTTCGATGAGATGGAACAGCTCTGCCAAACTTTGTATGGCAGGGCCATAGATCATATCTTTCTTTTTCATGATGTGCCTTTAAATGCGAATTGTTACGATAAACTAGTACATCGCCTGGGAAAGCGAGGATATAGTTTTATATCATTTGAGGATGCCTTGCGTGACCCGATTTATCAAAGTACCAATCATTATTTTAGGCGCTATGGCTTTTCGTGGGTCTATCGATGGATAGCAGATGATTCTAAACGAAAAGAATATTTAAAGAAAAGTATCGATCCCGAGCCTGATATCATGGAAGCATATTCAGCATTGAAGAAAGAAGCAAAATGAAATATCTCTTTCTGCTATTTACCGCTATTATTATCTCTTCCTGTGCATCGAAGCCAGAGCCTCGATACATCTTTTTTCTTCATAATAAATTTGTGGAGCTTGCAGGGCCGACAGGAATCCATCCTGAATATGGAGCTCAGGAATATCCTCAGGTTATTGCTGCATTTAAAGAAAAAGGATTTATTGTTTTAAGCGATGTCCGCCCCAAAAATGCGGATGGGATGTTCTATGCAAAGCGGGTAGCACATCAGATCGATAGTTTATTACAATTTGGAATATCGCCTTCCCAAATAACGGTAATTGGTACTTCAAAAGGAGGTTATATTGCGAAGGAAGTTTCGAATATAGTGCGAAACAAGGATTTGAATTTTGTACTTATCGGTTGCAATCTTCCAAGCGATATTACCGACGAACCCAGTCTCCAGCTTTGCGGTAACATCCTTTCTATCTATGAAGAGAGCGATAGTATCGGCAGAAGCTGTAATGAGCTTAAAGCCCATTCTACACTTCCGATTCCTCATTATCGGGAGATCGAGCTTCATACAGGAATGAAGCATGGGTATGTCTATAAAGCCTTTCCACTTTGGATGGAGCCTGCTATGAGATGGGCGAATAAGGAATATGCAACAGTTAGTACCCCTGCAAGCAAAGAAGAACTGGTTGCTGCCCAGATCGACTCGCTCATTACAGCAAATCCTTCTATTCCATTTAATGGAATACTGCTTGTTCGACACGATGACCGTACGGTGATTGCGAAAGTACTGGGCCAGGCAGATAGCACCGGTAAACGACCTCTAACATTAAGCGATCAATTTATTATAGGTTCTATCAGTAAGCAGTTGACGGCGGTTCAGGTTTTGCGTGATATGGAACGGGGATTGATACATCTTAACGACCCAATTCATAAATATCTTCCTGAACTACGGATGCCATGGGCAGATAGTGTTACTGTTCATCAATTACTGAGCCATACGCATGGCATAGTGGCTATAGATTCACCACTGGCATTTAGCCCAGGTTCAAAATTTGAGTACTCAAATATAGGTTACCATCTGCTTTCTCAAATACTTGAACATATCCATAACCGCTCGTTTACAGAGCTATCCAGAGCATTGTTCGATGAATGCGACATGAAGAGTACTACGGATCCACACTCTCCCTATCCGGCTGCTAATCTTATTAATGGTTTCGAGATCGATAGTACCGGCAACCGCCGATCGATTCCTCTATCAAAAAGCGAAGAGAATTATCTTGCAGCAGGAGGATTTGCTTCTTCCGTCTATGATCTCATTACTTGGACCTCATTATTGCATTCAGAGAAACTTCTTAAATCGGAGACCTATAAACTAATGATGACTAAATATGCTGTGCGTGAGCATCCGATCTTCGGCTCTACCAATTATGGATATGCTATGACCCTCTTCGATAGCAGCGGTATCAAACGAGAAGGGCATAGTGGGTTTAGTCCGGGGTTTGCTTCTATGCTGTACTATTATCCCAATTCTAAAACAATCGTTGTTTTACTACAAAATCTTCAATTCCCAATTTTTAATACATCGTTCTTTTATCATACAGCAATTCTGGAATTGCTTGATCACGCTCGATTCTGATTTTGGCACAACTTTTTGTCTTATTATGGGTTTTGGTTTTACATGGACCAATTCGCTATGAAAACATGGTATGCGCTCTTTCTGGTTATTTTAATTGTCTTATCCGGATGTCGAAATCCGGATCTGGTTTCTGTAGAACCGTTTCCTAATGGAAGTATTATCTCTTTCTCCCCGTTATCTGGAAGCGCCGCAGATACCGTTACTATTATAATTCAACCCTTCCATGCCTCCGATTCGCTGGGTGTGTTATCAGTTTTTTGGGGTACTACTCCAATCAAATATGCACGGAAGGATTCCTCCACTCTTAAAGTTGTGCTACCGCAGCTCCAGGAAAATCAGGCAGAATATTTTCATATTCGCTTTGTACATAATACCGATACTACCATCTATACCAGTACTATAAAATATCAACTGATCGTAAGATACCAGGATACGGCTCGGTGTTCGGTTGTATTGAATAACATAGGATGTTATCGTGAGAATGCGTCTTATACCTATTTCGCCAGTCAATATACTTATAAGTATCACGATTCGACCGTATATAATAGCTCTAATAATATTACTTTTATCGATACATCCGCCGATACCGGCATCCCTCACAGTGGATTAAATACATCTTATTTTAAGAAGGGATATAATGTATGCGGCAATATGTATGGTACCTACGAATCACAGCAGCCCGGCTACAGTAATTGGACCAAGGATGAAACACTCCTGGCATTTATGATAGATTCGTCGGCTCACCTGCTTCGAGATATCACCTTCCGAAACGAAAAGAGTTCGGGCTCCTCCTCTCCGTGGCAGGGTGGGTCAGATGGATCTTCCAGCGGTGAGGGAATATATTTTAATATTCCAGCGGCTCCCTATACCAGTAATTCCGATGGTTCGTTAGATGTTATGATCGATGCTCAGTTATTACCTACGGCAACATATATACATAACGAACAATGGAATAGCTATGGTGGCTCGGCCAGTGGCGGTAATACCTATAGTAAAACACTTTCTAATCGTTTTACTCCTTCTTCATATATTTCTATTCACATCCGAAGACTATAACTATTCTCTAAAAGTTAAGTAAAAAGCCAAAGTTGATAGAGGTAGTTTTATCGGCCGTGGGGTTCAATAATTAGCAATGCCGAAATAATTGTATTTTGGGTGGTTCTTGCCATGAGGAAAATACTTCTAGACTAAATCCTATAAATCATGACTGAAATCAATTACAAACGAATAGGCGAAATCCTCATCACGATTTAATAATATAACTGAAGCACCGAATTCGCACACTTTAGAGTTTGAAAACTTATCTTTGCCATTTTTGTGTATATCATGTAAATCTTTTTTACCGTATTCCTTTATGCCCAGATCACGAGCCCGGCTTATAGCTTCTATTGTCCCGCGTTGGTTCAAGCAACTTGGTCCCGGTGTCATTACCGGCGCATCCGATGATGATCCGAGCGGCATTGCGACCTATTCGCAGGCCGGAGCGCAAACCGGTTATTCAACCCTTTGGGTAATGCTGCTGGCTACGCCGATGATGTCAACGGTTCAATTGGTCAGCGCGCACATAGGAAGGGTAACGGGCAGGGGTCTCGCTGCGAATATGAAGAAAGCTTATGCGCCATGGCTTTCCTGGTTGATCGTTGCTTTAATGCTCGCGGCAAATATCATTAATATCGGGGCTGATATTGCTGCTATGGGTGAATCGGTAACGCTTATTGTAGGAGGATCTTCTATAATATATGCTATTATTTTGGGTATAATAAGTATCATTCTTCAGGTCTTCATTCCATATCATAAGTATGTTGTTATTTTGAAATGGCTGACCTTAGTATTGTTTTCTTATGTAGCCGTTGTTTTTTTCGTTCAGGTGCCCTGGGACAGTGTATTGCTGAACTTGGTTGTCCCTTCGTTACAACTTGATGCTTCATTCTTTTCAATTGTTATTGCTCTTTTAGGGACAACTATTAGTCCCTACCTTTTCTTTTGGCAGGCTTCCGAAGAAGTAGAGGATGAAGAGGATGATCCGAATCAAAAGCCATTGGAAGAAGCCCCTGAGCAGGCAAGGAGTGCCTTTAGCAGAATTAGGATCGATACACTTATAGGAGTAACATTATCGAACCTAGTAGGAATGTTTATAATAATAGCTGCCGGAGCAACCCTTCATGTCCATGGTATTACCACCGTTGAATCGGCCTCTCAGGCGGCACAAGCATTAAGACCCATTGCCGGAGATTTTGCATTTGCCCTTTTTGCACTTGGTATTATTGGTACCGGTATGCTTGCCCTGCCGGTGCTTGCGGGTTCGGGTGCTTATGCAGTAGGTGAATTAAAAAAAATTACCATAGGCTTGGAAAAGAAACCTCATGAGGCAAAGGGTTTTTATTCGATTATTGCCCTTATTACATTGGCAGGAATATTTTTAATTTTTATTGGAGTAAATCCAATAAAAGCCTTGTACTTCGCAGCTATTATCAATGGAATCGTCGCCGTTCCGGTATTAGTGATGATGATGCTTATGGGTACTAATAAAAAAGTTATGAAAGAATTTACGTTGGCAAGAAGCACTACAATGCTGGGATGGATAACAACGGCTATTATGCTTGCGGCAGCGGTGGGTTTATTTGCGACGCTTTAAAACAAACGGCAGCAGTATTAAACACTGCTGCCGCCGTTCATCGTCTTCTTCCTTGTTGTTCTATCATCATCCTTTATCCATCATCTCTTCTTCTATTCATACATTATAGCGCGGAGGGTTGCCATAATGCTCTCGGATGCTGATAGAGGGCCACTTAATTTTTGACCATCTCTGCATCGATCTCAAGTTTTACTTCATCCGAGACTACGATCCCACCTGCTTCGGTAAGAGCACTCCAGCTAAGGCCATAGTCCTGGCGATTAAGTTTTCCTTTGATCTCAAAGCCAGCGACTGTTTTGCCGCCAAGACCCGCTACCGTTCCATTATAGATTGCGTTGAGTTTTACTTCATGAGTAATACCGCGAATGGTAAGATCGCCAATGATCGTGTACTCATTCTCATCGTGCGGCTGGACTTTCTTCGAGACAAAGCTTAAAGTAGGGTTATGCTCGGCATCGAAGAAATCCGGGCTTTTAAGATGCCCGTCGCGCTGCTCATTCTTAGTATCGATACTATTTACATCGGCCTCGAAGCTTACCGAAGCATCGGCGAAGGAATCGGTTGGGGTAGTAATAGTAGCGTTAAACTTATTAAAATGACCAGTTACGGTCGATACAACGAGGTGTTTTACTTTAAATTTTACCTCAGAATGTACAGGGTCGATAGTCCAGGTTGTCATGGTAGTGTCCTTTCAAAATTTGATTGATTTTCAATTGTTATTACAATTAATGTATATACATACGTTTTTATCTTTCAAATTGTTTCAAAGGGTACTGGAGTTTATAAATATGATTGCTAATAGAAGTAAAACGGGAGTTTACCGCCCCTTATTGAGCCGTATATTTGTAGCACATCGTACCGTGCAGTAATTCAGCTAAATAGGTTAATTATGAAAACCCTCTTCGTCCTGATATTTTTTATATGTACTTACGCATCTTCATTTTCCCAGCAACTTGAGCAAAGTGGTGGAGGTGAAGAACAGAGGTTAAATAAATTACAGTGGGATAAGGCAGGTCAATCTACCATTGAAAATTTACCTGCGGCAAAAACCGACTACTGGGATAGCTTATTTATCAATTCCAATAATTATAAAAATTTAATTGATGGTGGAGCGGTAAGATGTATGGTTTCCGATGGAGATGATCTCTATATCGGTGGGGCCTTCGAAGATTTTGAAGGAGTACGTGTATATAACATTGCCCATTATAATAAAAAAACAAAGATATGGTCAAAGCTTGATAGTGGTGTTAACGGAACAGTAATGGGGCTATGTATTTCAAAAGGTACATTGTATGCCTGTGGAAATTTTGATGGAATCGGTTTTAATGGCTCTACTCTTTTTAATGAAATTATTAGTTGGGATGGTACTAAATGGAATCCAGTTGGTGGTGGTCTTAATGGTAACGCTTCTGCCATCGTCGCAATGGACTCAAGCATAATTGTTTGTGGGTCCTTCTCTATGGCCGGAAATACAAGCGTATCAAATATTGCTCGCTGGAACGGACATGAATGGGATGACATGGGCGGTGGGCTCAATGATAATGTTTATAGTTTATTGGCTGCTCATGATACATTGTTTGTTGGTGGCAATTTCTATGATAATACAACAGGATTAAAATTTATCGCGCGGTATGTAAACAACACTTGGGAACCAGTTGGGGAGGGGCTAGACGGTACCGTGTATGCTATTGCACAATATAATGGGGATCTTTGGGCCGGTGGAGATTATTATTTTAATGCAGACGAGACGGTAGAAATGAATTCGCTTTCAAGATGGGACGGTACCAGTTGGAACCCGGTAGGCAATTCAGAAGTGGGTACTACCGGTGGATATGTCAATGCTTTATTTCCCTATAACGGGGATCTATATATTGGCGGAGATTTTAGCAAGGCAGGCTCGACCGCAGCGCGCAATATTGTTAAATACCATAATGGCAATTTTGAAGCACTCGGTAGCGGTGTATATGGCTGGGTTCACGTGATAGGAGCATTTGATACTTTACTTTATGTTGGCGGTTCATTTTTAGATGCTGGAGGTCTATCGGTGAATGGAATTGCTACGCTAAGCAATAACAACACCTGGAGTAACTCGGAGATTAAAAGTGGTATTCTTGGGGGATATACAGAAACTGATGTCTCGTCTATTGTTGCCAATGAGCGTTATATCTTTATTGGAGGAGCTTTTCGTTCTATCGCCGGCCAAACCATGAATGGTGTTGCAGGATATGATAAGCAATCCAAACAATGGTTTGCACTTGGCAATGGGGTCGATAACGATGTGCTTGCATTGGCATTACAAGGATCGAATCTCTATGTTGGTGGGAATTTTAATTCGGTTGGTAATACGTCAATGCGTCATATTGCTTATTACGATATAGATGGTAAACAGTGGCATTCCATGGGAGAGGGAGCAATAAGAAATATTCGTACAATTGGCGTTAATGAAACCGGAGTATATGCTTCTGTTTATTTTCCCCGGGAATCTCAGGGGTTTAGAAATCATATAGGTAGATGGGACGGTAATAGCTGGATTCAATTAGATGGTTCGATCAGAGGCTTCGTGTATTCAATCTATCCGCAAGGAAATAAGCTCTATATAGGCGGAGATATTTCTCGTATTGACAATGACGTTTATCATAATGTGGCCGAGTATGATGGCTCGTCATGGAATTCTATGAATGCAGCATTTGATAACCCAGTACTGGGATTTACTTTATACAAAGGAGAATTGTATGCGTGTGGTAGCTTCCAATATAATGGTTCGAACCAATTAAACGGCATAGCAAAATGGGATGGTACCGATTGGGTACCCTTTTCTACAGATTTATTCAATAATTATGTTCTTACAATAACGTCGGATGAAAGTAATCTCTATGCCGGAGGTCGGTTTACAGGGGTCGGCGGTACCACCAGAAATCACATAGCAAAATGGGATGGTAGTACGTGGTCCTCGGCTGCAGGAGGTGCTTCCGGTTATGTTTACTCGCTTGCTGATGATAATAACGAGCTTATTGCCGGTGGTAGCTTTACAAGAGTCGGAAATTCATCAATACTTTCCTATCGTTTTGGTATTTTGCATTTTGCTAATCCGGCAAGTGTTGATGCTCCTACAGAAGAAGAGAGCATACAAAGCCAGGCATATCCGAATCCGAGCGCGAGTAGTGAAGTAACGATTGCCGTGACTACCGAGAAAGAAGGGGCCGTAAAGATCGAGCTTTATTCACCGCTTGGAGTAAAAATTAAAACTATTGCAAATGAGATAATGACCGCCAGTAACCATAAGATAGCATTCGATGCTTCACAGCTTTCGGCAGGAGCTTATTATTATCGGGTTACTACGTCCTCGGGTACTGTTACTAAACCTATTGCTATTGTGCGATAATACTATTATGGAAGTTTATAAAAGCCCCGGCAATTCGCCGGGGCTTTTTTATTGCTCAAATTTAGGATAACAGCTTGTCACAGCCAGCAGGGGAGGCTCGTTTACTCAGGTATAAATTGTAATTAACTTCTAATTTCACAATCACTATGAAACACATTATGAATCGTACCATCATCGCCGGCGCACTTGTCGCTATTCTTGGGATATTTGCTTCCACATCGCAGGCAAAGACTAATATTTATCTGGAGTTGAAAGAACAGACGACGGGGACTTCCTACCGCTGCCCGGTTAATGGCAACGGTAAATTCTCCTTCGAAGGTGTAGCACCGGGTAAATATACCATATCGGTATCTTTTAATGGAGACGCTTGCTTGTCAACTATTGAACTCTCGAGTTTTTCCTGGGGAGCTTCAAATTCTGGGTCATTGAGTGCTGGCTCGGCAAGTACCGGAAAATCGACTCAGGTAACCCGCTCCAATATATCCAATAATCGTTCGGCAAGCCCGTCACCGGTTGCCGCTTCGGGCGTGAGAGTTGCAGTAGGTGATGTCGATGGGGATGGAGTTATGGATATGATCACCTCACCGGTAGTCGTTACCTTGGGTGGTAACAAACCTGCATCGAATGAAACAGTTTATCCTACTATTGTTCTGCGTGATATTCTTGTATCGAGCGTCTGCTCACCGAAAGGCGATCTTAAAGCAACGTATGATATTAAGATGAATAAGAAGTAAGACCAATTCCATCACATCCCATACTTCTGGCAGCCCTTCGCACCATGCGGAGGGTTGTTAGTTTTAAAACGAACCTGCCTCCGAATTGGAGGCAGGTTCGTAAACTCTCGCTCTGGTTAACAATTATTATTTACGACCGACTACCTTGAACATGAAGTTCTGGGCATCCGGCATACAATTTAAATGGACCGGTGGTGGATTTGTCGAAACCACATTTTTAGAAATATCGACTCTAAATTGAGAGTGATTAACCCCGGCAATATTTACGGTGGTAGGTCCGGAGACCGAGATGAAATCGCATACCGAGCCACCTTGCGGTGTAGAAATGGTCGCTGTCATCGAGGCATCGGATAGTGTAATCTGGTTACCCGTGACAGGGTCCTTGATATCGAGTGTTACGGTATATACTCCACCGGCTCCGGCAGTGGCAAACACACCGAATTTTCTATTTCCGCCATTAGTAATGCCTCCGGTAGCCCCATCGACTTCTCCCCAGGCATAGACGATATTATCATCGTAAGTAGCACCATAGATCGGTGTTCTTGCGGTGCCGTTTACATCATACACGATGGAATGCCCATCGTATGATACCTCAAAGGCATTAGAGCGATTGGCAGCATTGAAGCCATTGCCGATGATGAAGATTCTATCGTCAACACCAGCTAAGGAAGCATTGCCATTTCTTGGAGTGACAGCTCCTTGTGCAACATTCCATCCACCAATCACTGTTTGAGCCCAGCTTTGAGCAATGAGGTTATCTCCCATCGCAGATGCGGTATTTCCACCGGCAGAAATCACATTTCCTGCCCCCCCGGGTATGGTAGCATACTTATCGGCGATATAGTTATAGTATCCACCTCCAATCGTTGAATATTCAGCGGATGGGAATGTCGTTGCCCCGATAATATTATGCAGCCCTCCGCCGATAGCATCTCCATCGTAAAAGGCATAATTTTGTGTGCCGCCGGCAATCGTGGTAGCATTATTTGCTGTATAATTGCCATTACCTCCTCCTATAGCATCATAGATACCAGTTGCCTGATTTTGGTTGCCTCCGGCGATCGTACTGGTATTTCCACTTGCAGTATTGGCGGCTCCTCCTCCGATCGTTGCATCGTTACTTGCAACAATATTAGAAAACCCACCCGCTATCGTGGTATAGAACGCCCATGCCTGATTGGTTTGCCCACCTCCTATTACGGCATAATCGGCTCCTCCTATTATAGAATTATTTTCCCCTCCGGCAACTACACCATAATTACTGGCAATAGTATTTGGTCCGGCGTTATCACCGCCGCCGCCAATAGTCGAACCTTCGGAACCGGAAACTCCGTTACCTGCGGCATCGCCGGAGCCATAGCCTGCAATAATATTCGGAGAATTTCCAAGTCCTTGCTCGAAGCGCATTACTCTCTCAATAGCAGGAATCGCAAATCCGGCAACCGGGACAAGTACTCCCGCTCCATTTGCGGCCCACCCTCTGGCATTTCCATCGTTCAGATGGACCTCAAAGTCATGAGCATCGGCTGTACCGACAAAGACATTCGGCGGGGTAATATCGCGTTGGCCAGCGGCACCACCAAAATTACCGTTCTCTGCCCAATGGTACTGAGTGGCTTCGCCATTATCCTGAGGAGAAGCATCTCCAATTCCAACTAATGAGTTTAACGAGATGCTATTCGTCGCTTCATCATACAATAGATTGATGCCGGCACCATCTTTGAGATTTAGTGTCTCACCTTTTTTTGTTACCTTTTTACCATTTATCTCAATAGCGCCTACATAATCGGTACCTATTTTTTCTTTCGTAACCGAATTATTCGGAATATTTAAGGCATAGGCAGATGAGGAAAGTTGAGTCAACGGCCGTAACTCCGGGGAGCCATTCACAGAAACCCCGACCCATAAGGGACGATTCATCTGATCCGCTGAGGGCAGAGGAGTAGAGCCTGAGCCAAGCTTTATATTAAAAAGCCCACCGATAACCTGAGTTTCATATTCATCCGACCAAATGCTTTGAGTACCCTCCTGATCGGTATAAAACTGAACTATTATCTTATATTTTCCATCGGAAACTGCGGTAGTATTCGATGACGACAATGTACCTTGATAAGAAATGATCTTCGGTATGTCGGTTGAACGTGAGGATTGTGCATGCACGGGGAGTACTGTAATCGCAATCAATCCGAAAGTACAAAGAGTTGTTAATAATTTAGATGACATAAGTTTCTCCTGGTATTGATGATATACTGTTGTGATTATGGCTGTGTAGAACAGCGTGACAAACTTACTACATCCGGATATAGTATTGTGCTTTATAAAACTACTTATTTATTACTTAGTGGTTGTCAACAATTGTATTTATATGTATTTAAGCAATGATAGTAAATGAACCTTCTATTTATGGATAATAAAAGCAATGATCGATAACGGCAAGATGTATACAAAAAGAAAACCCCCTTATTATTCAGTAAGGGGGGACGTTGCAAGAACTTCTCCTTATATAGGCATTACGAGGATGCGCTACTATTAGTAATAACGGTCAATAATTCCGGTACTCCTAAAATGTTAGGATAACTACTCCCATGCTGGTAAGTTGCTTGTGCGATAAAATCTAATAAAAATGTTTGTATACTCAAGTCACTAGGAGTAGCATATAAGTTTGGATTGTAACTTCCTTGTAAGGGGGCATTGGATGGATTCTGTATCTGCGTATATCCTAACGTTGTAAGAGGTGTAGCAATAAGAGGCAGAACGTCCGGTAGAACATACGTGGTCCATGCATACTTGGTAGTGAAGCTCATCTGGCTTTCTCCCAAATTGCTTCCATAGATGTTAAATAGTGGAGATGAATAGGTAGCACTTGTACCGCTTCCGGTTACCGTTACTATATTAGTACCGACCCAACATAGCGGAGCAATATCGGTATTGGCTTGGACGGCATCGAAGCAGCTTCCCAAACTTGAATCCCAGTTTGGAGGATAGGTGCCGGTATTAAAAGTACTTTGAGTAAGCTGAGCAAAAGCGCTATTACCGGCGGTTGGGGCAGCGAACGTAATGCAGCTTACATTGGATTTGCCGGAAGCATCCCATTGCGAAACATTCTCCGTCAAATAGAGCCCGAGCGTGCCAGCAAGCGCACCGCCAAGGCTGTGGCCGGTAACGCAAAGATTAATGGCGGTAGAAGTCTGAGTTTTCAAAAATTGCAGCAGCGTATTGGAATTCGATTGCATCGAAAGTAATATCTGCAAGTCGATACTCGTCGATTCGGAGATCATAGGTCCCGTAGGAATGGGAGCGGAACCGGACGAACTTGAAGTAGTAGCCGATCCCGGAGGCCAATTCATTTGTACAAGAATATCAAGGTCTTCCATTAGCCAATCGAGATCACAGTTTGTTCCTCTGATAGCGATCGCAAATTGGGTCTTATCGATCTGATTTTGAACGACAAACATCATATTCTCCTGATAGAGCGCACCTGGCATAGTATAGACCGCCGGTCCCCAAACTACTTCCCAGGTATCATTAGGACTTGAAATAGGGGCTATCTTCGGCATAGAAGCATTGATGTATCCTAATATTGCTGCTTCGGGATTCGGATTTTGTAATACGGTTATCTTATCACCCGAATAAGCAAGGTAAGCGAAGCTGAGCATGATCTGGCGCTGAGTTAGATTTTGAATGGTCGTACTCATAGTAGTAATTGGGTAGATGTGGATGAAAGCCTTGATTCATACCTTGACAAACTACTATCTCAGTTGAACAAGGCGCGATGTTTTAGGCTGGATGATAGAAATGATGCTATCAAGACAGTTGCCAATGCAACAGAAGGCGGCTAAAATCGTTCGCAGCGGTTTGACCCACTAAGAAGACAATGAGGTATCTGTTATTCTTGAAAAATGCTAAATGACTACGAGAATAATTATCTCTGTTATTCCACCAACTCGCCCATTTTACCTAATTGGTATTCGATAAAGGCCTGCTTAAGTTCACCTTCGGTATTCATTACGAACGGGCCGTACATCGCGAGTGGCTCGGCGATCGGTGCGCCGGTTAGCAATAAAGCCCGGGTAGGTTCGGATGCGGTAAAATGAACGCTGCTGCCTTCGTTATCAAATACAGCAGCATGATACGTTTGTACTTCCTGCTCATCAAATTGCAGGCTGCCTTCGAGAACATAGATTAAGGCATTATGGTCTTCCGGAATAGGGATAGAGAGTGTCGCTCCTTGTTTAAGATACAATGTTCCGGCATTAAGAGAAGATAAAGTTTTAATGGCTCCTTGTTGTCCGAGGATCGAGCCTGCCTGGACGTAAATTTCGGCGCGCCCTCCATCGAGCTCCAGCTTCGGGGTTTCATCTTTAGTAAGCGGGAAATAGGTCGGCTCATCTTGCTTGTGTACCGAAGGAGAATTTACCCATAGTTGAATTATTTCTTGGGCTCCCCCAAGATCGAAAATATTTTGAGGGGGACGTTCGGAGTGCATAATACCGCGGCCGGCATTCATCCATTGAGTCCCGCCGGCATAGACGATGCTATTATTGCCAAAGCTATCCCGGTGATGCACCCCGCCTTTAAAGATAAAAGTCACGGGCGAAAAGCCTTTATGAGGGTGAGGACCTACTCCGGCTGAAGCAAGATCGGTCGTAGGGGGAATCGTTACCTGAGCATGGTGCAGCAGAATGAATGGATCGATCTGCCTTCTGCCCGGGGCAGGGAACGGCTGGCGTATCGGAAGGCCATCCATATCGAATGGGCGAGCGTAAAGTATTTCTGCAACAGATCGGGTCCTATTCATACGTAGCAAATTCTAAAGAAATTAATAGATGTCTCTACGTATATTTTTTTAGACTGGTTTCGTACGATTTAAAATGATACCTTAAAATCCCCAGAATCGAGTCATCAATATTGGAATGTAAAACCGGGAGCCGATAGTTATAACTCAAACAAATCTGCAAGTGGAATGAAAAAATTTTACTGTGGGTCCGGCTTCTTTTTTATCATATTTTTTTGGTGTTTGTCACTCTATGCTCAGCAGACCTTCGAGCGTATAGTACAATATACTGGTAATTCCTATATCAATGCTGCTACTTCGACTCCGGATGGAAATATACTACTGGCAGGGTGGATACAGAATATTGGTGCAAATACTAATGGGTTACTACTTAAGGTCGATTCCAGTGGTACCGTGCTATGGTCGAAAAGTATCGGAGTATCCGGTGCGCTAAATCTGAAAAGTATTACTGTCGAAAGCAACGGCAGGATCGTTTGCTGCGGAGAAGTATCTGCTTTGAACGAGGAAATTTTTATCGGTGCTTTTTCTGCAGAAGGCGAACCGATCTGGAATGGGGTATATTATTACGGGCAGCAGTCATATCCTGCTGCGCTGATTTCCGTATCAGACGGGTATATTCTTTGTGGTTTGGTAATAGCAAATGGTTCAATCGTTCATGAGAACGGACTACTTCTCAAATTCGATACCTTAGGCAATATACTCTGGCAGCAAGAATTGAGCTCAGGTGATAATGCTACTTCCATTGGATTATCGACCCTCGCTGAACGTCTCGATCACTCATTGTGCATTGCCGGAGAACGAGTAAAAAGACCTTCCGGCAGATTTTCAGAACCTCAGCAGTTATTGAGTATGGAATTTTCACCAGGAGGATCGTTACGGCACGCCTATCTATTTTCCGATAGCACGATGGATATAGTACCATCCACAGAAACGATACTCGCGGATAATAGTATTCTTATTGGAGGAGGGACTCTCTCCGTTGATGATGCTTCTGCTTCTTCGTTGCTTTTGCGTTTAGATCCGGATCATTCCATCCGCTGGCACAACCAATTCTCTATGTTTTCGTCCGATAATATTCATCAACTGATCGAATTGAAAGATGGTACTATTATAGCATCTACTCAAACGTTGATGCTTGGTACGAATCCTGCTCCGGCACATCTATTGGAGATCGAACCAAACGGTATTCTTAGTGCTGTTCAGGAAGTTGCGGCCTTGCAGGGAACATTTGAAAGTATGCTGCTCGAAGAAAGTACGAAAGGCCAGTATCTGTTTGCCGGTGGCTTTTTCCCTGACTCGATACATTCTTCGGTAGGTATTGGCAAGCTCACCCCGGCATTTCACGGATGTAATTTCGTTGAAATGTTAGCCGCCGCTACACCGCTGCATTTTCTCAGGAGTGAGTTGAACGATATTACAGTCTCAGAAGCTTCGCTTCAAAAATTGAATGAGCCTATCTCGGTTAATGATATTCCTATCCTCAAGACCGAGGCCCTATGCAGCGAAAATGAAGATATTACTATTGCCTCCAAGATCAATGAATTTTCAGTCTTTCCAAATCCCTTGCGTTCTGCACAGACGCTAACGATACGACAGCCTGATACACCATTGAAGCAGTACATCATTGTACTCAAAGACATGCTGGCAAAAGAGGTTTATCGTGAAAGGGTTCTAAACAACGCTCCCGGTGATCTTATTCATTTACCACTACTGCCTCTTACATCCGGCCTCTATATTCTGCAAATAATAGATGCGGATCGTCTTACTACTCTATGGGAACAGACCGTTATCACTTACTAATAGCTCCTCGAGCGATATGGTCAGTATCCATTGAATCAGAAATAATTTGGCTCCAATATATTTCGGAAGTTATTTTAAACTTTTGGTCGTTTTTCGTATCTGTTTCATAGGGCAAAATCGTGGCCCCTCGGATTTTTGACACGGGTAGTGGCGTTTTCTGAGTTGTTCTTCCACTATATCTCTTCTTGTATCAAATGAAAATTATTGTTGTTGTTGTACTGGTATTAACCTGTCTTTCTGGTATTGCTTCCGCGCAGCAATACACCCTTGTTCCGGCCTATCCGAATCTTTCTCCATTCAGTAAGCCGCTGGCGATGGCTTATCCGAATGATGGAAGCAACAGGATGTTTATTGCCGAACAAACCGGGAAGATCGTTACTATCACTCAATCGGATACCGTTTCGCAAAAGAGGCTTTTTCTCGATCTTAGTTCTGACGTCGCTTTCAATGGGCCCGAATGCGGATTGCTCGGGGTAGCCTTTCATCCGGATTTTAGCAATAACCACTATTGCTATATTTCTGCGACCGAGCACGGTACCGATTCCACATTAATCTTCACTGTAAAACGCTATACCGCAGATCCATTGCACCCCGATACTGTCGTAGCAGGGAGCGAGCTTGAAATATTTTCAGCTCCGCTGCCGGAATCATCGCATCACGGCGGTACGATCATGTTTGGCCCGGATAAGTATCTCTATGTTGCCATTGGAGATGGAACCGGCAATAAGATAGATTCTTCTACCGGATTTACAGTTGGGGATTGGTACCGCACTGCTCAGAATACAAAGAGCTATCTTGGAAAAGTATTGCGTATCGACGTGGATCATTCTTCCGAAGGTCATCAATATGCGATCCCTGCCGATAATCCGTTTATAGATTCTTCCTCTCATGTGTTTCCGGAAGTTTATGCGATCGGATTTCGTAATCCCTGGAAATATTCCTTCGATCATGACCGGGGGACGTTGTGGCTTGGCGATGTAGGCAATTTATTATATGAAGAAGTCGATACGATTGCCAAAGGAGCAAATTACGGCTGGAGTGTGATGGAAGGCTTTCACCGCTATAATGATTGGAATATCGATACGAGTGCAATGACGCTTCCTATTATTGAATACCCTCATTTTAGTCGCAATGGTTCTAATTCCATTACGGGTGGATACGTATATCGTGGAAAGGGATTCAAAGATTTTTATGGTAAATATATCTATGGCGATTTTGTGAGCGGCTCCATTTGGGCATTAGATTTTGACGGCCTATCCACCCCGGTGAGTTATAACCTTCTTGATACACCTGCCGCTCCGAAACTCTTGATCTCATCGTTCGCCGAAGATCAGAATCAGGAGCTGTATGTGGTTAGTTATTATGACGGAGTGATCTATAAATTTACTTATCCATTGGCAGTGAAGCCGTCGCTTATACCGAAATCGGTATTGCAGATCGATCGGACTATTATATCGGCAGCATCGCCTGCCGCTCAGGCTTATTTTTCTACATCGGTGGCTGGAGCACTCGAACTCACTATTATCGATGAGACTGGTCGGGAAATACGCACGATAGTAAACCATGATTTTCCTGCCGGAGAATATCGTTGTCCGGTCGATCTCAGAGGGCTAAGCAATGGTTTATATCTGATAAGAATGCAGGCGCCCGGAGTGGTTAGGACTGCAAAAATCATTGTCCAATAATACGATAGCCAGCAATGGGTTTGCAGAAAAACTATTGTATATTCCTTTTAAACCAAAAGTATGATTGTCCTTCTAATGTCTTTTCATACGGAAGATCCGATAGATGATGGCAACCACTCTTATTCGCCCTATCTTTAGAATATTCGATTATACCAAGGCTATCGAGTTTTATATCGATTGGCTTGGGTTTGCTGTTGATTGGGAAGATAAACAGCCCGATACTCCCATCTATATGCAGATCTCGCTGGGAAATATTGTACTGCATTTGAGTGAACATCACGGAGACTGTACGCCGGGTTCGAGAATACTTGTTGAAAACGTCGAAGGTCTTGAAGCATTTCATTCTGCTCTGATAGCTAAACAGTACCGGTATATGCGGCCGGGGCTTGACCCGGCTCCGTGGAATCCCGAACGGCGAAGTATGGAGGTGATCGATCCGTTCGGTAACAGAATAACATTTATCGGGAAGTGATCGGGGAATAAGTAGTTGCAGTATTTCAACATCCGGAATTCCGACTTATTGGATTCCGGTATATTTTTATGTATATTTGTACAGCTTAATCACCGTATGCCTTCACCTATGGAGATGTTGCTATTGAGACCTATGCGTTGAGACGTTGTGTCATATTCTAAGAAGTGAAGACATCAGCTTTTTTACTCACAATTAATCATCACATCATGCAAAAACCAATTCTAATGAAACTGGCCATTATTGCAGTGGCCGGGGTTGCTATGTTCTTTAATGGCTGTGCGAAGAAACAGGAGGGACAGCCAGTGACGCCAACTCCTGCTACGGGAAGTGGAACACAGACCGATTCGGTATTTCTGACTTCGAATGGGAGTATGGCCATGAATGCACCGGATCAATTTAACTGGACGTTATTCTCTATCATTTGCCAAAAGGCTCCCAACCAGCATAAGGTTGGCCCCAGTGGCAGCATGAGTAACGATGCTGTTTGGGAAACCTGGGCCGATGATCCGACGACATACCCGGCCAATCCCGATCCGAATAATCCGCCGAAATGGCCAACGGGCGGTGAGCAGGCAAAGGCAAAAAAGATCGGACCAATCACTCAATTATCACTTCGCGCTCATAAGCTCAAAGGCCAAAAGGAAGCGGAGATGTTTGCTGTTCCGCAAGGTGGGGGAGAAGAAGTTCGCCGTAATAAATATAGCTTCGACTATATCATCGGTAACAACCTTTGGTACACCCAGGGGCTTGCCGCTAATTTTAAAAGCCGGGTAAATCAAGGCACCGGTGAGATCAGTCAGATCTCGTTTCCGATCCCCGCTATCGAAGTTAAAGCTGTCTGGAAACCGATCTCTAAAGATTCAATGAAATATTACCATTGGAACTACGATGAGACTGGCAAGCTCTACGGCTTGGTAGCATTGCATATCATGTCTAAAGCTATTCCGAACTGGACCTGGGCAACTTGGGAATGGGTTGGAAATCCAGGACGCTGCGATTATATCGGTTGCCATGATAATTTCGGTGTAGTACCGGATACCGTTAATCCGAATAGTACCTTAGGTCAGCAGTATCCTCCGGGATCGCTTACTCCGGCGCTCTTAGCATTGTTTAAGCAATATAATATTGATCCCGAATGGCAGAACTACCGCCTGAAAGGCTCGCAGATCGATTGGATCAATTCTATGGGAGTTCCGACTCATGATGGTAATTCCGTTACTGAAGCAGGATTTGTACAGACCTCTTCTTGTATTACCTGTCATTCGGTGGCAAGTTTCGATTCCACCGGTTCTGCACAACCGACGGTTGGTTTTCAGCCGCCGGCGCTCCAGCAGAGCCAACTCGGGCCTGTTAGTCCCGGTAATTTCTACCAGAATGCTACAGCCCCGTATGGTAATCTGAAATATTTGCAAGGCGATTTCGTCTGGGGGCTTATTAAAGCTCAAAGCGCTGGTGGCTCTTCTACTAAGAAGTAAACCGGCATACCATTTCGCAGAGGGCATGCTGCCTCACGTGCCCTCTGCAAGAGGTAATAATTCTAAATATCCATCATCACACTATCCATTTTATTCCAATGCTACCTTCACTTACCGGCACGTATGCCTACCGCAGTTTGCTTAATAGCACCTTTATCGGTGAAGATTTTTTAAAACTAAAATTTGGCGAAGGGCTGATTACTCTTACTCAGGATACTACCGGACATCTGACCGGCTCGCTGGATATGGGCGGTGGGTATGTGCTGACACTTGAAGGAAGTCTCTATGCTGATGGTAGTAATTTCATTTTTCGTATGACGGGTTATGGTGTTGCCGGCTCACCCACAGCAGGCTGGATATATGATTATCAGGGTGTCCTCACTCCAATGTGGCCTAATGGAGTTAATCAATTAATTACGATCACCGGATCGGTTATTAGGACTGTAGAACACGGGCCAACCTCGCCGGCCGGCGTTACTTGTACTTTTTATATGGTATCGAGATCGTAATCCCCGGTGGCTATAAATACAGCTCCGGTCCATATTTCTTTAGCCAGTCCTTGTGAGCTTTATATTCCGGGCAGATACGTTCGACCAAAGCCCAGTATTGCTTGGAATGATTAAAATGGATCGTATGAGCAAGTTCATGTAAGATCACATAATCGATCACGGCTTGCGGAGCCTTTATCAATCTCCAGTTGAAGGATACATTTTTTCTTATAGAACACGACCCCCATCGAGATTTTGTATCGCGTATAAAGACCCGGTTATACCGGAAGCCAAACTGTCCGGCAAGCTCGGGCAATCGCTGCAGAATATACGTTTTTGCTTCCTGCTTATACCATGATAGTACTTTAGGGGTTGTGTTCAGTCCGCCTGGTTTTTCGATAACCGCGCCTTTGAATAATAGTTGGCCCTCAGCGATCGGTATTCGATAAGAGGATTTTTTTGAAAATGCAGCGATATGTTTTTGTATCCATGCTTGCTTGGAAGCTAATAATTGAGCTAATTCAGCCTGGCTATAGCGAAGCGGAATAACAACCTGTATGCGAAGGTCCCGATCGATAGAGATACGGGCATACTTTACTTTCCGGCGCTCGATAGTTATTGTCGGTTCAGCCATCGATACTTAGACAAGTTCGGAAAGTTCTATCCAACGATTCACCCGTTCGTCCAGCAATTCCGAAGTTTGCTGCAATTCATTGGATAATCGCTCAATCTCCATAAATTCACTTGTCAGCGTTGCGAGATCGGTCTCGAGTTGCTGTTTCTTTGCTTCCAATCGAGCTATTTCAGTTTCAAGACCTTCATATTCTTTTTGTTCTTTGAAGGTCAGCTTTTTCTTTTTTGCAGGCTCGGCAGCGGTAGCTTCGATTTTCTTCTTTGGCGGGGCAGTGGCCGGGCTTTTCTCTTTTTCTTCCCGCTCTTTTATTTCAAGAAAAGCGGAATAGTTACCAGGATATTCTTTTAATGTTCCACCGTCTTCGAAGCGGAATAGATGATCGATCGTCCTGTCGAGAAAGTACCGGTCGTGACTGACTACGATGAGCGTACCTTCGAATTCATCGAGAAACGTTTCAAGAGCTACTAAGGTAGGAATATCGAGATCGTTCGTCGGTTCGTCGAGCAGTAGAACATTGGGATTGCCCATTAACAGGCGCAAGAGATATAAGCGGCGGCGTTCTCCACCTGAAAGTTTTGCGATCGGTGCGAATTGCATCGAAGGTGGAAAGAGAAATCGCTCGAGCATTTGCGATGAGGTAATAGAACCACCATCGGATGTAGGTAAATGATCGGCAATTTCGCGTATATAATCGATCACGCGCAATTCATCGTTGAGCATCCGGCTCTCCTGATCATAATAACCAAAGACCACCGAGGGGCCGATTTCAATATTTCCCTGATCGGGAAGTAGGGAGCCGGTCAGTAATTCTAAGAGTGTTGTCTTTCCGGAGCCGTTACGGCCGATGATGCCTACCCGTTCTCCTTTAGTAAAGGAGTAAGAGAAATCATTCAATAGTACTTTGTCGTCGAATGACTTCGAGACCGTATCGAGATCGATCACTTTCGAACCTAGTTTTCGGGGAATAATATGAATATCGAGCGTTTCTTTTTCCTGCTCCCGAGGGGCTTCCATTAAAGCTTCGGCACGTTGTATCCTTGCTTTTTGCTTGGTTGTTCGGGCTTTGGCCCCGCGTTTAAGCCAGGCAAGTTCGCGTTTAATAAGTGCCTGCTGTTTTTGGTATTCTACCTGGCGATTGAATTCCAGTTCTGATTTACGTTCGAGATAATAGGAATAGCTGCCATTGAAGAGCTGCGTTGTCCCCCGGTCGATTTCGAGAATATGATCGGTAACACGGTCGAGGAAATACCGGTCATGGGTGACAAGCAGTAATGCTCCCCGGTATTGTTCGAGGTATCCTTCGAGCCAGGAGATCGTCTCGGCATCGAGATGGTTAGTAGGTTCATCGAGCATTAACAGATCGGGCCTGACGATCAGGGCATGAGCCAATGCTACCCGCTTGCGTTGCCCGCCGGATAAGCTTCCCATCGGCGCTTCAAGAGAAGTGATACCGAGTTTCGAAAGGATGATCTTCGCATTCGTTTCCAGATCCCAGGCACCCGCGCTTTCTATGCGTGCCGCCAGTTCGGTAATGGTTCGTTCGAGCACAGGATCGTTCGGTGCAGAAGGAAGACGGCTGCAGGCTAATTCATAATCCTGGATTAACTGTAAGATATCGCTGCTTTTTGAGAAAATAGCTTCGAGCACCGTATCGGAAGGATTAAAATCTGGATTTTGCGGCAAATAACCAACCCGGCATCCTTCGGCTATATGAACGATCCCGGAGTCCGGCTGCTCTTGAGCGGCAGCGATGTTCATGAGAGTGGTCTTGCCGGAACCGTTTGTGCCGATCAAACCGATACGCTCGTTATGATCGATACTGAAAGTTACATCCGAAAATAGCGGACGGTGCCGAAAATCCTTGCTGATCTTTTCTATCGTTAAAATGGGCATGGTACTAGCCTGCTAAATCACTCAGAATAACATCTATTGATTCCCAAATGGTCGGAATTCAAAGTATAGGTTCTCGAAAAATGTCTTTTCTCCGTTATAAACCGTTGTTTTACCGTTTTTTACCCGCTTAAAACAAACATAACATCATAATATATAGGTATTGTCACAAATAGGCTTTATTATGTGTCAATGTAATGGCTGTGAAATAATGATGCTAAACAGTCCTCATATAGTCCATACGAGTGAAAATATACGAGTGAGCATCGATACGAGTGAAAAACACGAGTGAGCATATACGAGTGACTCACAAGTGAACTATTCATCAATTATTTTATCACAATTTAATTCACCTATGAAAAGCAGATACCAATTACTGCTGAGTATGCTGGCGCTACTCTTCTTTGCCATGGCAGGGAAAGTATCGGCCCAGTACACAACAGCAAGTTATTCGTGTATAGCAAATAATGATCCGTGGGTTTCCTACACCGGAAATGAACTTTCGGAAGTAGAGTCCCCAAACTTTACTGCGGCAACATTTACCTTTCCCCAGGAATATTTGTCCGAGGGTTGCGGTGTTTCCAGCGAAATTGCTTTACCATTCAATTTCCGTCTGGCAAACCTTGTAACTAACAAAGTTAAGGTCGAAGGAACGGGGGTTGTTATTTGCGGTGGTACGGCCACCTGGTCGGATCAAATGCAGTACGATCTCAATGCCTATTACTTTGGAAATGCTCTTTCTACTCAGCAAGGGCCTTACCAGCTTAGTGGCACCGTCTATTATGGATATGGCCCGAATAACAGCCTCTTTCCCTGGAGCTGTTATTATGTTATGCAGGAACCCGGACGTACAAAACTCTATACTCAGGTAGTCGGTACGGCTCCATTTCGCAAATTCGTTGTCCAGGTCAACGACGCTTGCGATTATTCTGCTTATATTGCATGGGAATATGGCCCGAATATGTTTAATAGCCCGGCTACGGTGGCATTTTATGCTCCGTATGCTGCCTACCTGAGCTACCAGACGGTGATCTATGAAGGAAGTTCTTTCATTTCGAAGATCCAGTTCAATTACGGTGCTCATAGCGGAGGTACTTCCTATAATAATCAATGGTGGGCATTCGGACCTGGCTCCAGCATGCCGACCTATATCGGTATGAAGACGACCTCGGTCGGCTCCGGCTATAACCTCTGTATCGATAACTACAATAGCCGTAACCTTGCTGCTGGCTCGAACCTCTATTATTCGACGACCAGTACCTATTATACTCAGCCGAATAGCAGTAATGGTATGGATTTCCCGAACATCAACTACCAGTTGGCAATCCGTTACGATTACCAGTATGCTCAGTCCACGATCGTTTCACCGGCCGATCAGT
>CAYOJJ010000014.1:0-103986 GCA_964404255.1 uncultured Alphaproteobacteria bacterium | reverse complement strand
GTCGTAACAAGGTAGCCGTACCGGAAGGTGCGGCTGGATCACCTCCTTTCTAAGGTGTCACTATACTATTGAAAGTTTTCACGGACGATCGATAGCATATACATCGAATTTATTGTGAATCTAAATTCACAGTGTCATCTCGCTGACCTTCTCTCTGTCTTTGGATTGTTAATCCAATTAAACCCTATCGCTTTGCGATAGGGTTTTTTATTTTTAAATTTATAAATCCTCATTGAAAAAATATTTTGAGTATTGAAGAAAATGTTGTATATTTGAGTCGGTTTTGATTAAAGCTTCATGGCCTTTTTCTGGTATTTAGTAAAAAAACTTGTATTTGGTTAAATTTAAGGTCCATGGGAGAGCAGCTTTAATGTATTTAAACATCATTCATTAAATAAAAGGAATAAATTATGAAAAACCTCTCAAAGTACCTTCTACTATTTTTGGTATTGATACTAGCAAACAAGGAAGTGCACGCTCAAAACGATACCTCTTATTTTGTACATCCTATGGCCTTCGATATGGGAGTTTCGGATGTAACCCACGGGACACTGGTTGATATTGATAGTATTGTTCAATTTACAGTATCCTTTGTCCCTAAAATTTCAGACACAATTAGGATTAAAGTCCATTTCCCCGATAATATAGCGCCGGCAAACAGAGTGGCACTTGAAGAAATGCGAGATTCAATTGTGTGGGTAGATTCAGGGACAAGTTATACCTTTAATTTTCCGATGAAAATATATGATTACGGAAGTTCACTTTTGGAAGCCTATGTGTCTCCTGTAACTCCGCGGACTGATATGCTTGATCTCGGTACTAGTGCAGTTCAAGTACAGCATGATAATCCCTCCAGTTTTACAGTAACTAAGACAACGGATAATCCTGTTATTCCGGATAGTGGATCATTCGCATTTAGTGCTCCCCCACTTGGGATATATAATTGGACGTTTAAAGCGAGCGGGAAAGTAATGTATCTTGATCCCCGGCAATTTGGAGGTACATTGAAAGGTCTTTATGGAGCACAAGTAGTATTAATGTTTCGTAAACATGGAGACTGTTCTGATTGCCCGCGTGGATGGGATTATAGCGGATTATCACATCCTATTGCAACTACCTGCACTGAAGGAGTTCATTTTTCAAAAATTGATATTAATGGCAATTTTTCATTTGACTTCAGCGTAAATGGTGTTGGGCATCAAAATTGGAGTGATGATTATTATGATTTTATATTATTCGTTACTAACTGGAATGACGCCATCTTTTTAGAGCCATTCTCTCAAGACCTTTTTTCTGACTTCCATCATTGTGTTACCCGAGCTTTTCCAATTAAAGGAACGTGTGTTAATAATAGCTCAGTCTTTGGGAAGGGTATTCGATATTGTATTTCATTAAGTTCGCTCGGTGCAAATATTAATAAATCGAATATTAAAATTTCTATCCCCAATAATTATGGAGAGGGATCTGCACTAAGAAATACAGAACTTTCACAAGATTTCTATCGAGATAGACCGGTAAGCAGTAGTGTTCCCTCTCAGATAAATACATTGATCACGAGCGATAAAGGAGCAGGACAAGGGGAATTTATATCTTCTCCGCTGAAAATTCTATACTCTCCCTTTTATGTCGATTACGCTACTTATTATGATCATGAGTATGGCCACTATGCTAGTAATCATTTATGGGGGGGATTTGGTACTATCAGTCATAATATGAAGGAAGGTTGGGCAAATTTTTACGCATTTGCAGTAAGAAATTATGCCACTGCAAAATATAGTGAGGATTTGGTTGGATGGAATCATAATAGTGAAGAAGGACCTTTTATGCTTCCTCGTTGGAGCTATTATAACGATCTAAATAGGAATGGCCATTGGGATCCTCCTTATGAAACACCAATAATTGATGTTGCCTATGATGTGACAAATTCTTTTCTTTGGAATCTATATGATAAGTATAACGATCTAAATTTTAAAGCTCCAATATATAATGGTGCTGATAATGACGATGTCTCAGAACAATCATTGTTTTTCTCCACTACTCCGACAGGTGACGAAGGAGATTTCCTTTCCGCTTTACAAAATGCTTCAGGTGTTTCGATTGATGAAGGAACATCAATGAAAAAGATATTTGATTGTATGTATGGATTACATCACAATGGGCTTAACGGAGGAGGAGAAATGAGGCCTGCTCAAATTAAAAATTTATCAGGGACAGGCTCAAGTTTAACCGGGAAGGTTACATTGAATTGGAACCTACAAGAATATAGTGGAAGTCCTCGATATGATAACCACTCAGACGGAGTACATGTTTACCAATCGGATGGTTTGGGAGGGTGGAATTTAGTCGCTACTTCAGATATTGGAGATGAAAGTATTGAATTCTTTCCATATGAAGCTGATCTTACATTTAAAGCTGCTGCATATAATAGTGCAGGCGATGCCTGGGATGCTTTGCAAGTAACCCCCTCATGGTCTAAAATATCTATCGAGAATAATCTCGATGATCGATTTATATTAAAAGCTGTTACACCAAGCCCCTTTAAAGATAATATAAATATTTCCTTTGCTATCGGAAGTACAATGTCAAACACAGAAACATATATTAAATATGAAGTAGTAAATACTCTGGGTGTAGTTGTTGTCTCCGGTTTAAAAGATTATAGTTCGGGTGAACATTCTATTCGGTTAAATACAGCAATGCTTCCAGTTGGAATGTATAATGTAAAGTTAACTTTGAGCAGTTCTGAGAGTAATATAATTGCAACTCAGTCCTATAAAATTTGCAAACTAAATTAGCAAAATTTTTAACCCAATAAAAGCCCTAATAGAGATATTGGGGCTTTTGTTGTGTCTTATTACGCAGAAAATTTTATTCCACGACCAACTTTTGTCTCCATTGATGTAAAAGTGAATTCGCCTCGACTATTTCAATAAAGTAAATGCCACTAGCAAATCCGTGCAGAGGTATTCGTATTTTTCGGGTCTCGGAAGAAATATTTCTGTTTATAGTATAAATGGTTTTGCCAGAAACATCTTTCAGTGTAAGTTTGATATTTCCATTGATTGAAGCTGGAAGCTCTATGATTGTTTCAGCGTTAATTGGTGCGGGATTGGGATGTACTGTGAAAGACGGCATTGGCCCATTGTTCAATATAGCGACGGATAGCCCGGTATCTGAGCAAATAAGAATATTGGAATCAATTTTAAACGGAGAAAAGACCACGTTACGCTGAAGAGGTACAGGCGTAAAACTATAGGGAAGTATTTGGGGGTCGTTAATCTCGAAAATAGTAATTGGTTTTACTGAATTATGCACTGAACTATAATTGCAACCTTTTAGTCCCGAATCTAATGAAAAGATACCAAGGTCATACTTTCTTCGATCCACATGATCAATAAGTCCTAAACCAATGTAATTATTATCGACTGTAGGAAGCAAAAATATTCGGCGCAAAGCTTTATCATTGTAGGGAATAGTTTCCAAAGTTTCGATTTGACCATCAGAGCTAAAAATACCGATATGGCATGGCACACCAATACCAAGGCTATAGGAGAGAACATCTGTAGAGGTACATGATAAAAGTCGGCCATCATTCAGCTCAATTAGCTGCCGAATACCTTCTGAAGCAGAAAGAAAAGATATACGAGTATTCCAAATAAGATGAAACTGTGAGTCAAGGGATAAGAGTAATGGTGTTGAAGGCTCGTTAGATTTAAAGGTTTCTGTATATTCACCCCCAACTACTAGTGAGCCGTCCTTACGTTGTAATAGACAATGAGCGGTGATACTTGGACTATCAATACCATAGGTATGTTTTTCAAGAAGCTTCCCATCAGGAGAATAATGGTCAACATGAATTCTTATAATATCTCCTTCGGGTTCGGCAGGGATGTGTTTATAAATTGAACCTACGGTAAAAATAGAATGATCTGGGGATTCTATTCCCGCTATTAACGTTGGGCTTGCGTTCTTTCCTGTCTGACTTACTAATGAACTTGTCCATTGAACGTCTCCCTCAATATTAAATTTAATCAGGAATGTTCGTTCACTATCACCTGCTGTTTCCCCACCAACGAGAAAACTTCCGTCGGAAAGGGCAATCTGGAATTCTGGCTGCTCCCGCCCCCCGAGATCATATACTTTATACCACTGTAGGATACCTTCGCTTGAACAGCGGCCAAAAAATAAATCCTGAGCATTCGCAAACCATTTCCCTGTAAAAATAATATCGCCGGTAGAATCAACGGAAAGACCGGCAATAGCAATAAGATTTGCGCTATCGGTTCGAAGGCGTTTTATCCATTCGATGGTACCACCGGACGCTACTTTGAATAATAATTGATTGGCGCCAATAAGAACCCCTCCATCGGGCGTTCGAGCGGTAGCATTAATAACAAGTGAGACCGAATCGGTAATATGAATTTTGCGCTGAAAGAGATTTTGTGCCTGAGCCGTAAAAGAAACGAAGGACAAAAGTAAAAAAAGTAGTAAAGTAACAATAGTTGGGTGTTTCACCTTATTCATAGATAACATATATTGATTAACCGTAAGAATCAACTATTATTGTTAGGTATATAATTCCAGGCCCCTATATAAATTCAATAAAATGTCCTGATTACTACCCAATCAGGACATTTTGTATCTTAGTCACAGAAAAAAATTTATTTAACAATGAATTTCTCTTCCCATAGACTCCTATGAAAAGTAGCATCGGTTATCTCGATAATATAAGCTCCACTCGTTAGGCCATGCAGAGGAATCGTTAATTTTCTTTTATTATCAGATATCATCTCATTTTTTATAGAATATACTGTTCGGCCAGACATATCTTTTAGAACAACCTTATATGAGCTCTCTAAAGCCCGGGGAAGCTCTATCGTCACTTCTTTATTTATTTCGGCAGGGTTAGGATACACAATAACGGGGAGACTCATCTCATTGGAAAGTGGAGTAACGGATAAGCCAGTATCTAAGCAAATAAGAATATTAGAATCGATCTTAAAAGGAGAAAAGATAATATTACGCTGAAGGGGCATGGCTGTAAAAGTATGAAGAAGTAATTGAGGTTCTAGAGTTTCCGAAATCTGTAAGGGAATAGTAGAATCGCGTCTAGTAATTATTGTGGAACAACCCTGGAGCGCCGAATCAATTGTAAATATACTTAAATCATAAGTCACCCGCTCGCTATCATCTATAAGCCCAAGGCCATGATAGAAATTATCATTTTGTTGAACAAGAAATATTTTTCTCAAATTTTTATTGCCACAAGGTATTGTCGTTATTGTTTCTATTTTACCGTCTTTATTGAAAGTTAAGATATGCGAAGGGTCGCCTACGCTTAAACTTGAAAATAGGGGATCAGTTGTTGTACAGGATAATAGTCTGCCATCATTGAGTTCAATAAGTTGTCTAATTCCTTCCGTAAAGTCATAAAATGATATATAATTATTCCAAAGAGGATGAAATTGAGCATCGAGAGCTAAAAGTAAGGGGGTGGATGGTTCAAAGGAATTATATGAATCTGTCACTTCACCCCCCAGCACTAATGAACCGTCTTTGCGTTGTATTACACAATGAGTACTAACGCTTAGACTATCCAAACCATAAATATGTTTTTCCAGCAGTTCGCCCGAGGCAGAGTAGTGCTCTACATGGATACTTTTGATAGTAGTTATTGGTTCGGTTGGCAGACTATGGTAAATTGTACCTACGGTGTATAGAGAATGATCGGGAGCTTCCAGAGCGGCAGTTAATATGAGTCCATCATTTCGATGGCTTACTAAGGCAGTAGTCCATTGAATATCTCCGTCGGCATTGAATTTGACTAAGAATGTTTTTTCGCTATCCCCCATAGTTTCTCCACCAACAAGGAAACTTCCATCTGAAAGGGGGAGCTGAAATTCTGGCTCGTCTCGACCGCCGAGATCATATACTTTATACCATTTTAGAATTCCTTCACTTGAGCAACGGCCAAAAAATATATCCTGAGCATTCACAAACCATCTGCCGGTAAAGATAATATCACCCGTAGAATCAACTGAAATACCTGCAATAGCGATGAAATTTGCACTATCGGTTCGCAGCCGTTTCACCCATTCAATAGTACCATCAGAAGCTACTTTTAGTAGTAGCTCGTTCGCTCCCACAAGAACTCCTCCATCCGGTGTTAGAGCCGTTGCATTAATAGCCAGTATTACCGAATCTGTAACATGAATTTTCCGCTGAAAGAGCTTTTGGGCTTGAGCCGAGAAAGAAAAGAAAAAAACTATTAAAAGAACTACTAGTAAACTTATAGGATAGTGCTTCACTTTATTCATAGATAAAACATATTGATTAACCACAAGAATTAACTATTGTAGTTAGGCATTTAATTCCGTGTACTATTGCACGATTAGTTTTTGCCTCCAATGACGTATCGAGTAGGCTTCGGTTATCTCGACAATATATATACCACTCGCCAATCCTTTCAGAGAGAATTGTATCTCGTTCTTATTCTCGGGAGAAATATTTTTATGAAGAATATAAACAGTTTTGCCGGAAACATCTTTCAACGAAAGCTGAATATCTCCCTTTATAGAAATTGGAAGTTCTATGGTTATTACGGTATTTGAAGGTGCGGGATTAGGATATACTGTCAAAGATGATATCATTTCGTTGTTCGATGAGGCAACAGATAGACCGCTATCTAAACAAACAAGAATATTTGAATCGATCTTAAAAGGTGAGAATATAATTTTTCGCTGAAGCGGTACAGGAGTAAAATTGTGAAGAAGTAATGCCGGTTCTTGAATTTCCTTGACGGCAATTGGTATGTTCGAATCACGGCTGCTTATAGTAGAGCAGCCGCTAAGTGAAGAATCGATCGTAAAGATGCTAAGATTATAGAACCAGCGTGCGGGGTTATCGATAAGTGCCATACCTGCATAACTATTATCAGTTTGTGGAGTTAAAAATATACCTCGAAGCACCTTATCTTGGCACATTATTGATTCTAGTGTTTCCAGACGACCTTCTCCAGAGAAGGTTGCAATATGGCAAGGGTTCTCAGGCGCACTTTCATAATAGATGGGATCTGTTGAAGTATTGACAAGTAGCCTTCCATCATTTAGTTGCATAAGTTGCCGAATACCTTCTGAGAAAGAAAGAAAGGATATGCGGGTATTCCAAAGGAGACGAAAATTGGAATCAAGAGCTAACAGTAGAGGTGTGCTAGGTTCGTTAGATAGGTAGGGTTCTGTTGCTTCGCCCGCAAGCACCAATGAGCCGTCATTCCGTCGCAATAAACAATGAGCAGTGATACTCAGGCTATCAAGGCCGTAAATATGCTTTTCAAGCAGCTCACCGGTGGGAGAATAATGCTCAACATGAATGCTCGTAATCGTAATTATAGGTTCAGTCGGTAAATGATTATAAATAGAGCCGACAGTAAATAAAGAATGATCGGGAGCTTCCAAGGCCGCCGTAAGAAAAGGGCTTGCTTGCTCACTTTTGGTCGCCAAAAAAGTATTCCAAAGGATGTCACCTTCGGCATTGAACTTAATGAGGAATGTTTTCTCGTTGACCCCTTGCGTCTCCCCACCGACCAGGAAGCTTCCGTCGGAAAGAGCAACCTGGAATTCTGGTACGTCCCGGCCTCCAAGGCTATACACTTTATACCATTTCAAAATCCCTTCACTGGAACAGCGGCCAAAGAATAAATTCTTAGCATTGGCAAACCATCTGCCCGTGAATATAATATCCCCGGTGGAATCCACGGAAAGCCCGACAATCATAATAAGGCTTGAACTATCGGCCCGTATGCGTTTGACCCAGTCAATTGTACCATTGGGTGCTATTTTTAATAAAACTTGATTACTACCAAGAAGAACTCCGCCATCTGGCGTACTGGCCGTCGCATTTATAACGAGATACATCGAATCGGAAACATGAATTTTGCGCTGAAAGAGATTTTGCGCCTGAGCCGTATAAGAACCGAAGGACAATAGTAAAAAAAAGTAGTAAAGTAACAATAGTTGGGTGTTTCACCTTATTCATAGATAACATATATTGATTAACCACAAGAACTAACTATTATAGTTAGGCATGTAATTCCTGACCTTTCTAATCTAGGGGGATGACATTTTTTTATTTTTGTCTTGCTCTATCCTTCCTAAGTGAAACTGGTCTTCTTATTTTTGCAGTTAATGGCTACAGACTGTATGTCTGAGAAGATAGTCGCATTGACACTAATAACTGAAGGGCACTGCAATGAGAAAGATAGGTTGTGTTTTTGTGTTTCTGTGCCTACTAGGTTGTAAATCCGATTCTGCACATAAAAAAGTTACTCTTCTTAGTGGGCCATACCCGGTAGCAAATCTTACCAGCACAGATACCTTGGCCGGAGTCTTATATTCTATGGTCATTTATACAAAAGAAGTACATGGTATTAATAATTTTACCGATTACTTTACGGATGTCCTTCTTCATGATAAAGACCAAATGCCGGCTTCAGCGTCAGCGGTAATATTAAATGGCACTCCGATTTCAGGTAAGAACGGATTATTTCAAACGACGGCTACCCAAAGCTTTGGAAGCATTCATCATTGGAAGATCATACCCGATAATTCCGGAGGTGTTGAAGTAATTGACGATTCGATACTATCTCCAGCTCTTATAACTATTTCATCGCCTCGTCCTCATTGGGATACTATTTCAAAAGCAGCAGGCTTTTCTTGCGAGTATATTGCACCGGGGATGGATTCTATTCGTATCGGAATACATTATGATTCATCGGTTACGGCAAACTTTTTTGATTCTACACTTAAATATCCCCGGGGCAAGTCAGTATATATGACTGTTGCCAATACGGGAAAGACTACTATTCCAGGCAGTTTATTGACTTCATTACCTAAGTCGGGCATTATTCAAATATGGGTTGAAAATTATAATCAGAAGGTCGTAACGGTTTCCGGGCGCAAATATCTTATGGGCGCAGGTAGTATGGCGCGCACCTATAGCTTTATTAAACCCTAATTTCTACGATCTTATTAAAGAGTTAAAGGCCATGTCGGTGGTCTTTTCTTCTGCAACACCCTGCAATAGGTGCGTGTTATTATTCCTCACAATAATCTGATTCCCAATACCCATTCATGGCGCAACCGAACGAGCGAATAGCGAAAGATAATCGCTTTATCTATCTCATTGTATTTGTGGTTGCGCTGATCGGGTATTTGCTTACCTTATCTCATAATCTGGTTGCCTCGCATGATAGTATCGGCTACTATAACCAGATCGAGCGTGGGGAGTGGCTCTTTCACCCTCATCATTTACTCTATAATCCCATTTCGATCTTATGGCTGCAGTTCTGGCGGAGGATTGGGCTTTCGGGTGGAGGTTCTATTATTGTCGAATCGCTCAATGCTGTATTTGGGGCTGCTGGTTTAGCGGTGCTTTTCTTTATTTTGCGGCGTAGGTTAAAGGCTTCCGTCAGTGCTGCTATTTCAACTATTCTGGTGATTGGAAGCTCGTTCGGTTTTTGGTTCTATAGCGCTTGTGTAGAGGTTTATCTGATCCCGCTATTCTTTTTACTTGCTGCACTTGCGGTTCTGTTAAAGCCCAAAATATCTCTTCTCGATGCCTTTATCATTGGGGTACTTCATGGCATTGCTATTCTCTTTCACCAGATCCATGTATTATTCGGCTTTGCTATTGTTGCCCGATTATTTCTCCGGCCTGAAGACCTTGGTTCGGCTCGAATAAAGTCAATTCTTATTTACTTGTTACCCGCGCTTGGTATCATTGCTATCGGCTATGGGTCGGTATTGGCTTTTGTAGTGAAGCCTCATGATCTGAATGACATTCTTTACTGGGGTACCTCCTATGCCCATACGCTTTCTGATGCCTGGAATGTGCCAGGGTTTCGGTCACTACAGAAGGCCTTTATTGGATTTTCCCATAGCATCTTTGGGGGACAGTTTCTTTTTGCGATCAAGTGGTTTCAGGTACATTTGGGAGATTTTATAGGCGGTGCACACGAGCTTAAGGATGAAATGTTTCTTGTTAGCACTCTTTCCTCTGGCCTTGCCTGGGTGTTGCTGATAATGAGCCTGACGGTCGGCTTGATAGTCCTACTGCTATTAATACGATCGGTTAAGTACCTTAAGCAATATCTTCTAAAGCCAAGTCCGGCCGTCTTGGCAATTGGTATTTGGATGGTTGTTTATTGCCTATATTTCTGGGTTTGGGATCCTACCAATCTTGAGTTTTGGATACCACAGTCAGTGCTTTTATGGCTAATTATCTACCATTGCCTGAACATGCTCGAAGAGCGGCAGGAGGGGTTAGCAACCGGACTCCGGCTTTTGCTCCCGATCTTCGTTTTTACGGTCAATTATTTCGGGAGTATCCACTTTTTAACCGACGAGCATAACGACTATTTCTATGTCCAATCGGAAATGCTTGCCTCCCGCACGACTAAAAATGACCTTGTTTTAACGGATGAGCAATGGATACTCGAAAGCTATTTCAGCAGATTCCTGAAGGCAAAAGTCTATTCCATTCAGGACCTATCCGACTCCAAAAATGAGAAATATCTCCCCCAAGAGGCTTTTTCGAATAGAATGCAGCACGTTCTTAATGACGGGGGGACAATCGTAGTTTCCACCCACCCGGACGAGGAATATCTTGCAGGAAATGACGCTGAAAAGCTACGCTCCTTCTTATATACCGCCCTGGATACCTCCGGGTTAAAAATGACCTATCGGGAGCTCTTAGATGACCGATTTTTAATGATAAAACGGTAAATACTGACACAATAATTCTGTAACCGATTGTAGTTTATATAGTTACTGGCTTATTAAGCAAAAAGCTAATAGTGGATCGGATTTACAATATTATGGGGAAGAATTTCGTTTTTTAAATGTTTAGTCAAAAATTGTATTATATTTGCATATCTGTATTCTGCCGAAGGGAGATATATACATAGAATATCTACCTCTCTTCGGGAGAAATCCAGGTAAAATAGTGTACGTTTCTATTGTTCATTTCATAACCAATACGCAACCTATGACCAATCGCTTCCTCGGGCGGGGTTGGGTATCGGTACTGATGATCGTAGCATTTTTTATGCTTACGGCTTTCAGTCCGAACTCCAGCGATGCCAAGAAGCGGCATAAGGGTAGCACGGTACGGAAGACCTCGCATAGCGCTCTGCATTCAGCGAAACGCCATTCGAAGTTCTCTGCAAGAAAACACCGGGTAGCCCAAAAGCCCCTTTCTACCGCCGAAAAAGCCGAAATAATCGGAAAAATCAAATCTCTCGCTAGCGCTGAAGTACTTCCTCAGGAAGAGGATCCTTCTGTGTCGTCTAATTTAGCCGATGCTAAGCCTGAAGATGTGGCTCAAGCGGCTAAAGAAGAACGCGAAGAGGATGATATCGAAGTCTCCATGGATAAGTTTATTGCCGGTCGCTTCAACTCAGATGTCGATCCGGAGACCGCCAAGGAGATGCAGACGGACTATACTCTTTATGACGATTCCAATCCGAACGTCTCTGCAAAACGCTCTGACATTATGCAGCAGATTATCGATTGGGTCGGTACCCGCTACCATTTCGGTGGTACGGCCCGTAACGGCATCGATTGCTCTGCTTTTACCCGTGAGGTATTCCGCCGGGCCTTTAATGTCGAATTACCCCGTACGGCTAATGAGCAGTCCGGCCTCGGCGCTAATGTCGGTAAGAACCAGCTTCACTTCGGTGATCTGGTATTCTTCCATACGGCCGGGTATGCCCACGTTTCTCACGTTGGTATTTATGTCGGAGAAGGACTTTTTGCTAATGCCAGCTGTTCCAGAGGGGTAACCGTCTCCTCGATGGATAGCAAGTATTGGTCGAAACGATATCTATTCGCTAAGCGCCTTTTCAATAACAGCGCAACCGCCGAGCAGGAGATCAAACAGGCACTTCGCCTTGCCGAAGCAGGCGGCGAAAGCCAGGAGAACGATCAAGCAGCGAACTGAGAACTACTTGTAATAGTTGTGAACGCTCCGGCTTGATCGCCGGAGCGTTTTTTTTATAGGTATTTATAATCGTGGGACAACCAGCCATACCGATCGAGCGAAAGAAAGAGGTAACGATACGGCAGATCGCCGCCAATCGTTCGGCTCGGCACGAGTATTTTATCGTAGAGGAATTAGAGGCTGGAGTAGTACTTAAAGGGACGGAAGTTAAATCCCTTCGAGCGGGGAAGGTCCAGCTTGCCGGCAGTTATGCCAAAGTAATTAAAGATGAGCTCTGGTTGGAGAATGTCCATATTTCTGCCTATAAAGAAGGAAATATCTTTAACCACGATCCGTTGCGCAGCCGAAAGCTATTACTCCATAAAAAAGAGCTTTCAAAATTAGCTACCAAGCTAAAGACCAAGGGGATTACGGTTGTACCGCTTTCGATCTATTTTAAAGGGAATAAGGTGAAAGTACTTCTTGGTATTGCCAAAGGTAAAAAATCCTACGATAAGCGCGAAAGTATTAAAGAGCGCGATATTAAACGTGAAATGGAACGGGACTAAGCATGGGATTTCCAAGTGTAAATGAACAGCTCGATGAAATTCGCCGCGGTGCGGTCGATCTGATCGATGAAGGCGAACTGGCTAAAAAGATCGAGCGCTCCATCTCAAGCGGCAAACCACTTGTCGCAAAATTTGGCGCCGATCCTTCCAGTGCCGATCTGCATATCGGTCATGGTGTCCCGCTCGCAAAACTGCGCGCCTTTCAGGATTTAGGACATGAAGCGCATTTGATCATCGGAGATTTTACGGCGATGATCGGCGATCCCTCCGGCCGGCAGAAAACCCGTCCCATGCTTAGCGAAGAGCAAACAAAAGAGAATGCCAAGACGTATGTCGATCAAGTAACGAAGATCGTTTCTACCGAACGCCTGAAGATCCATTATAATAACGATTGGCTTGGAAAGATGACCTTTGCCGAGGTTATTAAATTGGCGGGGTCTTACACGGTAAGCCAAATGCTTGAACGTGAGGATTTCCATAAGCGCTTTAATGAAGAGCAGCCGATCTCTCTGCACGAGTTTCTCTATCCGTTGGCCCAGGGGATGGATTCCGTTGCCATAAAATCGGATATCGAGCTTGGCGGTACCGACCAAAAATTCAATCTTCTGGTGGGCCGCGAATTGCAGCGCCACTATGGAGTCGAACCGCAATGTATTCTAACCATGCCATTGCTCGAAGGTACCGATGGCGTGCGAAAGATGAGTAAGTCCTACGGTAACTCGATCAATTTTTCCGATAGCGCGGATGAAATGTTCGGCAAGACCATGTCGATACCGGATGAGATCATTTACCGCTATTTCCTTTTAGCGACGAGAGTGCCCGATATTGCGGCGATTAAGAAAAGCCTTGAGGAAAAAACTGTTAATCCGCGAGAACTGAAAGTCCGCCTGGCAAAAGAGATCATTAAGCAGTTCTACGATCAGGCAGCAGCGGATGTGGCACTCGATCATTTCGAGCAGTTATTTGTCCGCAAAGAAATACCGGAAGATATAGAAGAACTGGCGGTTGCAAGTACCGACCAGCGCTCGGTGCTCGATATTATAGTCCGGGCCGGAATGGCAGCAAGTAAAGGGGAAGCCCGCCGATTGGTGCAAGGCGGCGGCGTGTCACTGGCCGGTGAAAAGATCGCCGATGCGAACCAGCTCGTTCCGCTTACTTCCGAAGGAATTGTGCTGAAAGTGGGCAAGCGCCGGTTCTTAAAAATAAAAAGTTTATAAAGATTTGAATCCTATGGAACCAAATCCGTATAATTTGCCTAAATGAACCCGAAGAGTTAATTGTCATTTGAAATTGCTTAACGTATGCTTTGGACACCCGAACTGGCTCAATTTTTAGAAGACGCGCCGTGGCCTGCCACCCGCGATGAACTTATCGATTACTGCGAACGCATCGGCGCTCCGCCCGCTGTAATTAAAAATCTGCAAGAGATCGAAGACAGCGATGAAGTGTTTGAGTCGATCGAAGAAGTGTGGCCGGATTATTCCGCGGAGTCAGACGAATTTTATTACGACGACGAACTGAACGAGTATTGATCTACTCGGCTACCGAGTCGGCAAACCGTTCACCTCTCGAAGAGTGTATTAGGGCAGATAAGCGCTATCTGCCCTTCCCTAATATGTCTCTGATTAAAAGAAGTATTGTACCGGTTTGGGCGATCGTTAGTTGCTTTATTGTTCTTTTCCCCTCTTTTCTTTTTTCTCAAAGTTTTTCCGATATCAACCGTCTTCGCCAACGGGAGATCGCTGACGTCAAATTTATCGGCAATAATCAGATTTCTTCTGCCGAATTACAAAGCGTCATTGCAACACATGTTGCGGGAAAGATCGATAAATTTCTGAATGGTATATATTCGGAATGGGGCGCTCCACCTGAATATATCGACGAGACGATTCAGGGAAATGATACGCTGGTTTTATTTCAATATTACCGCAGTCTTGGCTATCTCGATGCGAAGATAAAATTTTCCATTCACGAATCGAAAGAAAGTATTCTCCGGTGGCAGGAGATCTACGATAAAAATAAACGTCTGCCAATGAACTTACGGCAGAGTTTGCCCAATGTTAGTGATACGGTGATTTTTTATATTTATGAGGGAAAACAGTACACGGTCGATCTTTTTACTTTCGAAGGAATTGAACGGTTACCGGCAGACCTTCTAAAGCAGATCACTGAAAATATTTCAATAAAACGCGGAGGTAAGTATAGCCGTCAGGTCTTATTAGATGAGATAGTGCGGGTGAAAACTATTTTACAGCAGAATGGTTATCCCTTTTTTACGGTCCCTAAGGATTCTGCTATTCTTGCGCAGCTCGATACCGCTCATAAGAAAGTCAAGATATCGGCTGTCTTTATTCCGGGGCCCCGAATTAAGAACGGCAGCATAACTATTTCTTATGATACGGCGTATGCCGACCGGGCCAGAGTATCATCTTCGATCGTAAGAAAGCAGATCTATTTGAATGAGGGGGACTGGTACCGGGCCTCCGATCAACGTGCCAGTGAGGAGCATTTATCGCGACTAGGGACATTCGAAATATTACAGGTACGACTTGATACTTCACGCTACCATGTTGTAGATTCTATCCCGGATGGAGCTACATTACCCATCTCAGTCTTTTTAAGGCCAAGGAAACGATTTTCACTGACGCCGGGTATTTTTGTTGGAAGTCCGATCGTAGGAAAAAGCTGGATATTCGGTATTACAGCTAACTATTCAAATAATAATTTATTTCTGGGTGCTGATAACTTTGTGATTGATGGAAGCTATCAATTATTACCTCGTTATCAAACAAACTGGAGTGTCGGCGGACAGTTGACATTTCCAACTGCCCTCTTGAATCAACCACTTATTTTGGGCGGTACAGCTAAGGAATCCAGTTGGGATAGTATTTATACAGAAGTCATATTTAATGGTAGTATCGGCAGTAATATATTGCTCTCTAAGGGCACTATTCCGCGTATTATTGTTGCACCTGATATAACAGCAGAATATGTAAAGAGAGAAATAAAGATTAATGATTCGACACTTACACAAAGTGCTACCGATCCAAACTTCAAACAGCCGCAGTTCACGATTCCACTCACACTAAATTTTACTTTCGATTGGACAAATAATTTTTTTAACCCTACTTCAGGCTCCATTCTTTCAGCTGCATTTCAAACCACCACACCAAATTTTGCATCACTTATTCCAACAAATTTGCCGAGTGCTGATTATAATAAAGCTACCTTGCAATATAAGACGTATCTTGATCTGAGCGATAACCAGTCCAGCATTTTTGCCTTTAGATTTTCAGCCGGATGGATATGGCTTCAATCTCCGAATGATAGTCTTAAAAATATTACCTTTGATAGACGCTTCTTTGGTGGTGGCAGTAATTCTATGAGAGGGTGGCCTGCCCGCAATTTGTTGGTCTCATACGATCAGACAAAAGACCGTCCCATCTTGGGAGGGTATACGACATATGAGACTAATCTTGAGTGGAGATATGCACCGTTCCAATTTCATGCCTATACCTCGGTCGAACAGTTCATACAAAGTATAAGGCTTGCCTTGTTTACGGACATCGGAAATGTCTGGGATAAAGGTGTCACTCCTACCTTTAAAACGCTGGCAATGGATATGGGGATAGGATTCCGATTAGATTTTTCGCTGCTTATCCTTCGTCTGGATATTGCAAAAAAAGTGTATAATCCTAATCCTAATTACCGAACTGATCATGTTGTTGCCGCTTTACCGGATGCAACAGGAGAGTGGATATTCAGCAGACCATTTTTCAAAGAATGGCAGTATCAGGTAGCTATCGGGCAACCGTTTTAATGACTATTCTTTAAGGCCCATACTTCACACCGGAATCCTCCTTTATCAAAAACGCCGGTTAACGAATCACTTTGCCTTAAGACATTCTTGCCATTTATAGTACCGTGAAAGCGATCGATATCCTGACCGGTCTGCAAGAAGAGATAATGACCACCGACACTTCTGCAGGAATCGAGAACCCTCGGTAGCATAAGAGTATCTCCTAAATAGGCAAGAGTAAGGTCCGGGCGGTTCAGATCTTCGAAATAAGCATGGATAAAGCCCTGAATGAATGTGTATTGCGCGTAGAGCTTATATTCGTCTTCTTTCGGAGTAAGATCGTTAGCATTCGCTATACCATAAAGATCACCGGAAGTAACGGCCACAATACTTTTCTGCGGCAAGTGGGCTGCCATCCATTTAACAGCATCATTGGCATTAGTGCGAGTATGTTTTACCTGAAGGAGTAATTGCTCTTTTGCCTTGAGTTTTGAGATCATTGATATAAGTGCGCCCGCTGCGATACAAATTATTGCTGCAAATAGAATGATCCGGACTGTTCGATTTTTTAATCCTTTGATCCATATTCCTATGGCACTAATAACCTCTGATGCTCCGACTGCGCCGATGAGGACCAACAGAAAAGATAATTCTGCCAATTGGGTCTTAACCATTACGGAGGTCATTAATAAGACACCGCAATTAAGTAATGCTAATAAGGAGAAAATACTGAGGATAGGAAGGCGATCGCCGGTAACACGGACGATCAGACTTTGCAATAGTACGATCAGCAATAGAAAGGGAATAATCAAAGGTTTAAAGAGTACCCATAAAAGTGCTATGCATAAGACAATCGCTATGGAAATAGAGCGCTTAATACTATCTGAATGAGTGCCTTTGAAAATAAGACCGATAACAGAGCAAAGCAAGAGTGCAATAAGCGCAGGATTAGAGAGTATATCACCGTAATAATAAATACGATCGTTTATCAGACGTTGTAGTTCGGAAGCCGGTAATTGGCCGATATGAAAAAAACGGGTTGAGGTAGCATTCGAAGTCAGATACATTCGCACCGAGATCGCTGCATACGCCAAATAGACTGCCCACCATTTGATGTCATATCTGGGAGGTGTTTCTTTCGCAAAGAACTCCTTGCGGTGAATAACAAGCGCTCCGATGAGGACTCCGTGGATCAGAACGATCGATGGTTCTTTGGTCATTGCCGCAATACTTCCGATGGTACAGCTTACGATCCAATAGGAAAGCTTTTTCTCCCATAATCCCCTTAACCCGAAATACCAGGCCGCCGAGCAGAGCATCATCTCCAGTCCAAAGGTCATATCGGAAAACCAAAAAAGAATATTCAATATCGGTAGAAAGGACAGCCAATACCAGAGCGATGCGATATATAAAGCGGACGATCGTTTGGAAATGTATCTTGCCGTCAACCCGGTGAAAGCAATGGCAATAAAATAGCTAACTACTACTATGCTATGCCAAATCGTATAATGCTCGGTTCCGGCCACTCGCGTAAGAGCAATGGCAAGGAAGGACATTACCGGCCTAAAAGCAAGAAAGAGCTCGCCTTTGTAAAGATCGAAAATATCGCCAAAGGAATGCTGGCGCGCCCATTGAATATAGAGTACATCATCCAGCCTGAATGGCATTCCATAGCGGGTGAGAATAATAATAACAACAGCGATCCCGCCGAAAAGCAATAACAGATCGCCCCAACGCTGCCGGGTAGTAGGTGGAGTGTTTGATGGCAAGCTCACTGCAGGTAGGTCGTAGTATCGCGTTTAATAGCAGAATCTACCGAAGGAGGTGTAACGGGCAGGCGGTTCATGATCTCTACCGGCTTAACCCCGACACCGTAAGTTCGTACCATTCGAACTCCAAGCAGCATGGTGGCTATAATAAGAATAAGACATAATGATTGCAAGGTAGTGTACATGCCACTGAGAAAACCGCCATGTTCTTTATCGTAGATCTTTTTTGCAAAGATCGAGCGGATAATAATAGTAATGAGCAGCAGAGCGGAACAAAGAACAGAAATTACAGTATGAAACATCGACGCTGTTGCAGCCTCGCTCTGTGCTGGAATCATTGGCCGGGAAGCAAAGCCGGTCAGGACCGAAATTACGGCGAATATCATTCCGAGCCGAACGGTATTCCATCCATAGGTAATAGCATTCTCGGCATTATTCCTTTTGCCGAGCATCTCGAAAACGATACCGAGCATGATAAGTGCAACGGTAAAATAATTAGTGACTATGTGCAGCGTATCCATAATATTTTTTTCTGATATCCGGGTGACTTCGGACACTCGGATCATACAAAAATAGTTATTTCCCCAACACTCTTCAAAAGGGTATCAATGCAGCAGATTTCCCGGGCATCCTTTTTTGCACTCTACACGCTCATTTGTCTTATTTGGGGTTCGACGTGGCTCGTTATCCATTTGGGTAATTCAGCCGCCGTCCCGCCATTTGCAGCAAGTTCATTGAGATTTTGGGTAGCAGGGCTTTTGCTTTGGGGCTATATAGGTCTGAAAAAATTATGGGTTGGCCTCGATGCAAAAACCTGGCTTGCTGCCCTAAGTGTTGGAATTCTGAGTAATGGAATATCTTTTGGTATTGTCTATTGGACAGCTAATTATATTCCATCGGGGCTCGGGGCCGTTATCTTTGGGACGATGCCTCTCTGGACTGCCGTCATTGGACATTATGCTTTAAAGAATGATCAACTGACAAAGACAAAAGTACTCGGTATTTTTATAGGTCTTGCCGGAATAGTCACGATTTTTCTTCCTCAGTTTCAAGACGTTAACTCTTCAAACTTATGGGCGATGGGGTTGCTTCTCATTTCCCCATTTGTAAGTGGTATTAGTACGGTCATTACAAAGCGTTCGACTTCGGCTGTTCCGGCAGTTGCACTGAATGCTATCACTACAACTACCGGAGCAATAATCCTTGGCGTTGTTTCGATCCTCGCCGAATCCTGGTCCGGAATAACATTAGGATATAGCCAGCTTTGGCCGATCTTTTACCTTGCCATTCTCGGGACGATCGTAACCTTCGGAATTTACTTTAAACTTATTAAAGTTACTTCGGCAGTTACTATGAGTTATGTTTCGATCATAACTCCTGCCATCGCCGTCATCCTCGGTTCGATCGTCCTCAGCGAAGCCCTTGATGTCTATGAGATCGTCGGGTCGATACTCGTCCTTATCGGTATCGCTATCTCTTTAAGAATGTAAGGATCAGATGCGGAAGGTATTCGTCGCTTCCGTGAGCGCACTGCTGATCTCTTCCTCAAATTGAGAATGTCCCGATCTTGGGCAGATCATCATAGTTGCTTTTGGTAAGGCTTTCTGCAATGCAAAGGCATTGGCAATCGTGCAGATCACATCGTAGCGGCCATGAACGATCGTCATTGGAATATGGGCGATCTTATGAGCATCGCGCAATAACTGCCCTTCTTCTAAGAAACAGCGGTTCTTAATAAAGTGGCATTCGATACGAGCGAAGTTCAGAGCAAACTGATCTTCTGTCGGACGCTCGGTAGTGACGAGCTTAATAATTGAAAACTCCCAGGCGGACCATTTTCTGGCTGCTTCGAGACGCTCTGTTTCATTGTCCGAAGTCAAAACACGGTAATAAGCATCGACCCAGCTTTCACCATTTTGGCGGGTAACACCAGAGCAAAACTCTGCCCATTGGTCCGGATAGATCTCGCTGGCGCCATAATCATAAAGCCAATCGTTATCTTTATCACGCGAGAGGAAAATACCACGCAGAATAAGATGGGTTACGCGCTCAGGATATTTCTCGGAATAGGAAAGCGAGAGTGTCGAACCCCAGGAGCCACCGAAAACGAGCCATTTTTCAATTCCTAAATGAGTGCGAAGCTTTTCAATATCATCGACGATCTCCCAGGTGGAATTTCCTTCGAGTACAGCCAGCGGCGAACTTCTTCCACAGGCACGCTGATCGAAGAGCACAATGCGGTAATGCTTCGGATCAAAAAAACGCCGCATATCCGGCGAACACCCTGCACCCGGGCCGCCATGAAGGACGACCGCCGGTTGGCCGTTCGGGTTACCGACTTCCTCATAATAAATAGTATGCAGATCGGAAACCTTGAGGTGTCCTGAATTAAATGGTTCTATTTCCGGATATAATGGTGTCATGTACTAACAATTGAAAGAAGAGTGTAAAATGAAATAAGGGAGCAAGGTTCCGGGAAGTCGTGTTACGGAGTCTGGATATTGCAAAATGAGATTTCCACGTAAATTATTTTCCGTACTCGAAGACACCCTTAAGCAGTATGAGCTTAAGGATACCGTCAAACGTTATGATGCAATGACGCATTGGTCGGAAATCGTTGGAGAGCAAATAGCAGCGGTTGCCACCCCTGAGCGGCTCAATGGTAATACTCTTATTGTAAAAGTAAGCTCGTCAACCTGGAGATATGAACTAACGATGCGCTCGGCCGAGATTCTCCAGAAAATCCATAAGTTCACGGCCTCCAAAGAGATAAAGGAAATAATCTGGCGCTAAAGCCTTGTCCGTTCAGAGCCGAAATATAACCGCTCATTTTCGTGTTACACACCGGAGTTATTCAGAACTGTTTGTAGAGAATGGCAAAAAAGACCGCGATAAGCACGGCATTACCGTTGAAGTTAAAAAAGAAAGTATCACTAGCCCCCGTAAAGCCCAAAAACGGTCATGCAATGCCTGTGCCCAAGGCGAAGGTTACCTTATCCTCGCCCAAAGCGGAGGTCATGCTCCCGTTTCCCAAGGGGCAGATCATTGCCGATTATCGTGTTGCTCACCAGTCTCGCCTGGCCAGCCTTCTCGGTCGCAGGGAAGTACTAACCGGCAAAGCTAAATTCGGCATTTTCGGCGATGGCAAAGAAGTACCGCAGTTGGCAATGGCCCATGCTTTTAAGCCCGGCGATTGGAGATCAGGCTATTACCGTGACCAAACGTTTATGTTCGCAACTGGTACGAGCACCATTCAGGAGTTTTTTGCCCAGCTTTATGCTCAGCCGGATGTAACGGCAGAACCGGCTTCTGCCGGCAGAATGATGAACGGCCACTTTTCTACCCGTTCGCTTAATGAAGACGGCTCCTGGAAAGATCTTACGAAGATCAAAAATTCTTCGGCGGATATTTCTCCGACGGGAGGCCAGATGCCACGCTTGGTTGGCCTTGCTTATGCTTCCAAGTTATTCAGAGAGAATAAAAATCTTCACTCTTTCACCCAATTAAGTAATAAGGGTAACGAGATTGCCTTTGGTACGATCGGTAATGCGAGTACTTCCGAAGGATTATTTTTCGAAGCTATCAATGCAGCCGGTGTCTTAAAGATCCCAATGCTGGTTTCTGTTTGGGATGATGATTATGGCATTTCCGTACCGGCAAAATATCAGACTACCAAGCAATCGATTTCGAAAATATTAGCAGGCTTTAAGGAAGAGCATGGTGAAGGCTATATCATGCGGACGGTTAACGGTTGGGATTATCCCGAGCTTTGCCGTACCTATTCCGAGGTTGCAGACGAAGTACGCAAGCGCCACCTTCCGGCCCTTATTCATGTAAAAGAGCTTACCCAGCCGCAGGGACATTCAACCTCCGGCAGTCATGAGCGCTATAAAACAAAAGAGCGCCTTGCCTGGGAGGAGCAGTTCGATTGTGTGAAAAAAATGCGGGAGTGGATGATCGCTTCCAAGGTAGCGACCGAAGCCGAACTTGCCGCCATCGATACCGAAGACGAGAAGATCGTTAACGAAGCAAAGCAGCGCGCCTGGGAAGCATTTCTTGCTCCTATTCGTAAAGATGTTACCGAAGTGGTAGCTCTAATTCGGGCTGTAGCTGCAGAGTGCAGCATGAGCGCTGAAATCGGTGCTGTTGCCCAGGAGCTTGAATCGCTTCGCGATCCCTTGTTCAAAGATTCACTAACTGCTGCAAGAAAAGCAGTCCGTCTTGCGAATGTAGAACAATCGCAGGCAAAAGAAGCACTGAAGCAATGGATCGTTTCCAGACTGAATAAAGCGCACGATGAATATTCGTCCGAGCTTTATTGCGAATCCTCACAATCTGCTTTAAAAGTACCGGCAGTAACACCGGTGTACTCCGATCGTTCGGAGGAGGTGAACGGCTCTCAGATCATGGTCTCCTGCTTCGATGCGGCCTTTGCCCGGGACCCCAAGGTCTTTGCGATCGGTGAGGATATTGGCAAAATCGGTGACGTCAATAAAGGCTTCGATGGTATTCAGGAGAAATACGGAGAGATTCGCATTACTGATACCGGCATTCGTGAAGCAACAATTTTAGGACAGGCTATCGGCGCTGCCATGCGCGGGCTACGCCCGATTGCTGAAATTCAGTATCTCGACTATCTGCTTTATGCCTTGCAGGGCATGAGCGATGATCTGGCTACCGTTCGCTGGAGAACGAAGGCCGGTCAAATGGCTCCGGTGATCGTTCGTACGCGCGGACATCGTCTCGAAGGAGTCTGGCACAGCGGCTCGCCGATGGGTATGATCATCAATTCATTGCGGGGAATGTATATTCTGGTGCCTCGTAATATGACCCAGGCCGCCGGTTTTTATAATACTATGCTTCGCTCCGATGATACAGCGCTTATTATTGAGGTATTAAATGGGTATCGCCTGAAAGAAAAGCTTCCGGATAATATTGGCGAATTTACCGTAGCCCTTGGTGTCCCGGAAATTCTGAAAGAGGGAAGCGATATAACACTTGTCACCTATGGAGCATGCTGCAGAGTGGCTATGGAAGCAGTCGAGGAGTTATCTCGTTTTGGTATTTCGGTCGAGTTGATCGATGTTCAGAGCTTACTTCCGTTCGATATTAATGGAATAATTGGCAAATCGCTTCAAAAAACCAATCGTATCGTCTTTCTCGATGAAGATGTCCCCGGAGGAGCAACTGCTTATATGATGCAGGAAGTACTCGAAAAGCAAGGCGGGTATGCACTTCTCGATTCAGCACCTCTGACGATCACGGCAAAAGCACATCGCCCGGCGTACGGTTCTGATGGTGATTACTTCAGCAAACCGAATGCAGACGATATTTTCCGCGAGCTGTATGCCATGATGAGCGAATCGGATCCGGCAAGGTACCCGATGTTCTGGTAAGGTTAATGAAGATCGAGCAATCATACGGTTCGCTGGAATGGCTGTCAAGTGCAGAGCTTGGAAATGCAGCCGAATCAAGCATGAGCAGGATGATCCTGGCTCCCGGCGCAGTAAGCCCGCTGCATAGTCATTCTAATTGCGAAGAAACAGCATATATCAGCAAGGGAGCTGTCGAGGCGATAATAAATGATGTTGTACTTCCCTTAGCCCCGGGGGAATTTGCTATTGCTCCCCGAAATACAAAGCATCAATTCAGAAATTCTTCGGATTCGGAAGCTGAAATTATTTTTTACTATTCCTCCGCTCAGCGGGAATATGAGGCGCTCGATCATTGAATGACGAGTGAGACTCTCTGCCCATTGACTACTCCCTCATACATTCCTTTTGATAAGGGCGGTAATTCAATCGTTTTGGAATGATCGCTTTCCGAGAGTAATGTGCTGAATACTTCAGTACCCAGTAAATTATAGATCTTCAGCGATTGCGGTGAAGTAATAGAATAGTTGAGTACAAATGATCGGTCGTAAACGGGATTTGGAAAAGTAGTGATCGCTTGAGATACTGCCGGACTGCCAGTAACGCCGGAAGTCGGTAAAGCAATAGTCTCTTTACAAAAATAAATATCTCCATTATCCGCGCCATCGTCCTGCCAGGAAATGTATCTCGTACCGTCACCGGCAAAAAGCACATGGCCGAATTCTTTTCGTGATCCGGAATTCGCTCTTAACGGACGATTACTGACTACAGTCGAGCCACCGGCTGTTAGAATGTAGCGCATATCGAAGTTCTGGGTCTGATAAATGATAGCCTGAGCCATCCCATTATTGAATAAGGCGACATCGGGATAGTTGATAAGTGAAGAACCCGATGCATCGAATGCTGTATTTGGAGGGGTAAGCGTTGAAGCATTTGGTACCATGGCATAGTATAAATGTTCGGAAGCCGAATCGTCCCGCTGATCGCGCCAAACGATATGGGCATTCTCCTGCGCATCGAGGGTAAGGTTGGGTCCGGAGACGGGGCACTCGGTGATATTCCAATCTCCGCTTTGAATTTTCAAAGCTGTTTCAAAGGTCTGTCCTTTATTATAGGAGCGGGCAAGAAAAATATCGCGGAGATTTTCAATATTAGATCGGTACACAATATAAATATGTCCTTCTTTAGAAACAGCGATCTTTTCGGCGCAACACTCGCAGGTACCACCAACCGGCACAATGTAATTATCGGCTTGTTTGTTTACCGACCAACTTTTGCCCCCATCGGTTGAAGAAGTAAAATACAGATGAACATTATCGGCGCCTTTTGTGCGCTGAGTGCGTCTTGAATCAAGGAACGAGACATACAGATTATCGCTCGAATCACAGGCAATAGAGGGAAAATCCTGTGCGTATTTTGATGAATCATCGGCATCGCAAACGGTGATCGGTGTCGTCCAGGTCTGGCCTTTATCCGATGATCGGACATACCAAATATCCGGCTGATTATTTACCAGGTTTGCCATCCACACCAGATGGATCACTCCCTTAGTATCGATGCAGAATTCGGCAGTGCGCTGAAAATTTGAATTGCAACCCGCCATAGCACTGACGGTTACCGGAGCAGAGAACGAAGTGCCACCATCCGAAGAAGTGCTCATGACGATCGCTCCGTTGCCGGAGCTATTAGCGCCGCTCACCCAAGCGATATAGATAGTGCCATCGCGTCCGAGGTGCATCATCGGAGAGCGATCGGCAATGCCTTTTGCCGTAGTGTTAAGTTTTAGAGGGGTGCTGAATTGCTGAGCCCGGCCAATGGAACAGGCAAGCACCAATACAATAATAATAGTCGCGATCTTCATGATGGTACAACACCACCATTACAAGAGAGTTACAGACCTGTTATTTGGCCACTATCAACTTTTGGGCAAGCAGGATAGTGCTCTTAGGAGACCGAATATAGAGATAATAAGTACCGGCAACTATCGAACGAAGGTCGATGGTATAGGTATCGGCTCCCGAGGAAAAGTACTTGGGATGAAATTCATTGCCAAGCAGATCGCTAATATAAATATCTTCAACTGTTGTGGAAGGAATTGTAACGGAAGCGCTCTCGGTAGCCGGCTGCGGCCAAAGAGAGATCTCCCTTGTGGTCAGCTCATGCTTTACTCCATCGATAGCGATAGGAATGCTATCTTTTATAAAATAAATATCGCTCCCCTCAGAGGAACGTTTGGAATCCTGCCAAACAATGTAGCGGGTACCATCGGAGGCAAAGGCGATATTTGCATTCTGCTGTGACCTTCCGGGAGCTAATTTTGTATCGGAGACGAGCAGGGTATCATTTGCATAGAACTGGTACCGAAGCCCATAAATACCGGTCTGGTAAAGCAGAACACGAAAATTCGGATAAGGAAATTCTGAAACGACTGCAGTGTAAGGATTAGAAAATGGGGTATCGATGATAATATTCGGAGGATTGTCATTCGAGCCATAAGGAACGTACGCATAATAGCTATGTCCCTGGCTTGAATCGGTCATTCGGGCATCGTACCATCCGATATGAGCGCCGCCAAACTTATCAAGTGAAAGACTGGGGCCGGTAAATGGGCATGTCACTGAGAGCCACAGTCCGTTTTGAACTTTGAGAGGCTCTGTAAATGTCTTTCCCCCGTCATAAGACCTTGCCAGATAAATATCGCGGCTATTTGCGACATTCGACCGAAAAGCAATGACAACATCGCCATTTTTTGTAACGGCTATTTTTTGTCTTGCACTTTCGCAAGTCCCATAGGATGCGGTAGCAAACATGTCGGCCCGAACATTTTTAGACCAGCTTATTCCATGGTCTGTTGATTTGGCCATAAATAATTGCATTACTCCCGTCTGCTTTCGCTGGGTAGCCCGGGCATCGAGAAAGGAGACATACAGATTATCATTGGAATCGACGGCGATGGAAGGGTAGTCCTGAAAGTATAGTGAAGAATCATCTTCGTCGCAGACATTGATCGGATTAGACCACGTCACACCATTATCGAAGGAAGTAGAATACCAGATATCGTTTTGAAGCCCTATTCGTTGGGCCGACCATACCATGTGGATGTACCCTTTAGAATCGATCACAAATTCGGGTGTTTGCTGGTGATCGCAGACGGCATTCGCATCGGGATAGACGGCAGTCGGGCTTGAGAACGTTTGTCCGCGGTCGGTCGATCTTGAAAAAAAGATAGGGCCATATTCAATAAGATTACCTTTCTTGATCCAGGCTACATCGATAGTACCTTGCTTATCGACCGACATAAAAGGATTTCGTGCAGAGACGATCGGTTCGTCGGAATTTACTTTACGGGGAGTGCTGAATTGTTGGGCATGAAGAGCACTGCCGCAAAGGATCAGGATATAGTACAGCAGGACACGGTTCATAAAAACTACAGATAATTCATAGTGGATAAATCTACACTACTAACCCAAACTATATCATCTGGGTTTTCGAAAGACCCCTATTAGTATTTGCAAAAATACAGTACCGATCTTGTCGGATCTATAACTAACCCTTTATACTTTTTCACGACATCCATAGCAACAGTACCGGTCACCGGGAAATTCAGATCTTTGAAAAAATCGGGCAGTTTGTCAATAGGCCGTCGCGGGTCGCTGGTGACAATGTCTTCCGTACCGAGCACAAAGTGGGAAAGAGTAACACCGCTAAGACTCGGAGGTTTGCCTTCTAAGGAGTCCTTGATCGCAGCATCGTCTATCTTTTTTAAGATCGATGGCGGCAATGCATTGCGGTAAAGCACCGATTGGCGATCGGCAAGCGAAAAGTGCATCCTTCCTTTATTGAGCGGACTAATATCCGGATCGAGCCATATCGTTGGGAATTCGCAATGGCAATAGGGGATCATTGCATCGTCATAGTAAGGAACGACAAGGCTTTGCCGACCGAGACGCGGATCATACTTTACATTGTTATCTATCGGATAAAAGGAAATAGTATTATAGACAAGATCAAGTACCGTTCGGTACTGGCGAAAAAAGCCGTAACCGATCGAACCCATATATGCTGTATCGGCTATTTTAAAATTCCAGCGGATAAGGCTTGCCGCAAGATGTAGTATAAGGGTTCGTTGTGACGGCAGGGGGATTGTAAATGTTCGCTGGCCGAGGTGTGTCGTTCCGGAATCCTCGGGCAAATAGGTGCCATCGTTCGATATTCTCGGATCGATAAGAAAACTGCGGGTGATGGTATCGATAGTCCCATTGAGCGCTGTATCGACTACCGGCAAAGAGGCGAACAAAAAACCATTGGTAAAATGAATAGGAAAAGAAGCAGCCGGAGTGCCGGAAAGATACCTGGAATCCGAATGCTGGGCCCTGCTGATACGAATTGTGCCGCAGAGCACTACCAGCAGTATCAATACACTCTTCATTAATTTGCTTCAATTAAAAATAATCGTGAATCGATAAAATCGCTGCTATATCTTGCCGCCGATATTCTCAGTGTTGCAAAGTAAAGGCCCTCCCGCAACCGCTGATTTGAAAGGGTAACCGGGTTCCAGGGGAAGGTATATATTCCCCCGGATAAATTAGAATCCAGAAATAGAACAACAGAATCGCCGAGTGGATTTTGAATGATCAATTTAACAAAGGATGTATCCTCGAGACTAAAGACCAAATTGATCGCCGAATCGCCGAGAGAACGGTTGAACGGATTAGGATACATGGGTGATAAGGAATCGGCAAAATTCGATCCGGTCTGAATAGAGAACATTTTTTTGATGGAATGCACCTCGGGGACTTGATGAGAGCCGGAAGTCACACCCATACCGGTATCGGAGCATGACCATATTCCCACACCCAAAAGCAGGATGGAAAGAAGTAAGAATGATCGGGATATTGTATTAATAGATCTCATATTTATAGCCGAATCCGAGGGAAAGCCCGCCGGCATCTCCAAGTCCGCCGGTATCGGGAGAATCGGCCAATTGCAACCCGATCCTTACCGAAAAGAACACATTAGAACTGGTGGAAACGCGGTATTCTATACCTAATCCGAGACCTATTCCGATGTTATAATAATCTTTGGTTACCGTCCGGTTAGTGATGGCATTTCCATCGGTAGTGGCAGCAATAACGCCCTGGACAGTATTTCGAGCCAATAGTAACCCCGCCCGCCCAAATAAACGAAGATCGCCGGGGTGATCTTTTTCAAGATAAGCGCGTATTCCCGGTTCGAGCTCTAACGTCGAAATACTAACATCGGGCAGGAAGATCGCTTCCCGTCGTCTATAGCGTACTTCAAGTGAACTGGCAAGCGTTTGATTAAGTGGGAAATCCAATTCTCCTGCCAGTTCAAAGGGGAGTGCCAGCAATTTAGTATGATAATTTAAGCGATAGCTTTGATCGAAAGGAATAAAGCCATTAATCTGTAGCGACAGAGCCAATTGTGGAAGCTTCGGTTCTTCCTGGATCAGCGATTGAGCTGAAACCGATCTCGTGCTCACTGAAGCTATCAAGAGTGAGAAAAGTATAGCTAAAAATCTATAATTAATAGCGTTACGAGGATTGCCGGGCATCCGCATAGAATGGTTAACCCCGGGTGAAACGAACTTGTTACAGAGTTGTTGCACCCTTTGTCGTAAAAAAGAAAGCACTATGAAATTAAAACACTATATCCCCGTGGTGGTTGCATCGGTTGTCTACTTGCTGACTATGACTATGGTAGTAGCACAACCGTTGGAGCATTCTTTTCCTTTTACTATTTCAACTTCTGATACGGTATCAGCCACGAAATTACCTACTACCCTGGGCGAAGCCCCGATCGTTTCGAGAATAAAAGCCGAAAATGGACATTTTGTTATTAAAGTAGGTTCGCAGTCCCAAAGAATTCGTCTTTTTGGTACAGAATTATGGTTCGATGCGCAATTCATCGATCGCGACCACTGTAAACAGTTAGCAGCGCATTTGCATAAACTGGGATTTAATGCACTGCGCCTTACCATAAATGATTACCCGTATTGGTCTGCAGCAAGTTTATGTACGGCTGATGCTTCAGGATCCTATGCTATTAACCGTCCGAATTTCAATAAATTCGATACGTTGCTTTACGAATTGAAACAGCAGGGAATTTATGTGTTCCTTACCCTTCATTCCTATCATTATTTTACAGCGGCCGATGGAGTAGCACAGCCCGATACGGTAGGATCGCTCTCGCAATTCGTTCATTTTATCGATAAACGGGCAGCAGAATTACATCGGCAGTGGGCTAAGACATTATTAGGTCATGTTAATCCTTTAACTGGTGCGCGATTAGCCGATGACCCGGCCATTGTAGCAATCGAGATCGCCGGTAACCAGGAATTATCCTTGCTTTGCGGGTGGCGAAACGCTTATCTAAACTGGAAAGATAATGCCTCGGTAGCCGTCAGTGGAAGCGGGGGAACGGTAGGTTGGAATCGCTCGCGCCGCCTCGATACCTTATTTAGCCAGTATTTGCTTAAAAAATATGGAAGCAATGCCGGAATAAATACTGCCTGGGGTGGTGCACCTATTACTAATCCCGTAAATCTTATCGATAACGGAAGCTTCGAACAAGTTGGCTCAGCAGCATGGTCATTCTCATTAAATAACGGGGCAACGGGTGATAAGTCGCTCTTTGGTACTGCCGCCGATTCCCAGTTCTGCATGTTGCTATTATTATCGCGCTTAAGTGCAAAGCCGACCTGGAACGACGCCTATTTAGTAAATTCAACCTTAAAGCTTAAAAAAGACAGCTTATATGAATTAAAATACTGGGCGAAAATCTATCGGGGAAGTTCTTCTCCTGCTGTCCTGTCCCGTTCACTTACGACCTATATTTACAATGCGAATGATTATTCGGTAAGTCTTTCAAAAGCGGGTACGATCGATACCAGTTGGAAGCAGTACTCGATAACATTCCGATCGCTAAGCGACGGTGTGCAATATCTTATCTTCGGCATCGGAGATCAATTAGGCGATGTTATGATCGATGGTGTCACCGTAAAACGGGTTCCGGAAGTTGGTCTGACGGCCGGCGAGTCCGCACAAACATATTCCATCGCTCGTGCTCCGTTCGGCGCAACAAAACTGTTGCCCTTTCAGCGATTCCGCGATATGTTCTTATTCTATGATTCATTACAACAGGATTATTTCAATGCTGTAAAAGCCTGTATCCGCGATACCATAAAATCGGACATCCTCATTAATAATTATTCTCCGATGTATTGGGGTACCTATACGGAAGGGTTTGAGAATAGAGGAGCGGATTATACCGGCGGAGGTAATAATATCGATTATCCGAGAAGCGCCGATCCCGCAAAAGCTTACACTGATTCGACCTGGGTCATAGGAAATAATTCTCTTGTTAAAATGACCGGTAATTATACTCTTGGAGTAGCGATGAGTCATAGTGTTGACGGCAAACCATTTATTTTCTCATCGTTCTTACAGCCATTCATGAACCAGCATAGTATGGGCATAGCCCCATTCATTGCTTCCTATGGTTCTTTGCAGGATTGGGACGGCATTTTCTTAACGCCCTATGCCTATTATGCGGCCGATCTGGATTCCGATTATTCGCGCAAAGAAGAGTGGTGGGCGATTAAGGGAAATGCTTCTATGATGGCTTCGATCCCATCTGCGAGTGCAATGTTCCGCTCTTTCAAAACGGCAACGACCGATGTTGGGGTAACGATCGCTCATGATAACGACGATGTGCAACTCTGGGGAATGGAAGGACATTTTTCCCATCCTTTTGGAGTAGAAGGATACCTGAATCCTAATATTGCAGCCATCTATCGCATACGCAATAGTTACGGAGCAGCAAAGCATAAAATTGCCAGTGAGTATCCGTATCTCAATCAGAATGATTCGATCACCAAAGTCTCGGATAATGAGCAGATCCAATGGAATCAGACCCGCGGGTGGGAAACAGTCAATACATTAAAATATCAGGGAGCATGTGGAATCTTCTCCGGTGATACTATTACTTTAAATACGTTCGGCTTTTCCAGAAAAGATAATGGCAGCGACGAGCTATCGCTATCGCTGCAATCGGTAGATACCTCCGATATTTCCAAGTCTCCCGAATTATTTTTGACACTTGGCACCCGCTCTCAAAATACCGGATGGCTTTGGTATAAAGATTCCAGTATTCGCAATCATTGGGGAACGGGCCCAACACTGATGAAGGCCGCGTCAGTAGAGTGTTTTATCCGTTGTGATTCCGACCGCCTGGTTGTCTATCCACTCTTGCCTAGTGGCACCCTATCGGAAAACTCGTTCGAAGGAGTAAAGCTGACCGGCACGAATATCTTTTCCGTGAAGATCGATCAGCAGACCGTCGGTACTCCATGGTATTTCTTAAAGAAGGAAGCGGCTGTTATTAATGCGGTTGCTCCGGCAGCATCATCTTCACTAACCATGAGGGTACAGCCTAATCCTGTTCGGGATAATGCTCAGGTTATAATTAGTCTTCCAACCGAAGGAAATATAAGACTCAGTGTATTTGATGAATTAGGCCGCGAAGTAACGCCTGTAGTTACAGGAGTTCTTTCATCCGGAGAACATCGTCTTCCGCTGACGGTAGAAGCGTTGCCTTCAGGACATTACTCGGTTCGGTTGCAGTCGAGAGATCAAATGATAACGGCGTCGCTATTAATATCAAAATAGCTAAAAACCACCGGTTGTGGTTCTAAGGATCGTGCCATTCACGCCCACGATCATAATTGTTTTCGGATCGATCTGATCGACTGATGTCAGGTGAGTATCGACCGGAGGTCGTTGGATTTGCCAATGCTTTGCGCCATCATCGGTGCGGAGAATCATGCCGTTTTTACCAACTACAGTACCATGGAGTTCATCGCAAAATGAAACACCGGTCAGATCCTGTCTGGTGACCAGTTCCATGCATTCCCAGGTTGCACCACGATTTGAAGAACGGACGATAGTACCATGATCGCCAACAGCATAGACAATATTCTTTCCGGCAAAACAGACTCCATAAAGAGAATCGGCTGTTTCACTGGCCGGAGTTTCCCAACTTTTACCGCCATTAATTGTGCGGACGATCAATCCTTTTTCACCGATAGCAATAGCGGTCTTTGCATCGATGGCTTTGATCTGATTGAGGTAAATATCCGTGGTAAGCGGTTCTTTCGTCCAATTTTTTCCGCCATCAGTTGTATGGATGATCGTACCCCACCATCCTACAGCCCAGCCTTGTAATGAATCGCAAAGACTAATTCCTTTTAGAGGAATTACCCGTGCGCCTACCTGCTGTACCCAATGCCCGCCGCCATCGACCGAACGCAGAATCGTGCCATCTCTGCCGACAGACATAAGGCAATCCTTATTTACAACCGAAACAGCATATAATTTCTTTTGAGTATTTATTGATAGTTCGGCCCAGGTACCACCGCCATCGGTAGTTTTAATAATAGTGGCCTGGCCGGCAGCAAAGCCCTGCATCCGGTCGAGAAATTCGACCGAATACAAGTGCTTCAAGGTTGGGGGTATCTGAACCTGCCAACCTTGGGCAAATAATTGTAACGAATGGGTGGATACGAGTACGAGAAGCAGGAAGAATTTTTTAACCATTATCCGAATTTCATCGCTGAGCGAACTTCGCTCATCGTTTTTTGTGCTTCAACCCTGGCTCGTTCTTCACCTTGTTCCAGGATGTGGAGTATCTTCGATTCATCCTGTGCCAGTTCGGTACGCTTTTCGCGCATCGGAGCAAAGTCGATATTGATCTTTTCGGTTATGCGTTTTTTGCAATCCACACAACCAAGCGAACCGCTGCTGCAACCTACAGCAATATCGGCAGTCTCCGATGAATTCCATTTTTTATGGTATGTATATACCAGACAAATTTCAGGCCTGCCCGGATCTCCTTTTCGCACTTTTTGTGGATCGGTAACAGCTGATTTCATTTTTAACCACGTCTCATCCGGCGAATCTGAAAGCAGGATCGTATTACCGACGGATTTCGACATACGCTTGCCATCCAATCCTGGCAGACGAGGGTAGTTTGAGACATAGGCCTTCGGCACCGGAAATACATTACCATAGAGGTAATTAAAATCCCGGGCAAATTCACGCGTGATCTCCACATGGGGGACCTGGTCTTCGCCAACCGGCACCAGCTCACCTTTATACAATAATATATCGGCAGCCTGAAGAACCGGATATCCTAAATGCCCATAGGTCATACCTTCACCAATACCGAGATCGCGTACCTGGTCTTTGACAGCAGGATTGCGTTCGAGACGGGCCTTGGTGATGAGCATAGCAAAGATCAAAAATAACTCTGTATGCTCCTTTACTTTCGATTGGCGAAAGATGGGGGATTTAGCCGGATCGATGCCAAACGCAACCCAATCGATAGCCATATCGATAGAGAGTTGGGTAATGGGGGCGCTATCGCGATTGGTCGTCAAAACATGATAATCGGCGATAAGATGGAAATTCTCGGCCTTCGATTGCAACAGAGTCCAGGGTTCGAGCGCGCCGGCCCAATGGCCGAGGTGGCATTTGCCGGTCGGGCGCATACCGGAAAGGATGCGCGGTTTACGATTGGCATATGCCGCTGCAAATTCATCCTCTTTGATGATTGCGCGGTCTTGCTGGGTCTCTGTCGTTACTTCTGACATAATAATTTAGTGAATACAGTAGTATTAATAGCTGTAACATTCATCGGGTTCCGCGTCAGGAAGAGTTTTCCGAAACAGCGACGAAACTCCAACGTATCGTGTTTGCAACAACTTATGTGTGGAATAGCAGGAGTATATGACTACGGGCATCGCTCGAACCCTTCGGTTTCCGGCGAACTGCTGACAAAAATGTCGGATGCAATGATCCATCGGGGCCCTGACGATGCGGGATGGTTCATGTCTAACGACCATACCTGTGGTCTGACGTTTCGCCGTCTTGCTATTGTCGATCTTTCACCGGCGGGCCATCAGCCGATGTCCTCACCCGACGGCCGTTATACAATAACGTTTAACGGTGAAATATATAATCACCTCGAAGTTCGTGCCGAACTCGAGGCAAAAGGATATACGTACCGCTCGAAATCCGATACCGAAACGATTATTTATGCTTATGCCGAGTGGGGTGAAGAGTGCTTCAAGAAATTCCTCGGGATGTTCGCCATTGCCATTTGGGATGAGCAAGAACAGGAAGTTTTTATTATCCGCGATAGAATAGGTATCAAGCCGCTGTATTATACTAACCCGAGCGGCAGATTTATCTGGGGCAGTGAGATAAAAGTATTACTTGAGCATCCGGCTGTAGAAAAAGTAATGAACGAGGATGCTATCTCGCATTATCTTACGTTGCTTATGCCCCCCGCGCCCGATACGATGTTCAAAAATATTCATAAGCTTGAAGCTGGTTGTTCGCTGAGAATAAAAAAATCAGGTGAGGTAATAAAGAAACGGTGGTGGTCGTTGCTCGATGCCGGTGAAGTGGATACCTCACTCACCGAAGAAAAAGCTATTGAAGATCTGCGTTTCTTACTTCGTCGTGCGATCAAAGATCGCATGATGAGCGATGTACCGTTCGGAGTATTTCTTTCCGGCGGTATCGATTCCAGTTTGAATGTTGCTTTGATGAGTGAGCTCATGAGCCGCCCGGTCGAGACGTTCACCGTAGGATTCAAAGAGCTGGAAAAATATAATGAGCTTCAATATGCTCGCGAGATATCACGCAAGTTCAAAACAAACCACCACGAGATTCTCATCGATGCAAAAGATGCCGAAGCCGTAATCTCCGATCTGGCCTGGCATGAAGACGAACCAAATGGCGATCCGGTCTGTATCCCATTATATTTTGTCTCAAAACTAACTCGCGATAGCGGTACGATCGTCGTTCAGGTAGGTGAAGGCTCTGATGAAGAGTTTATCGGCTATCCCTGGATGCTGCGCGATCTTGAGTTCAGAAGAAAATTCTGGCAGTCATGGGTACCGATGCCGTTACGCAAAGCTGTTTTTGCCGGGGCTAAACCCTTTATCGGTCATCCGCTGATGAGAGAATATATCCGCCGCTATGCCGAAGGCGATGAGTTCTTTTGGGGTGGGGCAGTCTCTCTTACCGAAGAGCATAAAAAAGAGCTGTATAAAGAATATCTTAGATCAGCGCATTCGACTCGCGACTACCCGCAGCACTGGCATGATGAAATGAATGCCCGTTACCCGAATGCCGATTATGCCCGACGGATGATGTATCTGGAATTTCAACAGCGGTTACCGCAGATGCTGTTGATGAGAGTCGATAAGGTTTCGATGGCAACGAGCATCGAAGCCCGTGTTCCATTTCTCGACCATCGCATTGTTGAATATGCATTCACAATGCCGACGAAGATTAAGCTCGGTCCGAACAACGAACCAAAGCATATTCTGAAAAAAGCCGCCGAGGGTATTTTACCCCATGAACATATTTATCGGAAGAAACAGGGCTTTGCCGCGCCGGTTGCCGAATGGATGAAAAATGAGTGGAAGCCATTGTTTTCAAAATATATAGAGCAAAGCTCGATCGTAAAAAAACACTTTAATCCCGGTTATATTGCGGCACTGCGGCAGGAACATGAACAGGGCAAACGAAAGAACGGGCAGCAGTTATGGTCGATCTTCAATCTGTTGCTCTGGGAAGAACGTTACTTTAGCAAGTAGCGAGAACTGCCGGTTTTCTCATCATATTCTCATCAATTCCTTGTTCTATTGTCGGGTTAAATACCGTAATTAATTTACGTTGTTTACCCCATGCGAATTGCTGCTCGCGCACTTATTTATTCTCTGCTGTTGCTTGTTGCCGTTACTTCGGTAAAAGCACAGCAATCGTTCGGAACCCTTGAGATTAAAATAAACCCTGAAGGTTCAACCTTTTATGAAGACTATAACATAGTACTCGTTGAAGGAGTAACCAGATCAGTTGTTGGAGAATATAAAGCCTCTTCCACTGGAATGGTTACTATCAGGAATGTTGCGTTCGGTGTATACCGCATCGATCTTCTCGGCAAAGAAGGAGCATTGATCTCCCGGCAGCGAATAACGGTCAATTCCAGTATTCCTGTAAAGGTAGAACTGGCATCCAAGATAAGTGCCGAAGTAATTGTCTCGGCTACCGGAGCAGAGCTTTCGAAGCCCGTCATTTCCACTCCCTATACTTCTAAATCCATTTCGCAGCTTCCGGCTCCATCGGGACCTAAAAAGATGGAAGCGATCCTACTCAATACGCCTGGTATTATCCCCGATGAAGACGGCAGAATGCACATGCGCGGCGAAGATGCCCAGTTGCAGTATGTTATCGATGGTATTCCGATTACTACGAATCAAACAAGAATTTACTCCTCGCTTTTTAATGCAGGTATTATTAAGTCGGCTGATGTTATCCGCGGTGGTTTTAATGCCGAGTATGGGGTAGCACTTTCCGGCGTTGTCGATATCAATACCCGTTCCGGATTGGATAGGGCGCTCTTTGCGGATGCCTCGGCAAGTATAGGAAGCTGGAATACTAAAGATCGCAGCCTTTCTGTTGGCGGTAATATCGATAGTAAAGCCGGCTTATTTTTCTCTTATGCTGGTTCCGAGACCGATAGATATTTAGATCCCATTCGCAGTTTCGATCCCAGCCATACCGATGGCTATACCCACAACTATTTTGCAAAGGCAGATCTTCTCCTTACCGATAATATAAGCCTTCAGTTACTCGCTACGAATAACCTTGCAAACTTTGGCCTCAGCAATGGCTTAGATAAAACACCTGCGCAGGATCAACGCGAAGATGTCTCCGATTTTATGTTCGGTGGCCGCTTGAATATCGGGCTTAGTGATAATTCTTCGATCAGTTTATTGGGATATAAACGCCGGGCCGAACAAACGAATACCAGTGGTGGCCTGATGCAGATCCTCACCGCTGCCGATTCTGCAAAAGCCATAAGCGAGAATGAAGACTTCTTTATCGGAAGCCATCGCGTCGATCAGGCACTTGGCGGACAGTTAGAGTTTTCGGCGCTCACAAGATGGTTCGATGCGCCCAATGTTTTCAAAGTTGGTGTCGGAGGGGAGTCCTATCCCTTGAGTGAGTTCTTTACCTTTGCCGTGACCAATCCGGCGTTATCCGATACTGCACAAGATGGTGATGACCGGTACCTGCCCTATGATCTCACAAAGGGCGGCAAACCATTCCTTGTCGATCAATCGAAAACCGGTACGCGCTTCTCCGCGTATGCCCAGGACCAGATTGCTTTTACCGATTGGATCATTAATGCGGGCCTGCGATTCGATATGTTCGATCTTTTTGAAAGCCAATCGTTCTTTTCTCCTCGCTTGAATGTCGCCTATAAAGTGAATGATGATTTCTGGCTGCGTGGTTCTTATAACCGGGTTGTGATGCAGGCTCCGGTGGAGAATATTCTTGTTTCGAGCTCTGACGAAGCAAAGCAATTGGTGGGAGCCGAACAAGGAGCTACTCCGACCAGAGTAATGCCGGAAAGCGAGCATGTTCTTGAGATAGGTGGTACCTATAAATTGAATAATAATCTCGATCTCGACCTGAGTGCGTATGCAAAATTCATTGAGAATTTTATCGTTAAAGTAGAGCTGGGTACTTCGGGAATAATTTTCCCGGTCAATTTGAAAGAAGGTCAGGTCCTTGGAGGTGATATTGAATTGAGGCTCCATGATTGGAATCACTTCTCCGGTATCTTAAGCGTCGGCTCTTGTCTTTCTCGTGGTCTCAAACCTGACGATGGTTCATCTCCGATTGCAGCCGGGCTTATTCTCGGTGAAGAGGGAGAAAATTATTCTCATCCGTTCGGTGGTGAAGATGCCTTCCCGACCGAACACAACCAGTTATTAACGGCTTCCTTTACGCTTAATTATACTCATCCGAATGGTTTGTTTGGTACTCTCGGTGGTCGCTTCGATATGGGCCTTCCGTTCGATCTTACAAAGGATGGAGTTGGTCTTGATGAAGCAGCTTCTCGCGCCGAATTAAAAAGACGCGGCTACTCCGATGAGGTAATAGATCTTCTTTCACTGGCTGTAGATTCCCCGGATGGTACTACCATTTCTCCGGATAAATCGACAGCCCCGCACTTCGTACTTGATCTTTCGGCCGGTTATGATTTCAAACCACAGCTTGGCATACCGGCAAAGCTTACCGCTTCAGTGTTGAATGTTCTCGATACGAAATACCTCTATAAATTCGAGTCAAGTTTCGGCGGGACCCATTTTGGCTTACCCCGAACCATCATGATTGGCTTAGAAGTTCGTTTATGAGAGTGAATGAACATCGAAGTAATCCCAGGGACTGGCGGCTTTTAGCTGCCAGTTCTGTTTTATGGCACAAATGAAGCCCTTACGGATGTTGCCTAATTATAATACTTTACCTATGTCAGATTCTAACTCAAATCGTTCCGGTGGCTCTATTCAATCGTTCCTGATCGGAGCGGGGTTTGGTGCAGCCGTTGGCGCCGTTTTTGCACTTCTCTATGCTCCAAAGAAGGGGAAAGAGCTCCGCGAGGATATTTCTACAAAAGTCGGCGATCTCTCCTCTAAATTTACCTCCTTGCTATCGAAGGCGAAAGAGGCCGGAGAAGATCTGCTCCATCACCAGGAGGAAGTGGTAGATGAAACGCTTCATGCCGCTTACGAGCGCGCCGAACAATTGATAGAAGAGGCCGATCGTATCATTAATGATGCGAAGTCTCGCATAAATCCGCAGTAATCACTTTTACTGTTGTACCCGTATGGAGATAGTCTTATATAGTGCCGCATCGATCGCCTTATTGGCTTTTACCTGGTTCCTTATCCGGGCAGCCAGATCGCTCAATGAAGTTTCTTCGATGTTGCAGCATACCGAACTGATCCTTACGGATGTCAAAAAAGACATCGATCAGATTGCTGCTGACGTTACTTCCTTTAAGAATCATGCTATCCCGGTCGTCGATTCTATTTCGGATGTTGCTCAGCGACTATCGGATATGACCGAGGGACTGGCACCAAGAGTCGATGCTATTTATGAGACGGTTGACGACGTACTCGATGTTGCACACGGCGTTATCGAGGATGTCGAGCGTATCAAAGGGGAAGTCGTCGATACGATCGAAAAGCCTATTCAGGCAGCCCGAGCAACAACGAGCGGTATTCTGACAACCGTTGTAAAAGGAATAAATCTTGTTAAAGATATTATCCAGGAATTCAAGAAAAAATAAGGTAATTCGTCCTCAGGAACCCTCCCGCATCCTTGGTGTTTTCGCACACCTAATTAATCGTTTTACCTATGCCCACTCGCGGACCTATTTCTCAATTTATCGAGCACCACTACCGTCATTTTAATGCCGCTGCATTGGTTGATGCGGCCAAAGGTTATGAAACTCATTTACTCGAAGGCGGCAAGATGCTCGTTTCACTTGCCGGCGCTATGAGCACGGCCGAGCTCGGTATTTCACTTGCCGAAATGATCCGCCAGGATAAGATCGCTATTATCAGTTGCACCGGCGCGAATCTCGAAGAAGATATTATGAATCTGGTGGCCCATAGTCACTATAAACGTGTGCCGCACTATCGCGATCTCTCGCCGAAAGAAGAATGGGAATTGCTTGAAGGCGGTTTTAACCGCGTAACCGATACCTGTATTCCGGAAGAGGAAGCTTTCCGCCGCATTCAGAAACATATTTTTAAACTCTGGAGCGATGCACAAGCGAAAGACGAACGCTACTTCCCGCATGAGTATATGTATAAGCTCCTGCTTTCAGGGGTGATGAAAGAGCATTATGAGATCCCGGTCGAGCATTCCTGGATGATCGCTGCGGCAGAAAAGAATTTGCCGATCATCGTTCCGGGCTGGGAAGATTCTACAATGGGCAATATATTTGCTTCCTATTGTATCAAAGGTGAATTGCAGCCTTCAACCATGAAGAGCGGTATTGAATACATGGTGTGGCTGGCCGATTGGTATCGTAAGAATTCCGGTGGAAAGGGAGTTGGCTTCTTCCAGATCGGTGGGGGTATTGCCGGCGATTTCCCGATCTGTGTAGTCCCGATGATGTATCAGGACCTTGAGTGGCATGACGTTCCGTTCTGGAGCTACTTCTGCCAGATCTCGGATTCCACAACGAGCTACGGCTCTTATTCCGGCGCTGTTCCGAATGAAAAGATAACCTGGGGTAAGCTCGATATCAATACGCCGAAGTTTATTGTCGAAAGCGATGCAACGATCGTTGCTCCGCTTATTTTTGGCTGGCTGCTGGGGTGGTAAGGGCTGTTCGTTTATAGATCGTTACGAGGCCGATAGAATCGATCGGTTTGAAATCGGCTCCGGCTGCTTTGGCTTCGGCTCTTAAGACTTCTGCAAACTCTTTCCAATCGGCTAAGATCGTAATGGGCGCGGATGCTATATAAGCTCCGCGCTTTTGTTTTTTCATAGCGGCAAGAACTTCAGCATTAACTTTCCCATCGAGATTCACGACATTATCGGTAACAAAACCTGCTACCCCGGATTGCTGCATTCCAATTACCTCGGCTGGATGCTGCTTTGCCCAAAGACCCGTTTGATATAACTCATTCGCTTTCGGTAAAAAGAAAGTATTTGCATAAAGACTTAGGTTGAAGACCAACGCGAATACTATGCCTGCACTAAATACAATTTGCCATTGCTTCTTTGCTTCTTTCCAAAGTACCGGTAACAAATAAGCATAATACAGCAGCAAGCCTATTCGCAGTGGCATAAGGTATCGGGGCAGGAAATAAGAGGCATGAAAGAAGGCGCAATACCAAAGGGCAAGAAGCGCACCGAAGCAAAGCAGTAAAGATATAATGATCTGCATCGGCCTTGCGATAGTGGCAAGAGTGGACTTGCGTTTTATCCAGATCCACATTCCTATTGCATATCCTATCGCAACCCACAATACTTTTAGTATGTCCGAAATAGTATCGAATCGTAACGAAGCAATAAAGATCGAAATATCTGAAAGAGTAATACCGAGACGAATAATATTTTCTGAAAGCGAAGGCCCGCCAAGCATCTCTGAGGCACCACTGGTAGGTAATAAACTACCGAAGTACACATAATTGTATAGCCACCAGGGAAGACTTATCAAAAAAGCAATAGAACCGAAGATCAGCGGCCCTTTGAATGATTTCTGCCGGTAGCATTCATAGGCAAACAGTAGCACTATTAAGAGTACCGTATCTATACGCGCGAGCACTAATAAGCCAAGCGTTACACCAAGAAATACAGAAAGCTTTGTGGGGGGTAAAGTACTTTCAAGGGTCAGACCATAGTAATAGAGGGAAAGCAGCAGAAGGAATACTACTAATCCCGTTTCCATCCCATTAGTAGTTTGACTGATAATAGGGTTGAGAAAGATAAAACTCAGGCAGCCTATGAAGGCGGGAGAAAGTATTCCTCGCTTAGTACCAACAAAATGTTTTTTAAGGAGAAAATATAGTATGGTTACCGAACAGCAATCTATGAGCGCAGTAATAATAAATGTCAATCGAAGACCGAGCCATCTATCCGGCGCTGAGATTGAATAACACGGAGCATAGAGCAGAGCAACAAGCGGCTGCAATCCGTTCGTCACGTGCTTTCCGTCGATAGTCATTCCTTCTCCATTACCCAAATGGTTGGCAATAGTATGAATATAGAATGAATCATCGTTAAACCCTTTCGTACCGATATTCGCATCGGAGCGGAAGGCGAGTGCTATTCGGAGAATGAAGGTGAGAAGCAGGAGGGGGGTAAGACGCCGCATGGTCTTAGGAGCCTAAGAGATCGGGACGGCGTTCGCGGGTTCGCTCGAGTGCCTGTTCGCTGCGCCAGGCGGCGATCTTTGCATGGTCGCCGCTTTGTAAAATCTCCGGTACTTTCATACCCTCAAACTCAGCCGGCCGGGTGTAAAGCGGAGCATCGAGAATACCAGTTTGAAACGAATCGAGCATAGCGCTTTCACTATCGTTGATCGCGCCGGGAAGTAACCGTACAACGGCATCGACAACGATCGCGGCGGGTAATTCACCACCGGTTACCACGTAATCGCCAATAGAAAGCTCTTTGGTAATCAATGCCTGGCGGATCCGCTCATCGATCCCTTTATAACGCCCACAGAGAATAAGCAGGTTGTCTTTAAGGGAAAGCTGATTGGCTGTTTCCTGGGAAAATTGCTCTCCATCAGGAGTCATAAATATTATTTCATCGTAGGTGCGCTCGTACTGAAGTTTTCGAATGAGGGTAAAAACCGGCTCGACGCGAAGCACCATACCGGCACCCCCGCCGAACGGTTCATCGTCTATTTGATGATATTTACCGAGCCCATATTCGCGAAGATCGTGCACAACGATCTCAACAATATTGCGTTCGCGGGCACGTTTAATAATGCTCTCACCCAAAGGGCTTTGTAAGAGCTGGGGAACGGCAGAAATAATATCGATTCGCACAGAGCAGGTAGGATATACTACTTATTTACAGCAATCGTCAAGTTTTTGATAAGCGGCGTCATCACGCGGGACGTTATTAGCAGTGTAACCTGCAAGTGAGATGGCTTTACAAATCCCTGCTTCAGTAATCTTTGTCGAATCGTAGACGACCGATACCGTTTTCGGGGCCTGCGAGCTTACAGAAGCATTCTCAACACCGGGAGTGTTCTTGAGAGCTGTTTCGATCGTTTTTTTGCAGGTCGCGCATTTTGCGGTTGGCACGGAGATCGTTGCCCGGGCTTCTTTCGCCTGGCTTTTTTCGGAACAACTATTAAGGGAGATCGCTGTAATAATTATTGCTATAGCGATCGCACAAAGGGAAATATATTTACGCATAAATGGCAAACAAGGCCCTGCTAAAGACTATTCCTGTATCGGAAGGAGGGCTTAGCTTCTTTTCTTAAGCTCCAGTTTTTTCCATGTCGGGAGGATACCTTTCATCGGCAACTCTATAAGGTTACCTGAGCGGAACAGGGGCAGCATATCTCTATAGTTAGGGCTAAAGATATTACCGGCATTTCCGGTCGGCAATACTACCCAAAGCGAAGAACTGCTCATATCGGCGATCATCCTCATAGAAACACCTACCCGCTCTTTGAACGGATCCCAGAACGAATAGCTTGCCTGCGAAACGGTTGAAAGGCTTCCCGGTGCACGGCCGAACGAGACATTAGCTAAAGCGGCGACAAGCGATGATGCTTTCGAAGCGCCGTGCTCATACGTTAGTGAATGGAGCTTCCCCCAATTCCAGGTTCTGACATCCGGGCCGAACCGACGCTTGAGCCAGGCTATCGATTGTTCGAAAGCCCGTTTAACAATCTCATCGCGATGTTCGATCTGTGGGGAGCGGATATCGTCCCACCATACATTTGTTGAATCGTTCAGTAATCTGGAAATAGTACGGACCGGTACATTATTCACATAGCAAAACTCATTCAGCAGTTTATCTCCAAGCTCATCCCAAAAGGTATTTACTATAAGCCGGGCGAGATACACATTGAGGATCGTAGTACTAATATCGTTACTATCCTGAACACCATCCCATTGTTCAAGGTATTCCAGCGCACTTTTTGTCGAAATATCGATCTTTGTGGCAGTATCGACAACCGAATGAGGGTAGCAACGCAGGATGGAAGGACGCAGCTCGTTATATTCCAGCGGACTCGCTACATCGGTTATAAATAATTGTATATCCTCTTGAGAGATCTTTTTCTTCGAGGCGACCAGTTGGTTTAAGCGTTCTGCCCGCTCCGAAGGCTCCCAATTTTCTCCCTGAGGTGGGTTGCGATAGGGGAGAGCCGGATTATTAGAAGAAACATAGTATCCGGAAGCAGGAGATTCAGCGGAGGAGATAGATTGCAGATCGGTAAAGCCCTGCCACTGGTCTTCGTAGTGAGTTGCAATTCTCGGCAACAGCAGGCGTTCTTCATTGCCTTGCCGAATTGGTATGCGGCCGATCTGCCGGAAACCGATCTCGCCCGTTTTTGCAGAAGCGATCGAGAAATTAAGGCAGGGAGTAGTGAAGTCTTTCAGATCCTTCGATGCTTCGGAGATACTTGCCGCACGGTGTAATTTAAAAAAAGCTCCTAATTCATCATTCAAGGCAAAGAAGCCATTCCATTGGATGCTGACGGCTTTCCCAGAGGTAGCAAGACCATCGAGTATTGCTGTAGCAGGGGTACCGGTGAACATTTTTGCCAGCTTGAATGTCGGCAGGCCATTGAGAATAACACCATAATCGGTCGTAGCTACCCTAATGGTATCGAGACGGAAAGGAGCATCGGGATTTCCGGTTTTAATAGAAATAATCTCGTCTCGGTATATAACCGGTTTTGTACCTGTTGGGGTATGATAGAGGGTGCCGTTGGAATCGAGTTCGAGTTGAAAATAATCCGATTCATCGATCATGCCGTTAGTAATTCCCCAACTCAGATCGTTATTCCGTCCGCTAAGAATAAGTGGCAGTCCCGGAACGGTAAATCCTGCAACATTGAGGCCCTGATTCGAATGTAAATGAGTAGCATACCATCGCGCCGGTGCTCCGATAGCAAGGTGCATATCATTTTCAAGCATCGAAGACTTGGTTACTGTTTTTTCTTTTGCAAGAGCCACCGTATTTGATCCACCTCCGGCACTTGGAGGAAGTAATAAATTGCCAAACTCACTATGAAGCAATTCCATAACGGGGTCTATGGCGCCTATCGAATGATGTTCGTTCTTTATTGCCGGAGCAAGCGAATCATGCGTTATTGGAGTTGGCGTATTTCTTTCCAGAACCGTCGGGCCATTAGCCGGATAGCCGGGATATAATGATCCCAAATGGGCAGCGTCGAGATGTTCGGCCAGATCGGCAAAGGCTGCATCGTTCCAGAACGAGAAATTCATTTCCCACGACATCAATCTGCCGATCACCATACAATCGGTCGGTTTCCAAAACTGTGGTTCGTAAGAGAGACCATCAAACTCGAACCCGAACCTGCCACGGTGATTCTGAATGTAATCGTTCACTCCGTTAGTATAGGCAGCGAGGTAGGCTCGTGTTTGTTGGGAAGCAGCATTCCACATCCAGGAAGCAATACGGTTGAAGCCGATAGTTCGAGCCCATCGGTCGATCAAAACCCCTTGTTCACCGATCACTTCGGATAGAGTGCCGTTGCCGATACGGCGGACCATATCCATCTGGAAGAGGCGCTCCTGTGCATGGACGTACCCTAAGGCATAGTAAGCATCATTATCGGTTTCTGCATAAATATGGGAGAGGTCAAAACTATCGCGGTAGATCTGCACCGGATGCTTAAGGAAAGCAACTTCTTCCGTACCTTCGAGATCGGGAAGCGAATTTGAAATCGAAAGTTTGCCAAGCAGTAACGAACCGCCGGCAATAAGCACTACCAAAAAGACAACGCCGAGTATAAAGCGTACGATCATGCCGTTGCCAGATCGGGAAGTAATTCAGCCGAACGTGAGGCGGCTACGGCCAGCTCATCGCACCGTTCGTTATTCGGATCACCGGCATGGCCCTTCGTCCATTGGAATGTGATCTGATGCGTTTCAAGAAGGGGAAGAAGGCGCTCCCAAAGGTCGCGGTTTAGCACCGGTTTCTTATCGGCCTTTTTCCAGCTCTTTGCTACCCAGTTCTTCAACCAGCGTTCATTAATGGCATTGACAATATACTGAGAATCGGAATAGAGCGTTACGGAGCAAGGACGTTTCAACGATTCCAGCGAGACGATCACGGCAAGCAATTCCATGCGATTGTTCGTTGTGCGTTTATATCCCTGAGAAAGCTCTTTACGATTTCCAAGCTCATCGATAAGAATAATCCCATAACCACCGGGTCCGGGATTACCGGAACAGGCGCCATCGGTATAGATAATAACGGTCGGGCGTTGGGTAAATAGATCCACTGCGTATAACGGAAACTACAAAAATACGCAGAGAGTCTTTTATGCGAGAGTGATCCGGGCTATTTCGGGGGGGCAGTTAAGTCGCATCGGGAGCGCAACCGTCCCTAAACCACGGGAAACATACAGTTGCGATTTGCTCTGACTTTCGGCCGGAGTGTAGATACCTTCGATAAATTTAGAAGCAAAAGCACTGGGGCACAACACCGTTTTGCCGAATCGAGCCAGCACGATCTGGCCGCCATGGGTGTGGCCGGAAAGCATTAGGCCGACATTCATTTTAGCATAGTCTTCGAACCGGTAAGGCTTATGGTTCATTAAGATGGTTGCCGCATTGTGAGGCACATTTCTGAATGTCTCATCGATATGAGGGGCCGGTTTGCCGTCGAGATGCAATTTGATCGTTTCGGCATCGATATCATCGATACCAAGCAGATATAAAGAAGCGTCGCCTTTTTTCAGGACGACATTTTCATTGCGCAGCATCTTGATACCGGATTCCGTGATACCTTGGCTTACCATATCCGCATCGACATAGAACTCATGGTTGCCGGTCGTTGCAAAGACTCCCATCGGAGCTTTCAGGCCGGAAAGAGCTTCTGCTACCGGAGGGATCTCATTGCGATGGGTAGTAACAAAATCGCCGGGCAAGAGAATAATATCCGATTGAAGATCATTGATAAGTGTAACGATATGATTCATATCGTTAATATCCATGTAGGGGCCGGAATGGATATCGCTGGCGAGCGTAATGGTCGTCCCCTTGAATTCCGGCGGCAAGTTTGGGATCATAACAGTCCGGTGGGTGATCTCGATATCGTTTCTGGTAACAATACCCGAAACACAGCCGGTAATAGCAAGAGCGCTGACGCCAACTATTCCGCTGTATAAAAATTTTCTCCGGCTTAGTAACGGTCCTTCGGACTTCGGGGTGGTATCTATCATTTTGCTTACTGCTGTACGGGAAATGACCGTGGTTGGTTACGAAACACCCTCTTTATCAGGAAACCGATGGAAACCGGCAATAGAATAATACTCCAGATAAGCATGAGGCCCTGCCAGATCGTAAAGCTGAAAAACATTAGTCGGATAATATCGGTCATTTGAACAGGAATCTGCCTGCGAAAAAAGATCACTAAGAGGGGCAGGTTCATGCACGTAAAAACAATCTTTATTATCCGAAGCCATTTGCGCGAGTGTATTGGAAAATCTTTTCGTAACAAATGGGAAAGCCATAGGTATACGAATATCTGCATCAATAGCAGCAGCCCGCTTATGACCAGAAAATAGATCAGATATGATTCTTTACTTGGCATCTATGAGCTTTAAACGGAATAATTGGGTACGAGGGTTCTATGGCATTGGTTTCTACCGGCTTTAGAACTCAATCGTAAAAAAAAGGCGTTATTATCCACGATGAAAAAAGGGCGCTCACCCTCGCGTATAAAAAAACTGCTAACCTATGGCCTGATCGGCATTTTAGGTTTTTTTGCCATCATTCTGCTCTTCGATAAAGTCTTACTACCCTGGTATGTGAAAAGCGGGGAAGTGAGTGTGTTGCCGAAGGTTGTAGGCATGGATGTCAACAGGGCGCTTGAGACCTTGAAACAGGCAGGGTATGAGCCGCTTACCTGGGATACGCTATATGACGATAAGATCAAGCAAAATGTTGTGATCCGCCAGACCCCCGAAGGAGGGGATGAAACAAAGCCGGGTCGCAAAGTTTATCTTATCATCTCCGGTGGTAAAGAATTGGCCGAAATGCCTAATCTTATCGGCAAGAACCTACGTGATGCGCGCATCATGCTTGTAAGAGCAAATCTTGATCTCGGCAAGACGGACATGGAGTTTACCGATTCTATCCCCGGCGGTACGGTTTTTAAGCAAAGTCCTGCGCCCGGCACCAAAGTAACTACTTCCCAGAAGATCGACCTGACGGTTTCTCAGGGCTCGCGGGCAGGCAGTGTGGTCGTGCCAGATCTTACCGGTTTGACTCCTAATGAAGCGCTTTTAAAATTAGCACAGATAAAACTGGGCAGAGGCAAGATTACTGAAACCGAACGCACCGAAGGCAAACCCGGAGCAATATTCGATCAGGCCCCTAAACCGGGAGAGTTGGTGGTCGAAGGTTCGCTTGTCGATATTTTTACCGTGAAAGCCATAGCCCAGCCACCCACCGAGCAATAATACATGTATCACGTTTATTGTGACTTCGATGCGACAATTACGGTGCACGATGTCTGGAATATGCTTTTTAGATTATACGGTGAACCTTCTGCTTTTACCGTTTGGCAAAAATTAAATACCAGAGAATATACCGCCACCGAGTGCATTACCGAAGCTTGTGCCACAGTGCGCGATCTGGATCATACTGCCGCCCACGAGTTATTCATTTCGCAAGAACTCCGCTCTGGATTTATCGAATTTGTAGCGTTTTGTCGGGAGCAGGGCATACCGCTCACAATAGTAAGCGATGGGTTTTCCTGTTATATCAGGCCTATCCTTGCCCATCATGAGTTGGACCTGGCCTTTTATACTAATACTGTAGAGATGACCAATGAAGGTACCCTCTCGGTAGAATTTCCTCATACCAGAGAATCTTGCTGGAGATGCGGCGCCTGTAAGTGCGGTACTATTATGACCACTTCTGCCGATGAGGATACTATTGTTTATGTTGGAGATGGATATTCGGATATTTGCCCCATTGAAATTTCCGATGTGATCTTCGCTCGGGATATGTTAAAAGGTTTCTGTACCCGGTTGGGGCTTCCATTTCATCCGTATGAAGATTTTTACGAGGTGAGGACGATATTACAAACTTACCTTGTTGAACGGCCGAAATACAAACGTAAGGAAGCGCATAAGGCCCGTACTAAATTATATGTGATCGAATAAAAAAGCCGCCTAAAAGGCGGCTTTTTTATTATAGAAGTTTTACTTATTTCTTTTCTTCATCGATAACATCGTCGTCATCATGCTTTTCGAGATCTTCGGCAGGAGTAATACCTGCTTCTTTCATGACGTCTTCAATCGTTGTCGGATGAGTACTGACGGTCTTGGATTCTTCGCCGGCATATTCGATATGGAAAAGCAACTCAGAATCGTTGTTGGCCACATCCACCTTTACCATCGAACCTTCTTTGACCGAGCCTTTGAGAATTTCTTCGGCGATCGGGTCTTCGATGTATTTCTGCATTGCGCGGCGCAGCGGGCGGGCACCATATTGCTTATCGTAGCCTTTTTCGGCAACGTAGTTGAGTGCTGCCGGTGAAAGCTCGACGCTGACACCCATCTGCTGAACACGTTTAAGCAGCTTGCTGAGCGAGATCTTGATGATCTGAACGATATCTTCTTTGGTAAGCTGACGGAAGACGATCGTCTCATCGACACGGTTGAGGAATTCCGGATTGAAGAGGCGCTTGAGCGACTCATCGATCTGCTCCTTCATGCGGCCGTGTTCATCAGCGCTGGAGGATTCTCCGAATCCGATCTTCGGCTGCTTCTTGATGTCGCGTGAACCGACATTAGAAGTCATAATGATGATCGTATTCTTGAAATCTACCTTGCGGCCGAGTGAATCGGTAAGCTGACCGTCATCGAGTACCTGCAAGAGGATGTTAAAGACATCCGGATGCGCTTTCTCAATTTCGTCCAAGAGAACGACCGAGTACGGTTTTCTGCGGACTTTCTCGGTTAGCTGGCCGCCTTCTTCATAGCCAACATATCCCGGAGGTGCACCGACGAGTCTTGATACCGAGAACTTCTCCATGTACTCGCTCATATCTACTCTAATCAGAGCATCGTCGCTATCGAAGAGATAGCGGGCGAGTGATTTGGCAAGTTCGGTTTTACCAACACCGGTAGGTCCTAAGAAGATAAAGCTTCCGATCGGGCGGGAAGGATCTTTGAGTCCTGCACGGGTGCGACGGATAGCTTTCGAAAGTTTTTCGATCGCTTCATCCTGGCCGACGATCGTACCGGCAAGAGCTTCCTGCATCTTTAGGAGCTTTGCGCTTTCGCTCTGAGCTACCTTGTTCACCGGAATACCGGTCATCATGGCAATGACATCAGCAATATCCTCTTCGGATACTTCATAGACCTGCGAACCAAGATCGGCTTCCCATTTCTGGATAGCGGCTTCAAGCTCCTGCTGGTATTTCTTTTCCAGATCGCGAAGCTTTGCAGCCTCTTCGAAGTTCTGTGTCTTTACCACAAGATTCTTCTGTCCTTTTACGTCTTCGATCTTATGTTCGAGTTCTTCGACATCTTTCGGAGCATGAACATTTGCCAGGTGAACGCGCGAACCAGCTTCGTCCATTACATCGATCGCTTTATCAGGAAGGAAGCGGTCAGTAATGTAACGATCGGAAAGGCGAACAGCCGAGTCGATAGCCTTGGCGCTATAATGCACCTGATGGTGGCTTTCGTACTTCGGAGCAATGTTCTGCAAGATCTGGATCGTCTCATCGACTGACGGCGGATCGACAATGATCTTCTGGAAGCGGCGATCGAGCGCGCCATCCTTTTCGATGAACTGGCGATACTCGTCGAGCGTCGTAGCACCGATGCACTGGATATCTCCACGAGCAAGGGCTGGCTTGAACATATTCGAAGCATCGAGCGAACCGGATGCACCACCTGCACCGACGATCGTGTGAAGCTCGTCGATAAAGAGAATGACATCTTTCGCTTTTTCAAGCTCGTTCATCACGGCTTTCATGCGTTCTTCGAACTGACCGCGGTACTTGGTGCCGGCAACGAGCGCTGCAAGATCGAGCGTTACGACGCGCTTATCAAAGAGTACACGGGGTACTTTCTTCTGCACGATACGCAATGCCAATCCTTCAGCGATAGCTGTTTTACCGACACCGGGTTCACCGATGAGCACCGGGTTGTTCTTTTTGCGGCGGGAAAGGATCTGCGCGACGCGTTCGATCTCTTTCTCACGGCCGATGATCGGGTCGAGTTTGTCCTCGGCAGCGAGCTTCGTCAGATCGCGGCCAAAGTTATCGAGCACCGGCGTTTTGGTGCGCTCCGGCTTTTTCTCTGCCGAAGGCTGTTTGGGGGCTGAGCTGGCACGGCCTGAAATGATATTATCAAGTTCGGCACGAACGGAATCGTAGGTGCAACTGAACTGATTAAGGATCTGAGCGGCGATATTATCTTCGTCGCGCAGTAATGAAAGTAATAGATGTTCGGTGCCGATGACCTCGCTCTTATAGAGCTTTGCTTCGAGATAGGTGATCTTTAAGACCTTCTCGGCCTGCTTGGTCAGCGGGATATTACCGATGGTTAACGTTGCGCCGCCGGAGCGAACCGTATCTTCGACAGCTTTTTTAATTTTGTATAAATCGACGCCGAGATTGCGAAGGATCTTTACGGCGATACCCTCGCCTTCGCGGATGATACCGAGCAACAGGTGCTCCGTACCGATATAATCGTGTCCGAGGCGGATCGCTTCTTCACGAGAAAGACGGATCACATCCTGAACTCTGTTTGAAAAATTTCCCTCTTGCGCCATTATCGTAGCTATTTAAAATTACCCTATACTTATAAGACGAAATACCTTATGCCTTTGTTACACTAGCACTATGAGTTCGGATTCATGGTGATAGTGTAGCGTTTACCTACCATATTCTAACAGAGTGGAAAGAATCACGGTTCGGTCAATACAGAGCAGCTCACGCATTGTAACTGCTTTTGTGGCCTTGTTTTTGCTGCTATCGGGCTTTCAGCAATCCGATGCTCAACCGGTTACCGGGCATTGCGGTACCGAGGCGGTTATTCACCAATTGCAGGAAGCGATAAAAGCAGGTCATCCACTTTCGACCTTAGATCTGACTCCCCAAACCCAGGACTCGATTATCTCTCCGTCAGGACGATTTAAGATATTCTTCGATAGAACGGGTATCAATGCAGCGACCGATGCCTTTATCCGTGCTGTCGCCGGATATGCCGACGGTGCCTACCGTCTTGAAATAGATACCCTCGGAAACCCAAAACCACCTTACAGTTTTGCCGATTCGACCTGGCATATTTACCTGCAAAGCCAGGGTTCTTCTGGTAATTACGGTTATACTACTCCGGTAGACTTTCAAAAACCCTTTGACTTCTCGCCATCGGGATTACCGCTCTTTCGTGCTTTTATTACGATAGATAATGCGTTTAGTAACGAACGATATACAACGAAAGATACCGATGCTGCCCGTGTAACGGTCTATCATGAATTTCAGCACGTTATTCAGGCCGGCGATTATGGGTTCGGGCAACGAAGTTCGGATGTAAATTTCCGGGAAATGTCGTCTGTCTGGTGTGAGATAAGAAGTACACCGTGGGTACCGGATTATTTGCAGTATTTGCCGAGCTTCCTTTCCAAGACTAATTCTCTCTTTAGCCACATCGATCCTCCGGGATGTTATGGAGCCGGTATTTTCTTCCGCTATCTTTCAGGAGTACATGGAGATTCCGTAATAAGAAATATCTGGCAATATTATTCCCGAGAGCAAAACGATTTTCTTATTGCTACCGATACTATTCTTCAGCGGAGCGGAAGCTCGTTCTGCAATGATTATAAAGATTTCGGAGCAGAGGTCTTTCAGGCAGTAATGGATGGTGGAAGCAGGTATAATAAATCCGAGCCTCATATCCTTCCGGATCTCAATAAGTATCCGGCTGGGGTATTGCCGATCTCGATGCTTCCCAATGGCGGCGATACGAGCTTTACTCTGGATCCGGCCGCTCTTGCTTATTTCGAAACTACTAAGTCTGGGGGGATCGGGGGGCTGGTTATTTCCCGCAATATAGCTATATCGGCCTCGCCGGATGCAACCGTATCGGCTGCAAACGGAAGTTTTCAGTTCTTCTCAAGTTCGCCGGTTTACTTCTGCGATACGTCGTTCGAACGGCGTAATAATACTATTGCAGTATTTCCCCAGCCTTTTAATTGTACTACTGCCAGCGAGGTACAGATCCTGGCTTCCGATAAGTCCAATAAGCCTATTTCTTCTATTTTAGATATTTATACAACCTCCAACGTCCTTGTTAAGCATAGCGAAGCTGCCCCAATCGGGTTTGAAGGCAGTTGGTACCATAGTTGGGATGGCAAAGACGATGCCGGCAATACGGTCGGCAGTGGTATTTATTACTTTACTGTCCTTACCGATGGCATCCGAAGTTCTGGAAAACTGGCACTGGTGCGAAAGTAAGCTATATATTGATTTTATGTCAGTTACCCCCTGCACTGTGAACAGGTATTTGAAGGAAGCCTTTTAGCCAGTATCCGTGTTACAAAGCGCCCCACGTAGCATCAGGGGGCAGTAGTTGCTAAAGGTAACTACTTCATTAATATATACATACGGATACTATGGCATCGACTAATGATTTTCGCATTGGCACCGTTCTGCGCATGGATGGTGGCGAATTATTCAGAATTGAAGAATACGAACACCGCACTCCTGGTAACTTACGCGCTTTCGTTCAGGCAAGAATGCGTTCGCTAAGAAGCGGTAACTTGAAAGAAGTTCGTTTCCGCTCTGGCGAGGAAGTCGATATTGTCCGTATGGAAAAGAAGCCATATCAATTCCTTTATAAAGACGGTGATGATTTTGTATTTATGGATAATGAAACCTATGAGCAGGTTACCATTCCTCCGGTAAAAGTAGGCGATGCTGCTTTATATATGAAAGAATCCGATACGGTCGACATCCTTTTTTCTGAAGACGGAGAAGTTATTTCCCTCGATGTTCCTCCGGCAGTCATCCTTAAGATAGTAGAAACCGATCCCGGGATGCGTGGCGATACCGCTACCGGTGGTACAAAACCTGCTAAACTCGAGACCGGCGCAGTCGTGAACGTGCCGCTTTTTCTTAATGAAGGCGAGTTAGTAAAGGTCGATACTCGTAGCGGTGCTTACCTCGAACGCGTCAAAGCTACTAAGTAACCTAAAACCGAAATCGAACGCGATGAGAGCATCGTGTTCGTAAATTTCGTGTCGTTTATAGTGAATAGAACCATAGGAGGATTGGCATGGATCTGAATTATTTGGAAAAAGTTGTCAAATTATTTGACGATAGCACTCTGACCGAACTTGAAATAGAAGAAGAAGGCTCACAGATACGCCTTTCCCGTAAAGTAGAGCAGGTTGCAGCACCGATTCAGTATGCTGCTGCTCCGATCTCTTATGGTATGCCACCCCAGGCACCTGCTCCTGCAGCCGCTCCGGCCGTCGCAGGTGAAGCAGCTCCTGCCGCCAAGCCGGCTTCTAACACTAAAGAAGTTAAGTCTCCAATCGTTGGTACTTTTTACCGTTCGCCATCACCGGATGCCGATCCCTACGTTCAGGTCGGGCAGATGATCGAAGTTGGTACCACGCTCTGTATCATCGAAGCGATGAAGCTGATGAACGAGATCGAAAGTGATGTTGCCGGTAAGGTTGTCAAGATCTGTGTCGAGAACGGCCAGCCGGTTGAATACGGCCAGCCTCTTGTTATCGTCGAGCCCGCCTGATTTCTTCGGGTGATTTCCGAACATCAGTCTGCTATACTAGCGAATGTTCAAAAAAGTCTTAATAGCTAATCGCGGAGAGATCGCCTTGCGCATTATCCGCAGTTGCCGTGAACTCGGAGTAAAAACGGTTGCCGTGTACTCCGAGGCCGATCGCCACAGTCTTCATGTTCGCTTTGCCGATGAAGCCGTGTGTATCGGTCCTCCGGCAGGAAAGCAATCTTACCTTAATATCCCCCAAATAATCAGCGCCGCACATCTCACCGGTGCCGAAGCTATCCATCCGGGATATGGTTTCCTCGCTGAGAATGCCGAGTTTTCCGATATTTGTACTTCTTCCGGGTTTACGTTCATCGGTCCGGATCCTGAGATGATCCAGTCGATGGGAGATAAGGCTCGTGCTAAAGAGACGATGAAACGCGCCGGGGTGCCGGTAGTGCCTGGCTCCGATGGTGTTGTTAAGACTATTGCCGAAGCAAAAGAGATCGCTCGTGAGATCGGTTATCCGGTGATGATCAAAGCCGTTGCCGGAGGCGGTGGCCGCGGAATGCGCCTGACGCTCCGCGAAGAAGATCTCGAGACAAATTTCCAGATGGCAACCAGTGAAGCAGCTAATGCTTTCAATAACGGCGATGTCTATATCGAAAAGTTTGTAGAAAAACCGCGCCACGTTGAGATTCAGGTCTTTGGCGATACGCACGGAAATGTGGTGCATTACAATGAGCGGGAATGCTCTATTCAACGACGCCATCAGAAGCTGGTAGAAGAATCGCCATCGCCGGTAGTAACCGAAGCTATCCGTGAGAAGATGGGTGAGGCTTCGATCAAAGGGTGCACAAGTGTCGGTTATGTCGGCGCCGGTACTATCGAGTACTTACTCGATGCCCATGGTAATTTCTACTTTATGGAAATGAATACGCGTATTCAGGTTGAGCACTGTGTGACCGAACAGGTCATCGGTATCGATCTAATCGCCCAGCAGCTTCACGTTGCAAACGGGGGACGCATTTCCAAGAAGCTTCGCAAGCCCGATGGCCATGCTATAGAATGCCGTATTAATGCGGAAGATGTTGAAAAGGATTTTCGTCCGAGTCCCGGCACGATCACCAGTTTCCATGCACCGGGCGGGTATGGAGTTCGTCTTGATTCGCACGTGTATGCAGGCTATGGTATTCCACCGTATTATGATTCGCTGGTAGGAAAACTTATTGCCTGGGGTTCGAATCGGGAGGAAGCGATCGACCGAATGAAATCATCACTCGATGAATTTGTGATCGAAGGCATTAAGACGACGATTCCGTTCCATAAGGCGCTCATGCGCAATGAGCAATTCCGCGCCGGAGATTTTGATACTAAATTTCTCGAAACGTTCGATTGGACGAACGTCCGTAATTAATCATCTACGATAACCATGAATTTCCCAGAGAATCTTACCTACACCAAAGAGCATGAATGGGTAAAAGTCGATGGCAACATCGCAATGATCGGCATTACCGATTTTGCCCAGGGCGAACTTGGCGATGTGATCTATATCGATATTCTTCCTAACCAGACAATCCAGGCCGGTCAATCGGTTGGTTCAGTTGAGGCCGTAAAGACGGTAAGCGATATCTATAGTCCGGTCTCTGGTACGATCATTGAAGTCAATACTGGCCTCAACGATGCTGCCGATACAGTCAATAAAGATCCTTACGGCGAAGGCTGGCTGCTGAAGGTCGAGATGAGCAATCCCGACGAGGTAAAGCAGACGCTATCCGTAGCCGAATATCGTGCTCTCATTGGGCAATAATTTGTGAGTAGTTTTTTACTTGGAGTAAGCGGTCTTTTACGAAAGACCACTTACTCCGAGTATGAATGATCGTACAGTCCTTCGGTTCTTAGTCCTCTTTACAATTGTCACCCGCCTGGCGCTTGCCTTTCGCCCGGAGACCCAATTGACCCAGCGGCTCTATCAGGAAGATGCCTTTTATACTCTGAACTGTGCCTATCACCTGGCCCATGGTCACGGATTTTCCATTGATGGCATTCACCCGACTAATGGAGTACAACCGTTACTTGTAGTATTAGATGCGGCCTGCTTTGCCATAGCAGGTGAAGATAAATGGCTTGCCATTCGCCTGAGCTTTATTTGGGTTGCTCTTTTCGAGAGTTGTTGCGTCCTACTGATCTATAAAATATTGACCCGAGGCAGGGATGGTCAGATGCCATGGTATCTCAATCCCGGAATGATCGGAGCTTTCTTATGGACCTTTGTGCTCTCTAATCTGATCTATAATGCCATTGGTCTTGAAACGGGTATGTACGCCATGATGATACTGTGGGTGTTATATCGATACGCACCCATGCAGGCCAATGACCGGGCGGGTACACCGACAGGACTATTTGAGCTTATCAGATTTGGAAGCATTCTTGGCCTCCTTATTCTTTGCCGGATCGATGGGGTGTTCCTTGCTATTGCATTAGTATCATATCCATTACTTTCAAATAATGAAAAACGACTCAATAGAACGGGGGTAGAAATCGGGATATGGATTGGGACATCGGTATTAGTCAGTGCGCCTTGGTGGGTATATAATTATACGGTATTCGGAAGTCTCATGCCGATCAGCGGACAGGCAGAATCAATAGGGATGTCACTTACCGATAATCTCATAAGTTCGATCACTACGATTGTAAATATTATCCTAACCATTGTCTATCTGTATAAGGAGACCATTCCGCTTCCGATAATACTATTATTCGATGGAATCGTTCTCTGGACGTTTGTCCGAATGCTAAGGCGACATAGAGTTTTAACATATCTCAGGCAACAACCCGAGATACTGATCCTTCGGCCATTATTCATGGCCTGCATTATCTTTGTGATCTACTATACATTCTTTTTTAATGCTCATCATTTTATGAGCAGGTATTTTCAACCATTGCGAGTGCTTGCTATAGTATTCTGGTCGTTAACGATACCATATCTTATTAAAGAACGGTCATTGCTAAAACAGCGCTCGGCAAAGGTACTGGCCGGGCTGTTGATAGTATCGGCAGTAATATTCAACGGAGCACACTACATCTATAATTATACCATCTCGATCGTAAATCCGTTGTATGTAAGTGGCAAGTGGGCGCAATTACATCCTGATTATAAAATAGGAATGACCTCATCCGGCATAGCTGAATTTATTGCCGGGAATGTTATAAATCTTGATGGCAAAGTAAATTACGAAGCCTTAAAAGCGCGGCAATCGGATTCGCTGGGAGTCTATGTCGTTCGCAATAATATTTCCGTATTGATCGATTGGCCTCAAAATGCCGAGCCCATTATTTCACAGGCGAGTAAACTCGGCGTTACCTTTAAGAAAGTGGATTCCATAGAGGCCGCTTATATTTATCAGCGCGATAATCTGTAACCGGAACTAATACCTATCTTTATGGATTATACGCGCTTCTAAATTTTACGATCTCGATTTCATTCGTGCATAACGAGTGAAAAAAGAACGTTTTTTTTTTGTATCTCCTGAAAGCGATACCGAAAAAAAACGTTTTTTTTTTGTACTTGAATATATGGCACATTCTGGTGATTCCGTTCTCATTCTTGATTTTGGCTCTCAATACACTCAGTTGATCGCCCGGCGAGTCCGAGAGCAAGGTGTTTATGCTGAGATTTACCCAGGTAACGTTTCCTTCGATACGATAGCAGAGTATAAGCCCGCCGCTATTATCCTTTCCGGTGGTCCTTCAAGTGTCTATGATCCCGACGCACCGAAATGCGACCGCCGAGTTTATGAAATAGGTAAGCCAATTCTCGGTATTTGTTATGGGCTACAATTACTTGCCTATGAAATGGGCGGTGAGGTCGATAAAAGTGCAAAAAGAGAATTCGGCAGGGCAGAGCTTATTATCGACGATCGCCAATGTGCTATCTTTAGCGATCTTCCCGGCACCAACAGTGTCTGGATGTCTCATGGCGATAAACTAACGAAATTACCTGAAGGCTTCCGAGCGGTTGCTCATAGTAATAATTCTCCTATCTGTGCTGTAGTTAATGACAAGAAGAAAATTTATGGTGTCCAATTCCACCCGGAGGTAGTGCATACCACTTGTGGAGCGCAAATTCTCGCCAATTTTCTCTTCGATGTTGCCGGTCTGAAAAGCGGCTGGAATGCGGCAAACTTTATCGAGGCAACAATCAAGGAGATTAAAGAAGCGGTAGGCGATAAGACGGTTATCTGTGCATTATCCGGTGGGGTAGATTCTGCCGTTGCTGCGACGCTCGTTCACCGCGCTATCGGTCATCAATTAAAGTGTATCCACGTCGATAACGGCCTTATGCGCCGCGGCGAAAGCAAAGAAGTAGTCCATACCTTCCGCGATCACTTTGGTATCGATCTCGATTTTGTCGATGCCAGTAAGCTCTTTCTCGATCGTCTGGCCGGAGTTACCGATCCGGAGCAGAAAAGGAAAATTATCGGCAAAGCCTTTATCGATGTCTTTGTTGAGGAAGCAAAGAAGTTTGAAGGTGCAAAGTTTTTAGTACAGGGTACTATCTATCCTGATGTAATAGAATCGCTTTCGTTCAAGGGTCCTTCGGCAACTATCAAATCTCACCATAATGTAGGTGGATTGCCGGAGATTATGTCGCTCGATCTTATCGAGCCATTGCGTGAGCTATTCAAAGATGAAGTCCGCAATGTGGGCCGTGCTCTTGGTATCCCTGAGCAGTTTATCGAACGACATCCTTTCCCAGGTCCGGGGCTGGCCATCAGAGTAATAGGGGATGTGAGCAAACCAAAACTTGATCTGCTCAGAGCAGCCGATGCTATCTTCCTGGAAGAGCTGCATTCCAATAACGTCTATCATGCGGCGTGGCAGGCATTTGCCGTCTTACTACCGGTTCATACCGTTGGTGTTATGGGAGATGAGCGAACGTATGATGCCGTTTGTGCGATCAGAGCAGTAACGAGTGTTGACGGAATGACGGCCGATTGGGCACGATTACCATACGAGGTTCTTGCCATAATTTCAAGTAGAATTTCGAATGAAGTCAAAGGTATAAGCAGGGTGGTTTATGACATTAGTTCTAAGCCCCCAGCAACTATTGAGTGGGAATAACTCCTGTTTTTGTAATTTAAGTAAAAATTTTATTTGTTTGAAAAGAAAGGTGGTTGAGGCCACCTTTCTCATTTTTTGGTCAAAAATAATTTGCAATTTTAAGATTCATTTATTATATTTACACTTATAAGTAGCCGCACGAGCGGTTGTTTGTACAATTAACACGCCTGCAAGTTTGCGCATGGCGACCTACACCCCGTATGATCCCCAGATAAGTACGGTCTTTTCTTCTATGATGCGTACCGTAGCCGGTTATTGAGCTATGAATAAAATTTATTTCTTTCTTTGGGCAATGGCTCTGGCCATTGGTTGCTATTTTTCTACCGATCTTTATGCCCAGGTTCCAAGACAGATCAGTTATCAGGGAGTGATAATGGATCCCTCGGGTCATCCTATTGCCGATGGCGATCATAAGATCTCAGTCATGATCTATAATCAACCGGTCGGAGGCACCCCGGTCTATGCTGAATCGCAATCGCTTCCAGTCTCCCACGGCCTATTTACTATCATTATCGGAGCAGTAACCCCTATTCCTTCCTCAGTAAAATTCGAAGGTACTATGTACCTTGGTATTCATATCGATGAAGCAGAAGAAGTATTGCCTCGTACGGCTTTAGTATCGGCACCGTTTGCCATTCGCGCCGAGACCGCCGATTTTGCGAGGGCTCTCGCTCCGGATGCGAAAGGATTAATTACCAGTATTAACGAACTATCGGGGCCGATAACTATCAGTGGCGATAGTACACTATCGGTAACGCAAAAAGGAAATTCGCTTGTCTTACATTCGTTTGCTACAACATCTGTTGGGGGTTCTTCCGGGATCTCAAGGATCACCGCCGGCGATCCATCCATCGCCGTCACTGGAAGTAACGGACCATCGACAACTATTACTGTATCGGATAACGGCATCATCACCAGTAAGATAGCCGATGGAGCCATTACGCCTTTGAAACTTAACCAGGCCGGAGCTACGAATGGCCAGGTATTGAAATGGAACGGAACAAAATGGAGCCCTGCTGATGACAATGCAAGTGCGCTGACTGCCGGTACCGGGGTGGTTATACAAAATAACGCTATCTCCGTTGCCCGACCGTTACCGGTAGGCACCTTGCTTAATTCTACTTTACATTGGGATGGTGCATCCTGGAGCGAAAATGTCAATATGACAAGCAGCGCTGCAGGATTGACCGCTATCAACAATCATCTTTCATTAACTAATAGCGGCGCGGCTAGCGAGCTTCGATTATTCGAGCCCTCCGGCGGCCCCAACTATTCTGCTTTTAAAGCACAAAACCAAAGTGCTAATATTACTTATACATTGCCTGCTACGCTCCCTGCCACGACGGGATATTTAGTAGTCGATAATACCGGTACTATGAGTTGGTCTCCTACATCGTCAGGCCAGCCAACCTTTGCCCAGATACTTGCAGGTACCAATCAAAATCAAACGCTTAGTGTAGGCGCCGGTTCAACGTTAGTACCGACCGGCACTGGTATTATCATTGCAAATCAATTTATCGGCTCAGGTTCGACTTCAAACTCTGTCGATCTCGGGACGAATGAAGTTGCCGGAATACTTCCAATTGCAAACGGCGGTACGAATTCATCGACCGCTCTTGGTAATAACCGGATCATGTATTCTTCCGGTGGTTCGATCGTTGAATTTGCTGCCGGTGCTGCCGGGCAAGTACTTACCAGCGCTGGCGTAGGTTCTGCACCGCAATGGACTACCGTTGCTTCTTTACCGACAGGCACAGGAATCGATAATACGCTTCGGTGGAATGGTACCGCCTGGGTAGAATCATCGAATGTAAAATCCAGCTTAGCAGGATTAGTGACCACCAATGCCGGTGTAAATTTCGCCGGGATTGTAAGCCCGTTACAAGTTAATGGTTCGGCTGGGACGAGCGGACAAGTATTAACGAGTGCCGGAGCCGGTGCAACGCCGACCTGGGCAACAGTCGCAACATTACCAACCGGCACCGCAACCGATAATACACTTCGTTGGAGTGGCACATCATGGGTGGAGAGTGCGAATATTAAATCTTCAACAGCCGGTTTACTTACAACTAATGCCGGAGTTAATCTTGCCGGTACCAGCAGCCCATTACAAGTTAGTGGTTCTACTGGTACGAATGGACAAGTTCTTACAAGTGCCGGAGCAGGTACAACACCGACCTGGACAACAATCACTACACTTCCAACCGGCACGGCAACCGATAACACCCTTCGCTGGAATGGTACAGCATGGGTTGAGAATGCAAATGTTAAAGAAAGTGCAGCAGGATTAATCACAGCGAATGCGGGATTAAATCTTACGGGTACCACAAGCCCCTTGCAAGTTGGCAGCTCTGCCGGTACAAGCGGACAAGTACTCACCAGTGCCGGGGCAGGTACAACACCGACCTGGACCACAATCACTACACTTCCTACTGGTACGGCAACCGACAACACACTTCGTTGGAATGGCATTGCATGGGTTGAAAATGCAAATGTTAAAGAAAGTGCATTAGGCTTACTTACCGTGAATGCCGGAGCCAATCTGACCGGTACAACGAGCCCATTACAACTTGGTGGTTCTGCAGGTACGAGCGGACAGGTTCTTACGAGCGCCGGAGCAGGCGCAACACCCACCTGGACAACTGTTGCGACATTACCAACAGGTACTGCGACCGATAATACATTGCGTTGGAATGGCACTGCATGGGTAGAGACTTCAAATGTAAAATCTTCTGCTGCCGGTTTACTCACAACGAATGCCGGAGTTAATCTCGCAGGCACTTCGAGCCCATTACAAGTTGGCGCTTCGGCAGGTACGACTGGACAAGTTCTTACCAGTGCTGGCGCCGGCGCAACACCGACCTGGACAAGTATTGCAACATTGCCCACTGGTACTGCAACCGATAACACTCTCCGGTGGAATGGGACTTCATGGATCGAAACATCGAATGTAAAATCCTCTGCAGCGGGATTACTCACAACCAATGCGGGGGTAAACTTAGCTGGTACAAGCAGCCCATTACAAGTTGGCGGTTCTGCCGGAACAAGTGGTCAGGTACTTACAAGCGCCGGTATCGGTGCAACGCCAACCTGGGCTTCAGTAGCTACATTGCCGACCGGCACAGCTACCGATAATACATTGCGTTGGAATGGTACGGCATGGGTTGAAAATGCAAATGTTAAAGAAAGTGCAGTAGGATTAGTAACAACTAATGCCGGTATAAACTTAGCGGGCACGTCGAGCCCAGTGCAAGTTGGTGGTTCTGCAGGCACGAGCGGCCAGGTACTTACCAGTGCGGGAGCAGGTTCAACGCCGACCTGGACCAGTGTTGCAACATTGCCAACCGGTACTGCAACCGATAACACGCTTCGTTGGAATGGCACGACATGGGTAGAAAGTGCAAATATAAAATCTTCTGCCGCAGGTTTACTAACCACTAATGCTGGAGTTAATCTTGCCGGTACCGGTAGTCCGTTGCAAGTTGGCGGTTCTGCAGGTACCAGCGGTCAGGTGCTTACCAGTGCCGGTGCAGGTTCTACTCCGACGTGGGCAACAGTACCAACATTACCAACAGGAAGCGCAACCGATAACACGCTTCGTTGGAACGGTACGACATGGGTTGAAAATTCGAATATAAAATCCTCTGCCGCGGGATTACTTACAACGAATGCGGGGGTTAATTTAGCTGGTACAAGCAGTCCGCTACAAGTCGGTGGATCGGCCGGTACGAGTGGGCAGGTGCTAATGAGTGCAGGCGCTGGTTCGACTCCGACGTGGACAAGCATTGCAACATTTCCGACGGGAACAACTGCAAACAGTACTCTGCGCTGGACGGGTACAACATGGGCTGAGAATGCAAATATCTTAAGTTCGGCAGCAGGGCAGTTGACCGTAAAGAATGGATTAGATCTTAATGGTACTGTAAATCCCATTACGCTTAATGGCAGTAATGGTACTAACGGCCAGGTGCTTACCAGTGCCGGTGCCGGATCGACGCCGACCTGGACGACGATTAATACCTTACCCGACGGTACGATCACCAATAGCACCTTACGGTGGAATGGAGCAAGCTGGAGTGAGAATGCAAATATTCTTTCTTCGCCAGGTGGCCAGTTAACAGTGAATGCCGGTGTAAATCTTTCGGGTTCTTCAAGTACATTGCAGGTTAATGGCAGTGCCGGTACTAATGGCCAGGTATTAATGAGCGTCGGTGGAAGCTCGACGCCCGTGTGGTCCACACTTACCGCTGGAAATAATATTTCTATTACACCCGGCAGTGGTACGTTGACGATTGCAGTTTCAAACGGTTTACCGACCGGTACGGCAACTGATAATACCTTACGTTGGAATGGTACCAATTGGGTAGAATCTTCTTCGGTAAAATCCAGTGCTTCCGGTCAGCTTAGTGCTGGTGGTGGTATTAATCTTTCAGGTGGTACGAGCCCATTACTTGCTAATAGTTCTGCCGGTATTACCGGTCAGGTGCTTGTTAGTAACGGTGTCGGTACTACACCTTCGTGGACAACGCTGTCGTTGCCACCGAGCGGTACTGGTTTGGATAATACGCTTCGCTGGAATGGCAGCCAATGGGTTGAAAGCGGAAATGTAAAATCAAGTGCGGGTGGAAGGTTAACCGTTAATGGCGGTATGAATTTCAATGGCGCAGCCAGCGATATTCAGGTAAATGGTTCAAGCGGTAACAGCGGCCAGGTGCTCACCAGTGGTGGTGCAGGCAATACACCGTCATGGACGACTATCACTTCGATCGCAGCCGGTACTGCTGCTGATAATACGATGCGTTGGAGCGGGACAGCATGGGTTGAAACTTCCGGCGTGAAATCGACTTCAACCGGTCAGCTTGCTGTCACTGGTGGTATTAACCACAACGGTACGGGAAGCCCACTGCTACTTAATAGCTCACCCGGTACTTTCGGACAAGTCCTTACTAGTTCCGGTGCCGGTGCAACACCAAACTGGACAAGCATTACGACGGTAGGCGCAGGCACGAGCACCGATAATACACTTCGTTGGAACGGTACCAATTGGGTAGAAACTTCAAACGTTCAGTCATCAACGGGAGGAAAGATAACCGTTAATGCCGGTCTTAATCTTAACTCAACGGCTAGCCCTTTATATGTAAACGGCCTAACGGGTACGGTAGGGCAAGTACTTACCAGTGCCGGTTCTGGTAATACTCCAAGCTGGACGACACTTACTATTCCTGCGAATGGTACCGGTGCCGATAACACGTTGCGCTGGAGCGGTACGGCTTGGGTTGAGTCATCGAATGTAAAGTCAAGTGCGACCGGTCAATTAAGTGTTACTGGCGGAGTAGTGCTCTCAGGTACGACGAGCCAGTTTAGTACTAATGGTAATCCCGGAACAGCAGGGCAGGTACTTACGAGCAACGGTGCCGGTTCGACACCGACCTGGTCGACAGTGCCTACCTTGCCGGGAGGTTCTACGGTTAATAGTACTCTCCGTTGGAATGGTACCAATTGGATAGAGAACACCAATGTGCTTGAATCCGCCGCCGGATTTATTACCTCGAATGGAGGAATGAATATCAGCGGAGCTAACTCGCCGGTACAGATGAATGGTAATGCCGGTACATCGGGGCAGGTACTTACCAGTGCCGGTGCAGGCAGCACTCCGAGTTGGAGCACATTGCCATCGTTCCCCAATGGCACTGCAACTAATAGCACCCTTCGTTGGAATGGTACCGGTTGGGTAGAGAATACCTCGGTTACTGCTTCCGGAACGGGGCAGATTAATGCTGCATCTGAAGTTCTTACGTCCGGCTTAAATCTTTCCGGCACAACGAGCCCATTACAACTTAATGGAAGCACGGGTACGGCGGGGCAGGTCTTAACAAGTGGAGGTATTGGCTCTACACCTTCCTGGACTACGGTTGCTGTAGTTGGTGCCGGATCGACAACCGATAACATGCTTCGCTGGAGCGGTACTTCCTGGGTTGAAACCGGAGCAGTACAAACAACAGCGGCTGGTATATTCAAAGTTAATACCGGGGAAACCTTCGTCGGTACTTCCACGCCATTAAATGTTCGTGGTTCCGATGGTACGAATGGTTATGTATTTGCTTCTCAGGGTGCAGGTGCAACCCCACAATGGGTAGATCCTTCGACACTAATTACTGCCTGGAAGTTAACAGGAAATTCAATTACGGGTACCGATGGAGTAAATAATCTTTTTGGTACGACTGCCGGTTCGACTCTGGCACCAGTAAACATCGTTACAAATGGCAACCGTGCAATGAGATTCGAGCCGAGTGCAACGAGCCCAAATGTTATCGGTGGCTATAATGGTAATAGCGCTTCTTCGGGCGCTATTGGTGCAGCGATCGGAGGCGGTGGCGCGGCGGCGGCTGTTAATACCGTCAGTGATAATTATGGAGTCGTTGCCGGCGGAGCTTCAAATACAGCCGGTAATTCCGGTGTAGGTGCAACCTATGCTTCGGTTAGCGGCGGTCTTTCCAATACTTCAACTGCTCAGTATGCATCGATAGCCGGCGGACATTCTAACAGTGCTATTGCTGTAGCAGCACATATCGGCGGTGGCGAAAGTAATGCCGCCCGTGGTACATATTCTACCGTTGGGGGTGGATCCACAAATATTGCGGCTGTCGGTAGTACTTACTCGGTTATACCTGGCGGTAGAAATCTTACCGTCGGTGCAAATACCTTCGGTGTGAATATGGGGACGGCGGCCGATGTCAGTGGCATGAGCGCCATTGGCTACTTCGGTAATATGAATCTTATGGTTGGTAATACCGATAACACGGCTCGCGAATTACAATTTTATTCGCCGAATAGCAGCGGCACTTATGCCGGAGCGCATTATACTTCATTCGTTGCCGGAGCACAAGCAAATAATATAACCTATACCTTGCCGACTGCACAGCCTTCTGCAAACCAGGTATTGGCTGCAGCAACGATTACCGGCAGCGGACCATACAATGTCACACTCGGATGGCAAACACCCGGTGCGGCCAGCGGCTGGGTACTTACCGGTAATTCTGTAACTGGCACCGATGGGGTGAATAATCTTATCGGAACAGTAGCGGGTTCAACACTTACACCGGTAAATGTTGTCGTAAACGGAGTACGTGCTGCCCGCTTTGAGACCAGCGCTACCAGCCCAAATGTCATCGAAGGGTATTCTACAAACAGTGTAACTTCCGGTGCTATCGGTGCTGCCATCGGTGGCGGTGGCTTTGCTTCCAATGCTAATACCGTAAATGACAACTATGGTACTATAGGTGGTGGCGCAAAGAATATCGCCGGTAACGGTGGTTCGGGTGCCATCTATCCAACGATCGGTGGCGGATATAATAATACTTCAGCCGGTATTTATTCCACCGTAGGTGGTGGTTCGCTTAATGCGGCAAGTGGTTCATCGGCAACGGTAGCGGGTGGATATGGTAATGCGGCAAATGCAGCGGGCGGTTATTGCTTTGTTGGCGGCGGCTTGAATAATCTTTCTTCGGCAACGGGTGCAGCCGTTGGTGGTGGTACGCTCGATACTGCTTCCGGGCAATATTCATTTGTTGGTGGCGGCCAGCATAATGTAGCAGGCGGACAGTATTCTGCAATCACCGGAGGTATTAATAACTCGATCAACCTCACTGCCAATTATGGTACGATCTCCGGCGGTTCGGGTAATAGTATTGTCGGATCGACAAATTATTCGGTTATCCCGGGGGGCCAGAATCTAACGCTCGGTTCGACGAGCTTCGGTGTGAATATGGGGACGGCCGCCGACATCAGTTCGCTCAGCGGGATTGCCTACTTTGGGAATATGAATCTGATCGTAAATAATACCGACGGTACCGCACGAAAGATCGGGGTAAATACCAACTCACCAACTACCTCGGTTGACATTAATGGCGATATTGCTATCCGGCCGAATACGATCGGAGCATTAGCCAATGGAAACGTAGCTATTGCATCGGGTAATAACAGTTATCTAAGGGTAACCGCCAATGGCGGAGGGACAAGTATTACCGGTATTTCGGGTGGGCAGGATGGAAAAATTATCGTTATTTATAATACTGCCAACAACTTAACGATCGTCGATCAAAATGCCGGCGCCGGAGCGAATAAAATACATACCATGTCCGGTGCAAATATCACTACTACCGGGGAAGGAATGATCACGTTGATCTACGATGGCACTGCTTCAGCCTGGATGGTGACGTCATTTATGCCTTGATAAATTATAGATAGGATAAGACAGTAACCTATTGTATCATCGAAAAAAAGGGCCCGTGGTTTAAAACACCCCGGGCTATTTTTGTTGTATGTTACGATAACGACGGGTATATTTCAAGAATGTGGCTAAAAATGTATTATTTTTGTATAGCCAACGGATACCATTTGAGTTTTTAATTAACGTAATTAAGGAGTTCAGGACATGAATTCACCTAAACAAATGCTCAAAATGCTGCTGCTCGCCGCGTCGGTGACAGTTGCACTTTCGAGCTGTTCGAACAAAGCAACCGAAGAGCAGATGAAGACTCTTCGTGAGCTTGACCAGAGCCGCGATGGTTTGAAAATGGACCTCGACCGTGCAATGGCAACGCTTCGTGATGCCCAAGGTAAATTAGCTGCTCAGGATCGTGAGCTCGCCGATTGCCAACAACAGACCGCAGCCGTTCGCCAGGGCTTAGCCCAGTGGCCGAACATTTGGCCCGATAGCGCCGAATGGAATCCGCCGCCCCCGCCCCCGCCGCCAACTCCTGCAGCAAAGAAAAAGGGTCATAAATAATTTTGAAGGAGCCACACCACATGAAAACAACTATCTTGTGCCTCATTGCTGTGCTCGGATGCTGCTTTGCCACGTCGGCATTTGCTCAATATCCTGAGAACTTCACGAAAGATCAGGCTGATTCGACCATCGCTTACCGCCGCGCTGAGATCGATAAGCTGAAAGCTGAACTTCAAAAAGCCAACGATGATATCGCTAAAGCGAATGCTGATCTTCAGCAGCGTATGGCCGATGTCAATAGCTGCCGCGATGCTCTCTATGCTCTTTGCGGCAGTGACCGTAATGGCTACAATGCGTATCGTGAGCGCTTAGCCCGCGACGAGCAGGAGCTCAACTCGCTTCGTTCGCTTTCTCCCGATATGCTCAACCAGAATAAATCGCGCGTTGATGCATTGGAGAATGAGATCCGTTCGCTCCGTGGCAATAAGCTCGTGCTTATTCCGGATCATCGCAACCGTGTACAGGCCATGTCCAATAGCTTCATGCAGATGAAGAAGGGCATGATTCCGCCGGAGAAGGTCTACACCGTAGGCACCTGGCAGAAAGATCGCGATTGCTTATGGAATATCGCTAAGAAGCCGGATATCTATAACGATCCGTTTGCCTGGCCGAAGATTTGGCACAATAATCAGGACCAGATCAAGAATCCTGACCTCATCTATCCGGGTCAGCAGTTGAAGATCAGTGCAACTGCCGTTACCGAACAGGATAAGGATGTAACAGGCTACCGCCATCGCCATCGTTAATAGATACCGATAGGTGTAATCACGAGACCGTCTCTCCGAACAGGGGAGACGGTCTTTGTGTTAGTATACCAGAGTCAATGGAAATAGTAGAACGAAAAATCAAGATACCGGCTGCCGAAGTGCAGACCATTTTTGGGCCCGGTGACCAATACTTACAATTAATAGAGCAGCGCTTCGACGCTCGCATTATTGCACGTGGTGATACGGTTCTGCTGCAGGGTACCAAGCAGGAGGTGACGCTCATCGAACGCGTCTTTAATGAGCTATCGTTTGTCCTCTCCAAATCCGGAAAGTTATCGAAGAATGATGTTACCAATGTGATCGATATCGTCTCGGCTGGAAAAGAAGTGTCACAATCTGTTGGCGACCTCGATTCGATCGTTCTTTTTACCCACAGCGAACCTATTCGTGTTAAAAGCCCGACCCAGATACAATATTTCAAATCGGTCAAGAAGAATGACATCGTTTTTGCCATAGGACCCGCCGGTACCGGCAAAACCTATCTTGCCGTTGCTATGGCAATAGCGGCTTTGAAGAATAGAGAAGTTTCGAAGATCATTCTTGCTCGTCCGGCAGTCGAAGCAGGGGAAAGCCTCGGTTTCTTACCCGGCGATCTTTCGCAGAAGGTCGATCCGTATCTTCGTCCGCTCTATGATGCTGCCGAAGAAATGATGACGGCCGATAAACTCAAAGCCTACGTTGAGCGTAATATTGTAGAAGTAGTACCACTGGCCTATATGCGTGGGCGCACTTTGAATAATGCCTTTGTGATTCTTGACGAAGCACAGAATGCGACGACGATGCAAATGAAGATGTTTCTTACGCGCATCGGCAATGGCTCTAAAGCTATTATCACCGGCGATATTTCCCAGATCGATCTGCCGACCCGTACCCAATCCGGACTTGTGCAAATTCAGGAAATATTAAAGGGGATCGAAGGAATAGACATGGTCTATTTCGAAAAGAAAGATGTGTTGCGCCACCGTCTGGTACGCGAGATCATTCAGGCGTATGAAAATTTTCATGGTGAGAACGATAGCAATAACGGGAAAGCATCTTAATCGTTAAATTCCTCAGAGCGTGGACTTATTTTCCATCGGATTTATTACGATCACCTGGGTCGATATCCTCGATGTCCTGCTCGTTTCCTTTCTTTTTTATCGATTATATACGGCAATGCGCGGCACGATCGCCGCGCAGGTATTTCTCGGATTGATGCTGGTGATTGTCGGTTCGGTCGTTGCCCGTGCCGCCGATATGAAAGCATTATCGTGGATCTTAAAGACCCTTACCGATATTTGGGTTATCGCGCTTATTGTATTATTCCAGCCCGAGCTTCGGCGCTTATTGCTGTTCCTGGGCCGCAACCCGATCTTTAAATTTTTTATCCGTACCGACGTTACCGAATATGCTGATATGATCGTGCGGGCATTCGAAGAACTGCGGCTGCGACACGAAGGGGCGATTATCGTTATCATCCGCACTACCGATATAAAACTTTTTGTCGATACCGGCCTGCCGCTGCATGCTCAGATCTCGAAAGAGTTATTAGTAAGTATCTTTAATAAGCGAAGCCCGTTGCATGATGGAGCGGTAGTATTGAAAGATCGGTATATAGAAGCAGCGCGATGTACCTTGCCGCTTTCTCAGGTGGAATCGATCGGCGATAAGATGCTCGGTACTCGCCATAGGGCTGCTCTTGGTATTTCGGAACAAGCCGATGTTGTCGTTGTTGTTTTAAGTGAGGAAACCGGAGAATTTGCTTTTGCAAAGAACGGAAGGCTCTCATTAAAATTAACGAGCGCCGAACTTCGCGAAAAGATCACCGAATCGATCACCGGCCCGATTACCCAGAAAACAGAACCTTCTCCGTTAACCGGCACCGAAAAAGATTATGCGCTTGAATCGCGGGAAGGAACGGATAGATAATTATACTGCATGTTTGACGGACGTACAAAAAATCAGCCTCTTCATTCTGCCCAGAACCGGTATTCTCAGGAACGCCAGGCGATGATCGCTTTTCTTCGCTCGCGTGGTATTACCGACGAAGCAGTGCTTTCAGCAATGGCGATGATACCGAGGGAGATCTTTATAGAATCGCATTTTGCCCGCCGCTCTTATGAAGATTCGGCATTGCCCATTGGCTCCGGACAAACGATCTCTCAGCCTTTTACGGTTGCTTTTATGAGCCAGGCGCTTCAATTACACCCGGGTTCAAAAGTATTGGAGATCGGTACCGGTTCGGGATACCAGGCCGCAGTACTTAGAGCAATGGGTTGCAAAGTCTTTACGATTGAACGACACGTACCATTATTGCAGGAAGCCAGAAAACGATTCGATCTCTTAAAGTACAATGATATTATTTCCCGTGCTGGTGATGGCTCCCGGGGATGGGATGAATATGCGCCTTACGATGGCATTATCGTAACGGCCGGAGCGCCCGATGTTCCCGAAACATTAACCAAACAACTTAATCCCAACGGTGGTAAGCTGATTATTCCGGTCGGCTCCAAAGATATTCAACGAATGTATCTCATCACTTCGAATAATGGAAAACTGAGTGTCCAGGAGTTTCCTGAGTTTAAATTTGTCCCGCTGATCGGTAAAGAAGGGTGGGAGAGTTAAGATCGCTTTCGCTTTGAAGTACAAAGAATGAAGATCGAAGTTATTGCCGGTCCGACGGCAAGCGGGAAGACAGCCTTAGCTCTTGAGCGTGCGATAGAAGATACTACCGTCGAAATCGTAAATGCCGATGCTTCGCTGCTCTATAAAGGTTTTGATATCGGTACTGCCAAGCCCACATTAGCCGAGCGTTCTATAGTACCTCATCACCTCATCGATATTTTAGAACCTACAGAAGTATTCAGTGCCGCCGAGTATAGCGGACAAGCCCGGCAGCATATCAGCGAGATTCTTAGCCACGGCAGGCGGCCTATTGTTGTCGGAGGTACCGGTTTTTATATCGATGCTCTTTTTTATGGATTATCTCCGATAGAAGCAGCGCCGGAGCAATTAGAGCTGGCTCGGAAGCAGTATGACAACTTACTCGACGAAAAAGGTTTTGATGTTCTATTGAAAGAACTCGAAGCTATCGACCTCTCGCTATTCAAACAGATCGAACGTGAACGAAACCCCAGAAGGCTGCAACGGGCGTGGGAATTCTACTTCGCCACCGGTACTCCATTAGGAGAAGCACGTCTTGCCCAGCGGGATGTGTTCGAGTATGGGCCGGATTTTACCATTCTTCAGCCCGAACGTGAAGTGCTGTTGCAGCGAATCGAACAGCGCATTCATCACATGATCGAAGCCGGGTGGCTTGAGGAAGTACAGCAATTGCTTGAGCGAGGAATAACAACCGATATGCCGGCAATGAAAGCGATAGGGTATCGCACTCTTGTGGAAGTGCTTCGCTCGGAAAAAGAGTTATCAACGGCAATAGAAGAGATCATAATACAAACCAGGCAATATGCAAAACGGCAGGTTACCTGGTTCAAACGGTATCAGCTATGAAAACTTCCGATACGATCATCCTTTCCTTGCAAACGGTGAGGCTATTCGCTCCTCATGGGGCTTATGAAGAGGAACGCACGCATGGCAATAATTTCGAGATCGATCTGCATATTGAACTTCCTTTACCAAAAGGTGCTACTACCGATGTATTGGAAGATACGATCAATTATGCTTCGGTTGCCGAATGTATTACAACCGTTTCCGATCAAAAACAATATTATCTTCTCGAAGCTTTTGCCTATGATATTTGCAAAAAGGTGTTGAATGACTATCCGAGCATACTGTCGGTAGAAATAGAGATTCGAAAACTCGATCCGCCGATCCCGGTTACTATGAAAAGTGTTGCCGTCAGATTTTCAGCATGGCGATGAATAGAGCTTATATAGGGATCGGTACGAACATCGATCCGAGATTGCCGCGAATGCAGCAGGGAATAGCTCGCCTTGCAGAGATCGGCTCAGTAGTTTCAGCAAGCTCAATTTATGAAACGCCGCCATTCGGTTATACCGATCAACCTGAATTCTTAAATGCAGTCGTCTGCCTCGATACGAAAGTGGATTCAACCGAACTCCATAGACAATTAAAAGCATTGGAGCTCGATCTTGGCCGTCAGCACCGGGAACACTGGCATGAGCGTGAGATCGATTTCGATCTATTGTTCTTCAATGAAGAGATCGTTGCTACCGCTTCATTGACTATCCCGCATCCCGGAGTTGAGCAGCGCCTTTTTGTGCTGGTGCCGCTTGCCGAGATCGCGCCCGGGCTGATTCATCCGGTGAGTAAGAAGAGCATACGGCAATCGCTGGAGGGTTTGGGAGAACATTCACCGGCCATCCACGTATATTCGTCTATTCAAACTGAGCAGAACTCTTGAATAAGATTCAGGTAATGAACGATCAGGCCTTTGCGCTAAGCCGTTCGGCGAAAGCGAACAGCCCGGAGATCCGCTATATTGCGGTTGAAGGGCCGATCGGTGTCGGGAAAACAACGGTAAGTGAAATGCTTGCCGAACGATTTCATGCGAATCTTATTCTCGAGCGCTTTGAAGAAAACCCTTTTCTCGAAAAATTCTATTCCGATCGTCGGGGTGCAGCATTCCAAACACAATTATTTTTTCTACTTTCGCGCTACCGCCAGCATCAGGAAATGGTGCACACCGATCTTTTCTACCATAGTGTCGTAAGCGATTACTTGTTCGCCAAGGACAGGATCTTTGCCGAAGTAAATCTTACCCGGGATGAATTAAAATTATATGACGAGGTACAAGGGGCGCTCCAACGAACACTCCCAGTACCGGATGTGGTGATCTATTTACAGGGGAGCGTCAGCCGCTTACAGCAGAATATTAAAAAGCGCAGCCGGAAATTCGAGGAGAATATCAGCCGGGAATATCTCGAAGAGATCGTCAATGCCTATAATGATTTCTTTTTTCATTATCGCGATAGCCGCTTGATCGTTGCCAGTTGCGATCACTTCGATTTTCTTGGCCGCCCCGATCATTTCGAGCAGTTAGTCGAGGCAATTCGCCGGTACCCGTATCCTCCGGTCGAATACATGGCCCCGACCGATGGATTCTTCCTTGCCGAAACAGAATAGGAAATGATAGGTATTACCGTATAGTTATAGAATTCCAATAAGTATATCCGTGAGATTGTTCGTAGAAATAATAATACTGTTCTTTGTTTATCTGATCATTTATCGCAGAGTCATAGAGCCATTTCTTGAAGGTTTTCGTAATAAACGCAAACCCTATAACCGTCCGCTTCAGCCGCAGGGGCAGGCGCTAAAGAACCGCTCGGCCACCCTCCATCCTTCCGAGATAGAAAACTCAGGCAAACAGGAGATCATCGACGCCGATTTTACCGAATTATGAGAATTGCTGCCATCGATCTCGGGACGAATTCTTTCCATCTTGTCATTGCCGATACGAAACCGAATGGCTCGTTCCGGCTCCTTTCAAGCGAGAAGGAAATGGTACGTCTCGGAGAAAGCGGAGCGGATATGAAATATCTGACACCGGAGGCGATGGAACGAGGCCTGCTCGCATTGCGGCGCTTTAAGGCGATCATCGATTCAAGAAAAGTAAAAGAAACCCGGGCTATTGCCACCAGCGCTATTCGTGAAGCGGAAAATCAGGATGAATTCATCCGCCGTGCCCGAATTGAACTGGGCATTCGTATCGATGTAGTTTCCGGTTATGAAGAAGGGCGCCTGGTGTATCTCGGTGTATTGCAGGCATTACCGCTCTATGCCGAAAAAACTTTGGTCTTCGATATTGGCGGCGGTTCGACGGAATATGTCGTTGGAGAAAAGGGTACGCCCAAATTTATTGCCAGCCATAAGCTCGGAGCGATCCGCCTAACGAAACATTTTGGTCTTTCAGATAAACCGAGCCCCCGTGACATAGAAGCGGCCAGAGATTTTATTATCGGTGAGTTAACTCAAACCATTCATTCGATCTCCAAAATCGGTTTTAATGCTGTTGCTGCTTCCAGTGGTACAGCTCAGGCGGTAGCAGCTATTATTGCACATAATCGTAGCGGCCAGAATAGCTCAGCGGCGCAACGGCTCAATAGCTTTAAGATCACCTTGCCCGAGGTAAGCGATGTTGTCCGGCGAATCCAGGCCGCTCCTACACCTGCCGATAGAAAACGTATTGCCGGTCTCGACGAAAAACGAGCCGATATTATTCTCGGTGGGGCTTTGATCCTTGAGGAAACGATGAAGCTCCTGAAGATCAAAAGTTTGCTTATCAGTTCGTATGCGCTTCGCGAAGGTATTATTTACGATCATATCCGTAATCATCGTACCAGCGATAAAGCCCATCGCAAGATCGTCAATGTCCGTGAGCAAAGCATTCGCCAGCTTGGCGAGCATTGCAATTACGATGAAGCTCATGCCGAGCACGTGGCCGCCCTTTCCCTTGAAATTTTCGATCAGACAAAAAGCCTCCATAAGCTCAAAGATAAAGAGCGGGAATATCTTTATTACGCGGCTTTGCTGCACGACGTCGGCTACCATATTTCCCATACCGAACATCACCTCCATAGTTATTATATCATCAGCCATGCCGATCTTCTCGGCTTTACGAATGAGGAGATCGAACTGATTGCCAATATTGCCCGCTATCATAGAAAATCTCATCCTAAGCTTAAACATGAGGGGTTTATTTTGCTCGCCAGCGATGAGCATCGGGAGTTGGTCCGTAAGCTTGCTGCTATTCTCCGGCTTGCCGAAGGGCTCGACCGTGGAAACATCGGTATTATCCGGGACGTAGAGTGCAGTGTAGGCTCAGGCAAAGTGAGTATGAAACTACGCTTGCGCCGCGGAACAGGTCGGGATGCTGCCTTAGAAATATGGGGAGCCGAGCGCAAGAAAACCTTGTTTCAAGAAGTCTATGGACGCGAAGTCCGGCTAATTGCTTAAAAATCAGCCTGTTTCGCTAATTTTATTCGTTTCCGTCACTTAGGAAGATTCTCGATCGAGAGCTGTTTTCCAGGTGAAGGGTTCATTTATAGTCGAGTTTCCAAAGCAATGCTTAAATTATTACAAAAAGTTTTCGGGTCGAAGAACGAGAAAGACGTCAAGTCCTTGCTTCCGGTCGTCGATGAGATCAATGCGGAATTTGCCAAATTGCAATCATTGACCGATGAAGAGCTTCGTGCCAAGACCGATGAATTCCGCGGACGCATTAAAGCTGCAGTCGGCGAGATGGAAACCGAACTCGGTTCTTTGCGGGAAGAGCTTAAACTCGATCTTCCGCATGAAGAGCGTATGACGGTCATGGATCGTATGGCCGAACTCGAAAAAGAGATCGATGCCGAAACGGCAAATATGCTCGATGATCTTCTTCCGGAAGCTTTTGCTGTCGTTAAAGAGGCTTGCCGCCGCCATGTCGGTAAGAGCTGGATCGCGGCCGGTCAGGAAGTTCGCTGGGATATGGTGCCGTATGACGTGCAGCTTATCGGTGGTATGGTACTGCATCAGGGTAAGATCGCCGAAATGGCAACCGGTGAAGGTAAAACGCTTGTCGCTACCCTTCCGCTATACTTAAATGCATTGCCGGGTAAAGGAGTGCACCTCGTAACGGTAAATGATTATCTTGCTACGCGCGATTCCGAGTGGATGGGACAGATATTCAACTTCCTCGGTCTTTCAGTAGGCAAGATCCTCCAATCCATGCAGCCCTGGGAGCGTAAAAAAGAATACGCTGCCGATATTACCTACGGTACGAATAATGAATTTGGCTTCGATTATTTGCGCGATAATATGGTCACGCAGGTCGAAGATATGGTACAGCGCCCGCATAATTTTGCGATTGTTGACGAAGTCGATTCGGTGCTTATCGATGAAGCCCGTACGCCGCTTATTATTTCCGGCCCGGTAGAATCGACCGAGCATAAGTTCGACGAATTGAAGCCGATGGTCGATCGTCTCGTCAATGCCCAGAAAAATCTTGTTGCTAAATTTGTCTCGGAAGCGGAAGAACTTCTCAAGACGGGAAATGCCGATAAGCGCAAAGAAGCCGGCGAACAGCTTGTTCGCGCACAGCACGGTATGCCGAAGAATAAGCGCTTAATGAAGCTCTTATCTGATGGCGAAATGCTCAGGCTCATGCAGCAAACCGAGCTTGAATATATGCGCGATAACAGCCGCAATATGCATTTGATCGACGATGAGCTCTTCTTTATCGTCGAAGAGAAAAATCACCAGATCGATCTTACCGAAAAAGGCCGCGATTTCCTTGCCGGTGGCGGTACCGATCGCGACCTCTTCGTGTTGCCGGATATTGCAACCGAACTTTCCATGATGGAAGGCTCCGATATGTCGGCGCTCGATAAGCAGGCAAAGAAAGACGAGCTGACCCGTGTCTATGCCGATCGCTCCGACCGGCTGCATACTATTTCGCAATTACTGCGTGCATACTGCCTCTACGAAAAAGATACCGAGTATGTCGTGCAGGATGGCAAGGTAATGATCGTCGATGAATTTACCGGTCGTATCCTTCCTGGCCGCCGTTATTCGGAAGGATTACACCAGGCTATCGAAGCAAAAGAAAGTGTAACTGTCGAACGCGATACCCAGACCCTTGCTACCGTTACGCTTCAGAATTATTTCCGGTTGTATAAAAAGCTTGCCGGTATGACCGGTACTGCAGAGACGGAAGCCGGGGAGTTCTTTGAAATTTATAAGCTCGATGTGGTCGTCATCCCAACGAACCGCGAAATCGCTCGTGACGATAAGAACGATAATGTCTATCGGACCAAGCGCGAGAAATATAATGCCTTGATCGAAGAAGTACAGCAGGCCAGAACGGCCGGCCGGCCGGTACTCGTCGGTACAACGAGCGTGGAAGTCTCTGAGACACTCTCGCGTATGCTCAAACGCATGAATGTCCCGCATAATGTGCTCAATGCGAAACAACATGCCCGGGAAGCAGAGATTGTATCGAATGCCGGTCAGCGTGGTGCAGTAACGATTGCCACCAATATGGCAGGTCGTGGTACGGATATTAAGCTTGGCGAAGGCGTCAAAGAAGCCGGCGGTTTACATATCGTTGGTACCGAACGCCATGAAGCGCGTCGCATCGATCGTCAGTTGCGAGGTCGTGCCGGTCGTCAGGGGGACCCGGGCTCTTCGCAGTTCTTCATTTCTCTCGAAGACGACCTGATGCGTCTCTTCGGTTCGGAGCGTATCTCCGGTATCATGTCTAAGATGGGCATGAAAGAAGGAGAAGTGATCAACCATTCGATGATCACTAAATCGGTCGAGCGCGCGCAGAAAAAAGTTGAAGAAAATAACTTTGCCACCCGTAAGCGTCTGCTCGAATACGATAACGTCATGAATTCCCAGCGCGAGGTGATCTATGATCGCCGCCGCCATGCGCTCTTCGGCCAGCGTCTTAAAGACGAGATCCTCGAGATGCTCGAGGAATCGATCGGCGAGATCGTGCACACCCATTATGACCAGGGGCAATACGATGAGATTCATGACGAGGTCCTGACGAAGTTTATGACCGATGTGCCGGTCGATCGTGAGGAATGGGCAAAGATGGGCTCGGAAGGATTGAAGAATCTGCTTATAGAAGAATCGAAAGCATTTTATAACCGTAAGGAAGAACAGCTCGGATCGGAGCTCATGGCTCAGCTCGAGCGTTTTGCCACATTGCAGGTTATTGATGAAAAATGGCGCGATCACCTTCGCGAGATGGATGAACTCAAAGAGGGTATTGGCTTGCGCGCCTATGGCCAGAAGGATCCACTGATCGAGTATAAGCAGGAAGGCTTTAAGATGTTCAGCCAAATGCTTGGCCTTATCCGCGATGGAGTGCTCGATATGACCTTCAAATTATATCCGGCAGTTCAACAGCAGCAAAATCCGGAAGAAGCGGCAAAGCGCATGATGCCTTCGCGCCCGGCAGCTTCAAGAAGGGTTGTTGCTACCAAGCAGGATTATCATTCTACAGTGATGGCTCAGCCGCAGGCTGCGACGGTCGGAACGCCGGAAATGCCGCCCCCGCCGCCACAACAAGCTCCGAAAACTCCGGTTCGTGTAGCACCCAAGGTAGGCCGTAATGATCCTTGTCCTTGCGGCTCTGGTAAAAAATATAAGAACTGCCACGGAGCCGGATTATAAGAACTCGACGCGATGACTAACACTGTCATTGCCAGTTCGGCCGAGCGATCTCTACAAAGAATGAAAAGAACCGTTTCATTCTCTTACAGATCGCTCGGCCGTTTTATTTTCAGTACTGTTCTTCTCACCCTTTCACTGAGCCTTATTTCCTGCGATCGCGGAGTACCGAAAAACGTATTGCGGTTTTCGCATTTTTGGTCTGAACCCGGACAGCGGGCAGTGATGGATTCCGTTATTGCTCAATTCAAAACCGAGCATCCCGAGATCGAAGTTGAAGTAAGCGAGCTAAGCTGGGGCGACGGTAAAACAAAATTGATGATCAATTTTAATGCCCAGACGGCTCCGGATGTGATCGAGTTCGGCAGCGATTGGGTACCGGAATTTTCGGCAAGCGGTGTCCTTGAGAATCTTTCCAACTACGATTCACTCCGTGCACGAGTGGCGGTTACGCCGGAATATGCACAGGAGTGCGGAACATGGGAGCACCATACCTTCGCAGTTCCATGGTTTGTCGATACGAGAGTACTGTTTATCAATGACGATCTTATTAATATCATTGACAGTACCGCTCGCTGCAATAGTTGGAATGCTATGCTCACTCTGGGAAAGGCAGTACAGGCATCCGGAAAAGGGAATGGTATCGGCGTAAATGGATCCGACGTTCACCGCTTATATAAAAAGATATTACCACAGATATGGTCCAATGGTGGTGCTATATTGGATTCCAATGGCAACCCCACGTTCGATAGGCCGGAGAATATTGAAGCTCTTGCTTTTTATGTTAGCCAGCTTGATGGCGGTGTACTCGAAACGCAAAAAAACCTTGACGATCTGTTTAAGCGCGGAAAGCTTGCCATTCTTTTCAGTGGTTCGTGGTTATTGAACCCGTTGAAGAAATCGGAGTTCAAATGGCATTGCGAGCCCTTCCCGGGTAATAACAGCCATCCCGGCATCTCTTTTGCCGGAGGGGAATACCTCGCAATCAACGCCTCTTCTGCAATGAAGCGCGAGGCGAAAGAACTGCTTGCATTTCTCACGCGGCCGGACATCGAATTGCGGCTGGCGAAGGCATTTAGTATTTTTCCTGCGACGACAATCTTGCAATCCGATCCTTATTATCTCCATAGAGATCAGGGGACGGTGTTCATCGCTCAGTTACAGCAAGCCCGGATGACACCGGTGCATCCAAAGTGGCTGGAGATCGAAGCGATCTTAGAGGATGAAACCGCGCAGGCTCTATACAAGAAAAAGACACCGGCCGAAGCTATGGCCAGTGCAAATGCTCGCGTGCGAACGCTCATCAATGAACCATAAGGAGTGAATGAAAGAAGTATTTAAATCGGGTTATTGTGCTATCGTTGGTATTCCGAATGCCGGAAAATCGACGCTTCTGAACACATTGCTTGGCACCAAGCTTTCTATTATCTCGGCTAAACCGCAGACTACCCGCAAGCGGGTACTTGGTATTTTTTCTTCGAAGTCGGAGCAGATCATCTTCCTCGATACTCCGGGCATCATGCCGAGGCCGACCACGCTTCACCATAAAGCGCTGCTCGAAGAAGTACGGAAATCGTTCGAAGATGCCGATGTGATCGTTGTACTTGCCGAAGCAAATAAACCAACGGAAAAAGCATTGCCCGAGCAATGGAAGAAATACCATGAACTGGCAAAAGATAAGCCGATGATCCTTGCTCTTTCAAAGATCGATCTTATTAAAGAAAAGACCGATCTCTTGCCGATCCTGCAGAAATACGGAGAGATGGGTATTTTCGCCGATGTCTTTCCGTTCAGCTCGAAAAGCAAGCATAACATTAAACATTTTGCGACATTGCTGGCAAAGTATCTTCCGGAAGGCCAGCCGTTCTTTGATACCGAGCAGCTTTCCGATCAGAACGAGCGTTTTTTTGTCAGTGAGTTTATTCGCGAGCATGTGTTTAAGCAATTCCGCGATGAGATCCCGTATTCCACCGAAGTGGTAATAAATGAGTTCATCGAGCGGGAGAAAGGTAAGTGGTATATCAATGCGGAAATTCTTGTCGAGCGGGATTCACAGAAATCGATCCTCATTGGTAAAGGCGCAGAAGCACTGAAAAAGCTTGGAGCGGCAGCACGCAATGAGATCGAGCGCTTTCTTGATCAAAAGGTCTTTCTGGAATTGCACGTGAAAACCAAAGAGGATTGGCGCAACGATAAGCAGGCATTAAAAACCTTTGGCTATCAGTTAAATAAATGATGTGCCATAGTATAGTGTGCAAAAGCAACTCTCATCCTAACTAATCATTCTAGAATAAATACGCTGTGAATAGTTTTACACCCTTTTTCGGTACCCGTTACAATCGTGAGTTGGTTCGTCTGGCAGATGTTGTATCCCCGCCGTACGATGTGATCTCGAACGAACAACGGGAAGCATTCTATGAAAAAAGCGATCATAATGTGATCCGATTGGAATGGAGCCATGACGACGATCCTTATACCAGTGCTGCCGATTTTCTGCATCAATGGAAAAAGGAAGGCATTCTGCAAACCGATAGCGATAGGTACTATTATGCGTATTACCAGACCTTCAATACACCCGAAGGTATTCAGGTTACCCGCCGGGGAGTATTAGGCCGGTTAAAAGTTACGCCCTATACGACTGGAAACGTCCTGCCGCATGAGCAAACCCTGCCGAAAGCAAAGGAAGACCGTTATCGGTTGCTCGAAGCAACGCATACGAATTTCAGTCCCATCTTTGGTCTCATAGACGATGAGACACTCATTTTCGATCATTCGATCGATAGTGTAACGGCTTCAGCACCGCTTGCCGATGTTGATGAAGTGCTGGCTTCCGGCCAATCGGTCAGGCATACACTCTGGAAGATCAGCGATCCGGCAGTCTTGACCAGAATAGAAAATCTGCTCAAAACAAAAGCCATTATTATTGCCGATGGGCATCATCGATATGAGACTTCGGTGAAGTTCGCATCCGCGCATCCGGAGCTTCCCGGTTCCGATACCATGATGGTCTTCCTTGCCAATCTGCATGGAGAAGGCTCGGTCATCTTACCGACGCATAGAATCCTTTATGGTATGGATGGCTTTAATCAATTTGAGGTGCTCTCTGCGCTTGAAAAAGAGTACACGGTTACGGTACATTCAAGCAGGGAAGCCGCAATGGAGACGCTCAACTCCGATAGTTCTGCCTGGCTTGCGATTCAATTTCCGGAAGAACCGAATTGGGTTGTAGTAGCAGATACCGATCATGGTATAGCTGCAAAAGAGGATGCTTTAAAAGCCCTTGCTGTATATCGTCTTCATGAAGATCTCTTAAAACCGATCGTTGGCCTTTCGCAAGCACAGATCGATAATAAAACGAATTTATTGTATCCCCATACCCTTGGCGAACTCGATGAGATGATAGCAAAGCAGGAGTATAATGCTGCGTTCATCTTAAAGCCTGTTACCGCTTCCGAGCTATTAGCGGTGACCGCTCAGGGCACATTTATGCCCCAGAAATCGACGTATTTCTATCCAAAGCTATTGACCGGCCTTGTCTTCCATGAAATAGACGAGCAGCGTTGATGCAAAAAGTACTTCTTGAGTCGGCAACCTGCGGCCTAAGAGCCGTGTTTTACAGATCTTAATATATCACGAGCCCAATGGCAGAGCAATCGTATGGCCTTTTAAAAGGCAAGACGGGTATTATTTTTGGACCGCTTGATGAATCGAGCATTGGCTGGCATATTGCTACGGCCGCTTACCGCGAAGGCGCAGCACTGGCAATAAGCAATGTTGCCCTTGCCCTGCGTATCGGAAAGCCGCAGGAGCTTGCCGCCATGTGCGGAAATGCGCCGCTCATTCCCTGCGATGCTTCGAACCAGGCTGAGATCGATACCTGCTTCAAGCAGGTAAAAGAAACCTTCGGCAAGATCGATTTTATGGTGCACTCTGTGGGAATGTCCACCAATATTCGTAAGGGTATCCCTTATGAAAAGCTGAATTATGATTGGTATATGAAGACGCTCGATGTTTCGGGGCTTTCCCTGCACCGGCTTATCAGTGGTGCGTTGGAGAATGATGTCTTCAATGACTATGCGAGCGTTCTCGGCATAACCCACATGGCTGCCCAGCGTCCGTTCACTACCTATACCGATATGGCCGAAGCAAAAGCGATCTTAGAATCTATTGCTCGCAATTATGGCTCACGTCTTGGTGCAAAGAAGATCCGGGTGAATACTGTTTCTCAATCGCCAACCTGGACTCGCGCGGGAAGCGGTATCGAGGATTTCGATAAAATGTTTTATTATGCCGATCTGCTCGCACCGCTCGGTAATGCAACCGCCGAAGAATGCGGCGATTATTGTGTGACACTGATGAGCGATCTCACCCGTAAAGTGACGATGCAGAATTTATATCACGATGGGGGATTCGCTTTAATGGGACTTTCGCAACCAATGCTGCATCTTGTCGATGGAGCATTAGAACATCCGGAGACGATGCGCGCCGCCGGATTCACCGATGAACAGATCGCTCGTATTCAATCCCGCCGTAACGAATCCAAAGCGTGAGAGCCGCCCTTGCCATAGTTCTATTGCTGCTTATCGGTACTTCCGATCTGCTTGCCCAAAACGGAAAAGACCCGAAGACCGGCCAGCCCGTCTGGGTGGTTGACGATTCACTGATACCCGTCATTGCCCGTCTGCAAAAAGATGGGGAGTGGGCACAGGCCTACGATCACTTGTGGGACGATGCTATTGCTACCGCAAAGAAAACCGGTAAATTGGTGATGGCTTTTAATGTCGATTATGTTGATTCGGCAAGTATCGGTTTACGTAAACGCCTTTTGAACGACCCAACGGTCAAAGTATTTCTCCTTCGTCATTTTGAACTGGCGACCAATGATTTCTCGGTCGATCCACCGATCAGCGTCGGTCTCGATAGTTTGCGTAATCTTGGCCTGCGTCTCGATGGGTTGGAGAAAGGATATGGTATTGCCGTACGACCTACGGCTATTATCCTGCGCGCCGATAGCCAGGAAGTAGAGCGTATTCCAATGCCCAATATGCTCACCAGCAAGCAATTTATAGCGCTGGTGACCGATTATCTCAATGGCAAGAATACGGTTCAATCATTGCGAGCCGCTTTTTGGAAAGACACCACTAATTTTGAAGCCAGAAAAAAATATTTCACGCGGCTGACTGAGCGTGCCGATTATGATAGTGTCGTCTATCAATTATCGGTCATCTCGATGATGAAGAAAGATCATCCAGATGAAGCTCGCGATGCCGCCAGGCAATTGGTGTATTTAAAGCTTAATGTCGAAGGGAAGCCCGAGTTCTTAAAACAATGGGTCTATGAGCATCCTAAAAAAGGCAGTGATAGTTTAGAGGCACTGCAGGGGCTCCGGGATATTTTAGAATATTATCAATCGAGGAAAAAGATCGATAGTATCGCTTCGCTCTATAATCAGATCTTTGTCTATACTAATTATCGTGATCCTGAACTGCTGAATAACTATGCGTGGGATCTGACGACTTATAGTAAAAAATGGGAGGAAGCAATGAAGCTTTCCGATGAAGCGATCGCTGCCAAACCAAAAAATGCCGATTTTTACGATACCCATGCCTTTGTTAATTATTCTTTGAAACGCTTTGATAAAGCGATCGAAGATGAAAAGCTCGCGGTAAAATATGCCAAGAGGAAGCAGGACAAAAAATATTTTTCCGAGCAGGTAGAGTTTTATAAAAAACAATTGAAATCGGCGCAGGAACAACCGAAGAAGGATTCCGGCGGCGAATAAAGGAATGATTATGAGCGAAACCATGACTTCTCAGGATATCCTGATCGAGCTTAAGCCCCAAAAAGCAAACCCCAAACCGGGCAAATTATTTATTAATGGAGAATTTGTCGATTCGTTAAGTGGCAAGACATTCGATACGATCAATCCCGCAACCGGCGAAGTGATCGTACCGATCGCCGAAGGCGATGCTGCCGATATCGATCGTGCTGTCAAAGCTGCGCACGCTGCTTTTGAAGAGGGCAGTGAATGGCGCAAGATGAATGCGCATGATCGCCAGAACCGCTTATTCAAATTAGCGCAACTCATTCGTGCTAATCTCGATGAGCTTGCCGAACTGGAAACACTCGATACCGGTAAGCCGATCTTCGAATCTTCGAAGTTCGATATTCCACAGGCAGCAGAGTGCTTTGAATATTATGCCGGTTGGGTGACGAAGATTACCGGCGATACGATCCCGGTCTCGCATGGAGGCGATGCCCTTGCCTATACACTTCGCGAACCTATTGGCGTCTGCGGTCTCATTACACCGTGGAATTTCCCGCTGCAGATGGTGGCCTGGAAAGCTGCTCCGGCCCTTGCCTGCGGTAATACTATTGTTATCAAGCCAGCCGAGCAGACACCGCTAACGGCGCTTCGTTTTGCCGAGCTTTCTCTTGAAGCCGGTATTCCTGCCGGTGTTATTAACGTTGTGACCGGTTTTGGTGAAACAGCCGGTGCCGCACTCGTCGATCATCCGTTGGTAAATAAAATTGCTTTTACCGGCAGTACGGAAGTTGGCAAACAGATCATGGCAAGCGCTGCAAAAACACTGAAGCGCGTATCGCTTGAGCTCGGTGGCAAATCGCCGAACATTGTCTTTGCCGATAGCGATGTTGAACTCGCGGCGAAGTATGCACTTGGAGGTATCTTCTTTAATCAGGGCGAAATGTGTACGGCCGGTTCACGCATTTTTGTCGAAGCCAGCGGTTACGATCAGTTTATGTCGGTGCTTACCTCGCGTGCGCAGAAGATGGTCGCCGGCGATCCGTTGCATCCGAAGACGCGCCTCGGAGCATTGATCTCGGCAGAACATCTGGATCGGGTGCTTGGCTATGTGAACATCGGTAAATCGGAAGGTGCGAATATCCTTGCCGGTGGCGAGCGTATCGGAAGCAAAGGCTACTTTATGAAGCCGACAGTGCTCGATAACGTCACGAATAACATGCGAGTCGCGCAGGAAGAAATTTTTGGACCCGTGGCGAGCGTCATTCGTTTTGAAAATATCGAAGAGGCTATTCGTGAGGCGAATAATTCACCGTACGGACTTGCCGCTTCGATCTGGACGAAGGACATTAAGAAAGCCCATCGCATCGCCCGCTCGGTAAAAGCCGGTACTGTTTGGATCAATACGATCTCGACGACTGATAATGCGTTACCGTTCGGCGGTTATAAATCTTCGGGCTTTGGCCGTGAACTGGGCCGCTCGGCTATCGACCTTTATACCGAGACGAAAAGTGTATGGGTCGATCTTAACTAAATTATTAAGAATTCAAATACTTGCCAAAAAGGACGGATTCTATCCGTCCTTTTTATTTTTGTAGTAACATTCAGACGGTATTATGTGTCTATAATACAACTGTGTGTTGCAACAAGTAAATTATGGCAGATATTCAATCATCGCAACCTAATGCTAAGCGCCGGGGGATGATAAAGGGCTTGGTAGGAATTAGTTTTACTGCTGTCATCGCTCCGATGCTATATGCGGTAGGCCGCTATCTTGGCTATAGTGGAGGTTCTTCCGGTTCGAAAGAAGCAACGGTTGCTGCTTCCGAAGTTACCGCCGAGCATCCTTCGAAATTGGTGGATATTGACGATGAACCGGTACTTGTCATTTTTCAACCGGACCATGGTGTCCGGGCTTTCGATGCAAAGTGTACTCACCTTGGCTGTACGGTAAGTTATAAGCCGGAAATGCCAGGCTTTTATTGTAAATGCCATAAGGGAAGGTATGATGCAAATGGAGTGAATGTGCCCGGTACCCGGCCGAAACGCCCGCTTACCGAACTTACCGTCGTTCAGAAGGACGATCAACTGACAGTCACCTTAACACCGAAGAAAGCATCATGAACGAACAACCTCGCCTTTCGCTCGTCGATGCACTGCATCTTCGTCCCATCGTTGAGACCCTCAAACAGAAGACCGTACCTCACCACAGGGCCTCAGTATGGTATTACTTCGGAGGACTCGCGATCTTCTTTTTTACCATCCAGGTCGTTACGGGCATTTTGCTGTTGTTCTACTATGAACCGACCACCGATGCCGCCTATAAAAGCATTCAAAAGATCATGCTTCAGGTGCCGTTCGGTTGGCTGATCCGTTCGCTGCATTCATGGAGTGCGAATGCCCTGGTGCTTGTCGCTTTTATCCACATGTTCAGCGCCATGCTGATGAAAGCCTACCGGGCCCCGCGAAAGCTGATGTGGCTTACCGGTATTGTGCTTTTGGCATTGATACTTGGCTTCGGGTTTACCGGCTATTTGTTACCATGGGATGAGACGGCGTATTTCGCAACGAAAATTGGCACGGAAGTACCAAAAGCCGTACCCATCCTTGGCGATATTATCTCCGAACTCATTAAGGGTGCAAAGGATGTAAACGGAGCGACGCTGACGAGAATGTTTGCTATTCACGTCGGGGTATTACCGATCATAACAGCATTACTCGTTATCGTTCATGCCGGAATGATCATGTTCTTCGGCAGCAGCACACCACCGGATATGAAGGTAACCGGCGAGACCCGATACTTCCCGAATTACTTGCTTAAAGAATTTAGCGTATGGCTGATCGGCTTTGCGATTCTTATTGCCATTGCCGTATTATATCCCTGGGGAGTTGGAAAGGCCTACGATCTTGCAAACCCGACCGAGCCTCCGGCGGGTGTGCATCCGGAATGGTATTTCATGTTCCTGTTCCAATCACTGCGTATTCTACCCGAATGGCTGGTCGTTATTGGGTTTGGAGTGATAGCTGTATTATGGGCCTGCATTCCCTGGCTTGATAGAAAAGCCAATGCCAATAAGAAAAGCCCGATCTTTACGATCATAGGTATTATTGCTATTGCGTATATGAGTGTAATGACGGTCTGGGCTTATAGCTCGGTATCGGAAGAACAATCGGAGGGCGCTAAAGCAACTAATCAGGTTCAACAATCGGATTCAAGCCATGCGAAATAAGCTGATCTACATTTGGGTTGCCGCGCTTGCTCCGGCAGTGGCTGTTGCGCAGGATGCAGCTTCCGATAGCACCGCCGCAGCCGATTCGGCTCTTAAAGCGGCACCGCATAGCGGGCCATTGGGAATGGACGATACCACCGGCTTAATTCTTTACATTATCGCAATATTATTTCTGATGCTCTCGCTGTTATTATGGCGTAAACGATTACAGAAAGCATCATGAACGATGAACAACAACGCGAGCGGCGCTACGATGTTGAGATAGAAAAGTGCATCTACCCGGAATGCGGTGGAGAACTCTACGAATTGATGTACGATGAATCCAATAACTGGATCACCATCGTCTATAAATGTTCGAAATGCGGCAGGGATTTTACCGTTAAGATCGAATTATAACCCGCATCATCCCGGACGGGTATTAACGATCGAAAGTACAAAGACACTTGTAATGAGGATCATATTGATCCCGACAAGACGGGTATAGGTTTTGTGTAGATCGTCGAACTCTGCTTTTGCCTCAACGTATTCCGTCGTCTCCCGCGGATGATCGAAATCGGAAATAACGACACGCAGGTCTTCCATTCTACCGGTGATCTTTACCGAATAGAACCACAGCAAGGTCATCATAATAAAGAGCAATACCGTTTCGCTAAGCCGTAGGGTGCGGTATCCGCCGTTCCAATTCATAATCAGCAGTACAATGGAGGAGAGAAGCGCCATCGAGACGCAGATCCATTCGATAAGATTCATTCTGGAAAGAATGATACCATTCAAATGACCGGCCAATGTCTTGGATGGAAGCTCCCGAAAGACAGGTGCTGCTACGGCAATGCCGAGCATCAACAGCGAACCCAGCCAGATTCCGAGCGAAAGTGATTTTAGAATCGAGAAGATCATTTTTAGAGTGCAAGATTTGTAATATTAACACAATGAATGAACTATGCGTTTATGCTAAAGAGTTATAAGAACGGACGTTGCCCTTTATTATCCTGGGAGAAACACTATGCTGAGCTTCGATCATGTTGCTATCGAATGTAACAACATTCCACAGACGATTGCCTTTTATAAAGACCTCTTAGGGGCCATCGAGATCCTCTATGAAGATCAGACCTGGGCGTTTTTGAAAATGGGTGAGACAAAGATCGCGCTGGTTTCCCCGGGCGAGCATCCGCCCCATAATTGCTTCCGGGTTGAGAATAGAGAAGAGTTAATGACAATGGCTGAAAAAGTGAACCGCCCCGTCAAAGTTCATCGGGACCAATCGGAGTCTTTTTATATGACCGATCCGAGCGGGAATGCCATCGAGATACTATGGTATCCGCCTGAAGAGTAAGCATCATCCGGCTGTAATTTTGCGGAACCGTTACTTCTTTGCGATTCGTTTACAGACGCTCTCAAATATGCCGCCGTAGCTCAGTTGGTAGAGCAGCTGATTCGTAATCAGCAGGTCACCGGTTCAAGTCCGGTCGGCGGCTCAGAAAAGATCGTACAAGCGGCTTCAGGCCGCTTTTTTATTTGTCGAGATACCGTTTGATAAAGTTTTTGATAATACCCGTGAAGACTCTATCGTAACCCAATCCCGACCCGCTTTGGATCGATGCCGTAGATAAAACAGCCGAAGTTTTTGAGCGGTGCTTTAATACAAAATCACCTCCGCCGCTGCCATTCCAGATTGCCCGGTTTCCATCGTATATCGTGCCCTGCGATTCATTCTCACAGTTAAGGCCGTGGGCAATCGTTTCCACCTCGCCGGAATAGCGGGTGATCTTATCGGTTTCCGCTCCGCTTATCGGTTTATCATTGACACCTTTCAGTCCGAAAAGATCGCCATTTTTTACTCCCAGACCTTCATAGAGCCAATGGCTTTCATTGGTTACTTCATACGGCGCAAACGTATGCATACCGGTGCCGCTATAGCCAACGCCGAAGAGGTGCTCCGGTAAGCGGAAATGATGTTTCCACATACCGCCATATTCAAAGCTTTTATCGAAGCCGGTAAGGTCTTTGCGGCACTCCATAACACTATGATCGGCATTCCACCGGACGATCCAATAACACTGGTTAGCACCAAGCGAAATGAGCGAGACACCATTGCCAAGCAATCGTTCGATGGTGGTGTACATCTCCCGCGAGACATATTCCACATGATAGGCAAGGACCAGGAGTTTGCAATTATCGAAGAGCCTTGGGTTTGAGCCTAAGGCAATATCGGTAATAATAGCTACATCGGAATATTCTTTTGAAAACCAGTTATAAATATTAGCCTCTGCTTCAATATCGTGATTCAGACGAAAGGCAGTATTCGGCCGTTCGGCGCTCACGTAGTAGGTGGTTTTATTTTCGAACGCATTTTGATAGAGCGATTGGCCTCCCCAGGCATTATAAGCTGTCCAGGTCGAAACAGGGGCAACAATTACGATCTCGGCGGCAACATGGCGGCCAACGATAAAATAAATATCGAAGGGCTCGGGCAATTCATCAGAATGCAGGCGGCATCGATAATAGCCGGTATTAAAGCGTTCATCGATAGCAAGCGTAAGCGTTGGCTCCCAATTGCAGCCCTTTGCAGAGGCCGTATCGGCTATCTTTTGTGAGGTTGTGCCAATGGTAAAACTATAGACGATGGTTTTATCGGAAAGACTTGTAATGACGCCGGTCGCTGTCATACATTCGGATCGTAAATACAGAACGATCTCTTCGCCTTCATAATAAAAGTATTTATCGGTATATCCCTCGAGAGGGAAAGGCCCCATATCGGCAGTACGTTCATGTTGGATAAAGGAGACGAACCGGTACTTGAAAAAATGATAGAATAACACTCCAAAAGCTATAAGAAATAGTATAAGAAGCGCTATAATAACGTACATATTCTGCGGTGATTATTTGCTGGCTTTGACAACCCTATAGGCCGAACTAACGTTTACCGGGTATAATAAGATAACTATGATCGATCAAAAGTCCAGAAAAGAGCTTATTAACGAGTATAAGCAGTTGAAGCCCCGGATGGGCGTCTATGCCATTAAGAATTTAAAGAATGGTAAGATATTGGTCGGCAGCAACGTCAACGCCGATAAGATATGGAACAGGCTGCAGTTGCAGCTTGGCGCTGGCTCTCATCCGAATGCCACGTTGCAAGCCGATTGGAAAGAACTCGGTGAAGCAAACTTCTCGTATGAGATCTTATCCGAATTGCAGCAAAAAGATGGCGAAGAAGTAGATTATAACCGGCAGCTAAAAGAGCTCGAAGACTTATTTCTGGAAGAACTACAGCCATATGGCGAGCGCGGATATAATAAAAAGCGCTAATCGTGGCAATAGACTTCGTTCAATTTCGAATTGCCCGTCCAACCGATAAGCTCGAAGAAGTACTCCGCTTCTATCGAGACGGATTAGGCTTAAAAGTTATCGGCAGCTTCAGTGATCACGATGGATACGATGGGGTGATGCTTGGCCTGCCCGATGCAAAGTATCATCTCGAATTTACTTCCCACAAGGCGGGAAGCCCATGTCCCGCACCGACGAAAGATAATTTGCTGGTGTTTTATTTCGATGATGTAGCTAAACGTGATGCCATAGCTGCTCGCATAGCGGGAATGGGGTATCATGAAGTGGAGCCGGAAAACCCATATTGGAAAGAACGGGCCATAACGATTGAAGATCCGGATGGATGGAGGGTAGTGTTATGTAAAGAAATTTCTTTGAAAGATAAATAGTACATCAACAGTTAGAACTTTAAAACGCTCAGCATAGGTTGCTCTAACCCCCTCATCAATACTCACGCATTTTTACATCCGATCTTCTTTCTCCGAGCCATGACTACTGCTCACGATAGTGCTCGTCCTGAGCTCACAGCCAGACTTAACGGACTCGATCATCTTCGTGCTCTGGCGATTACTTTAGTGTTTTTATTCCATTATGGAAGATTATTTCCCCATCCGGAATGGGTAGAAACTATCAGTAAATATGGATGGACCGGAGTCGATCTCTTTTTTGTCCTCAGTGGCTATTTGATCGCTTCGCAGTTATTTTCATCGATCGAATCGCAGGGGAGTTTTTCCTGGTCTGAATTTTTCACCAAGCGATTTTTTAGAATTATCCCGGCCTATCTTGTTATGGTTGCCTTATATTTTTTATTTCCTGTTCTTCGCGAACGAGAAGGGCTGGCACCGCTCTGGAAGTATCTTTCTTTTACCCAAAATTTCGGGCTCGACCTCCATGTGCACGGCACATTCTCACATGCCTGGTCTTTGTGCATAGAAGAGCAGTTCTATTTCTTTCTACCACTGACACTGCTATTGCTGTTGCGTAAACGTTGGTTAAGAAAAGGGTATCTGATCCTGATCGGACTATGGATCGCCGGATTTGTGCTTCGGTGGTATTCCTGGGCTGTTTTAGTTGAGCCGTTAACCGGTACCGATACTTTTGGACTTAGCTGGTATAAGTATATTTATTATCCTACGTATTGCCGCTTAGATGGTCTTATCGCAGGGGTTTCTATTGCAGCAGCATTTCAATTTGCACCTCGATTTAAAATGATGGTGCAAAAACGAAGGAATATCTTATTAGTCCTGGGCATTGTACTATCGATCGGGGCGTATTTCTTATGTCTCGATGAAATTTCATTTCGGGCTTCTGTTTTCGGATTCCCGCTCGTTGCTTTAGGCTATGCCTGTATCGTTGCAGCAGCAATAAGCCCAAGTTGTTTCTTATATAAGGTTCGTTCAAGAGCTACTACCTTTATAGCTGCTCTTTCTTATGGTATCTATTTAACTCATAAAATAATTATTCATTCGATACAAAACTTGCTCTTACCTATAGCGGAGCCCGATGGTATGATCGTATTTCTCTGTTGTATCTTGGCTTCGGTTATTGGAGCATGGGTATTACAACTCCTCGTAGAACAACCGATGCTCCAATTACGAAATTTGATAGTAAAAAGAAGAAAAATTCACCAGAAAGATATAATTATGGAAGCTGAGTAAATACTTCGTTAGCTGCTACCTCATTGTGGCCATCCCATCCACCGATGAGATATAGCTTTCCATTGACCGCGCATGATCCAAGATGTTCTCGGGCTACAAAACCGGTTCCGCTACTTGGGGTGCTCCAGGTGTTAGTAGCAGGATTGAATTCCTCGAAGGTATTGAGAAAGGTCAAACCATCCATTGTTCCGCCATAGGCATAAATATAGTCTCCGAGCAGGCAAGCCGTCAACCCGGATCGGGGAGTCATAGTGCCGGTCGTGGTTGGTGAACTCCAACTCGAGGTGGCTGGATCGTAAATCTCAAGGAGATTATTTGAATGGGAGGCTGAAATACCATCGTCGCCTCCTATGACATATATCTTGTTATTATAAACGGCGGCCCCGAACGATGCTCGGGCGGTCATATGCGTAGTACTCGAAGGGGTGCTCCAACTATTAGTAGTCGGATCGAAGACTTGAAGGCTATTTAATGTCATCGAATTATCATGGCCGCCAAAAACATAGATTTTTCCTGATAAAGCAACCGCTTTAGCGCCATACCTGGGTGTAAAGGTACCGGTTGTTTGAACAGGACTCCAGGTCTTTGTTACAATATCATAGACTTCAACCCTGTCGCTTGCGCCAATGCCCTGTTCATAACCTCCGATAGCATATATCTTATTATTGACAGCGGCAGCAGTTAAATACTTACGAGCCGTTAGCAAGCTGATTGTATTTGGAGTATTCCAGGAATCAGTCTTAGTATTATAGACTTCGAAAAGATTTAAGAATGAACCGCTTGGACCTTCACCACCAATTATATAGATATTATCACCCACACTGGCATAGCCAAAACCAGCCCGAGGAGTAAATCCGGATGAACTGGCTTCGGTAACATTACCCGAACTTTTATGGGATGTCGTTGCAGTAGAGGATGTAGAAGAATCAGAGCATCCCGTTACCAGGATAGTAAAAATAAAAAGGCAACTATAAATGACAACGGATGAGATGAAGATTTTCATGGTGTTTTTAAGAAGTAAATAAAACTGTAGGTAATAAGCTACTAATGTGAAATAAAAATTCCTCTTATTTACTACGGGATTATTCGCAGTCTGTGTATGTAATTTTAGATGCCTTTGCCTCAAGAAAAGCGTATTTTACCTGTCATTTTTTGGAGTTTTTAGAGGCAAAATTATGTTAAAATTATGCTGTAAAAATCGCTGTAAGTTAAGCGTTTACAAATCCTTTTAATGTCAACCATTACCGAAAAAATCTTACCTCGCGGTCTTGAAGACGAGATGCGCGAGAGCTACATCGATTATTCGATGTCCGTTATCGTCAGCCGCGCGTTGCCGGATGTCCGTGACGGGTTAAAACCAGTACACCGCCGTGTGCTTTACGGTATGAATGAGCTTGGTATGGGCCCGAACCGCCCATATAAAAAGAGCGCTCGTATCGTCGGTGAAGTACTTGGTAAATACCATCCCCATGGCGACGTAGCGGTGTATGATACGATCGTTCGTCTGGCACAAGATTTTTCGATGAGGGCTGTCCTCGTCGATGGGCAAGGCAACTTCGGCTCGATGGATGGCGATTCTCCGGCTGCTATGCGTTATACCGAGGTCCGGTTGACCTCGCTGGCAACCGAGATGCTGCGCGATCTCGATAAGAATACCGTTAACTTCGGTCCTAACTTTGACGATACTCTTCAGCAACCGTTAGTTCTTCCCGCCGCTTTCCCGAATTTGCTCGTCAATGGAGCAACGGGTATTGCCGTCGGTATGGCTACTAATATCCCCCCGCATAATCTGGGCGAGGTGATCTCCGGGTGTTTAGCATATATCAATGATCCTTCCATTACAAATGAAGGGTTGATGAAGCATATCACCGCTCCCGATTTCCCGACCGGCGGCCTGATCTATGGCTACGATGGCGTTCGCGATGCCTATACGACCGGCCGTGGTAAAGTGATTGTCCGCGCTCGTGCAACAATTGAAACGCAGAAGAATGACCGTGAGTCGATCATTGTAACGGAGATTCCGTACATGGTCAATAAGGCGACCCTTCAGGAGAAGATTGCCGAACTCATCCGCGATAAGAAGATCGAAGGAATTTCCGATATCCGCGATGAATCGGATAAAGACGGTGTGAGAATCGTGTTCGATCTCAAACGTGATGCCGTAGCAAAAGTAGTGCTTAATAATCTCTATAAGCACACGCAGATGCAGACGACCTTCGGCGTTATTATGCTGGCGCTCGTCAAAGGCATTCCGAAAGTGCTGACGCTTCGTGAGACGATTCAGCATTATGTCGAGCATCGTAATGAAGTTGTGCGCCGCCGTACGCAGTACGATCTCGATGCAGCCGAAAAGCGCGCTCATATCCTCGAAGGCTATATCATCGCTCTCGATAATATCGATGAGATCATCCAGATCATCAAAAAGTCGAAGGATACCGAGACCGCTCAAACGAATTTAATGAAGCGCTTCAAGCTTTCGGAGATCCAATCGAAAGCAATCCTGGAAATGCGTTTGCAGCGCCTTACCGGCCTCGAACGCTCCAAGATCGAAGCCGAGTATCGCGAAGTCATCCAGACGATCGAAAAGCTTAAAGCCATTCTCGCTTCGCAGAAACTTCAGCTTAAGATCATCTCCGATGAGCTTACCGAAGTAATGAATCGCTTCGCCGATACCCGCCGTACCGAGATCATCTACGACACGAAGGACTTCACGATCGAAGATATGATCGCCGAAGAAGAAGTGGTCGTAACGATCTCACATACCGGCTTTATCAAGCGCTATCCGGTTTCCGGCTATCGCCGTCAGGGCAGAGGTGGCAAGGGAGTCACCGGTGCCGGGACCAAAGAAGACGATTTTATCGAGCATATGTTTACGGCCTCGACGCACCAGTACATCATGTTCTTTACGAACAAGGGGCGGTGCTATTGGCTGAAGGTACATGAAATCCCGGAAGCCGGTCGTGCTTCCAAGGGACGCTCCATCGCTAACCTGCTCGAAAAGCCTTCCGATGAACATATCACAGCCTTTATTACCGTAAAAGCTTTTGATGATAAGCATTACGTTACGATGGTAACCGCTCAGGGTACCATCAAGAAGACGGTGCTATCTGCCTATGGCAATGTCCGTCGTACAGGTATTCAGGCTATCACACTTGACGATAAGGATACTTTAGTCGATGTTCGCATGACCGATGGCTCACAGGAGATCATCATCGGTACGCGTGAGGGTATGGCCTGCCGCTTTAACGAGAAAGACGTTCGCGATATGGGACGTACCGCCGGTGGTGTTCGTGGTATCACGCTTGAAGATGGCGATCATGTTATTGGCATGATCTCGCCGAAGCGTACCGGAACGACGGTGCTTGTTGTCAGCGATCAGGGCTACGGTAAGCGCAGCGATGTGAGCGATTACCGACTGACAAAACGTGGCGGCAAAGGCGTTATTACCATGAAAGCTACCGATAAGACCGGTAAGCTGGTTGCCATTAAAGAAGTAGTCGATAACGACGATCTGATCGTTGTCACCAAAGAAGGCATCATTATCCGTTCGCACATGACAGAGCTTCGTGTAATGGGCCGCAATACCCAGGGAGTTCGTGTAGTACGTCTGAATGATGGTGATAGGGTTGCTGCTGTGGCGAATGTGCCAGCCGATGAGGATGAAGAGCTCGATAAGCTCGAGTCCGAAAAGGCGCAGACACAAAAGGCTCCGCCGCCGCCGAAACAGCCGAAGATGTTTGAAGAATAATCTGTATAAAAAGCGGGCTCCAAGCCCGCTTTTATTTTATAGCCGTTGTACAATAACTTATTGCTTTATTCGTCGTATATAGATATAATGTGTTCATTTACTGTGTATGGGAAAAAAGCAAACTATTATTTTTTTTAGCGTCTTCTTTACAATTTATTTCGCCGTCAATTATTATATTTTTATCCGTGGTTTTCAGGCGTTAGAGCTATTCCAACCCGCGAGGATAGTATATAGTATTATCTTTTGGATCGTCGCGACTTCTTATATTATCGGTAAATTTGTCGAGAGGAGAACTACATCTCTTTTTACCGATATTCTGATCTGGATAGGATCGTTTTGGTTCGCTTTTATCCTCTACTATTTTCTTGCTATTATCGGCCTGGATATCCTTCGATTTATCAATTGGGTGACCGGGGTAGTATCGATAGCTCCCGAACGGTACCCTCTGGTCAAGATTGATCTCTTTGCCGGAGTGAGCGCAATGGTCATTATCCTGGTACTGTATGGTTATCTTAATGCGAAACATATCCGGATCAAACGTTTCGACTTGAAGATCGATAAAGCGAATCAGATGGCTAAACAGCTAAAGATCGTTGCGGCAAGCGATATTCATCTGGGGACGATCATCGGCCGCAAGCCGACAAAGGCTATTATCGATGCGATCAATAATCTTAAACCCGATATAATATTATTGCCAGGCGATATTATCGATAGTGAAGTGGAGCCGGTCGTCAAGCAGGATCTTGGCGCGGTGCTTAAGGAATTGTATGCTCCTTATGGAGTATATGGCGTTACCGGTAATCATGAATATATTGGCGGTGTCGAGCCGGCAGTGGAGTATATCAGGGCACACCAGGTAGATATCCTTCGCGATGAAATTCGTACGGTTGCGGGAATCACTATTGTAGGTCGGGAAGATCGATCTGCAGGACAGAAGCGCAAGACCCTGGCCGAGATCATGAAGGAAGTCGATAGAACAAAGCCGGTAGTCTTAATGGATCACCAGCCATTCAAGCTGGAAGAAGCCGAAACTGAGGGCGTCGATCTTCAACTTTCCGGCCATACTCACCGCGGGCAGCTTTGGCCGCTAAGTTATATTACTAAAAAGATATATGAGATCGACTGGGGATACCTGCTCAAAGGAAAAACCCATTATTATGTTTCGAGCGGTGTTGGCACCTGGGGACCTCCGACAAAAATAGGAAACGATGCAGAAATTATTGAGCTGAACCTTAGTTTTCAATAGTATTCGGGTGGGTTCTTCCTTTGCCGGGGGACCGCCCTGAAACCAGTTATTTGTTGAAACTCACTTTTCTCATTTCTGTTATATTTTAAGGCTATCGTATCTTCTCTAAATTTGATCTTCGTTTTCACTTAGTGAAATCTAATATACTCGGACGATTCTCCTTTCTATTGCTATTATTTACAGTAGCGAATGCCGGCTATTCTCAAAGTTTAAATTTTATTACCTCTTATCCTAACGTCGATAGCTTTCCGGTAATAAAATTAAAGATGACGGCTTCTTACAATGGCTCACTGCCGCAGCCTGCCATTCAGCCAACGGATATTGTTGTAAAAGAAGATAATACCACCGTGCCCATTCAACTCGAAGGGTGTGATGATTCTCAGGAAGCCGCAATAGTTTTTTGTGTTGATGTCAGTACTTCGATGCGCAGTAGTGCCGGCGATCTCTTCGATATTGCCGAGTCATTTTTCCGTTGTTTCGGAAGCTGCTTTGTAAAGCTTCGTCCCACCTCGCGATATGCCTTGGTTCCATTTACCGATATTGTGCAGGGAGTTTTCCCGGGAGCGGGAAGACCGGGCGGCTTTTATTCGGTTAGTAATCCTGCCGATTCGGCAGAGTTCACGAATATCTTGAAAGGCGAACCATATTTCGGGCCTACGTATGTCGATCATGCTATCGATTCCGCGATACAATTGCTGCAGTACCAGCCGTTCGAAAACCGAGTTATTATTCTCGTCACCGATGATAATGTGATCGATATCGATAAGTACGATAGCCTCATGCAGCTATATCACATTACCTTTTATACGATGGAGGTAGGGAGCGATAATTCTCCGTTGAATGTGAAACTGACCCATCAGACCGGCGGTGCGTATTACCAGGCAAGCGATTCGGGTAATTTCGAACCGGTAATGGGACAGTTGGCAGAACTCATCAGCAGTGAGCATTGTGTTATTCGATACGTCTCGCCGAATTCCTGCCCGTGGTTCGCGTCTCATGATATTAACATGACGCTCAACTATAAGTCATTATCCCGCCTTTCGCTGCAAAGTTATACATTCGGTCGCAATATCTTCGATAAGACGGGGCCGGTCATCACGGAATCGAGCCCTTCCTTTATTTCTCGATTGGTGGATGTAAGCGATAATTTTCCTTGCAGCCGGGGATTGTATTATGCGTACGACTCGGTTCGGGAAAATTTTATTCTTCGCTCTCGTCGCCAGTTCTTTACCCATTTCTTTCCTAAGATAAATGGAGTCTATAAAGATAGTTCTTATTTCCAGCTTGAAGATAGTCTGGTAGTGCTCGATTCGATGCAGCGTGCCCGTACCATTTATATTGCGCTCGATTCTGCTAATAATAAAACAGTCCAGGAAGTGATATACCAGCCAGCGCCGGATATCAAAGCACCCGTACTTAGTCTGGCTCAATCGACCTCGAAGAACGTTACCATCGCTGCAAGTGAAGTACAGGCCTGGGACAGGGGATTAAAAGATATTCGATTGGCGGCTGGGGCAACTAATATCGTCTTAGATAGCATCCATATTTATAGTAAGAGGACCGGCAATGCCTGGCTGCATATTCCTGATGTATCTATTCCGGTACACGGGTGCATCGAAGCAGAAGACTCGGTCGGAAATATCGGAAGCTATTGTATCGATCGAGATAAACCGGTTTCCGATGTGCTTCCCCCTGAGATCGCTCAACTGCCCATCAGTGAGCCGATAAAAACTATTACCGCTACTATAGCAGAACAGCGGCCGCTCGATGTTGGTATTAAAGCTATTACTATTGAACCTGCCGCAAATATCGGTACACCGGGTATTCAATTTATTTCGCGATCTTCCGCTACTGTGACGGTGCCTATTCTGGATTCTCTGCAGCCGGTTCGTGCATGGATTTCAGCCGCCGATAGCGTTGGTAATGCCGCTATCGATACGCTACGCTACGACCCCAAACCTGACGATAATGCTCCGGTTTGTACGATAGAAACTCCTTCGTCTTCATCGCGTCTTATCCGCGTAACCGAGGCCTCACCCTGGGACAGGGGAGTTGCTTCGATTACGACATTGGGCGCGGTTCAAAATCTTACACCGGGTCCGGTTATCTTTATCGATCGCTGGCAGGCAACGCAAACATTTTCTGTGATCGATCCGACGCTGCCTGCTTCGGCAGTAGTGCGCGGTGCCGATAGTCTTGGTCAGGAATGTGTCAGTACTATTAGTATTTCGCCGGGCGCCACGCCCCTGGCGCCATTGCAAGTCGTACCTACTGTCGATTTCCTGAGCCATCAGGCACCCTTTGATTCAACGGCGACGGTTATTATTACCAACCCGAATGCAGAACCCGTGGTCATAACAAAAATGTCTTTGACCGGCGATAGCGTCTTTACTGCCGGGCTGGTAACACCGTTGGTATTTCAACCCTCCGAACAAAAGAGTATCTCGATCAGATTCAATACCGCTCTCTTAGGAAGTTGGAATGGACAGCTTACTGTATCAAACGATACGATGCTGTTGGCAACTATCCAGGCAAAAGGAATAACGACGGGGCATGTTTCGATATCGATTAGCTCTGCGAACGTCGCTTATGCGCCGAATCCTTCTTCTATCTCGCTTGTATTTACCGCACAACCCTCGCTCATCAATATCGATACGATCGCATTCGATCTTCAGTACAACGGCGATCTTGCAGAATTCTCTTATCCTATCATCGATTGTGGCACTCAAAATCCATTGTGTAATTACAATATGCAGGCTGCCGCGGTATCGAATGGTGTAATGCATTTTGCACTGACGAGAAACGATAGAACGATACTTTCTGCTTTTAGCGATACAGTGGCAACGATCAGAATGCCGTTTGTAACATTCGTTACAAAGGTTGCTTTTGCTCCGATAAGTATTGCGCAGCCCTTTGCCGGAGCCTTTACTGTGCTGGATGAAGTAGATACGGGAGTTATCAGCGTTGGCGATCGATGCGGCGATCCGGATATCCGCGCGACATTAAATCATGCTCTGGCTGCACACCTGCAATCGATCGTCCCAAATCCTGCTTCTTCTTCTGTTGCAGTAACCATTACTTCTTCCTATTCACAAGAACAACCGGCGACACTTGTGCTTATCGATCAGCTTGGAAATGTCATCATCAGAAAACCGATCGTCTTAAAGGCCGGTACTTCACAGCAAATGCTTTCTATAGAAGGAATTTCAACCGGAAATTATATTCTCTCATTAAGCGCTGCAGGCAGTTCTTCCGTGCAGTCGCTTCCGTTAAAGATCGTCCGGTAGGTACTAAGATAGACGTAAGTTTGTGTTTTATCTTTAGGTATGGCTAAAGCGCGATCTCATTTTGTCTGCTCGAATTGCGGGTATGTTTCACCCCGATGGATTGGTAAATGTCCGGAGTGCTCTTCGTGGAATACATTCATCGAAGAAGTAACGAGTGTCACTTCAACCGATTCGGCCAAAGCAAAGGGCGCCCGCTCGAAAAGCGCAGCAACTACTAAACCGGTTGTCTTGAAAGATATAAATAGTCAGGACGAGGACCGGATTCTAACCGGCATTGCCGAACTCGACCGCGTTCTCGGCGGTGGTATCATGCGGGGTTCGGTGGTATTAATAGGCGGTGACCCGGGTATCGGGAAATCTACATTATTACTTCAGGTTGCCCGGGCTCTTCTCACGCTAAAAACATTATACGTTTCCGGAGAGGAGAGCGCCCGCCAGCTTCGTTCGCGTGCCGAACGACTTTCGATGAAGAACGAAGACCTATATGTTTATGCCGAAACGAATATCGAACAGATCATCGAACAGGCAGAGCAGCTCGACCCCGATGTCCTTATCATCGATTCCATTCAGACTACCTATCGCCCTATTCTCGATTCTGCACCTGGTAGTGTGGCTCAGATCCGCGAGAGTGCTGCGCTCTTGCTGCAATATGCCAAATCTTCTAATACCCCGGTTTTTATTGTCGGCCATGTAACTAAGGAAGGTTCTCTGGCTGGCCCGAAAGTATTGGAACATATTGTCGATACCGTGTTACAATTCGAAGGCGAACGTACTCATGCCTATAGAATTTTACGCGCCGTTAAAAACAGATACGGCTCGACCAATGAGATCGGTGTATTTTCCATGGCCTCAGAAGGACTCATCGAAGTACCGAATCCCTCTGAAGTATTTCTTTCCGAGCGTCAGTTCGGCACAAGCGGATCGAGTGTGTGTTCGGTTTTAGAAGGCTCTCGGCCGGTATTATTAGAAATTCAGGCTTTGGTATCACCCACACATTATAATACTCCACAGCGAACCGTTACTGGTTATGATTACCGCAGGGTAGCGATGCTTCTTGCGGTTATCGAGCGGCGGTTGGGGTTCCGGCTTCGTGATCAGGATACGTTTATCAATATCGCAGGTGGAATAACTGTCGAAGAACCGGCTGTCGATCTTGCCATTGCCGCTTCCATTATTTCAAGCATGAAAGATATTCCGGTAGATTCGAAGGCTTGCCTGATAGGAGAAATAGGATTAGGCGGGGAAGTACGTGCTGTGCCGCAGCCGCTGCAACGGGTGCAGGAAGCTATTCGACTGGGATTCGAGACGATCATCGTTCCAAAAGCGAATGTGAAGTCGCTGCTCGGTATTTCTAATGTTGTCGGCATAGAGAAGATTGGACAAATGATAGAAAAGATATTATGATGGAGCTGGTATTAGCAACGCATAACATTCATAAGCGGGATGAACTGGCTACCATGCTTTCCGGCCTGTTCATAGTAAAAATGCTGCCCGATGATTTTCCGGAAATAGAGGAAACGGGTACGACGCTTGAAGAAAATGCGCTCATAAAAGCGCGGGCAGTACATGAGGTATTGCGTATCCCTGTCGTTGCCGATGATACCGGCCTGGAAGTGGAAGCGCTTGGCGGCGCTCCGGGTGTCTATACGGCGCGCTATGCCGGGCCTATGGCAACGTATGCCGATAACTGTAGGAAGTTACTCAGTGCACTTGAAGCAGAAGATAACCGGAAGGCTGTTTTCAGGACGATTATATGCTTTATCGATGATTCCGGAAAGCAGATGCTTTTCGAAGGGAAAGTCGAAGGAGAAATATCCACCGAAGAACGAGGAAGTGCCGGCTTCGGCTACGATCCGGTATTTATTCCAAAGGAGACTCCTCAAAAGACCTTCGCCGAACTTACTGCTGAAGAAAAGAATAGCTTAAGCCATAGAGGAAAGGCAATTACCGCCTTTGCAAAATGGTGTAAAGAACGCAACATTGGAACGTAACAGTATAGAAACTGTTCTATTGCCGCGCGTTATAAAATAACCGTCTGGCCCCTTCGACTAGCGGTT